>JBBAUX010000001.1:0-22500 GCA_040398005.1 Opitutales bacterium
CGTCTGTGGAATTTCGACTTCGATCACCGAGTTCGCTCCCTGCGCCTCGTGTGAAATTCCACCCAGCGCTCTGGCTCCATTAGCAAAAGCATAATCATTCGCTAAAATATTTGACCAGTTAGCGGTGCCGCCAAGCAGATTAAGTTGATCACCGCCGTAAAGCTGGGTTCTCAAACTTGCATTTCCAATAGCCGGCAATCCTCCTAGTGGAGCATTAGACGAATAGGTTGATAAAGGATTACTGAATAGCCAAGCAGGGTGTGGTGCGGGTACCGCTGGTATATTTTTGTACCCCTGAATCGTTCTATCGTAGGGAGTATCTCGTTTAGTATCTGCGACTCTAAATCGAGTATCAATTACGCTAAACACGTCACCCACAGCAGATTCATTCGTAATATCAGTAATGTCCGCTACACGGCTTTTAATAATAGCGTTTGCTCCAGGGTTTGCTCCGGTATCGCCATAGAAAAATTTATTAGGTGCAACTTCTCCGGGACGCGCATCCCGTGTAGTTGTAGTTTCGTAATTCCCTACATAAATAGTTTGCCCTGAACTTGCTGTAGAAGAGTACTTACTTGTTCCTAGTACTTCAAGGTAGCCTGGATCTAGTATAGGGTCGTCATTAACTTGGTCGATAACTCCAGCTTTATTTCCTTTCCATCCAGATATGACTGTTGTCCAGGCTTTCCAGTAGCCGTTTGAGTAACTCGATGAACCAAATTTTATGGAACATTTAAATTCATCATCTGCAAAGTAGGTTCCAAGTCTGGGAGTAATATCATTATTAAAATCATCACCAGCCCAGAATAGTGTTCCAACAAATCCTCCTGTGTACCAAAAGCCTTTTTCAAGGGGTAAAATCCAAACATAGGATCCGTCGTTAGTAGCTCTGTTGAGTTCGGAGTTTCCAGCGTTCTGAAAATTACCACTAGCTGTTGACCACGTGCCACCGTTTGCAGTGCCGTTCGTAGTAGTGTTACTTTTCAACAATTTTTTAGAGGAGAAAACGGCGAATTCTCCAGGCTCTAGAGTTGTCTCGGGAATAGTTACTAGCAGACTCTCGTATTCTCCATAGGACGAATCGTTTTTTGAGCTATTTGATTTTCTGCAATTGAAAATCGTACGCATGTAGCGGCCATATGGAGATTGATAAGTTTTTTGCCAAACGTTGCCAACGCGTGCATGGTCAGGATAGTCAACATAGGTTTGATCTAATCCTGAAATAGCTAGGGTCATAGACTTTCCCTGGGCGTTAATATTAGTTTCCTTAACAGACGATTTTAAATTTAGTTTAACATTATAGGGATTATGTAAAACGACTACAGGAGTGCAGACTATATTAATATTATAAAGCTGCGCCGCCTTTGTAGTAACCGGGTCAATGATTGTAGTTGTGTCAGTACTTGGAGACTTTCTCACTGAAAAAACGACGGAGACTCTATGTATATTGGGCATGTACGCGCTTCTAACAACTCGTGGTATGAATCCTATATCAGTATTGCCGGTAATAGAATTTCTTCCAATGACAGGATTTACGCATCCCAGTGCATCTCCTCCATGATTAGCTCTAGGATAAGTTTTTCCTAATCCAACGGAACTATTGCTCACATTCCCTCCTCCGGTAGATGGGTATCCAAATGGTCCAACTGAGTAAGAACTTTCATATTCAAAAGGATCATACATGGGTTGACCTGTAACTCCGTATGAAGGAGGAGTTCTATAAGTTCCATTACTATAACCACCTTTAACAAATTGTGATGTATTGGGGAAGAATGAGCGGGCGGGGAGGGTGGCGGTATCGCTTGTCCAATCGATTTCTTTGTAGAGTCGGTAGTAGTCGCGGATGACGTGCCAGAGCGGGCCTACGAATCTTTTCTTGGCTACTGTGTCTTCGCGTATGAAGACAGGCGACCACGCCAAATAATTAGTTCCCGAGGTTAATTCGCGACTGGGATTATTATATACTGCTTCGTACATCGGCACCCACACGCGTGGTTTGGGGTCTGTTGGCGATGTTGCCGAAACTGTCGGTGTAGTTGTGGTAGTTGGACCAAACTCCGGGAAGGATGAATTGCGTAAAGCTGGAGCTACGAGAGTGGTATCGTAAAACTCAGTGACCGATCCGCCTTTTGTTTTCGCTGTGACTTCTGCATCCGTACCACCTTTCGCTCCCGATCCGAAATCGGAATTATCGAAATCGTAATCATCCATTTCAAATGCGAGCGATAAGTCGCGCTTGAGTCCACCGCGGAAACTATCGGCTAAAACTCCTGATGACCATAGAGTCTGATTATGAAACGAAAGTTTACGTGAATCTAAACCGAGAGTCGTTGCGGCGTATCCAGGAACTAGGGCTAACTGCTGCGTTGAAGTGATTTGATTTAATTCCGCTTGATTGACGGCAACCCCCGTCAATCCGGTGATGAGTTCGGTGCCGAGTCGACCGGGTGAACGTAGTGCGTCGATGACATTACTTGATGCAGGAGCCGTACCCGTTAAGTCGCGTGAGTCTTGTAAATTAATGCGCGCCTTTACACCTTCATCACCAATCCAATAAGCATAATTTCCAATCGTGATACCTTGGCTAATTCCTGGTACCGGAATTTTTGGTAAGGCGATGCGGCCGTCGACGTCGTCCGATGTTCCATATTTTCCGTCGGTACCCGGCTCAAGCACAGCACTACCATTGCCGACTAACACTGCAAAGGATGAGGGTGCAGTCGGGTTAATTGGATAGTCAGTTGTCCATGGTAACCAATAAGTATTATTGTAATCAGTGATATCATTGCCGCTGATATCTTTACCCCAGGTTGAAACCGATTGTGCGGTGTAAGAGGTTGTAGTTTTCGTCACATCCTGTCCGCCTTTACCGCTGATTAACCACGCGGGTGGCTGATCAGGTTTATCGGTGCGCCAAACGCCAGTCCAATTGCGTTGTCCTTGGCCAATTTTTTCTGAATTGGAAAGCGTCGCCACGTAAGGACTGGGTGGAGAAAATACTCCCGCTAAATCACCGGTCGCGGTAGCGCGTCGATCGGGTCCAGCGGTTTGCTGTAAATGGGCGAGGGCGAGTCGGCCCGACATCAAAGCATTAAGTCGGGCACGCGTGGCTAAATGGAAAGTTGCAGCGGCGCGAGATTCAACATTGAGAAATGCAGCGAGAACAATCACCACGAACACAATCATCGCCATCATCGTCAAAGAAAGGATGAGTGAGAACCCCTTTCGATTTTTAGATGTTGGCGTAGTGGTGGACATGCGCTGACGTTATTTCACTTGGGCCTGTGCGGATTTCTTGGATGATTTATTCGTTTTAGCTTTTTGAGCTTCTTCCTCTTTCGCTTGTTTGATTTCTTCAGCAGTGGGGACGCGCTCGGAAATCCCGCGAGTCATCACCAGACAGGGATCATTATAATGAGGAACAATAAACCAGAGCGTGCGAGAGTCTGCTAACTGAATCCACCGCATGCCGCCTGCTGGACTCCATTCACCTTTTTCATCGCGGAGAAGGAATTGGCCCTGTCCGTAATCATAGGCTTTAACCGGTGGTTCGTAATAAAGATCTTCGGCGGGTTGGAGAACTTTTTTGAGTCCCGGAAAATTAACAGCAAGGCGTGCTTTACAGACGTTGAAAAACCGCATGCTTCCCGCCGCCATTTTTTCGGGTGAATCGGGCACGAGTTGCAACGTGGGCTTATCGCTGGATCCAGAAATAATTGCGATGTACGGAGTGTCAGGACTGGGAACAACCGCCTCGACAAAAGGCGTGAGCGTCGTGACCCCGTCGGGGTCGGTGTTAGCCTTATAAAAAGTCAGTTTACCGTCCGCGTAACGAAGTTTTTTTTCTTCAGTCAGACTGACGCTATAAACCTTAAGCGGCTCAAAAGGAGGGGAGTTTTTTTTATCATTTCCACTACCCTTAGAAGCACTTGCATAGGCCTCCGCTTTCTTGGCATCGACGATCGCTAATTCGATGACGGGTTCATTAAAACTGAGTGCTCGAAATTTGATTTCCGGGAGCTCTTCTACCGGCGAAGCTACAGCTAAAATGAATAGGGCGCAGAGCACAAAATAATCCAATGAATGAAATGATTTTTAGCCACCCTTTAACGGCAAAATACGGGTGAAGTTTTTCACGGATTTATTGACAATTGTGACGGTTATGTGACGGAGTCCATGCCGGTCACCAATCCGCCATAATTGTGACAAATTGCCCCACTTTATTCACAGGGGGGTGCGTGTAACCTGCGATGATTTGAGACTCCGTTTAGGGCAGGGAAGTGATACAAAGGTCTTTCCCCTATTTCGTTCATGGCTGAAAAATATCAAAAAAGAAACCGTAAGGAGGCGGCTCCCAATTACGGAGACCGTGTTCCTCCACATAATTTAGATGCCGAGCGTGGCTTGATTGCGAGTGTGCTCATCGACGGTGGTGAGACGATGCAGCGCTGCCAGTCGGAGAAGGTGGGTAAGGAGTATTTCTTTGATCCAAAGCACCAAGATATTTTTGCGGCTGCCGAAAAACTTTCAAAAGAGAATTCGGGAATCGATGAAATCACCGTCACCGATCGCCTGCGTCGCGAGGGCTTACTCGAGTCGGCGGGTGGAGCTACTTACATCAATGAAATCACCGGTTTAGTGGCCTCTACGGCTCACGCTCCGCACTGGTTACAAATCGTCCGTGAGAAACATTTTTTACGTTGTTTAATTTCGACCGCGGTCACGACCGTGGAAAAAGCGCATGCGCATTCGGATGACATTCAGCGCTTACTCGAAGATGTAGAGCAGGCCTTTTTTAAGATCAGTGAAGATCGCGTTTCGGACTCAGCGGTGAAAATCGATAAGCCGATTGATGAAGCGATGGAGATGGTGCAACGCATCATTCGTGATGGTCGCTCGGTGCAGGGTATTCCTTCGGGATTCGTTGAATTGGACCAATTAACTTTCGGTTTCCAAGGTGGCCAAATGGTCATCGTCGCAGCCCGTCCAGGGATGGGTAAAACATCGATTGCCCTTAATTTCATTGAGGCTGCGCTCTTTCCTAAGCCCAACTCGAACAAGGTGCCGGCCAACGTTTTATTATTCTCGCTAGAAATGCCCGCGCGCGAATTAGCGCTGCGTTTATTATGCTCACGCGCTCGCGTGAACATGCAGAAGTTGCGTTCGGCACACCCCGATCACCAAACGCAGGTCGACTTAGTCACGGCCGCAAATGAGTACCGCGGTCTACCCCTCACGGTGGATGATAATGGCGGACAAACCATTTTAGAAATCCGCGCCAAGTGCCGCCGCATGCATGCCCAACGTAAACTAGATTTAATCGTCATCGATTACATTCAGCTGATTAATGGGCTGGATTCGTCGTTACCACGCGAACAACAAATTGCTGAAGTCTCGCGCAGTATTAAGGCCATGGCGAAGGAGTTTAATGTTCCGGTGATCGCACTCGCTCAGCTCAATCGTAAGTCCGAAGACGAAGGCCGTCAGCCTAAGATGTCCGACCTTCGCGAATCGGGCTCGATCGAGCAAGATGCCGATATTGTCATGATCATTTCACGGCCCACGGCCTCGCAAAGCAAGGCCGCCGGAGAAGGGGATGCGGAAACTTCGGACGGTTCAGGCTGTTACCATCGACAGTTAATTGTGGCTAAAAACCGAAATGGTCCGACGCACGACATTAACTTGCAATGGAATCCAGGCTTAACACGCTTCGACACACCTGCCCGTGAAACTTCCCGTGATGAATGAAACCAAAGTCCGCCGTAGCTTCTTAAAAGCTGCCTGCTTTACCCTCGCCCTCGCTCCGGGAATTTTGCTCGGCCAAAGCGTCGAGACAATGAACGACCCCGTCATTCGCTCCGTGCGCGTGAAGTCACAAGGGGATTCAGTTTCCGAACAATATGTTTTGGGTTATGTTTCGCTCCGTGCCGGACAGCTCTTTAATAAAGATGCTGCGGCGAATACCGTACGTGCTTTATATAGTACTGGAAAATTTGACCAAGTTTCGGTCGTGCCTGAGTTAGATGTGGCTAAAGGACAGATTGATTTAGTCGTCATGGTCGAACCTCGTTCGGCGATTGCAAAATTTGAATACATTGGTGGCGATGGTATGTTCGATAAGGAAAGCGATGATCGTTACGCCGATGGATTAAGAATCGGTGAGCCTTTAGATAAAGCGGCCCTGCGTCGCGCGGAAGTAAAACTCCAAAACGAAATTCGTAAAAAACGTCCGTTCACCACGGTGGATGCGCAAACCTACAAAGTCCCTGGCGGCGTCTGCGTTTCTTATGTGATTCGTGAGAGTGCTGATTTGCGTGTGGACAACATCACCATCGAAGGGGCAAAACAACTTTCACAAAGCGAAGTCATCGAAGGCGCTGAACTCAAAGCTTCCAATTGGCGCTGGTGGAAATTCTCTTGGCTCTTGAGCAATGGTCGACTCGACCCCGAGGATTACAAAAAAGATGTGACTGCGATTATTGATTTTTACCGTTCGCGTGGATTCCTGGATGTAAAAGTCGAAGAAAAAGACCCAGAAAAAGCCTGTAAAATTAAGAATTTAGAAAAAGCCAAACAGGGGGAAAGTGCGAAGGGCTGGATCGATATTATTTATAAAGTAACCGAAGGCCGTCGCTACACGGTGGGCGATGTTTCGATTACCGGAAATAAATTGGCCGCTACCAGTCCAGCTTTCACGACCGATTCTCTCCAAAAAATTATTGTCGAACCTTCTCTCCGTCGCGGTGCGCATAAGATCGAGGTCGATCACTTTATTAAAGGGGAAGCTTTCTCAGACGTTGCTTTGAGTACGGCGGCCGAAAAAATTAAAGAGTACTACGGCCAGTTGGGATACCTAAACGCGAGTGTCGATGTGCAGCGTAAACCAAATTTAAATACTGGAGTAATCGATGTCAGTCTTGTGGTGACCGAAGGAATGCGTTTCACGGTCCGCGCGATTGATATCCAAGGTAATACGAAGACGCGTGCTAAAGTGATTGCGCGCGAGTTAGCGCTCAGCCCGGGTGAAGTTTTTGACTTAGCCCGAGCCCGCGTTTCGGAAGCTCGTCTTAAAAATACCCAATTCTTTGAAGAAGTTCGCATCTTCCCCGTTTCTACCTCGGTGCCTGGACAGAGCGACATGCGCGTGCTCGTGAAAGAAGGTCCCACGGGTTCCGTCAGCTTCGGTGCAGGTTATAGCACTGTTGAGCAATTGGTCGGTTTCGTTGAGTATTCTGAAGGTAATTTCGATTACTCGAATCCCGAAGGTTGGTATCGCGGCGCCGGACAAAAATTCCGCTTACGTCTATCGCTCGGCAGTGTTTCGAGCACGATTGAACATTCTTTTGAAGAGCCTTCCTTGTGGGATCGCGATTTAGCCGTCGGTTATAAAATCGAACGTCGTTACGCAGGTTATGCTTCGAGCAACTATAGCGTGATCAATGAAGCCGTCGGCGTTTACGCCCGTCGCCGCTTATGGGGCGTGGTCGAAGGTCGTGTCGCTTATGACTTACGTCGTACTTCCGTCGATAGTGTTTTAGCAACGGCTCCAGCAGATGTACAATTAGAACAAGGAAATCCCAAGATCACTTCATCGGTCACACTCTCACTCGTTAAAGATACGCGCGATGAATATAATTTTCCAACCAAGGGCGTACGTATTTCGCTTTCGGAAGAAATCGCCGGACTCGGTGGTGACTTAAAATATTTACGTTCCGAATTAAGAACCGGTAAGTGGTTTTTAGTTTCTCCGACTTCGGAACAAACCCTCGGTATCATCGCTCGGGTGGGTTTAATCACGGGAGCGGGAGGTTCCTTGCCCTTCTACGAACGCTTCTATTTAGGGGGTGCTTACGACATGCGCGGTTTTAATTATAATGATGTCGGCGCGATTAATACCTGGGACTTAAATTCTACCGGTGGTGGTAATCAGCCGATGGGCGGTCTCAGCTACGGATTTTTCTCCGCTGAATACACGATCAAGGTGGCTGATAACCTGCGCTTAGCGACTTTCTACGATTACGGTTTCGTGGATCGCGGGGAGACGAAGTTTAATTTGTCGGAAGCCAATTCCGATTGGGGTGTGGGTATGCGCATTTTACTCGGCGGGTCGATTATGCGACTGGATTTTGGTATTCCCCTCAAAACCACTAAAAATCCTGCAAATGGACAGGAAGTTAACGGTGGCGGAGCTAAATTTAACTTCAGTTTTGGCACTGTCTTTTGATTGCCAAGCCCCAGCTAAATACTCACTTTAAAAGTCTCCTCATCTTATGAAATCCCTTAGCGCACTCCTCATCTTTGCAGCGACTTCTGTGTTTGCTGCAGCTCCTAATGTCGCCGTCGTCGACGTCGCCGATATCATGGCCAAATATAATAAGGCCATCGAAATCAAAGCGGGCATCGACAAGTCCTTAGAAGCTAGTCGTGCTGCGGTGAATGACCGTGCTAAAGAAATCGACGCCTTAAAGGCCGATTTCGACAGCACCGTTAAACGCGCCAACGATCCTATCTTAAACGAAGCTGGAAAAAAGAGCCTCATCACTGAAGCCAACGTCAAACGCGAAGCCCTCCAACAGCGCCTCAACGAGTTCCAACAATTCGCCCAAAGCGCCCAAGGACAAATTCAACAACGCGCTAATCAGTTAGAACAAAATGTCATCGCCGACATCCGTATCGAAACCGACAAAATTGCTAAAGCAAAAAACCTCCAGTTAATTATTCCTAAGGCGGTTGCTTTCACTTCTGATCCTTCACTCGATATCACCGCCGACATTATTAAGAATCTGAACGCTAATTATAAATCAGGTTCTGCGACCGAGGCTGAAAAGCCTGCTGCTAAATAATAAAAATAATGAAGTCCGCCCCTGAGTTTCAGGGGCGCTTCATTTAGGACATGTCCTTCACCCTCACGCTTACCGAACTCGCCAAAATCACGGCGGCTGCGGCTATCGAGGGTTCACGGACCGCGCCCATTAAAGCCATCGCCTCCCTGCCAGAAGCAGGTTGCGATGACTTATCTTTTTTAGGAAATCCGAAATACAGCACCGCTGTTGCGACGTCTAAAGCGGGTGTCATTTTAGTTCCTGCCGACTACGCCGGAAAACCCAACGCGGAACAAGTTTATCTCCGCGTTGAAAAACCTTCCTACGCTTTAGCACTCATCTGCTCCGCCCTCGAAGCACAACTCTGGCCTCAACCAGCGAGCGGCATTCATGCCTCCGCCGTCATCGCTAAAACGGCAAACGTTGATTCTACTGCCACCATCGGACCGCTCTGCGTCGTCGGAGAAAATTCTACGATCGGCGCAGGCGTCGTTCTCGAAGCACAATGTTTTATCGGTGCGAATGTTTCGATCGGACAACGCTCCTGGCTAAAATCAGGCGTCACCATTGCTGATTATTGTATCGTCGGTGCACGTTGTCGTTTTCAATCAGGTGTTGTGATTGGTTCCGATGGATTTGGTTACGAACCCGTCGGACAAGAAATTCATCGCATTCCGCAAATTGGAAATGTCGTCCTTGAAGACGACGTAGAAGTCGGCGCGAACACGACCATCGATCGCGCACGCTTTAGTCAGACCACCATCGGTCGTGGTACCAAAATTGATAATCTCGTGCAAATCGCGCACAATGTACGCATTGGAAAACAATGTCTCATCGCCGCGCAGGTCGGTATTGCGGGAAGTTCTACCCTCGGTGATTACTGTGTGCTCGGTGGCCAAGCAGGTGTCGCTGGGCATTTAACCTTGGGCGATCGCGTGCAATTAGGGGCACAGACGGGCCTCTTCCAAGACGTGGCGACGAACGAATTTTATAACGGCACGCCCGCCATCCCCATTGGTTTAGAGCGTCGCTTAGTGGTTTTATCTAGAAAATTACCCGATTTATTCAAAAAGGTTGATTCGCTTGCCGCATCGTTGGACTCTGTTCGTCGTCCAAATTCATGAGTCAGCCAGCTATCAAAATTTTTACAGGGAACGCCAACCCTGCACTCGCTAAAGAAATTTGCGACCATCTCGGTGAGCCCCTCGGTTCAGCGACGGTGAATTGTTTTCCGGATGGTGAAACGTTTGTGCAAATAAATGAAAACATTCGCGGCTGCGATGTGTTCGTGGTGCAACCTACTTGTGTGCCGGCGAATGACCGTATCATGGAATTATTAATCATGATTGATGCACTCCGCCGCGCTTCCGCGGCACGGATTACCGCCGTCATTCCTTTCTACGGTTACGCTCGTCAGGATCGCAAAGACAAACCGCGCGTTCCCATCACCGCGAAACTCGTCGCTAATCTTCTAACGGCCGCCGGTGCGAATCGCATTCTCACCGTTGATTTACACGCGCAACAGATTCAAGGCTTCTTCGATATTCCGGTCGACCATCTCTATGCATCGCCGGTCTTCTACGCCTATATTAAAAATAAACCTTGGTTGAAAGATGCGACTGTATTTTCTCCCGACGTCGGTGGTCTGAAATATGCTTCAGCCGTCGCGGATATGCTTAACCTTCCTTACGGCTTCGTCGCAAAACGTCGCACGAGTGCTACGACCGTGACCGCGACGAGCTTGGTGGGTGATGTAGACGGCAAAGATGTTATCTTAGTCGACGACATGACGGAGACCGCCGGCACGTTAGTCGCTGCTGCTGAATTGATTAAGAAGAATGGTGCCCGCACAGTGCGTGCGATGGTTTCACACTGCATGATTCAAGAAATCGCTTACGAGCGTTTCAAGAAAGGGCTGATTGATGAAGTCATCACCACTAATTCTGTGCCGATTGATACTCGCGGATTACCGATCACGGTTTTATCCATCGCCCCTTTATTGGCCGATGCGATTCGTCGGATTCACGGCAATAATAGCGTGACAGATCTCTTCCCCATTAAGGGACATTGATTTCGTTCAGTTGGATTATTTTTTTCCGTTAAGGAAATTAATAATCTGCTGAGCTTGGTCGCCCGTATGTCCGTCGTAATCGGCCATCACGCAAACGCCGTCTTTAAAGAGAAAGGCTGAGCGACTCGCAAAACCGAAACCCATTAAACTCACATGGAAGGCTTTGATAACTTTTTTGTCTTTATCAGCTAAAAGTGAGAAGGGGAAGTTTTGTGATTTTTGGAAAGACTTTTGGGCTTCTTCATTGTCGGTGCTTACACCGAGGACTTTAACTCCCAATTTTGTTAAAGCTTCCCAGTTATCGCGCAGGGAACAGCCTTGTTTGGTGCAACCAGGAGTGTTGGCCTTCGGATAGAAATAAACGAGTAGGTAACCTTGGGCACCGAATTGAGCGACGTTCACGGGCTTACCGTCTTGATCATTGCAGGTCACGTCGGGCAAGCGCTCGCCCACATCAAGGCGTTCAGCCGCATTACCGAAAAAAGGGAGAAAGGAAAAGAGCATGAGGGCGATGGTTTTCATCGACGTTGAATCAAACAATTTTCGGACCAAAGGCAAACCCTCCGTTGATGTTTTCGTGTCGCTTGTCGGGCTATATCCCACAAAACAGAGGTATGCCGCAGGAAATACTCGCCACCATTCCACACCGCCCACCTTTTCTTTTTATCGATGAGATTAAAGAGGTCCGCACCGATGGTGCCGTTTGCACAAGAACCTTCCGCGCTGATGAGCCTTTTTATAGCGGACACTATCCAGGCAACCCAATCACCCCAGGTGTGTTGCTTTGTGAATCGGTTTTCCAAACAGCTGCGATTTATTTGACGAAGAAATTACAGGCGGAAGGTGTGACGTCTGCTGATAAAACACCGGTGCTTTGTCGCATCGAAGAAGCTAAATTTAAGGGCATGGTGAAACCGGGCGATACGGTCACGATTGATGTAAAGCATGTGGAAACCCTGCAGCAGTTTCACTTTCTCACCGGGAGCGTCCGCCTCGACGGAAAAGTGGTGCTCACTATTCGTTTCGCACTCGCTCTAGTCCCCCAAACTGTTTGAAATTAAAGTATGTCGTTTCTCGGAATCAGCGGAAAAACATTTTTAATATTAGGCGTCGCGAATAAAAAATCAGTCGCCTGGCACGTCGCCAAAACGCTCGAAGCGGAAGGCGCAAAAGTCATTTATTCGGTGCGATCCACTGCGCGTAAAGAATCGCTCAATACCTTGCTCGCGGGCAAGCCGACGTACATTTGCGATTTAGATGATGAAGCACAGACTATGCAACTTGCTGAGAAAGTAGGCAAAGAACACGGTCCGATTGATGGTGTATTACACAGCGTGGCCTTCGCTAATTTTTCGAAGGGTATGCAGCCTTTTCATGAGACCGTGCGGGCGGATTTTCTTCAAGCCACGGCGATTTCCTGTTTCTCGTTGGTCGAACTTTCGAGAGCCCTAAAACCGTATTTAACTAAAGAGGCATCGGTCGTTTCGATTGGCATCTCCTCACAAGTCACCGCCGCGAATTACGGTTATATGTCGCCTATCAAAGCGGCTTTAGAATCAGCGAGTCGTTTTTTAGCAAAATCCTTTTCCGCTGATTCACGCGTGCGCTTTAATTCCGTAAATGCTGGTCCGTTAAAAACCAGTGCGAGCGCTGGCATTCCTGGATATTTAGAAAATTATCTGCACGCCGAAAAAATGACACTGCGTAAAGAAGCTTTGAAAACGCAAGAAGTGGCTGACGTCGCAGTCTGGTTACTTTCTCCTCGTTCCAGTGGAGTGAATGGGCAGGGCGTGGTCGTCGATGCAGGGATGGGTTTAAATTTCTTTGACGAAGAACTCGTTAAAGCCTCCTCACGCCTTTTATAAAGTGCAATTTCAACGCACAGTATTGACGGGTTTAGTGGCCGAACTTCCACCCGAAGTTTGGACTTCCGATGAAGTCGAAAAACGTCTGGCGCCCGTGTATACGCGATTAAAATTACCGGAAGGTCGCTTGGAATTAATGACAGGAATTAAAGAGCGTCGATTTTGGCCACAGGCCATGCTGGCGTCGCAGGCTTCGGCCCTCGCTGGAAAAAAGGCGATGGCGGCCGCTGGGGTCGGTCCAGCGGACATTGATTTACTCATCCATTCATCCGTCTGTCGCGATCGCCTGGAGCCTTCTACAGCCGCCTACGTTCATGGTTTGCTGGGTTTAGGACCGCAGGTGCAGATTATGGATATTTCGAATGCCTGTTTAGGTTTTCTAAATGCGGTGGTGATGGCGGCGGGCTTGGTGGAGTCGGGTCAGATTCGTCGCGCCCTGATTTGCTCCGGCGAAAATGGTAAACCTTTGGTCGAGCACACGATTCGTCAGTTGAACGAAAATCTTTCTTTAACGCGTGATTCCATTAAACCTTATTTTGCAAACCTCACCATTGGTGCGGGTGCGGCGGCAGCGATAGTTTGTCGCGAAGAATTAGCGAACGATGATTTAATTCGCTTACGTGCGGCGGCGTGGGAAACGGATTCTTCGGCCAATCAACTTTGCGAAGGCGATACTTCGTCGAATGAATTAGATATGCGAACTGACTCCGAAGCTTTGTTGATAGCGGGAGTGGGCTTAGCTCAACGTTGTTGGAATCGATTTAAAAATGAAAGCGGTTGGACTGAATCCACTCCGCAAAAAATTATTACGCACCAAGTCGGGCGGCGCCACTCGGCCTTACTTTTCGAAAAGTTAGGATTAAATCCGGCGAAAGATTATCAAAGTTTTGATCGTCTTGGAAATGTCGGTTCAGTTTCTTTACCGGCGACTTTGGCGCTCGCGCGTCTTGAAGGAAAAATTAAGTCGGGAGATAAAACGGCGCTGTTAGGGATTGGCAGTGGCCTCGTTAGTCTTATGTTGGCTGTAGAATGTTAGCGCCCCATCCATCCACGATGTCGCCTGCGGTGAAGGCTCTATACCCCTTTGAGGTACGAGAATACGCATCGGCCGATGGGGTGATGCGTTTTGTGGATCACGGACCCAAGGATGGCCCCGCCGTGCTGCTTTTACACGGGAACCCCTCTTGGTCCTTTTTATGGAGAAACCTGGTCCTGAAGCTCGGTAAGGCGGGTTTTAGGGTCATTGCCCCCGACCACTTGGGCATGGGTCTGTCGGACCGACCGGCCAAGTTCCTCCGCCTCGACGACCGCATCAACGCCGTCCATGGGTTGGTCGAATTCTTAGGCCTCAAAAAATTTGATATCGGAGTTCATGACTGGGGTGGTGCGATTGGTCTCGGTCTGGCTGGTCGCATGCCTGACCGCATTGGAAAAATCTTAATCACGAACACGGGCGCATTCCTGTCGGACAACATCCCCAAGCGGATAGCGGTCTGTCGTCTGCCGTTCATCGGACGCTTCCTCGTCGAAACGTTTAACGCCTTTGCTTGGCCTGCGACTTGGATGGCCGTACAGAAGCCCATGAATAAGGGGGTAAAAGAAGGTTTCCTGTTTCCTTATCAAACGGCTAACTCGCGTAAGGCGGTGGCTGACTTCGTGGCGGACATTCCGATGGAGCTGAATCACCCCACGCGCACTATCCTGGCCGAAGTAGGGGAGCGTCTGGTTTTATTGAAAGACAAACGCGTCATGATTTTATGGGGCCTGCGGGACTTCTGCTTCGATCAAACATTTTTAGCCGAGTTCGAACGCCGTTTTCCACACTCGCAGAAGTTGATTTTTAGTGAAGCTGGACACTATGTTTTGGAAGATGCGGGAGACGCGGCCATCGATCCTGTAGTTCAATTTTTCTTGAACACTTAAAGTAATCGGGAAAAAGGTGTAAAATGGATGTAAAATAGGGTGTTTATACCCTGTGAATAAACTATTTTAGTGTATTCATAAAAACCTTATAATCAGCGACTTAAGAATGTGAAAAAACCTCACATTTTGAGTGTTTTCCTATTGCAGATTGGGTTGTGAAAAACAGACTAAAAAAACCCTAAATTAATGGGGTACAAAACTATCTTTTATCACACAAAAAATGAGCGAAAATTCTGAAAAATCTGGTCCCACAGGAAAGCACACAGGTAAAGCGTCTTACGATGCCGTAGACATCAAGCGATTGAAAGGTTTGAAGGCCGTGCGCGAGCGACCAGGTATGTATATTGGTGATACAAATGAAACAGGTCTGCACCATTGCGTTTATGAAATTGTTGATAACTCGATTGACGAAGCACTCGCGGGATATTGTCACAGCATCAAAGTAGAAATCTACGCTGATGGATCACTTTCAGTTGAAGATGATGGCCGCGGTATTCCGGTGGCAATGCACCCGGAGGAAAAAATTCCTACTTTAGAATTAGTTTTAACCAATCTGCACGCGGGTGGAAAGTTTGATAAAGGAGCTTACCAAGTTTCGGGCGGATTAAACGGCGTCGGTGCCAAGTGCGTGAACGCGCTCTCCGATATATTTATCGCTGAAGTCAGTCGCGAAGGAGAAGTTCACCAAATGAAATTCTCGCGCGGCGAAGTCACCCAACAAATCAAAGTCATCGGAAAAACTAAGCGTACGGGAACAAAAATTACGTTTCACCCGGATCCCGAAATCTTCGTCGCTACTCAGGAATTTAAATATGATACCCTGGTTCGCCGGATGCGCGAATTAGCGTTTTTAGTACCTGGAATCACAGTGGAAATGAAAGACCACCGCACGAATCGTGCGGATAAATTTGAATTTAAAGAGGGTATCGCCGAATATGTTTCTTTCTTAAATGTAAACGAAGAGCCGCTCTTCAAGGAGCCTATTTTAATTTCTGCGGAAGTGGATTTTACTGACTTAGCCAATCCTCGCGTGATGGCGGAAGGCGAAAAGCCCAAGCCTAACCAGCGTCGGATGACGGTGGATGTCGCCCTGCAGTACAACGATCGCTACGACGAAATGGTTTTCTCTTATGCGAATTTAATTAATCAGCCTGAAGGCGGTACGCACTTGTCTGGTTTCCGTTCAGCGCTCACTCGCGTGATTAATCACTACGCTAAGTCCAATAATTTAATTAAAGATAAAGATACTAAATTGAGTGGTGACGACATGCGCGAAGGTTTAGTCGCCGTTA
Source organism: Opitutales bacterium (assembly GCA_040398005.1). Classification (GTDB taxonomy): domain Bacteria; phylum Verrucomicrobiota; class Verrucomicrobiia; order Opitutales; family UBA953; genus UBA953. The sequence continues at coordinate 15,974 of JBBAUX010000001.1, forward strand.
TTTCCGTCAAGCACCCCGACCCAAAATTCCAATCACAGAATAAAACTCGTCTGACCAATCCAGAAGTGGAAGGCATTGTGACTTCCGTCGTCGGCGAACAATTAAAATATTATTTAGAACGCGATCCCAAGACGGGCCGTCGTATTGTCGACAAATGTTTGAATGCGGCGCGTGCGCGTGAAGCGGCCCGAAAGGCCCGTGAAACCGTCCGTAAATCAGCAATGTCGTCAGGCGGCTTGCCTGGTAAATTAGCGGACTGCTCCGAGAGTGATCCCGCCGTTTGCGAGTTGTACATCGTCGAAGGTGACTCCGCAGGTGGTTCCGCAAAACAAGGTCGCGATCGTCGCTACCAAGCGATTCTCCCGATCAAAGGAAAAATCTTGAACGTTGAAAAAGCACGTATTGATAAAATTTTATCCAACGAAGAAATTCGTACTATCATCACAGCGTGTGGTACGGGCATTGGTAAGCACGAAGGCGATGGCGCGTTCGATGTTACCAAGTGTCGTTACCATAAATTAGTGATTATGACGGATGCGGACGTGGACGGTTCACACATTCGTACGCTCTTACTGACCTTCTTGTTCCGTCAAATGCCTGGCCTCATCGAAGCCGGCTATGTGTATATTGCACAGCCTCCGCTTTATCGTATTAAACGTAAGAAGCGTGAGCAGTACGTGGACAATGATCCTGACTTAAATCGTATCCTTCTCGAATTAGGTTCGGAAGATGTGAACTTACTTCGCCTGCGGGATAAGCACGTTTTCCCCGGTCAGAAGCTCGATAAGATTGTCGAATCCCTCGCTCGTTTAGAGTCACTGGGCGTGAGTATCGGTCGTACTGGTTGCCAACTCGGCAACTATCTCGATCAGCAAATCCATAAGAACCACGCGCTCCCTCGTTTCATCGTACGTACGCGTACCGGCAATGAAGAAACCTATGAGTTCCTGATCGATGCGGATGCTAAGCAGGACTACTTAAAGAAAGCCGGCGTGGAAGATTTCCTCTCGGATATGATTAACCGCGAGAAGAAACTGAAGGACGGTACCATTGTGCAACAGCGCGTTAATATCATCGAAGTCTTTGAAAACGAATCCATCAGCAAGGTGCTGAAGGATTTAGAAAATCATGGCATGGATGTGCAGAAATTCTCTGGCGGAGAAGACGCGCGTTATCATTTAATCGATGGCTCAACTCCGGAAGAAGAAGCGGCCGCTGAGAAAGAAGATGCGAAGGCTGAAAAAGCGGAGAAAGCCGAGAAGGGTGCCGAGAAGACCGCCAAGAAGATCGTGAAGAAAGCGGATCCCGTGCCTCTGATGTCGATTCTCGAACTCATCGGACAAATTCGTCAATTCGGCCGTAAAGGACTCACCATTCAACGATACAAGGGTCTCGGTGAAATGAATCCTAAGCAGTTGTTTGAAACGACGATGGATCCAGCCAAACGCCGATTCTTAAAGGTCGACATTCGTGACGCCGCAGAAGCTAACCGAGTCTTTGCCATGCTCATGGGTGAAGACGTACCTTCGCGTCGTGCCTTCATTGAGGACAACGCACTCAACACCTCGAACCTCGACGTCTAATTCCTTACTCACCTCTAAATTTATCTCTCAATGTATTCTGAAAACGAAAAACTTACTTCGGCTAATATCTCCGAAATCATGCAAACCGCGTACATCGATTATTCGATGTCCGTTATTGTTTCGCGTGCCTTACCTGATGCGCGTGACGGCTTAAAGCCGGTGCAGCGGCGGATCCTTTACGCGATGTTGCGTGAAGGCCTGGTGTACAATCGTCCCTTCGACAAGTGCGCGGGTGTCGTCGGTGAAGTTCTCAAGAACTATCACCCGCACGGCGATAGCTCGGTGTACGATACTTTGGTCCGTCTGGCCCAAAACTGGGTCATGCGTTATCCGCTGATTGAACCTCAAGGTAATTTCGGTTCGGTCGACGGCGATCCACCCGCCGCTTACCGTTATACCGAGTGTCGCTTGTCCGAAGTTTCTGCTGAGCTCCTCGGTGATATCGACGAAGACACCGTAGACTTCATTCCTAATTATAAAGAGTCTACCACCGAGCCAACCGTCTTACCTTGTGCGCTGCCGCACTTATTAATGAACGGTTCGACCGGTATCGCGGTTGGTATGACCACGAATATTCCTCCTCATAATTTAAATGAACTCATTGAGGCGACTTGTCTGATTATCGATAAGCCCGCGACGACGGTGGATGATTTAGAGAAAATCATTATGGGTCCCGATTTTCCAACGGGCGGCGTGATCAATGGTAAGGATGGCATCAAACAATACCTCCGCACCGGTCGTGGTATTGTGCGCGTGCGTGGTGTTGCTCATACCGAACAAATGAAGAACGGTAAGGAGCAAGTGGTTCTCACCGAACTTCCTTATAATACTAATCGTTCAACTCTGGTGAAGCACATCGCCCAGCTGATCGGAGAAAAAGTCTTGGACGAAGTTTCCGACTTACGCGATGAGTCCGACGAAAATACCCGCATTGTGATTGAGTTGAAGCGCAACGAATCACCGAAGGTTGTTATCAACAAACTCTTCAAGAACACCGCCTTCGAAAGCTCTTTCGGCGTGATTTTACTGGCCCTCGATAAACGTCGTCCGAAGCAGATGAACATCCGCGAGATGCTCGAGTGTTTTGTGGAGCACCGTCGCGACGTGGTGACACGTCGTACTCGTTTCCGCTTACGTAAGGCTGAAGACCGTGCGCACATTTTAGAAGGTTTCAAAATCGCCCTGCGCAATCTTGACGATTTCGTAAAAATTATTCGCGCGGCTACCAATCGCGACGAAGCCCGGGTAAAGTTGATGGCCAAGTATGGTCTCAGTGAGCGCCAGGCCGTAGCGATTCTCGACTTACGTCTCTATCAACTCACCGGTTTAGAGCGTGATAAGATCGAAGCTGAATACCGCGAACTCATGGCCATCGTGGAAGAATTACGTTCTATCTTGGGCAGCGAATTAAAATTACTGACCTTAATTAAGACCGAATTACGTGAGGCTGCAAAGAATCACCTGTCCCCTCGCAAGACGAAGGTCATCAACCAAGAAGGAGATTTAGCGATGGAAGATATGATCGCGAATGAAGGCTGTGTGGTGACCGTATCACACGCTGGATTTATTAAACGGACGCCTGTTGATCAATATCGCTTACAGAAACGTGGCGGTAAGGGCACGAAGGGCGCCGAGCTCTCCAAGGCAGCCAGCGATGAAGACTCTGATTTCATTGAGCATTTATTCACGGCGAACACGCACGACCACATCATGTTCTTCATGAATAACGGCCGAGTTTACGTCGAGAGAGTTCACGAAATTGAAGAAGCCGGTCGGGCCACTCGCGGTAAGTCGATTGCTCGTCTGCTCGATTTAAAAGATGATGAGAAATTAGCGGCGATGGTTTGTGTGAACGATTTCGCCGAAGGTAAATTCTTAATCATGTGTACCGCTAACGGCACCATCAAGAAGACCGAGATTTCTAAATACGAAAACTACCGCAAGGGTGGTATCATCGGAATCAATATCGAACACGGTGATCGATTGATCTCCGTGAAATTAACCAATGGCGATAACGAGGTCGTGATGATTTCCCAATCCGGTATGTCCATTCGCTTCCATGAATCGGATGTCCGTTCGATGGGTCGCGATACGACGGGCGTGATTGGTATGAATCTCGATTCGGGTGACTTAGTGAAGGCCATGGAGATTGTGGATGCGGCCAATACCTTACTCGTCGTGGGCATCGACGGCATCGGAAAACGTACCGCGTTTGATGATCCTGAAACCAAGGAGCCGATTTATCGTAAGCAGTCTCGCGGTGGTAAGGGTGTGATTGCGATTAAGACCGAAGTCGGCGTGGCGGGTGCGCTGAGCGTTAAGGAAGATGACGAAGTCATGATGCTGACGAAGGGTGGCCAATCCATCCGTACGAAGGTTAAAGACATTCGTTGCACCGAAGGCCGTAATACCAAGGGCGTACGCGTCATGAGGCTCAAGGACGGAGAAATCCTCACTGGTATCTCCAAGGTTGAGCGCTCGGAAGAAGAGGAAGAAAACGCTAAGCCGTCAGCCTAAGCTTCAGTTTAAACTCTCGAACATGGGGCGCGCAAGCGCCCCATGTCTTTTATGCCTTTTCCAGAGTCGCAATGCACTCGATGTGGCGCGTTTGTGGGAAGAGATCGAACGGTTTTGCGGACACAACTTTCCAGCCACGCGCGCAGAGGTATTTTAAATCGCGCGCTTGGGTGTCGGGTGAACAGCTAATATAAATAATACGACGGGGAGAAAATTTATGCAATTGTTCGAGGAAACTCTCATCACAACCCTTGCGAGGTGGATCGACGATAACGGCGGATTCATTTCCGCGTACGGGGATATTTTTGAAAATTGATTCAGCCGAGCCCGCGATGAAGCGGCAGTTCGTTAAACCATTGAGGGTAGCGTTTTCGGCGGCTTTGCGGGCGGCGTCAGCGCTAACTTCGATTCCATTAACGGAGTCGAAACTCTTCGCACCGGAAATCGCGAACAATCCTGAGCCACAATAGGTGTCGACCAAGTGTTTCGCCCCGGAGGCTTTAGCGCTTTCGATGGCGTATTGCACAAAACTCTCGAGCACCGACGGATTGTTTTGGAAGAATTCTCCCGCGAGGAATTTTAATTTAATTTTGCCGACTTTTTCGGTGACGACTTGGCGAGAATCGGAAACGACGCCTTCTTCGCATTCACGGAATAGCAGGGTGGCACCGCGTTCAAACTCACCGGGGGCACGATAAATTTCTTTGCGTGCACGGGCGTAGGCGGCGTTGATGGCGTCGGTCGCTAAAGGACATTTAGGAACGTCAATCACGCGACGGGTGGTGCCAGCAGCGAGGAAGCCGATCGGGAAATCTTGGCGACGAGGCGTAAGGAAATGCGGAGTGATTTTTGAACGGTAGCCGTATTGCTTCGGTGAAGGGAAGCATGGTTCGATTTCCATTTTCAGTCCACCCAGGCGTTCATAAACTTCGGCGACCTGTTTACGTTTCCATTCTAACTGTGCGGGGTAGTTCATATTTTGATACTGGCAACCACCGCATTCGCCGAAAAGTTCGCAACGCGGTTGGACGCGGTCGGCGGAAGGAATGATGACGCGAACTAAATCGCCACGAGAAAAGTTAGCGGCGTTATGCCAAATTTTTACCACGACTTTTTCGCCGGGGAGGGCGCCGGTGACGAAAACGACCCAACCATCGACGCGGCCAAGGCCATCGCCTAAGTTCGTGAGTGTGGCGATTTCGACTTCGACCTCTTGGTGATAAGTGAAAGGACCTTCTCGGAATTTAGGAGGCTGGTTGGACGGAGCTGAATCTTCTTCGGACATGGCAGTAAATTCTTCTCCTTGGGGAGAAGGTCGAGCCTTAACCCTTTTAATGAACGGCTATCCTTGCTCTTTGCGGTGGAATTCGCCTTTAATCGGTCTGTGTCCGAAGAAATCATCCAGAGCCGACAAAATCCCCGTATTCAGGCCGTCGCGCGTTTACGTGATCGACCTGAGCGCGAGACGCGTGGCCTGTTTATTGCGGAAGGATTGCGTGAACTCGGTCGAGCCTTCGAAAAGAAAATCAAAATTGAAGAAGTTTATTTTTGTCCGGAAATGTTTCGAGGAAGTGAGGCCGCTGAACTCGTCACGCGTTGTCGAGCCGAGCGTATCATTTGCTGTGAAGTGGGAAGTTCCGCTTTTGAGAAGATGAGTGGTCGCGAAGGGCCGGATGGTTTGCTCGGTGTGGCCAAGACGTGGGACTGTTCGCTCACACAACTAAAACTATCTGCGACGCCTTTATTACTAGTAGCTGAATCGGTAGAAAAACCAGGAAACTTGGGCGCACTTTTACGCACCGCGGATTCAGCGGGCTGTGATGCGCTCATTATTTGTGATCCCGTGACTGATGTTTTTAATCCGAATGTCGTACGATCATCGCAGGGCGCGGTTTTCTCGGTGCCGGTGGCCGTATGTTCATCGACGGAAGCGGCGGCTTGGTTGCGTGCGAACAAAATAAAAACTCTGGCGACGACTCCGGTGGCGACGAAAACATTTTGGGAGGTGGATGCAAAAACTCCGACTGCTTTATTATTAGGATCGGAGAAAGATGGGTTGTCGGAGTTCTGGTTAAAAGGTGCGGACGAAAAAATTTCGATACCGCAGGCTGGGTTATCCGACTCGTTAAATGTGTCGATGGCGGCGGCGATTGTTTTGTTTGAGGCCGTCCGTCAGAGACGAAAATAAAAAAGGCCGGACACCTGTCCGACCTCATTTAGTCCTTTATTTACAAGGGTTTTAGCCGATTTCTTTCGCGACCATGTCGTCGAGTTTCTTACCATCGACGGCGAAGGCGCGGATACCTTCAGAAGTTTTATCGGAGGCCATGGCGTCTTCGTTATGGTTCCAGCGGAATTCTTTTTCGCCCCAGACTTTGGCGGCTTCGCCTTCAGCGGCGGCCGATTTAGCGTCGAGTACTTGAGGTA
>JBBAUX010000001.1:30000-42259 GCA_040398005.1 Opitutales bacterium
AAGGAGTAGGAAGGAGATGATTAAAGGTCCATTGCCGCTAATAAACTCAATGATTTCCTCGCCCATCGGCAGACGGATTAAGAAGTCGCCCACCCAGGACGTACTCTGACCAATTGCCCCAGCAATCGAGGACACAGACAACATCGTTAAAGAGGTCGCTCCGACTAAAAAGAAGAGAATTAAAAAGAGTAAATAATTCACGCAGCGCTTATACCAATGTCGCCCTACGCGCACGCCCCAAATTCCATTCAGCGCGTCTTCGACACGACTCAACATGAGTACCGCTAAAGCTAAAATAAAAAATAAACCAATGATCCCGGCTTCACTACTCGCCGCATTCGCTAAGAGTTGATCTACCATCTTATCTAAATTTTCACTGATGTCGTGTAGCTTCTGCGTGGGTTCGCTACCACTTGAATTTTTTGCCGACAGTGTTTTTAAATTCGATGCATTGATCTGCGGAGCAATCCACTGAATCGAAGCGACGACAGATTTTTTTGCTAAATTATCTTCGCTGCTGTTTGGTTGAGAAAGAATGTATCCGGAGATAGTGAGCGCGAGAGCGAGGATCGGTCCGATCGACATCAAAGTGTAATAGGTCAGCGCCGCCGATTGTTGGGGAATGCGGTTCTCTCCAAGGCCCCTCCAGCTCGTGATGAAGACTCGGCAAATTGCTTTAATTCGCCCACGCCATCCGCGCTCTCTCAAATCCTGCTTCCCCCATAAATTTTTTAGGAGGGAAGGGGAGTTTTTGGTCTCTTCATCCGCAGAATTTTTACCCATTATACTAGGATTCTTAACGGAAATTATAGTTTGAGCAACCTCGCTCATCCGGGCCCATTTTTCGGTGAGTAAGACTAATAACTTAGATTTGAACTTCGCCAATTTTATGCTTTTTTGACGCTAAACCGTCACACTCTGTACCAACCTTAAAAAAATAGTTAAAACCCCCCATTGTGAATAAAGTTTTTTTTGTAAGTGCCCTATGGAGAGCGTTTTAAGAAAAAACACTACATACAGTGTTAAATAGTATTTACACCCCCTAGCCCTAGTATAATTTCCTGACATACCAATACACCTAGCGGCCTTTCCGGCCTCTAATTAACCCCTTTTCTCTAAACACTAAAAATTCATGGAAACCATCACCGTAAAAGTCGGACCCAAAACATTCATCCTCGATAAAGCTAAAGCAGAAGAGGCATTTAAAAACAAACAAGTCATCAACGGTCGTGAGTCGATGTTCTTTAATATTCTCCCACTCAAATATCAGTGGGCGTACGATCTTTATAAAACCATGAAGGCTAACCACTGGGAACCAGAAGATGTTCCTATGGGTAAAGACTGCGAACAATGGCGCGAAGGTTCTGGTGCGATTACTGAAATCGATCGCTGGATTATCAAAATGGCCATTGGTTATTTTTCCGCCGCCGAAGGTATTGTCGGTGATAATATTATTCACGTCGTTCGTGAAGTCGTCACCGCTCCCGAATTAAAATTAGTTTTAGGTCGTCACGCACATGAAGAAAATATTCACGCCGACTCTCTCGTCTACATGGTCTCATCGCTCGGCATTAATCCTCACGAGTGTGAAGCGATGTTCGAAGATATTCCAACCATCGCTAAGAAGGCCGCCTTCGTCGTCAATAATTCTCGCGCGCTCCGCCGGAAGCTCGACCTCACCAAACTCGAAGACAAGCAAGCCCTCGCGCATAATATCTTCCTCTTCGGTCAGTGCATGGAAGGTACTCAATTCTACGGACTCTTCGGTATGGTGCTTTCTCTCGCCCGCCAAAATAAATTCCCCGGTATCGGACAAATGTTCCGCTACACACTGCGCGATGAGTCCAACCACATCGATCTCTTCCGCCAACTCTTATTAGAGTTAGTAAAAGAAAATCCAGATATCTGGACCGAGTCATTCCGCGAAGAACTTCGTCAACTTATGGCTACCGCCGTGAGCCTTGAAAAAGACTTCATCCGCGATTGTCTCCCCGTGAACGCTTTAGGCCTTTCTTCAAAGGAATTTGAGCAATATATTGATTATATTGCCGATCGCCGCCTCCGCAACTGTGGTCTCGAACCACTCGTTTCTCCAGCGCCGGTGAATCCCTTCCCTTGGCTTTCGGAAATGATGGATCTCAAGAAGGAACAAAACTTCTTCGAGGGCCGCGTCACTGAATATCAAAAATCAGCTGCCTTAGAAAAAGTTAACGACGCCGACCTATAATTGTTCGTGTGCTAAATGACGCATTACCCCCTCGATGCGTAGTTTGGCACGGTTTCTGTTCTTACCCCTCCATCCTCTTAAACTCTCCCTCCCCAATTATTCAGGCCACCGCCTGAATGCCCTATACTTTCGACTCCCCTCTAACCCCCAACCCACCTTCCATTAAATATGAATCCTGAATCCCCTTTCTACCGCGAAGACATCGCCCTCAAAAACGCCATCCGCACTCCCGCGAATGCGAAGCCACGTTTTAACTGGCGCGAATCTTTGCCGGCCGTCGCCGCCGGTGCTGCCCCTGTTCCAGCCATCGCTGGATTCGACCACGGTCGCATTGCTGAAATTGTCGGAATCGCTCTGACCGATCTTTTACTCTCTCGCGAAATCACCGATATTTTCACCGAACAAAATCGTAACTTCGTCGCTGCCGTTGCCAAACAAGTTTCTGAATCCGTCAGCGATCTCGTTTTAAAAACCGATGGCCTGATTACCGAAGCTCAAATTATTCCGATTATCGAACAAGCGCTTATTCAACATAATCGCCACGACGTCGCCAAAAGCTTGGTCTGTTCATCGGGTTACATTTCCCTTCCGGGCAGCGTTGAAGTGAAAGCACGTCTGATGCGTCGCAATCACCAGATGGTGCCCTGGAATCAGTCCAAAATCGATATCGCGATTCGCAAATCATTTCTCTCACAAGGCCTGGATTCGGGTCCTGCTGAGTTAGTAGCCACCGCTGTTTCCTACCGTGTTGCTGAATTAAAAGTGAACATCATCGGTATCGAAGAAGTTCAAGACATCGTCCAAGCGGAGTTAATGCGCCAAGGTCACTTCAAAGTCGCCGAAGCTTATATTCTTTATCGCGCGGAACGTGCCCGTAACCGTGAGCTTGAGGCCACTCAGCCTTCCGTTTCCGATGATCGTCAAGAGTCGATGATTTTAGTTAAGGCTTCGAACGGTTCTACTTACTTATGGAATGGTGACGATTTACGTAAACGTGTTTCCTACTCAGTGACCGGATTAAATCTCTCGCTCACGGTCGATGAAATCGAACTCGAATTACGTCGTGGTTTATTCAACGAAATCACCGAGCCTGAATTACGCAAGACCATCGAACTTAATTCGAAGACGCTCATCGAGCGCGATGCCGATTTCGCCAAGTTTGCCGGTCGTCTCTTACTGACCTACATCTACGAAGAAGTTTTAGGTTGGAGCATTCTCAAAGACGGCGTTTCAAAACTCCAAGAATTCCACCGCATTAAATTCGCTGCTTATATCGAACGCGGTATCGAAATTGGTCGTCTCACTCCCGAGCTCCGTCGCTACAACTTAGCGAAACTCGCCGAGGCTCTTGATCCGATGGCTGATATGGAGTTCGAATTCTTAGGTGTTCAAACCCTCTACGATCGCTATTTAATCATCGATAAAACCAACAAGATTGCCCGTCGTTTAGAGACTCCACAGTTCTTCTGGATGCGTGTGGCGATGGGTCTTTTCCTTCGTGAAGAAAAGGGCCGTGAAGATTGGGTTATTCGTCTACACAATCTCTACAAGTCACGCCGCTTCTGTAGCTCGACTCCCACGCTCTTCAATTCAGGCACTCTCCATAGTCAGCTCTCCTCGTGCTATCTCTATAAAGTGGATGACACGATTGAATCGATCATGGTTCGTGGAATCGCGGAAAACGCTTTCCTCTCCAAGTGGGCAGGTGGCTTAGGCGGTTCGTGGACAGCGGTTCGCGGAACGGGCTCACACATCAAAGGAACCAACGGCGAATCCCAAGGTGTCGTTCCTTTCCTCAAATTACACAACGACCAACTCGTCGCGGTGAACCAAGGCGGCAAGCGCCGTGGCTCGGGCTGCGCTTACCTCGAAGCTTGGCACAGTGACTTCGAAGATTTCTTAGAACTCCGCCGTAACACCGGTGATGACCGTCGTCGCACGCACGACATGAATACCGCGAACTGGATTCCTGACTTATTCATGAAGCGCCTGAAGGCTCGTGGTGATTGGACTTTGTTCAGTTCACACGAAGTAGCTGACTTACATGAAACTTACGGTGCTGATTTCGAACGTCGCTACGAAGCCTACGAAGAACAAGCACGCCAAGGTAAGATTTTTGCCCGCACACTTCCTGCGCTCGAACTCTGGAAGAAAATGTTGGGCATGATTTTCGAAACCGGTCACCCATGGATGACTTTCAAAGATCCATGCAACGTCCGTTCCCCTCAAGACCACGTAGGCGTCATTCACTCCTCGAATCTTTGTACCGAAATCACCCTCAACACCAGTGCTGATGAAACCGCGGTCTGTAACTTAGGTTCAATCGTGTTGGACTCACACTTGGATGCTGAAGGTAATATCGACCACGCCCGCCTGGCTGAAACTGTACGCGTCGCCGTTCGTGCTCTCGATAACGTCATCGATATCAACTTCTATCCGACCAAGGCTGCCGAAGTTTCCAACATCCGTCACCGTCCTATCGGTCTCGGTGTGATGGGCCTGCAAGACTGTCTCTACCGTCGTGACACTTCGTTCGCCTCGGATGCAGCTCTTGAGTTTAATGACGAAATCATGGAAGCCGTGGCTTACTATGCTTATGAAACTTCGTCTGACCTCGCTGCTGAGCGCGGTGCCTACAGCACTTACAAAGGTTCCAAGTGGGATCGTGGATTACTTCCCCAAGACACCGTCGATCTTCTCGAAGCTGAACGCGGAGAGCCGATTGAAGTTAAACGTGGCGGTATCATGGATTGGACCTCGGTTCGCGCGAAGATTAAGAAACAAGGTATGCGCAATTCCAACGTTCTCGCGATTGCTCCTACTGCTACGATTTCAAACATCGTCGGCAGCTCACCTTGCATCGAGCCTACTTACAAGAATCTCTTCGTGAAGAGTAATCTCTCCGGTGACTTCATTGAATTAAATTCATCGCTCGTACGCGACCTCAAGAAACTCGGCCTCTGGAATCAGAACATGGTCGAGCAACTCAAGTACTACGACGGCGAGCTCAAGGACATTCCTGAAATTCCTGATGACCTCCGTCTGAAGTACATGACCGCATTCGTGATTCCTTATAAGTGGATTATCGATGCTGCGGCGCGCCGCCAAAAGTGGATCGACCAAGCACAGTCACTCAACCTCTTCTTACCTGCCGCAGATCTTAAAGAGCTGTCGCACATGTATCAGTACGCCTGGCGTACTGGTCTGAAGACGACTTACTATCTCCGTACCCTTGGTGCATCCAATATTGAGAAGGCAACTTCTTCGATGGAAGGTAAGTCCAAGATGGAGAAGAAGGAGTCCACTGATGAAGAGAAGAATGCGTGCTCGATCGAAGCGATGCGCACCGGCGGTACCTGTGAAGCTTGTCAGTAACACCTAAAACACAAGCAGCTTATTAAAAAGGTGCCGAGTGGCGCCTTTTTTATGCTTATGTTTTAGGTGAGGGGACACGTGGGCAAGGTGACACGGTGACAAGGGGGATTTTGGTAGGGGCGCGACTGCGTCGCGTCCTAATATCTTTTACCTCACTTATTTTAGGATTAACTAGTGTTTATTTTAGTAGGGTATAGGGTATCGACTGTATTGTTTTATAATAATTTGCGATTTTCAATAGGGCATGGGCCAGTACCTATTCTTGGACGAAGCAGGAAATTTTGATTTTAAGCAAAGCGGTACGGATTACTTAATAGTCTGTGCGGTATTACTACAGTTGGACAAAAGTAGAACGGGGAATCTAGCTCAACTACGCTATACTTTGAATGACCTCGGTCACGACATCGATGGTTTCCATGCCAGCGCTAATACGCCTTTTGTTAGACATCAATTTGTGTCCGTACTTTCTGGGTATAATTTTCAGACCCATATTTTCGCAGTAGTTTTAAATAAGCGAAACAACACAAAGTTTTATTCAGATCCAGCTATAGCTTATTTAGATATGTTTAAATTAGCCTTACAGCGTGCCTCTTTGGTTTGTCCCGATTGCCCTGTATATGCTGATCGTGTTCCCGTCCAGAGGTCACGAAAATTAATAATGAAAGCGGTACGGGAGTCGCTCGGACGTCGGCGGGTTCATTTTCATCCATCTCTCTCCAGTTTAGAATTACAAATAGCTGACTATTGCACTTGGGCCGTGTGGCGTAGAATTAGCCGACAAGACGATGGACCTTGGATCAAAATGGGTGAGCCAAAACTAGATTTAGTTTTTTTAGCGTAAGGTTGACCTTCCCAGCTATCCTGACGGAAGAGCTCCCGAGAGCTCTTGTCACCGGGAAGGAACCTTTCTCGCGAGCCTTGCGACTCACGAATACTATCTTGGCATCATTAAAAAGTGAATCAAGGAGAATTCGATAGGGCCTATACACCGCCCGTGCATGTCCCCTTGTCACCGTGTCACCTTGCCCACTCGCCCACTCAATTTGTTCACCTTGCCAACGTGTCCCCTTAAACCTCACCCAAACCTTGCAAACTATCACAGGCTGAGGTTTATTTTACTCATGGGGCAAAAAATCCAAACACTCGCAGGTGAGGTTCACGTACTAACACGTGATGAGTCGTTTGCTGAGTTGGCGAATTTGATTAATCAACTGGCGAGCAAGGGCAGGGCGAGTGTGGGCTTGAGCGGTGGATCTACCCCCAAAGCTTTTTACGCATGGGCGGTAAAAACAAACGCACTTTCGGCAGAAGCGATTGCGCAGATTGATTGGCATGTGAGTGATGAGCGCTGTGTGCCTTTAGATTCCGATGACTCTAACTTTGGTCATGCTCAACGTGGACTATTAAATCCGTTAAAGGTCCCAACTAAAAATTATCATCCTTGGCCGGTGGATAAGTCGCCCGCCGAGGCAGCGAAAACCTATAACCAAACTTGGAAAGACCAGTCACCGCAGAAGACCTTTGACCTCTGTGTGCTCGGTTTAGGTGATGACAGCCATATCGCCTCACTCTGGCCTCAGTGTCCGCTGATAGGCACCAAATCAGAGCGTTTTGTAGCTACTGAGTGGCCAGGTCGGGGATGGCGTTTAACCATTACCGAGGCTGGCTTAGCGGAGTGCGGAAAGATTATCGTGCTCGTGAACGGCAAAAGCAAAGCCCCAGCGCTCGCATCGGTGTGTGCAGGTGCGTTCGATCCCAAACAGCATCCTGGTCAGACTCTTAGAAGTCTCAGCAAACGTGTTGTTTGGTTAGCCGATGCGGAAACTGCTAGCCTGATTAAGTAATTTTAAAAGCCTTAAGACTGAGCCGGCTTATCCTTGGATGGGTCGGCGGAGTTATTTGAATCTGACGACTTAGCGGGCGTTGAATCGATATCCATAATGCAACGTACATCATATTTACTGACACCAGGTGAAGGGATAATGAAGTAAAGAGTCCGAATATTTTGATTAAAAACCATTTTGGTTGAGACGATTTTATTTTCTTCGCCATTACTTTCGGTCGCGACCATGCCGACGTAGGCTACAGTACGCTCGGTGAAAAGTTTCGGTAGTCGACCAAGGCCTTTAGGCATCACGACGAAGTTACTACCATCTACTGTGCAGGCAATTTTTGAACCGGTAAAATTAACTGCGATGAATGAACCATAAGGAAAACCTCGTGCACTAAAATCAAACACGCGTGCACCTGCGATATTTTTTTGCTTATTGGGGACAAGTAAAATACCTAAATCGCGAGATTCAGCTGTAGGTAAATTAATCGATGCATAGACTTCGTAGGACTCTTTGGGTCGTCCGTTATTATCTTTTTCTTCAGAAATAAGCTTTCTAAGAAGTTCTACTTTCTCTTCACAGTTAAGTCCCACGCTCGGTGACATCGACATATTGCGCGGGGAAACAGAGATGTATTTATTGCCTGAAAGTACGTAAAGATCAGGGATGTTTGCTGGCTGCTCCCACCAAGCAAAACGCAAATTGTAATTATTTTCTTCCTTGGCTGTTTTTTTGTTATTTTGCGACGAGGGTGGCTTCTCGTCCTTATTGGCAGCAAAGGCGATAGAGTTGAGCCCGATGAGAACGAGCATTAAAAAGCGAAAGCGGCGCATGATTAAATTTCTTGAGGATTAAGCCAGCGAAGTGAAATCGTATTGAAGCGACGACCTAGAATGCGGTTTAGGTTAATCAAACGATTCTTGGTCACATCGGTCGAAGTATTTCGCTTATAACGATCAGTGGTCGGCTTAGTTTCGTAGTCGGAGTTTGAGCTACCATCATTATTACGGTAGAACTGAGAGCGAATATTGGGCTCTTCGTTAGCTAATGCGATGAAGTCGGTAGAACGTTGGGCAACTACTTCAACCCAAGCTTTCCCGATGGACTGGCCATTATTGTCGTAAGCTTCACCGTAGGCACGAATGACGAAGGTGTCAGAACGAGCGGTTAAATTAGGTCCGATGGAATTAAGTACGTCCATCTGGGTTACGATTCCGGGTGCGCCTAGTGCCGCTGTTACCTTGGTCTCATCGTTTGTCTTACTCATTGAACGGATCGATGGGAAGCGGTCATTAGCTTTAATCGGTAAATAAGGCGAACTGAGTGCTACCCCTTTGGGTGCTTCAAATGTTCCACCGCCGTTGGTGATGGCGGTATCGTTAATCGTGGTGCTATCGATAGCTGCTTGGAGTGCGCCTTTGAGTCCGAAACTATCACTGTTTACCAGACGACGATTAATGAAGTCGCTGAGTGACATGAACGGACCGCGCTTCCGTACTTCGTTTACTACAGCGGTCGCGAGATAATCGATTTCGGAATTGGTTAATTCGCGATAGGTATTCCAAGGAGTGCTTGTAGTTACTGAAGGATTAAATTTATCACCAAAAGCGCGAGCGAAACGAGTGAGTGGTGTGCCGTCTGCTTGAGTAGAACCTTCCGGAAGTTTTTGTTTACGGAGTGAAGCAAGAATAGCTTTCCAGGCTGCCTTCGAAGTGGAGTTAACATTGAAGCCGCCGTCGTAGAGTGAGCGACGTCCTAAGAAGGTCGGGTGTGGGAAGGTGAGATAATCTGGGAAGATGGTATTTTGCATTCCAACTGTCGAAACCGTTGTCGCTGTGGGTGCTGATGGATCAGGTCGATAGGCTACGCGTTTATTAGCGAGAGGGTTAAAGCCTTTATCGAGTGCAGTTTTGATCCCGTTGAGTGTGGCTAAATCGGTGACGCCGTTGAGTCCAAGCGCGGTAGCTTGTGAGCTTAAGATGATTGCATCCGTGGGCAGATTTGGTCCGGTTGGCCAAGCGGTGGAAGGATTATCAGAGAACGATTTGGCCTGAGTATTTAATCCGCTAAACCAATAAGAATCCCACAGGTTCAGATTCGCAGCAAAAGCAGCATCGGTGCGGACGTTTACTTTATTGCGTTGGAGTTTTCCTTGATCGACCCCTGCAACAGTTCCTCCTGAAACAGATTTTACAATATAGCCATGTTCAGGAACAGCAGGATCGGCGGTAGTCTCATCAGCTTTAGATCCTGGCCAATCGACGATCTTAGAGAGATCTTTAATTCCTGGATTAGCAAAGGAAGAACCGACGGTGAGGTCTGGGTCGGTTCCGTATTGAGCAGTACCTGCAGCACCGAGTTGTGAAATTGAAAGTAGTGGGCGGCGAGGAATGGGGAAGAGAATGACAGTAGTGCCGTCGGGATTTCCGCTCGCGCTGATAGATTTGCCCCAGTAACTTTGGTTGCGGGTGCCTGAGTCAAAATCGAGCATTTTATTAGTCGCTCCAGCAAGGAGTGGGCTTTGACGACAAATCCATCCAACAGGGACACTGGATTTTCCATCATACGCCATGAAGCTGGCCTGCTGTGGGCGTGTGCTGACGAAATAGGGCGTCATGGGTCCTGGTATGATTTCAGCAGGAGCCGTGAGCTTATTTGGCCACTTGCTTTCATTGTCTCCAGGAAAGGTGGTGTAAAATGCACTGGCTCCGGCTGCACTCGTTTCAGCCGCGCCGCGCACCAGGAAATCCATAATGAAAAACTGCTGTTTAGATGAGGCCAAAGCAGTTCCACCCATTTTTGGCATACCGCGCCAACCACTTGAACCGTTGTACGCTTCGGGAAGTGTGCGAGCAATCGGGTGAGCAGCACCCGATAGATAGGTTTCATCGAACCCAATTATATTTCCACCGAACTCTGGATCCGAGGCCGTTGTGTATCCCTTATTGGCATTACCGTAAAGAGGCCAACCGGTAGTCATCGCTCTTAGTTCCATGAGTAACGGCTCATTGACGCAGAAATTATTTGTTACGCTACCTGTACCGTCAGTCTTTAATTCATCAGCGACTGTTTTAGGACCCATCCAGTGACGATACTTATAAAGCTGTTGTCCGTTAACACTTGTATCGTACTGTAAGTAGAAAGAGAAATCTTGGTTGCCACCATCGACAACGTGACCGGATCCACGTGGCAATGTTGTGTTCTGACTAAATGAATAATAATTATAAATCCCGCTTATTTTATTTGGCTGAAAATTTAAACCACCTTCATTCCGAGCTTTAACAAAGATTTGCCCTTTGCTTCCTTTGACGTTCAGACTCGACACGGTTCCATCCCAGCCAGCTAAGACAGTTTGAGCGCCGTAAAGGAGTGACGTATTAGTTGTGCCGTAAATTGCTTTATAAGCGGCATCGTCAACTCTGGTAGGTTGTTTTGTTGGGAATTGGTTTGGTGCCGTTGCCGAGGCTACCCGATACGCAATATTCGCATATGGGTCCATCGGGATGAAGAACTGACTTCCTTCAGCATAAACGAAGTCACAGGGAATATCGACCGACTTATAAGCATCAATGGCTGCGGGGTTATTGTCATTGGTTGCTCCAATCACACGAACTTCGCCTGGTTCGAGACGAAACACATTTGATTTGGTTGCACCCGTTCCACCTCCAAAGGTGGTACCGCGTGAACCAGCAAGCATGCGGATAGTAAATTGGTGATTTTGTCCAAAAGTTTGCCCAGGAAATATATCACCAATTTGCACAGCATTAAGTGATGATCCTGTGGGTGAGTAGAAGAACTCAAAAATGTGCGTCGATTCTTTTTCGGAGCCTACCATATTGAGGCCAGCAAACTCAATTGCGACATCGTACGGATTGTGTACGACGATGTAGGGGTCGATACTGATGCCCACTTTGTTATCATTCCACACTAACGAATACATCATCGAGAAACGTATAATACTCGGAGCAATTTTCATACTCGTTGGCCAAGCCATGGGATAGGCCGTATTTCCCGTAGCTTTTCTATTCGAGCTAGCCATGTGCATGTCATACTGAGCGCCTTCTGTGTCGGCGTAGTTGTAATATTTATTGAGTATTACTTCTCCGCTCGTCGTGCTGGTACCAGGTTCAAGGAAGCCATAAGGCGATGGATAAGTCGTGGTGGTTCCATTCGCATAGGTAAGCGGATCAATGCCCCGAGCAAACATCGCACCACTGGCAACGGCGGGTTGCCCTAAGATAGTTTGGGCCTGTGAACATGCTTCGATTTCTTTTTTATAGAGACGATAGTAATTGCGATACAGATCCCAAGTGGGCCCTCTTTCAATGCGACCATTTAAATTATCGGCGGAGGTTTTATTAGTGTCGTTTGAAAACGGATTCCATCGATCTGCGGTACCAGTCCAAAAACCACGACGCAGTGGAACTTCATAAACGAAACCCACTCGTTCAGGAATTTCTGAACCGTTTTGTTGAGTTATTTGAGTGTAAGCAGTGCCGGCTATACCTGATAAATAGACGGTTGCCCATTCAGGGGAGCGCGGAAAACTGGCAAGAACTTGAGTGGTCGATCCCACGGAACTGAGAAGATTGAAACGGTTATAATCGATATCGTAGGCGTAGGGAGTGCCTGGAGCAGCTGAACGATTTGAGGCGTCGTGGAAAAGTGAAGGGGCTCGATTATACGCCGCGCTCGTGGTCGTAGTATTTTTTTGTCCGTAATAGGTTTCTAATCCCCGATAAACAGCGTAAGGTAACTCAAACGCAGTTGATAAATCGATTTTCACACCGCCGTTGTAGGTATCGGTGATGGTTGAATACGACCA
>JBBAUX010000001.1:42359-46533 GCA_040398005.1 Opitutales bacterium
GCTTCGAGTGCACTGCGTTGTGCACCGCTTCCTCGGAAGCCTTCATCCCAAATTGACAGTCCACCTTTGTAGTTAGAACCCTCAGAAGTAATACCATACACATCAGGTATATTGGCTTTTGCTTTCACGCCTTCATCGCCCACCCAAAATGCGTAGCGTCCGTTGACTCCGTATTTAATTCCACCCGTTGCATTAGGCCCAGGTAGTGGCATTGGCATCGCATCCACCGCGCCCGAATATTCCACAGCCCAACGCGTAGGAGTATTGGTTGTCATTTTGACCGAACCACGTGACAAGAGAGGAACTAGAACAGTATCTGGTGTGCTTGAAAGTGCATTGCCTAAATCATCGATGAGGGCTTTGCCTAGAGTATCAACAATACTAGTTGCAGGTGGATAAGGAGAAGAATTATTATTATACATGCTCGATCCATAGGGCATATTATTCGGTAGTTTACTTGCATCTGCAATTTCAGGATCAGAGCTACTGATAACTCCAGGTGAACTTAACCAACCGAGGAAAAGTCGAGTGTCATGCGGCTTCGCTACATTCCAATCGCGCACCCGATTTTGGCTAACTCCACCCGTCGCCCATACGCCGGTCCAATATCTTTTCTGGTGTGAAAGTTTTCCGCCAGTAGGTGCCGAAGGATTTTCCGATGTTGAAACAGTGGTCGATGATTGTGCGCTCGGTGTTTTACCCGCATCATACATATCCGCACGCATGGTCACACGTTGATCGGGGCCGGCTAATTGTTGTAACTGTCCCAAAGCCATTTTGGCCGAAGCAATCGCATTGAGACGCGCTCGCATGTATCCAGAATGTCCTAAAGCTAGGCGAGTTTCTACCTGCAGAAATGCCGCCAAGATTATCACCAACATGACCATCCCTGCCATGATGGCTAAGGATAAAACGAGAGAGAATCCTGAGCGCTTACGATTCATTAAAGGGTCATTGGGGGTAGTGTTTAATTGAATCCAAAGTGGGGGAGAAAGTCAAAGAATTGAGGTTAAACAGCGAATTTCTTTACCGAATGATTAAAACTAGGCACGGATGGGTTTAAAAGACTGAAATCAGTCATATAATAACAAATTAACATTTTTTTTACGATTGAGAGCGGGCTTGCTCACTGTTTTGAGGTGTTCAGCGTAGCAACGTGAATACTCTCATCGAAGGTGCTGGATTGTTTCTATGGCCCCTGGGCTTTTGTTCCATCCTCGTCGTTTTCCTTATATCCGAACGCGCCATCGCTCTCATTTCCAGCCGAGTGGTTCCGACATCTCTCTTGCAAGCTGTGCGCAAAGGCGAAGCGCGTTCAATCAAAGCCGGTAATCAAACTTTAGCCGGTCGTGTCATTATTTTCTGGCAAGAGGGGGCTCGTGGCGAAGTTCTCAAATCTTTCGCGCGATCCGAACTCATCAAACTCCAACGCGGATTTTTTATCATCGACAGCGTTGTCGCCGCCGCTCCGTTGTTGGGCCTCTTGGGAACGGTTACGGGTTTAGCGACACTCTTTCCTGAGCACGGTTTGCCCGATTCTCAAACGCTTACGCGTGGAGTGGGACTCGCCTTAAGCACCACCATGATTGGCCTTTGTATCGCTATCCCTGCACTCGTTGGATCCAATTGGTTGAGTCGCCGAGTCGAAATTCTTTCATCGCAGGTCGACGTCTTAGTTGAGAGTCTCGAACAGCAATCGAAATGAGTTTAGTCATTCCTCGCCGCCGTCGTAACGAAATCAATGTCATCCCCTTGATCGATATCATGGTGGTTTTGGTATTTTTTTTATTATTAGCCGGCCGCTTTGAAGAAGCCCGTACTCTATCGATTGTCCCTCCCGCCGCCGATGCTGGCGGCACCAGCAGCACCGCCGCTGCGATGGTGATTGGGGTGGATCGCGAAGGAAAAATTTACCTCGAAGGCAAAGAAATTAGCCAAATGAATCTGAATAAAACCCTCGCCGATAAGGCCAAGTTGAGCCCTGAGGCCGAGGTTTTAATCGTCGCGGACGAGCGTTCGCTCACGGGTACAGCGGTCGGAGTTTTGGATTCAGTCGTCAAAGCAGGGCTGCGTCCCCGCCTGTTAACCAGACCGACCAAGTAAAATTGCACAATCCGCTTGAGACTCTGCCCAAGTCCGCTGAGAGTTATTTGATGAGCGCCGACAAAAAAACTGGCAGTGCCAATGGCAAAGAAGGTTTTGAAGCTGACCTAACCAAACTCGAGAAATTAGTGGAGTCACTCGAGGCAGGTACCGTCTCGCTCGATGAATTAGTCACAAAATATGAAGAGGGCATGCGCTTACTGAAAGCCTGCCAAACAAGTTTACAGGCCGCCGAACTTCGTATCGAACAACTGAGCAAAAAATCTTCGGACGAATAAAAATTAACCGCATGGCTATTCTGCCCAATATTAATGGTCCTACGGACGTTAAGGCTTTAGCGGCAGAAGAACTTCCTGCACTCGCCCAAGAAATTCGCGAACGCATCATCCAAGTGACCTCACGCAATGGTGGTCACGTGGGGCCTAATCTCGGCGTGGTTGAACTGACCATCGCCCTGCACCGCGTTTTTAATTCTCCTTCAGATAAATTCGTTTTCGACGTCGCTCACCAGGGCTACGTGCACAAATTACTCACGGGAAGAAATAAATCAGACTTCGATGGTATCCGCCAGACGGGTGGCTTGAGCGGATTTCTTAATCGCGACGAGAGTTTACACGATGCTTTCGGTGCCGGTCACGCTGGCACCGCTTTTTCTGCGGCCGTTGGATTGGCCAATGCACGCGATCGCTTAAATGAAGATTCTCACGTGGTTGCTTTAATCGGCGACGCGGCACTGACCTGCGGGGTGACGATGGAAGCCCTTAATAATGCGGCTACATCCACGAAGCGTTTAGTCGTTATTTTAAATGATAACGAATGGTCGATTGATAAAAACGTCGGTGCATTATCCAAAATGCTCAGCTGCTTAATTGTTTCACGTCCGTACAATAACTCCCAGAAGAGTATCAAAAACTTTTTAAATAAATCACGGGCGGGTACGAAGTTTTTAGATTTCGGACGTAACTTAAAACGCCAAATTAAAGATCTGTTTACCCGAAGTTCTTCCGTCTTTGAACACTACGGCGTTCGCTATGTGGGTCCGATTGATGGACATGATTTAAATGCACTCGAACGTTATTTAACTTTTTGTAGAGATGCTAAAGGCCCCATCATTTTACACGTACGCACCGAAAAGGGTCGGGGACTATCAGCGGCCCTCAAGAATCCTGAAAAGTTTCACGGCACATCATCGTTCGATCCTGAAACAGGAGATAGTTTAAGCACGGGTAAACCGGGCGCGCCGAAAGCGTGGCAGGATGTTTTTGGTTCATTGCTAGTTCGTGAAGCCAAAGCTAATCCTCAAGTAGTCGGCATCACCGCAGCTATGCCGTCGGGCACCGGACTTAACCAATTAAAACTGGAATGTCCGAATCAATATCACGACGTCGGAATTGCCGAAGAACACGCCGCACTTTTTGCCGCTGGTTTAGCCGCGAGAAATCTTCGTCCAGTCGCAGCCATTTACTCCACGTTTTTACAACGCGCTTATGATATGGTGATTCACGATATCGCCTTACAAAGACTGCCGGTGACTATTTGTATGGATCGTGCGGGCGTATCGCCGAGCGATGGACCTACCCACCACGGACTTTTCGATATCGCTTACCTGCGTTGCGTGCCTGGTGTGACGATTATGCAGCCGAAAGACGAAGATGAGTTATCGGATATGTTGCATACTTCTATTCGCTCGGGTCAGCCGATGTTCATTCGCTTTCCTCGCGGACCTGCCATGGGCGTCGCGATTAAATCTCGCCCCGCAATTATTTCCTTAGGCAAAGCTGAAGTCATTCAAGAAGGCAGAGACATCCAAATCTGGGCACTGGGTTCGATGGTTCCCGATGCGCACGCCTTAGCGGAAAAACTTTCCAAAGATGGACATTCAGTTGGCGTAGTGAATGCTCGTTTCGCCAAACCGATTGATGCAGATTTATTAATCAGCCAGGCCGCCACCGCAAAAATAATTATTACGATGGAAGATGGCGTCTTGACGGGTGGATTTGGTTCTGCGGTTTTAGAATGCTTAGCGGAGTCAAACTCTTCGGCACGCGTGGTGCGTATCGGCTGGCCCGAT
>JBBAUX010000001.1:46633-104530 GCA_040398005.1 Opitutales bacterium
ATGCTTAGCGGAGTCAAACTCTTCGGCACGCGTGGTGCGTATCGGCTGGCCCGATGCGTTTGTCGGTCACGCGACCGATGTTAAAACACTACGCGCCTTGAATGGACTATCCCCCGAGCAGATTCACGCGAAGGTGGAATTAGTGCTCCGTGATATTCAGCTAAATTCCTAAAAAGAATTTAGAAATTTATCCCGGCTTTAATCCGAACTTCGTAGGGACTTTTCTCGGAGACGTTGAGATTACCTTTGTCAGCGGGTGAGCCGTAAACTTGAGCCATTGCCGTGACCACCGTAAAAAAGCCGGATTCGTTTTGATAACGAACGCAGGGACCCACAAAAATTGCGGCATATTCAAAGTTGTTGAGTTCAGCCCATTCAACTGACGCCACGGCCTCAAGACCGGCATACCAATTTGCATTGATTTCGTGCGCGATGCCTTGGGTTATTTTAAACGAAACCGCATCGCTGTCGGTTGAGGGGGTGCGTTCTATTTCCGCGACTAAGTTTGCCGCATAAATCCAATCAAGCTTCTCACCAAAGTTATGTTGAAGGAGGTATTTCAATTCGAGGCTGTATTGATCGCGAAAGCTTCCATTTTTCCCGCTCGCTTGGGAATAACCAGGTTCGATGTAGATGGCGTGGCCCCAAGAATTTTTATCGGGATCGGAGAGCATACGCATGTAAGCAATTTGGAAACCATCGAACTGTAAGCCCTCACGCGTGGCGGTGTCGAAGTATCGATAATTTATATAATAAGAGATTTGTTCGTTTTCAGAAATGCCCTGTTCGATTTCGGTTTTGAAATCAAAGCCACGGTAACGCGCATCGTAGCCCGATCCGATATCTCTGCCCAGTCGAGCGGTGGCCCATTGTTCGATCGTAATTTTACCCGGCTTTAAAGTTTCAGTGAGATAAGAGTAGGTGAATGGATTATCGCAGGCGAAGGCAGTGGATGCTGCGACGAGTAGGAGAGCGGATAATGGGCGCATAGGGGTGTTTAACAAATGAGACAGAGTCTCATAAGCAATAAAATAAATGAGACCCATTCTCAATAAGGTCTCAAAATAACCTAAAATAGCCGCATTATCAGCACTATCTCACTCTATCAGAGCCGTTTACGATTATTCCGAGGGCGTGACTGTTGATCACGATTCGGTTTAGGAGCGCCCGACTTTGGATTGTAGAGGCGGAAATCGACCTGGCGTTTGAATCGGTCCACGCGGTCCACAATGACTTCAATTTTTGATCCCGCTGTAAAAAGTTTACCCGTGCGACTGCCGCGCAACGCCGTACCCGAATCATTCATGCGATAATAATCATCCGTTAAAGTCGACATATGGACGAGTCCGTAAGCCTGCGAGGCGCTGAGCTCAACCATGAGGCCGTGAGGTTTGACTTCAGTAATTACCGCTTCGAAGGGACGTTTATCTTTACGTTCCATTTCTCGTTCAAATAATTCTAGTAATTTTACTTTTACCGAATCGCGTTCAGCCTCAGAACTATTTCGCTCGGTGATAGAAATATGTTCACAGCTTCGCACGAGCTCGCCGATACCGGGTGAGCGGGGTGGATCTTTAAGAGCAGATTTCACACCCATCTTGGCAATTTGTGCATCAAAGATACGATGCTCAACTAAGTCGGCATAACGACGAATGGGTGAGGTGAAGTGGGAATAATGCTTTTTCGCTAAACCAAAGTGTCCGTCCGGCGAGGGACGATAGCAGGCTTGCTTGAGTGAGCGGAGGAATTGAATGCGAATAGGGTAAGCGTCATCTCGACCTTTGATATCCGCCAATAATCTAACCATTTCCTTACGCTGGGTAAGGTCGCCTACATTATAGACGCCTTCCGACTGCAGTTGCTCGCGTAAGGCATTGAGTTTTTCGGGATCAGGTTCGTCGTGCACTCGGCAAACGTGCGGCACTTTTGCGTGGTCGAGATTTTTGGCCACACATTCATTAGCCAATAACATAAACTCTTCGATGAGTTGGTGTGATTCATCGTGTTCGATCACCACGGTGCGATCGGCCCAACCATCTTTATCACAATAAATTTTAATTTCCTTCATTTCTAAATCGAGTGAACCTGTACGGAAACGTTCTTCACGAAGGATTTTGGCGACCGACCAGAAATCGCCGATCATTAAGCGGACAACATCGAGTTCTTCGTCAGTTAGCTCGGAGAGTGGTCGACCAGGTGAGCCCGTTTGATGCGGAGGGGGTGCAGGGAGCGCACGTAGCGTTGCATTCTTGGCGCCGTTTAAAAAGGCATAAGCGACTTTATAAGTTAGACGCTTGATACTGCGGATAACACCATTGGCGAAATCGGTTTTGACTAATTTTCCCTCGGGAGTGAATTCACAAATAACGCTTTTCACCAGTCGATCTTGACCTTCCACGAGTGAACATAATCCGCTCGAGAGTGCGTGGGGAAGCATGGGTATCACGGTGCCAACGAGGTACGTGGAGTTGCCGCGTTCCTTGGCTTCATTGTCGAGTGGCGAACCTGTTTTTACGTAGTGGGAGACGTCGGCGATATGAATTCCGATTTTAAAATTACCATTGGGCAGACGTTCGAGCGAGAGGGCATCATCGAAATCCTTAGCGTCATCGGGGTCGATGGTGATGGTCGGAATTTTTCTGAAATCTTCGCGCCCATATAAATCATCTTCTTTCACCTTAGAGCCAAAGGCATTGGCCTCATCCATCACATTGCGTGGAAATTCGGGGTTGAGATTATAGCGACGAAGAATCGCCAGGTACTCAGCCATCGGCGTGTGGGTGACGCCTAAAACTTCCGTAATGGTTCCGGTGGGACTGAGGTGGCGACGTTCCCAAGCATCGAGTTGCACGACGACTTTATCTTCTTCTTTGGGTAGTGATTTTAAATTAGAACGCTGTGGGTCGCGGACAATGATGTCGCGAGAAATGCGCGGATCATCAGGTACCACGAACCAGGTTAAGCGGGTATTTCGGAGCGTTCCGGTTAGAGTTGTGAAAGATCTTTTGACTACGCGAATGACGGTCCCCGTGCCCCAGTCTTCGCCTTGTCGATCACGGCGACCGCGACTTAATTTAATGACCACACGGTCACCATGCAGCGCAACGCCCGTATCTTTGGCGTCAATGTGAATGGGCTCACGTGGTTTTTGTCCAGGTTCAGCGGCGAAGACGACACGTGCCGATCCACTCGAGCGAAAAAGAATCGTACCCTCGGGGAGGGGATCGCCTTCGGGGAGTGCAAGTAGCTCGCGATTTTTTACGATGATAGCACCCGACTTAATTAAGTTCGGAACAATCTTCCGCATTTTACGTAAGTCAGACTTATCTCCGCCGATTTGCTCAATAATTTCTTCGAGTCGCATCGGCACGTAGTCAGGACGTGCCAGAAAGGCGAGCATGGCCTCTTCGGCGTTCATGAACTAGAGGCTGATTGTCCCAGCAGGCTCGTCAGGTACGGAAGTAACTGTTTCTTCCGGCTGACAATTCCAGGCATATCAAAAATATACGGAGGTTGTTTTTGAGCGTAGGTGATACCGTGAATCACTTCCGAATCTCCGCGGATTAGTAGCAGTGAACTTTGGGTATCAATATCGGTCACTAACAGAGCGGAGAAATGGAGTCCGTTTTCGCGACGGTATTTTTCGAGGCCTTCGAGGAGAGCTTCCTGGGCTTTCCGGAAATTATTAAAGCCGAGTTCTTCCACCTGGGCGACGGAGAAGCGGTAATTGTTTTCGGTATAGAGTTTACAATCAGCGCGGACTGCGGCGTCAGCGGACATATTGGCGAGCACGGATCCAGTATTGAAAATCATATCAGCGAGAGCGCGTGCATCGGTATCTGCTAAACCTGAAAGCCAATTGAGTAACTCGGAGTCCAGGGGCGTGGTCGTGGGACTTTGCAGTAAGAGTGTATCCGAAATAATACCGCACATCATCAATCCGGCAATTTGCGGCGAGGGCTTTAAATTAGCGGTTTTGAACATATCGGCGACAATCGAACAGGTGGAACCAAGCGGACGATTAACGAAGAGAATGGGCTGATGGGTGTGTGGATTGCCTAAGCGGTGGTGGTCGATGACTTCGGCAATTTCAACTTCGTTGGCACCGTCGACCGCTTGAGATAATTCGTTGTGATCCACTAAAACCAAGCGATGGTGCACGGGTTTTAAAATAT
Source organism: Opitutales bacterium (assembly GCA_040398005.1). Lineage (GTDB taxonomy): Bacteria > Verrucomicrobiota > Verrucomicrobiia > Opitutales > UBA953 > UBA953. The sequence continues at coordinate 50,809 of JBBAUX010000001.1, forward strand.
CGGACTTACTGAAAACACCAATGAGTTTACCGTCTTCATTCACCACATGGCAGATGAGGGCATTGGATTGCACAATGCGACGGCGGGCGACCGAGAGTTTTTCTTGAGCCTGAAAGAGAGGAGCATCGCGTTGAACTAAATTTCCGATGAGGGTAGCCGCACGCACCGCCCAAGCGGTGGTCGCGCTATCGGTGTCCGCATAAACGACGGAAACTTTTTTCTCTTCGGCAAGGGCGAGACATTCTTTCGACATTTGGTGTCCACCGGTGACGATGATGAGGCTGACGCCCATTTCAATGGCCCGCTGATGAACGTCGTTACGATCACCGACCACAATAATACTCTTATTCGTAGGAATGCCTTCCTTGGTCGCTGATTTGCCAAAAGATTCTAACTCCATGGCCGCCACGCGTACGTAAAGTTCATTGATTTTAGTAGAATCAAAAACGGCAACCGCTTTTCCTTTAATCGATTGAACAATCGCATCGATAGAACTCGTCACTTTGCGCATCGCAGTAGCGATTTTGGGTTTCGGAATAAAATAATCGCCTAAGGCAAAGATCGAAACGTAACCCTCGAGTTGGCCTTCGCGTCCAATGACGGGTAGGGCACGCAAGTCATGTTCATCGAGTATTTCGAGAGCCCGGGCGCAGGTGTCATTAATCGAAACCACAAACGGATTCGTTTGCATGATGTCTTCGACGCGTGGATTAACGTCACCTACGAAGACGGGAAGACTCATGCCGAAACGTTGGAGGATGGCGTCGATGCGCGCATTGGAATTTCCACAACGAGCGGCGACATAACCTTTTTGCCCCGATGCTTCTTTAAATGCAGCGTAAGCAATAGCAGAGCAAATGGCGTCAGCGTCGGGATTTTTATGCCCAATCACATACGTCGGTGCATTGGCACGAGCAAAAGTTGAAGGGATGGGAGGCGGAACGGACATGGGCTAAACTAAAGAGCGATAAATACACTTAATACGAGAATGTCTCAGTGGAAAGAGTGAATTCTAAATGAGTGTAAAAGAAGCCTGCCATGACAGTAACATCTCGGTGACAACGGGAATTAAACTTTCTGACTGAACTTGGGCCTATTGAGCGAAAGGGTAGTCGGTATATCCTTTGGGCCCCGCGGCATAAAAGGTCGATTCATCGGGCGTGTTCAGTGCTAAATTCTTTTCCAGACGATGGGGAAGATCGGGGTTGGAGAGGAAGGGTACGCCGTAAGCAATGGCATCCGCCCAGCCTTCTTGAATGGCCTCTTCGCCTTGCGCTCGGTCAAACCCACCCGCCGTAATCATGACACCCTTAAAGCAGTGACGAAGCTCTTTGGGCCCGATACCTGCTAGGGCACCGTGGGCAATGTCTTGCGCGGTGACGCGTGTGACGTGGGCGTAGGCGATTTCTAATTTCGAAAGTTCGCCGAGCACATAACTGAAAGTGCGCTGCGGATTGCTGTCATGCATGTCATTAAAGACTCCACCGGGAGAGAGACGAACGCCCACGCGATCAGCGCCCCAAATCGAAATGACAGCACCGGTGACTTGTAATAAAAGCCGGGCGCGATTTTCAACCGAGCCACCATAATTATCAGTACGTGTATTGGAACCGTCTCTTAAAAATTGATCGAGCAGGTAACCATTCGCGCCGTGAATTTCAACGCCATCGAATCCAGCTTCTTTCGCTAAACGAGCACCGCATACATATTCGGCGATGACCCCGTAAATTTCTTCAGTTTTTAAAGCATGTGGTACGACATAATCAGCCATTTCTTTACCGGTCCAAACTTGGCCTTTGGGTTGGATGGCTGAAGGCGCAATCGGCAACTCACCATTGGGTTGAAAGGCGGGGTGTGAAATGCGACCAACGTGCCAGAGCTGTAGGAAAATTTTACCACCTTGAGCATGCACTGCGGAGGTTACTTTTTTCCATCCCGCGACGTGTGCCTCAGTATAAATTCCTGGTGTATTGGGATAGCCGTGCCCGCGTGCGGAAACCGTGGTCGCCTCAGAAATAATAATTCCCGCGCTCGCACGTTGTGCATAGTACTCGGCATTAAGATCGGTGGGAACATTGCCTTCACCTGCACGGGTGCGGGTGAGCGGCGCCATGATCACGCGATGCGGAATCGTGAGCGCACCCACTTTAAGCGGAGAAAAGAGTAAGGACATGTCTCGCGACTCTAAGTCTGGGTAATATTTTAGCAAGTGAGCAGAATCTATTTTACCCCTTGTCACCTTGTCACCTTGCCCACGTGTCCCCTCGCGACCTTAGGTCGCGCTTAGTGATGTTCGTTTTGTTGACGCTCGGCTTCGGCTTTTTTCTTATCCCACTTATAATGCGAGTCAGGTAAAGTTCCGCCGAGTTCGTAAAGTTTTTCTTTATTATTAACCATCTCTTCGCGGGTCTTACCGGTCATGGAGTACTGACCTTGAAGCCAGATCGCTTCTTCGGGACAGACCTCTTGGCAGAGGCCGCAATAAATGCAGCGCAGCATATCGATATCAAATTCCTTCGGCGCTTTTTCAACGTGGTTATTGTCCGCGGTTTCTAAAATTTCTCCGGGAGTAATACGAATCGCTTTGGGTGGACAAACAAACTCGCAAAGCTGACACGAAACACATTTTTCACGACCTTGGGGATCGCGGACGAGCGTGGGAACACCGCGATATCCATTAGGAATAACGGGACGTTCCTCGGGGTACTGTAAAGTGACGGGAGGCTTTATTAAATTATCCCAAGTCACTTTTAGTCCCGCGATGATTTGCGGAAGATAAGTTTTCTCCAAGAAGGAGAGGGGACGACGTTCAACGATTTTTATAGCCATGTTATTTAGCCTTGGAGGGCGTACCAGATAAAGTAGACGAGGAGATTAACCACCGCAATGGGCAGGAGAACTCTCCAGCCAATTCGCATCACTTGGTCGTAACGAAAACGGGGAACCGTCCAGCGCACCCACACAAAGAAGAATAAGAAAGCCGCTAGCTTTAAGAAGAACGAGCCGAGTCCCAAAAGTGTCGCGAAGATGCCCGTGCCTACGGTGGGCAACCAAGGTAAGATGTGCCATCCGCCTAAGAACATTAAGATAAAGAGCGATGAGCCGATGACCATGTGGCTATATTCTGCGACGAAGAAGAGACCGAATTTAAACGCCCCGTATTCGGTATGGAAACCACCGACGAGGTCCGTTTCGGATTCAGGCATATCGAATGGGTGACGATTAGCTTCTGCAAAAATACAGATCAGAAAAATCAGTGCTGCGATGGGGTGATATAAAACATTCCACGCACCGGCTTGTGCTTTAACCATCGAAACTAAACTGAGCGCATTGTTTTCTTGGGGCGTAGCGGTTGCCAAAAATACGGTTAACACCGACAGGCCCATCGCTAATTCGTAGGAGATTAATTGTGCCGAACCACGGATAGCTCCGAGAAATGGATATTTAGAATTCGCGGCCCAACCTGCTAGAGCGATGCCGTAAACACCGAGTGAACTGATCGCGAACATGAATAAAACTCCGATATCGGCACCCGGGCAGAGAGTGATGATTTGTCCGCTGGGTAATTCTCCAAAGGGCAGCATCACCAATGAAATCAGGGCCGGAGCTAAGGCGAGGCACGGTGCTAAAACATAAAAAGTCTTACGCACGTGGCCAGGAAGTGCGTCTTCTTTAAAGAGGAATTTTAAACCATCAGCCGCTGGTTGAATAAAACCACCACGCATTAAGACGTTACCAAAAAAGGGAATCCAGGCAATGAGTGGATGGTTGGTACGATTAGGTCCAACGCGACCTTGAATCCATGCTGATGCTTTGCGTTCAAGTAAAACGGAGTAAGCCGCAATCGACATTAAAATCACGATGACCGTGAGTCCACGGGCTGCGGTGTAATACCAAGCAGGCGAGAGAATGAGATCGTTAAGGATTTGCTCGATCATCTTAGGCGGTGACTCCTGCAGGTGCGAATTTAAGAAGGCGGCCTTCAGGGAAGGTGTTGCTCGACCATTTTGAACTATCGATCACGATGCCGTCTTCAGGAATTTTTCCGTGTGCTAAACCAGCGAGTGCAGGCACGTGTTGTGCTAATTCTTTCCAAAGGGAATTGACGTTGAGACCAGCAAAACGGGCTAAATATGAACTGTCGGGCAAGGTTCCGGCAGGTCCGGGAATCGCTTGGACGAAAGATTGAAGGCGGAATTGGCAGTTAATAAATGAACCGCTTTTTTCGAAAACCGTCAAGCCAGGTAAAACAACTTCAGCGGCGTCACTCGTCGCATTTTTATGCGTAGCGATTACAATGACACGAACTTTTGAAAGTAATTGTGCGGAGAGTCCGAGCGTCGTGACGTCTTCACGGCAGATGAGTAATGATTTTACTTTTCCTGATTCGATATCGGACGAAAGCGCTTTTAAATCAACCGATGCACTTTGGGTTAATCCGGTCACGAGGGCACCACGGAAGTTAGGAGTGTGATCTTCAGAAATTAGCATCCCGTCACCCTTACCAGTGTGTGCCGGGACATAGGTTTTAGCACTGTGTTTCTTGGCTAAATCGGACAGTAGGTACTGTTCTTCAACGGTGAGATATCCGGAACCTACAATCGCTAAATGGCCTGACTTAATAATTTCAGATGCAGTATTGAAAGCGACATCGAGAGAAGTCTTAGCTCCTTTAACAGACGATGAAGTGATGCGACTTGCATCTTCCACTTGTTTATAAAGTTCGCGGCCCGAGTCCGCCATCCAAGTGTCATTCACCGCGTCATTTTGACGGGGAGTGATGCGATAAATTTTTCCTTCGCGTGACCAGACAGTTGTATTCACGCCCACGCTGGACTCGGTGCAAATCGAGGGAGTCTTTTTCAAGAACCAGACGCGCATCTTGAAACGGAAGTCGGTGCTGGTGAGTGCGCCGACTGGACAAATATCTACCGTATTGAGCGAGTAGTTATTGTTTAATTCTTTACCGGGGAAGCAGGTGAGGGTGTTGAACGAACCACGATTAACGAAGCCTAAAACAGGGTCTTTCGCGATGTCGTTACAAAAACGAACGCAGCGTGAGCAAAGAATACAACGCTCGTCATCGAGGGTGACGCGAGGTCCGAGACGGGTCTTCTTCGGCTTCGCATTTTTCTCATCTACATAACGAGAATAACCTTTGCCGTATTCCGCAGAAAATTCTTGGAGCTTACATTCACCCGCCTGATCGCAAATTGGGCAATCGAGAGGGTGGTTCAGTAAAAGCATTTCAGTAACACCTTCGCGACACGCTTTAACATCTGGAGAGTCGAGACGCACATGGAGTCCGGGTGAAACATTGGTCGCGCAGGCAATCGCTGGTTTTGGCTGCCATCCGATTTTGGGCTTACCGTTTTCTAAAATTAATTCATTCGTTGCACGGTCGCGCATCGGCGATCCAAGTTCGACGAGACACATGCGGCAATTGCCGGCGATGGTGAGCTTCGGGTGGTAGCAGTAATGGGGGACCTCTTTACCGATTTTCGCGAGGGCATCGACGAGGTTGGTCCCGGCAACGACTTGGTGTTCGACACCATCGACATTGATAGAAATTAAGGGAGGTTTGTTGTCCGTGACCATACTGAGGAAATATGTCCGAAAAGTAGGATACCAGCCCCCAGTCGCAAGTGGGAAAGGGAGAAAGTTGAGGGGGCTCTAGATATACTTACAGGTGCCTATAAATAACCTACCCGATTAACTCATTATTCGACTCCAGATGACCTTAAGATAGCGTCCTTCTGGGTGATTTGAGGCATTGGGGTGGTCAGAGCCTGGTCCGGTGCGATCAAAAATCTGCAGGCGCTTAGCGTAACGGTGCGATGCTTTGACGACTAAGTCTTCAAAGGCTTCGGGTGTGACCAATCCCGAGCAGGAACAGGTTACAAACAATCCTCCCGGTGCCACCATCTGCATGGCCAACACATTCAAGTCATTATATTTTTTAAGTCCTTCGGCCTGAAACTCTTCGTCGCGACTATCCACAAATTTAGGCGGATCGCAAAGAACGATGTCCCAAGTCTTTCCGTTTTTCTGCATCTGACGAATCCAGCTAAACGCATCGGCGTGAACGAATTCACACCGCACATTATTTAAATTCATATTTCGCTTAGCACGTTCGATGGCTTTCTCATCGAGATCCACGCCGGTGACTTCAGTGGCTCCGGCTAATTTAGCAGCGACCGAAAATCCGCCCGAGTAACAACAGAGGTCTAATACTTTAAGCCCTTTGGCGAGCTGGGCGAAGCGACGGCGATTATCGCGCTGGTCGCAGAAAAAGCCCGTTTTATGGCCCTCAGCGAAGTCGACCTCTTGCACGACACCAAACTCCTTAATCTTCACAAAGCGCACGGATGAACTGGGGATATCTGAAGGCATAATACCTTCGACCCGAGCCACGTGTTCATCGACTTGAACAATTTCTTTTTTCGTTCCAATCGCTTCGTGTAAAATTTTTATCCAGCGGGGCAGGCGACGCATCACCGCAATCGACGAGACTTCAATGGAGAGTGTGTCACCCAGTTTATCGACGACTAGGCCGGAAAGAAAATCACCGTCACCATTTACCACGCGGTAAGCATCGGTATCGGCATCTAATTTTAAAATTTCTTTGCGTAAGGCGACGGCTCTTTTAATCGCTCCTTCGAACCAACCTTCATCGGGCTTTCCAGGAGTGGATTTAACAATGCGTAAGGCAATCGGCGCACCTGGATTCCAAAAACCATAACCAATCGGTGATCCTTGTTTATCGTACGCAGCGACGATATCACCTTGGCGAGCATCGGGAGAAACATCTCCGACCATCGAGCGGAAGATATTAGGTTTCGATGTGAAAGTCTTTAACTGCACCCATGGCTTTTCTTTGGCGGGAGAGCCAAAGGGCACAGGAGAACTGCCAAAGGTTTCAGACATGGCGTAAAGGTCTAATAGCCTAACTGAGAAAGCAAGCGTGCACCCTAGGGTGCCCTCACTTTATCCAATAAAACTGCAGATATACTGACAAATGCCCGAGGGGACGGCGATGGTGAAACCTGATTTCGCAGGCACATCAAACTTCGTACCCGCTGCATAAGTCTTTTCTTCTTTGGATCCATCAATCGTGACCACGCAACTTCCGTCGGTGATTTCCATGATTTCCGCTTTATCCGTTCCGAAGTGATACGATCCAGGATAAATCAGCCCGAGGGTTTTTTTCTCACCACTCGCAAAGAGAATGCTGTGTGAGACTACTTTGCCGTCGAAGTAGACATTGGCTTTAGCAACAGCGGTAACGTTTTTGAATTCCATGATTAGATAAGTTTGAGAGGAGAAACGAAATCACCGTTTTGACGACGCTTAATGGAATCAAGGTATTCGTCTTTAAATTTAGGTACCGCAGATTGGACGGGCCATGCGACTGCTTCACCGTGCGCACAGATGGTGCGACCAGCTACTTGATTGGCGATATCGAGTAAGAGTGGAACGTCGGACTCTAACCCGCCGCCGGTGGTAATGCGTTTCGAGACACGACTTAACCACAAGGAACCTTCGCGACAAGGGGTGCATTGTCCGCAGGTTTCATGGGCATAAAATGCATTAAGGTTCGATAGTGCTTGAATCATTTCCACGGAGTCATCGATGACAATGGTTCCGCCGGTGCCGAGTCCAGTACCACACGCAGCAATGCTATTGGAATCGAGAGGAATATCTTCGAGGGCCCAATCAAACTCTTGTCCATTCGGGAGCTTACCTTTGAAGCGTTCACCGAATTTCAAAATTTTGGTAGAAGATCCACCAGGAATAATTGCTTTGAATGTTCGACCATCCAGAGGTCCACCACAGAAATCGTAAAGCAATTGTCCAAAGGTCGCTTTGCCTGCTTCGATTTCATAAAGTCCGGGACGTTTAACGAGTCCACTGACTCCCCAGATGTGCGTTCCGCTGTCACCAGGGATACCGATTTTCGCAAACTCGGCGCCACCGAAAGTTAACACATGTTTAACCTGAGCTAAAGTCTCTGCATTATTTACAATCGTTGGGCAGTTATAAACTCCGAGTACGGCAGGGAAGTAAGGAGGCTTAATGCGAGGATAACCGCGTTTGCCTTCGAGTGATTCGATGAGTCCGGTTTCTTCACCGCACACATAGCAACCTCCTCCACGATGGACAATGACGTCACACGAGTAACCGCTACCTAAAATATTATTTCCTAAAAATCCTTTAGCTTTCGCTTCCGCAATGGCGTTCTCTAAAATTTTCGCACCATGTTGAAATTCTCCACGGATATAGACGAAAGTCTGTTTCGCCTGAATGGCCCACGCGGTGATCGCAATACCTTCGAGCATTTGGTGCGGATCTTTGTAAATAATTTGACGGTCTTTGAAAGTACCTGGCTCAGATTCATCGGCGTTGACGACGAGGTAGCAGGGCTTGCCCGATTTACGGTCGAGGAATTTCCATTTCATGCCCGTAGGAAAACCGGCACCCCCACGACCACGCAGACCAGAAATTTCTACTTCTTTGCAAACCTCATCGGGCTTCATGGCGACCGCCTTTTTAAGGGCTTCGTAGCCGCCGTGTTTCAGATAGCAATCGATGTCGATGCTGTAACCTGGCTTGCGCAGATTGGCGTAAATAAGAGGGCGTTCGATGGCAGACATTTTATAAAGTGATTAAAGGTTTATCCGTTCCACTCGGGTGTACCGGGTTGGGGTTGGTTTTTTCCGTAATTGGAATCTTGGAGACTGTTTTTAATTTGTTCAGAAAACTCCGCTGCTTTTTCGGGAGCGATATTTTCGTGTAAAGCGTGGTCGACTTGAACGACGGGGCCACAACCACAATCGGCGATGCACTCCACGAACTCTAAAGTGAAATTTCCGTCCGCTGAGGTTTCGCCGCGCGGACAGTTTAAAGATTTCTCCAAACTTTCCATCAACGCATAAGAACCGCGCAGTGCGCAGGAAAGGGTGCGACAGACTTTGACGTGGCGACGGCCGATCGCTTGCTGACGGAACATCGGGTAGAACGTAACCACTTCTAAAACTTGAATCGGAGTGACACCGACTTTTTCCGCAACCCATGCCATATCTTCTTGCGTGATGAAGCCACGATCCTCTTGCACCAAGTGTAAGAGAGGCATGGTCGCACTACGTTTTTGCGGGTACTGGGCGATAATCGTATCGGCCTGAGAAAGGGTGGAAGGTTTGAGTGACATGATTAGCGATCACATTCACCCATCACGAAGTCGAGTGACCCGAGAATAGATGAAATATCGGTGAGGAAATTACCCGGCACGATGGCGGGAAGAATACTTAAGCTCACGAAACTGGGTCCGTGAATTCTTAAGCGATAGGGAACACCGCCACCATTGGAGACGATATAGAATCCGAGTGAACCTTTAGGATTTTCCGCTTCAAAATAAATTTCGCCGGCAGGAATCTGTGGGCCTTCGGTGACTAACATGAAATTCTGAATGAGCTCTTCCATCTTCGTCATGATTTTGGCTTTAGGTGGTAAGAAAATTTTCTTCGCATCTTCTGCGTACCAAGCGCCACCCGGCATGGTTTTAATCACTTGGCGGAGAATGCGGACGGACTGACGAACTTCTTCCATGCGGACTAAATAACGATCGAAACAATCGCCCTTCGTTCCTACTGGAATATCAAAATCATATTTTTCGTATCCGGAGTAAGGCTTATCTTTACGTAAATCGAAAGCCACGCCGGAGGCACGTAAGTTGGGTCCGGTTAAACCGTAAGCGAGCGCGAGTTCTTTAGAAATGGGAGCGATGCCTTCGGTGCGTTCAAGGAAGATACCATTACGGGTGAGGAGGCGATCCACTTCATCAATCGTTTTTAAAACACCATCGCAGAAAGTTTCGACGCGTTGGAGCCAGCCTTCAGGCAAGTCGCGTGTGAGTCCGCCGATACGGGTGTAGCTCGTGGTAAAACGTGCACCGGTCAGTTCTTCAAAGAGGGTGTAAAGTTTTTCGCGCTCGGTAAAAGTGTACATGAAGACCGTCCATGCACCGGTATCCATCGCGTAAACTCCAAGTCCTAATAAGTGAGAAGAGATCCGAGCCATTTCGCAGCATACTACGCGAATCGCTTCGCAACGCTCGGGCATTTTTAATCCTGCTAATTTTTCAACGGCGATAGCGTAAGCGACATTGTTAGCGAGGGGAGCGAGATAATCCAATCGATCCGTATAAGGAACGAACTGATTATAAGTCATGTTCTCGGCAATTTTTTCATCACCGCGGTGCAGATAGCCAATGACCGGGTCGCACTTGACTACTTTATCGCCATCGAGTTCGAGTGAAAGACGCAGCACGCCGTGGGTGGCGGGGTGAGAGGGACCCATGTTGAGGGTCATATTTTCTCCGCGCAACTCTTCGGAGCGTGCGGCGATATCTCCGAGAGAAATTTCTTTAGTGGTTTTCACGAAATTAAGATTTTGGTTTTTCCTCGTTCCAAGATTGGTCGAGGGCTTGAGGTTCGGCGCCCGACATGTGGCCACCGCTGGAAACGAATGGTCCGCCCATCATCGGCGCGGGTTCGACGGTTTGACCAGTGACTGCAGCGACGTCAGCCGCTGGGAAGGGAACTTCAATGCCTGCTAAAGGAAAATCTTTGCGGAGTGGGTGATACGGATAAGCATCCCACATTAAAATTCGGCGAGGATCTGGATGTCCGATAAATTTAATACCAAACATATCATACGCTTCACGCTCGTGCCAATTAGCACCGGGGTGAATAGCAGAAACCGTGGGAACCGCATCATCAACGCAAGGTGCGTGGAGACGAACGTACTCGCGATTCTTCGTGCTGAGTAAATGAATAACCACACCGAGGTTTGGGGTGCGATTTTTCCAATCCATCCCGCAAAGATCGGCCAGTAAATCAAAACCCTGTTCGTCGCGTAAATATTTAACGATGTCGGCTAGCTCTGCACTGTTGACCGCAAACGTGGTCATGTCTTGTCCCGCACAATTTTGCGTCTGCGGAAATTTTTGGGTGAGGGCCAGAACGTCCATGGGATTTAGCTGACGATTTTAGTGTCAACGGTGCGTCCACGGAATGTGCGTTTAAGGGATCCGCCTTCTTGACGAATTTTTTCCTGTAAGAGCATCATCCCATCGAGCAAAGCTTCAGGGCGTGGGGGACAGCCGGAAATATAAATGTCTACTGGGACGATATTATCGACGCCTTGAAGAGTGGCGTAGGAGCGATACATGCCGCCCGAAGACGCGCACGCACCCATCGCGACAACCCATTTAGGTTCAGCCATTTGGTCGTAGATGCGACGCACGACTTCAGCCATTTTGTAAGTGACGGTTCCGGAGACGATCATGCAGTCCGCCTGGCGAGGGGAGAAGCGCATGACTTCCATGCCGAAACGGGAAATATCAAATCGAGATCCACCCGCAGCCATGAGTTCGATGGCGCAACAGGCGAGTCCCATGGGCATCGGCCAAACGGAGTGACTGCGCACCCAGTTGACGACGGCATCGGCACGGGTGACGATGACTTCGCCTTCAATCTTACTGTTATAGCCAAAATCGGATTTAACCATGGGAAACTGCAAGTTAGAAGTGCCCCCCTTGGGTGCAAGTGTGAAGGGCGGAAACTTTGAAATTCTTTTAGCCTATTTTATCACCATCGCTTTGGTTATTGCCGAAACATGAGCATTTTAATTTTGTTATAAATACATGAGAACTACCCCCGTTTTCACACTTTGCCTATTGCTCATGGGACAGGTGGTGCTTGGGGCAGGCTCGCCGAGCGATTACTTTGGGGCCAAGCCTGGTGCTTTGGCTAAATCGAAAAGTAGTTATCAAGGGGGCAGAGAGCCCGAGTTAACCGCGGTTAATAAAATAATTACCGACGCCAATAAGTGTCTTAAGGCAGAACCGGAGTCGGTCATGGATAAGACGAAAGTTCCTCCATCAGGAAATAAGCACGACTACATGAGTATCGCTCCTTACTTTTGGCCCGATCCCTCGAAGTCGAATGGCCTACCCTACATGCGCCAAGATGGTAAGGTGAATCCCGAGTCCAAAAATGAAGAAACCAGTGACCGAGTTCGGCTCGGTCGCACCCTTGATCGGATAGAGACTTTGGCTTTAGCCTATTATTTTACCCGAGAAAAAAAATACGCTGATCATGCCGCGAAATTAATTAAAGTTTGGTTCTTAAATCCCGATACGCAGATGAATCCCAATCTGAATTTTGCCCAAGCAATCGCGGGTAAAAGCGATGGTCGGGGCGAAGGAGTTTTAGACGCACGCGGGATGGGGTTGGTGATCGATTCAGCTAATTTAATCAGTAATACCAGCGATTTTACCGAGGCTAACCAAAAGGCACTGATGCAATGGATGACGACCTACTACGACTGGTTGATGAAAAGTCCGAACGGTAAAGCGGAACGCGCTGCGACGAATAATCACGGTACATGGTTTGATGTGCAAGCTGCGCACCTCGCTCTAGGATTAGGAAAAAAAGAGGACGCAAAAAAAATCATCGATGCGGCACGCACGAAGAGAATTAATGTCCAAATTGAGTCCGATGGAAAACAGCCTGAAGAGTTAGCCCGAACGGCCTCGTTCAGTTATTCCTGTATGAATTTAGATGCGTTTTTTACCTTAGCTAATCTCGGAGAACATGCGGGCGTCGACTTGTGGCGAAAAAATAATAAAGACTCACGATCCCTGCGTAAGGCATTGGACTTTTTACTGCCTTACATTGATCAGCCACCGGCGAAATGGCCTTATAAACAAATTAAAGAGATCGACGAAAGCAATATGCTCCCACTCTTGAGGCAGGCCGCTCTCGCCTTCGATGCACCCGAGTACGAAAAGATCATCAAAAAATTTGATGAGGCACCTAAAGAACGCTTTCAGATTTTATACCGAAAATAAATGAAGGGCAAAAATGGCAATTATTGCATTTATGTTACGAAAAGACTTCAATTCGTAACAATCGTGGGGCTTGGACGACACCGTTTTGACACAATTTTAGTGTATAGTTTGGCACATGGAGTCCATACCACGCCCCATGAGTGCTAAAGTTCATTTTCGGACGATTATCCTGTCGGATTTGCACTTGGGTACCAAGGACGCTCAAGCCCGTGAGTTACTCGAAGTTTTACGCGGGGTGCGTTGCCAAAAAATGATTTTAAATGGCGACATCATCGATCTCTGGTCGCTGCAAAGAAATAATTACTGGGGTCCCGCTCACACCGCGGTGGTTCGTCGACTTTTAAAGATGGCTGAAAAAGACGACACTCAGATGATTTATCTGCGCGGTAATCACGATGACTTTATTCGTCGCCTCATCCCCATCAGCCTCGATCGCATTGAATTAGCCGAAGAGCATATTCACGTATCCGCAGATGGTAAAAAATATCTCTGCATCCATGGTGATGTGTTCGACACGGTCACGGCGAAGATGCGCTGGTTAGCAATTCTAGGTGATATGAGCTACCAAATGCTGCTCAATATCAACCGCTTCTACAATCGCTGGAGAGCTTGGCGCGGCAAAGAATATTTCTCACTTTCCCAAGCGATTAAAGGAAAAGTTAAACAAGCGGTGAGTTTTATTTCACGCTTTGAAGAACATATTCAGACCCTCGCCCAACGTCGTGGATGCGATGGTGTGATGTGCGGTCACATTCACAAAGCCGAAGACCGGATGATGGGCAAAGTGCGCTATTTAAATTCGGGTGATTGGGTTGAATCCTTAACCGCCATTGTCGAAGAAATGGACGGAACGATTCGCGTGGTAGATCGGGCCGAGTTGATGAAATTAATCACAGCTCAGCGCGAAGCTTACGAATTGCACAAAGCGAATCAGCTGGTTCAATCGGTTTCCTAATTCATGAAAAAAATTATCCCCGTACTTTCTGCGGGCTTTGGTGAAGGGCATAATGCGGCTGCCCGTGCGGTCGTTGCCGCCATCAACCGCGAATCCATCGGTGCCGAGGCCGAATTCCATGATATTTTCCTGGAGGCTTACGGACAAGAAAAAGCCCATAAACAAAGGGATAATTACATCCAGGTCGCCAATCGATTCCCGAAACTTTGGGGATGCTTGTACGCGGCTTTACATTACCTTCCGATAGTTGAAATAAGTCTGCCTTTTTTAGGTCCGGTCCGCCGTCGTCTCCTGGAATTATTAGACAGCACCCAGCCCAAAATCGTTATCTCAGCTTATCCACTTTATAACTACCAAATCGAACGTCGCTGGAAACTGAGTGATCCCACTCGTCCTTACATCATCACGGTAGTGACCGATTCAGTTTCGGTAAACCGCGCCTGGCATCGTGCTTACTCGGATGTTTATGTGACTCCTAATCAAGCCACCGCAGACGTGATGATTGAGCAGGGCGTCCCCAAAGAGAAAATTCTAGCTTACGGATTTCCGGTCAGTGATAAATTAGCTTCGCGCTCGAGTGCCACGGCTAGCGGACGTCCTCGCGTTCTACTCATGCTGAATCCAGGCCGTAAAGATGCCGTTCAAATGGCCCGTGCACTTTCTGAATTGGAAATCGATTTAACGGTGACGGTAGGTAAAGACGCTGAATTTAAAGGCGCCGTTGAGGCTGCGGTAGCCGGACGAGCCGAAGTCTTGGGTTGGACGGATCGTATCACGGAACTCATGCTTTCCAGTCACCTCGTGATTTCCAAAGCCGGTGGAGCCACCACTCACGAATGCGTGGCTGCGGGTGTGCCGATGATTATTTCACAAGTGATTCCTGGTCAAGAATCGGGCAACGCGCGTTTAATTGTGGAGCACGATGCGGGATGTTTAGGACTGACACCTGAAAGTATGAAGACCGCAGTCGCTTCCGCCTTTGCTGATGATTTCAAAGTTTGGCGTCGTTGGAAAAAGAATGTCGAGTCTCTCGGTGACGCTCAAGGGGCTGCCCGTATCGCTCAATTCGTTAAAGAGCGCTTAGCCAAATAATTATTTCCGACTCGCAAGGTGTAAAATAATTTTCGCAGCGATCTGTTCGCTCACGCCGGCGACTTCAGTGAGTTCTTCACACGTCGCTTTGCGGAGTTTTTGAATCGATCCAAAGTGTTTTAAAAGAGCGTCGCGACGTTTGGGACCCAGTCCAGGCATTTCATCTAAGATGGACTCCCGCAGCTTTTGACTCCGTAAATCGGCATTAAAATCATTGGCGAAGCGGTGGGCTTCATCGCGAATGCGCTGAAGTAGAGTTAACCCAATATCATGGCGTGGTAATTTTAGTTCTCGGCCATCCGGAAAAACAATCGTCTCCTCGCGTTTCGCTAAACCAATGAGTGGTGGGTGACTCAGCTCGTGTTCTTTAAAGGCGGCCAACGCCGCTCCCACTTGGCCCAATCCACCGTCAATGATGATGAGTGCAGGAAACGCTCGATGTTCCTCATGGAGGCGGGTGTAACGACGGCCGACCACTTCACGCATGGAGCGAAAATCATCATTCCCTTCAAAAGTTTTTATTTTAAATCTACGGTAGCCATTTTTATCTGCTCGCCCGTCGACAAATCTGACCATCGAAGCGACCGCTAGAGTTCCTGAGATGTGAGAAATATCAAAACACTCAATCGTTGAGGGAATAGCTTCTAAGTCCAAAGTCTCTTTGAGTTGATCGAGGGCGTGGGTTTCATCTCGGCGGGGCAGGGGATTCTCACGCAGGAATTTTCGAGATTTTTCGGTCGTACGTTCTAAGGCATCGAGCAAGTCGCGTAATTTGGCGGCTGTTTCATAATCCTGTTCGGCCGAAGCCTTTTTCATATCTTCCGAAACTTGTTCGGTCCATTCATCGAGCTGTCCTTCTAAAAATTCACAGGCTCGTTGGACGCGTTCGCCGTATTCTTCGACGGTGACTTCATTAGGAAACTTTTGAATTTGGGCCCGAGCGTCATTAAATAATCTCCAGCGTCCATCAGGCAGTAACTCCGGAGTTGTTTCTGCTAAAATAACTCCGAATTTTTTGCGCATTGCCGTGAGGGTCCGACGGACCGCTTGTTGATGCGGAAAGGGTCCATAATATCGGCACGACTCCGTCGTGCGCATGCGCACGATGCGGAAGCGAGGAATCGAATCGCTGATATCGACCCGGATTTGGGGGAACTGTTTATCGTCGCGAAAAAGTATATTCCACTTTGGTCGCCAGCGCTTAATTAATTTTCCTTCTAATAGTAGAGCTTCGGTTTCACTGCGCACTTCATGCCATTCAAGATCTCGGACCCGATCCATCATCGCGGCCACTTTGGGGGCGAGTCGGGCTCGTGGAACGAAATAAGAATCCAAGCGTTTCTTAAGATTCTTCGCCTTTCCTACATAGATAACCAAGCCCGCGGCGTCTTTCATGAGGTACACCCCGGGGGTGCGAGGGGCTCGACGGGCCTTCGCTTTGGCAGAAAGTTCTTCGGGGTTAGTTTGCATTCCGGTGCAGGCCTCTTTTACTAACCTTACTGCCCCGTCACCCGCAAATGGATTCCATTATTAAATGTCAGCGCGAAGTCCTCGTTATCAACATTGGAAACGAGTTGTTGGATGGTTTAAGAGAAAATGGGCATTTGCTTTGGCTGGGTGAACAATTAGCGCGTCGAGGTTTACCGATTACTCGTTCCGTGGTCTTACGCGACGATGCGGCAGAAATTTCTGAAGAAATTAAAAAATCTTGGGGCAAGTATGATTTAATTGTGACGACGGGTGGCCTGGGGCCGACTTCTGATGATCAGACTCGTGCCTCCATCGCTAAAGTTTTAGGCCTGAAATTGGAACGTGTTGAATCCGCGGCAAAAAACCTCGAAACCTTGTTTACAAAAATCGGACGAAAAGTTTCTCCCGCTGATTTAAGTCAGTGCACGGTTTTTGAAGGAGGAGAAAGTTTGTCCAATCCGCACGGCACCGCTCCAGGAATTTTTTATTGTGACGGTCGGACGACTTTAGTGATGTTACCTGGTCCGATTTTAGAACTTCATCCGATGTACGAGAATGAAGTGATTCCGAGACTTTGCTCCATCGGTTGCGCCTCTGATGGTGAAGCCTACGTCCAAGTGCGTACTTTTGGAATCGGTGCCGTGCCTTTAGAACAAATTGTTCGTCCCTTAATTATTGAAGGTATGGCACTCACTTTCGGTACTCATACCGGAATTGTGGATGCACGGATTACTTCAGGTACGAGCGGAGCTTGTTCAAAGAAACTCTGCGAAGTAGCTAAATCCATTCGTGATGCGGTGGGCGACGACTTTGTTTGTACCGGACATTCCTGTTTAGCGACCATTGTGGTCGAGCAGTTACGCAGTATGGAAAAAACCATCGCGTTGGCGGAATCATGTACCGGTGGTTTATTGGCCGACTCCTTTACCGATATTCCAGGTGCTTCCAAAGTTTTTGCCGGCTCTGCGGTGTGTTACAGTAATGATGCCAAAATAAACATTTTAGGAATCTCAGAATGTCTGCTCGCTCAGCACGGTGCCGTTTCGGCCGAATGCGCCGAGGCGATGGCGGCAGCAGCGACCGAAAAATTCGGGACGGACTATGCTTTGTCGGTCACTGGATTTGCTGGCCCCGGTGGTGGTACCGATGAGAATCCTGTCGGCACAGTTTTTATTGGTTATGCGACTCCTACCGGAGTTTGGTCTAAAAAAGTTTTCATGCACGGTGATCGCGGTCAGGTTAAACTTCGTGCTGTGAATACCGCACTCGATTGGATGCGCCGTCACATCACGAAATACGGTGTCGAAGACTGTATTCGCCGGTCCTAATACCTGGTTTGCTAGAAATGCTGTTGCCTCTCGGGGGTGACCAGTGAAATTAAGGGCGTGCCCGATTTTCTTGCAGTCATTTCTGGTAAAGACGAATTCCTCGTCGAGGAAGACGCCCTTAAATTTTATCGCGAGGCGGTTAAGAAAGCCGGTAGTGACGCGGATACCCAGATTATTTCCGCACAAATTACGCGGGTGGAGGACGCCTTACAAATTGAGCGCGAATTTTCTGAGGCGGTGGCTACGCTGTCGATGTTTGGCGGAAAAAAAGTCGTTTGGTTACGTAACTTAAATTGGATGTCTGGTTCTAAACAGGCGGACTCCGCTGACGTTAAAGAATCTCTGAAGCACATGCTTGAGCTCGTTGCCAAAAGTAACGACATGGTTTCAATTATTATTTCAGCTGCGCCCTTGCATGGTAAGCGGACAGACCTCCAGGTTTTGAAGTCCGTAGCCAATGAATTTGTTGTCCATACTTTTACTTCACCCAAACCTTGGGAAAATCAGAGCGAGCAAACAGTTATGCAGATTGCGAGGGCGACCGCCTTGTTGAAAAAACTCAGCGTCAAGTTTGAGCCCGATGTTCCTGAAGTTTTAGTGGGTCGAGTCGGTGAATCCACGCGCATGGTTTTAATGGAAGTCGAAAAACTCGCCATCTATGTAGGCCCCGGTGGAACCGTCAAAGCGCGTGATGTACTTTTTATCGTCCCCCCTTTTGGCGACGGAGAATTTTTCGAACCCATTGAAGCTTTCGCAGCCCGAGATTTAAAATGGGCTTTAGAGTCTCTTGATCGTTATTTTTTTAATGAGTCATCATGCCGCCCCTTGATCGCTGGTTTACAAAATAGACTGCGCTTACTTATTCAGGTTCGTTCCTTGGCTGATTCAGGTGATGTTAAGATTACTCCGGCTGGTATTACGAAGGCACAATTTGAAACCGCGGTGGGTCGTCATGGTGCGACTTTCGGTTCGGCCACAAAATCATCGGCTAATGTTTTTTCGCAAAATGCTTGGTATTTAACGACTCAAGTGGCCCCCGCGGCATTCCATTATACCTTGAGTGAATTGATTGATTTACAGTTAGCCTGCACCGAATGCTTCGATATTTCTAACTCGGGAGGGGATGACAAGGTCGCCCTGCGTGCCCTATTCTTGAGAGCGCTTGCCGTTCGTCGTTAAAAATGATACGAAACATCTGAAAATGGATACCAACTTCGTTCCCAATGTTTTAGCCGACCGCTACGCTTCAGCGGGGATGAAATCTATTTGGTCGACCCGTGGTAGAATTGTTTTGGAACGCGAGTATTGGATTGCGGTGATGAAGGCGCAAAAAGAACTAGGTCTAGAGATTCCAGCTAATGCGATTACCGCTTACGAAAAAGTAAAAGACCAAGTTGATTTAAATTCCATTCGTCAGCGCGAAGAAACCACCCGTCACGACGTGAAAGCGCGCATCGATGAATTTTGTACACTCGCCGGATTCGAACATGTGCACAAGGGCCTCACGAGTCGCGACTTAACGGAATCCGTCGAGCAACTCCAAGTTTATCGCGCGCTTCAATTAATCCGCTCTAAAGCCGTTGCGGCGGTCGTGGCCTTAGCCCGTCGAGCGGAAGCCGATGGCGCGCTTTTAATTTCGGCCCGCACGCACAATGTTGTCGCTCAGCCGACCACGGTTGGCAAACGCTGGGCCATGTTTGGCGAAGAATGTTTACGCGGCTTAAACCAAATCGATGCGCAGATTAATCAATTTGCGGCACGCGGACTCAAGGGCGCCGTGGGCACACAGCTCGATCAACTGACACTTTTTTCAGGCGATAAACAAAAAGTAGCCCAATTAGAAAAGCAGGTTTTAGTGCACTTAGGTATCCCGCATGTCTTAGGGGCCGTCGGGCAAGTCTATCCGCGTTCGATGGATCTCGAAGTGGTATCAGCATTATTATCTTTGGCCTCGGGCCCTTCGTCCTTTGCAAAAACATTGCGACTCATGTCCGGTCACGAATTAGCCAGCGAAGGATTTTTACCTGGTCAGGTTGGCTCCTCAGCCATGCCCCACAAAATGAATGCACGGACCTGTGAGCGTATTAACGGCTTCCATGTGATCCTTCGTGGTTACTTGGCGATGGCTGCTTCGTTGTCGGGCGAACAATGGAATGAGGGCGATGTTTCTTGTTCAGTCGTCCGTCGTGTTATGCTTCCCGATAGTTTCCTGGCGATTGATGGATTACTCGAAGCCTTTTTAACTGTGTTAGCTCAGATGGAAGTTAATCAGTCGGTCGTGGAGCGTGAATCGAAACATTATTTACCGTTCTTAATGACGACTACTTTCTTGATGGAGGCCGTCAAGGCGGGGGCGGGTCGCGAGCAGGCTCACGAAGCGATTAAGGAACACGCTATTGCGGTAGCTAAAGATTTACGTTCCGGTAAGATTGATAAAAATAATTTGGTGGAACGTTTGGCTGAAGATTCGCGTTTGCGGTTAACTCGATCTACCTTGGATAAGGCGATGGCTCAAGCGGGGGAGTTGACTGGTATGGCCCAGGTCCAGGTCGATGCCTTTTCGCAGTCGGCACAGGCTTGGCTGAAAAAAGTCCCCGAGGCGGGCAAAATTAAGCCTGGGCGGATTCTTTAGTATCAATAAGTCCTAAAGAAAAGGGTGGGGTTGGTTTTCCGTGTTGCCAATAGGCGAGGGGGTAACCAAAACCCAATTTTAAACCTCTTCACCTTACCATGTCCTCCTTATCTGGAAATCTTCTCGTCGCACAAAGCGGCGGACCCACGCCGGTGATTAACGCCAGCCTCGCTGGTGTGATTGCTGAAGCCCTCAATCATGAAGACGAAATTGTCGAGATCTTGGGTGGCTTGAATGGTATTCAAGGTGTCTTAAACGAACAGTTGATCGATCTGGCGAGCGAAACTCAGCAAACTTTACGCAACCTCGAGCACACCCCTGGTGCCGCTCTCGGTACCTGCCGCTATAAAGTTAAGAAAGCGGAAGACTTCGATCGCATCCTCCAAGTTTTTGAAGCGCATAACATTCGCTACTTCCACTATATCGGTGGCAACGATTCTCAAGACACCGCTGCAAAAATCGACGCTTTGGCGAAAGAGCGCGGTTATGAACTTCGTGTGATCGGCGTACCTAAGACCATCGATAACGATTTACCATTAACTGATCACTGCCCTGGATATGGTTCGGTAGCTAAGCACATCGCCTTAACCGTTCGCGAAATGTCCTTGGACAATGCCGCGATGGGACAGAACGATTTCGTATCGATTTTAGAGGTCATGGGCCGCAATGCAGGCTGGTTAGCGGCTTCTTCAGTTTTAGCTCAACGTCGCGAAAAGAGCGATGATAACGGAAAGAATGCTTCCAAGAACACTCATTACGGATGCACAGCGCCGCACATCGTATTACTTCCTGAAGTTCCCTTTAACGCCGATAATTTCGTGCAACGCGTACAAGAAGTTTTAAAACATAACGCACACTGTTTCGTGGTAGTTTCGGAAGGTGTGCAAGACGAAGCTGGAAATTATTTAGGAGCAGATACTTCCAGCACCGATGCTTTCGGTCACGCCGTCCTCGGTGGTGCGGGTGAATATTTACGCACTCTCGTTGAAGGCCGTTTCGATGGCGTTAAAGCTCGTGCATCTAAACTCGGTATCTCTCAACGTGCTGCTTCACATAATTCTTCCAAGACCGACGTCGAAGAAGCCAAACTCTGTGGACGCGAAGCGGTCAAAGCGGCGATCAAGGGTGAGTCCGGCAAAATGGTTATCTTACACCGTTCCACCAAGGAGCAGTATGCCGTCGAGACCAGCCTAGCTCCTCTCACTGACATCGCTAATGGCGTAAAAGCCTTCCCTGAAAAGTGGATCGGCGAGGACAAGATGTCCATCCACCCAGAATTCGTTCGTTACGCGTTGCCACTCATTCAAGGTGAGTTGCAACTTCCTTATGAACAAGGACTTCCGCGTTACGCTCAGCTCTCAGCAGTGCGCGTTCAGCGTAAGTTAGAGGCTTATCAGACTGCCTAATTTTAAGTAATTATTACACGAAAGGCTAAGACTTTAGGGTCTTAGCCTTTTTTTGTCTTACTTATTGCACAAACTAGTTATTATTTATAAATTAAATTCCCCCAATAATACCTTTTTTTATGAAGATTTATACCCGATATTTTGCTCTCTCGCTGCTGATTTTTTCTTCAGCGCTTTGCCAAGCTGCATTGCAAAATGGTAAATTCGAAGTGGCTATTACCAAAGGCCAATCTTCGCTTATTAATCCACAGTCCATCAAGGAGCCCGTGGTTAAAGGAAAACTCTTTGAGCAGGGTTATAAAGTAGAAACGAATAAGGATTCCACCGTTGAACTTTGTCTTTCGAATGGATCCACCATTTTAGTTAATCCGGATACCTTGCTGGAGGTTCGTGTATTTCGCCAAGTCGCTTCTAATCTAATCGTGGAAGGTGCTTATCAAAAACTCGATAAAGAGCCATCGCCATCGGTTGTAGAAGTTTTTGTGATTAAAGGAAAAATCATCGGTGAAGTTCGAAAACTTAATCCTCAATCCTCCTTCACGATTAAATCACCTGCGGGTGTGGCCCGTATTCGTGGTACCGTTTATTCCGTGGAATATTCAAGAAACGAATCAACGCGCACCGGTAATATGGAAGTAGCTTGTGTGAAAGGTTCAGTAGAAGTCACAGTGAACGGTTCAGACAGTGGCTCGCAAGCCGTTGAGCCAGGTAAGAAAATGACTGCACAAACTCCTTTAGTGGATGAAGCTTCTGGACCAGTCCTAGCTTTACCCGTCAAGGTAGTGATCCTCGCAGTCGTTTCAAATTCTCCGCAAGTGAGTATCACTTCCACTGAAGGACTCGTGGTCGGCTCGGAAGTCAAAGCGGCTGGTATTCCCAGTGGAGTTAAGGTCATAAGCATTAAAGACGGGAAGATTACATTCAGTGAGCCCATTACTTTAGCCGCAGGTACTGAAATCGTCATTGATCCTCCTGCCGGTGCCACCTACCAACTTTCTGACGATAAAAAGAAAGAAAAAAATTCCAAAGTGACTGAACCGGTCATCGGCAAAAACGTTATCAAGTTGGACAGTGTACTGGGCCTGGAACCTGGTATGAAAGTAAGTGCTGAAGGATTTCCTGATGACGTTGCCATAGTTTCAGTTGATTCCGATGCTCGTCTAGTAACATTGAGCGCACTAGTAACTATAAAAGTAGGAACTCAAGTTTCCACTCAGCTTGATGGTCCGTCGCTACCACCTCCACCTCTTACTGCTCCTACAATCACTTTCTCGAAATTAGGTCCGGATGAAGTTAAAACAATCGCCGATGATTTGAGCAAAGGAACTTCATTACCTTCCAGCATAAAAGACGAAGTTAGAACGATTGCTGAAAAGACTCTCCCCGTAGTTCCTACAACTTCGAAGGATGGAACCCCTGCCGAAAAAACCGATACTCCTACTGAAACAAACACTACTAATAATGGTGGTTCAGCCGGTACTGGTGGGGTAAATAGTGTGATCGACGCTATTAGTAATACGATTCAAGAAACTATCGAAAAGGAAAACCAAAAAAATCCTTCACCTGCGCCGTAGTCAGCATAGGTTGTTTAATAAAAAGGCCCATGAAAATGGGCCTTTTTAATTTCCAGAATTTCTCCGCTCGCTTTGAGTTTAAATTGATACAATCATCTTAACATGTCTCACGTTGGAAAATTCATCACTTTTGAAGGAGGCGAGGGCGCAGGTAAATCCACTCAACTTAAAAATCTTGCTGAACACTTAACGAAGTTAGGTCGAAAAGTTATCTGTCTCCGTGAGCCCGGTGGTACGCCGCTCGGCGAAGAACTGCGAACGGTCCTCAAAAGCCCAGCCAGCAAATCCATGATGGCTGAAACCGAAGCTCTGCTCTTTGCCTCTAGCCGTGCTCAGTTGGTGGGGGAGATTATTATCCCCGCTTTAAAGCAAGGCACCTATGTTCTTTGTGATCGTTTTGTTGATTCCACCATCGCCTATCAGTCGGGCGGACGTGGACTCGACCGATCCTTAGTCGAATCAGTAAATCGCCTCGCTTGTGGGACTTTAGCGCCTGATCTAACGATACTTTTAGATTTGGATCCTGCGCATGGCTTACGCCGTGCCTCGGCTCGCGACCAGGGCCAGGCCGATCGATTTGAATTATTAGATAATGGCTTTCACCAAAAAGTCCGTGCCGTTTATCATTCCTTAGTCGCCGCCGAACCTCAGCGCTTTTTGGTTTTGGATGCGACGCAAACTCCCTCGCAATTAGACGAGGCTATTTGGCATGAAGTCACTCGACGCTTCCTCTGATATAGAAAATATTCCAGCCCTTAAGGTGCTTGCTCGGTCACGCGTTGAGGGTCGGATGCCTCACGCCGTTTTATTTACCGGTCAAAATAGCGACCTTCTACTCAAAGCCTCGGAATGGCTGGCGGGCTTATTTTTAGAAGCGAATGATCCGTTGAGTCATGCCGATTGCCGTGCGTTGCGACCTGCTAAGAAATCTCGACGTATTAATATGGAGAGTACCCTGGAAGTAGTGGGAGACTTGAGACTGACCTCCACCACCGGTCGTCGCGTGGTGATTATTTATGACGTCGATCGCTTTGCCCCCGAAGCTGCTAATTGTTTTTTAAAAACCTTAGAAGAGCCTCCCGCGGGTACGTTAATCATTTTACAGACCACTAATTATTACCGCGTATTGCCGACTATTCTGAGCCGGTCTTTGCGATTTCACCTCGGTGGAGAGCAATCGCTCATCCAAGATGCCTCCTGGAATAATTGGTTAAAAGACTTCGAGAATTTTATCAATAAGTTGGCCACGTCCAAGCCAACCCAAAATCGCTCCACCGAAATAATCATCCCGCTTTATTCACTCTGTGCCCGTTTTGAGGTCTTATTAGAATTATTCCTCGAAGAGGCTTTGGAAAAAGCGCCACCCCCACCGATTACCGACGACGAAGATAAAAAAGATATTACCGAGGCCCACGAAGAAAATATTCGCCGCGGTATTTGGAATCGTATGCTGGTTTCCATGGAAGAAAAAATAAGATTACTGGGCCGTAGCCACCCGACACTTTCATTGCAGATTGCCAGCACCGTTACGGCCTTAGAATCCTGCCGTGTTCGCTTAGAATTAAGCTATACCCGGATTTCTGCCTTGGAGAATTTTCTCCTTCAAACGGTGCGGATTTTCTCTAACCGCCCACCGTCATCTTCAGCATAGCTCATGACGACTCCTCATTATTCTCCTTCGAGTGAAGATGAAGAGGATAAGCGTCTGATGGCACTTGTGGCGCAAGGCGATGACCAGGCCTTACGTCAACTAGTCGACCGCCATCACCCCCGCCTGGTAGGCTATCTAAAATCAGAAGTCGGTTCACAAACTACGGCCGAAGAACTCGCTATGGAGGTTTTTATTCGACTCCATCGAGCCGCCTCGCGTTGGCGCCCTGAGGCCAAGTTATCGACTTACTTAATTCATATCGCCCATAACTTGGTCCTGAATGAATGGCGCCGTAAGAGTCGCAAGCCGACCAGCACCCTTGATTCAACACCTGAGCCGGGAGATCAAAGTCACAAATCTGCCCGCGATGTTGTCGAGTTGGAGGAATCTTTCAACCGCGCGGTCAACCAACTCCCCTTAGAACATCGCACCGCCATTATCCTGCTCGTCCAGCAGGACATGCCCTACGAAGAGATCGCCGTCGCCATGAAAGCCCCTGTTTCTTCAGTGAAAACGTGGATTCATCGGGCCCGCACCCGCCTCCGGGAACTTTTAAAAGATCATTATGAGAACCAATAAATTTTGCAACCCGCTGACTTTTTCGGGGTTTATCTTACTGTAAGACTATGAGCCAACACTCACCATCCAATCTCGAAGCCGACTTAGCGACCCACCTAGGTCGTTCTCGCGCCGTGAAGGTATCTGGTTTTGCCGACCGCGTCGTTTTAGCCGTTCACGCTTACCGTCGCCGCCAAATTATTCGTTGGTCATCTTTCGCCACCTCCATGGCCGCCTGTTTGGTTGCTAGCTTAGTTTATTTCAGCGGACCCCCGGAAGAATCTCTGATTCAGCAAACTCAATTCTTAGTTCGTAGCGATGAAGCTTCACAATTAAGTGCACTCTTAGGCATGGCCGACGATTTATCAATGCTTAGCCCGGTCGTTGATCAAAATTCCTTAGTCGTCGAAGTCCTCAATAAATCAGAAATCTAAAAGCATGCGTCACTTCACATTTATTTTTCTAATGGCTGCTGTGCAATGTGTTGCCGCGGACGAAAAGCCCAAATTATCTACCGATGCTTCGCGCCCAAATCCAGGCAATGAACCTTCGGTTGAAGAAGTTCAGACGATGCGCAAAATTTTAGAATTACCTCCCGAACGTTTAGCCAAAATGCGATCCGCGATGGAGCGTATCGAAAAAATGTCGCCTGAGGAACGTAAGGATTTTGCAGCGACTCTCGCTAAGTTAGAGAATGCTAGTCCCGAAGAGCGTAAAAAAGCACTGAAGGAAATGCGCGAAAAAACCGGGCCGAGTGGTCTCGGTGGCAAGGTTTTTGAACACCATTTAAAACAACTTTCCGCCGACGAAGCGAAACAGGAGCGTGCTAATTTCGTAAAACTTTCATCGGAAGAGCGCCAACAATACATCCGTAAATTATTAGAAAAATATTCGGCGGACCTACCCAAGATTCGCGCCGACGGGAAGTCGAAGGACAAAGACGGGGACAAAGATAAGGACAAGGACGGCGATCAAAATAAAGAGGGTGAACGTGGCGGCCACCGTCGCGCACCGCCTGCGGAAGCTCCCCCTGTTCAGTAATCAAAATGCTCGCCGCTTTTCCAGCGGTTGTGCGCCCAGAGCCAATCCGCACAAACTTCATCGGAGCTTTGTAACTGTTGCGCTAACCAGGCATTGGACTCTTCCGTCAGTGCCCCAGAGTCTTTGGCTTTTAATTCAAAGGCGTTGAGCTCGCAGCGCCAAAACCCGGTCCGGTGAGCCCAGAAAATTCTAGCCTCTGCATGAAATCTTTGGGTAATGATTCCTGGAAGATTCGTCACCGCGCAGGTTCGATTGAGAAACTTGAGCGGAATGCCTTGGTGGGTATTCTGATCGAATAAGACACAGGCGACCCCGCCTTGTCGGACCGCTTCCATGGTTCGACCAAAGCCTTCGCGCCGCGAAACTAATTTCATGCCAAACCGTTCCCGCGATTTCTTAATCCAGTTTTCGGCCGCTGCTAAATCAAGCGGACGGTAGAGCGTCACCCAGTTTCGTTGGGCTAAACTAGGGTCGAGAAGTCTAATGGTCGTCATCATCTCCATTAAAGAAAAATGGGGTACAAAACAGACCGTACCTTTTTCTGAGTTATTCAGTCGGCTCGCTCCCGTTAAGATGCTCGGATTCAGTTTAACTCGGGAGATTAATTCTTTTTCGGAGAGCGCAGCTGAAGCGGTTCCAAAAAGACTCATCTCCGCTGTCCGCTGACAGGAAAGTTTACCAATTTTTTTCCACCATGTTTTATCTTTTTCTGGAAAAGCCTGCTGCAAATTATTTAAAACAATTTCTCGACGAAGGAACCAAATACACTGGCCCAAGATCCACGCGTTGACTCGCGCAAAAACCTCAGGCAGATTAGCTAAAAGCCAAGCGTAGGTGGCAATTAGGAGATACATCGTGATTGCTTAGCGCCCCTCGAGTTTAAGGACTTCTTTAATGTCAGGTACCGTAATCATACGACGACCTAAATCATCGCGTGCAAAATATTTATCGGGTTGCCGCACCAAATCAAAAGGTTCTTCGGGCAAATTATCTTCATCGAATTCCATTTCATCGACCGCATCGATTTCATCAAAGATATGGCTCATCCGCAACGGGTCGCCTTCAATGACTGCTGCGGGGTTATGTAAGCGACCTTCTTTTAAGAAATTAAAGAAGAGACACGGATAAAAACTATTTTCGTACTTCTCTAAAAATTTACTCATGAATTGACCGGGCACTTCCCAGCGACGATTTAAGACAACGGCATCGGAAAAATGGATGCAGGCTTCGTACCATTCGGAAAGCTCGGGGTGGCGATGCGCGAGTGCACAATCCACCACCGTGATGACGCGTTGAATTTGCCAATCGGAATTCGTGACGCGTTGGTGAATAGCTTCCATCTGATCGATGGTGGAGAGCCGTCCATTTGTAATCAGGATGCTGGCGGCTTCCTCCGCGGGTTGAGGTACGCGGGCTTCTCCTTCTTTAAAGGTCCAACGCTCCGCACGGGTCGCGTTCTCTGCAGTCTCGGCACTCTCCGCTAAAATACGAATCGCTTTACCTTCCACCCAGGCGTTGTCCGCGAGTTCTTTCACGACGGCCGAACGGCCCGATCCAGCAATCCCGAGAACGATGATGAGCGGGGTCATGCTTTACGTCCGCAGCGTCCGAAAGATTCATTTTGTCCACGATCGCGAATCCAGTGATCGACGGCCACGAGTGCGGCCATGGCTTCAACAATCGGGACCGCACGTGGTAAGACGCACGGATCGTGACGTCCTTTGGCCGCGAGTGAGGTTTCTTTACCATCCGGACGCACAGTTTTTTGTTTTTGTAAAATGGTGGCGGTGGGTTTGAACGCGATACGGAAGACGACATCTTCGCCGTTGGTAATACCGCCTTGCGTTCCACCCGAGCGATTAGTGGCGGTGCGAATCCGTCCGCCTTTTTTGACGAACAAATCATTATGTTGGCTACCCATCAATTGAGTGCCCGCAAAACCACTACCGATTTCAAAACCTTTCGTCGCTGGTAACGAAAGCATCGCCTTCGCTAAATCAGCTTCGAAGCGATCAAAGACCGGAGAACCTAAGCCCGCAGGTAGTCCCGAGATCACACAGCATATTACGCCGCCCACGGAATCTCCATGGCTACGTGCACTGCGAATACATTGCTCAATTTTTTCTGCAGTCGCAGGATGCGGACAGCGGCTGGGACTTGCATCGACTTGTTTTTGCGTCGGAGTTTTTGCCAGCGCTGGCATTTGAATATTGGCGACGCTTTCCACCCACGCGGTAATTTTTGCACCACAAGCATGATCAAGAATAGTTTTCGCTAACGCACCAGCGGCAACACGTGCAGCCGTTTCACGAGCGGAAGAACGTCCGCCACCTTCGACCGCCCGAATACCATATTTAGAATCGTAAGTGAAGTCGGCGTGCGATGGACGGTAGGCCGATTTCATTTCGGTGTAGGCCGAAGGACGTTGATCTTTATTGCGAACGATAATCGCAATGGGCGAACCCAAGGTAAGTCCATCGGGGGAGATACCGGATAAAATTTCGGGCTGATCTTCTTCTTTGCGTTGCGTGGTTAAATCGCTCTGTCCGGGGCGACGACGCGCTAATTCCTTTTTAAGAAATTCCAAATCAAAGGGGACGCGGGGAGGGCAGCCTTCGATGACCACGCCCAAGGCGGGACCGTGACTTTCTCCGAAAGTCGCAATGCGAAAGCTGTGTCCAAAAATATTTCCCATGTGTGTTAAGATTATTATCGTAAATAAGAACGCCGCCAAGCCGAATGGCTGGGCGGCGTTCCATTAGGCGGTTCCGCCCGCCCTTTTATCGGCGAACGTTAGCAGAGATTTTGGAAACCAGCTGCTGACTTTGTTCGCAATTACCGAAGAAGCCATATTTCACAGTGACCTGTGTGTAGGACTCTTTAGTTTTTTCGTCTTGGATTTTAGTGACGTTGATCTTCACTTCTAAGTCACCAATCGCACGAGCGAAGACGGTGGTGTCGAAAAGTTGACCTTCAGAATTGTGCTGGGTTTCGCCCATGCGCTTCATGATGTCGCTCTGTTGATCCACTGCACGCTTAACGGCGTTGAAGACAACTTCAGGCTCCGCTTTATATTTAGTAGTTAAGGTGCCAGTGATGTTGGAGAACATCGAACCGGAGTTATCTGGATTATCTACGCCCACGTAGGTGGTGCAGCCAGTAAAGGTGATAGCTGTAGCGAGGAGGGCGTAAGTGACGGCGTTCTTCATAATTAGGTGTAATTCGGTAATAATTAAAGAGCACACCCCTGCTATGAAGGCAAACCCTTTCGCCCATGCCGATTATCGGCCCCCCAGGAGAATAATGTAATGACTATCTGAATACAAAAAGCAGACTAAAATACATTTTAACCCTTATTCTATTGGGTTAAATCGATGTTTTATTCTAAAAAAATTGGCTTTAAATCCATAAAATATTCATAAGTACATGAATAGCAGGTAGATATGTATTTTATGAGCGAAATTTGTCATAAAACAGATATTTTGGACGATCGCGCCTGTGAATGGTGTGAATATTAACCTGGGGCTAAAATCTTGACGGGTGGGGCGTAGTGGTTGAAAGTGGGTGTACTGGGTTAACGCTCCCATATCTCATGTCTATTGGTTCAAATCATTCTCTCTTCACAGGAATCCATCACGGAAAGTTGGATGAGAAGAATCGTGTCACCATTCCAGCGGCCTGGCGTTTTGAAGGAACTGCGGAAACAAGTTTTTTAGCGATGTATCATCCCGCGGTCGGATCGATTGTCGTTTTTCCTCCCTCGATGGTAAAGCGCATTTCAGATGCAGCTCTCCAAGTCACCGTGAGTGATCCTGATAAAATGGATGCGCTCAGTTTATTAGGTGCTAATAGTATTCAAGTTTCCTGCGACAAAGCGGGCCGCATTACACTCAATGATCACGTGGTGAAAGAAGCGCATCTCGATCGCGATGTAATTTTCAAAGGTGGTTTCACGACGTTTCAAATCTCGGCCAAAAATCCACCCAAGACCGATCGCGATTCCGAACGCACCCGGATTATTCTCCGCGCACTGCGTGAACTCGGAATTTAATTTGTATCCAAAAGATACTTACACAATTCACACCTTATTCACAATTAATTTTTAAATGACGAGTCACGTCCCAGTTTTACTCGAGGAGTGTTTAGCTTTGCTCAACCCTGAGTCGGGTCGTGCCTATTTAGACTGTACGTTTGGTGGCGGTGGACATGCGACCGCGATTTTAGAGCGCGC
The DNA here is from genome assembly GCA_040398005.1 of Opitutales bacterium. GTDB lineage: Bacteria > Verrucomicrobiota > Verrucomicrobiia > Opitutales > UBA953 > UBA953. The sequence continues at coordinate 81,660 of JBBAUX010000001.1, forward strand.
CGAAAATATTACACTCGACGTGATGGATCGTGATCCCGCGGCCCTCGAACGTGCGCAATCACTCCTCGAGCGTTTCCCAAAAAACTTTCGTTTTCATTCAGAAGATTTTCGTAACCTTGACCGCGTTCCGGGGTCGTTTGACGGTGTTATGATGGACATTGGGGTGTCTTCTCATCAGTTGGATATCCCGGAACGCGGTTTCTCTTTTCGCTACGATGCGCCGAACGATATGCGCATGGATACGCGCAAGGGCCGGACCGCTGCCGAGTTTTTAGAACGCGCCACCCGAACCGACTTAGAAAAAGCGGTTCGCGATTACGGTGAAGAGCCTCGCTGGTTTCGTATTGTGAATGCCATCGAAGCTGCGCGCGGTACTGGACGTCTATCCCGCACCACAGCCTTTGCCGAATTAGTGGCCGAAGTTGCCCCGAATCCTCCCGGTCCCCGCGGTCCACATCCCGCCACCAAAACTTTTCAAGGTGTCCGCATCGCGATTAATGATGAGTTAGGCGCCTTAGCCGAAGCGTTACCGAAGGCTTTTGAAAAATTAAAACAAGGCGGCGTCTTAGTCGTCATCTCTTTCCACTCACTCGAAGATCGCATGGTGAAGCGCTATATGAATGACGTCAGTGGTCGTCCGATTCATCGCGATGATAATCGCGGACAAGATGAACGCGTTAAACTAGCCGAACTTTTAACCCGTAAAGCGATTCAGCCATCGGAAGCTGAACAAACCCGCAACCCTCGCAGCCGTTCCGCCCGCTTGCGCGCCGTCCGCCGACTCACCGCATGAACGCCCGCCGATTTTTCTTTGCCGTGATGGTCATTATCTCCATCGCCACCGGTGCATTAGGGATGATTGGTATTATGAAACTTCGTCTACGTTCGGATGATGTGGGCGTTAGCATTGTCCGTTTAGAACGCTCCATTGCTGACGCTAAAAAAGAATTAGATGCTTTGAAACGTCAGCGCGATATCAGCCAAGATACGGTCAAGCTCAGTGAAAAAGCCGGCGAAAAATTTAAATTACCGAAGCCCGAACAAGTGACTTGGCTCCGCGTCTCTGGTCCTACTTTACCCGCCACCTCCGCACGGACTACTCCGAGCCCAAGAGTGGCGGCACTCGATCTTACCTTTCGCCCACCAGCTGAAATGGGAGGGCCCCGCTCCCGATGACATTAATGCATGCCAGGCAAAAGCGTTTCACTTCGCTGGCCTGGGTTGTTTCACTGTGCTTTGTCGCCGTCATCGTAAGACTTTTCTGGCTCCATTGGGTCGAAGCGCCTCAGTTGTGCGCGGAAGCCGTTCAAGCCCGTAGTGTGTTTCAAGAATTGGATTGTCGCCGCGGGGAAGTGCGCGATTCACAAAATAATTTATTAGCCGTCTCCGAAGATGTCTGGGATATTGGCGTTGATCCTGAATCGATTAAAAAAGAAGAACTCGGTCGAGCCGCCGAAGTGGCCAAAATTTTAGGTATTTCCCTGACCGATGTCAGCAAGGCCTTTAACACTAAAGCTAAAGTGGATGATGAGGGCAATGAGCGTCGTATCCGTTGGATTGTTCTAGCGCATGAAGTAGACAAAGAAGTGCTTAAAAAAATTACGGGCTTAAAAATCAAAGCCCTCCGGGCGGAATTAAAGTACCGCCGTAATTATCCGAATGGTCAATTAGCTGCGCACGTCATCGGCTATGTGAATAAGGAAGGTCAATCCGCCTGTGGTATCGAAAAAGCACTTAATAGTTTTCTCCAAGGTCAGAAGGGCTGGATTGAATCCGAACGTGATGGACGTCGTCGGGAAATCGCCAGTATTCGTCTACGCGAAGTTCAACCCGTCGATGGGAATAATATTATCTTATCGATTAATAGTTTAGTCCAGAAAACCTGTGAAGACGCCCTGGATAAAGCGGTGGCTCAATATAATCCAATCAGTGCGGTGATTATTGTGAGCGAGCCCAAGACCGGACGTATTCTAGGTTTAGCGAATTGGCCGACCTTTGACCTCAATAAATTTTATGATGCGAAACTGTCACCGTTAGATAGTCAGCGCAATCGTGCCGTATCCGATGTCTATGAGCCCGGGTCGGTATTTAAAATTGTTTCTATTGCCGGTGCCCTTGAAGAAAAATTAATTACCGAGAATAGCGTTTACGACTGTGGTTTATCCCAGGTGCCTTATCGAGGCCGGATGATTTCGATGCCGGCTGACTCCCATCCGATGGGCGCCGTTTCGGTTCGAGATATTGTGCGGGAGTCTTCTAATCGCGGTACGGTGCAAATCGGGATGCTTTATTCGGAAAAACGTGGCGAAGAACGTTTTGATAAATTAGTACGTTCATTTGGTTTTGGTTCGGTATCGAATTTAGTCACGGGTGCCGAAGTTCCTGGATTAATTATTAATCCGGAAAAATGGGATGGCATCACCATCTCGCGTCTGCCCATGGGGCACTCCATCAGTGTCACTGCTTTACAAATTCATTATGCGATGTCGACCATCGCCGCTGAGGGATTGTTGATGCAGCCGCAATTGGTTCTCCGCGTCGAAGATTCTAAAACCAAAGAAACCGTCGTCGATTATCCACCGCGTGCGCGTGGCCGAGTCGTTTCTGCAGCCACCGCCAAACAAGTCGCGACCTTATTACGCGCGGTTTGCAGTAAAACCGGAACAGCTCCCGCGGCCGATATTCCAGGCTACGAAGTCGCCGGTAAAACAGGTACGACTCAAAAATTGGTTAACGGGCGTTATTCCAGTGCTCACCACGTTGCTTCGTTTTCCGGCTTTTTCCCCGTTCAAGATCCACGCTTAGCCATCACCGTCATCATCGACGAACCGAAAGGCGACGGCATTGCCTACGGTGGTAAATTTGCCGCTCCGATTTTTACGACGGTGGCCAAAAATTGTATCCAATGGCTGGATATAAAACCTACGATATCCCTTTCCCGCAGCGTCGCTGGGGTTGAACGATGATCTTGCAAGAACCCAGTAATCATCGCCTCATGGAAAATCCTACCTTACAAAGTTTACTGCAAGATATTCCCGTTATTGAACGTCGTGGTGATTGGTCGACACGGGTAACCAATTTAGTCACCGATTCTCGTCGGATTTTACCAGGGAGTTTATTTTTCGCCTTACCGGGATTACGTACCAGCGGCCACCAATTTTTGGATGATGTAATATCACGCGGCGCCTCCGCCGTGATTTCGAGCGAACCCGTCGCTGGTTTACCTGCAGTCGCGGCTGCTCAGGTGAAAGAGCCTCGAAAAGTCTTAGCAGAAGTAGCTCGCCGTTATCATGGTAACCCAGAGCAGAAATTAAAACTCGTGGGGGTTACGGGAACGAATGGTAAAACGACGATCACCACTTTACTTCGTCACTTACTACAACAAGAAGGGCAGAATTGGGGTCTCATTGGCAGCGTCCGTTATCAACTAGGTCGTCGCTCAATCCCTGCTTATAAAACCACTCCGGAGTCCGCCGACTTAGCGGGTTTCTTCCGTCAAATGGTTGAGTCACAATGTGCAGGGGCCTGCCTTGAAGTGAGTTCCCACGCTTTACATCAAGACCGCGTTCATGGTTTTTCTTTCGCGGCGGCCGCCTTCACCAATTTAACCCGCGATCACATCGACTACCACGGTAATTTAGAATCCTACCTCGATGCCAAAACGATTTTATTCGATGGTCGTAACGGTTCTATCCCGAAAGTTTCGGTGATTAATACAGATGATGCTACTGGAAAAAATCTTGCCCAATCTTGTCGCGCGCGTGGTCCAGTGATTACATTTGGTATTCATAACCCCGCCGACCTTCAAGCGACCCAAATTATTTTTAATCCACGAGGCTCAGAATTTACCGTCAACTGGGCAGGTCAATCCGCTCACTTTATTTCTCCGCTGCCTGGCGAATATAATATTTCGAATATTCTGTGTGCCTTAGCTTTAGTCGCGTCTCTGGGTCGCGATCCATTAGCGATGGTCGAAGCGGTCAAAGCTTTTCCGGGTGTGGCTGGACGCATGGAGCGCGTCGAGGCTGGTCAAGCCTTCCCCGTGTTTGTGGATTATGCGCATACCGACGATGCCTTACGCAATACTTTGCAAATGCTACGCTCCATCACTCCCGGACGGGTCTTGTGTGTCTTCGGCTGTGGGGGTAATCGCGATCGTGGTAAACGTCCAGCGATGACTCAAGTAGTCGCAGAGTTAGCCCACCACGCTTGGGCGACGGCGGATAATCCACGTAAGGAAAATCTCGCGACGATTTTTGCCGACATGCGTGAAGGCTTAGGTTCCCTGCCTAATATTGAATTTATTAATGATCGCCGCGATGCCATCGGCCGTGCTTTAGCCGCTGCTCAACCGAACGATTGTGTGATTATCGCTGGTAAGGGACATGAAACTACGCAAGAATTTCACGACACCGTGGTGCCGTTTGACGACCGCTTAATGGCTAAAGAAATTTTAGAATTACGGAGGAATCTGCGCGCATGAGTCATTCTTTTAATCCTAAACAGTTAGCGCAGTGGACTCAGGGTGAGTGGACTTCTTTTCCTGATCAAGAAATCACCGGTTTTAATATGGACACACGTACCATTAAAAAAGGTGAAGCGTTTGTGGCGATTAAGACCGTTAAGCGTGATGGACATGATTTCTTAAATGCCGCTCGCGCCAGTGGTGCCTCCTGCGCCTTGGTGTCGAAACGTGTGGCAGATCATTTACCGCAACTGGTGGTTGCTGATTCTCAAAAGGGATTACATCAAATTGCAGCGGGTTGGCGTGCTGAATTTCAAGGGCGAGTAATCGGCGTTACGGGTAGCGTTGGTAAAACATCGACCAAAGATTTATTGGGTGCTTTGTTGGGTTCATCCGCATTCATTACCGAAGCTAATTTAAATAATTTATTGGGCGTGCCGTTAATGTTACTCCGCCTAAGTTCAGAAATTCATCGTTATGCCGTCATCGAAGCAGGCATGAGTTTGCCTGGTGAACTAAAAATTTCAGCCCAAATTCTTCGCCCTAATTTAGCAATCATTACTGCCGTGGCTCCCGTGCACTTAGAAGGCGTCGGAACGATAGAAGCGGTGGCTCATGAAAAATCTGAGATGATTGCGGCTTTAGAGCCCGAGGGTAAAGCGATTATCCCGGCCTCACTTTTAAAGTGGCCCGAGTTCCGCGCTCACGCCTCGCGCTGCTTAGTCGTAAAATTTGAAGAAGATGATGAACCTGCGGTGATGCCCTTGCGTGTGATCAGTGCTAAATTCGCTGATGAAAACGGTCGTCGCATACTTTTACTCGATGGACGTGCTTATCCTTTGAGTCCGATTTCTGATGGATTGGGTCGAAACGCCGCGCTCGCCGTGGTTGCTGCTCTAGAATTAGGCATTAGTGAAAATCAAATTAAGAAAAACCTAGAATGGTGGATGCCACCTATCGGTCGTGGCAGCATTCACCAAGATGGTAACCGAACATTCTATATCGACTGTTATAATTCCAGTCCGGCATCACTGCTGGATGCCGCACAGTGTTTTAATCGTCTTACTGTACTGGATCCTCGCCGTCGTCTTTTCGTTATCGGTGGTATGGCTGAGCTCGGTCAATCTTCTGCGAGTTTACACCGCGAGTGTGGTGCCAAATTATCCTTCCGCGCCGGCGATACGGTGATTACTTGGGCGGGCGACTCATCGGAATTTTTAAAAGGTATTCCGCGTAACGATATCATTTTAAAGTCTGCACATACTTTAGACGAAGTGGCCCAAACGATTTCTAATCACCGCGGTACTATCTTCGTTAAGGGCAGTCGTTCCTGTACTTTAGAACGTACCTTGCCCGCCCAACTCCAAGCCCAACTTACTTTCCACTAGTCCATGCTTTATTACTTACATCAATTGGAATCATTCTGGGGACCTTTCCGTCTTTTTGAATACCTGACTGTTCGCGCGATTTTAGCAGGTTTTACCGCACTGATTATCGGTATGCTCTTATCGAGCAAAATAATTAAAGCCCTCAGCACACTTCGCCAACCAGAACGTTCGGCCCAACTGATGGGTAACTTGGCGAAAGAGGGCGGCAAAGTGCCGACGATGGGTGGCCTCTTAATTGGCGCTGCCATGATTCCTTCCGTATTACTTTGGGCCCGTCCCAATGTTTTAGTTATCGCCACACTCTTTACTTTAGTGGGCATGGGCTTGGTGGGATTTTGGGATGATTGGTTGAAAGTTAAACGCGGTAGTGCGGATGGAATTTCTGCCAAAACCAAATTAGCAGGTCAGGCTCTCGTTGCCTTAGGCGCCATCGGCATTGTTTTACTCGATGCGAATTATCGTACGAGCCTATGCGAAATCTGGTTACCTATTATGAGTAAGCCCATCTGGTCAGCCCAGTCCTTGGGCTTACCGTTCACGATTTGTTTAATCGTGGCCGCACTCTTTATCTTATTAGTCTGCGTCGGAACTTCTAATGCGGTGAATCTGACCGACGGTTTAGATGGTTTGGCTATCGGCTGTGTTTTAATTAGCACCTCGATTTTAGGGCTGATTGCTTACCTCGCTGGTAATATTAATTTATCTAATTATCTTTTAATTAGCTACGTTCCTGGAGCAGGGGAGTTAGCGGTATTCTGCGCTGCATTACTCGGCGGTGGATTAGTATTTCTCTGGTACAATGCCGCACCAGCCGAAATTTATATGGGCGATGTCGGTGCCTTAGGTATCGGCGGTGCGCTTGGCGCGATTGCTTGCTTTATGCACCAGCCTTTTATGTTGGCGATTGTGGGAGGAGTTTTTGTAGTCGAAGCGGTCTCAGTCATTTTACAAGTAGCTTACTTTAAACGAACGGGTGGACAGAGATTATTTCTGATGACGCCGATTCATCATCACTTTCAGAAAAAAGGTTGGGCAACGACGAAGGTCGTCGTGCGCTTTTGGATCTTATCACTTTTCTTCGGCCTCTTGGGCCTACTCACTTTAAAAATTCGATGAACGAGTTACCCGCATCACTCCGTACGCGTTTAATTCGCCCCGCCGCCATTTTAGGTTCGGGGGTGAGTGGTCGTGCGGTCGCTGATGCACTGAGCTTAGCGGGTTTTGCTTCCGTCATTTATGATGAGAAAGGCGAGAATCGACAATTTGGTCCGGATGAAGCGGGTCGTCATGATTTATTAATTTATAGTCCTGGTTTTGCCCAGTCGCACCCCTGGCTCTTGGCTGCGCGTCGCGCGGGTCTCCATTGTTTAAGCGAATTAGATTTCGGTGCCATCATGTGGTGTGGTGCGTCGATTGCCATCACGGGCACCAACGGCAAAACCACCCTCACCGAATTTTTATCATTTGCGCATAAGCGCGCAGGACTTAACGCCATCGCGTGTGGCAACGTGGGTTTGCCCATAACGGCTTTATCGAACACTTCTTCCAACGCCGCGTTTTTAGCCGTCGTCGAAGTCAGTTCATTCCAAGGTGAAGACTTACGTCACTTTACGCCCGAGGCAGTCTTGTGGACTAATTTCGATGAAGATCACTTGGACCGTCACGGTGATTTAGAAAGTTATTTTCGTGCTAAGTATAAACTCATCGAGCGAATGATTCCTGGTGGTATCTTGGTTGTCGGTGAATCGGTTGTGGCCCACGCGGAGAAATTTGGAATTTCCTTACCTCCTGAAACCATGGTGGCGACGCGCGATGAGGTGAATGGAAAAATTCCTGCGGGCTCTATTTTTGAATCGTGGCCCCAGCGCGAAAATTGGTCACTCGCGGTGAAATATTGGCAAGCCAAGGGTATTCCGCTGCGCATTCTTGAAGAGTCCGCAAAATTATTTCGGGCGGCACCGCATCGACTCAAAAAAGTCGCTGAAGCTCGTGGTATTGAATTTTGGAACGACTCCAAAGGCACTAATTTCCACGCCGTTTATGCCGCGTTATCTCAATTTGATATTCCGGTCCGCTGGATTGGGGGCGGTAAGTGGAAGGGTGGAGACTTAAAGCGTTTTGCGGAACAACTCAGTCCGAAAATTGAGTCCGCTTACTTAATTGGTGAGACGGCACCTGACTTATTAAAAACTTTCGAAGCACTCGGTAAGCCCGCCCGCATTTATAATTCATTGCAAGATGCGGTTGTGGCGGCGGCCAAAGATGCCCATGGCCCCATGGCTATTTTACTCAGTCCTGGATTTTCTAGTTTTGACCAATTCGCTGGTTACGCCGAACGCGGTGTCGTGTTCGAACGAGCCGCTGTCGCTTTATCTAACCGAATATAATTTTCCCTAACCCAAACCCAAACCAAAAACATACCATGCGTCCTATCCTCACCGTCAGTGCTGTCGTTCTATTACACCTCTGCGTCATTGCCGTACTCGTCGGAGTCAACGGTTGTCGCAGCACGAGTGGCTTCGAAAAAGATCCTGATCTTGCTGCTTACTCAGCAGGTTCACGGACTTCTGCTTCAGCACTCTCAAGCGTCGCTCCTCAGCCCGTCACCGCGGGTGCGGGTGGCGTTCATATCGCTGTTCAAGGCGAAACCTTACAACTCGTCGCTGCGCACGAGCGAGTTGCGCTTAAGGATTTAGCTGCGGCGAACGGATTACCTCTGAATGCGGCCCTCAAGGCTGGTCAGAGATTAAAAATTCCTGCCGCTAAGCCCGTTAAGTCGAAGTCCTCACAGAAGTAATTCTCGGTCATCATCCACTATGATTATCGCAGCCAAACAGGAGACCCCCGGTTCACTCCGGAGTTACTCGCTGGGGATTGCGATAATCACGGTGGCTTTGATTGTCTTCGGTTTAGTTAATCAATACAGCGCAGGGATTTCGCTTTCGTCCAAAAATCGTACCGCCGCTTTTGATCGTCAGTTGGCCTACATTCCCTTCGCGCTCTTGGCGGCTTGGTTGGCCTATCGGGTTAATCTAGATCGCTTGCGTGAACATCGCTGGTTCATTTTTGGTGGTGCACTCGTTCTCATGACGCTGGCCCGCGTGCCGGGGATTGGTGTGACCGTCAATGGCTCGTGGCGATGGATTGATTTCGGATTTTTCAGATTGCAGCCCTCTGATATCGGGAAAATTGCGATGATTATTTGCCTGTCAGATTTATTGGCAAAAATGCAAAGACATACCATGTCGGTTAAGTTTAAGATTTATCAATTCAGCGATCGTGGTGCCGTTATATTCACCCCGAAAGGGTGGATCGATGCTCGTGAAGGTTTTTTCAAACCAATGGGTGTCATTCTTACGGTATGTGCTTTTATTGCATTAGGACCTGATTTAGGCACCATTATTCTGTGTCTCGCCGTGGGTGGTCTCATGATGTTTATTTCAGGCTTACGCTGGAAGTACTCGATTCCCGCTTTCATGATAGCGGCTACGGGATTGGTGATTCTGGTTATGAATTGGGGCAGTCGGATGCGTCGTATCACCTCCTTCATGGATCCGTGGGGCCGTCGCGCCGATGAAGCTTATCAATTATTCGAAGGCATGGTCGCCTTTGGTGTCGGCGGAATCACGGGCAAAGGCGCCGCGAATGGCTTACAGGTGCGTTCTTATTTACCCGAAGCCCACACGGACTTCGTTTTAGCAAACATCGGCGAAGAACACGGCTTCATCGGTACCGCACTCGTCGCGTGTGCTTATTTTGGAATTTTCTGGCTCGCGTATCGCGCGATGCGTTTCAGCACCGACCTCTATCGATTAAATATTTGCTTGGGAGCGACGCTTTTCTTGGTGCTTCAAGCCTTGGTCAACATGGGTGTGGTCACAGGCTTATTACCGACCAAGGGAATTTCGTTACCTTTCTTAAGTTACGGTGGAACTAATCTCGTCATCATGTCGAGCATGGTGGGATTAATTCTGAATTGCATCCGCGATGCGAGTAAGTCGCCGTTTTTGGCGAAGGAGATTAGGGGATGAGTAAAATTCTTTTGGCATGCGGTGGTACGGGCGGGCACCTCGCACCGGGTATCGCATTGGCCGAAAGCTTACAGAGTCAAAATCACCAAACTTTACTGATTGTTAGCAGCAAAATCGTGGATCAACAAATGACTGCGAAATACTGCGGCCTCAATTTCGTGGCTGGTCGTGGTCGGGGTTTTGGTCCGGGCCTGATTAATAAGATTCTATTTTTTCCATCACTCTTCGGTGCGATTTATTCTTCGCTGAAGTTGGTCCGTCAATTCCGCCCATCCGTCTTAATTTGTTTCGGTGGATTTATGAGCCTGGGTCCCGCCATCGCCTGCAAAATTTGTGGCATTCCCGTCTTAGTGCATGAAGCCAATCGCCGTCCCGGTAAAGCCGTCCGACTCATTGCGCGTTTCGCTCAATCGATTCACTTACCTCACGGTGTTCGTATTAAAAATATTTCTGTGGAACGTCAGCATGACTCCGGCTTTCCTGTTCGCCAAGAAATCGCTCAGATGGCTCGTGATATCGCCCGACAACACTTAAATTTTCCCGACACGGGACGTTTGATTTTAGTGACGGGTGGAAGTCAGGGTGCCCAGGTGCTCACTCGTTGGGTGGAAAGTAATCATGATAATTTTAATCAAAAGGGAATTCACGTTCTGTGTCTGACGGGCGCGGGTGGTCGGGAAGGTGAAGTCAATAATCCCTCATCAATCATTCGTTATTTGCCGTTCTGTAACCAAATGGCCTCGGCCTATTCGGCATCGGATATCGCCATCACGCGTTCGGGGGCTGGTACCTTGGCAGAACTAGCTAAGTGTCTCACGCCAGCTGTGCTGGTTCCGTACGCTTTTGCGGCTGATGATCATCAAACCGCCAATGCACTTTATGCTGTGAATGAGGGCGTTGCACAGATGATTGCGGAAAAGAATATCGAGGAGCTGAACGACGTCGTTTTCGATTTATTGAACGAACCCACTAAACTCCAAGCGATGAAAGAAGCCTTGGCTCGGGCTGATGCTCATAATCATTGGGAAAAAATTTTGAAAGAAGTGCTTGGACTGGCCCAAGAGGGAGGAGTGAAAAAATGAAAAACTCCATTTGGATGTTGGGTGCCTGCGGTATGGGCGTTGGGCCTTTAGCGATTTACTTAAAAGAGTCGGGCAACGAAGTATATGGTTGGGACGATTCCACGGGAAGTCCGATGGAAAATCATTTAACGAATGCGGACATTCCCTTGCTGCGCGATCCTTGGGCCGCTGGTCGCCAACCCAATTTAATTGGTCGTTCCAGCGCCGTGAAACCGGGTCACGCCGCACTCACCCTCGCCGAAAAACACCAAACCCGCGTGTTGCGCAGAGGTGAATTATTAGCGGAGAGTGTGGCTGATAAAAAATTTGTCGCCGTTTGCGGAAGTCATGGAAAAACCACGACGTGTGGATTGATTATTTCAGCCCTCGCCACGGCGGGAATTGATTTCGGGTATGTTTTAGGCGGACTTTTTCGTGACCCTAATTTTGCGCCTGCTCACGCTTCGCAGAAATCTCCTTGGGTCGTTGCGGAAGTGGATGAAAGCGATGGTACCATCAGTCACTTTTCACCCGACATCACGGTCGCCGTTAATTTAGACTGGGATCACCCGGATTATTATAAGGACGAGGCTGCGCTCGAAGGAGTTTTCCGTGCCTTGTTTGAACGTACAACTACGGCAGTGGTCATTCCTGCTAATAATGAACGACTCGAACGATTAACGCGTGGATTAAAGGCCCGGGTAATTCGTGTAGGCGAGACGGGCGACTACACTGCGCAACTGATAGGTGCGAATTCTAGTCAGTCTCGACTCATGCTCGGTGGTGAATTTAAAAAAGCAGAAGTCAGTGTGCCGGTTACGGGTGCGTTTAATCGTGCCAATTCTTCGATGGCCCTGGCCGTCACACATTTAATAACTGGTGAGATTGCGAGTGAACCTTTAACCCGTTGGCGCGGTATTCGACGTCGCCAAGACATTCTTTTTGAACGTCAGAACCTATTAGTATTAGCAGACTACGCACACCATCCCACGGAAATCGCTGCGTTGTTAAAATGGATTAAGGAAACGCATGAAGGTCAGTTAATTGTAGTTTTTCAACCGCACCGACACACTCGCACGCGTCAGTACGCAAGCGAGTTTAGACAAGCTTTACACATCGCGGATGCCGTTTTCGTTCTACCCGTGTATTCCGCAGGTGAAGTTGCGGTGGAGGGTGGAAGGTCCGATGCTGTCGTGGCGGGATCGGCTCTTCGTTTGATTGAAGATAGAAACGAACTTTCCAAAATTATTTCTCCGCTAACGAAAGGCAAAAAGACCGTCGTCGCTTTTGTGGGTGCGGGTGATATCGAGCATGATGCTGAAAATTATGCGCTCATTTTACGACGTGAAGGTCTGCCGGTGATGACCCAAGATTTCGGTGAAGTGGTCACCGGAAAACTTTCCGCCCAAGCTGTGATTCGACCCGCCGAACCCTTGAATCGTCGCACCACACTAGGCGTGGGCGGTGTGGCTCGCTGGTATGCTGAGCCTGCTACAGTGAATGATATTATCGTATTACTTCAGGCCGCTGGTGAATTGGGTTTACCCTACTTTGTCTTGGGCCGTGGTTCGAATTTATTAGTCTTAGATGAAGGCTACGATGGTTTAATCATTCATTTAAATGCCGAACATTGGGGTGAAGTAAAAAATCTGGATGAGGGACGTCTACAAATCGGAGCGGGTGCACGGCTCAAAGAAATTTGCGGTATCGCGGCACGCGAGGGTCTGACTGGATTTGAATTTTTAGAAGGCATTCCTGGGACGATGGGTGGATCGCTCCGTATGAATGCGGGTGCGATGAACTCGTGGATTTTTGATCGGGTGGAATCGATTGATTGGCTGAGTCCGCGCGGCATTCATCGTTCGGCCAATCGTAATTGTTTTGATGCGATGTACAGAGACTGTCCGCAATTACATGGCGCCGTTATTTTATCGGCTATTTTAAAATCCACGGGTAAAGAATCGTTCGAAAAGATTCGTCAAACCATGGATGAGATGAGTCAGAAACGTCGCAGCTCTCAGCCACGTGATCCGAGTGCGGGTTGTGTCTTCAAAAATCCTGAACAGAACCATGCCGGACGCTTAATTGAGTCGGTTGGACTTAAAGGAACGCACATCGGTGCAGCCGAAATTTCCAATCTACACGCTAATTTCATTATTAATAAAGGCGATGCTACCGCAAAAGATGTTTTAACACTGATGAAGCAAGTTCGTCAGAAAGTTCAGCACGATAAACACCAATTACTACAGCCTGAAATTATTGTTTTAGGAAAGGAGTGGAAAGACCTACTATGAGTTCGACACGCCAAGCCGTGATTCTTTGTGGAGCCATCTCGCCGGAGCGCGAAGTTTCACTACGTTCGGGTAAAGCGGTCGCCAGTGTCATCAAAGATTCACAGTTGGTTGAATTGAATGAAAATATTTTACCTGCTTGGCTCGATCCTGCAAAGCATGTCGTCATTCCCGTGATTCATGGTGACTTCGGTGAGGACGGTCAGGTGCAAGCGGCGTGTGAAGCTCGCGGTTTAGCGTTCGCTGGATGCGATTCTGCGGCGAGTCGACTTTGCATTGATAAAGTGGCGACCAAAAAAGCGATGCGCGCGGCGGGGTTGCCGGTTGTGCCCGAGGTTGCTTTTAGTGGGGCCTCGAAACCGTTGGCCGAGAAGTTAATCGCTGAACTGGGAGAACAATTGGTGATCAAGCCCTCTGATAAGGGGAGCAGTGTTGGGCTGTATGTTTTGAATGGTTTGGCTGAGGTGAAGGCTGCTTTAGCGGAGATTCCTGCAGTGGGGCAGTGGATGGCCGAACGTCGAATCCACGGGCGCGAAATGTCGATTGGCATCCTCGGGGGTAAGGCCCTTGGAGTTGTCGAAATAGTGCCTAAAACAGGCGTTTATGACTATAAAACCAAGTACACCAAGGGCTCATCGGAATACCTCGTACCCGCCCCGATTTCGGCTGATTTAACTCAGCAAATTCAGCGTGCGGCCGAGAAGCTTTTTAAGGTCACAGGATGTCGCGATTTTGCTCGAGCGGACCTCTTTCTTGAACCCTCGGGCGAATTCATTTTTTTAGAAATCAACACCATGCCAGGGATGACTGAGACCAGTTTGCTACCCAAGAGTGCCTCCTGCGTCGGAATCGATTTCTCAACTTTAGTTCAGCAGATGGTTGCTCCTGCCTTTACGCGAAGCCAACTTCATAACACGCTCTAACCCATGGATTTCTTCACCCGCATCGCGCGCCTCTTTTCGCCAAAGCGAGATGCCTTCCTGGGTCCGGAGAATCGTGACTGGAGACAGTTAATCAAACAAGATGTTCGAACGATTCCACAAGATGAGTTAGGAAGAAGACGCGCGGCTCGTTCACGCATGCCCATTATACTTACCGTTTTATTTTTCGTTTTCGTGATCGCCGTCATTTCGCTTTCTCTAGAAGAAGGCACACCCGTCTCATCGAGTATTCCGATTACGTATTCGACGGATGGATTTTTACCTTCGAGTTACGCTAACAAAATTATTAATGACGGGTCGGACAGTTGGGCGAAAGATGTCGCTACGATTAAGACGGATTTAGAAAAGGATCCACAGGTATTGACCGCGAAAGTGCGTCGCTTGGGCACGGGTGGATTAGAAATTAAATTGTTAGAGCGTCTAGCCGTTGCTCGTATTGCGATTTTACCACCGTCGGGACCTTATATTGTAAAGTTGGTCAGTCCCGAGGGCGTTTTATTTTCGGGTACAGGCTATCCCCAGCAATCCACGAATAGTTTGCCGGTGATTACAGATTTTAGAACGAGCGGTGCGGGTGAAAAAGTGTCGGTCGATGGCTTGGAAGTCGTCGGACCCTTTTTATTCACGGCTCGCACGATGTATCCGAATCAATACAAGCAGTGGGCGACGATTTCATTGCGCGATTGTTTTGGATCACAAGATGATGCCATGGGTTCAAATCTCCATATTAACATCCGCCCAGGTTCACAGCCCATTGATCGTGCGACCTTATCGGAAATTGTTTTCTCAACGACGAATTGGCGAAACGAATTAGAAATTTTATCAAAACTCGATATCGATGGTCTCTTACGCAAATCAGCCGGCGGTGCTTCAAGCTACGTTTTAAAACTCTCGATTCAGAATCGCACCTCTGCTCGACCCATTGCTGAACCACGCCTCGTCCCCATTTCGTCTCGATGAATAAGAAACCTTTACCCTCATTTATTACCGTTATTGATATCGGTACTCACAAAACCACCGCACTCACCGCGCAGGTCATTGAGGGCCGTGCTCGCATGTTGGGTTTTAGTGAACGTCGTACGGATGGAGTAGTTAAAGGAACGGTCATCGATGTCGAAAAACTCCACGCCAGTGTGCATGAAGTGGTTAATGATTTAGAACGCGTTTCCCAGCGTGCGGTTGAGCAGGTTTACATTTCGATTTCGGGTCCATCCGTTGAAGGCGAGCGCGTCAAAGGTATTTGTATCGTGCCCGCGCATGATGGCCGCATCACCAAGTTAGATTATCAGCAGGCGATTGATTCCGCTAAACGCCTCGAGCCACCCGCCGGCCGCATCACGCTCCTGCACATGCGCCAGCCATCGATTTTAGACAATAAGCCCGTTGGCAATCCGGTAGGTCAGCAAGGTCGCCGTCTCGAAGTAAGTTTTTGGCGAATCACGATGGAAGAGGGCAATGTTCGCTTCCGTGTTTCGATGGCCAACGGCATGAGTATCAACGTGCGCGATTTTATTTTGGCCTCCCACGCGGCCGCTTGTGCGGTGACGACCGATACGGAAAAACAAGGCGGCGTTTGTGTGATTGATATCGGAGCCGGGACGACGGATTGGGTTCTGTATTTCAAAGGACACATTTTATGTAGTGGGTCCATCGCGGTCGGTGGTGAACATATCACGAATGATTTAAGTATCGCCTTACGCATCAGCCGCGAAACGGCTGAAGATTTAAAGCTACGCTTCGCCTCGGGATTACATCGCGATCAAGACGTTAACCAAACCATTTGGAAAGACGGCGACAAGAGCGTGGGTGATCAGCAATTCAATCGCGGGACGATTACCCAAGTCTCTTCACTGCGTTATCAAGAAATTTTAACTTTTGTCAGAAAAGATATCATGGCTCAGCTTGAACAAATGTTTAGCGGTCACGATGTTAAATTAGACCAAAACTTTATACCATCGGGCGTTATTTTAACCGGCGGTAGTGCCAACTTAGCGGATGCCGCGGAAGCTGCCCAAAATGTTTTCGGGGTTACGGCCCGCGTGGGTATACCGAAGTTTGATAACAGCTCATTACAAAAATCTGAATACGCGGGTGTGGTCGGTATGATGATTGCTGCGCTTGAAGACGCTCCACCTGTGGTGCGTCGTCAAAAAGGCTTCATGGATATTATCCGCGATCTGTTCCGATTCTAGAACATGTCGACGACGCCTTCAATTTTACTGGTCGGCCTAGGCGGTGCGGGTTGTGGCATGGTCAGCCGAATCGCTACGAATCTTCCCTCCGTCGTTCGCGTGGCGTTGATTGATACGGATGCGAGTATTTTAAATACGACTGACGGTCAGGAAGCTTTTCAGATTGGCCGACCTCTCACTCGTGGGATGGGCACAGCGGGTGAATTAGCCGTTGGACTTGCCGCAGTAGAAGCGGATGAACCCACACTTCGCCGGCTATTTAATGGTTATTCCTTAGTCGTCCTGGTGACCGGTCTCGGTGGTGGTATGGGTAGCGGCGGTGCTGCAACCTTGGCCAGTATTGCACTCGATGCGGGTGCGACGGTCTTATCTTTTGCGACCATTCCTTTTTCACATGAAGGTGAGCGACGTAAACGTCAGGCCACCGAAGCTCTAGAAAAATTAGCGGTTAAATCTCACGGACTCGTGGTTGTTGAAAATGACTTACTTGCGTTGCAAGTTTCGGCCGATGCATCGCTGTCCGCTGCTTTCTCTGCTGCAGATGAATGGATTGCTGGTTCGCTTCGCGCTTTAGCGAGTGTGTTCACCCCGGGTGTATTAGTGCCTGTGGATCCAGCGGCACTAAAAACGATTTTAGAAAAACCCGGTTCACCGACGCTCTTTAGTTATGGAGTGGGAGAGGGCAGTGGTGCCGCTCTGATTGCGGCGAAGGCGGCTTGTGATTCCAGTTTAGCACACGGACCTGGGGCGATTACCAAAGTCGGCTCACTCTTCGTGCAAGTGACGGGTGGATTAAACATGTCGGCCACCGATGCCTTTGAAGCGGTTTCCATCATCCGTAAAAAATTTGGTGGAGAGAAAACTACCCTGCTCGGTGCGTGTATTAAACCTGAAATGGGAGATCGCGTTGAAGTAGCGGTCTTGGGTGCATCGTTGCCCGTACCGAAGCCCGCAACGAAGACAAAAAAAGGCGGCAAAGGTACTGACCCCAATCAACCAGTGTTTGTTTTTGCGACCGAAGAATCTATTCGGCGTGGTATTTTTGGAAATACGCCCTCAATATTTAGAGATGGCGAAGATGTTGATGTGCCCACGTATATTCGCCGTTCGGTGCGTTTGACCCCAGCGAGTTGATAAATCATCGCTTCGCGGTTGCGCCCTTGTTTCAGTCCTCTACGTTAAAAACTCATGGCGTTTGATGTCACCAAAGTCCGTCAAGACTTCCCGATTCTGGGACGTACGATTAATAGTCGTCCGTTGACCTATTTGGATAACGCTGCCACCTCGCAAAAGCCTCAGGTGGTCATCGACACTCTTTCGCACTACTATGTTCACTCCAATGCCAATGTGCATCGCGGTGTACACCAACTGAGCGAACAGGCGACGGTGGCGTTTGAACAAGCTCGCGAAACGGTGGCTCAATTTTTAGGACTCAAAGTTTCTCGCGGATGTGTCTTCGTGCGTGGTGCAACCGAAGCGATTAATTTAGTCGCTGAAACGTGGGGTCGTACCCATCTGAAACCGGGCGATGAAATACTTCTCACGACCCTCGAACACCATGCGAACATTGTGCCTTGGCAGATTATTGCTGAGCGTACCGGAGCTAAGATTGTTGTCGTGCCGTTGAACGGACGTGGTGAAGTGGATCTCGAAGCGTATCAGAAACTTTTATCCGGTCGTACTAAGCTCGTTACATTCACCCACGTCTCCAATGCGCTGGGTTCGATTAATCCGGCGAAGGAGATGACCAAGATGGCGAAGGCTGTGGGGGCGACTGTGCTCATTGATGGCTGTCAGTCCGCGGCGCATTTTGCGATCGATATCCCTTCACTCGGTTGTGACTTCTATTGCTTCTCAGGTCACAAAACCCTTGGGCCAACAGGCATCGGCGTGCTTTGGGGTCGCCCTGAACTTCTCGACACTCTTCCACCTTATCAATCGGGTGGAGATATGATTCGAAAGGTCGATTTCGCTGGTACCACCTACCGTGAAGCCCCTGAGCGCTTTGAAGCAGGTACGCCCGATATTTCGGGTGCGATTGGTTTAGCGGCCGCACTTCAATATTTCATGCCTATTCAAAAAGAAGCGCATGCGCATGAACAAAAATTACTGATGGCGGCTACGGAAAAACTAAAAGCCATTAAGGGATTAAAAATTATCGGAGAAGCGGCTGAAAAAGTTGCGGTGGTATCTTTCTTAATCGAGGGAAGTCATCCACATGATATCGGTACGTTGCTCGATGCAGATGGTATCGCGATTCGTACAGGGCACCATTGCTGTATGCCATTGATGAAGGCACTCGATATACCTGGTACGGCCCGCGCCTCCTTTGCGTTTTACAATACCATGGAAGAAGTGGATCGCTTGGCGGTGTCGCTAGAAAAAATCCGCAAGATGATTGCCTAAGGCTTGGGTGATTCGGAAATATTCCTGCGGAGAATATCGAGAATCCCTTGAACTTCAAAATTGCGGGTCGGTCCTTCGAGTCCGAGGGACTGTCGCGCCTCTTGAATATCGTCCGGCCGATTCCCTGGAGGCCAATCGCACCAGAATTTATCAACAGCGTAGCCGGCTGTTTGGAGTAATGGGAACAGGGCATTAATGCAAAGGGTGTCGGCTCGACCTTCAGGAAAAACGCCCGCCAATACTTCGTCGATGAGTTGTCTTCGCGAGCTCGCGAGTGTTTGGGTGGCCAGACCTTTGGCCCATTTTTTAATATCATTCCGCCACTCGGGCTTTCGGCGATTCAGTTCAAGGTATTGAGCGAGACGGCGGTACGGGTGACCCGCGGGGCGCAGTCCACGTAATTTCCAACGTCCGCACTTCTGCATGTATAGGTGATCAATTCCGAGGAGGATCATTTGTTCGGGTGAGTGGGCGTGGGCGAGTTCGGACATTGGGGCTCGGTTGCCGCCGAGTCCGAGAGATTCTACGACCAGTTCGTGACACGTTTGATCGAAGCCTAATTCTTTGAGGCGGTGTCGGGCGTGTTTGGTTTTATTTTGAAATCGGGTGAGGGCACGGTATCGCAATCCCGGAATTAAATTTACTTCGGTGGCGCGGACTTTACGGGCGACTTCGCCGGCGCGACCACGCAGTTCTAATAGAGCATCTTCTTCGGCAATATCTTCGAGGTCACGTGGCAAGTAGGGTAGGAGGACAAGACTTTCGGGTTGGTGTCCGGATGCCGTCGTCACTGGTTTTACTCCGGGAATGAGAACCGTGTGAAGGATGACGCCGGAGAAGTTGGGATCTTGGTGATGTCCGTGCGCTTCCCAATCGCTCCAGCGTAAATGGATTTCGATATCACCACGGAGGCGTTCGTTATTGATTAAAATTTCGGCGCCTAAGAAGTCGGGCCCCGCGCCTCGATTCCAATCACCTGGGGAAATAATTTTAATCTCTTTACCTTGGGAGCTGAGCATCGGGCCGAGGACTTCGCCTGAGGCCCAGAGACGTTGGATAGCGCGTTCGCCAATGGCGAAAGGCCCGTAAGGACCCTCTAATTCTTCAACACGAGTGCAGGTAGACATTCCCCACTATCAATTCATCCATAATAAACTAAAATATCACAGATGACTCATGGGTAATCTACCGAATCGGCTTGAGCAGAACCCGCCAGTGTGCTTTGTGGATGGAACGGAGAGATGGCAGAGTGGTCGATTGCACCTGACTTGAAA
The DNA here is from genome assembly GCA_040398005.1 of Opitutales bacterium. GTDB lineage: Bacteria > Verrucomicrobiota > Verrucomicrobiia > Opitutales > UBA953 > UBA953. The sequence goes on from JBBAUX010000001.1 coordinate 101,709, forward strand.
TCAGGCAGCCTCGCAAGGGGCTCAGGGGTTCGAATCCCTTTCTCTCCGCCAAATTTAATTGAGTGGACAAGTTGGCACGTGGGCACGGTGACAAGGGGAGATCCAGTCGCGACGTAGTCGCTCCTCTATCTTTTAATAGATATAAAATTAGCTCGTGTGCACGTGTAACCTAAACTCTACCTTACTGAATCGGCGAAGCGGGCTGGACCGGTGCAGTGGGTTGTGTGGCGGGCTGAGTCTGTGCGGTGGCTTTCGCGAGCATTCGGGTGAGGTCCTTTTTGGCTTCTTGGAATGCTGCGGCATTTACTGGGTCAGCTGCACCGGGCGCGTATTTCTCGATGAGTGCGAGGCGGCTTTGAATTAGGGCAACATCATCTGAGGTTGGATTTCGATGACTTTTAAATCCCGTGGTATCTAAATCTTCGATTAATTTTTTTCTCTCTTTGGCGGGGTTCTCTAGATTATTGATGGTGTCGAGCCACACTTTTTCAGCAATAGGATCTAGGCCTACAGTGTTCAAGGCTTCACGCGCGATTTCACAGGCAGAGGGTTCGCGGGTTTGAACGACTGCATTGTTTTGTGCCGGAGCCGATTGTTCTATAACTGGCTCGCGTGCGGAAGTTTTAGCTTTCCGTACAACTTCTATTTCAACGGACTTGGTTGGTGTGCTCTTAAGTTCTTTTGTAGTGAGAGGTTTCTCTAGCGAAGGTGTTTGAGTTTCTGCAGGATGAGAGAGTCCAAGGTAGGCGAATACGCATACTGTGACTAAAACTCCGGCGATTATATAAGTTCTCATAGGGTAATTTTTGAAAGTGTATAAAATTTAATAAAATAAACCTGATAATTTTATTTAGTTGCTAGAACTGGACTAAAGGTGTTGGCTTTTTGGGACGCCTCTGATTTTTGGTCGGGGGAGATTTTCTTTTCGAGGTTATCGAGGCTGGCTTGGGCGCGGATGTGGCCTTTGTCCGCCGCAATGCTCCACCACTGGTAGGCTTCGATCTCACTACTCGCTACGCCTTCGCCATTTAAATAATGGAGACCTAATTCAAATTGGGCTTCGCTCTGACCTTGGTTGGCTGCACGCGTGAGCCATTCGACGGATGCGACATCGTTCTTGGGTAATCCGTTTCCAAAAGAGTAGGCCGCACCGAGTTTGTATTGGGCTTCGGGGTCGCCTTTTTGGGCTGATTTAATTAATGTATCGTTCGCCTCGGTTTCTTTTTTCACACGCTCGGTGCGAAATTCAATCGCCCGTTTTTGTCCATCGACGCGTTGATTTTTGGTTAAAGTATTTTCAATAGCAGCGACTTTTTTATTCGCCTTGGTGTATCCCTGACTCGCCGACAGGAGATACCATTTATAGGCTTCGGCGTTATCTTTCTGGCCGACCCAGCCTGATTCAAAACCTTCGCCGAGTTGAAATTGTGCGAGCGGATCCATTTGATCGGCTGCTTTGCTGAGCCACTGAGTCGCTTGGACGTCGTCGACTGCCGATCCGCTGCCGCGGTGATAAGCGGTACCGATTAATGATTGAGCTTTGCTATTTCCTTTTTCGGCGGCGATTCGATACCAGCGAACGGCTTCGGTATTATTTTGTGGTAAGCCAACACCGGAGGCATGCATTTCGCCTAGTTCGAAGGCCGCTTGGGCGTCTCCCTGCAGTGCTTTTTCCTGAAGTTGGGTGGCTTTATCTTTTGGATTACAGGCAGCGACAACCACGGCGAAGAGTAATATCCAAAGTCGAAGAGGGGACATGTCGGGTAGAGAATCTTTTGGCTGGAGGCGGAGGCAAGTCTTACATAATGTAATCTTCTAACATGTCGACAATTTTATGCATGAAGTGGGGCACCAAGTATGGGCCTGAGTATGTGAATCGACTTCATTCGATGGTGCAACGCCATCTGACCATTCCGCACCGTTTTGTCTGTCTGACCGATAATAAAGAGGGTCTGCATCCTGGAATTGAGACTTTTCCGATCCCGAGTCTGAAGCTACCCGCAGGGGCGCCGGAGCGTGGGTGGACTAAGCTGGTTTCGTTTTCGCCCGACTTAACGGCCCAGGGTGGACCTGAATTAAAGGGCGAAGTGCTTTTTCTCGATATCGATATTGTGATCGTCGGAAACGTGAACTCCTTCTTCGAGCAACCAGGAGAGTTTTTAATTATCCGCGATTGGCAGAAGGGAAGTTATACAGGTAATTCGTCAGTGTATCGTTGGACGGCCGGTCAGCATGCAGACGTCATTGATTACTTCCGAAATAATTTAGAACACGTGCGTAAGACGCATCGCAACGAGCAGGAATATTTAACGGCACAGTTATCAACTCAGGGTAAGGTCAGTTATTGGCCTGAGACTTGGTGTCGCAGTTTCAAACGTCACTGCGTAAAATATTTCCCGTTCTCATTTTTCCAAACGCCCACCATTCCTGAAGGGGCGAAGATTGTGGTTTTCCATGGTGTGCCTAATCCGCCCGATGCGTTGGTGGGTCGCAGCGGTAAGTGGTATCGTCGGGTTTTACCGACGCCTTGGATCGGGGAAAATTGGAAGTGACGCGAGTAGAGCTCACGTCACTCAGGGGACACGCGGGCAAGGTGACACGGTGACAAGGGGAGATGCGACAGAGACACTTGATTTAAATTGAGGAGATACATGACGCGAGCAGAGCTCACGTCACTCAGGGGACACGGGACGCGTGCACTGCACGCGAGGGGATAAGTTGGCAAGTGGGCACGGTGACAAGGGGAAGTAAAGTTGAGGGGACACGTGGGCAAGGTGACACGGTGACAAGGGGAACAAGTTCAGGGGACAAGCTGGTACGTG
>JBBAUX010000001.1:104630-163389 GCA_040398005.1 Opitutales bacterium
GGGCAAGGTGACACGGTGACAAGGGGAACAAGTTCAGGGGACAAGCTGGTACGTGGGCACGTTGGCAAGGGGAGATGCGAAAGGCACTTGATTAAAATTTTGCTATTTTGAGATGTTTCTTCGATATACATAAGTAATCCCGCTAATGAAATCGACCTCATCCATAAAGCGCCGTGGCTTTACTCTTATTGAGTTGCTCACGGTGATTGCGATTATTGGTGTCCTTGCCGCGGTACTTTTCCCAGGTGTGCAGGGTGTGATGAAGATGGCCAAGAAGTCCACCGCTTCGACCAAACTTCGTAATATTGTTCAAGCAGTGATTTCATTTTCTGATGGTAAGAAATATATAAAGACTGGCACATGGAGTATCACTAATAATTCAAGCGCTAGTTCGATTGGCGAATACGCTGCGGTTCTCGCTTATAATTCCAATTTAAATTCGGCTGAAATTTGGTATGTTGATGCGGACAAGAGTAACGAAAATGCTTCATACCCAAAACAAGTTCTAACGGGTGCAGTAGGTGCACAACAGATCGATACGAACTTCGCGATTCCATCTGACGCTTACGGTTACCACGCTTGGACGGCTTATACGCCCACACTTAAGAATCTAAACAGCAACATTCCACTTCTCTGGACTCGCGGACTTTCTTCTGCGGGTACTTGGGATGCAGCTGATGGTGTTTGGGGTGCTGACGGAGGCCATATCGGCTTCGGTGACTCTCACGTTATTTGGACGGAAAATACGGACAACGACGGTAACGGCGTCGCACTTTTCCTCGATAGGTCGCTCGGTACTCCAACGCCGGATTGGAAGAAAGCAGTATCCGAAGGTACTGTGATTGAATGGTCGTCGAAGTAATCGATACATCGGGGACAAGCTGGCAAGGGGGCACGTTGGCAAGGGGAGATGCGAAAGACACTTGATCTCACTTTTGCTATTTTTGGTTTTTCTTGTCCAATAAGCGCTAATACTGGCAATCCATTAATGAAACTTACCTCATCATTTAATCGCAGTGGGTTTACCCTAATTGAGTTGCTCACGGTAATTGCGATTATTGGTATCTTAGCCGCTGTCCTTTTCCCAGGTGTGCAAGGTGTGATGAAGAAGGCCAAGCAGTCCACCGCTTCGATTAAACTACGCAATATAGTGCAGGCGGTGGTTACTTTATCTGAGGGTAAGAAATATATTAAGCCTGGATCATGGAGTGTTACCGATAATGCCAGTGCGAGTACGATTGCTGAATACGCCGCCGTCCTCGCTTATAATTCCAGTTTAAACTCGGGAGAAATTTGGTATGTCGATGGTGATAAGAGTAACGATAATGCTTCATACCCCAAACAAGTTTTAATCGGTGCAATAGGTTCACAGCAAATTGATCCCAATTTCCAAAACCCATCCCAAAATTACGGATACCATTCTTGGACAGCCTATGCGCCAACCGCGAAGAACATAGACGGTATGCCTTGCTGTAATATTCCGCTAGTGTGGTCTCGTGGACTTTCAACTGCTGGAGATTGGTCAGCGACGGATGGAGTTTGGGGTGCGGACGGAGGTCATATCGGATTTGGAGACTATCATATCACCTGGGCTGCTAATACCAGTAATGACGGTAGTGGTGTTCCTGTATTTATTGATAAAGTAACCGGTGAAGGCACTGGTAATTGGAGAAAAGCAATTTCAGCTAGTGATGCTAAAGAGTTGTCGGCGAAGTGACGCGCGAGCGAAGCTCGCGAGGGGACATGGTGACACGGGGACAAGGTGACAAGGGGTTTACACTACCTCGTGTCACCTTGCCCACTAAACCCTGCAGAAGAAACTATTTAGTTTCTTCTGCATCATTCTCCGCTTCTTCCTTGGCTTTGGCCTGAGAGCTGAGAACGGGTTGGGCGAAGAGGCGACCGTCGTGCAGTTTCGCGACATAGCCTTCGCTGATCAAGAAATTCAGATCGACGAGCACTTTGCTCTTGGCTTCATCATCCGCATTTTCTCCGGCGATTGCGAGAACGACGTCTTTGGTTTGTTGTCCGATATTTTTATCGAGACTATCAAAAATCTTTTGCATCGAATCACTGAAGGTGGCTTGAGGGTCGCGACATTTGCGACGTACACCACAAGCGTAGGTGATTCCCTTCGAGCCCTTCTTATAAAGGTGGAAGCCTTCCTTGCGGAGTCGTCCACGAATGCCATTAGCGGTATCGAGAGGGAAGTGACGTTGCAGCTCGAGCGCGTAGCGGACGTTATCACGCAATACACCCGGAGGCATTTCGGCGAGGAGACGGCCGGGGAAGCGGATTTGATTGCGGGAAATGACAGTGGCTTCGCGGCGGAAGGCTAACAAGAAGCCACGGGCGGCATCGAGTGATTCGAGGCGTTCGGGCTCACCTTCTTTGCGGTCTTTGGGCGCGTATTCTTTGCGTTTCGACATTGTAGCGACCCATTGGTCGATGACTTCTTTTTCACGGATCATTTCAACGCCCGCTTTGAATCGATCAAAAGCGCCATTCGGGAAGTTGCGTGAGTGATGTTCGCGCAGAGCTTTTAAATAATTATGATGAGTCGGTGAACCGAGGATGACGCTGGTCTGTGGACATTTTGCGACCATCAGGAAATTACCTTTGGGTGGTTCGACATCGACTTCCACCACATCGAAGAATTTATCCAGGTGACGTGACATCACGTGGCTGACGGCTTCGGCTTCCGTTAAGAAAGGAACGCTATCAGGAACGGAAACAGAAAGTGTGGCTTGAGGATTTTTTTCCGCGTCCGCTGGTCTAATCACGATAGAGAGGCGGTCTTCTTTGTCTAAAATGAGGAGGGCAACGCTGAAAAGCTCGTAGGTGATGAGACTCTTCTTCATCGCTTCGCCGAGCGCTTCGAATTTTGCGTCATCGGGAAAAAAACCAGTACTCACTACTTTAACTGGAATCGCAGGTTCTTCTTGGCGTTGGAAAAATCGATCATCGCGCTGTGGGCCGCGACGATCATCGCGTTGAGAATTCTGAGGACCGCGAGAAGGACCACGAGAAGGTCCGCGGGAATCATCGCGACGTGGGGGACGGCTACCGTCTCTGTCTCTATTATCACGGCGACCGCCCTCGCGACCGGAGCTCACTTTTTCAGCGGGACCGCTCACCCAGGACGGGCCTAAGCCTAGTGCGGAGAGGTCTATGGGAATCATAGATTCATTTTGCTCAGGGTTCTGATTGGCCGTATCGGGAGACATTACCGGGTGAGAGTTGGGAAACTAATGTGATTTGGCAAGCGTTGGCATCAACGCTTTTTTCTTGCACCATGCGTAAGGAGTTCCAGCGTGAACTTTCCTTCGAAAGCTCAGGTGGTGGAATGGCAGACACGCATGATTGAGGTTCATGTGCCGTAAGGTGTCCGGGTTCAAGTCCCGGCCTGAGCACCAATTTACAAAAACAGGTTTAGTTCGACAAGAACTAGACCTGTTTTGTGTTTTCATTCAGGGAATGTCTGCCACAACAGATGGAGATGGCGAACCTAGGTAAATTAAAAGTTTTAATATTAGGATCGGGCGGACGCGAACATGCGTTGCTCAAGGCCTGTCTCAAGAGTCCGAAGGTCAGCGAAGTCATCGTCGCCCCAGGTAACGGCGGAATGGCTTTGGAGGCTCGTTGCTTGAATGTAGATTTAACAAAGCCTGCGGACATTTTAAATTTAGTGCGCGAGCAGGGAATTGAGTTTGTCATCGTCGGACCAGAAATTCCTTTAGCGCATGGTGTCGTCGATGTCTTAGAGGCCGCAGGCATTTTAACATACGGACCACTTCTGGCAGGTGCGCGTTTGGAGGCGAGCAAGGCATTCAGTAAAGATTTTCTTTTCCGACATAAAATTCCAACCGCGGCCGCGCAGACTTTTCAAAAGCTCGATGCGGCCCTAGAGTATATTCGCCAACAATCCTTACCGATAGTGATTAAAGCCTCTGGGTTAGCGGCTGGAAAGGGTGTGGTCATTGCCACCACGCTGGCCGAAGCAGAACAGGCATTGCGCGATATGATGCAGACTAAAATTTTCGGAAGTTCGGGTGATGAAGTGGTCATCGAAGAATTTATGCAAGGGGAGGAGGCTTCGATTATGTTGATGGTGTGTGGTGAAGAATATTTAATGCTTCCGCCGAGCCAGGATCACAAACGCGTGGGCGAAGGAGATACTGGATTAAATACCGGAGGCATGGGAGCGTATGCGCCGACCACGGTGGTCACGCCGGAGGTGGAACGTCGACTGCGCGAAGAAATTATTGTGCCGACGCTGAAAGGATTGAAGGCCGATGGCATTGATTATCGCGGCACGCTTTATGTTGGAATCATGGTGACCTCGACGGGCCCCCGCGTAGTTGAATTCAATGTCCGTTTCGGCGATCCCGAATGCCAGGTTCTACTTCCTTTATTAGAAACCGATCCTGTTGAAATCATGTTGGCCATCGCGGCGGGAACCTTTCGTTCGTCGAACGCTCAGTTGCGTTCCGGTTCTACTTTAATTGTCGTGTTGGCGGCGGGTGGATATCCGGGTGACATTCGTAAGGGAGATGAAGTTAAACTTCCTGCGAACTGTCCGGCCGATGTTCATATTATACATAGTGGTACTCAACGATTGGCGGATGGCAGAGTCGTCACGGCGGGCGGGCGTGTTTTGGGTGTGGTGGCGCATGCAGCCACGCTGAGTGAGGCGGCCCAAAAAGCTTACCGAGTTATACCCACCATACAGTTTGAGGGTATGCATTATCGAAGAGATATCGCGTATCGGCAGTTAAAACGCGATGCGGGTAAGTGATTACAGGTTGAACCTTTTCATGAATCGAGTTACTTTAAGTCATGCCCATGGAGCGTGATACAGTGATGATTGTTTGCACGGGAAACACCTGTCGCAGTCCGATGGCTGAGGCTTTACTTAAAGCGGCGTTTAAGAAGAAGGCCGGTGGATTAGAAAAATTTAAAGTCGTTTCCGGTGGTTTATCGACGACGGCTGGTTCGCCCGCCTCGACTAACTCGGTGAAAGCCATGGAGCGCATTGGTTTAGATATTAAAGCGCATAAAAGCCGTCCATTGAGTCAGTCCGACATCGAACAAGCCGCTATTATTTTTTGTATGACCGATTCTCACTTAGCCGGATTAGAGGATCGTTTCAAAGGCTTACCCGAGCATGTTTTACTATTTAGGGACTTATTGCCCAATGGTGAGTCGCGCGAAATCTCCGATCCGTTTGGGGGAAACTATCGAGAATATGAGGAGTGTCGTGATTCCATGGTTGAAGCCGTGCCCTCCATCCTTGATTTCTTAAGAAAGAACTTTCTGACATGAGTACCACGTTTACTATTTCGTTTGGCAGTGATCACGGAGGGTTGTCCCTGCGTGGCGATTTAATCGCTGCGTTGAAAGCGAAAGGTCACACGGTGATTGACCGCGGTACGGATACGCCGGCCTCGTGTGATTATCCGGATTATGCTCAAGCCGTGGGAGCCGATGTGACTAGCGGTAAGGCCCAGTTCGGTATCTTGATTTGCAGGACGGGCATCGGGATTTCGATAGCAGCGAATAAGATTGCTGGTATTCGGGCAGCCTTGGTGCAGTCGGTCGACGCCGCTGAGCTCAGCCGCCAGCATAACGACGCTAATATTCTTTGTTTTGGAGCTAAATATGTAGATTTGCCCTTAGCCCTAGCGTGTTCTGAGGCTTTTCTGCGTTCCCAATTTGAAGGCGGGCGACATGTTGTTAGAGTGGATAAAATTGAGTCTAAAAACTCTTAATTTTTCCATTGCCTCACGCCGTCCCTTTCTTGCCCATATTAACAGAACATGAGTGCCATTAAACGTATTTCCTTAGCTCAACTGGATCCTGCGATTGATACGATTATCAAAGCAGAATTAAACCGTCAACAAACCCACATCGAGTTAATCGCTTCGGAGAATTTTACTTTGCCTGCCATCATGGAAGCGCAAGGCAGTGTGCTCACAAACAAATACGCGGAAGGTTATCCTGGTAAGCGTTGGTATGGTGGTTGCGAAGAGGTCGATAAAATCGAACAACTTGCGATTGATCGTGCAAAAGCTTTATTTGGTGCAGACCACGCGAATGTTCAACCCCACTCGGGCAGCCAAGCGAATGCTGCGGTTTATTTAGCTTCGATTAAGCCTGGAGATAAAATTCTCACTATGAATTTATCGCATGGTGGTCACTTAACTCACGGTAACGCGGCCAATTTCTCTGGAAAATTTTATACGGCCGTCCATTACGGTGTCGGTACTGATGGCCGAATTAATTATGAAGAAGTAGCGGAGATGGCGGCGCGGGAAAAACCGAAGATGATTACGGTCGGTGCGTCGGCCTATGCGCGCACGATTGATTTCGAGCGTTTCGGAAAAATCGCCCGCGAGAATGGGGCACTCCTTTTAGCGGATATTGCGCACATTGCTGGGTTGGTGGCGGCGGGGGTTCATCCTTCACCCATTCCGCATGCGGATTTTGTAACCACCACGACGCACAAAACTTTGCGCGGTCCACGTGGTGGATTAATTTTATGTAAGGCCGAATTTGCGAAGGCGATCGACTCAGGTGTTTTTCCTGGAACGCAGGGTGGACCTCTGGAGCATGTGATTGCGGCTAAGGCTGTTTGTTTTGCTCAGTGTGCTACGCCCGAGTTTAAAGAGTATGCGAAACAAGTCGTCGCTAATTCGAAAGCTTTAGCGGAAGCTTTGGTTGCACACGGATTCCACTTGATCAGCGGTGGAACGGATAATCATTTAAGTTTGTTGGATTTAAGAAAGAGCCACCCGAATGTGACGGGTAAGGATGCGCAATTGGCGCTCGATGCAGCTCACATTACGGCTAACAAAAACACGGTTCCAGATGAGACACGCAGTCCCTTCCAGGCCAGTGGTATCCGTGTGGGTACACCGGCGGTCACCTCAAGGGGTATGAAAGAGGCGGAAATGAAGGAAATTGCTCGGGCCATCGCGATTGTGCTGTCCGACCCTCAAAATCCTCAGAAAATCGAGGAAGGGAAGGCCATTGCGACCACTTTATGCAGTCGTTTCCTCTTGCCTTACTAAGTTTAATAAAATTATTTCATCTATCGAGTTGTCCCCTCAACTCACCCCTTTTACTTACACCTAATATGAAATCCTCCTCCTCAACCAAACGCAGTGGTTTTACTCTCATCGAGTTGCTCACCGTTATTGCGATTATCGGTATCCTTGCCGCCGTCCTTTTCCCCGGTGTTCAAGGTGTGATGAAGAAGGCCAAGCAGTCCACTGCTTCGACCAAGCTTCGGAACATCGTTCAAGCGATGATTTCTTTCTCTGATGGCAAGAAGTATATTAAGTATGTCGCGTGGAATAACACCACCAACAGCAGTTGCGCAAATAGCATCTCAGATTATGCTGCAGTTCTCGCTTTTAATGCTAGTTTAAACGCTGGCGAAATTTGGTATGTTGATGCTGATAAGCTTAATGAAACTGCCTCATTTCCTAAACAAGTTTTAACGGGTGCCGTCGGTAATCAAAGCATCGATACGAACTTTAAGAATGGGTCTGACGCTTATGGTTGGCACTCTTGGACTGCTTATTCTCCTACCTCTAAAAATTTAGACGGAAACATTCCTCTTCTCTGGTCCCGCGGGCTTTCTGATGCTGGCGCTTGGGATGCAACTAATGGTGTTTGGGGTGCAGACGGAGGCCATATCGGCTACGGTGACTCCCACGTCATTTGGACTGCTAACACCACTGATGACGGTAATGGTCAACCAATCTTCCTTGATAAAGCACTGGGTACTGCCACTGCAAGTTGGAAGAAAGCTGTATCAGCAGGTACTGTTAACGAATTAAAATCCAAATAATTCTAGTTTAGCTTCCGAAAAGGCCCCTACAAGGGGCCTTTTTTATGCTCATTAATTTATAATAAAAATGATAAGAATGTGGATCGATGCCTGCCGGCCAAAAACTTTGGTGGCCGCTTTGGTTCCAGTGGTGATGGGCACATTGGTCTTTTGGATTTACGGCGACAAGTTTCACCTCGGTGCGCAGCAGGATTATGTATTTACGTTTTTCTCATGTCTCGGCTTTGCGTTGGCTGCACAAATTTTGAGCAACTTCTCGAACGATCTTGGAGACTCACAGCGCGGGGCAGATAATCAAAATCGTGTGGGCCCCAGGCGTGCGGTCGCCAATGGTTTGATTAGTGTGCGCGCGATGAAAATCGCGATGGGAGTGGTCATCGCTTTGGCCTGTTTGGCGGGCTGGAAATTAGGAATTCGCCACCCGATTTTATTTATCTCGGCAACGCTGGCGCTGATTTTGGCGATGGGCTATACACTGGGACCACTACCACTTGCTTATCATGGGCTGGGTGACGTCTTTGTCGTGGCCTGCTTTGGTCTACAAGCCACCGCACTCACCGTCTATGCGCTCTACTTGGAGGTAGGTCAGACCGTTACCTGTGAAATGCCTTGGACGCCTGCGATCATCACCGGATTGGGCGTGGGCTTGATGGCGAATAATATTTTAATTGCGAATAATACTCGCGATAGGGAAACCGACGCGGCGTCGGCCAAAAAAACACTCGTGGTGCGCTGGGGTCGAACCTTCGCCAAATTCCACTTCTCGTTTAATTTGTTCGTGGGAATTCTTTGTCTGAACTTCGTATTTGGTCCACTCCCACTGGTAATCATGCCCTTGGCATTTTGGCAGATGGCGGGATTTTGGAAGGCACAAGCGGCTGCTGAATTTATCCCTTTTTTAGCCAGAGCGGCTGTTTTAATGCTTTTGATGGCACTTTTGTGTGTAACTGCGACTTGCCTCGGTTGGATACCGGTGAAATTTTAAGATACTTAATTTGTGATGGAGAAACCTATTTCATTAGTCTCTCAACTAGAACACTTGGTGGCCGATGCTCAGCGTCCCTCCTGGAACGAGTATTTTATGGCCACAGCTTTTCTCGTAAGCACGCGCTCCAGTTGTGATCGCTTGCACGTGGGTTGCGTGGTGGTCTCGACGGGTAAGCATCCTAATCGATTAGTCGCAGCCGGTTATAATGGATTTCTTCCTGGCGCACCGCACGACTCACACATCCGCGATGGACATGAATTAGCGACCGTCCATGCCGAACAGAATGCGGTGGCTGATGCGGCGAAGCGCGGAATTTCTTTACAGGGTACCATTTGTTTTGTGACGCACTATCCTTGTGTGAATTGTGCGAAAATTTTAGCCGCGGCTGGTATTACCGAAGTGCGTTACCGTCAGGATTACCGCAACGAGCCGTTAGTCGCAGAACTTTTCCAGCAAGCGGGTGTGGTGGTGACGAAGTTAGAGATCTAATGCCTAAGAAAGCCCCATCATTAGCGGGGAAACTGCTGGTTTCGCATCCGCTACAACGCGACGAAAGCTTTTGTGAGTCAGTGGTCATGATTCATGACTATTCCGAAAAAGACGGGGCCATGGGCTTTATTATTAATCGTCCGTGCGACAAAAAACTCGGCGAAACGCAGTCGGAATTTTCTAATAGTCCGTTGGCGCCGATATCGATTCAGTGGGGCGGGCCTGTTGCGATTGATCGAATGGCTTTGGGCGGTTGGAAATTCGCTTCACGGGGTCCCGCTTTAATTCGCTACGGAATGAGCAAAGAAGACGCATCGAAATTTATTACGGAAACCGGTTTTCAGGTTTTTGCTTTTGTGGGTTATGCCGGATGGTCGCCTGGCCAGTTAGAAAATGAAATAAAACTCAATGCGTGGGTAGTGTGTCCCTTTGAACGTGAGTTTGCGCAACTGCAAGGAAAGGAACTTTGGAAAGCATTGCTGACCAAGCATCGTCCGGATTTACGTTTAACTTTAGACTCTCCGCCGAATCCGAGTCTGAATTAATCAGCGCGAATTCGAGAGGAGAATTTCTAAATTCTGCAAAAGATTCTCGCCCGCATTAAGTCCGTTGGAGGTAAGCATTTTACGGGCAATCAGTCGGCTCTTATAATGTTGGTCGATACCGATAATTTCGAAGGTTTTATTGGGTATTTGTGGGTTTCCAGCGGGTAGGGCGACCCAGCGTTTGGGTAGGCCGTGCCAGGTGAATTCGACATACCAACCTTCAGCAGTTTTGGGATCTCCTTGCACGAGTCCAGGATGGCGCGTAACGAAGTCGGGCGCTAACGGAGTACGAATGGTGACGGCGAGAGCGGCGGGTAAACTTTTAATAATATCGAGAGTATTGACGCTGCGTTTTCCGAGAAGGTAGGTGGGATCAAAGCCCGTTAAGTTTTGTCCATTCCACAGACCGTGAAGATTCGGATCACGCTGGTAGTTGAAACGACTCTTATACCATGAATTAAAAGAATCGGCTAAGCGTAGTCCCACTTCGAAATGTAAATGAGCTCGTTTCATGGGGATGGGGCTGCTGGGCGAAGAAGTATGGCCCATGATGGCAATGGCCTTGCCGCGAGCGACGTTATCACCGACGCGTAAGGTGGAATCAATTTTTGCGAGGTGGGCGTAGAGACTGTACAATCCGATTTCGGCATTATCGTGAACGAGAATAACATAACGTCCGTAAGGGCCATTGGTCTCGTTGTTAATGTAGGCGACTTTGCCTGAAATCGCAGCGAAAACGTAGTCTGCGGGCTCGCCATTACTCTGTACTTGGTAGGCTCGGATATCGATGCCTTCGTGGAAGCGACGGCCATCTTCGCGTACCATGCCGAAGCAACCCGACTCAATTTTTCCTGTGCCTACCGGTTGAACATAGTCTTCTAAACCTTGAATGATACTCGTGTCCATCGAGGTCGGCCATTGAACTTCAATCGCTGACGCTCCACCGACTAGTCCGAAAAATAAGAGGAGAGTGCTCGCGAGATATCTCACTTTTTATCTTCCAGCTGGCGAATGAGTAAAATCGACTGGTTGAGCTCGCGACTGATTTCGAGGGCGGCTTCTTTACCATTTTTTCCTTTGCGTTCGACGAAGAAAAATAAATTTCCATCAACCACGCGATCTTCAATGGGCATAATACCAACGGCTTCATCATTGATTACTAAAACTAAATGTTTTCCGCGCGCTTGACGGGTGACGTCCATGATCATCGCTGCCGCGGTGCGGTTTAATTGTACGAGCAACGAAACGACTCGTAAATCTTGCTCACCCGTTTCGACAACCTCGGTATTGAGTAGATCTTCGGCGAGAGTTAATTCTTTACCGAGAATAGGGATAGTGATTCCGCTGACGGGCAGGGTGACATTTTTCCGCATAATGCGGCTGGAGGACTCGGGTGCCTCGACATAAATAGAGGCGAAATGCGAAGGAGGCGTGGTTTGGCAGCCCGTAACGAATAGGAGGCTGAAGAAAACGATAAGAGTATAGTGGATTTTCATGTTGTTGATTAGCCGACTAATAATTCGAGTGAGGCACTCACTTGCAGGAGATGCTCGGGTTGTAAATCGAGTGCGGGGACCATTAAAATTTGTTTAGTGGATTGGTGTTGGTAGGGGATGAGTCCCTGTTCGGAGGGTCCGGTCGCTTTAACAATCCGTTTTCTTTCCAACAACAGGGCGAGAATGTGTTTTAATACGGCTTTATCTCCACTGGGGTCAGCAGCGTCGTCGAAGAGTGAAAGAAAAAATTCTTCGCGGGAGGCGAGGAGTTGGGCGCGCAGGGCTTGTTCTTCTTCGCCGCGTTCTTTGACTTGGCGTGACCAGCGGCCGAGCAATAAACCGTCAGGTTTAAATTCGGTCGCGTATTCTTTGAGAACATCGCGACGTTCGATAGCTCCGCCGAGAGGTTTGAACACGATGCAGACAACGGAGTCGCCGACGTGAAGGTCTTTACCTGAACTAGCACAGGCGTGTGAGAGTGATTTTACCTGCCATTCCATCTCATCAACATGAGCCAAGGGGGGCAGGTCGGGCAACCCGATTATGCGAGGTCGATGCTTAATTGTGGAGCGGGTTCCACGATACCTGCTTTTCCGCCATGGGGGTCGGCCCAGGCCGCGAAAGCAATCATTCCAGCATTATCTCCACAGTACTTCGGCTCGGCGATGAGCAGAGGAAGTTTTTGTTTCTCGAGCGATTGGGCGAGTAGCCTACGCAGGGCGCGATTGTTGGCGACACCGCCAGAAAGTCCGACCGATTTATAAGATCCGGAGTTGAGAGCGGATAGCATCTTGGCGTTGAGCTGGCCAAGGATCGCGTCTTGATAACTTGCACAGATTGATGGCAGTTGAGATTTTACTTCTTCGTCGGACATTTTTTCGAGTTGATAGCGCAGGGCGGTTTTTAGGCCCGAGAAACTAAATCGAAGATCCGACTTTTCGGGAAGTCCGCGCGGAAAGGAGAAACTTTGGGTATTACCTTTTTGCGCATATTGTTCGATGAGGGCACCGCCGGGATAAGGGAGGCCTAGTAATTTTGCACCTTTATCAAACGCTTCGCCCGCCGCGTCGTCCACCGTGCGTGCGATAAGAGATATTTTTAAATCAGTATCTAATTTTACCAATAAAGTGTTACCTCCAGAAACGACTAAACCTAAATGGGGTAATAATTCGGTGCGAGCTTCGGAAAATTGTGAAGGATTGGTTGCATGCAGATTGATAAAGACCGAATGAACGTGAGCGCGGAGATGGTTAACCGTTTGGATCGGGCAATCCAATGCCACAGATAAGGCACGCGTCATGCTGATTCCCATCGAGAGGCAGGGGAGTAGTCCGGGGCCACGGGTGACGGCCAAGGTAGTTATATTTGGAATATCAGCACGAAATTCTTCGAGGAGTAAGGGTAGAGCGGAGAGGTGCATGCGGCTGGCGAGGTCGGGCACGACTCCACCGAATTTCTCGTGGGCGGCGGCTTGAGAACTAATGATTTCGTGAGCGATTCCTTTGGTGGGATCGAACAGGGCGAGTGCGGACTCATCGCAGGAACTTTCGATGGCTAAAATCATCTTTGCTTAATACAGCCGAAAAAGTCTTTCGGCTCAACCCTGTTTCGTCTGGCGGAAGTCAAAACACTGGTTAACGATTAAATAGATGGAAAATCAGGAACGACATCGGGCCATAGTCGAGCTCTTGCGTGCCGAGGCACAGCAAGGTTTGGTGCCCTTTGTCCGTTGCGTGGAGTTGGCGCTTTATCATCCTAAACTAGGCTATTACCAGGCAAATCGTGAACGTGTGGGCAAGAGTGCGGGGACGGATTTTACTACGGCGGCAGCACTGGGTAGTATGTTCGGTGAACTGATAGCCTCAGCCGCGGAAACGCTCGTTGGAAATACTCAAGATTATACCTTGGTTGAGATGGGGGCTGAGCCAGGACAGAAACATTTTGAGACGGTGCGTAATCGATTTTCGGAAATTAAAACTTTTCGTTTGGGTGATAAAATCACTTTACCTTCAAAAAGTATTTTAGTGGCGAACGAGTTGCTCGATGCACAGCCCTTTAATCGCTTTATTTTTACAAACGGAAACTGGCGAGAATTAGGAGTGCGCGTTGATGGTGCAGAATTAACCGTGGAGCCACTTCCTGGATTTTCATCTGAACGCGCAAAGGAATTTGCGAGTACGTTGCGTGAGTCGACTGAAGGCTGGATTATCGATGCGCCGTTGGCGGCGGAGACGCTTTGTCGGGAGATTTTAAAACAAAAGTGGGCGGTGGCGGTGATCTTTTTAGATTACGGTAAGACCGTGGCTCAATGTTTAGAGTCATCACCCGCGGGTACGGCTCGTTCTTATTATCGCCACCAGATGTCGGGCGATATTTTGACGCAACTTGGGTCGCAGGATTTGACCTGCCATGTGTTGTGGGATCGGATTACTTCAGTGTTGAATGAGTTTGGTTTGCGGAATGTGCAACTCGACCGCCAGGAGGCCTTTTTGGTGAAGTATGCGGGAAGGGAAATGGAGCGCATTGCGTTATCCGGGTCGACCGACCTCACCTCGCGTCTGCGGGCGTTGACGCATCCGGCACACTTTGGTGCGAAGTTCCAAGTTTTGCACGGTATTCGCTAAAATAAATTAACATTTCTGAAGCTCTCACTCGACCTTAGCGGAACAAACGTTTGAGTTAGTTGTAATTCTCCTGTGCGCATGCGGTCCTGCTATCTTTATATTATCGTTCTCATTTTCGGTGCCTCACTTTGTCAGGCGAAGAATGAGTTGATTCAGGATTTTGAAGGAGATGGCTTTGACAGTTGGCAGACTACAGGTACCGCTTTCGGTTTATCGCCCGTGGCTGGAAAAATGGATGGATTAGATGGAGAGCTTCGTGGGTATTCCGGCAACGCCTTAGTCTGCTCTGCTAATGGTGGCTATGCTGCAACGGGAACACTGACTTCACCTGAGTTCACGATTAGTTATCCCTACATTGCCTTCTTGGTGGGTGGTGGAAGTAAAATCAATACGTTGGCTGTCCAGTTGGTCGTTGATAATAAAGTAGTCCGTGTGGCTACGGGACATAACGGACTCACCTTAAGAACAAATGTTTGGAACGTCGCTGAGTTTAAGGAGAAAAAAGCAGTCATCCGAATTATTGACGAGGAGAAGGGAAGTTGGGGTTTCATTGCTGCCGATCGCTTTGTTTTTTCGGCGATTGATAATCCAGTTCTGCCGAACAGTGGAAGGCCGAAGGCTAAGCTCGATGGAAATTTAATTCCAGTGCCCAATGAGGCGAGTGCTGCTATTTTACGTGGTCTCAAGATGTCGGTGGTGGCCAGTCACGCTGCGACAGGCGTCAGTTCGCCTACATCATTTTCAATTGCCCCGGATGGACGTCTTTTCGTTGCGGAGACTCATCGTTACCACCGAGGTATTGAAGATGATCGAGCCAATCTTTATTGGTATCATGAAGATTTAGCTAACAGTACAAACGCGGATCGCCGTAAGATGTTAGAGAAGTGGTCCAGTAAAAAACCGGCAGATTGGTATTCAAAAGAATCAGAAAAAATTAGAATTTTAAGTCAGCCCAAGGCGGATGGTTCGTTTGCGAAATCATCGATTTACGCCGAAGGGTTTAACGAGATGCTCGATGGTACGGGCAGCGGAATTTTAGTTTATGGCGATACCGTTTATTTTGAGTGCATTCCTAATATCTGGGTTCTGCGCGACTCACCTGCTGAAACTAAATCTCAAGAAAAGAAAGTTTTACAGGATGGCTTTGGGGTTAGGGTTTCGCTCTCGGGTCACGACTTGAGTGGTAGTGTTATTGGATATGATGGACGAATCTGGGGTTCGGTGGGCGATCGCGGATTTAATTTAACGAACCGTGAAGGAAAAAATTATAATTATAAAAATAAGGGTGCCGTTTTTCGTTTCGATCCTGATGGATCACACTTCGAGGTTATTCATTCGGGACTGAGAAATCCGAAGGAAATCGCTTTTGATGAATGGGGTAATTTAGTGACCGTGGATAATAACTCCGACCAAGGCGACGAAGCCCGTATTGTGACTATTATCGAAGGAGCAGACTCCGGATGGGAGATGGAGCACCAGGCGATGCATACCTTTCACCGTGAGATTGGTTTAGACGTTCGTCCGCCTTCACGCTGGATGACCGAGCGAATGTGGGAATTACAAAACTCTCTACAACCCGCGTATATGATTCCTCCCTCGGGTTATATTTGTGCTGGTCCTTCGGGGTTAACTTATCATCCAGGGGTGGGCTTCCTAGATTCCGAAAAAGGTTTTTTCCATGTGTGCGACTATCGTGGAGCCACTCCTGCTTCCGGCGTTTGGTCATTCAGACTCGAGCCTCAGGGTGCGGGCATGAAGTTGGTCGAATCGCATCAACTCATCTGGGGAATTGCCGCGACGGATGTGGATTACGACTGGCAGGGTCGGGTTTTAGTTTCCGATTTCATCGGTGGTTATGAATCCCACGAAGACGGTCGTATTATCGCGTTGGAAGTAACTCAGCCCAAAAACACTGAAGCAGTTGCGGACGTTGAGAAAACCATCAATGCAGATTTCGACAAAAAATCATCGAAAGAATTAGGAAAATTAATGGCTCATGCCGATAAGCGTGTGCGTCTGTTTGCTCAGCTCGAATTAAGCCGTCGGAGTGATGCCTTGGATTTATTTACTAAAGCCACACAGTCCTCAAATTCGCTGGAGCGACTCCATGGCGTCTGGGGCTTAGGGATTATCGCACGACGCGGTTCGGCGATGTCGCCCTCCGAGAATTGGAAAAAATCTGAACAACCTGCGGCCACAATCGAATATCGCACTAACGCTTCGAAGGTTTTAATTTCTTTATTAAGTCATAATGATTTAGAAGTACGGGCGAATGCCATCCGTGCACTCAGTGAAGCATCCGTGGTTGGAAATGATTTACCACTCGCTCAACTCATTCTAGATCCCTCGCCTAAAGTACGGGCGTTGGCTTCGATTGCAGCGGGCAGATTAGGTGCTGATAAGTTCCTGCCCGAAGTTTGCCAAATGATTAAGGAGAATGCGGACAAAGATCCTGTCTTACGCCATGCCGGCGTTATGGCGATTGATGGAATGTGTCGATCGTCTGAAGCTTTAAGGGCTTTAGGTAAAAATGAAAATAACTCAATCCGTTTGGCTGTGGTCATCACTCAGCGCCGCAGAACGGATGCCCAAGTAGTAGAATTTATTAAGGACAAATCTCCAGTCGTTGCTGATGAAGCTATCCGTGCGATTTACGATAGGTCACTGGATGGTGCCCGTCCGGCGGTCGCTGCATTATTAGATAATGTTCACGAGCGTGAATGGACCTCGTTCATGCTTCGTCGACTGGTTCACAATGCTTATCGTGTGGGAGGTATCGAAAACGCAAAACGGGTTACGGCGGTGGCCTTGGACAAAAAAATTCCTAGTGAAGTTCGGGTGGAGGCTTTACGACTCATGTCGATTTGGACGAATCCGTATCCGGTCGATCAGTTAATGGGTCACTGGAATCCGCTCGCCCCACGTCCTACGTCCGAAGTGGTCGATATTTTAAACCAAGCCCTGCCTGGGCTCCTGGAGGGTGATTCTGATATCATCAAAATTTCCTTAGATCTGGTAACGACTTATCATTTGCAGACGGAGTTATTATCGAATGAATTATTACAGAAAATTGTGGCTGATTTAACGCTCTCGGGTTTAACCCGAGCCAAGGCTCTGGAAATGTTATTAGCCCGTGACCCTGCTGATAGTATTCAGATTATTAGTCGTTATACTCATGACATTAAAGACGAGGTGGCGGTGCGGGCTTTAAGTGAATTAACTCGTCGGGATCGCAACGCCGGTTTTGCCGCAATTAAGGTAGTGGTTAACCGAGGTTCAGTCTTACAACGTCAAGGCGCTTGGAAAATTTTAACCCAACTGCAAATGGAGGGCGTAGATGATTTATTCGTTGAGTATTTAAAACTTCTTCAAGCCACCCAAGGTGTTTCTCCCGCTGCTTTAGAAATTCTCGACGCGGCGGCTCAACGTAAAGAGGATACGGTAAAAGCTGCATTGAGTAATTTCCAAGATTCTCAAAATCAGTCTCCCGCAAAATTAACCCGTTGGTTACCAGCGCTCGAAGGTGGCGATGTGGCTAATGGTTTCGCTCTCTATCAAGCCTTGCCTGCGGGGCAGTGCATGCGTTGTCACAAGGCCACAACCAAAGCGAGTCAGGGTGCACATATTGTGGAAGGAGAAGCTGGGCCTAATTTAGCGGGCGTGGCTAAACGTGGAGATCGACGCTACCTTCTGGAGTCCGTGGTCTATTCTAACGCTGTTGTCGTATCAGGCTATGGTGTTGTGAGTCTCGACTTAACCAACGGGGTTAATTTGGTTGGCACGCTGATTCAGGAAAAGCCTGAGTTCGTTGATGTAAATGCTTCGGGCAACTCATGGCGCATCAACCGAAAGGATATTAAGTCCATGACTCCACCCGTTTCGGCAATGCCTCCCTATGACGCAGTATTAAAACCAGTGGAAGTGCGCGACTTGGTCGCTTGGTTAGCCACGCTTGATAATAGTCCACCCACACCCAAGGCTAAAGAGCCTAAAGTTTTAGACATCAGTACATTAAAACCTACTGCTCGATAAATTTTAGTTAAAGTGACCGCCAATAAAAAAGCCCCGGGTGTCCGGGGCTTTTTGTTTAAGCACTTCGTGCTTACGCGATGGTAACTTCTTTGCTGAGGTAAACGTCCTGAATGGTGTGCAGGAGTTTAGCGCCTTCGCTGATGTCGCGTTGGAAAGCTTTGCGACCCGAGATGAGACCTTGGCCACCGGCACGTTTGTTGATGACGGCCGTTTTAACGGCTTCAGCGAAGTCGTTGCTACCGGAAGGACCGCCGGAGTTAATGAGACCGATGCGACCCATGTAGCAATTAGCGACTTGGTAGCGGGTGAGGTCGATTGGGTGATCGGAGCACAAGTCAGTGTACATACGCTTGTCGATTTTACCGTACGAAGATTCGGTCTGTTGGATGGCGAGGTAGCCACCGTTGTTTTCAGGAAGCTTTTGCTTGATGATGTCGGCACAGATGGTGACGCCGAGGTGATTGGCTTGGCCAGAAAGGTCAGCCGATACGTGGTAGTCTTTATCTTTCTTAAAGGCGCTATTGCGAGTGTAGCACCAGAGAACGGTGGCCATTCCTTGTTCGTGAGCCATTTGGAAAGCTTGCGATACTTCGATGATTTGGCGGTTGGTTTCAGGTGAACCGAAATAGATGGTCGCACCGACAGCGGCGCAGCCCATGTCCGCGGCTTGCTTGATGGTTCCGTACATCACTTGGTCGCCGATGTTAGGGTAGGTGAGTAATTGATTATGGTTAATCTTAACCATGAAAGGAATTTTGTGAGCGTAGCGACGAGAGACGCTGCTGAGTACACCGAAAGTCGAACAGACGGCGTTACAGCCACCTTCGATGGCGAGCTTCACGATATTTTCACCGTCGAAGTAAATAGGGTTCTTCGCGAAGGAAGCACCGGCGGAGTGTTCGATGCCTTGGTCAACCGGGAGAATGGAAACGTAACCCGTGTTAGCGAGGCGACCAGAACCGTAGAGGCGTTGGAGGTTGGCGAGAACACGGTTGCTGCGATCGGAGGCGCTGAACGCGTGCTCAACCCAATCAGCACGAGGCAGGTGGATTTGCTCTTTTTTAATTTTCGGTGAATTGAAGCCCAGGAGGGACTCCGAATCGGTACCGAGAAGTTTTTGGATTTCGCTGTATTGGCTCATGGTAAAAAGTGTGCTTAAAGTTTGGGCAGACCCTCTACAAAAGGGCGATTCATGCCGTAGTCTTCAAGCCATAATTTAAAAACCCTCATAAAATGTCACCAGGCAGCACCTCGGTGAACCTTTTTAAGCGTTTCTTGACTAAATTTGCCAATCTTCGCCGGACGCGGAAGCGGGTCGGGCCAATCCAGGATGTGGAGCTATGACAATACGGAGAACGGCTTCAGATTCACCGGTAAGAGCTCGTGCGCGTTTGACGGCCTTGGCTAAAGCTGCGGTCGGATTCGATTCATCCCAAGGAATAAAATTATCTGCACCCACCGAGGTAATTAAATCGGCGTTCACGAAAATCTGTAAGGTGTCGGGTTTTAATTCACACAGAATCAAATGTCGATTTCCGGATTTAAGCGTTTCGGCTAAATCACGAAGTAATAAAACGCCATTGGCATCGAGGTGGTGGGCTTCGCGGAATTTTAGAATAAGGACTTTAAGATTCGGATCAGCGGAAGCCCGGCGGAGGTGTTCGTGAAAAGCCTGCGTGGCGCCGAAATGCAAACTGCCTTCAACGTGCAGAATAGAAATACCGGTGGATGATTTACCGGGGGCGCGCTTTTTGATTTCACCGGTTTCCGAAAAATCGTATTCCACGATATCGGGCTGAGAGGTCTGACGAAGATAAAAGGCAATGGCCACGGCCGTGCCGAAGAAGATGGCGACATCGAGTGGCGCCAGCAAGGCGGTTAAAAAGGTGACGATAAAGACGACCCGATCTTGCGTACCTGATTTTAATATTAATTTTATTGCGGAAAAATTAACTAATTCAATTTCTACTAAAATGACTAACATCGACAAACAGGCGAGCGGTACGAGGGCCACCCACTTACTCATAAAATAGGCGAAGGCTAAAATAATAGTGCCACAAAATAAAGATGCGTAGGCAGTTTTGGCGCCACTCGATACATTGAGTGCGGAGCGACTGATGGAACCTGACGCCGCCATGCCACCCGAAAAGGCGCAGGCAAGATTGGCCATGCTGAGGCCGAATATTTCTTGATGTAAATCGGAGGGGCGACCGGTTTTTAAGGCTGAAGCTCGGGCATTTGCGGTACCTTCAATGATGATTAAAATAGCGAGTGCGAGAGCGGGTGAAAAGAGTGCGGAAAGTTTTGCCGCTGAGAAATCGGGCAAGTAAATGGCCTTATCAGAATGAGCGGCATCGCCCACGTAACGGGTAATTTCGCGGCTACTTCCTTGGGCCAGAGTGACGTTTTGCACAATGATGGCACCAAAGGTTGCTACTGTAACGGCACCGAGAATCGCTTTACCCGTCCCAAAAGGCTTTTTCAAAATGTAGAAGGTAATACCAGTGACGACGGCTAAACCGAGTCCAGGATTTAAGAGGACTTTGCCGGATTTTAAGATCTGCCAAATGACTTCAACGAGGTTGAGTCCGGCTAGTTCATCAGGCAGGCCGACGGTGTAAGGTAGTTGTAATGCGATTACGCGAAGCGCGGCGGCTGCGATGTAGGCAAAAATAACCGTTCGCGGAACGAAGTCAGCAAACCCACTTAAACGTAACCAAGAAGCGAGGAGTAAGAAAACACCGGTCATTAAAACCAGTGTCGGCAAAACTTCGGCGCGTAAATCGGGGGAGATGGCTCCGAGGCTGGCAAAGGTACCTAAGAGTAAAGCAGCGGAAGCATTCGTTGGTCCCGCCGATAAATTAGAAGATCCCGTAAAGATTGGGACGACGAAGGCAGCCACGCCACAGCCGACTAATCCGCACCAGACGGGTAGGCCTGCTTTCATCGCAAAGGCCATCGACATTGGAAAGGCGAGGATGGCGACGTTAATGCCTGCTAGAAAATCTGCTTTTAGATTAGATTGAGTGACGCTGCGGGCCACATTACGAATCGCAAAAAATTCTGGGCGTGGGTGTGCTTTAATTTGTCGCCATAGATTTGCTACAAAAGCAGAGAACTGGTTGAGAGCAGAGAGCACGACATAGGTTTTGACCTTCTAAGGTGAAGCCTTCAATCGCTTTCTCGAAAAATTACTCGAAAGACTCGTTATCAATCTGATCGATGAGCGAGGACTGCAAAAGGCCAAAACAACTATAGCAGGCGAGAGCATGCCTTTTTTCGCTGGGCAGGCTTTCGTCGTCCAAATCTTCTAATTCCTCTAACTGGCTATTCGGAATATCGGAAAGTACTAAATCCTTTAAGGCAAAACGAACGGCTGAAAGGGCACGAAGGAAGGCGAGGGCCTGCGCTTTATTACGAAGGACGATGATCGCGGGTTCGCCCTTGGCGGAGGCGAAGGCGGTCGCGAGGAGACGAGCTTCCTCACCGGCTTGGGCAGATAAAGTTTCAGCCCAGTAGGTGGCAATTTCGGGATCGAGGTTAGGTATCTGGGCACGATTAACGGACACGCGTGCCGCCGCCGGGGCGATGAGTCTTAGTAAGTCAGAAAGCACATTACGTGCTTCAGCCGTCATCGAGAGGCGGAGTTCAGGCATCTTTTTCGAGTTGGGCTTGGAGGTGCCACTGTTGTAATTCAAGGGCCACCATTTCAGCTGGCTCGCGATCACCGCTCCAAACAATGGCGCGCCCGTCGTTGTGCACAGCCATCATTAATTTTTGGGCGACGGTGCGGTCGACCCGCAAGACGGTCATAAAAGCAAGAATGACGTACTGTTGATAGTTGATGGGGTCATTAATCACTAAAACGTTCCAACGCGTATCTAATTTCGGAACCGTTTCGGTTTTAATGTTGGGCTGAATTTTTGTCTTGGCCATGTGGTACGAGCACTCTGGAGAGGTTAAGCGAATGTTCGAGTCGGCGCAAGCCGTCGCTGAGTTTTTTGCCGTAATCTTTTGCCCGTGGCCCGTGCGGACTTTGTTCTAATTCCCCTGCAAAATGAGCGAGGGTGGGGCAGGACATGAGGGCTAACATTCCCTTTAAATTATGGCATTCTTTGCTAATATATTCGGGGTCAGCCCCTTGCATTACCTGCTCAAATTGACAGATCAGGGATTGGCTATGACGAAGAAAGATACGCCCGGCACACTTCAAGTCTTCGATTTCTTCTTCATCGGAGTCAAGCAGTGCCGTATGGAATTCATCGAGAGGAATTTGAGAATCGGTTCCGATAAATAGTTGATTAATCTTCGTGATTAGATCGGCACCGCGAATGGGTTTTTGAAAATAATCGTCTAAGCCGATCTCCTTAAGTTCACGGCTATTCTGGTCCGAGTAATTCATACCGGTGAGCGCGACTAATTTAGTGGGGCGACGCTGAAATTGAATTTCTTCCCGGCGAATACTTTTTACTAAACTCATTCCATCTAAAACGGGCATTTGTAAATCAATCAGGACAAGATCAAAATTTTTGCTCTGCCATAATTCCAGTGCGGCTTGCCCATCCACGGTCGCCGTGACTTCGTGACCAGCGCTTTTAAGTCGTCGACACGTCACTTCCCGATTCACTTCATTGTCCTCCGCTAAGAGTATTTTTAAGACACGTTTTAAAGTGTTTTCCTGGTTGTTGGAATTAAAGGCATGGGTCTGATGAGAGGGCAGACCGAAGTAATTATTTAAGGCCGTTAACGTTAATGGTTTGGGTATTTGTTTGATGCCGCGGAGGTGTAAATCGCGGTCCGCAATCAGGATGATTTTATCTAAGGGAATGAGGCTGAGGTTGGGGGCGGTGTCTTGAGGTAAATCAACAATCACATGCGTGAAGGGTTCGGGTTGGTTGACGCATTGATCCCAAAGTTCTTCGGCTTCTTGATTGCTCGAAGCTAGTATAACTTTGGCCTTACACGTGGTTAAATAATCGATGAGCCAATTTTGAACGTCGGCATGTCCACCGAGCAGAAGAATTTTACTACCCGTTAAATCGCTTCGATAATCGAATTCGCACTGCGGATTAGCATCGAGTTTAATCGTCGCGATAAACTGACTGCCTTGATCAATTGCGCTGTTCACTTCGATAGATCCGTCCATCGCTTTGGCTAAATCCCTCACGATACTGAGGCCTAGTCCGTGTCCGCCAAATCGTCTCGCCGTCGAATCTTCAGCCTGGGTGAAGGGTTCGAAAATCTTGCGGCACTGTTCGGGCGATATTCCTATACCGGAGTCCTGGACGGTGATACTTACTAAATAATGAGAATCCTGCGCTTTAAAATCGAGGGTGCAGTGAACAAAGCCTTTCTCGGTAAACTTAATCGCATTGCTGAGTAGGTTAATAATGAGGCGTCGAAATTTCATCGAATCGCCCATGACGCTGCGGGGAGAATGGGGGCAGGCGAGGGCCACCAGTTCGATATTTTTACGCTGGGTGGAGGGGTAATTGAGCGTGACGATTTCTTCGAATACTTCGACGGGGTCGAAAGGGATTTTTTCTAAAACCACTCCACCTATTTCGTAACTGGAAAAATCGAGAACGTCTTGGACTAAGTTTTTTAATTCGTAGGTGTAATGAAAAACTTTTTGCAGAGTGTGATTTTTTTCTTCGGTTTTAGATTCTAAATTTATTTCACAAAGCCCATGAATCATGCTCAGCGAATTACGAATCTCATGACAGATATTGGCGATAAAAAGTGATTTTTGTTTAAGGCCTAGTTGTGCTTTTTTTAACGACTCACCGAGGGCGTTGGATGAGGATGATTCGCCATCAGTTTTGACGAATAACCAAAGTTGTTTGGGGTAGGTTTCATCGTGCTTAATCACTATATCCAGAAAACATTGATGTGCTTTAAGTATTCCACTTTGGGTTTCAATCATGCCCGACCAGTGCGGGGTGAGTTCAGGACTGAATTGCAGGAAAATAGTTTTTAAAGATTCACCTTCGGCTGGTGGCTTAATGAAGAGGTTTTTGAACGAGTGACTGGCGTATAAAATCAACCCCGCCCTACTGAAGATCATGAACGGCCAGGGTAGCAGTTGCGGGAGTGAGTTTAATACTGCCATAGCTTTAACCCTAAACTCTAATGCGGTTTTAGTATAAATAAAATCTACTAGGGTCTTTTCTCTAGTGAAAACCTTCGCCGGAACATTGAGATGGATTACCCAGACAAATCTGTCTAAAAATAGGCTATGAAATTCGAGCATCACCATCAGCCCATAGCTCCTCGTCATGTGTTTCTTCGGCGCTTAGTAGGTTTTATCGGTTATGCGCTCATTTTCCTTAGCGTATCGCTTTCACTCGGAGTCTTGGGTTATCATTACATCTGTGGTCTCTCCTGGGTGGATGCCTTATTAGATGCCAGTATGATTTTAGCGGGGATGGGTCCAGTTTCTGCTATTTCTAATGATGCTGGAAAATATTTTGCATCCGCCTATGCTATTTTTAGCGGCGTCGCTTTTCTTACAACTTTCTCGATCATCATCGCGCCTGTTTTACACCGCATCATGCACCGCCTGCATTTGAACGAAGGTAAAAACTAAGGACGCTTCTGTTGGCTTAATTTTACTTTCGCCTTAAGCAGTCGCTTTAAGTGTTCAGTTGGAATCTTCTGATCGAATTGAATCTGAAAAGTACCTTTGCCGGTGGGATAGCCTGCTGCCTCTAATTTCTCACGTTCCGTTTCGGTCATGACATCGGCGCCGACACCTACCGATACATGTTTCTTAAGAACGGATAAGCCGACGACTTCGCCATCTAAATGATAGAAGGGAACGTTATACCAAATCTTCTCTTCACACTTGGGTAGAGTTTCTTTGATTAACTGACGCAACTTTTGAAGGATCGGCTGAGCCTCTTTAACTGCGTTAGCGATGTACGCGTCTACGTTCTCAAATTTTTTCACAGCTCTGACCTTGGTAAGAAATTAATATCCATATAATATTTCTTATAATTCTTTGAATCTACTAGTACATCTATGGTTTTATTAGAAACAAACCTTTCTGGATTATACCAAATATTTTCACTTTTAAAGATATGCATTGTTTGAGTTTCTGTGTCATGCAACTGGCTTACGATAATGTATGGATGACTTCCGTTAACCGAGTAACTTGTATTTATTTCTATTTTTTGAAATTCGGAAGAAATCCTTTTTCCGTTCTGTAATAACCATTTTTTCTTCCTATCAAATCTGATTTTAATGACTGGGAATATTACACCCATAAAGCTGAATAGGGTGCCCATCATACCAAGGATTAAAACCGTTAACCAATTCGACATAAAATCATTTATTTTCGCGGAAGTTGGATTTGTCGGATTGTAATTAACTTCTACCGTCTCTCAGACTTGATAAGAGGCAGGATTACTACCAGCTGATGATGTAAAATTAATTACCTGATTTTCAAGTGTGCGGAATTGTACCACCGGGTAGTAAGAACTGGAATCGCTAGATTGCTTAAGATCTAAACGGGTAACGGTTCCAGTACTTTTCAGGGACGATTGAAGGAATTGCTGATTACTCCTGTACACAAAAATCCCTCCGATAAGCATAGCGATACCAACCAAAAAGAAAATGGCACTGACCAGCGGACTAGGATTACCTTTCATTGTCTTATCGCTTTTGTTTTTTGGGGGTTACGAAATCGCTTTAACTTTGTCCTCACCAGTGCTCAGGAAGGGACTTGAACCCTTAAGCCCGTGAGGGCACTAGAACCTGAATCTAGCGTGTCTGCCATTCCACCACCTGAGCAATCGTTTGGGTATTTGAGCAAAGAATATGGGCGAGGGGTGTCAAGGTTAGGGCTTACGCAATGACTTTAACATATAGACGCAGTCGAGTTCTTGGGAAAATTTTTTGCCCACGCCTTGGAGCAGTCCGACCTGTTTAAATCCGACCGACTCATGTAATTGAATACTGGCGCCCTGTTCTCCAGAAATCCGTGCAATGACCGATTGGTGGCCGAGCTCTTCCGCGAGTTTTAACAATGCCAGTAAGAGCTTTTTACCAATGCCTTGGCGGTGGAAGTCAGGATCCACAAAAACCGAGTCTTCGACAGTAGCTGCCCAGCCTTGTCGGCTATTGTAGGCAGAGAGTGAGCCCCAGCCGACGACTTTATCTGCGATTTCGGCTACAACAACTGGGTGGGCAGGGGATCGTGATTTGATCCAATTCTTACGATTTTCTGAGGTTTCTTCGGTTAAATGCCAGGTGCAGGTGCTATTCCGGACGTAATAATTATAAATTCGGTTAATTTCGGGGCAATCGGCCAACTTGGCTGGGCGAATTTGGGCAGTCATGGATGATTAACTTAGCCAAAATGCGACCTGCTACAAGTCTAGGAAATCCCGTTGACAGATGGGAGGGGTAAGCGTTTGTTGACCGACCTGCCGTATCACACGACCCTCTTACATATAGAAGACTATGAAAGTTTCATCCTCACTTAAATCGCTCAAAAAGCGTCACCCCAATTGCCAAGTTGTGCGTCGTAAAGGCCGCATCTACGTGATCAACAAGACCCATCCTCGCTACAAAGCGCGCCAAGGATAAACTCACCAAACACCTGATTTATATGAAGAAAGAAGGCCATCCTGAATACAATCCTGTCGTCTTTATCGACGTTTCAACCAATCGCGAATTTCCTACACGTTCGACGATTAAGTCGAAAGAAACCAAAGTAATCGATGGCGTTGAACACTTCGTGATTCGTCGCGAAGTTACCATGGATTCACACCCCGCTTACACGGGTGAGAAGCGCTTCGTGGATTCCGCTGGTCGCGTTGAGAAGTTTAATACTAAGTTCAAACGCGCTACTAAGTAATTAGAATCTTGGATACAAATAAAAGGCCGCCCCGGTATAACTAAGGCGGCCTTTTTGTTTTAATATTACTTCAGAGAGTTTGGGTTAAATAAGATTAGCAGATCCCGTAAAAATCAGAAATTAGGGGAAACAGGGGATTTATTATGATAAATTTTGATAAACCTATAAATCGCATAAAACTAGTGTTTTTATTGCCTAGAATTGTGAATAACATGGTTAATAAATGTGAGCAAAGTGTGAGTTTGATAGAAATTCAGCAATTTGTGCTTGATTTAAGACTCCGACTGTTAGAAATATATACCCGCTATGAAGAATATCCTCCCTATCCTCACCCTCACGACCCTCACTGCTGCAGCTTTCGCTGACGCAGGTGCCGCTGCTCCTGCAGCTGCTGCATCCGGTCTCTCCTACAACCGCGTTGGCGTAACTTACGTCACCAATGGCAATGATCATCCTTATGGTCTCCAAGCCTCCGCGTTCATTGGTTCATCCAATGTACTCGTAAGCGCTAGTGCTGATCTCACCGCTGCTGGCGATGACTCCGTATCTATTGGTTACGTTTTCAAAAATGTTTTCGCAGGTGCTGACGTAACTGTTGCTGCTGCTACTGATGACACTTACGGCATCAATGTCCGTCGTGCTCTCGGTGAAGTTCTCGCAGGTCTCGAAGTTGCTGTTGGTTACCAACGCAGCATGGGATCAGACAAGAATGACGGTTTCCTCTACGAAGTTTCTTACAACGTAAACAAACAGTACTCCGTTGCTTACGGAATCACAGACCCTCAAGGTTCTGGTTCTAGCGCCAACACCGTATCTGTTCGTTATAACTTCTAATCTTCGGATTAGAAATTAAACACTTAAGGGCTCCGGAAACGGAGCCCTTTTTGTTTGGGGAATTTACTTATTGGCCAGACTTTGCGTTACGGCAGCACTGAGCTGATCAAACAAGGTATAGCGACGAGCATAGAGCGCCCGCTTGTTTGTCTTAATCTCTTCACGACTACGACGAATCTCACGCAGTGGTAATTCAAACCAACCTTCTTCAACGGCTTTACCATCGGCCTCTTGCCACATTTGATCGTAGTTGAAAGATATTTTATTCCAAGGCACAGAAATCATATGCTTCCCGGAACTCATTTGAATGGAATTGCCGGCTCCCAGGAGTCGACTGACGCCCAGAGCGCTCACCACTTCTTGCAGAGCAAAGATGGCCATGGCCTTGGCGCGAACCCCATGCATGGCCTTCCAGGACGCTTTAATCGTATCCTCGTTGGCTCCTGCACCTCCTTGAATCGCCCCCGCATAGGCAGTCCATTGCCCGTTTACCTCCTCAACGGAAAAAGCAATGGAACATAACTCATCGCCAATCTTATCGCAGTGAACGCTTAACGTCCATTGTCCTTCGCGGCGGAAGCGATAGCTATTAGAAATCTTAAATTGAATATTACCGAGATCTTCGCCCAGAGGGACATCGGCGACGGTCAGTTTTTCCTCCATCTTAATTACTAACGACTGAAGTAGTAGACCCTTCTTTAAATGGGCAAATCGCAGTGAATCCCTAAGCACTTTAAGTTTTTTGTCATTTCCCCACTGAGTTGAAACATAGCCACGTAGTGTTCGAAAACAAAGAAATGGGTTGGCTCCTAGAATAGCCCGATTTTGGGACTCCTGTAAAAAGCTCACCCAATCAACAAGGACATCCTTTTGTGCAAAAGCGCTCAAGGATGCACCGAGACTTTTCACCAACCGTGACCGCCAATTCCTCCCCTTATGTAACTCTTGAGTGAGTTTCCAAACATACGCACCAGCACCCAACCGGGTTTGGGGAAGAGTTGGGAATGAGGGGTGCAACATAGCTAACTTGGACAAGTTGTAGCCAAGTTAACCTAAGGGCGATTAAAGAATTAAACTACTTAGCTTCAAAGACCAGGCCGGCTATTCTGATCAGGCTTAATACCCTTGGCCTTGAAGAACTCGCTTAAAACTTCGGCGCGGGCATCGGCTAACTGATTTTTTCTTACATCTTCCGTAGTCAGCATTTTTTGTCGCTCCGTCATGATGCGACGAAGCTGCATGAGTGCCCCTTGTTGTAGTTGTCGTACGCGTTCGCGTGTGAGTTTAAACTTTTCGCCGATTTCTTCCAGCGTGAGTGGGCTTTCGCCATTTAAACCGAAGCGAAGAGTGATGACTTCTGCCTCACGTGCTTCGAGTCTAGTCAGCATTTCATTAATCTCAGCGACGTCAGATTTACTACGAAGATTTTCAAAAGGAGAACTCGCATTTTCGTCTTTTACTAAATCACCTAAAGTTGAATCACCTTCTTCGCCCACTTCTTGGTCGAGCGATGCCGCCCGATTGGCGACGGACTTCATATGCACTACTTTGGAAATAGGTATCTCCATCGATTGAGCGATTTCATCATCCGAAGGTTCGCGTTCTAATTCTTTAGCGAGTTGCGCAATCATACGACGCATCTGCGCAATGCGATCAACCATGTGGACGGGCAGTCGAATGGTTTTACCGTTGGAGGCGAGAGCACGCTTTATAGCCTGCTTAATCCACCATGAAGCGTAGGTGCTGAGCTTGCCTCCTTTATCGGGGTCGAAACGTTCAACGGCTTTGATGAGTCCGAAATTTCCTTCACTAATTAAATCCATTAAGGGCAGGCCAAAATCATCGTAATCACGGGCGATTCTTACCACTAAGCGTAAGTTCGACTGGATCATTTTTTGGCGCGCTGCTTCGTCTCCTTTGAGAACTTTTCGAGCCAGCGCCGTTTCTTCTTCTAAAGTGAGTAGCGGGGTTTTTCCGATTTGATCCAAGTAAGATCTAATCGGTGAGCGTTCATCGGGCGAAAGCTTTTCCCAGGCTTGTCCCGGCTCCGTGGGGTCATCATTAACCACAGCCGGAGGTAGTGACTGCACGATTTTTTTGGGCAGGTCATCTTTGGTCTCGGGAGCTTTCTTTTTATTAGACTTGGGTTTGGGCATGATGCCTTAGGATTTTATTCCAGTGGCTAAACTGAGTGCACGAAGAACACCTTTAGACTTACTGATGGTTTCTTGATATTCGGAGGTCGCTACGGAGTCAGCAACAATACCTGCACCGGCTTGAATACTTGCCGTGCCATTGCGTAATGAAGCGGTGCGAATGACGATACAGGAGTCGTGTCCGCCATCGAAACCGAAGTAGCCGACGGCTCCGCCGTAAACTCCGCGACGTTCACCTTCGAGTTCAGAAATAATCTGCATAGCTCGAATTTTGGGTGCACCCGAAAGTGTGCCAGCAGGGAAAGTGGCTTTAAAGAGATCGAACGCATCAAACTGAGGGGCCAAATCGCCTTCGACCTGCGAGACGATGTGCATGACGTGAGAGTAGCGTTCGATAATCGCGTAGTGGGGGACGGTGACACTTCCTGGAACACAAACGCGTCCTAGGTCATTGCGTGCTAAATCGACTAACATTAAGTGTTCGGATCGCTCTTTAGGGTCGGCCAGTAAATCAGCTTCGAGTTTACGATCGGCTGCTTCGTCGATACCGCGTGGACGAGTACCCGCAATGGGGCGAATTTCACAACGACGCTGGGTGAGGCGAACATTGACCTCAGGTGAGGCACCTACGACGTCGAAACCTAATCCTGTTTCGATCACAAACATGTAAGGTGAAGGATTTACATGTCTGAGTACGCGGTAGAGGTCTAGAGGTTCACCTTTGTATTCAATATCGGTTCTGCGTGATAGTACGACCTGTACGCAATCGCCGGCTTTGATGTATTCTTGGGCACGTTGGACGGCTTTTTCGAAGTCGGGTTGGCTGACATTGGATTTGCCGGTCGCAAAATCGTTGGAAGTCGGAAGTTCGGCTGCGGCAGCTGCGGAAGGTCCGGTGACGACTGACTTCAAAACTTCCAACTCTTTTTTAGCCGCCGCATAAGCTTCATCCGCTTTGTCGGGTGAACTAATGCGTGCGTTGACGATTAAGCGAAGGGTTTGTCGGGCGTTGTCAAAAGCGATTAAGCGATCCACGAGCATAAAGTGGATTAAGGGCGTGCCAGCGGGATCTTTCTTAGCGCAGGGCACACTCGGCTCGATGCGATGAATGTATTCGTAACTCACCATTCCCACCATACCGCCGACGAAGGGAGGGAGGCCGGGAACTTTGGCGATACGAAGGTTGGCTACTTCTTTCTTAACTAAATCGAGCGGATCTTTCGGAGTGGGGACAGTTTCTTTTTTACCTGCGCGGGTGACGATTTCAGTGCGGTCTTCAAAAGCCGTAATGGTGAGGGCTGGGTTGGCGCCACAAAAACTGTATCGACCGATGTGTTCGCCGCCGGTGACAGACTCAAAAAGAAAACTCGAACCCAGTTTTCTGAGGCGGGCGTAAACCGAAACGGGCGTTTCGAGGTCAGCCATTAAATCCAGACAGACGGGTATGATGTCAGCCGATTTTGCTAACTCACGAAAAGTGTTCTGGTCAGGCGTGATGCTCACGATTTATCCT
Source organism: Opitutales bacterium (assembly GCA_040398005.1). GTDB lineage: Bacteria > Verrucomicrobiota > Verrucomicrobiia > Opitutales > UBA953 > UBA953. Next base: position 136,029 of record JBBAUX010000001.1, read on the forward strand.
TCATAGAGCAAAAGATACTCTTTGAAAACATTATACCGCCCCCCAGGATTGATAATCTAACTATAAGTAGATTTATAATCAGGGATTAGACTGCCAGCGACCCCAAAGCGATAGAGGCAACAATCGCCCATTACCTTCTTGTTTGAGGACAAGTTCGCCAATATCGATTTTTCCGCCTAATCCCTGTGTGCATTCCTCGATGAGATTATGACACAAAATAGAGGAAGCATCGATGGTGTAAACGGTCAGAATAATAAATTTCGCCTGCGGAGATAAAAGTTCACGACACGAGCGAAGGAGGGGAGCTAAATCGCGTTCAACTTTCCAAAACTCTCCGGTGGGTCCGCGTCCAAAGGCAGGGGGATCCATTAAAATCGCTTCGTATTGATTACCGCGTTTGATTTCACGTTTCACGAACGTCGGAGCGTCTTCAATAATCCAACGAATCGGTTCTTCGTTCATATTCGAAGCCTCTTGATTTCTTCGCCCCCACGCTACGGCAGGTTTCGAAGCATCGACATGGGTTACGCTCCAACCCGCCTGCGCGGCGATTAAGGAAGCTGCTCCCGTGTAACCAAATAAATTCAACAAACGTGGACGTGAATTACTGGTGGATTTTTGTTCGGCCAACCATTCCCAGTGGGGAGACTGTTCCGCAAAAACTCCGAACTGCTTGGAGTTATCCATGAATCGCAGTTGCAGTTTTATTTTACCAAATTGGGTTTCCCAATCGCGCGGACAGTTACCATTTAATTTCCAATGTCCTTCGCGGCCACCTTCTTCGTGAATCGCGACGGCTTTAGACCACTCAGCTTTAGGCAATGACTGTTTCCACCACGCTTTGGGCTCGCTGCGGATCATCCGGACACCGCCGATTTCCTCGAGTTTCAAGCCATCGCCTGAATCGAGTAGTCGGTGACCTTCCCATTGGCTGGTGAGAACATTGATATCCACGGCGTTACTGTGAGCAAAACTCCGCACGGTGGAAAGCCCGCTTTTGCTCGCCAACGAAATCTTTTTTTGACATCAGTTTGGTAATGTATCGTCTGTTAGCCAGCGCGCGATGGGAGACAAAGGCCTCGGGCTTGATTGCCTTATCGCACGATTGGGTGGAGTCGGCTTTACCTAAATTAGAACTCAATCCCCCCGCTAAAATAAGTCTGCTGGAGCGTGCCGATGCCCAAACTTGGGCCACCCGTTCGGGGCACTGGATCGAGAATGGCCGCGTTCATTTCTTCGTGTGGAAACTCTTATGTCCTGACGTACGAGAGAACTCACTCTTAGTTTGCGGACCATTCAACGAGTGGGGTGCACTCAAAGATATGAGTGCTTGGTCTCTCCACGCAGTCTGTCTCTTAGGGGTCGAAGGTTATGAATTAAGCGTGCCGATTAAAGAGGTGATGGGGGATGAAACAATCATGCCCTTTAAATTTTATCGCGGCGACGGACATTGGTTGGAGCCCCCGCACGACGCTGATAATATTGAGAGAGATCAATACGGTAATCGCAATTTACAGCTGAGCTTAGACCGAACGAATTTACACGTCTTTCGTTTTCGCGCCGTCGATGCCGATCCGACCACTCGACCCCTTCGTGTGCTCTATGAATTCAACGATCGGGTTGAATTTTGCGAAATCTTAGCTTCGGATCCACTCGATGTTTTAGAACCGCCCGGTCCCTTTGGTGCAACGATTTCAGGTGGAAAAACCACTTTCCGGGTTTTTGCGCCACGCGCTCACGCGGTCTCTGTTGGCTATACGATTTCCTCGTCTCAATTAAAATCCCCACAAACCGCTCGCTGTGAATTAAAGCCTGAAGGGCAGGGTGCTTGGGTGGGTGAAGTGGATGCTGATCTTTCCAACTGTGCTTATTTATTAAACGTTGATGGACGGACGATGGCGGATCCGTGGGCTCGAAAAATGGCCCATGTTCATCCTTCACCTCCCGTTTCTTTGGTCACACCGAGAGATGAACTCGTAGCTCTGAATGATGGATTTAAAACACCTGCCGTTGAAGATTGCGTGATTTTGGAAGTTCACTTGAAGGATTTATTTGGACTGATTGGATCTTCTAAAAAACCTAATTTTAAAAACGCTGCGGAATGGATTAGGCAAAATGGTGATTATTTTAAATCGCTCGGGGTCAACGCCGTCGAACTCTTGCCCTGTACCGAGTATGAGCGCGGAGAGGTAACGGAGTACCAATGGGGCTACATGCCGATTTCAGCTTTTGCCCCAGCGACTGCTTATTCCTCTGACGACACCGGAATTAATACGATTACCGAGTTCCAAGATTTAGTTCGTGCCTTTCACGAGGCGGGTATCGCGGTGATTATGGATTTGGTCCTTAACCATTTTGGTAGTCCGAATAGTTTACTACAAATCGATCAATCGTATTATTTCCGCACAGACGCTCATGGAAAGCTCTCTAACTGGAGTGGATGTGGTAATGATGTCCGTGCCGAAGCACCGATGTTTGGACGATTAGTTTTAAGCAGTCTCCAACATTGGACGGCTGTGTTGGGCGTCGACGGAGTGCGTTTAGATTTAGCCGAATTATTAGGCACTCCGCTCTTACAGGAGATTGAAGACGAATTTAGAATTAATCATCCGGAGAAAATTTTAATCGCCGAGCCCTGGAGTTTTCGGGGTCACCTTGCTCGAGATTTAGACCATACGACATGGACCTGTTGGGATGATGCGTTTCGCGAGTTTTTACCGGGGTATGTCCGAGGCCACGCCCAGTCCTCAGATTTATTGCATCAAATCGCTGCTTGTGATTTTCGTCCGTCCGCCCGTTTGCGTTACGCGCAGTCGCACGATGACATGGCGTGGATTGATCGCATTACCGAATGTCCTAAATCGGATGCGCTTAATCCCTTGCCGGCGGATATCTTGCGTACCCGCATGATGCACTTGATTTTACTGACTTCCGCGGGCGTGCCGATGCTTTCGGCGGGCCAAGATTTTTTATTATCCAAACGGGGCGTCTCCAACACCTGGCAGCGTGCTGACTTAAATTCTCTCGATGCACGAAGACTAAAACGTTTTCACTCCGAGCATGAATGGGTTGCCCAATTGATAAAATTTAGACTCTCATCCGCGGGCGCGGTACTGCGTCCGCGTGAAGCCGTGTCGCCGGGCTGGATGAAGGTGACCCAGCTCGACAGCGAAGAAAGTTTTGTCGCTGTGTTGAATGCGGATGGTTTATTGGGTCCCGTGAAGGTAATGATCGCGTGTAACCCGCATCCATTTGAAGTTCAGCTCGCCCTGCCGATGGAATTTCACTGGTGGCCTGTTGTCGTTTCGCCCCATCTTGATTGCAAATTAGCCCCTGGCCCGATGCCAAAAATTGACCACGGGGTGCTGACATTACCTCCTTTGGGCTGTGGGCTTTGGGTTGTAGGGGCTTAATGTGTGTTCTCGCTTGCCATAAGGCCTTGGGAACTCTTTTAGATTCCTTTCTCGTATAACAAATATGGCAACCAAAGTAGCAATTAATGGATTCGGCCGCATCGGTCGTCTCGTATTCCGCGCCCTCGTTGAGCAGGGCCACCTCGGTAAGACCTTTGATGTCGTTGCCGTCGGTGATATTGTCCCCGCGGACAATCTCGCTTACCTCTTAAAGTATGACTCTAGCCAAGGTCGCTTTAGCGGTACAGTGAGCTCGGAAAAATCTTCTCCCGATAAGGCTGAAGACGATGTTCTCGTAGTTAACGGAAAAAAGATTTTAGTCGTATCCGCTAAGTCACCCGCTGAATTACCTTGGAAGGCTCTCGGCGTTGAAGTGGTCATCGAATCAACCGGCCTCTTCACTGAAGCTGCTAAAGCTAAGGGTCACCTCGATGCTGGCGCCAAGAAAGTGATCATCTCGGCTCCTGCTAAAGATGAAGATATCACCGTGGTTATCGGTGTTAATGACGACAAATATGAAGCTTCGAACCACCATATCATCTCGAACGCCTCTTGCACAACCAACTGTTTAGCCCCTCTGGTTCACGTTTTACTTAAAGAAGGATTCGGCGTTGCTGAAGGCCTCATGACCACTATCCACGCTTACACTGCTACCCAAAAGACGGTCGACGGTCCTTCGAAGAAGGATTGGAAGGGTGGACGTACGGCTGCTCAAAACATTATTCCTTCCGCGACGGGTGCTGCTCGTGCCGTATCCTTAGTTTTACCTGAAGTTAAAGGTAAGCTCACCGGTATGGCCTTACGCGTACCTGTTCCAACTGTCTCCGTTGTCGACCTCACTGTTAAAACAGTGAAAGACACCAGCTTAGCCGAAATCAAAGCTGCCCTGAAGAAAGCTTCCGAAACTTATCTCAAAGGAATTCTCGCTTACACTGAAGACGAAGTCGTTTCTTCCGATTTCATCCACGATAAACACTCGTCGATCTTCGACGCAGGTTCATCGATCGAGTTGAATAAGAACTTCTTCAAACTCATCAGCTGGTACGATAACGAGTGGGGTTATTCCAACCGCGTGGTTGAACTCCTTGCTAAAGTTACCGCAAAGCTCTAAGTTTTAAGTCGAAACTGACTACGACAGGCGATCCGAGTGGGTCGCCTGTCTTGTTTTTGGCTTAAAACAGGTCCCGCGACGATACTTTGGCATTCGTGGTGCTTTAATCTTCCCACCGCTCCAAGAAATCTTTTCTCTCCTCCCTTTACCACCATGTCCGCACCCTCCCTTAAATCACTTGGTTCTATCTCAGGTCTTCGCGCCCTCGTCCGCGTCGACTTCAATGTCCCTCAAGACAAGAAGACCGGAGTCATTACCAATACCCAACGTATTGCGGCCGCACTTCCTACCATCCGTTTCTTACTCGAAGGCGGTGCCTCTTGCGTGTTGATGTCACACCTCGGCCGTCCCGATGGTAAAGTGGTCGAGAAATTTTCTCTACGTCCCATCGCTGTGGAATTAGAAAAACTTTTAGGTAAACCGGTTAAATTTATTTCGAGCTGTGTCGGTGCGGAAGCTGAAGCCGCTGCAAAATCTTTAAAGCCTGGTGAAGTTTTACTTTTAGAAAACTTACGCTTCCACATCGAAGAAGAAGGAAAAGTGAAACTCGAAGATGGTACGAGCATGAAGGCCGACCCAGCTAAAGTAGCCGATTTTAGGGCCTCATTATCACGTTTAGGTGATATCTATGTAAACGATGCTTTCGGTACCGCCCACCGCGCTCACTCCTCGATGGTCGGTGTCAACTTACCACGCAAAGCCGCCGGCTTCCTCCTCGAAGCAGAGCTCAAAGCTTTCGATACCGTACTGAATAATCCTAAGCGTCCGTTGTTGGCGATTTTAGGCGGTGCCAAAATTGCTGATAAGATTCCTCTTATCCGTAACCTCATCGAGAAGGCTGACGAAATTATTATCGGTGGTGGTATGGCTTTTACCTTCCGCAAGGTTTGCGACGGTATGGAAATTGGTAAATCGCTCTTCGATCCTGAAGGTGCCAAAATCGTCGCTGAACTTTTAGAAAAAGCGAAAGCACGTGGCGTCAAAGTTACCTTGCCGGTCGACTTCACTTGCGGCGATAAATTCTCACCCGATGCTAATAGGCAACATGCTACCATGGCTGGCGGTATCGCTGCCGAGTGGGAGGGTATGGATGGAGGCCCCGAATCTATTAAGCTTTATGAGGCTGCGATTGGCCGTGCGGGTACTATTATTTGGAACGGTCCTTGTGGCGTTTTCGAATTCGAAAAATTCGCCGTCGGCACCAAGGCCATGGCTCATGCGGTTGCCAAAGCGACTGAACGCGGTGCGATCACGATTGTCGGCGGTGGCGATACGGCTACAGCTGCTAAGAAATTTGGTGTCGATACCAAGGTGTCGCACTGTTCAACCGGTGGTGGCGCTTCCTTAGAATATCTGGAAGGTAAAGTTCTTCCCGGTGTCGCTGCACTCTCTGCTTAATTTTTAATCTCATGTCTAAACGTACTCCTCTCATTGCTGGTAACTGGAAAATGAACAAGACCGCCACCGAAGGCGTGGAACTTGTGAAAGAAATTTCTGCCGCTTCGGTTGGCTCACAAGCCTCCGTTAACGTTGTGCTCTGTCCGCCCTTCACCGCACTCTCTGCGGTGGGTCATGCAATCGAAGGATCGTTGATTGCTCTCGGTGCTCAAAATATTCATGATAAAGTAAACGGTGCTTTCACCGGAGAAATTTCTGCCTCCATGCTTCGCGACCTGCACGTTACCCATGTGATTATTGGTCATAGTGAGCGTCGTAGTATTTTTGGTGAAGATGATGCATTTGCTAATCGCAAGGTCTTGGCTGCTTTGTCTGCGACTTTAAAACCTATTTTATGCGTCGGGGAATTACTCGCGGAACGTGAAGCGAATCAAACCATGGAAGTGGTACGTCGTCAGCTCGAAGCGGGCTTAGCCGGAGTTCCTGCCGCGAAAGCGGAGAGCGTGATTATCGCTTACGAACCCGTGTGGGCCATTGGAACTGGCAAGACTGCTACTCCGGCGATGGCTCAAGAAGTTCACGCGTTCATTCGCAAACTTCTCGCTCAACAATTTGGAGCCGACACCGCTGCGCGTATTTTAATTCTCTACGGCGGATCAATGAAGCCCGATAACGCAGACGCTTTATTGGCCGAACAAGATATTGATGGCGGATTAATCGGTGGCGCGGCCCTCGATGCTAAAAGCTTTACCGAGCTGGTGCGCATCGCAGCCAAGTCTTTAAGCCGATAAATCATCAATTTTAGACCTAGAGACGATTAGCCCGACAAGGGGTTAATCGTCTCTTTTTCTAATACTATTTATGGACCAACCCGGCCCTTGTTTGGAATTTTTTACGAAAATTTTACAAAACATTTACCACAAACTGCTGAACATGAACATCTTACCAACTTATTCTTGGTCAATTTACAGGTTATCAACAGGGTACTGACAGCTGTTTGACTAAAATTACCCTCGAAATCACTGAAAATTTCGGTTGCGAAGGGGGGTAGGTTTTGTGGCTCTATAGAACTTATTCATGAGTAAGCAAAGCACCTCCAGGCAAAGTTTCCTGATCAAAGCTGGCACGACCGTCGCCTCTGTTTTGTCTCTCGGTTTTTTGTCTAAAGCAACGAGCTCAAATTCTGTCTCTGCTCAGAAAACCGTCACCCTGTCTTCTGCTTTTTCTGCCCAACCCGAAGCCCGCGCGATAGCGCGAAATACTTCACGTTAATTTTATCTTTCGCTCCCGATGCGTAAACTTCTTGAATTTCTTAATCGACCCTCCACCCGCGGTAATTTCTTCCGCCGTTCGATTAACAATTTACCCTTTCAAATCCTAGTCTGTTTATTGGCAACGGGTGCCGTGGTCGTTGCGGCAATCAATGAATACGCCACGAATAAGTATTTGAATGTCGGTTACACGCCTGATCAACCGGTAGCTTTCAATCACTCCTTCCACGCCGGGCCTGATTCCGTTCTCGGTCTCGACTGTCGTTACTGCCACAATTTTGTTGATCGTTCGAGTCACTCCAACGTGCCTACCTCCAATACCTGTTGGAACTGCCACAGCCAAGTTAAGTCGGACAGTCCTGCCTTAGCGTTAATTCGTCGCAGCGTCGAAACGGGTGAAGCTGTTCGCTGGGTTAAAGTTCACAAGGCTCCCGATTACGTTTATTTCAATCACGCGGTGCACATTAATCGCGGCGTCAGTTGCGTGGAATGTCACGGTCGCGTTGATCAACAAGTCGTGGTCGGTCAGCAAAAATCTTTGAACATGAGTTTCTGTTTAGATTGTCACCGCAATCCCGAAAAATACCTCCGTCCGCTCGATAAAGTTACCGATTTATCCTGGAAAGCTGAATCGCCTGAAGCGCAAGCCGCTCAGGGAACCAAGTTCGTTCACGACTGGAAGGTTAACCCACCCCAAAGCTGTTCTGGCTGCCACCGCTAAAATAAAATTTCTCAATGAGTAAGAAAGTTTTTCAACATCCAATTGCCCAAGAGGGCGAAACTACTGGACCCACCTACTGGCGTAGTCTCGATGAACGTAACAAGTCGCCCGAGTTCCGGACGCGCGCTGAACGCGAATTCTTGGACGACGCTGCGAACATCTCGAAAGTTGAACGTCGCGAATTTTTAATGTTGATGGGTGCATCCTTTGGCTTAGCTGGCTTGGGCCTCGCTGGATGTCGCGAACCACGTAACCATACTTTACCTTACAGCAAACAACCAGAAAACACGATTCCTGGTGTCGCCACATATTATGCGAGTTCATTCCCTGGTGAATTAGCCAATCAGCCTCTCATCGTTGAAACTCATCAACATCGTCCGACCAAAGTTGAGGGAAATCCCAGCCACCGTGCCAGCGGTTCAGCTTCATCAAAATTTGCTCAAGCAAGTGTGCTCGACCTCTATGATCCTGAACGTGCGCAAGTTTCTACGGGTGCCAATGGTTCAGTTATTTCAGTTTCCGAAGTGCGTGATTTAATCCGCCAACTCGCCGCTTCTGAAAAAGCGAACGGTGGTGCCGGCTTAGCATTCTTAGCTCGTCCGTCTTCATCGCCCACCCGTGCAGCTTTAGTGGCCGCGATTAAAGAAATTTTACCACAGTCTCGTTTTGTTGAGTATACTCCTGTTGCGCAAAATCGCGCCGAAGTCGCCCTCGGTGCACGCATTTTACCCGACTACGCGCAAGCGCGTCGCATCTTAAGCCTCGATGCTGATTTCTTGAACACGGGTGACGGTGCTGTTGAAAATACTCGTGCCTACTCCATCGGTCGTCGCGCGGATAATGCGGTCGAAGCCGATAAGATGACTCGTCTCTACGTGGTTGAGTCGACTTTTACTATTACGGGTGCCGCTGCTGATCACCGTCTTCGTGCGTCGTCATCACATATTTCTGGTTTAGCGATTTTATTTGCCGCTGAAGTGCTCGCCCAAACCGGAAATAAATCGGACGCTGCTATTTTAACATCCAGAGTTTCGGGTATTTCTGTTCCCGAAGTTTGGATTAAGGAATGTGTAGTTGATTTGGTAGGTGCTAAGGAAAAAGCACTCATCGTTGCGGGTGATCATCTTTCGGTTGATGCGCATCGCGCTGTTTATTTAGCGAACCAAGCACTCAATGCTGCGATTCGCGTTGTTGAGTCCAATGCATCCGCCTCGAATTCGATTGCCGAATTAGTCGTACAACCTGCTAACACTTTAATTATTTTAGGCGGTAATCCTGCTTATGATGCTCCGGGTGATGTCGATTTTGCGAAAGCAGTGAAGTCGGCTAAAAATGTTGTTCGTCTCGGTTATCATGGTCCAGCCTTTGACGAAACTTCGGCCTTAGTGAAATCATTCGGTGGCACCGTCATTGCTGCCTCACACTATTTAGAAAGTTGGTCCGATGGTCGCACGCTCGATGGTACTTATGTGCCCGTGCAGCCCATGATTGAGCCACTCTTTCCGACGCTCTCGGAGCTCGATGTCCTAGCTCCGTTTGCCGGAAAAAATCAAGAGCCCTACGCTTTGGTTCGCGAAACCTTTAATCGTCTCGCCAAAAATAATTCCGACTCCGCCTTTGCTGCGTGGTTGGCCGAAGGTGTTCTCGCGGAAACTTCAAGTGCCACGAAGAAAATTAAATTAGATGTCGATAGCGTCGGAAAATTTACCGCTCCACCATTATCGTTCAGCTCACTCGAAGCACGTATTTTACCGAGCGTCCATACGGGTGACGGATTATACGCGAACAACGGTTGGTTAGCAGAAGCACCCGATCCCATGTCGAAGACTTCATGGGAAAACGTCATTCTCATCAGTCCTAAACTTGCGGCTAAACTTGATATCGAACCCAGTATTGGCGTTATCCAAAAAATCGGTGCGCTCAATCGGAACATTAATCAGATAATCGACGGTAAACTCATCGCACACTACGCTAAATTAACCCTCAGCGGTACCAGCATCAAAGGACCTCTCTTTATCATGCCTGGTATGGCTGATTTCACTGTGGGTCTGCAATTAGGTTTTGGCCGTACGGTTGCTGGCCGCGTCGCCACTCGGGTGGCTGAAAGATTACAAGGTAAAGTGGTGGGTAACGGTTTCAACGTTTACCCATTTGTTACTTCGCAATCCGCCGCTGTTCGCACGGGCGTAACTTTAGAACTCACCGGCGAAAGTCTTCCGGTTTGTAATACGCAAGATCACTGGTCGATGGAAGGTCGCGACGTGGTGCGCGAAGGAAACGCTGAAGATTTACATCATAACGAGAACTTTGCGAAACTCGGAATCGATGGACACGCTCCAGCGGTTTACGGAAAAGACGAAAAACTTTCGGCGGCCGAAAAAGCTGTGCTCACGCCACGTGGAAATTCTGCGTATGAGCATCCTGATCACTCCGTGGCTCCCAACGTCGCCGTTTGGCAAGGTCACGAGAGTGAATTCCCGGTGCAACAGCAGTGGGGAATGTCGATCGATTTAAATACCTGTACGGGTTGCAATGCTTGTGTGACTGCCTGTCAGGCGGAAAATAATATTCCAGTCGTGGGACGCGACCAAGTGTTGAAGGGTCGTAACATGCATTGGATTCGTCTCGATCGTTACTTCTTTGACGGTCGCGCTCAAGCAGGCACCGCGATTCCTGAAGATCCCCAAGTGACTTTCATGGGTGTCGCTTGTCAGCACTGTGAAACCGCTCCTTGCGAAACAGTTTGTCCGGCTAACGCCACGGTGCACGACGACCAAGGCCTCAACACGATGGCTTACAATCGTTGTATCGGTACTCGTTACTGCGCTAATAACTGTCCGTACAAAGTTCGTCGCTTTAATTTCCTCGATTATAATAAACGCGAAGCGGGTCACTATTACGAAGGACCTCTCGGACCTGCTAAATTACCGAAAGACCCCGCTGACCTTCCGCAGATGCAAAAGAATCCTGACGTTTCAGTACGTATGCGCGGCGTGATGGAAAAATGCACTTATTGCGTACAACGTATTCAAGAAGCGAAAATCCAAGCGAAAGTTCGGGCCAAAGATTCTGCCAATCACCGCGTTGCTGATGGTACGATTCAAGTCGCTTGCCAACAAGCCTGCCCAGCGGAGGCGATTGAGTTTGGTGATATCACTGATCCGAACTCACGTGTGGCTAAAGCGAAGGCTTCTACCCGTACCTATGGAGCTCTCACTTATTTAAATACTCGTCCACGTACCACCTACCAAGCGAAGTTACGTAACATCAATGCACGCATGCCAGGTGCAAATCGTGTTCCGCTCTCGCGTAAGGAAATGGCTGGAAGAGAAGGGCAGAGTAGTCCGGAGCATGGTGCACCGGCTTATAAATCTGAAACACACTCCAAGTAATTCTCACTGAATTTTTAATCCATGGCTCACGCCCCTGATCATTCTTCTGAACGTCCTGCAATACTCGATAAGGTAAATCCTGCCGAGTTGCCCCGTGCTAAACTCATTCTCAATGACCGCGGCTTTCATTGGATCACCGATAAAGTTTGTGGCATTGTCGAAGAGCCCACGCCTCTCTGGTGGAAAGTTCTTTTTACGGTAGCACTTTTCGTCGCATCTTTCACGGGTGTTGGATTATTTTACCTCGTTTCAACGGGAACAGGTGTTTGGGGTTTACGTGCCCCGATTGGTTGGGGTTGGGCGATTGTTAACTTCGTTTTCTGGGTCGGTATCGGTCACGCGGGAACTTTGATTTCTGCGATTCTCTGTTTGCTTCGCCAAAAATGGCGTACCTCGATTAATCGTGCAGCTGAGGCGATGACGATTTTCGCCGTGATGTGTGCCGGTATTTTCCCGCTCTTCCACGTCGGTCGTGTTTGGTTTGCTTGGTGGCTCTTCCCCATACCTAATCAAAATGCAATTTGGCCACAGTTCCGTTCTCCTTTAGAGTGGGACGTTTTTGCAGTTTCGACTTACTTCACGGTTTCCTCTTTATTCTGGTACATGGGCATGGTGCCTGACTTTGGTACGATTCGTGATCGCGCAACTACATGGTGGAGAAAAGCTTTCTACGGCGTCTTGGCGATGGGCTGGCGCGGCGGCAATCGTCAGTGGTCCAACATGGAAATGGCGTATCTCTTGCTCGCTGGTTTATCCACGCCGCTCGTTCTTTCCGTGCACACCATCGTTTCGTTCGACTTCGCAGTCTCGAACGTTCCCGGCTGGCACACGACTATCTTCCCACCTTACTTCGTGGCGGGTGCCATCTTCTCGGGCTTCGCGATGGTGTTAACGTTGATGCTGCCACTGCGTGCGATTTATCGCCTGCATGATGTAATCAATCAGTACCACATCGATAACATGTGTAAGATTATTTTAGCGACTGGTACGATGGTTGGTTACGCTTATGCCACGGAGTTCTTTATTGCTGCTTATTCTGGTAACGTTTACGAAAAGTTTGCCTTCGTGAATCGTGCCTTCGGTCAATACGCGTGGGCTTACTGGATCATGGTTTCTTGTAACGTGATTACGCCTCAACTTTTCTGGTTTAAGAAGATTCGCGAAAATCACTCTCTCGTTTGGATTATTTGCCTATTCGTGAACGTCGGTATGTGGTTCGAACGTTTCGTTATTACCGTGACCTCGCTGGCGAACGACTATCTGCCATCGAGCTGGGGATATTACAGCCCGACCATCGTGGATATCTTCACCTTCTTCGGCACCTTTGGTTTCTTCTCGGTGCTCTTCCTGCTCTTCGTGAGATTCTTCCCGCTTCTGCCGATGGCCGAGCTGAAGATGGTCTCACCTCACTCCGATATTCATCAACATTAATTTGACGTCACGAACCATGAATGAACGCAATGAAAGTATCCACGGTGTCGCTTGCACCTTCCGCAAGCCGGCTGACGTCTATCACGCTGCGGAAAAAGTACGTGATGCCGGTTGGAAATATTGGGACGTACATTCGGCCTATCCGATTCACGGCTTGGACAAAGCGATGGGCCTGCCACGATCGAAAATACCTCGTCTGACTTTATTAGGTGGGGTTACTGGTTTCATCACCGGTTGTTTACTTACCTGGTATATGAATTCCTACGACTACCCACTGATTGTCGGTGGTAAGCCATTATGGAGCCCCATCTTCCCATTCCCCATCATGTACGAGTGCACGATTCTCTTCGCGGCCTTCGGTACATTCTTCGGTCAATTCATTTTAAATCGTCTCCCTCAACATCATCACCCTTTATTCGATCTTCCGCAGTTTGCGCGCACGTCGGATGACTCGTTCATGATTGTTTTAGAAGCTCGTGATTCCAATTTCCATTTAGATGAATCTCGTAACTTCTTACTCTCCTTAGGGGGTCAAGAAATCACCGTTATTCGCGACTAATCCACCATGAGCCGCTACCTTACATTTCTTGCTATCGTTGTTGTTGCTGTGATTGGCTTCCTGGGTTTCCAAGGAAAGACCTCTAAGCAAACTCCGATTTATGTTTTCGATGATATGGACTATCAGTCGAAATATAAAGCTCAGGGCGAAAACACTTTCTTCGCCGATGGACGTGATGCGCGTCCGCCTGTGGCTGGATCCGTTGCTCGTGGTACCGGTCTCGAGCCGACCAAAATTTTTTCCGCGGAATACCGTCGTGCTGAATCACTCAATGCGTCGTTCGTTACTGGAAAAGATGAGAAGGGTAATTTCCTCTTAGATTTCCCAGCAAAGAGTCTTACCTTTTTATCGTCGGGCGAATTACAACCCTACACGATTGACAGTAAAGTTCTGGAATTAGGTCGGGCCAAATACCAAATTTATTGTGCCGTGTGCCACGGACAAGCCGCCGATGGTAATGGCATTATGAAAGTGCGTTCAGCCATCGAAGGGGACATCGCGATCAACACGATTGCTAATTTACAAACGGCTACCTATCGCGCTTATCCCCAGGGCCAAATTTACGACGTCATCAACAACGGTAAAAACACGATGATGCCTTATGGCGATAAACTTTCACCTGAAGAACGCTGGGCCGTCGTCGCTTACTTACGCGCCTTGCAACTTTCTCAGTTCAGCCCACCAGAAATCACTCCTGCCTCCATCAAGGCCACCGCCAAATAATTCGCCATGAGCGCTTCTCCTTCCCGTTTATCTTCACATTGGACAACCTTCGTTGCCCTCGGCTTTGTCGCCTTGGTTGCCGTGTGGTCATTTGCCTTCCTGGGTTTGGGCGAACACCATCATCGTCCCGCACTCTCGGTTTTGGTCGGTTCCTTGTTTTGGATCTCTACTTTAATCGGTATGCTCATGTTGATCATGATTACGCGCGTGTTCGACGCGGGTTGGGCTCCGATTATTCGCCGCTCTTGGGAGTTTATGATCAGCGCTTTACCGGTAGTGCTTCTATTAGGGGTCGCTCCTTTAGCATTCATTCCTGAGTTTCGTCACATTCTTTGGGACTGGACGGACGCTTCACATATTTTGCCCAGCGGACACGAAGTCGGGCACGATCCTATCCTTCGGGCAAAAAGTTGGTTCCTTAATGAAAACTTCTTCCTCATCCGTATCGTTGCTTACACCCTCTTTTTCGGAGTGATCACTTGGGCTCTTCGTCACTGGTCTTTTAAACAGGACAAAGAACGCACCGCACAACATACGCATACCTTGCACGCTGTTTCTGCCGTGGGCATTCCTGCGAGTGCCGTTATGCTGACCTTGCTCGCGTTCGACTGTTTAATGGCCCTTTCTTATCACTGGTTCTCGACGATGTATGGTGTGTGGTTTTTCTCCCTCTCGATTCGCTTGGCCTTAGCTGCTACCGTGATTTTCACCTATCGATTATCCAACGGCGGTTGGCTCGATGGACTTCTTAATCAAGCCCACCGGCACGTACTCGGTTGTCTCATGCTCGCCTTCACCGTTTTCTGGGCGTACATCAGTTTTTCTCAGTACTTCATCATTTATAACGCCAATATTCCTGAAGAAACTTTCTGGTATAACCTGCGTGAATTTAACCCCGTCACGGGTTTGAAAAGCGATTGGTGGGGTGTATCGATGTATCTTATTTTCGGATTCTTTTTCCTGCCCTTTCTTTTACTTTTATTCTATCGCGCAAAAATTGTTGCCCGTCGATTACTCACCATCGCCTGGATTATTTTTGCGGGTGGCATTGTAGATCTCTGGTTCAACGCCGTACCCCGTCAAATCGTCGATAAGACTGCGCCTGAAGGTTTTACGGTATCACCCTTCATCAGTGGCTATCTCGCCCTAGACCTGCTCGCGATTGCTGGTTTCGGCTGCTTAGTCATCGGATTATTTTTACGTGCCTCCACCCAGGCAGAAACTATCCCCGTCCACGACCCTCGTATTCTCGAGTCTATCAATTACCATGAGTGATAATTCTTCTAATGGAGATCGCCCTTTAATTCCTGGCCAAGTTGCTTCTTGGTTAGGTATTTTAGCCTTCGTTTTCGTCGCCATCTTCGTCATCGCCTACGCGTATGTTGCCTTCAGTCCTAAAACCAATTCTGACACTGAGCGCCGTATTGCCGAAAAAGCACTGCGCGCTGATACGGAATCAAAAGCGAAAGGCTTAATTTCTGCCACCGGTTTTAATAGTGACGGAACTTATCGTGTGCCGGTCGAAGTAGCGATGTCGCTCATGGCGGCTGATCCAGACTTAGTAAATAAAATGCGCAGTTACTCTGCACCCGGTCCATCGGCACCTTCGCCCGTAACCCTAAAATCTGAAGCACCTAAAGTGGCTGATGAAGAAGTGCTCAAGCGCGGCTTAGCTGTGTATTCTCGAACCTGTATTGCTTGTCACCAACCCACGGGTAAAGGACTCCCCCCCGTTTTTCCTCCTCTAGCTGAATCGCCCATTGTGAATGGTGACGCCACCCTATCTGTTAAGTTCATTCTTCATGGATTAATGGGACCTGTTACCGTCGCAGGAACAACTTACAATAGCATGATGCCTGCTGTTGCCGGTGTGAGTGACCAAGATATTTCTGACGTTCTCACTTATGTACGCGCCAGTTTTGGTAACAATTCAGGTCCCGTGAATGTTGAACAAGTTAAAGCCGTTCGTGATGCCAACGCCTCACGCAACACACCTTGGACCACTGCCGAATTAGGCCTTAAATAATTTTATAATCTTCGATGAGCCAGGACTATCACCGCCAAGCACATTCTTCCCCAAGCGATACAGGAAGCAGCCTGCCTGTTCGTTTATTTTTTGCCTCCGCTTTGGGTTGGTTAATTATTTCATCCGTTCTCGGACTCATCGTAAGTTTAAAATTACAAACTCCTACTTTCATGGCCGGTTGTGAGTGGTTCACTTATGGTCGCTTAGAAGTTCTTCAGCGTAATGCTTTCACTTACGGTTGGATTGCGAATGCCATTTTCGGTGTGAACTTATGGATCATGTCCGCACTAGCTCGCTTCGAATTTAAAGACAGTTGGTTGGCGGTCTGTGGTTGGTTGGGCTGGAATTTGGCTCTGACTTTAGGACTCGGGGCAATTTTTCTCGGACACCTCAATGGCTACGCACTTTTAGAAATGCCCAAGGAGGTAGCTCCGGCCTTATTCATTAGTTTTCTCTTGGCTGCTCTCTGGCCTGCGGTTGCCTTTGTGCGTCGTCCTACCGGACACGTCTTCGTGTCACAGTGGTACATTATCGGTGCGTCCTTTGTCTTCCCCGTAGCCTTTGGTATCACCCAGTTGCTGGTTCTTTGGTATCCGACATCCGGAGTGCTTCAGGCGCTCATCCATAGTTGGTTCATCCAAAATATCCAATTACTCTGGATCGGGGCTTCGGCGATTGCTGCGACTTATTATTTCATCTCCAAGGAGTCGGGTCGCACGATCTCGGCTTACTATTTGGCCACTGTCGGATTCTGGACCTACTTCCTTTTTGCGGGTTGGACGGCTCCTGCTTCATTACTCGGCGGTCCCATTCCTGTTTGGATTCAATCCGTCGGCGTGACTACTGCACTCATGATGTTAGTTCCGGTAATTATCCTGGGGATTAATTTCTTTGGGACACTTTCTTACAGTCGCGGATTTGCTTACGCTTGGAATAACACGACCCTCCGCTTCGTCTTAGTCGGTATGGTCAGCTTCGTGGTTTCTTCCGCATTAAATATTCTTTTCTCTACCCGCTCGCTGAATGCGGTTGTTCGTTTCACCGATTTCACCGTCGGACAGCAGCAGCTCGTCAATTACGGTTTCGTATCGATGGTCTTCTTTGGCGCCGCTTATTATATTCTGCCACGCGTCACGGGTTCATTCTGGCCGTCGGCAAAACTAGTTCACCTCCACTTCTGGTCCTGTGTTATCGGAGGTCTCGGATTGGCTCTCCATCTTTTAATCTGTGGTTACCCCACGGTTAATAGCGGAGTCATGAGCTATTATTACATCCCCGTTATCTTCTTCGTACTTTTAGAATTGGTGGGACACCTCGCCTTCGCGATTAATTCACTCGTCATGCTCTTCGCTTCTGCGCGAAATACAAACGACAACACTCACGCTTAAATTCCCCTGAACATGAAGGACTTTAATCTCATTCTCTCCGGTATTTTCTTCACCTTAGCAGCTTCCTTCGGTGGTTTGCTGATTAGCAGTGAAGTCCAATTGGGATCTTTAGGCCGTGCACCCGCTGAAGAGGGTGGTCCGCTTTTTCCTGCAATTGAAACAGGTTTAGCGATTCAAGGTCGCCAAGTTTATCTCGAATTAGGCTGCGTCACCTGCCACACGCAACAGGTGCGTCCGGCCGGACAAGGAAACGATATTGCGAAGGGCTATGCTCCTCGCCCGACTGTCGCCCGCGACTACGTTCTCCAGACTGAATTACTCTTAGGTAACCATCGTAACGGGCCCGACCTCGCGAACTACGGTGCTCGTGCTAAGTCCGATGACGAAATTCATGGCCACCTTCGCTCACCTGCCGCAGGTAGCACGATGCCTGCCTACAATTTCCTATACACAGTCGACAAAAATGGCGTCACTCAACCCACCGAGCGCGCGCAAGCCTTGGTCGCGTATTTAAAATCTCTCCATATCGACTACAATTCGCCTGAAGCGAAATTGAAACAGTAATCCCATGTCACAACATTCTCAAAATAACGATAAGCCCAACCGCTCCTTTGGTGAGCAGGGTAATCTTTCCGATAGTCGCCTCGTCGAGATTCACTCGCACCTCGCCCGCGATAAAGAGGAACCTGCTGAGGGTTTTTCCATGCTGCCTATCGTAATCGTATTTATCTTTTGTGGATTTGGTTTCTGGGCCGGTGTTTATCTGACCCGTAATTCGGGTGAATTTTCGGCGAGCACATTCGATCTCGATGCACCTAAATTAGTCGCCAACATGGGTCCTGTGGTTTTTGAGCCTGATCTCGTTAAGGGTGAAAAACTTTACATTCAAAATTGTGCCGCTTGTCACCAAGCCACCGGCTTAGGCGTCGCTGGTGCCTTTCCACCCATCGCTGGTTCTCCTTGGCCTGTGGGCAAGGAAGAGCGCGTGATCAAAATCGTCCTCGCTGGCTTAGCGGGTGAAATCGAAGTGAAGGGTCAAAAGTACGTCGGCAATATGTCCAACATCGGCGCCGGCCTCAAAGACGCTCAAGTTGCTAATATCATCTCTTATGTTCGTTCGGCTTGGGGTAACCAAGGTGGCCCTGTCATGGACACTAAGGTGGCTGAAGTGCGTAAAGCTATCGGCGCCCGTGGTCAGTACAGCGGTAAAGAAATTCTCGATCAGCACCCGTTAGAATCTAAATAAGAGATAATAAGATTTATAAACAAAGAAGCCCGAGAAATCTCGGGCTTCTTTATGTTTACTTAAAACAGGCTTAGGAGTGCTTCTTGATGAAGGCAGCGATGTCGCTTTTCGGACGTGCCCCGACGATTTTATCAACCACTTGTCCGTTCTTAAAAAGGAACAGCGCAGGGATGGAGGTGACGCCGAGTTGGGCCGCTAAAGGCTGGTTAGTGTCTACGTCTACTTTGCAGATTTTGACTGAGCCTGACATCTCAGTGGCCAGTTGGTCTAAGACGGGACCTAATTGCTTGCAGGGTCCACACCAGGTGGCCCAGAAGTCTACCAGCACCGGTACGGTTGCTGATTTGATGGTAGACTCAAACGTGGTAGCGTCGAGGTTGTCGATGAGATCGGAAGCCATAAAAATTATCCCTTAGTTTTAACGAAGAGTTCTAATAATAAAAATGCAAAAGCCGCGATGGAAGCGACCAAGCCAAGAACGTCAAACGAAGCTTCTAAAGTTGAAACGCTGCCACTGGGTTCTGATGAAATGGTGGGTGCGATTCGTGGTGCGGAGGCTCCAACTACTGGTGGGCGAGGAATCGCAGCGGCAGGCGGTGGAGGAGGAATCGAACCAGCACTCGGAGGAGGTGGGGGGACGAATGCACCAGCAGGCTTATTGAGCTTCAACTTAGGAGCCGAATTAGCATCACCCTCAGAAGATGGGGGCGGAGGAGGTGGTGGAGGAGGGGTCTCTAGGCTCATCGTTGAAGTCAGTTATCAAGTGCTGGAATGGGGGTGAGTCAATCAGTCAGTAAGAGATTTTGTCGTCTTAATCGGCCCGTTCATGTTTACGCAAAAGGTCAGCGATTTCCTGGGGATCGGCGGTGGGAATTGTCCGACCCTTCCGTTGCAGGTCTTCGACGGTTTTAATCACGGTTTCGGTCATTCTCTCGTGGGTTTCATTGGATCCACCCACTAACGAGAAGCCTTCACCCTTGGTAATGCGCTTATGGTCGTCGGCATGATCCAACCCAAGACCGAGTAGGTGATGCTGATTCTTTTGTTTGCCCGCCATAGAGAATACCTAAAGAGGAAAATGTAAAATTTCAAACCGTTACCTAATTTGGCTCTCCCGTGGGCTCATCAAATTCGGATGGTGTCGCCAAAGGTTGCGAAGAACTGTCGGCCGGGTTTTTTAAAGGCTTGGTACAAAAGATATCTTGGAAATTTATTTCCTGTTCCAATTCGAGTGAACCTAGGCGTGCCAGTTCCAAGCAGGCGAGAAAAGTAGCTACTAAATAAGCAATCGTGGGACGTTCGGGTAAGAGACTCGTAAAATTAAATTTGGATTCAGCATTTAATCGATTTAAAATATATTCCATGCGATCGGATACGGTCACGATTTCAACAGAGAGATTGCCCGGTTGAATTTTTTCAGCGAGTCGTCGAAGGACTAAATTAAAAGTATTCCACAGTTCGATGCGGTCAGCCGGGGCCACGGGACGAATCACGGCATCTTCGCCCTGAGGCTGTAATACATAGCGGCTAAGGAGCCCTTGGCGTTCATCGGCTAGTTGGCGAATGATAGCGGCCGTTTCCTTGACCCGTTTATATTGAATGAGCTGTTGGACCAGGGCCCAGCGTGGGTCGTTGCCTTGGTCGTGCGTCGTGTCTAATTCGTCGGGCCGACTTTCCACCGGGAGCAACATGCGACTTTTAATATACATCAACGTCGCGGCCATCACGAAAAACTCACCGGCTAACTCGAGATTATCTTTTTCTTGATTACGCAGGATGTCGAGGAACTGAAGGGTGACTTTCTCAATCGGTATATCATAAATATCGATTTCGTTTTTTCTGATTAGGAAAAGTAAGAGATCGAGCGGACCTTCAAAATTATCGAGACGAATCGATAAATCTGCCGGTGGTAAGAGACCATCCGTGGGCAGGGTGGAGGAAGTTTCGGTAGGGTCCGCCACGTTTAGAATTTGAAGAGGCGCACTCTTACTTGGGCGCCGAGTGAACCATCATTGAAAGCAGAAACGCGCTTTTGGAAACTGTATTCAATTTCCCAAGAGTTACCGATGCGCTGAATCAAGCCAATCGACTGGTAAGTATAAGCTTTAGCGATGGCGTCATAATTAACGGTCATTAAAGCGGAGAAGGTAGAATTTAATTTAACTTCACCCGCGACCCAGAGCTGTTTGGCGGGATCGGCTCCTTGTTTTAATTCGAACCAACCCACGGAAGCTTTCCAGAAATCGCCCGAATTAAAAGCGATGGATTGGAGTGACTCAACATTGCCTCCGCCGTTTTTGGCGAAACGGGAGTAGGAATCAATCGTGACCCAGTTAGCCGGTGTTAAGCGGAGATGAGTTTGAATATCTGAATCTGTCTTGCCGAGTGATTTATCCGCATTGGACCAGTCTTTGGTAATATCAAAACGGGCTAATTCACGTGTGCCCATTTCGGTATCACGTGTGGCTAAGGTATTTCTAAATCCGACTCGTCCGACTTGGGTGGCAGTGTTTGCCCCGGCATCCGGACGATCGGCGAGGTCTAGTTCGCGGAAGGCGGAAAAGGCTACATCGCGTTCGGAAAGTGGAATTTTACCGGTGACGTGATCAGCACCAGGGAGATAGCGGTATTGGATAAATGGACGTAACGCGTGACGCATTCCATTGATCGACCAGTGGTCAGCTTTTAAATTCCATGAACCCGTGGCGAGACCTTCCACATCGAAGCCCACCTGTCCGACGGCTTTGGAAACGCTGCCCGTATTAGTTAAATTGGATGACCATGCAGTGGCGCGGGCGCCGACTACGGGCTTGAATGTTATGTAATTACGAACCGTTAAAGGATATGTAATACCGTAGTAAGCATCGTAACGTGCGGTCGACCAAGCCTCGGTGGCGCCCGTTTCGGTAGTGAAATTGGGTAAGGGTAGGGCCGCCGAGGGACGTTCGGTTAGATAAGAAGCTGAGACAAAAGCACGGTGATTGAAAGGAGTTCCCTCAATCGCTCTCTCTGTTAAATCATAACGCAGCTCAGGTAATTTTTGAGCAACGTCTTGATAGTTGTCGGCCTTAGCAATCACCGTTGCGGAGAGATAGCCTTGTGCGAGTGGCTTGGTTACTTCGAAGCTAGCTTGCGGGAGACCAATTCCGATAATTTCTCGCGGACGGAAAGAGCGGATAAAATTAGGATCCGAGGTGAGATAAAATTGACCTGCGAAATCGAAATCGTTGGTGGTGTGACCATTAATATTTCCGATAAGAAATCCCCGATTCGCATCAGGCGTGCGGCCATAAATATCGTTCTCTAAAACATTACGATCATTGATGTACCCCGATTTTAAGTCCCCCCGCCAAACGGCTCCGTCCTTCGTTGTTTTGCTGTTATCGTAACGAAGGGCTGGACCAATCAGAAAGCCCGATTTGCTGTAATAATCTAACAATGCACCGACCCACAGGGATTTGCTTTGTCGAACTAAAGTAGTGGTGCGGAGGTAACGTCCTTGGGGTTCCTGCGAGCCCGTATTGAGCTCAATACCGTATGGAATATCGTGATAACCGTCTTGTCCGTAATAAGGTAAATAAAAGAAAGGAATGCCGGCGAGATGGGGCACGACACCTTTGAAGGTTAACCAATCCTCTTTATCAGAATAATGAGCTTCATTAATTTTTAAATTCATGCCATAGGCATGTGGTTCATTATTCCACATGCGTACACCTTTCATAGTGCGATCTCCGTTTTGTATCCGAATTTCTTCGGCCGTAAAATAAATCGGGTTGCGGCCCAGTTTTACATTATAGGCGACGACTAAATCGATTTTGGGATTCATGGTCACCCGTTCGCCCATGATACGTAAATTTTTTGTGGTATAAACCACATCGCCTTGCGCATCGATAATTCCCGTCTCCGAATTGAAAGAGATTTTTTTGGCAGCAAGGTGCGCGCCATTCGCCTCCACGCTGGCATCCACGGCGACGAGAACTTTTCCATTCTCTTCATAAGTGAAACTTTCTCCTTGGACGTTTGAGTTCTTGGCGATCTCGGGTGTGACATTTGTTGTCGAGTCCGCCGCCATGACTGCGATGCCGCAGAAAAGGAAGGTTAGGAGTGTGCTGAGGGTTCGACCAGGCATTTGCTCCAGACTTGGCGATTAGGGCATTCTCTCAAGTATTTTCGGGCAATGAGCGCTTGCGGGCATACGATTGTCGTGGATTATCGGCCTATGCACCTAAACCAAGCTGAGCTGACTCGCCTCGTTGAGGGCAAGGAAAGCTCACCTCACCGCTTTTTAGGGCTCCATTTGCTTTCCCAAGGGGTGTACGTGGTTAGGGCATTATTACCCGGAGCAACCTCTTGTGAACTGATCAAAGAAGGTGAAAGCAAAAGCATCCCGATAAAAAAAATTCATTCCCTCGGGATCTTTGAGGAAGAAATTAAATCGAAAGCCTCTTTCCGGTATCAATTCAAAGTTACTTATCCGGAAAAAAACACTCACCTCCTCGAAGACCCTTACCGTTTTCTGCCGACGCTATCAGAGTCGGATTTATTTTTAATAGGCAAGGGTGATGATCATAAAGTTTATCATAAGCTAGGTTCGCACCTGGCGACGATTGATGGAGTCAAAGGCGTTCGCTTCGCCGTCTGGGCTCCCTCGGCGCGCTGTGTTTCCTTAGTGGGTAATCATAATTTCTGGAATGGTCGCGCCCACCCGATGCGACTTTTGGGTGCTTCGGGGATTTGGGAGATTTTTATTCCAGGTCTCATCGCGGGTGCTTGCTATAAATATGAAATTCTCGGCCCGGCTGACGAAACTCCGTTTTTAAAAACGGATCCCTGCGCCTTAAGTTTTGAACCTCCACCGCATCACGCCGCCGTGGTTTGTGATCTATCGACGTTTAACTGGCAGGACTCGGAGTGGATGAAAAAAAGATGCCTGCAGCCTTCTCGCCAACAGCCTGTATCGATTTACGAAGTTCACTTGGGTTCATGGCGTCGAGTGCCCGAAGATAATAATCGCCCATTAAATTACCGAGAATTGGGTCAACAGCTGGCCGAATACTGTAATCGACTTGGTTTTACGCATGTCGAATTAATGCCTCCCACCGAGCATCCGTTTGACGGCTCGTGGGGCTATCAAGTAACTGGATTTTACGCACCGACACATCGATTTGGCTCACCGCTAGATTTCATGACGCTCGTCGATACCTTACACCGAGCAAACATCGGTGTGATTATGGACTGGGTTCCCGCGCACTTCCCAAAAGACACTTTTGCCCTTGCGCAGTTTGATGGTACTCACTTGTACGAACACGCCGATCCGCGCCTTGGCGAACATCAAGACTGGGGCACCTTGATTTTTAATTACGCTCGTCACGAAGTTCGTGGATTTTTGGTGGGCTCAGCGCTTTCGTGGTTGGACCTCTTTCACATCGATGGCCTGCGCGTGGATGCAGTCGCTTCGATGTTGTACCTGGACTACTCAAGAAAACAGGATGAGTGGATTCCTAATCAACACGGCGGACGAGAAAATTTAGCAGCGATTGAGTTTTTAAAACAAACGAATGCCCTCGTGCATCTTTATCATCCTGGCGCCATCACCATCGCCGAAGAATCCACTTCATATCCTGGCGTGACTAAACCGATTGCCGAGGGAGGTTTAAATTTTGATTACAAATGGAACATGGGCTGGATGCACGATAGCTTGAACTACTTTAAAGAGGATCCACTTTACCGGAAATATCATCATAACAAACTCACATTTGGGATGCTCTACCATTGGTCAGAAGCGTTTATCCAATCGTTTTCCCACGATGAAGTAGTCCACGGAAAAGGTTCACTCATGGGCAAAATGGGCGGGGGTGACTTTCATCATAAAGCCGCTAATCTTCGATGCTTATTAGCCTTACAGTGGGCTTGGCCTGGTAAGAAATCATTATTTATGGGATGTGAGTTCGGACAGGTAGCAGAGTGGAGTCACTCGCGTTCCCTCGACTGGCATCTCTTACAATATCCACTACACGAAGGTATCCAAAAGTTAGTCACGGATTTAAATGCGCTTTATAAAAAAGATAAGACCATCGCGGAGCGAGATTTTGACTCCCAAGGTTTTAACTGGGTGCATGCCGACGATGGTGATCAGAGTGTCCTTATTTTTGAACGTCATGGTTATGATTGTTCTTGGGTGGTCGTGGGTAATTTCACACCCGTTGAACGCACCTACCGATTTGGCGTGCCTTGTTTGGGTAAATGGGAAGAAGCCATTAATACCGACTCCAGTTATTATGCTGGCAAGGGTAGTGGAAATTTAGGCGGCGTGGTTTCAGAAAAAATCCCCGCCCATGGCCGCTCACAGTCCATTGAAGTTTGCCTACCCGGACTTTCCGTCGTCATTTTTAGACAGAAAACAAAGGGTTAAACATGATACCACGTTCCGAAACATTTCGTGCACTGGTCGAGTCTGACCCGAGTAATCCACTCTTCCGTTTTTCACTAGGCCAAGCCTTCTTTCAGGAAAGTAATTTTCCAGCCGCGGTGGAACATTTACACAAAGCGGCGGAGGGTAAAGCCGATTGGATGATGCCGCGTATTCTTCTCGGAAAAACTTATTTGCATTTAGGGCAAAAAAACTTAGCCAAAGTTGCCTTTCAAGAAGCACTTAAGCTCGCCGTGACTCAAGGTCACGAGGATCCCGAAGCCGAACTTCGCCAACTACTTTCTACTCTTTAATCCACATGCCAATTTCTTTACTCTTTAAATTATTACCATCTATCGACTTGGCCATGGCCGCGGTCGCTTGGTTAATTTATTTTTGTACGTACCCTGATTTTGCTCGCTGGCGCAGTGAGAACTTTCGCGAACATCACCAAAGTTACACCAGTCGCGTCGGCTGGGTAGTCGGCCCATTACTCCTTTTACAGATCGTCGGACATTTTCTGGTGTGGCGAAGTGGCGCCCCGGTGACGGGCTTTGCCTTGGTCGTCCTCACTTGGGTTTTTACGGCGATCTGGTCCATTCCCGCACACCGTCGATTACAGCAAGAAGGCTATAATCTAGAGGTGATTAATTACCTAACACGTACTCATATTGTCCGCACATTAATCTGGTCTGGCTTGGCGATTTACTCATTAAAAAATGCCGTAGGTTGACACTCGGTAGCGAATAAAAGATTTTTCACTCGTGTCCAGCACGTCCGCCCCAGTCAATAAATCAGCGTCTCGTATTGCTGCACTGCGTCGTTTTTTCGGATTCGTCGGCCCAGGATTTTTAGTCGCCGTGGGTTACATGGATCCCGGTAATTGGGCGACAGACTTAGCCGGTGGTTCGGAATTTGGCTACGCGTTATTATGGGTAATTTTATTAGCTAACTTGATGGCGATATTATTCCAGCATCTCTGCGTACGCTTACAAGTCGCCACCGGACAAGACCTCGCTCAGGCCTGTCGTGCTCGCTATTCTCCCGCGGTATCCACTTTCCTTTGGATCTCAGCGCAAATCGCAATCGTCGCCTGCGATCTAGCCGAGCTGCTGGGTTCTGCCATCGCCTTACAATTACTTTTTGGAATTCCTCTTTTCATCGGTTCACTGATTACCGCATTAGATGTGCTTGTCTTGCTCGCCTTGACCCGACTCGGCTACCGTTGGTTGGAGTCGATTGTCCTCGTCCTAGTATTGACTATTGCCCTGTGTATTGGGGCTGAAGTGCTCATTGCTCAACCAGCGATTCACTCTGTTTTACAGGGGTTTATTCCCACCGGAGCAGTTTTCAAAAATCCCGGAATGCTTTTCATCGCCTTGGGAATTCTCGGTGCGACGGTCATGCCGCATAATCTCTATTTGCACTCTTCTTTAGTCGGCTCACGCGATTTAGGAAAAACAGTCGAAGAGCGTAAACAAGCGATTCGATTTGCAACTTACGACTCCAGCTTTGCACTCGTCTTCGCTTTCTTTGTTAACGCAGGATTATTAATTCTAAGTGCAGCGGCCTTCCACCACGCGGGGCAAACTCCCATCACCGATATTCGCGAGGCCCATCAATTGCTCAACGGCGCCTTAGGTTCTACCATAGCAGCGACACTTTTCGCCGTAGCACTTTTGGCCTCAGGTCAGAACGCTACGATTACCGGAACACTTGCCGGACAAATTGTGCTCGAAGGGTTTTTGAAAATTAAAGGCAAGGCTTGGATGGTTCGGACATTCACCCGACTCGCCGCACTCGTTCCCGCACTATTCGTGATCGCTTATGCAGGAGAAGGGAAGGCCGTTGAACTTTTACTCTGGAGCCAAGTCATCCTCAGTCTGCAACTCGGCTTCGCGTGCTGGCCTCTGGTGCGCATCACCACTGATAAAAAGCTGATGGGCACATACGTTGCCCCTGGATGGGTAAAATATTTAGGTATTATGGGGACAATTATCGTTATTTCTGCGAGTGTTTGGTTCGTTTTTTCGGTAATTTGAATTTTATAAATAATTGATAGTTAGGATAATATGAAAATTGACTTATTTGATTGTATTCTAATCATTATAATATAACTAAAGAAGTAATCTTTAACAAATTATGCGCCAGTTAGCCGTCATCACCTTGCTCATTTTCGCCTCCATTTTGGATGCGGCCGAGGATCCTGTTACTGTGCGGGTTGGTTTCTTTCCTAACCTAACGCATTCGCCAGCGATTGCTGCACGTCAACT
>JBBAUX010000001.1:163489-226868 GCA_040398005.1 Opitutales bacterium
AACACGCAGGATATTGAAGCGCGTGTTTGGCTTAAGCAGGGTGGGCTAAAAATCGCTCTCAATGGTGGTGATGCCCAAATCATTCCGGCGGCTAATGCGGAACTTGTTTTACTCTTCTCGCGCGGCGATGTCGATGCAGCCTGGACCGTTGAACCTTGGGTCACACGTCTCACGACAGAATTCGGCGGAGAAATTTTAGTCGAAAACAAAGAATCGATTATCACTGTTCTCGCTTCATCCAAAACCGCGCTCTCCAAAAATAAACGTGGGATCGAAGCCTTCGTTCAATCGCACTACTCACTGCGCGATAAACTTTTAGCCGACCAAGCTTGGCATGAAAAGTTAATACGTAATGGTATCGGCGGTGAAACAAGATCCGCTGCACCCCAAGCTGAATTAATTTCCACTGCTTTGAG
The DNA here is from genome assembly GCA_040398005.1 of Opitutales bacterium. Lineage (GTDB taxonomy): Bacteria > Verrucomicrobiota > Verrucomicrobiia > Opitutales > UBA953 > UBA953. The sequence continues at coordinate 163,906 of JBBAUX010000001.1, forward strand.
TCGAGTCGTCTTTGATGCACGTGAAGACGATGCTACTCGCAAAGCACGTCTAACCAGTGCTTTGACTCAGGCGCTTAAGGATTCACAAGCCTCAGGTTTACTAAATGGCGATGCCCCCATTGATCCTTTGTTAGAATCGCTCATCGCGGATCCAGCTCCGGTGCAAAAGTAATAGTATCCTCTTATCTTGCCAACTGAGCCGTATAACTCGCATTCTTATCTACCCCTAGTTCAATGAGTAACGATAAAGTCATCACCCCTGCGTTGACGCTTCGTAACGTTACCAAACGTTTCGTAGGTGCCGCCGGTCGCGTGACCGCCGTTGAGGATATCAGCCTCGATGTGCGTGAAGGAGAATTCTTGGTCATCGTTGGCCCCTCGGGCTGCGGTAAATCAACTCTGCTCAGTTTGCTCGCAGGATTAGAACAAACCAACGAAGGTTCTATTTTACTCGGTGAAGAGCCCGTGCGTTTGCCCGGACGTGATCGCCTCGTCATGTTCCAACAAGATGCGTTGTTCCCTTGGTTAAACGTTTTAGAAAATGTTCTCTTCGGTCTGCGCTTAAAGCCCGGTCTAACCGAGGAAGAAAGATTAGAATCTGCCCGCTACTATTTATCCTTAGTCGGTCTGGCCGATAAAGAAAAAGCCCGCCCGCATGAATTATCTGGCGGTATGCGTCAACGCGTCGCCTTAGCTCGCTCACTCGCTCCTAATCCTCGCGTGCTCTTGATGGATGAGCCTTTCTCTGCACTCGACGCCTTAACGCGCGATCAGCTCTACGGTGACATCCAACAGATTTTCACCAAGAGAAAGAAAACCATTATTTTAGTAACGCACAATATTCGTGAAGCGGTTTGTTTAGGTGACCGCGTCGTCTTACTTTCTCCGCACCCTGGACGTATCCGTGAGGTATTTGATATCAACTTACCACGCCCACGTCGCATCAATGACCCTGAATTAGCTTCGCTCGCTGCGAAAGTTACCGCAGCCTTGTCCTCGCACTTAAATGAAGGAGTAAATTCATAAAATGAAACTTCCACGTCCAGTAATCCCCACACTTCTTGCCATTACTTTTCTCGGCGTCTGGGAATGGTATGTTCGTACGGGTCATGTGAATGAGGTTTTAGTTCCATCGCCTTCCCATATTTTTAAATGGTTTTATGAATCCTTAGCTAACGGCGAATTATTATCGGCCACCTGGGTGACAATGCGTCGCTTGATGATTGGTTTTGCGATTGGTGCCGCACTAGGAGTTCCACTCGGTGCACTGTGCGCCCGGGTGCGTTGGATTCGTGATACGCTCGGCGTTCTCGCTTTAGGTCTACAAACCTTGCCCTCCGTTTGTTGGGTACCACTGGCTTTACTTTGGTTTGGCCAAGAAGAATCCGCCGTACTTTTCGTCGTCGTGATGGGCACCATTTGGGCCGTAGTGATTGCCGTTCAAGAATCCGTACTTTCAGTCCAACCGCTTTATTTAAGAGCAGGTATGACCATGGGTTCACAAGGCTGGCATTTATGGTCACGCGTTATTTTCCCAGCGGCCTTACCTGGAATTGTCAGCGGTATGAAACAGGGTTGGGCCTTTGCTTGGCGCTCCTTGATGGCCGCCGAAATTTTCGTCGTGATTCTCACCGGTTTTGGACTGGGCTCATTATTACACGCCGGACGTGAGTTGCTGCGAATGGATCAAGTCATGGGAGTCATGGCGGTGGTCGTCGGGGTGGGACTTCTGGCTGACATTATTTTCTTCGCCCCTTTAGAGCGTTGGTTGCGTTGTTCTCGTGGTTTAGAGCGCTAAAAATATTTTCCCCTCGCTCTCGGGCGTTCGCCTCGCCTAATTGTTAGCCACATGTTTATCGACGAAGCTAAAGTTATTATGAAGTCCGGCGCAGGCGGTCATGGCTGCGTGAGTTTCCGTCGTGAAAAATTTATTCCGAAGGGCGGACCCGATGGCGGTAATGGTGGCAAAGGCGGCGATATTGTTTTGCTCTGCGATCGTAATGAAGGCGATTTACAAGCCTATCGCTGGCAACCACACCGCTCTGCCAAAAATGGTATTCCCGGAATGGGTCGTCAGTGCGCTGGCCCTGATGGTGCTGATTTAATTTTACCAGTGCCCCCAGGCACTCAAGTCGTCGATGAAATCTCCGGTCGCTTAGTCGCTGAGCTCACCGAACACGGCGAACGCGTTATTTTATTAGCAGGCGGCAAGGGTGGAATGGGTAATATGAATTTTAAGAGTTCCGTAAACCAAGCCCCACGTCGCACCACTCCCGGCTATCCTGGCGAATCGGGTAATTTTCGCTTAGTACTCAAGACCATCGCCGATATCGGATTAGTCGGATACCCCAACGCCGGAAAATCGACGCTCACTAATTTGCTCACGGCTGCCCGCCCGAAAATGGCGCCGTATCCATTTACTACCTTACACGTCAACGTCGGTGTCATTGAATACCCAGCTATCCACGGCCGTATTTTCATGGCCGACATTCCTGGGCTGATTGAAGGTGCTCACGAAAATCGCGGTCTCGGTCACCAGTTCCTTCGTCACATCGAACGCTGTGCACTCCTTGTCTTTATTATCGATATGGCGGGTAGCGAAAATCGTAAGCCCTGGGATGATCACCGTATTTTAGAACGCGAACTTCGCCTGTATTCGAAAATTCTCGCTGGTAAACCGCGCGTGATTGTCGCCAATAAGATGGATTTACCTAAAGCCGCCGAAAACCTGAAATTGTTTGAGAATAAGGTGAAGGATCCGGTGATTCCTATTTCCTGTTATACCCAAGATGGTTTGGAAGAATTGAAAGAAAAACTTTGGAAAGCAGTGAAGGTTTCACCTGTAAAAGCGAAAAAGACTACCATCAAAAAGCCTGTAGCTAAAAAATCTAAAGCGAAAAAAGTTGTAGCGAAGAAAGCTAAAGCGAAAATTTCGAAACCTAAAACCAAGAAAAAGGTTTTAAAGGTGAAGAAAAAAGTCTCTAAAAAAGTTTCTAAAAAATCTAAGCGCTAAGCTTTATTGATTCGGAGTCTCGCGAAAGTTCAGCGATTCAGAATTGAGACAGAAACGCAGTCCAGTCGGCTTAGGTCCGTCTTCGAAGACGTGACCCAGGTGTGCGTCGCAACGGGCACACACGATTTCAACCCGTTCCATCCCGTGACTGCGATCAACGATATTCAAAACGTTTTCTTTCGCAATAGGCTGAAAGAAGCTTGGCCAGCCGGTACCAGAGTTGAACTTCGAGTGAGAGGCAAAGAGCGGTAAATCACAGCAAACACAGGTGTAAACTCCAGTTTTTTTGTTATCGAGTAGGTTGCCGCAGAAGGGTCTTTCGGTGCCCTTGGATCGACAAACATGATACTGACTCGGAGTGAGTTGCTTCGCCCATTCTTCGTCGGATTTGACCACCCGTTTAACTTTTTGTGGTTCACCTAATTCCCCAGGTGAAATTTCTAGACGAACAGTAACGGTTTCGGATGACGACATGGGTGAAAGGGTGGGCGTTGGGTTAGGTGCGCATGCGGTGAGAGCGTGAGAAATTCCTACAAAGAGAAGAGCTCTCAGTACCACGTTAGCTAAATGATTTTCCGCAGCCACAGGTCGATGTGGCGTTAGGATTTTTTACTTCAAAACCTTTTCCGTGTAGACCATCATCAAAATCAATGGTCGAGTTTTCCAGATAAGCGTGACTGGCAGGATCGATCAGAATTTTAAGACCTTGGCTGACGAATTCTAAGTCATTATCTTTTTTAACATCGAAAGACATCCCGTACTCGAAGCCCGAACATCCACCCGCTTCAATCAAGATGCGCAAAGAGGATTCAGGGTTGGCCTGTTGGGAGTGAAGTTTGCGAACTTGAATCGCGGCAGGTTCGGTGAGATTAATCATACAGTTAAAGTTAGAGGTTTGGAAGAGGGAGTCAAATGACCCATTTTCGGCTTATAATTCGCAGGTTTGCTGGGTTTCTCGGGTGGGTCGAGCAATGAGCCCGCGGTGTGGCTCGTCCGGATAAATCTCATTCGCGCGTGTTCCCATGAGGTGTGCATCACAGCATTTTAGTAAGTCACCGAGGTTTTCCGTGCGACGCATGTCGTATAAAAACTTTCCTTCCGTATCGATCGCGAGTCCGATGAAGTTTAAGAATTTCTTGAGTCGCCCCGCTTGTCGCTCTGAATGCATCGATTGATCACAACACTCATCCGCTAACTCTTGAATATAAGTTCGAACGTCAGAAAGTTTAGGCTGATAGAGAGGCTGACCTTGTTGCAGTTCGCGCCACTGACGAAAGATCCATGGATTTCTTATCGCATGCCGGCCCATCATCATCCCATAGGCACCTGTTTCACGGATGAGCTGCGTGGCCTTAGTCGCTTGGGTGACATCACCATTGGCAATGACTGGACACGCTACTTTTTTAACCGCTTGGGTGATCGCCGGGTAGTTTACTTCTGCCCAGTAAAGTCCTTTGACGGTGCGACCATGCACCGTGAGTAAATCGACCTTATGTTTATTTATTAAATCTAATATCGCTTCATAATTTTCCATACCATCAAAACCGATCCGCATTTTTACGGTAAAAGTTCCGGCAATCTCGGCACGCATCGCACTTAAGATTTCATCGATTTTTGCTGGGTCTCTGAGCAATCCTCCACCCACGTTCTTCCGATAAACCTTGGGAGCTGGGCAGCCCATATTCAGGTCAATCCCAGCGATAGGGTAGGCCTGAAGGAGTTTAATCGTACGAATAATATGAGGAATATCCTCGCCGATCAGTTGAGCGAAGACCGGTCGTCCAGTGCCGTGATTTTGAATGGAATCCAGAATATGTTTTTCCGGGGTCGATGTTTCATGAACTCGAAAATATTCCGTCACAAACCAATCGGGTACTCCGCGACGTCCGATGACTCTCATGAATCCCGTCGTCGTAACGTCTTGCATCGGTGCTAAGACTGATGGACGTGTGCCACTGACTAACGGTTGGGGGAGGGCAGAGTTCACGATTGTTTTCGGAGTCGGGCCAGAGTCTCAGTCATATCCTCGCAGGCATCTAGGACGACAGGCATAATGAATACCGGACGTTTGGCTTTAACCGCTAAGACGAGTGCATCGCTGGGGCGGGCATCAACTTCCGCTACCTTGCGGGCCACGGGTCCAGCTTGATTGACAACAATACGGGCAAAGAAAACGCCTTCCTTCATTTCCACCACGGTTACATGGGAAATGTCGGCATCCAGACCCAGCAGTAAGTGAAGCATGAGATCGTGAGTTTGCGGGCGTTCAGCGACTTTATTAGCGAGGGCCGCCAGAAGGTATTCACCCACTAAAGTATCAACCTGAATAACGATTGTTTTGTTTTCAGTAACAAGAAACACCGCGGTTCCGCCCTTGGTCGGAATCACTTCGATGCTCGTGACGGGAATCGCCTCTTTCTTGTTCATCCCTAATACATTTGGGCTCAGGGCTCGTGGCGCAAGCCTGTGTCGTCGATACATGAAGAAGTTTGCCTGAGAATTGCAGGAGTCCCCTTGAAATTTATCGTACCCTCGTCTTAATGGTCAAGTGCACCCATTTCTCAAAGACGACTTCCTCTTCGATTGGAGTCAGTTGCAATCCAGCGCCATCGAGCCCGATATTCGCCTAGCTTTGAAACAGGCCCAAGAACGGATCGAGGCATTCAAAAAACTTTCTGGTCCGCAACTCACCTATGCCCACGTTCTCCTGGGTTTTGAAAGTGCGACGAAAGATTTATCACGTGCGTGGGGATTGGTTACTCACCTCGACTCAGTACTTAATTCGCCCGACCTTCGTAAAACCTACAATGCACTTTTGCCAGAAGTTACTGCGTTTTATACTTCACTCACGCTCGATCCCGATATCTGGCAGGTTTTTAAAAATTACGCAAACACCGCCGAAGCAAAATCTCTGCAAGGGATTAAGCGGAGATTTCTAGAGGAAACCATTGCTGACTTTGAAGAGAATGGTGCCGGCCTGCCTCCTGAAGAAAAGAAGAGATTGGCCGAGGTAAATGCCGCGCTCGCAGAAAAAACACAAAAATATTCCGAGAACGTTTTAGATTCTACTAACGACTGGGAAATTTTTGTTGATGACGAAAATCAGTTGAAGGGCTTACCCCCCAGTGCGCTCGGATTAGCCAAGCAGTCAGCGACAGCTAAAAGCCGTCCGGATTCCTGGAGAATTAATTTACAACAACCCTCCGTTTTTCCTGTTTTACAATATGGAGAAGATGCCGCCCTCCGCCAAAAATGCTGGGAAGCATTGAGCCAAGTGGGCTACAAAGGAAAATGGGACAACACTCAGCTGGTTTCCGAAATCCTTTCCCTGCGTGACGAAAAGGCCCGTTTATTGGGCAAAAAACACTTCGCTGATTTTACGACGGCACGCCGCATGGCCCAAACGGGCGATCAAGCTCTCAAATTTATCGAAGACATGGCGGGGCGCATTCGTCCTAAATTCGAACACGAAGAGGAAGAGTTAGAACAGTATCGCGCCAAAATTGAAAAAGATGCAGTACGTATTTTGCATCCGTGGGAGTTTGGTTTCTATTCCGAAAAAATGCGTCGCGAATATCACGGCTTTGATGACGAAGCGCTGCGCCCGTGGTTCCCCGTCGAAGGTGTGATTGCCGGAATGTTTAAACTCTTTGGAAATCTTTTTGGAATTCAGGTTGTAGCACGTGACACGGTTTATGTTGATGCAACGGGGAAGGCCGAAGTGTTTAAAGCCGCTGCTCCGCGCGTGGAGAATTCGCCGGTCAGCGTTTGGCATCCGGAAGTTCGATTTTATGAAGTGCATGATGGATCGCGTCATCTCGGTTCATTTTATACTGATTGGTTTCCCCGCGAGTCGAAGCGTGGTGGTGCTTGGATGAATTTTTTCCGGACGGGTGGGCCGCGTTCTGATGGCTCATTTGCCCCACATTTAGGCCTCATGTGTGGTAATTTCACTCCTCCCGTCAATGGCCAGCAAGCGTTGCTGACGCACGATGAGGTCACGACGGTCTTCCATGAGTTCGGACATTTGCTGCACCATTTATTATCTGAGGTTGAAGTAGAATCTCTATCCGGCGTGCGCGTGGCTTGGGATTTCGTAGAGCTCCCATCGCAACTTTTAGAAAACTGGTGTTGGGAAGAAGAGTCACTCGCCCTGTTTGCTCGCCATCATCAGACCGGCGAAAAATTACCCTCTGATCTTTTAAAGAAATTAGACGCATCATCGAATTTCCGCGCCGCTTCCCAATGTATGCGCCAACTTTGTTTCTCTAAACTGGATTTAGATTTACACATTCGCGCGAACGAACTCAAAAATGCGGATCTCGATAAACATTGGAACGATGCGATGGCCTCTTGGCAGACTCGCACTTCGCAGCGCGTTCCATCCATGGCTCGTCGTTTCAGTCACCTCTTCTCCGATGCTACGGGCTACGCTGCCGGATATTATTCATATAAATGGGCCGAGGCTTTGGAGGCCGATGCGTTTACCCGTTTCCTTAAAGAGGGGGTCTTAAATTCTCAAGTGGGCAGGGAACTCAGGGAAAAGGTTCTTGCGAAGGGTAATTCTGAGCCCGCCGATCAGATTTTCCGCGATTTTATGGGTCGAAACCTCGATTCTGAAGCCGTTTTAGTACGCGACGGATTGGCTTAATTAAGACCAAAATTGGGTTTTAGCCGTCACCAATTTGCCACAATTGTTTTATCCCCTTGCAGGGGAGCGATTTTTCCTATGCGTAAGGCTTTTAACAGATGAAATTACGTAACATTGCAGTCATTGCGCACGTCGACCATGGAAAAACAACCCTGACCGATCGCCTCCTTTACCAGTCCGGTATGTTCCGCGCCGAAGACCTCGACAAGCTCGCGGGTGGTCAGCACGGCCTAATCATGGACTCGGGCGATCTCGAGCGCGAACGTGGTATCACCATCACCGCCAAAAATTGTTCTATTCGCTGGACCGATCCACGCAATAAGGATGAGTACAAAATTAATTTAATCGATACCCCTGGTCACGCTGACTTCGGTGGCGAAGTTGAACGCGTATTAAATATGGCCGACGGTTGTTTACTGGTGGTCGACTCCTTTGAAGGTCCGATGCCCCAAACCCGTTTCGTACTATCGAAAGCTTTGGCCTTAGGTCTTAAGCCTATCGTTGTTGTTAATAAAATTGATAAACCTTCGGCTCGTCCTGACGCCGTCGTGGATGAAATTTTCGACTTACTCGTGGCGCTGGACGCTCCAGAATCCGCTCTCGATTTCCCCGTAGTCTACGCTTCTGGTCGTGATGGTTGGGCCACTGTGGATCGTGCGAAAACTGAAGAGGGTAAACGTCCGAAAGATTTATTAGAACTTTTCTACGCCATTGTTGACCATATTCCTGAGCCTTATGCTGAAGGTTCCTCCCGTGGTGCAGCTGCTGGATTTAAGAGTCGCGAAGAAGCGCTCGCCAACCCTCTGCAAATCATGGTTACCGCGATTTTGTATAGTGATTATGTAGGTCGTATCGCAGTCGGCCGGATCACCGCTGGACGCATTAAACCTTCCATGCCGGTCATGCTCATCAACCGAGCGGGCGAACAATTTAAGCAACGCACTTTAGAAGTGGAAGTCTTTGAAGCTCTTGGTCGCGTGAAAGCAGAAGAAGTCACCGCGGGTGACATCTGTGCAGTCATCGGATTAGATCACGTTGAAATCGGTGCAACGATTACGGATATCGAAACTCCTAAGCCCATGCCTCCCGTCAAAGTGGACGAACCCACCGTAACGATGGCATTCCGTGTTAACGATTCACCTTTTGCAGGTCGCGATGGAAAATTCGTCACAGGCCGTCAGGTCGGTGAACGTCTTACTAAAGAACTTGAAAAGAATGTGGCGCTTCGCGTCGAACGTGAAGCCGGTGCCGATGCGTTCCAAGTTTCCGGACGTGGTTTGATGCACTTAGGCGTGTTAATCGAAACCATGCGTCGCGAAGGTTATGAACTTTCAGTCGGTAAGCCTCAGGTTATTATGAAGCAGATCGACGGCAAAGAATGTGAGCCTGTGGAAACCTTGGCGGTCGATTGCCCAGTAGCTTCGCAGAGCGATGTGATGGCGCTGGTTCTCAGTCGCCGTGGCGAATTACGCTCGATGGATGCCAAGGCTGGTACCAGCGGTTGGATTCACATGGAGTTCAAAATTCCTTCTCGTTCCTTGTTCGGCTTACGTACGATGATGCTGACCACTACCCGTGGTGACGCGGTCATGTACCACAATTTATTAGGTTATGAGCCAGTGAAGGGCGATGCCCCTCGCCGTGCTGCGGGTGTGATGATCGGTGGTGAGGGAGGTCAAGTAACCTCTTACTCGCTCGACCGTCTTTATGACCGTGGTGACTTCTTCGTGAAGCCCACTGATGAAATTTACATGGGTCAAGTGGTCGGTGAACACTGTAAGGACAATGACCTCGAAATTAATTTAGTCATCAACAAGAAGCTTTCCAACGTTCGTGCTTCCGGTTCGGACGACATGGCGAAGATTAAACCGATGCGCCAAATGTCTCTCGAAAATTGCTTAGAGTATATCGAGTCCGACGAATTGGTGGAAGTGACTCCTAACTTCATCCGCATGCGCAAACGTTACCTCACGGAAAACGAGCGTAAGCGTTTTGGTAAGCAGTAAGTTTAATTTATACTGAGAGTAAACTGATGGCCACCGTCCGCAAGGATGGTGGCTTTTAGTTTCCACAGTGAGCGAGGGAGTCGTGAGGCAACTTTCTCGGGCCATTCAACGATCACATTCCAAGGGCTGACCGCTGAATCCCAAATCATTAAATCATCGAAGCTCGACGCTTGGGTGAGTCGATACGCATCGACATGAAAAATCATACGCTCACCCTTATAAACATTGAGTAATGAGAAGGAGGGGCTGGTGATGTCTTCGGTGATGCCGAAGCCTTTCACGAGTCCGCGTACAAAGGTGGTTTTACCGACTCCTAGATTACCTTCCAGTGCGAGCGTGGTGTCGGCTGGAAGAAGCTGAGCAAATACTTGGGCTGCTTGTTCAGTGGCTTCACCTGAATGTGTGATGACGCCTTGAGTCCAGTCACTCAGTGTCTTCGGTGACTTCATGAATTGAAATCAACGAAACCTTGGGCCCACTTAACTCCGAAGACGGCAACGTTGCGCACCACGTGTCCAATCAAGCAGGGCAGGATGGATCGCTCGGGATTGAGCGGATTGTATCGTCCGAGGTATAACCAAACTGAAATAAAGAAAGTAGCGATGAGACTAATTCTTCCTTGGACGGAGCTAAAATCAAATCCGTGAATCGCACTAAAAATGAGCGAGCCGATGATAACTAGCCCAAGCAATTTGATGCCTCTTAACTGACTCGGTGCGACGAATCCTCGAAAGACCATTTCTTCAACGATGGCAGCGCCCAGGGTTGCTCCTAGAATATGTAAGTTAATGACCGACTGATTAGCAGTGACCTGAAAATGAATTTCGGCGCAGGTTTCTGCGACGGTCAACAGAAGGATACCTGAAACAGTGATGAGGATGCCTGAAATAGGGGCCCGCGTGGTGCCTGGCCAAAAGAGTTCAGGCCCTGGACTCTTGGTGCGTTTCCGGTATTCACTGAACCAAGCAAATGCGACTCCCAATCCAAGTATAAGATAAATAATATCTGATAATAACTTGGTGCTCATCGCGGTTTACGACAATCCGTCTTCTTTCAGGTACTTGTCGGTGATGATTTGAATTAAGTGATCGCGCGCTTCTTTAACCGAGTCGACGTAGATATAAAGTCCACGGTCTTCCGGTGAGACCATGCCCCATTCGTGAAAGACTTCGAAGTCGGTCACGCGTTTCCAGAAATCAGAACCGTAAAGTAAGATCGGGAAATATTTTTTAGTTTTACCGGTTTGAATCAGCGTCAACATTTCAAAGAGTTCATCAAAAGTGCCGAAGCCGCCAGGAAATGCGACGAGCGCTTTTGCCAAGTAAAGGAACCAATATTTACGGACGAAGAAGTAGTGGAATTCTAAATCTAATTCAGGTGTGACGTAAGGATTGTGCTCTTGTTCAAAGGGTAAAGCGATGCCTAGGCCAATGGAGCGACCATGCGCTTCTTTCGCTCCACGATTAGCGGCTTCCATAATTCCAGGTCCGCCACCTGAGCAAATAAAGAATCTCTGCCAATCAGGTAGACTCATCGACCACTGGGTCATCTCTTTGGATAATTCGCGACAGGCTTCGTAATAGGGTGCACTCTTTAAATTAATTTCAGCGAGGCGTAATCGGGCCTTGGCTTCGGAGGGACTGATTTCTCCCTTGGTGATAGCCACCCTCACATCTTCGAGTTCTTTTTGTGCGCGATCGATAGGGAGGGTACGTGCGGAGCCGAACATCACGACCGTGTTGCGTACGCCGTATTTTTTGAAGCGGTGGTAGGGCTCAGTGAGTTCGGCCATGACTCGCAGGGTCCGGGCCTGTGGGCTCAATAAAAATTCTTCATTTTGATAGGCCTTAACGGGGGTTGGTCGTAAGGGGGCTTTTTCTGGACTCATATTGCGGTATATTCAGTAATTTTAGCTATCTGCCAAGAAGGGAAGTGTGGGGCTTGACAGTTTTGGTGGGGTCTATTTGGGTAATGCATCTAAATTTATGCATCCCACCTACCGTCCATCCAAGATTTCCCGTGCCCGTAAGTGCGGTTTCCGTGCTCGTTCTAAGACCCCTGGTGGTCGCAAAGTTCTCGCCAATCGTCGCAAGATTGGTCGTAAGCGCCTCGGCGCATCTTAATCGGATGCGTCTCCCGCGGGAGCGTCGAATTCGTGCTTCAGCCGATTTCTCGCGTCTCCGCCAAAATGGCTTGCGGCTAGACTGCGGGCCTTTTCTTTTGAATCTTGGGCAGGGTCGATCCCCTGAAACAAAGGCAAGATTTGCCGTGGTCGTTGCCAAGAAGAGTATTCCTTTAGCCGTGAACCGAAATCGCGCGAAACGATTAGCCCGTGAGCTTTTTCGCAGTGATGCCGATCTTTTACCCGTTGGGTGGGAATGCGTTTTAATTGCTCGCCCCAGTATCCTCCGAAAATCTTTTGCGAGCTTGGTAAAAATTTACAGCACCGCGATAAAATCGACAGTGAAATAGTATGATGAATCGACTTCGCAGCAGCGTGGTTTGGTTGGCCTTGCAGCCGATTTATTTTTATCAGCGGTTTGTTTCAAAACCGTTACATTGGTTGATCCCTGGTTCGGGTTGCAGATTTCACCCAAGTTGCTCCGCGTATGCGGTAATTGCCCTAAAAAGACATGGTTTTTTCAAGGGCTCATGGCTTTCCATCAAGCGCATTGTACGGTGTAATCCGGCGGGTGGTTCGGGCGTTGACGAAGTTCCGCCAACCTAAATAAATAGTTGGTATTACGGTTAGTTTAAGCTGCCCCCATCAAATTTGAATATGCAAAATTTCCTTCTTAAAAAAATACGCTCACGGCAGGGTGGAGCTTGGTTATTAGCCTTAACGTATATTATTTTAGGGACCGTCCTACGCCTAGGTTTTCTAGTGGTCTCGGCCAAGGAAGTCACTTGGTCATGGACGACTGCTCTAGCACTCCTGATTGGGTTTATTTCCGACATCGCGATGGCCGGCTTTTTTGCCATCCCCTTTGCGTTCATCAGTAGCTTTTGTAAGTCCGAACGTTTTCGTCTATTTTTAATTCCTCTTTGGTGTTTTGGCGTTTTTCTTTTCACCTTCTGGAAAATTTCGGAAATTCTTTTTTGGGAAGAGTTCGCGGTGCGTTTCAACTTTATTGCCGTTGATTATTTAGTTTATACCAGCGAAGTGGTTAAAAATATTCGCGAGTCATATAATATGCCGCTGATTTTCGCTGCGGTATTTTCCTTGGCAGCCGGGTTTTATTTCCTCTGGCGTAAATGTGGCTATACTAAGCTTTGGTCGGGCGGAGTAGCTGAAGATTGTACGCCCCGTTGGCGTACCCCTCTATTTCTGGCTATCCCTATCCTCCTTATTCCAACCTTCAGCTATTTTGTTGGAAAACATGACCTCAAGAAATCCTCCGAGGCTGATTCGAGCTTCGGCGAGCGCGTCGTGGCAGGACTACGTCACATGGGCGATATTCAACCTCACTTCGCCAATAGTTATGAGACCGAAATCGCCAAGAATGGTGAGTATTCATTCTTAGCAGCCTTTTGGGCCAATCAATTAGACTGGCGCCAATTTTATCCTTCACGTGAAAACGCCCCCGCTGCCTTGCGCAAAATTTTGACCTCCGAAGTTAATGAGAGTAAGAAAGCAGATATCACGCGCGAAATCAAAGCGGCTGGTTCGGCTCAAAAATATAATGTGATTCAGATAACGGTCGAAAGTCTCAGCGCTGAATTTTTAAATTGTTACGGAACTGAACCGTATGCCACACAAAAATTAACCCCCAACCTGGATCGTATTTCTCGGGAGTCGTTATGGTTCCGACATTGCTACGCCGGTGGAACACGTACGGTGCGCGGCATGGAGGCTTTAACCTTATCGATTCCACCTATTCCTGGTCAGTCCGTCTTACGCCGTCGGGGCTGCGAAAACTTAACCACCTTGGGTTCGGTTCTTAATCAACAGGGTTATGATTCAGCCTTTATTTACGGGGGTGATGGCTTCTTCGACAACATGAACTATTTCTTCTCCACCAACGGCTATCGCGTGGTAGATTTACCTCGTCAATTAGCCGCCGGTAAGAAAACCACCTTCGAAAATGCTTGGGGCGCTTGCGATGAAGATGCGTTTAATTGGTCGCTCGACGAAGCAGATAAATCCTTCGCCGCCGGTAAATCTTTTCATCATTTCATTATGACCACTTCGAACCACCGGCCCTATACCTGGCCGAATGGTAAGATTGATCCTAAGTTACAAAATCGCGAAGGCGGGGTTGCTTATACCGATTTTGCCATCGGTGCTTTCCTAAAGGCAGCCGAATCGAAACCATGGTTTAAAAATACGGTATTTGTCATCGTCGCCGATCACTGTGCGTCGGTCGCCGGTAAGCAAGAATTGGAAATCAGAAAATATGAAATTCCACTCTTCATTTGGGCTCCGGGATTAGTTAAGTCGCAAGTGTTTGAGCCAATGATGAGCCAGATTGATACCGCTCCAACACTCTTGGGCTTAATGAATATTTCTTACACCTCGCGTTTTGTGGGTGCCGATGTGATGAAGCCCGATTATCAACCCCGTGCCTTCATCAGTAACTATCAAAAGGTCGCGGTCCTTCGTCCTAATGGCCTCTTAACCGTGCTTAAGCCAGTGCGCCAAGTTCAACAATACTGGGCTGATTTAGGTACAGGTAGCTTGAAGGTTATCGAAAAAGATAAAATGAATTCGGAGGCCGCCGATGAAGCCTTACGCTATTATCAAGGCACCGATGAACTCTTTAATCATGGCGGATTACTCAACCCAGCCCACTAATCTTAAGCGACTCATCGCTCCGGTATTATTTTTAGCCGGCGTCGTTGTCTTTTTTGGTTTCCCTTTCGCCCCAGGAGAAAAAGTTGATTTCTGGTTTCAGTCTTTTTTCTGGAATGGCAAAGCTTGGCTCATCCCTCACGGTAATCCCTTAGGCAAAATCATCGCCTATGATGGACCTAAGGCGCTGCTCATTTTATTCGCAGTGTATTTATTAGTAATTATTTTATTACCCAAGTGTGCACCGCGTTGGATGAATCGCCGCCAAGCCATTTATGTTTTTGTATCGATCGCGCTGATTTCAGTTACCTCCACCCAGATACGCGCGGTAACAAACATGGCTACGCCCTTGGAACTCACCCGCTATGGTGGAACTTTTCCGCACTTATTATTATTTCAGCTCAAGCCAGTAGGGTATCCCTGCCATGCATTTCCTGCGGGGCACGCCAGTGGAGGCCTGGCCTTGATCAGTTTATACTGGGCTTGGTCTAATCAGCCTTATCGGAAGCTCGGACTTTGGATTGGCTTAGGTCTCGGCGGTTTCATGGGCCTGTATCAAATCGCCCGCGGTGAGCATTTCCTTTCACACACCTTGGCGACATTGGGCCTTGCTTGGTTGCTTTCGGTGCTGCTCGCCTTGGCAATTAAGCCCACTGAAACTTCTGCTTAATTGTTGGACCAGTTAACGATATTGTCTGCTCGCTGGAATGAGGGAGGGCTGTTCGTGTCGTCGTTAAAGTAAGTGGTCGTGATGGTACCTGACTTAGGCATGTCCGTACCGTCCCAGTATTCTACATCATCGGGTACTCCCTCTGTAGTGGGTTCAACGTAATTGGCTCCGCATGAAACTAGAAGGAAACCAGGATATTTCCACGTACCATAAGTTGTTTCGTAGGCGCCAGTGGTTAAATTTTGAATGGGAGTAGTGTCTCCAGGTAGAACGCGATAGCGATAGTCGTAAGCATTACCCCAAGGATCGCGGAATTCGTAAGCTTTCGTCCAATCAACCAGCCCGAGAGATTTATCATCGTTCGATGTGACCACGCCATCGCTTAAGAAAGGTTTCATTTTACGATTACTTCCCCCAGGTAACTTCGCGTCGGTATAATTGAGTAACTGAACGGCATTTCCACCGTAGGATAGATTTACGCTATAAATTCTTTTACGCCCCGTCATTTGGTCGAAGAAGTCTTTACGGAATTGTGCGCCGTTAGTCTTAGCTGCGGTTGAACCGCACGGATAATCACCATAAGTTTTACGATACACTTCGCAGGCCATGCTCAGACCTTGGATTTCACCGCGGGCCTTGGCCTTATTATTACCATTTCTAGCCGCTTTGAAGAGGCTAAACATGAGCGTGCTGAGAATGCCAATGACAGCAATCACCAGCAAAATTTCGATGAGGGTGAAACCGCGACGGGCAAGGGAGCGTGGGGACATAGGGTAATTTATAAATTAAATATGGCGGGAATCATTTTCGTCTTTTTTGACGTAGCCGGAATCTTGGCGCTGATGATTCACCGCATTCTTTTTTAAGTAAGCCTGGTAAACATCTTCGGCGGACATTCCTAAGACTTGAGCAATCGAAATGAGAAAGTGAAACAGATCAATGACTTCCACGCGGGCGTTTTGTTCGTCGAACTTCTGATACTTCGCCCACCACTTCCAAGGCACCGAGTCCGTTAACTCAGCCATCTCTTGCTGCATGGCGCGGAGGTAGTTGAGCGTCCATTTGATTTTCTCTTCCTCAGTCATGCCTTCCGTGATCACCCCAATGCGCTTATTGAGTTCGGATTGCATTCTGAAGATTTCCTCGAATTTATCAGCCATAAGCTCATCAAACGGTCTTAAGGGTCGGGGGCAACCCTGTATGCGTGGCTCCTCGCTAATTCGTCTTTGCAGATTCGCTAGAGTATGCCTTGCTCTGGGTGTGCTGTCCGTCCCGCCCATCAAACAATTAAGAAAACCCGAGGTTCTAGCCCCCGCGGGTGAGTGGGATTGTGCAAAAGCAGCGGTCGAGAATGGCGCCGATGCAATATTTTTTGGCGTGGGTCGATTCAACGCCCGCGTTCGTGCCCATAATTTTGAAGAGGCCGACTTACCCTCGCTCATGACCTACCTGCACGGTCGTGGAGTCAAAGGGTATGTTACTTTTAATACCCTTATTTTTCCTGATGAACTCGCCGAAGCCTCCCGTATGCTTCGCACGATCATCGCTTCAGGGGTAGATGCCGCGATTGTGCAGGACGCCGGCATTTGTCGTTTGATCAGAAAAATATCACCTGACTTTCCTATCCACGCTTCGACCCAGATGACGGTGACGAGTGCGGAAGGTGCGCAATTCGCTAAAGACTTAGGTGCATCCCTCGCCGTTTTGGGTCGCGAGGTTTCGATTCCTGAAATGCAAAAAATGCAGACGGAATTATCGGTCAAAAATACGTCGCTCGATTTAGAAGTCTTTGTGCATGGTGCACTTTGCGTAGCGTATTCGGGTCAATGTCTCACGAGTGAATCGCTCGGCGGTCGTTCAGCGAATCGCGGTGAATGTGCGCAAGCTTGTCGTATGCCCTACGAACTAGTCGTGGATGGTGTGGTCAAAGACTTGGGCGATCGCGCTTATTTACTGTCACCTCAAGATCTTGCGGGAATCGAAGTAGTTCCTGATTTAATTCGTGCGGGAATAAAATCTTTAAAAATTGAAGGACGTCTCAAATCACCCGAATACGTCGCAGCGATTACGCGCGCGTACCGTCGCGCGGTCGACGCCGCTTGGGCAGCCCTACAAACGGGACAAAATGCTGACCAAGCTGCTCATCGCATTAATACCGAAGAAGAGTATGCGATGCAGATGACTTTCTCGCGCGGACTTTATAGCGGCTGGCTTCGCGGAATTGATAATCAGAATTTAGTCCACGCACGATTTGGAAAAAAACGGGGAGCGTATTTGGGACAAGTGGTTGATGTGTCGACGAATGGAGTTACTTTAAAATTACAAGGACCCCTGAAACCGGGTGATGGTGTGGTTTTCGACCAAGGAAAACCAGCGGAACGCGAACAGGGTGGTTTCGTGCATGGTCTGGAACCCGCACGAGGTGACTTAACTTTTGTGAGATTCGGACGCGAAGATGTCGACTGGTCACAAGTCGCCCCGGGTGCGCTACTGTGGAAAACTAAAGATCAAGAACTCGATAAACGATTGCACGATTCCTGGGACCGTGAGCGTCCTAACTTTCGTCGACCCATTTCCGCCAAAGTCATTGGTCGATTGAATCACCCGTTGCGCATTGAGCTTAATGATGGTGAAGGTCACGTGGTTTCGGCGGATTCGACGATGCCTTGCGTCGCCGCAGAGAAGCGTCCTTTAGCTCAGGAATTATTGCAGGAGCAACTGGGTCGATTAGGTGAGACCGGTTTAGAACTTACGGAATTAAAATTAGACTTAGAGGGCTCGTTGATTGTACCGATGAGTGAAATTAATCGCATCCGCCGCGATTTAATCGAACGCTTAACGGAACTCCGCGAACAAAGTCCTAAATGGAAATTAAATTCGTTTAGTGAAGAAGCTTATACCGTAGAAAAAGGCACCGAGAAATCGACTACTCGCCCTGAAATTATTACCGTCATTCGTGAGCCCGAGCAACTTGAGCCAGCTTTGCAATGGGGCGCACGTGTGATTTACGCCGAATTTGAAGATCCGAAAAAATTCCGTGCTGCGGTCGCCCGTGTGCGCGAGTTCGAAAACGAAACGGGAAAGAAATGCGAGTTCTGGGCCATGGGTCCACGCATCCATAAAGAGGGTGAGGATCGCCTTACTGAAATAGTTTTATCCTCCAATGCTGATGGCTACTTGGTGCGTAATCATGATAATTTAAAAGCCTTTGCCGGACATCGTCGCCGCGGAGATTTTTCACTAAATATCGCCAATGGACTGACCGCTGAATGGTTGGTGAGTCACCATGGACTTGAAGGAGTCACCGCCTCGTACGACTTAGATATAAATCAGTTAACGGCCCTCATTAAATCGGCTCCTGCTGAGTGGTTTGAAGTTACCCTACACCAACACATGCCGATGTTCCACATGGAGCACTGCGTTTTTTGTGCTTTTATGTCGAAAGGTAAAGACTACCGCGATTGTGGTCGTCCCTGCGATAAGCATCGAGTGAAGTTGCGCGATCGCGTGGGCGCCGAACATATTTTGAAAGCCGACGCTGGCTGCCGTAACACGCTATATAATTCGAGGGCACAAACGGGGGCTGAATACATGGGCGATTTATTAGCTCTCGGGGTAAAACGATTCCGTATCGAATTTGTTGATGAAAATGCTACCACCGTCACGCAGACGCTTGAAAAATATCAATCATTACTCGACGGAAAGATTACCGGTACCGAACTGTGGAATGATTTAAAAGTTTTAAATCAGTTAGGTGTAACGCGTGGGACACTGCGCGCAAAAATCTAAACTACCTCTTTGAGCCGAGGGAGTAGTCCTGTGATTCGACCCGAGTCTGAAATGTTTCTTACCGCCATCGCATAGGCTGTCGGATCGCCTACTAATATAACCTGTTTACGACCGCGCGTGATGGCGGTGTAAATTAAATTTCGGGCCAGCATGATACTGTGTTGACGGAGTAAGGGGATGACGACGGCAGGGAATTCAGAACCCTGCGATTTATGGATACTCACCGCGTAGGCTAATTGCAGGTCGGATTGTTCACTGCGTTCGAACTCCACGCGGGTGCCATCAAAATCAATCAGCATATTTCCAGTTTCGGGCTGAATCTCGAGCACGACCCCAAAGTCGCCGTTAAAAATTAATTTATCATAATTATTTCGGGTCTGAATGACTTTATCGCCCGTGGTGATTCGACCCGCCTGAGCGTGGGGACCGCGTAATTTTTCTTGGAGGGCTTGATTGAATGCTTGAATACCACCCGTACCTTTATGCATCGGGGCGAGCACTTGAATGTCACGCAGTGGATCTAGTCTTAATTTATTTGGTAAGATTTCGCAGCAGAGTTGGGTGACTTTTTGTACGCATTTTTCAGGATCATCGACGCGTAGGAAGTGGATGTCCTGGGTGAAGTCTAATTTATCAAATTCTTCAACCGGGTGGGGTGGATGTGCATCAGAATGTAAAATCCCGTGAGCAATCGTGACGATGCCCGAGCGCGCACCCTGTCGAAATACGCTATCTAGTCGAGTTACCGCCGCGATGTTGGATTGGATGATATCGCTTAAAACATTTCCCGCACCGACCGACGGTAATTGATTAACATCGCCGACTAGAAGTAAGTGCGCTGTTCCAGGAATCGCCCGTAGTAAGGCCGCCGCGAGTTTCGTATCCAACATACTCGATTCATCGATGATGATAAAATCTACGCTGAGTGGATTATCTGTATTGGCGGTAAACCCGCCAGCACTCGGATCGAATTTTAATAAGCGGTGAATGGTGGAAGCTGCAACGCGTGTTGATTCATGCATCCGCTTGGCCGCACGACCGGTGGGTGCGCCCAGTAGAATCTTAACACGTTTCGCTACCAAGATATCGCACAAGGCTTTGAGAATGGTTGTTTTACCGGTACCCGGTCCGCCCGTTAGAATACTGACTTTATTTTTTAAGGCCATCATGACGGCCTGACCTTGGGCTTCCGAAAAAGTAAAACCCGCGCGATCTTGCGCCCACGCGACAGCTTTATCGGCAATGATGGGTGGAAGATTACTTGGAGTATTAGTTAATCGACGAAGCGAAGCAGTGATGGAACGCTCGGCATTTTCTTGGGCGCGAAGTTGGATGAGTCGAACGCCATTCGTCTCTAGTAAGCAGACGGAATTTTCTTTAATCAGAACTTTTAACCGATCTTGCACGATGGAGTAGTCGACCTCCAAGAGGGCTGTAGCTTTTTCTAAAAGACCTACTTCGGGGAAGGCGCTATGACCTTCGCCCTCCAGTTCCTCTAAAGTATGCATAATACCTGCATCCACTCGCTGCGGGCCAGCGGTGGGCAGTCCAAGATTTCGAGCAATTTTATCAGCCGTTTTAAATCCCACGCCTTCAACTTCACGACAAACCCGATACGGCTCATTCATTAATATCTTTTTCGCATCGTTACCGTAAGCCTTAACAATACGTAGGCAGAGTGCGTTGGTCACGCCGTAGGTTTGAAGAAATACCATCACTTCTCGCAAAGCCTTTTGTTCTTCCCAGGCTGCTTTGATGGATTTCGCTCGTCCGGGTCCGATGCCTTCAACTTCGCGAAGCCGCGCTGACTGATTCGAAATAATATCGAAAGTGCGTACGCCAAATTTTGCGACGATTTTTTCGGCGTAAGTTTTGCCGACTCCTTTGACTAAGCCACTGCCTAAATATTTACGGATGCCGTGAACGGAGGAGGGGAGGCGTGAAGTAAAAGATTTTACACGAAGTTGGGCGCCGTGTTGGTGGTGGCGCTCCCAGAATCCGATCAATTCAACCGTCTCGCCGCATTGCACTCCGGAGAGATTTCCGAGAATGGTAATTTTATCACCCGTTTCTGGACTTAATTCCGCAATCGTAAAAAAGGTATCTTCATCTAACCACAAGATACGTTCGACCACACCTGAAAGCGTTATTTCAGGTCCGCGAGATTCTTGACGCGGGGGCGACATGGTTAAAGCCAATCACTGCTCGGTCTCATGGGCGAAACAAAACCTTAAAATCCGAAGATGGATTTTTGTAACGTCGGTAGGTCGATATGCACAGTGTCCGGTCCATACGGTACCAGCTCCTCCACGGTATGACTACCCGTTGCCACGCAATGGATGGCCGCCAATTTGCCGTTTCTTGCGGTTTCGATATCAAAAGGTGAATCGCCCACCATGACTGTACTTTGTGGTTTGGCTCCGAGTGTGCTCGTGACGAAATGGGTGAACTCTGGCTGCGGTTTGCGCCAAGGGTGGACATTGGTGCCGAAGACGCCGTCGACGAGGTGATTGATTTTTAGATAACTGATTATTTTTTTAGAGTTAGTGTCATCCTTGTTAGTGTAAACGGCCGTACGCACGCCGCGGGCCTTAAGCCCTTCGAGAATTTCTTGGCAGCCCGCATAGGTTTTTAATCCCTGCATCATGACCGATGGAAAATGCTCACGGAAAAGTCTGGTGGCGACTGCTGCATTTTCCTCACCGGCTAATTTTAATACGGTAACATTCACCGAGCCTCCGACCGCACGACGAATCTCCTCATAGCTTACACCCGGTAAGCCCATCAATTTCATAACGTCGTTATAACACTGATGGATGCCTTCAAAGTTATCCACTAAGGTGCCATCGAGGTCGAATAATACGGTTTCGGGAAGGGGGGCGGACATGCTGAGAATAACTGAGACGTTAATGGGCGTCTTTCCAAGTTTGGAATTGAAGAAAAACGTTTTACCCCTACTTCTTGCGATATTCCCATGACCTTCTCGCTCGATTTAACCAAACCTCTTAGCCGTGTTGGGCTGATCCTTAACCTTGTTTTTCTGAGCGTCGTATTTTCCGCAATTTCTTGGTTAAGTTTTGGTTTTATGACGAATACCTTGCCAGCTTCAGGGGCTCATGAAGCGGAGCAAGCGATTGCCCAAAAAGTTCAGGATGAAACATTTTCAAAATTAAAATCCGCAGCTAAAGGAAAAGTTTTCGACGAAAAAGTAGCGACTGCTGAAGCACGTGCTAAGGGCCTCGAAGCTGCCAAAAAAGATGCTGAAAAAATTCATCATCACGCCGTTGAAGGATGGGCACCTTTTGGAATCTTCCTCCTTATTTTATCCGCAATCTTCTTTACCGGTTTTCTATCCATCGCTCTTTTACGTCGTGCCTACGATGCTGCTGCCTCGGCACTATTAGGATTCATCGCCATCGCAGGTGGAGCCGCCTACGCTACCTT
The DNA here is from genome assembly GCA_040398005.1 of Opitutales bacterium. Lineage (GTDB taxonomy): Bacteria > Verrucomicrobiota > Verrucomicrobiia > Opitutales > UBA953 > UBA953. The sequence goes on from JBBAUX010000001.1 coordinate 186,271, forward strand.
TGTCGCCTTTGAGCCGTTCTTGACGCATCACGCACTGACCAAGACCTGGGCGCCCGCTGGAATCATCGGTTTAGTTTTGATTTTACCCCTGTTTTTCAAGGGTGAAAATCAAGGTCACGCCGACGACGCTCACTGATTTTTACAGTCGGCTGACTTGGCCGAAATCAAAAATAGTGTGACTGATAAGGCCTTCTTCAATGGCTGCTAAATCGGTGTCTTTTCCTGCGCTAATGACTTCGCCGTCGCTCCAGGCAAAACTGTAGCCGAAGGCTGAGGGTTTAAAAAGTGAGTTATGTCGAACAATCGCCGGAATGGTTTTCTTAACTTTCGTTTCCGCAGTTACTTTGCTCGGATAATTTAAACTATGAACGTGCAATCCAGTGACTGGTTTGCCCACTAAGCTTTTAGCAAACGCGGCGGCGTGATCGCAGGCCGCATCGAGATGAGGCTGTATGCTGCTGGGGCAAACGCTCGGGTTGCGATGAACGATTTCGAAGACACTTTTATCTAAGTCGAATGAACAAGCTACGGCGGGCAGTCCCCAAGCACTTCCTTCGGTGGCACCCGCAAGAGTGCCCGAACTTAGACACAAGGGCATGGTGGCATTGAACCCAATATTCATGCCCGAAAGTACCACATCGGGTTTCTTTTTAAAGAGATTCCCCAAGGCGATATTCACGCAATCCGAAGGGGTTCCATCAATCGACCAAGCTTCGTGTCCGCAATTGGGGTAGGATGAAACGGTGACTTCACGGTGGCGACTGAAGGCGCGACCGATCCAGCTTCTTTCTCCGGAGGGTGCCGCTACCCAAACGTGAAAGCCTTGTTTAACGCAGGAGCGAACGAGGTTTTGAAAAAAAGCAGCGCCGATGCCGTCATCATTGGTAACCAGAATCGTGGGAGCTGAAATCATGAGCCGAGAGTGCTAATACTTGGCTTACGGGCAATGCGGAAGGCAAAGATTATTTCACTGAAACCTTCGTATCCAGTTCAGCAATCTGATCTCTTAAAGCCGCTGCCGTTTCAAAATCTTCATTTTTTATCGCCTCCGCGAGTTCGGTTTTCGCTTTTTGCAGGCGATTTTTTAAATCGGTTTCAGAAGGTTGCGGACGGCGACCCGAATGCGAGATCCCTGGCTGAATTCGTGCAAGCGTAGGCAGAAGTTCCTGCGTGTGGGCCTCGTAGCATTGAGGGCAGCCGATACGGTGGGTGCGCTCGAAATCCGCCCAACGGAAGCCACAGGAAGGGCAGGATCCCTCGATTTTGGGCATAGGTATATCGAGCTTAATACCTAAAATCTGAGAGGGTAGGCCACCTGCCAACGGGGAGGTCATGGTACTGGGGCAGTGGGCACAGCAGGTGTAAGTCATAGCCTTTCCGCCCGCCACTAAAGTAATGAAAAGCGTGGAGGGTTTTTTGCATTGGGTGCAAAGTGGAGAGACTGCTTCCATGGTTAAGATTATAGAACTATTTGATTCTAATACAAGCCAGAGGCTTTCTTTTCGGTTGAAGCCAAGCCAAGTCCGTATTGCCTAGTCTACGATGTATTTAACCTTTCTTCCTGCGATACTCGCCGACACTGAAAAAGGCGCGATCTGGTATTTCAAACAAATGGATAGCGCTGGCCTCGCGGTGGCAGGCGTTCTCGTAATCTGTTCTTTTATTGGTTGGGGTGCGATGATTCAAAAATGGTCCGATGTGCAAGAACTTCGCCGACGCAATCACGGTTTTGATCGTCGACTACGCGACCAAAGTTCTGTTGTCGCTCTGAATTTTCCCGGAGGCACTAATCTTTCACCTTATGAATATTTAGTAGCGGAAGCGATTTCTGCCGTACAAAGACACAAGGGTCGTTTGGTAAAACAATCCGATGTTCGCCTGTGCATGGGTCACGTAGAAAACGCACTGCAGCGTGGTGTGTCGCGTACGATGGTGAAGTACGAAGATAAAATGGTTCTGCTGAGTTCGCTCGTTTCGGGTGGTCCATTCCTCGGTCTGCTCGGAACTGTTTGGGGTGTGATGGTGACGTTCGGTGCGCTTACGGAAAAAGCGAGTATTTCACAATTAGCACCGGGTGTTTGTGGAGCGCTCGTTACAACTACGCTCGGTCTATTGGTCGCTATCCCTGCAACATTTGGATATAATTATTTATTAACGCAGGTAAAAATTATGTCCACCGAGTTAGAAAACTTTGCGAGTACTTTGGCGGACCGTATTGAGCTAGAACTCGAAGGTGAAGCGCGTGCTAATTTCGAACAACTACAAGAACGCGAAGCCTTGCGTCGAGCAGCTCAAGCGGCTCAGGGTCCAGTAGCGAGCACGCCTGTAGCTACACCCGTTATCCCTGTCGACTCACCGAGCCAGTCAACGGCACTTCCTGGTTGGGAGGATGCGCAATAGTTCATGGCCCGTTCTTTTTCCAAGCTCCGTCCGTTGCATGTGATGAACGAGTTAAACGTCACACCGATGCTGGATTTGTGTTTCTGTTTGCTGATTATTTTTATGATTTCGACGCCCGTTTTGGAACAAACGACGGCGGTTAATTTACCCAAAGCAGAAAAAGGTTCCGGTAAACCAGCGGAATCAAAACAGCAGTATCGTTTCGTGTCTATTGGTCGCGATGGATTATATACGATGGGCGGAAATTCTTTAACCAAGTCACAATTGGAGAGTGAATTTGCTTTGATTGCTGGGATGGCGGACTCCGTGCAGCCCATCGTTCGTATTCGTGGCGATGCTACTTTGCCTTACCAAAAAATTATTGATGTCATGTCCTTGGCGAAGGCCAAAGGTCTAACCAAAGTAGGTTTAGACACAGAAATTCGCTAACGATGGCAAGTGAGAGAAAAGGAGTCATTGGTTCAATTGCCGTTCACGTTGGTATTATCGCGGTGCTGGTGGGTGCGTCGTGGTACGCCGCCCGACAATCAGGAAAGTCGTTCGAACCCGTGGATCCTCTCTTGGTTGATTTAAATGGCATTCCTGGACGTCGCCCAGGCGAGGTTGGCAAAGCCGATGGCGTAGCTCAAGGACAAGAAACGGGAACGAAAAAAGGCGTCTCGATGGTAAAAATGAAAAAATTTGATTTTGATAAAAACACCGAAGAGTCCGCCGCTAAAACTGAGTCGAGTCGTTCTCAGACCTCGAAAAAAGCCACCAGTAAAAGTACTTCGAAAACAACTTTGAGTGATTTTAATAATGCCAAAGACGGAAAAGGTACCTCCACAAAGGTAGCGGGAATTAGTGGAGTGTCGGTTAAAGCCGGACGGAACTACGGTAAAGGCGATAACGGAGGCGAGGGCGGTAGTGCGAGTGAACTTCAAATTTATGCAGGCGAAGTTAAGACCCGCTTTCAATCAGCCCTAACCAGTCTCGCTTCTGCTGAGGTCGATTTAGGTTCCGGTAATTGCGGCGTTGTTTTGAAAGTCGATGCAGCCGGGAATGTAAATTTCTCAAGTTGGATTAATAAGCCTAAAAATTCACAAATCGCTACGCTGGTTAAACAAGCAGTTGCGCAAATCGGCAATTGTGGAAGTCCTCCGGGGAAGAAGTCTTTCCAGATCGATTTAACCAGCATTACGCTAAGCGATTTTTAATTTAGCGAACTTCTAAAATAATCTGTACTTCCACGGCCGCGCCGAGAGGCAGGCCGTTCACAGAAACCGCAGCGCGCGCGTGTTTGCCGGCGTCGCCAAATACTTTTAATAAGAACTCCGAGGCACCGTTGAGTACTTTGGGGCTGTCGCTAAAGCCGTCGATGCCATTGACGAAGCCATTAACCATGACCACGCGGACAACCGCCTCGAGCGATCCGAGAGCAGCTTTGGCATTGGCGAGGGCATTGAGGGTGCAAAGTTGGGCCGCTTCCGCCGCTTGCACTAAATTGATTTCTTGGCCGACTTTACCCGCGTACACAATTTTTCCATCACGCATCGGCAACGTTCCCGCCAAGTAAAGCAAGTTGCCCGTCCGGACGGCGGGAACATAGGAACCGGCAGCGGCAGGTGGCTGGGGCAGGGTGAGTCCGAGTTCTTGAATGTTTTTTTCAGGATTCATAAATTTACCAATAGGTGGGCCAATTACTTTCACGAGACATATTGTGATAAAATAAAGCTAAAATTAGTATGATGAGTGCACCTGCAGTTGTGGGGCAGACCAGAAAAAACCAAGTAGGGTTAGTTAAAAAGACGACGATAGAATTAGAGGTAGCAGGAGGATGGACAACTCGAAGGAGTTTCATGAACAGCACGGTTAATCCTACGGCGATACCCAGACTCCACCACTGCGGTCCAATAAACTTTAAACATAATAACCCCATGCTCGCTCCAATGATATGAGCACCCAGGACATTGCGGGGTTGGGCAAAAGGGGAATCGGGATAAGCGAAAACAATAAAAGTAGTGGCACCAAAAGTTCCCAGCAGAACTAAGGTTCCAATTTCTCGATCAACATAAGTTAAGCCAGCGATGATGAGTCCGACCGCCAGAGCGCTCATAAATATTTTCTTAAGGTCCGACCGGGCGGGAGGCTTTTCTTGTCCCCCGATAAACTTTCTAATCAATTTCATTTTTCAAGAGGGACTAGTTTGACCCATTTCAGGGGGTGTTCGCCGAGTAAAGTCGGATACCAGCCTTGAACTTCGGGACGAATTAAAAACTTATTTTTATTAAAAACGACGGGAATAATCGGCGCGCACTCGATTAAGCGAGCCTCTGCTTTGCCGAATAATTCAAGACGTTTGGCGGGACTTTGTTCCACCGCGGCCGACTTAATGAAGTCATCGTAGAGGGAATCACTCCAGCCAGTCTGATTTAATTCATTACCACTAATAAACATTTCGAGGAATGTATTGGGGTCGTTGTAGTCACCACTCCAGGCGGAGCGGGCGAGCTGATAATCACCTGAGTGCAGTGAGCTGAGATAAACTTTCCAATCCAGATTTTTTAATTCCACCTCGATACCCAAACTTTGACGCCACATTTCTTGGTAGGCTTGCGCGGCGAGCAGGGAAGTTTCTGACGTGTTAAATAAGTATTCTAATTTTGGAAAATTTTTACCATCGGGATAACCTGCGTCGGCCATCAGTTTTTTGGCTTCGGCAAGGTCTTCTTTCCACTGGGCAGGCGAAGTAAATCCGCCGGTTCCGGTGGGGGTGTAGTAGTAGGCGGGTGATTCGCCCGATCTTAAAACCCGATCGGCAATTTGCTGACGATTAATAACCATGCCCAAGGCGCGTCGCACTCTGGTATCAGAAAGTGCTTTTTGCACAGCCTCATTATTTTTTACCACCGTGTTAATGCGGATGAATGAAACCGACAGAAAGGCATCGAGACGTAAATGCGGTGCTTTGTCGGCGACGAGTTGTACAATTTTGTAAGGAGGAACTGAGCCCGTGATATGCAATTCGCCGCCTTGATACGCACGTTCTTCCGCGAATAGATCCGAGATTGCTTTGAACTCAACGGCATTAAGCGAGACTTGGGCTGCATCCCAGTAATACGGGTTTTTCTTAACCACGATTTGGCGAGCGACTTCCCAGCTATCTAATTTGAATGCGCCGTTGCCAACGAGGCTACCGGGTCGCGTCCACGGTGTGTGCATCTCGTCAATTTTTCCAAATTTTAAAATCGTGGGAGGATGAACCGGCAGCCAACTATTGTGACAGACTAGTTGGAGGAAGTAGGGGACAGGATTTTCTAATTCGACAATGAGCGTATGCGGATCAGGTGATTTAAATCCGACTTCTTTGAAGTCCTGAATTTTTCCAATCGTATAATCTTTGGCACCCTTAACGCAGTGAAGCATGGAGGCATATTCTGCTCCAAAGGTCGGCATGAGAATTCGTTGAAAACTAAAAAGGAAATCGGCGGCTACAACAGGGTCGCCGTTGGACCAGCGGGCATTGTTTCTCAATTTGAATGTCCAAACCTTGCCATCAGCGGAGCAAGACCAACTTTCGGCTACACCGGGAATGGTGTGCGAGTCCTTGGGGTCAAAATTCACTAACCCTTCAAAAAGAGAGTAGGCGATGCGTGATTCTAGCATGCCCGTGATTTCCTGTGGATCGAGTGCCGAGGGCTCGGCGGAATTATTAATCAACAAAACGCCTTCGCGGGCTTTTTGGGCTACGGTTGTTTCTTTTTCACCACATCCCAAAAGACCGATACAGAGAGCGACCAAGAGGAGTATGCGCTGCTTGAATGCAGGGGTGGACATGAAATCTATTTAGTCGGGGAGGGTGCGTCAGTGCAAGGCATAGCTCGTAGCGATTTCATGCAGAAACAAAAAAGGGCGACCGAAGTCGCCCTTTTGGAGGTAATGTCGCAGTCGATTAGATTGCTGAATTACCACGCTCGCCCGTACGGATGCGGATAACATCAGTGAGGGAGGTGATAAAAATCTTACCGTCACCAATCTTACCGGTGTGAGCGGCTTTCGAGATGGTGGCTACGGCTTTCTCGACCTGCTCGTCGGAGACGGCAGCTTCGATTTTTACCTTAGGCAAGAAATCAACCGTGTACTCAGAACCACGGTAAATTTCCGTGTGTCCTTTTTGACGGCCGAAGCCTTTGACTTCGGTAACGGTCATACCCTCGATGCCGATTTCGGCGAGAGCGTCCTTCACTTCTTCGAGTTTGAAGGGTTTGATAATAGCGGTAACGAGTTTCATAGTTTTATGTGTAGTAGGTTAAGTTTGGTTTTCGGTTGAGCAAGTCCACTTATGCACACCCTGTGCCAAGTCGGGCACTGCGGAATTCAGGACTACGATTGCTTATTATTGAGCAAGAGGGAACAAATTTCCGCTAATTTTTCAGCAGATTTTAACCCAGGGCTGATTTCAACCCCACTATTAAGGTCTAAAATGTCAGCATTTGACCCCAATGCCTCGAGAATATTTTTAGGCCCCAGTCCGCCTGCTAATACCCAGATCTTATTTTGGTGTAAGTTTTTAAGTTTTTTAAAGCGCTTCCAATCGCCTTGTTTTCCCGTGCCACCAAACGCATCCGCAGCGTGAGCATCATGTAAAAAAGTTTTTGCTAAAGAAATAATTTCTTCAGGCCAATCCATTCCATCAGGAACTTTCGGCGCTAACCAAATATTTTCTGAGCCTATTTTTTGGGAGATAGCCTGCACGTCACACGCTTTAGTGCTGGGATCAAAATGGATTTGTACCGCGGCGAAACCTTCATCCATAAGTTGCTGCGTTTCGCTGAGGGTGGGATTGACCGTAACCGCGATGCGTTGCTCGGGTTTGATTTCGCGCAAAAGATTTTTACGTAAAGCCGGATGAACAAAGCGTGGTGACCCCGCCCAACAATTGACGCCAATATAGTCTGCCCCAAAATGATTCACGGTAGCGACATCTGCAGCATACATGATGCCACATACTTTTATTTTAGTGAAACCCATCATTCTCGAAGTGCGGAAATGACCGCATCGCGAATCGCTTCGGCGGTAGGTGCACTCGCCACCGCGGCCAGAGGAATACCCGAACGCTTCATTGCGTCGGCTGTGGTGGGTCCGATGGCAACTGCTTTGGGTTGTTTAGCTCCTGACTCCGGACGCAGTGAGGCGGCTTGGTGAATAAAGGACTCTACGGCTGAAGGGCTGGCGAAAACAATGATGTCGGCACCGCGACGGCGAAACTCTGCGGCTTCAGGCGACTCGGTGACGGGTCTTTCTTCGGTCGCATACACTTTGAGTACATCGACAATCGCCATCGCCTGGTCGAGTAGGAGCGAAGCGAGTTCGGGTGAACTTAAATTTCCCGTCGCCATTAAAATTTTCTGATTTTCCATATCATGCGAATCCATCATCTTTTTGCCTAAAGAAAGCCCATCGGCCTGTGTTGAGGTGATGTCGGGTTCTAAATGCAAAGCTCTCACTGCTTTTTCTGTAGCGGGTCCGACGCAGGCAATTTTTACTCCTCCGATGGAGCGGATATCCGCGAAGCGTTCGAAGAAGCGATTAAAAAAACCGCGGACGCCATTGGGACTGGTAAAAACAAGCCAATCATATTCACCCATACCATCTAAGACTTCCGTTAAAACCATGGCATCGGGTTCGAAAGAAATTTCAATCAAAGGAAGTTCAGCGACCGAGGCGCCTGATTCCATTAATAATTCTTTCCAGTCCGCACCGCGTCCTTCGGGGCGTGTTAGGACGATGTGACGATCTCTTAAAGGGAGTTTAGACATGATTAACGGTTCAGTAATTGAGCTAAGATTAAATCTGCTTGTGATGAAGCCATCGTCAAATCCGATGCAATGAAAGGATAGGCGCGATATCCGAAATCGTTCCTATAGAGGTAGATTTTATCGGCATGATGATAACAAGCAAAGGCGGTGTGACAGCCTTCTCCGAGTTTGCTGAGGAAGAGTCGCTCAATGGCGACGGAAAAACTCGTAGTGGCGCAACCTACGGTTTGGTAGCGTGCAGCATCGGTGGTGCGACATTGAATCGCCACCGCACCTTGTCCGGCTGCTGGTACCATTTTAGCAATCTCTACAGGTTCAAAAACTAAACCGTCCCAACTTTCTATACCGAGACGGCTGAGTCCGGCGGCAGCTAAGTAAGTAGCTTCGGCTTCACCTTGGACGATTTTCTTAAGTCGGGTGTCCACATTGCCACGTAGTTCTGTCCAAGTGGCTTGGGGAAAAATATGAGCACCTTGGGCGCGACGGCGCGGACTGCCCGTTGCGATTTTGTGCGGTGATTGAATTTGTGTTTGGCGAACGAGCACATCGCGTGGATCGCGACGAGGTAAGCAGGCCGCAATCGTCAGACCCGCCGGCATTTCAGTAGGCAGATCTTTCGCACTATGAATCGCCACGTCGGCTTCACCCTTTTGGAGGGCCTGTTCTAATTCAGCGGTAAAAAGACCTTTGCCTCCTTGTTTTTCTAATGACCAGGCCGCTTGTTGATCGCCCGTCGTGGTTAAGATTTTAATTTCCGTTTTTATCTGTAAAGATTTTTCTAAATGTTGTGCCGCATCCCTAGCTTGTTGAAGGGCTAGTGGACTACCTCGAGTGACAATGATAAGAGGCGAGGGCATTGTTGATTAAGCAGCTTTAATTAATAACATGACAACCCAACTCAAGGGCACGAGTAAATTGGAGGCTATCAGAACGATGCTCGTTACTCGGAAAAAATTCCAACCGCGTCCGTAGAGTGCCATGTAGGCACAGATGGCGCCCGCGAGAGCGGTAGGAATGCCAATCAGGGTACCGACGATTAAATCACGTCCGAAAGGATCGCTTGCGATTCCTAAGTAAACGCGACCGCCTTTATAAGTCATCATGATGGAAGAGACCAAGGCTACCACAGCCATGAAAATCGCGAACAATTGGATGAGGCGATGGCCAGGAATTTCTTCTTCTGTTTGTTTGTCCACACAACTATCCAAGCCCCTCTGGTTGAGACTTCCAAGTTTCAACTTCAATTCCCGACCACTTTTAAGCGACTTAAGCGACTTTACTGAGCCAATTAATGGCCCATGCCTTCTTGTTCTTTAATGTACTCTTGTTTAAGTCCCAGTGCTTCGGGGGCGTGTAGAACAAGCATTTTCATACGAATGTCGCCCGGAATCTGACGTGCGGTTAATTTCGAAACTACAATCATGAGTGTAATCGAAAGAGGCACGGCCCAGATAGCGGGTTGTTCGCAAAGAATACGGACGAGGGGGTGAGCGACCCAATAATCGGCAATCGATTTAGAAATTAAATGATCAGCCCAATACGCTGCACGTTCGGCTTCGGGTAATTTCTTGGCGGCAGCGTTGGCGACATCGGAAATCGAAGTGAGGGAAATTGCAACGAGAGCGGAGAGTCCGCCGACTAACATTCCAGTGGCTGCGCCTTTCATCGTCATACCGCGCCACCACACACTCATAAATAAAAGTGGGAAGTAACTGGCTGCAGCGATGGCGAAAGCTTGTCCGACCATGAAATTAATTTCAAGAGCTTCGACTTGTGTACCGAGTCCGATGGCTACGGCACCAATAATAACCGCAGCCCATTTAAAAGCGGTGAGGCGTTGCTCAGGCGTGGAACTTGGTTTTAACATTCTTCCGTAAACATCGTGAGCCAATGCACTGGTCATCGACACGAGTAGTCCGGAGAAAGTAGACATGAATGCCGCGAAGGCGCCAGCACAGGTAATACCTGAAAGAATCGATCCGAGAAGTGGATAATTTTTTCCGGCAAGCAGGGTAGGTAATTCGAGCACTACTTTATCCGTACCTTTAGCACCGACCGCGTCATAAAGTTCAGGCGTCAGTGAACGTCCAATCACCCCGTAAACAGGTGGAAAAACGTAGAATACCCCGATCAGAATCATGACCCACATGGTGGTGCGTTTTGCCGCCACGCCATCGGGGTTAGTATAGAAGCGAACTAAGATGTGTGGGAGACCCGCGGTACCACATACCAAGGCGATGATTAACGAATACGTGTAGAGAAGTGAGTAAGGTTTCTTGTTCGCTTCGATGGTGGCCTTGGCTTCAGGTGTGGGAGCTGCCGCAATCGATGCATCGACAGCTTTAGTGGTGAGTTTGCCAAACGGCGCGATCCACTGTTCGTCTTTCGGCGCTTTCGCTGGCAAAACTTTTCGTTCTACCTGCGAAGCATTGGGCGCGACCGATTCAAAAGCAGTTTTATTAGCATCAAGGTGATGTTCGTAATGTCCGACGACTGAGGCTAAAATAAATATTGGCAGAGTGATGGCGAAAACCTTGAGCCAATATTGGAAGGCTTGGACTAACGTGATTCCTTTCATGCCACCGAGTGAAACGTTGAGTGTGATGACTGCACCGACGACCGCGACACCGACCCAGTAAGGAAGATCTGGGAAAATATAAGACAACGTCGTCCCCGCGCCTTTCATCTGGGGCATCGTGTAAAAGAAACCAATGAAGAGAACGAAGCAGACCGCGATTTTTCGGAAGACGGGAGAGTCGTAGCGGCCTTCAGCGAAGTCAGGAATGGTGTAAGCACCGAAGCGACGAAGCGGACCCGCGATAAATAATAATAAAAATAAGTAACCGCAGGCGTAACAAACCGGGTACCACAGCGCATCATAGCCCGTGGCCATGACCATGCCCGCTACGCCCATGAAGGAAGCGGCGGAAAGGTATTCGCCTGAGATGGCTGAGGCATTCCAACCGACGGAGACGGAGCGACCGGCGACAAAGAAGTCGCCCGCGTTCTTGGATTTACCGGCGGACCAAAAACCCATACCGACGGTGATGGCGACGGTGATGAGCGAGCAGACGGCAATCCACGGATCTACTTGGGAAACTTCGGCGAGGATCATGACTTATTTCTTTTGGCTGTCCTTCGCAGCCGCGGCTTCAGCATTTTCTAAAGCGATAGATTTTTTGATGAAGCAGAAGGAGATGATCCAAACGAAGGGAAAGAAGAGTACTCCGAGAATAAGCCAAGTGAGTGTGAATCCGGCCACACGTTGCGCCATCCACTCAGGTTGAAAATAATTTAGGAGGGGAAGGGCGATTAACGCGGTGACGAAAAATAGGGCACAGGTAATCGACAGCTTTAATTGGTCTCGCATTAAACGAGCCAAAAAGCCGTCCGTGTGTATGGGGTCGGAGCTCATGGGGGTATGTCTAAAACACCCTTTTTTAGACTCCCTGCAACATTTACATTTTAAGGTCTACAATATCGGAAAATAAAAAGGGCCGACAACGTCGGCCCTTTAGAAGGAAACTAACCAAGATTACTTGGTAGTATACTCGGCTTGAGCGCCACGGATGTTGCGCTTTTGAACCCAAGGCATGAGCGCACGGAGACGTTGTCCGGTCTTTTCGATATCATGATTTTCGCCCTGCTTCAGGAGCTTATTGTAATTCTTTAAGCCACCCTTGTATTCATTCACCCACTGCTTGGTGAAGGTACCATTTTGGATTTCTTTGAGAATTTCTTCCATCGCCTTACGGGATCCTTTGTTGATCACGCGAGGTCCGCGGGTGATGTCACCATACTTGGCGGTTTCGGAAATCGAGAAGCGCATACCGGAGATGCCGGATTCAACCATGAGGTCGACGATGAGTTTTAATTCGTGTAAGCATTCGAAGTAAGCCATCTCAGGTTGATAACCTGCATTGACCAGAGTTTCGTAGCCCACTTTAACGAGTTCAGCAGCACCCCCGCAAAGGACGGCTTGTTCGCCGAATAAGTCGGTTTCGGTTTCTTCTTTGAAAGAGGTTTTAATAACCCCAGCGCGGGTTGAACCAATACCTTTAGCCCAAGCGAGGGCAGTCTTGGAAGCTTTACCTGAAATATCTTGTTCAACGGCGATGAGCGCAGGAACGCCTTTACCTTCGACGTACTGAGCGCGAACCACGTGGCCAGGACCCTTAGGAGCGACCATCGCGATATCTACATTCTTCGCAGGCTTGATGAGCTTGTAGTGAATGGAAAGACCGTGGATGAAGAGAACAGTCTTACCACCTTTACCTAAATTAGGGGCGATATCTTTTTCCCAGACAGACGCTTGTTTCATGTCGGGAATGCCCACGAGCATGACGTCAGCACGACGAACAGCTTCAGCAGTCTCATAGACTTTGAAGCCTTTTTTCTTCGCAGCAGCAGCGGATTTGGATCCCTTATAGAGACCGACAATCACGTTGAGTCCGCTATCGCGAAGATTCATCGCGTGGGAATGGCCTTGTGAGCCAAAGCCAAGCACGGCGAGGGTTTTGTTTTTTAGGAAACCAAGATCGGCGTCCTTATCGGTGTACACTTTTGCAGGCATGGTAGGGATAGAAAAAATTAAGAGATCTTCTTTTTAGAACCACGCGAGAGGGCAACGGCACCTGTGCGAGCGGTTTCTAAAATTCCGAAAGGTTGGATTAAATCAAGGAATGCAGTGATTTTCGTGACGTTACCGGTGAACTCAATCACCAGAGAATCATGTGAAACATCGACCACTTTCGCGCGGAATAAGCCGGCGATTTCTAAAATTTCAGTACGTGTTTTTTTATCACACTTCACTTTGCACAAAATGAGTTCACGCGCGACGTGATCGACATCTTCGCGAGAAAAATCAATAACCGAGATAACGTTAATCAGTTTATCGAGGGCTTTAACACAACGATCCAAGGCAGCGTCATCAGCAACAACCGTCGCGGTGATACGTGAGTAAGCAGGGTCGTGCGTAGGACCGACGTTTAAGGTTTCGATATTGAAACCGCGACCGGAGAGCATTCCAGCGACGCGAGCCAAGACACCGAACTTGTTTTCAACGAGGGCGGAGAGGGTGTGCTTCTTCTTGGCGTCAGTCATAGGTGTGTATTAAAATGGTGGACGGAGAGGGACTCGAACCCACGACATCCTGCGTGTAAAGCAGGCGCTCTAACCAACTGAGCTATCCATCCAGAGGAAGGTTTGGTATAGGGAATCCCCCCGCCTTTTGTCCACAATGAAAACTACCTGCTAGGCTTGCCCCATCCTAAATTAAGTACTAACCTGCAAATAATGGACCCAGAACGCACAAAGCGTATCATTTTAGCCCTCGAATCTTTAACCTCCCCCAAGGCCGCTAAAGACGATATTTTACAGGCTCTTAAGGCATTAGACGCTGAAATTAGTTCGCCTGATTCGGGTCTGCCAGCCGACCTCGACCATTATCTGCGCCGTCGATCCTACGAAAAAGCACTTATTTCTCTCCAAGGCGGTAAACCTGGCGCCGGTACCTGCGGACGCGGCTGATGAGCGATAACCCATTTGATTCTTTGCCCTCGGAGGGTCTGCCCCCAGGTCCACCGGCTAAACCAGTTGCACCAGTCGAGCCCGCAAAACCTAAACGCGGAAAACTTATTTTACAATATGAGCGAGCAGGCCGTGGCGGAAAAGAGGTCACCCTCATCAAAGGTCTCTGGATTGAATCTCAAGAAATGCGCGTTCGTGATGCTCTCTTAAAAGAATTAAAAAAGGCCTTAGGCACGGGCGGTGCATTAGAGGCCCGTGAAATAGTTTTGCAGGGTGATCGACGTGAAACCGCGAAAGCTTGGCTCGTTAAGCAGGGCTATACGACAAATCTTTAATCACTAAAACCACTCGCCACATTTAGGTGAGAGGTTTAAACATAGCACTGTGCCCGACGTCAGACCGAATCTCATCGCCTTCACGGGCGAACATGCCGACACCGTCGAAGTCTTAGAACTTTTGCGGAAGGCAGGGGGTACGCCTTTTATTGTCGGTGGTTGCGTGCGCGATGCGTTATTGGGCCTGCCGATTAAAGATTTAGATATCGAAGTCTTTGGCATGGGCACGCGCGAAATCGAAAATGCCCTGCGCAAAAGATTTGGAATCATCACCGTGGGTGCGGCTTTCGGTGTCACGAAATTAAAAGACATGCCGATTGATGTCTCGGTACCTCGTCGGGAAAATCGTACGGGCGCCCGTCACCAAGATTTTGAAGTGCAAGCGGATCCCACGATGACCCCGAAAGACGCCGCCGAACGTCGCGACTTCACCATCAACGCTATTTCCTGGAATCCAGCCACGGGAGAAATTATCGACCCGTATAATGGCCTAGCTGATATCAAAGCAAAAGTACTGCGTCATGTTTCTTCTAAATTTAGCGAAGATCCCTTACGTGTACTTCGTGCCATGCAATTTGCTGCACGACTCCAATTCACGGTCGCTCCGGAAACCGTAAAACTTTGTGCCTCACTTAATCCGTACGACCTCCCTCCAGAAAGATTATTTGAAGAGTGGAGTAAATTAATTCTTCGAGGAGTGAAACCTTCCTTGGGATTAAATTTCTTACGCGACTGCGGCTGGACTAAATTCTTCCCCGAATTACACGCCATGATTGGCGTTAATCAGGATCCAATCTGGCACCCCGAAGGTGATGTCTGGGTCCACACGCTCGAGTGTATGGATGTTTTTGCAGCTGAAAGACTCAATGATCGCGATGAAGACCTCATCGTTGGTCTCGCTGTATTATTGCACGATTTAGGCAAAGCAGTGACCACGAAAGTAGAAGCAGACGGGCGTATTCATGCCTATGGTCATGAGGCTGAAAGTGTACCCTTGGCGGAAAAGTTTCTGCTACAAATGACGCGCGAAACTAAATTAATGGAATCGATTTTACCTTTGGTGCGCTGGCACGGTCAACCGTTCGAGTTATGGAAAACTAAATCAGGAGATGCCTCGGTCCGTCGCTTGGCCAAAAAAGTGAATCGTATTGATCGTCTAATTAGAATCGACTCCGCGGATCGTCAGGGCCGCGGTCCGGCTTCTCGCGGTGTGCCATCTCCTCAAGGTGCATGGTTGCTCGAGCGCTCTCAGGCGCTGCATGTGGAAGCCTCGGCTCCTAAATCTATTTTAATGGGTCGTCACCTCATCGCCTTGGGTCATCAGCCTTCAGGTCTGTTCACGAAAATTCTCCATGATGCGAACGAAGCACAATTGGATGGCGTATTTACCGATGAGTCTTCCGGGCTCATTTGGTTAAAAGAATATTTATCTAAAAATAATTTATAAATGAGTGCTGAGTCTGAAAAATGGAATAATCTGATGAAACCTCCCGTCACTTGGACGGAAGTTTTATCTGCGGTTCTCAAAGATTTTGAGTGTGTCACGGGAACCATTCACCGCACCGATTCGCAAACCGGTTTATTGGTTTTGGCCGCCCATCAAGGCATTCCGCCCTTTGTTTTAGATAAGATTCACACCATACCTTTTGGGAAGGGGATTGCGGGCTGTGCCGCGGAGCGACGCGAGGTGGTGCAACTTTGTAACTTGCAAATTGATGCGACCGGTGTGGCAAAACCTGCGGCCAAGCAAACAAATGTCCAAGGAGCTTTAGCTATTCCTTTAATCAACTCTGACCACAAAGTCGTCGGTGTTTTAGGAATTGGAAAAATGCAACCTTACGAGTTTTCGGATGAAGAGATTTCCCGAATCAACATCGTCGGGAATATCATCCAAAAGTATCTTTAATTTTTTAAGGCCCGTCCGGTCGGTGACTCTTTGGTCTTTTTGAGATCTTCAGGCTGGCCTTCAAAAATAATGTGTCCGCCTTCCTTGCCTCCCTCGGGCCCCAGTTCAATCGCCCAATCTGCCGCTAAAATAACATCGGATTGATGTTCGATAACAATCAGCGTGGCCCCTGCATCGCGCAGTCTTCCTAAAAGTTTTAAGAGTTTGGCGATATCGTCCCAGTGCAATCCAGTCGTCGGCTCATCGAGTACGTAGAGACGACCTGAGTGATCTCGACGGGAGAGTTCGGACGCTAGCTTTAAGCGTTGGGCTTCACCACCCGAAAGGGTGTTGGCGGCTTGACCTAATTTTAAATAGCCGAGACCGACTTCTTCGAGGGTGCGGAGCTTTTCAGCTAAGCGGGGCTGGGCTTTAAAGACTTCGACCGCTTCTTTGACCGAGAGTTTTAGAGCGTCGGATATATTTAAACCTTTGAAGCGCACTTCGAGCGTTTCACGATTGAATCGGCGACCGGCACAACTGGGACACTCCACAAAAGTTTCGCCGAGGAATTGCATGTCTAGTGCGACGAATCCTTCACCAGTACAAGTTTCACAACGTCCGCCGCGAACATTAAAACTGAAACGTCCCGCATTGTAACCACGTACTTTCGCCAACGGGAGTGATGACCATAGTTCGCGCATTAAATCCATAATGCCTGTGAAGGTCGCAGGATTTGAACGAGGGCTTCGTCCGATTGGTTCTTGGTCGACGGCGGTGAAGGCATTGATTTTTTCAAGACCATCAATTCCGCCGTGAACTCCAGGGATCAGTTTCGCCCCATTAATTTTTCGTGCGGCCACCGCCGATAAAATATCGATAGCGAGGGTACTTTTTCCTGAACCCGAAACACCGCACACCGCGGTAATATTTCCAATCGGGAATTTAACTGTTATATTTTTTAAATTATTTTCCTTCGCGTTTTTAATCGTGATGTATTCTTTGCCGACGGGCTTACGTTGAATAATTTTATCTAAGGTAGCACGGCCCGAGAGATAAGCTCCCGTTCGTGAGGTGGGGTGTTTTTTACACTCATCAGGGGTACCTTCGAAGATGACTTTACCCCCGTCAATACCTGCTCCAGGGCCCATTTCTACTAAGTGATCAGCGGCCAGCATCATATCGCGATCGTGTTCAACAACCACCAAGGTGTTGTCGAGATCGCGCAATCCGTGCAGTGATTTAATCAGTCGGCTATGGTCAGCGGGGTGAAGTCCGATACTTGGTTCATCGAGAACGTAGGTGACGCCCACCAGCCCCAGCCCCAGTTGAGTGGCGAGGCGAACTCGTTGACCTTCACCGCCTGAGAGCGAATTAATTTCTCGACTAAGGGTGAGGTAAGTCAGCCCAGCATCGTTTAAAAAGGTGAGTCTCTGTTCGAGTCCACGTCGGGCTTCTTCCAAACTTTTAACGGAATCTAACTCAGAAAGTTTTTGGGTGAAACCTAAAGCTTCGGGAATGGTGAGCGCTAAAAAGTCCGCGATGTTTTTTCCTGCGAGTTTGAGGGAGAGGGCGGCAGGGTTGAGACGTTGTCCGTGGCAAGTGGTGCAGGTCGAGCCCGATTGGAATTGTAAGAGTCGCTGACGGAGAGACTCACCCGTGGTCGTGCGAAAAGCTTCGGCTAGTTCGGCGAACATCCCTTCCCATTTTGATTCAACCAGTTTGCGACCTTTTTTTGGCGGGAGTAGAAAAATTCTTTGGGAGTCTCCGTGTAGTAATACTTTCCTTATTTCTGGAGAAAGTTCGGACCAAGGTTTTTTGAGGTCGAAAGGTAATTGTTCAGCAAGTGCGCGGGTAATCGCATTACGACGAATTAAAGTTTTACGCGTGGCACATCTCCAAGGTTTTACGGCGCCGTCATCGATGGAAAGTTTTTCGTTTGGAATCGACAGAGCTTCTTGGAATTTAAGTTGTCGACCCAGTCCACCGCAATCAGGACAGGCACCCGTGGGATGATTATGCGAAAGGGCACGCGGTTCTAATGGCTCGGAGACTTCGCCGCATTTTTCACAGGATAAGTTAAGAGAGACTGGATGTTCTTTCCAGGTTTGGTCGGCGGACTCAGCTAAAACGACGGCTCTTTGCCGTCCTTCGCGAAAAGCTAATTCCAGTGAATCGGCGAGACGACTGCGTTGATCGGCACCCGTGACGAGGCGATCGACTACGACTTCGAGCGTTAAACTTTCGCGACCTTTGAGCATGCCTTCAGCTTCGTCGGTCGTGATGATTTGTTTGTTGATGCGGACACGGGTGAAGCCACGGCGACTCAGGTCGGCGCAATTTTCAAGAAGCACGGAAGGTCGGTCGTGATTAACTGGTGCGATGATGATGACTTTGGTGCCGGCGGGAATTTTTTCTAAACTACGGAGGGTATCGTCGAGTGAACGCTGTTTAATGGGAGCGCCGTCTTTTAAACAGAAACGTTGACCGCCTAAAATCCAGAGAGGCCGAGCGTGGTCAGCGATTTCGGTGAGGGTCGCGATGGTGGAACGCGGATTGGTATTTCCCTGAGTACGTTGGGCGATGGCGATGACAGGGGAGAGGCCTTTGATGAAATCGATGTCGGGACGATTGACAGATTCGAGAAGTCCGCGGGCTTTGGCGGAAAGGGATTCCAAGTATTGTCGAGAGCCCTCCGCATGAAGTGTATCAAATGCCAGGGATGATTTGCCCGACCCGCTCACGCCCGTAATCACCGTCAACTGATGTCGCGGGATGATCAGTTCGACATTTTTGAGGTTATGGGTGCGGGCGCCCTTGATGTGGATAGGTGAACTCAAAGTCTTATTTAATTAGCTTTTTAGGGAAAAACCGCAAATCAGCCAGAAAGTATTTAATCACTTAGGCTGGTCGTTAATAACTTTTATTTAAATCACTTTCTCTCCCGCTTGTAAACGTTCATGGTGATGTCCATGCCATGGTTACTTTTTATCTGTCTGATTTGGATACATCCGGCCCTTTACGCGGATAGCTCGGAGCCACGCATTCTCTTTTTAGGAGATGATAATACCTATCATGGTGGCTGGGTGGTCGAAGTGGAGTCGGCCATACGTGCGCAAAAAGGGTATGCCCGTGTGAGTATCGTTAATATGGGACTGTTGAGTGAAACGGTTTCGGGACTATCCGAGTCGGGGCATGCGGGTGGTAGTTTTACCCGGCCTCATTTAAAGAACCGCTTATCCCGAATTTTGACTCAATATAAACCGACACTGGTGATTGCTCAGTACGGAATGAATGACGGCCTTTATTTACCCCTGGATGAGAACCGATTCAAAGCGTTCCAAGACGGAATTATTAATTTAAGAAATGATTGTCTGAAGTCGGGGGCAAAAATTATTTTATTAACTCCATCGCTCTATGCGGCTGATAAACTTCCCGAAGTGAAAGAGTATGAAAAAGTTTTACAGGCGTATTCGGCGTGGATGGTCGCCCAGCGTAAAGCCGGTTGGCAGGTGGTTGATGTGCATTCACGTTTAATGTTGGAATATAATAATGCTAAACGTGCGGATCCGAAATTTATTTTTGCCAATGACGATGTACACCCGACAGAAAAAGGGCACAGTCTGATTGCTCGTTCAGTTTGGGGCGGATTAGCGCCCGGCATGTTCTGGGTGAAGGATGCCCCCTTGATTTCCGATCCTACCAAAAATAGGCCACTTTATAAGAGTATGGTGGTGCTACGTAACGCCTGGCTCTCGGAAACGGGGTCTAATCACCCGTTGGTCAATCATGGTTTACCCCTAGATACTGCAGAAATGCGCTCTTCCGAGTACTTAAAGGAGTATTTCAAGGGACTTTAGAGCTTAAAATTAACCCCAAGTGGTACATGCCTGACACAGGTTCGTAACAAAAGAATGATACATTTAGGGTCTAATATGAACAACTCCCTGAAATCATTATCTCTCCTTGTTTTCGCCACCTCGGTGCTCTCCGCACAAGATGCTTCGAAGTCAAAATCTACCGTTGATTCCGCACTTCCTGATTACGCTGTCAGCTCAGGTGTTTCTGGTAATTTAAATTCAGTTGGATCCGACACCTTGAACAACTTAATGACTTTCTGGGCTGAAGGTTTCAAAGGTAAATATCCTAACGTTAACATTCAAATCGAAGGTAAAGGTTCTTCCACTGCTCCAACCGCTCTTACTTCAGGTTCCGCTCAACTCGGACCTATGAGCCGCGAAATGAAGTCCAGCGAAGTCGCTGCTTTCGCCGGTAAGTTCGGTTACAAGCCCACTAAGATCGCTGTAGCGATTGATGCCCTCGCCGTTTTCGTTCACAAAGACAACTCACTGACTGGCCTTAGCCTCGCGCAAGTTGATGCTATCTTCTCTTCGACCCGTAAACGCGGTGCGCAAGCTGCTGACACCTGGGGTGCCGTTGGTGCCAAGGGCGATCTCGCTGGCAAAACTATTTCCATCTTCGGTCGTAACTCCGCTTCCGGTACTTACGGTTTCTTCAAAGAAAAAACCTTATCGAATGGCGACTACAAGGGTTCAGTAAAAGAACAAGCTGGTTCCTCAGCGGTTGTTCAAGGTGTAGCTTCTGACCTCAGCGCCGTAGGTTACTCGGGTATCGGCTACAAAACTTCTGGCGTTAAGGCTTTAGCTTTAGCGATTAAAGACAGCGGACCTTTCGTTGAGCCTTCCTACGAAAACTGCCTCAATGGTACTTATCCATTAGCTCGTTACCTCTACGTCTATGTTAACAAATCTCCGAACAAAGACATGGACAAGCTCACCAGCGAATTTATCACTTACGTAGTTTCCAAACAAGGCCAAGAAATCACCGTAAAAGATGGTTACTACCCACTTCCTGCTGATGTGGCTAATGAAAGCCGCTTAGGATTGAAGTTCTACAGCGCAGAGTAATTTGGTCTCGATCCGTCCCATTGCCACCACGCCGTTTGGCCGGTTAATCAAGTGCAATGGGTACGGACTCGGGTCCTCCTGCTTTTAGATTGGCGGTTTTTTCTGCCATGTTCAATTTAACGTCAGTCAACCGTTCGCCTAAATTACATGGAGGAAAATCAATCTAAGTATACCGAACAACTCTCTGAATCTCGATTCCAGGTGAGTCGGTCGACCCTGTTGATTGATTTGTGGATGGGTCGGATTATCCGCCTCGGCGGAATCAGTGTCGTCATTGCTGTCTTCGGAATGTTGGCTTTTTTAGTTTCTCAAATTCTCCCCTTATTCTCCAAGGCTAAGGTTGAACCGCTGACTCCAGTAAATTTCACGCAAGCAAGCAGTGTCGCTTGGGGTGAAGACGAATACGGAGAATTGCCTTTCAGTTGCGATGCGAAAGGAAATATTACGTTTCGTAAAGCCAAGGATGGTTTACTCGTCAAAACTTGGACAGCGGATTTTAAAACGACGCCCACCACGATTGAGGGTCAAACCACTCCCGCAGTTTCGATCCCTGTTACCGCCGTCAAAACTTATCCACGCGACGGTTTAATTTTATTGGGATTAGCCGATGGTAGTGTGAGAGAGTTAAAAATTAGTTACAAAATTACCTTCGCCAAAAATGGAAATCGTGAACTCGAACCGAGCGTTGACCTACAATATGCAGGCAAAATCAGTGATTTGAACGGGCCGGTTTTAGAAGCTTGGAGTGTCAAGGGTCCTGAGGCTAGACTGTATCTTAGTCGTCAACAAAAAGACGGACACGACGTCATCACGGGGCGTCGTTTAGTTGAACGCAAGGGCTTGAGTGGCAAAGCCAAGGTTACAGTCAGCGAACCTTTTCCCATCGCCACTGATGTCACTGATTTAGAACGTGTGTTAGTTCCTTCAACGGCCGATTCAATTTTAGTCATCCGCAAAACCGGTGAAGTGAGAGTTTACGACAACAGCGAAAACACTTTTTCTCTAATGCAGTCATTCAAGCCTTTCGGTGAGGCGAAAAATCAAACAATCGCCGCGGCGGGTTTTATTTTTGGAAATGTATCCGTCGTATTCCAGGGCAATCAAAATGAAGAAGTCGTTTGGTCTCTCTATCCTCAAAAACAGGCCGATGGACAATTGCTGCGTCGCTGGGGCAAAATTCATGATTGCGAAACTCTCGCGGGCTTAGGGCAGGGCGTTTTCCCCGCGGCGGGTAATAAATGTTATCTCTCGGTGGCCGGTGGTCGTATGCAAATTCGCAATATGACGAATGAATCAATCCGTTGGGAGGGCGCTGCCCCTGCTTCGCCGATTCAACAAGTAGTTTTTTCCAGAAATTATAATCGATTCTCCGTACTTTGTGAGGACGGAAAACTTTATCGCTGGTCCATTACCGATCACCATCCTGAGGCGTCTTGGAATACTTTCTTCGGAAAAATTTGGTACGAAGGTGCGGAAGGCCCCGCCTACACTTGGCAATCGAGTTCTGGCTCAGATGAATTCGAAGCAAAATATTCTTTAGTTCCATTAATCTATGGCACCGTGAAGGGCACCTTCTACGCGTTGCTCTTTGCTATTCCTATTGCGCTCTTAGCAGCGGTTTATGTTTCCCACTTTTTACGACCCGAGTGGAAGAATGTGATTAAACCTCTGATGGAGATTATGGCATCATTGCCTTCCGTGGTGCTCGGCTTCCTCGCTAGCCTCTGGCTCGCACCACTCGTTGATACCCATTTAATTCCAATTCTCTGCGTGATTGCGATACTCGCTCCCAGTGCACTTTTGGCCGGTTATGTTTGGTCGAAGTTGCCGCAGCCCGTTCGTCGTCGTGTCGGTGCAGGTTGGGAATTCGCCTACCTTTTCCCTTTCATCGTGCTGTGTGCGTATGGTGCCTGGCAAATGGGGCCTCTCATTGAATCAACTTTCTTTACAGTAAGAGATTTGGCATCCGGACAGAATATTTCGGACTTCCGTGAATGGTGGCGCCAAAGCACCGGATTGAGTTACGATGCACGTAACTCACTCGTTGTGGGCTTTGTGATGGGCTTCGCCGTCATCCCCATCGTCTTCACGATTGCAGAAGATGCCTTATCCAACGTGCCTAACTCTTTAATTTCGGGCTCATTAGCCCTCGGAGCAAGTCGCTGGCAAACTGTTTGGACGGTCGTGGTGCCGACAGCTATTTCCGGAATCCTTTCTGCGATCATGATTGGTTTTGGCCGTGCCGTCGGGGAAACGATGATCGTGGTGATGGCCACCGGAAATACTGCGGTGATGGAAGCCAATCCGTTCAACGGCATGCGGACTCTTTCAGCGAATATCGCAGTTGAATTGCCTGAAGCAGCCGCTGGCGAAACTCACTTCCGTGCGCTTTTCTTGGGTGCCTGTTGTTTATTCGCACTCACATTTATTGTGAATACTTTTGCCGAAACTCTTCGTCAGCGTCTGAGGGAGCGCTATAAAATGAACTAATCATGGCATCTTCATCGTCCGATAATTCTACGCCGAAAGGAGAGCCTTGGGTTTGGTTTACTAGCCTTGGACTTATCATTGGTCTAACGATGGTCGCGGGTTTGCTCGGTTTGGTTCTGATTAATGGCTTCTCGGTATTTTGGGCTCCGCAAGTTCCGACCGTAAAACTTAAAGATGGTACTGAAATCATCGGACAATTTGTTCAGCGTCGCGTTCGTCCTAATTCACCGGCTTCCGATCCGCAATACGAGCGCCAATATCAAATTGGCCTCCGTGAATTAAATAGTACTTCTTACGTTTGGGTCGATGAACTGAATATCACTGACGAAAAATTCACCACGGAAACACTGGGTTTAGAGAGAATGGAAAACGGTCCAGCGTTTATCATTCCTAAAACCATTGTTGATTCTACTGGAAAACAACATCCGTTTATCGTCCCTAATGCGACGGTGGATTCTGCTGGAAAAGTTCACCCAATCTACACCACCGCTTTTTCACTTATTCGTGCCGAGGTGGATCAGGCGACCGTAATCCGTGAGCGCGTTTTAGATATTAACCAAAATAAAATCGGTCTCGTGAATGCCGAAATGGAGGAGACCCGGATTGCATTACGACGCGCCGAAGATCGCCAAGAGCCCACGGTTGAACTCACTGATAAGCTTAAAACTTTAGACCTAAAATTTGCCGAACTAAAAAAAGAGGCTGAAGAAATTTCAAAACTTACCGCCCTGGGGCATATTGAAGGGATTGATGCTAAAGGTCGCTCAGTGACGATTCCTTTTGCCGGTATTGTTCGAGCTTGGGAGCCGAATCGAATGACCACCCTTGATCGCATTGGCTTAATGGTTAGTCGTATGCAGGAATTTTTATTCGATGCACCGCGCGAAGCGAATACCGAAGGGGGTTTAATGCCTGCGATTTTCGGCACGCTCGTCATGACCGTGTTCATGAGTATGTTGGTGACGCCGGTCGGTGTGATTGCCGCGATTTACCTCAAAGAATATGCAAAAGATGGACCCGTCTTACGCGTCGTCCGAATTTGCGTTAATAATTTAGCCGGTGTTCCTTCCATCGTCTTCGGGGTATTTGGTCTTGGTTTCTTCGTCTATGTTCTCGGTGGCACCATCGACCAACTCTTTTTCTCCGATCAGTTGAAGTATAATAACAACACTCCGGTCTTTGGTACGGGTGGCTTATTGTGGTGTTCATTGACGCTGGCTCTGATGACGTTGCCCGTGGTGATTGTGGCAACCGAGGAAGCTTTATCTGCCGTACCTCGCGGTATGCGCGAAGCGTCACTCGCAGCGGGTGCTTCTAAGTGGCAGACGATTCGCGATATTTTATTACCTGCCTCGGCCCCTGGTATTTTGACCGGCGTCATTTTAGCGATGGCTCGTGGGGCAGGGGAGGTTGCACCACTGATGATTGTCGGTGTGGTGAAACTCGCTCCCACCTTGCCGGTTGATGGCTTGGCTCCTTTCTTGCACCTCGATCGCAAGTTTATGCACCTCGGTTTCCATATTTACGATTTAGGATTCCAGTCGCCTGATTCCGATGCGGCTCGCCCAATGGTTTTCGCAACAACCTTGCTCCTCATCATCTTAGTCGTCTGCTTGAATCTCGGTGCCATCACCATTCGCAATCGACTCCGCGCCCGCTTCAAGGGTGCCTCCTTCTAATTCTATAACGCCATGAGTAACGCTCGCATTCAACCTCGTCCAGTCGCTGATACAACCGGTCGACCAGACTTTATCAGTATCAAGAACTTTGGTTTTTGGTACGGAGACAAGAAGGCCCTCGAGTCGATGACCTTCGACATTCCTGAACGTCAGGTGGTTGCCTTTATTGGTCCATCGGGCTGTGGTAAATCCACGCTCTTACGAAATCTTAATCGCATGAATGATTTGGTAGATGGTATTAGTCACGAAGGAGATATCGCGATTAAGGGACAATCTATCTATGACCCAGGTCTTGAGGTTATTTCGCTGCGTCGTCGCGTCGGCATGGTTTTCCAAAAATCCAACCCTTTTCCTAAGTCTATTTACGAAAACGTGGTTTTTGCACTCCGCGTCATGGGCGTCAATAACCGTGCCGTCCTCGATGAGGCTTGCGAAACTTCACTGCGTAAAGCGGCTCTCTGGGACGAAGTTAAGGATCGTTTGAATGACAACGCCCTCGGACTTTCTGGCGGCCAGATGCAACGTCTCTGTATCGCTCGGGCCATCGCCAATCGCCCTGAAATCCTACTCATGGACGAGCCTTGTTCGGCGCTCGACCCCATTGCAACGAGCAAAATTGAGGAATTGATTCATGAACTCAAAACCCAATTCACCATCGTGATTGTGACTCACTCGATGCAGCAGGCCGCTCGCGTGTCGGACCGTACCGCTTTCTTCTACTTGGGTAAACTCATTGAGTACGATACGACCGAGAAGATTTTTATGAACCCAGGACAAGCTCAAACCGAGGCTTACATTTCTGGTCGTTTTGGTTGAGTTCTAATTATTTTTATAACAAACTACACTTATGCAACGATTCTTCCACGACGAACTCCGTCAACTCCGTGATGATTTAATTCTTATGGGGGAGCGCTCGATTGATATGACGCGCCTCGTCATGCAAGCATTGGAAACGGGCGACGATAAGTTAGCGCTCCAAGTGCGTGGTATGGATGATGCGGTTGATGATTTAGAAAAACAGGTCGACCGTGAAATCATGCGCTACCTTACACTTTTTGGTCCGATGGGTAGTGATGTACGTTTACTACTCGCTGCTCGTGATATCGGACATGACTTAGAACGCATTGCCGACGAAGCTTCAGTAATCGCTAAACGTATTTTAGTGATTTCCCAACGCGGACCATTAAAAGATTTACTGCACGTGCCTGAAGAAGGTCGCATCGCCATTGAAGTTCTCCGTCTGGCCTTAGACGGTTTTGTGGAAGGCGATCTCGCCAAGGCGAAACTGGTCATCACACGCGACGCTGAAATCGATCAACTGAACCGTAAAAACTACGAAGCGCTTTTCGGTCGTTCGGGCGATACCGTCAAGGTTTCGGCCTCCAACGTTGAGCTTATCTTCATTTCTAAAGCTTTAGAACGCATCGGTGATCATAGTAAAAATATCTCTGAACAGGTTATTTTTATTCTGTCCGGCGAAGATATCCGCCACGCGCGCTAAGGATTGAACTTTACCCAGTCGGTAAATCTGGTTAGCATAAGTTATGATTTTATTGGGTTGTCTCTTCGCTCTCTTGCGTCTGTTTGCCTTACCGATTTCAATTTTAATTGCTAGTCGTCTTGGTTATATTCAAATCGCGAGCAATTGGGACATAGCGTATTTAACATTCTGGCTCGGTTTATTTAATATTATTATTCGTCCACTGATTCAGGTTTTCTTACTCTTATTTTCTCTACCTTTTATAATTTCATTGGGACTTTCGAAGACAGTTTTTGATTTAATCGCGAGGTATGTGGTGCTGTTCTTTGCAAACAGTATTGTTCTTTATCTAAGCTGTAAGGTGCTTGGAATTACCTTAGTTAACTGGTCATTAGCTACATTGACGATCTCGGTGAGTGCTTACCTCATTTCGCTGAACGCTTCGGCGAGTTTTGTAGCTATGGGACCCAGGGGACCTTCCAATACCGCCTCTAAGAAGTCTGATGGGTCTGATGTTATCGATATTTAGGGTGTAGCTCGCTTGGCTTGTTAACTCTTTCTTGCCATCGGGGCTTCTTCCCATTGCTTTCCCGATGTCGCTCTTATGTCCAACCTAGCCTCGCTTTCTTCTTGGGCCCGTAATGTCGCCCCTTCGCCAACGCTCGCAGTCGATGCCAAGGCCAAGGCCCTCAAGGCCGCCGGTAAAGACGTGGTCGGCTTCGGTGTCGGTGAGCCTGACTTCGATACGCCCCAATTCATTAAAGACGCCTGCGCTAAGGCGCTCGCTGAAGGCCAAACTAAGTACGCACCGACTCCTGGTATTCCCGCCTTACGTAAAGCGATTGCGGAAGACTATACCCGTCGTGGCTTTACCGGAATCGCCGATGCCAACGTCGTCGTCAGCCCAGGTGGTAAGATGTCCTGCTACCTCGCGATTCTCGCCACCATTAGCCCAGGCGACGAAGTGGTTATCCCCGCACCTTTCTGGGTGAGCTATCCTGAGATGGTCAAACTCGCGGGTGGCGTTCCTATATTTATCAACGCTGAAGACGTCACCGGATTTAAAGTTACGCCTTCACAACTTTCCGCTGCGATTACCCCGAAGACTCGCATGGTGGTTCTTAACAGCCCCTCCAATCCAACCGGCGCAGTTTACTCTCGTGGAGAATTAGAAGCGCTCGTTGCGATTTGTGTTAAGGCCAATGTCTGGATCATGTCCGACGAAATTTACGAAAACCTCGTCTACGATAATCAAACCACTTGTAGCCCAGCAACCTTTTCACCCGAAGCGGCTCGTCTCACGATTACCGTTTCTGGTTATGCTAAGAGTTATTCGATGACCGGTTGGCGCTTAGGTACTTTAGTAGCGAGTGATAAAGCCCTCGCCGCTGCGGTGGCTGATTTACAAAGCCAAATTTCTTCTAACGCGACGACCTTCGCTCAGTTTGGTGCGTTGGCGGTTCATCAACATCCCGACAAAGCCAAAGCCTCGCTCGCCGAAATGTGCAAAGCCTTTGACCGTCGTCGCCTCAACTTGCTCGCCGGATTAAACGCTATCCCAGGTTTAACCTGCTACCGCTCCCAAGGCGCATTCTATCTTTTCCCAAATATTAAGTCGTTTGGTCTCACCTCAGTTCAATTCTCAGATCGCTTACTCGAAGAAGAACTCATGGCTGTTGTCCCCGGCTCCGCATTTGGTTCCGAAGGTTACATCCGTATGAGTTATGCAACTTCGGATGAGACGATTGCAAAGGGCTTAGAGCGACTCGCAAGATTCTGCGGTAAGCTGAAACAAGTATAGTGGGCACGTTGGCAAGGTGACACGGAGCACGTGCGTTGCACGTGAGGGGACACGGGGACAAGGTGACAGGGGGACGTTAGACTATTCATCTGTGCGATCACGATAGCTCTGCGCTCGTGCTTTACGCATATTAATCGTGCCTCCAAGTAGTCGGGCAGCTTCATCTATCTGCTTTGATAAGTTAATTACTGCTGTTGGTGAAATTAAACCAATTTCTTTGGCTATACTAAGTTGCGTCTCAAGTTCTGCTAATGAACCCCGGGCAATTTGCAGAAATCTTAACGAGTCTTTATTTGAACCTCGTTCATCACCTTCAGCTATATTAGACGGAATCGAAACTGCAGACCGAATAATTTGGTCCGCTAAACTACGATGACGATAAAATGGCGGCGTCAGTGAAAGTTTATAAACTTCTACAGCTAGTGATTTGGCTTTTTGCCAGGCAACAAGATTACGATAGGATTTAACTACACCATAAGGTTTAGAAGTATTCATCGAAATTGACGATATACTTCGAAGCCATTACGTCATCCCCTTCGTTGATCAATTATACCTTAGTGATTTAGCATCAATTCCCCTTGTCACCATGTCACCATGTCACCGTGTCCCCTAGATGGGGTTACGCTGGCTCTACCAAAATACACTCCATTCCGGCTGCATCAGCGGCTTCTTTACCTCTGGGGCTGTCTTCAACGACAACGCAGTCCGACGGATCAATTCCAATGCGTGCCGCGGCGGCTAAAAATAAATCGGGGTGTGGCTTTAAACGCGTCGCATCTTCGGCCGTAATAATCGCATCGAAGAGATGCATGATGTCGATGGCCGTGAGCGAGGTATGGACGTGACTCTTGCGTCCGGCTGACGCAATCGCGGTACGGTGTCCAAGACTTTTTACGTGATGAACGACGGCAACGACTGCTTTTCTGGGTCGAACGTCTTTTGCTAAATGGATTTCGAGATAGTCGTGTCCGTCGGCTAATAATAACGGTACATCTAAATCGACGTTATAAAGTTTTTTAAGATTCTTACAGGTATCATGGGCCGACATTCCGCCCATCGAACAAAATAAATCCCAAGGAAAATCAAACGGCTTTCCGAGTTGTTTGCTGATAATGTGCGTCCAGGTACGATGATGAATACGCATGGTTTCAGCCACGGTTCCATCGCAATCAAAAATCCAACCTCTCTTTTTTAACAGAACAGGATCGAATGAAATCATTTCTGACATTTTATCGGAAGCCTCCGCCGGGGAAGCCGCCACGACCGCCGCCCATTTGGCCCATTTTACGCATCAACTCATGACCACGACCACCTTTCATCATTTTCATCATCTCACGCATTTGTGTAAATTGTTTAATCATCGCATTCACATCGCTGACCTGAGTGCCAGAACCCTTGGCAATGCGGGCCCGACGGGAGGCATTAAGAATGTCGGGCTTGCGACGTTCCTTCACGGTCATCGACAAAATAATCGCTTCGGTTTTACCGAGCATTTTTTCTTCGCGGGCACCGACTTGTACATTCCCCATGCCAGGCATCATTTTCATGATGTCGCCGAGCGGCCCCATTTTCTTCATCTGACCCATCTGCGCTAAGAAATCTTCTAAATCGAAGTCCGACTTCTTTAATTTCTCTACCATTCTTGCCGCTTCTTTTTGATCCACCACTTCTTGAGCTTTTTCAACGAGTGATACCACGTCACCCATACCTAAAATACGTTGAGCGAGGCGATCAGGATGGAAGGTGTCAAAGTCTGCAGATTTTTCTCCGGTTCCAATATAGCGAATGGGCACGCCGGTCACGGACTTCATAGATAACGCAGCACCGCCGCGTGCATCGCCATCTAACTTGGTTAAAATAATTCCCGTGAGTGGGGTAGAGGTGTTAAATTGTACAGCGACATCCACGGCTTGTTGTCCGAGTGCAGCGTCCGCGACTAGAAAGATTTCTTGAGGCTGAATCAGATCACGAATGCGACTGATTTCTGACATTAAATCGGCGTCGATTTGTAAGCGTCCAGCGGTATCGACAATCACAATATCCGAGCCCGACGCTTCGGCATCTTTGGTTAATTGTGCCACCATAGCCGGAACATCTTTCGCTAAACGATCCGAACGGAAATCAATCCCTTCGTTCTTCGCTAAAGTCTCGAGTTGGTCGATTGCTGCGGGACGACGTAAATCGGCCGCAATTAAACTAGGTTTTCTGACGCCTTCTTTTTTGATGAGATGTCGGGCTAACTTAGCAGCGCTCGTCGTTTTGCCTGAGCCTTGCAGTCCAACGAGTAAAATTCTTAAAGGGCGTTGAGGGTTGAGAGTTTTTTCACCTTCGCCGAGTAAGCGAGTGAGTTCGTCGGAGACGACCTTGACGGCCATCTGTCCAGGTGAGACGGCTTCAACGACTTCTTTTCCGAGACAGGCTACTTTGACTCGTTCGGTAAAATCTTGAGCGACTTTGAAATTAACATCCGCGCTGAGCAGGGCAGAATTAACTTCATTCAGAGCCGGCACGATGTTCTCAGCCGTAAGTTTGGAAAGCCCACGCAAGTCGCGCAGAGCTTTGGTCAGTTTATCGGTTAAGTTATTAAACACGGATGACTCAAAGAAAACAGGGTTGGTGTTTAGATGCAAGTAAGGAGGCGGTGTTTAATGGTTTTTTGTGCTAAAGTCGTGAGAATGTCTCTTGCACTCTGAGTTAAGTCTTACACTTTTCGGGGCATGGAAATTATCGTCATGGGCTGTGGTACGTCACAAGGGGTTCCCTTGGTGGCCCATGATAATCCTGGTTTAGATCTCTCTAATTCCAAAAACTGGCGCACTCGTACCAGCGTCCACGTCATCATCGAAGGCCACCATGTACAGGTCGACGCCGCTCCGGAATTCCGTCTGCAGTGTCTCGTGAATCGGATTAACGACGTCGATTCCTTCATCCTCACCCACGGTCACGCCGACCACGTCCTCGGTATGGATGACCTCCGCCAGTTTTGTAACAACAGCGGTAAGGCGATGCCCGTTTACACGACGGCGCAGGGCAAGCTTCGCATCGAAGCAATCTATCCCTATGCCATCGGCGCCATGGCTTCACCTGGATACATTGAATTAGACGTCAGCCTTTTCCCTAAGGAATTAAAACTCCCTGGCGGTGGTATTGTGACCTCAACAGTCCTTCCTCACGGCAGCGAGTCTACTCTTGGTCTCATCTTCTTCGAGCCATCCACTGGGAAGAAGTTCGTCTATTACACCGACTGCAAAACGCTCACGCGTGAAGCGATTGCTTTAGCTCAAGACTGTGACGTCGCCATCCTCGATGGCTTAAGACCTAATTTTCACCCGACACATATGACGATAGGCAAGGCCTGCGAAATGTCGGTCGAGATCAAAGCTAAGCAGGCTTATATTACTCATATGACTTACCAGACTGATTATGGTAAGTGGCCCGAGTCCGAACTAGCCTTAGCGTATCCCAAAGTGGGGCTATGCTACGACGGTCAGCGAATCATCCTAAAGTAATTAGAGCCCTTGAATAATCGTGCCTTCGGGACGCTCGATAGCGAAACGGAAGGGTACATCTTTCTTCTCGTTAGCTTTTAAATTAAAACGCCACTCGAGGGATTTGCCGTCCGACATCTTAAGATTCTCTGAATCTTTTTCGTACTTGGGCTCTTCGAGAACGACTTTGATGTCTTCGTGGTCGGAAAACGGAATCTGATCCCAGACGACGAGTTCGATAGCTGTAGGTTTTGAATTTTTTATTTTAAAGACGTAATCATAAACTGTACGGACGGTTTTCTTTCCGAAAATACCGCTCGTTTCTTCGCGACGACCGAATTCTCTCCGCTCAACTTTCACCGAAGCATCAACACCGAGGTAGGTCCAGAACTCTTGACCGGCTGGAACTAAATCAAGCGAAGCATTAGCTACAAAAGCGCCATCCAAGAAAATCGAGGTTTGTCCAGCGAGCAGGGTGAAGTCGGATTTATTCTTAGCCTTAGCTTTGAGATAAACGTGCGGTGATAACTTGGGTACGCTGCTGTAACGATAAACGGTCGGGAAGTTTTGCTTCGTGATATTAACCTTAGCGACTTTGTTGTCGGATAAAACATCCGCTGTACGATCGATGATAAATGTCTCAGCGGTCGCACCGGTTACGACGGTGGCACCGGCAACGGACATCTCACTTGCAACGTCTTTACCGCTTTCAAAGGCAGCCACATAAGCATTCATCATTTGGTCCTGTCTGCGGGCCAATCCTTTGGCTATGGGGGCCGATGCACCCAGCGCGACAATAGGTTGTTGTTTGTTGATGAACCAAGGTGTGAGATGGGGTTCGCGACCGCCGATGCCGGGTTGTGCTGTCGAAAGTTTTAAGGCTACACCTTTCCAGTCTTCACCGGTGGACTGACGTACCTCTGCATTATAAGTGAGTTCTAAATTACCTTGAATAGTATTGGCACGAACATCGTAGGAAGGTCTCCAACTGGGTCCGTGAACAATGTACGAGACGTCTAGTTGAATCACGCCTGATTTCTTAACATCGATTTTAATCTTCGCAGTATTCCGATATTTAACCCTTTGAACATTCATATTTTGAATCTCACGGACGATACGATTGATTTCTTTCTGCACACCGAGCGTGGTTTGAGCATTCGCAAAAATTTCTTTATCACATTTTTCCAGTGATTCATTGTGGAATTGAAGATAACTCGACCACTTGGCTGTATCCATTTCCGCCGGTGCGGTTGCGGTGGCTGCGGTCGTCGTTAAACGCGTGAGAATTTTCTCCAATGCCGCTTTGCGATTGTTGATCCGCGCATCGCTCATGTTCAATTCCTTCAGTTGTTTTGATAATTCTTCTTTTTTGTCTTCCAGTTCTTTTAAGCGAGTATCCGCCGTATCGGTCGTTTGAATGGTCTCGGCTTTGATATCGATCAACGCAAAGTCACCTTTTCCTTGAACGCGCACCGAACTTAAATCGGCGGATCCTGGTAGATTATCGAAATTTAAAACATGTTCGCCGGCCTCGAGCTTACCTTCGAGGTGTTTAACCACCTCAGCACGGTCGCTATAAACGGTCACCTCACTGATTTTCGCTGTGTCGGTGGAAAGCGTTTGAGCACACAGACGAACCAAGAAGAGAGCCAGTACAGCAGGTGAATAGCGCATAGGGGAATGTTTGCTATGTAAGCGACACCCAGACCTTTGTCTGTCTAAAAATTCAGACTTTTAAGCTTTTGGCTTAGGTTCTTCGTCCACTATCTTGATACGTAATTCGCGGAGCTGCTTAGCCGTCACTGGGCTTGGGCTTTGCGCCATTAAGTCCTGGCCGCTCTGAGTCTTCGGGAAGGCTAAAATATCACGAATCGAACTGCGTCCAGCCAACATGGCCACCACACGGTCGAATCCGAGGGCAATCCCACCGTGAGGAGGGGCACCATAGGAAAACGCCTTGAGCATGTAGCCGAAGCGACTTTCAACGACGTCTTGAGGAATCTTAAGAATATCCTCAAAGATTTTTTTCTGAATCGCTGGGTTATGAATACGAATGGATCCACCGCCGAGCTCGACGCCGTTAAGCACGATGTCGTAGTGCTGACCGCGAACCTTGGAAGGCTCAGTCTCTAAAAGTTTTTCATCTTCAACCACGGGCGCAGTGAACGGGTGGTGCGCCGAGATGTAACGTTTTTCTTCCGCATCCCAAAGCATCAGAGGGAATTCAATCACCCAAAGGAAATTATATTGATTGGTCGGTAAACTCATTCTGCCGCGAGCTTTCAATAAGGCAGCGGACTCAAGTCGGATACGTCCGAGAATCGTCGAGGCTTGTTCCCAAGGCGCAGCAGCGAAGAAGACGATATCTCCGTCCTCAATATTAAGTTCTTTTTTGAGTGCGGCTTTTTCTTCGTCGGAGAAGAATTTGGTGATCGGAGATTTCCATTCACCGGCTTCACACTTAATGAACGCGAGACCTTTAGCACCTTGGCTCTTCGCGATGGTTTCGAAATTCGTGAGTTCGCCTTGGGTGATATCTGCTAAACCTTTAGCATTGATGGCACGCACCACCGAACCTTCGGTGTTGGCGACAGTTTGGAAAACTTTGAAAGCAGAATTTTTGAAGAGAGGGGTTAGGTCCTGAATCTCCATCGCGAAGCGTGTATCAGGTTTATCAATACCATAACGATTCATCGCCTCGGCATACATCATGCGAGGGAAGGGGGTTGGGATATCGACGCCAATGGTTTCTTTCCAAGTGCGTTTAAGAATGCCTTCAATCAGCGCGTACATGTCTTCGCGGTCGATAAACGACATTTCTAAGTCGACTTGAGTGAACTCAGGTTGGCGATCGGCACGTAAATCTTCATCGCGATAGCAACGAGCCATCTGGTAGTAACGTTCCACACCCGCAACCATCAGCATTTGCTTATATTGCTGAGGGGATTGTGAAAGGGCGTAGAACTCGCCAGGGTTGAGTCGGCTAGGTACTAAGAATTCACGGGCACCTTCCGGAGTGCTTTTAAAGAGTGTAGGCGTTTCGACCTCGATAAATCCTTGGTCGTCGAGTTGTGCACGAATCGCTTTCGAAGCGGTGTGACGGAGTTTAAGGAGTCCGAAATTACGCGGACGGCGTAAATCGAGGTAACGATATTCTAAACGTAAGTCTTCATTCACTTTATCTGCCTTGTCGTCATCCATCGGGAAGGGCAGTTCGGCGCAATGATTGTGCACGAGGATAGATTCTGCAGAAACTTCGACACCGCCAGTTGCCAATTTATTATTCACGGTGTCATCGGTACGTATTTTTACTTTACCGACGATTTCGATGACGGATTCCGCTTTAAGTTTTTGGGCGATTTCTTGAATGCCGTTAGTTCCGGGATTAAAGACTACTTGAGTCACGCCTTCACGGTCGCGCAGATCGACGAAGGTCACGCCTCCGAGGTCGCGCTTGGTGTCTACCCAACCCACCAGGGTGACGGTTTTACCAGCGTCGGAAGGACGGAGGGCATTGCAATGTTGTGTGCGTTTCATGGCGGTACGGGTCGGTCTTTATCGAACGGTATGCTTAATGCCCTTAGCGTACCTTGGTCAAAGCCCAAAACACCGATAACCCCAAAAAAAAGCCCAGTTTTTACTGGGCTTTTAGAGTTTAAAAAATCGGACGATGTTCCGGCGGTTGTCCTGGTGCGGGCACGGGCTTTTCTGATTTCTGTGCAGGCTTAGACTGATTGGAGGCTGCCGCAGGCTCTGTAGCTTTAGGAGCTTCAGACTTGGGTGCTTTTTCAGCCGCAGAAGTTTTTGTTTCAACAGGCGCTACGCCTGTTGACGTTTCCGGTGCTGCTGCATCCTTGGATTGGCACTGGCTGAGTGCGAAAATCGCCAAAGCGAACGCGATGACGGTGAGAGTGATTTTACTTTTATTTGATTTCATAAAATAATTATTGGGCTTTATTGTTTCGAACGAGTTCAGCGTTTCGTTTTCCGTATAGGAAGTAAACCACCAATCCGATGGCCATCCAGACGCCGAGACGGATCCATGTGTCGAGTGGTAAGCTATACATGAGATAAAAACATGCCGCGGCACCGGCTGGACCGACGAACCAAATGAACGGAGTTCTAAACGGACGATGGAGTTCAGGATTTACTTTTCTAAGCACCATCACGCCGATACAAACCAAGGCGAAGGCGAAGAGGGTGCCGATACTGCAGAGCTCGCCCACGAGTCCAATGGGTGCCAATCCCGCAGCGACCATGATGACCATGCCAGTGACTAACGTAATACGAGCGGGGGTTTGGAACCGTGGATGAATTTTGCCGAAGTTCACGGGCAATAAGCCGTCTTTCGACATCGCGAAGAAGACGCGGGTCTGCCCCAGCATTAAAACGAGAATCACCGAACTAAGACCCAAAATCGCACCGAATTTGATAAAGGGGGCGAGCCAAGGTAAGCCCATGGCGTCAATACCTTTGGCAATCGGCTGCGCCACGCTGAGTTGGTCGTAGGGAATGACGCCCGTGAGTACGTAGGCTACCAAAATATAAAGTACGGTGCAGATGACGAGTGATCCGAGAATTCCCATCGGCATATCGCGTTGGGGATTTTTAGATTCTTGCGCCGCCGTCGAAACCGCATCGAAACCAATGTAGGCGAAGAAGACGACGCCCGAGGCACGTACTATTCCATCCCATCCAAATTGTCCGACTCCCATCTGCGGTGGAATGAAAAGACCAGCAGGATTATTAACAGTCACCCAATTAGAATGTGCCACGTGGCCAAGTCCCACCGCGATGAAGATAACAATGATAGTAACTTTGAGAACAACGAAGGCCGCATTCACGCGCGCGGATTCTTCAATACCGATTGTGAGAATGGCGGTTACTGCAGCCACGACTAGCATGGCTGGTAAATTAATCAACGCTCCCGTGCCGACAAAATGATAGGCTCCAGTACTTGCATCTAAAACCCAATTCACAGGGGCGGAAGCCCAGGCTGCAGGAATCGCTAAACCGAATCCTTGAAGAAATCCATTAAGATATCCCGACCAACCGACGGCTACGGTTACTGCGCCGACTCCGTATTCTAAAACTAAATCCCAACCAATAATCCAGGCCATCAATTCTCCGAGCGTCGCATAAGAATAAGTGTACGCACTGCCCGATACGGGAACAGCTGCGGCCATTTCGGAATAACAGAGACCTGCCAATCCGCACGTAATAGCACTGATGATAAAAGAGATCACGACGGCGGGTCCAGCGTGATCAGCCGCGGCGTGACCGGTCAGTACGAAGATACCTGCACCGATGATTCCCCCGATGCCAATCATCACGAGATTGTAGGCACTGAGTGATCGCTTGAGCGTTTCGCTTCCGGTGAGAGCCGCTTCACGATGTAATTCAGTAATACTCTTTTTGGTAAAAATATTCATTGGGGGTAGTGGAATGCCCAATTTCTACTAGAAAACGCTGATTTCGCAAGATTACATAATCAGGCGGTGCCTATTCGCTAAACCCCTATTTACCGCTAATATATGATTTAGCGTATTATCTCGCACTTTCTAAATCTCCTACTCACTTTGCCTCAATGCCATTCGCATCACTAGGGCTCGACGCCTCCATTCTTAAAGCTGTAGCTGACCAAGGTTACACCGAGCCTACGCCTATTCAAAAGGCCACCATCCCAATTATCTTAGAAGGTACGG
The DNA here is from genome assembly GCA_040398005.1 of Opitutales bacterium. Taxonomy (GTDB): domain Bacteria; phylum Verrucomicrobiota; class Verrucomicrobiia; order Opitutales; family UBA953; genus UBA953. Next base: position 223,789 of record JBBAUX010000001.1, read on the forward strand.
ACGTGATCGGCATCGCCCAAACGGGTACCGGCAAAACAGCTGCATTTACTCTGCCTATTTTAACCCGTCTCGTTACTACAAAATCCAACACCCATAAAGCGAAGGTTCGTTGTTTGATTCTCGCTCCAACCCGTGAGCTCGTTGTGCAAATCGCCGAAAATGTCGCCGCCTACTCACGCTACTCCGGTGCAACGGTGGCTACTTGTTACGGTGGTGTCAGCGAACGTCCGCAAATTGCTGCGCTGCGTAAAGGTTGTGACTTCTTAATCGCCACCCCTGGTCGCTTGCTCGATCTCGGTAGCCAAGGTCACGGAGATTTTTCTGCGATTGAATGTCTGGTTCTCGACGAAGCTGACCGCATGTTGGACATGGGCTTCTTACCTGCCATCAACACCATCGTACGCGCACTTCCTAAAGAGCGTCAGACCTTAATGTTCTCGGCGACTCTCTCGCGCGAAATCGAAACTTTAACCAAACAGTATCAGCGCGAACCTAAACTCATTGAGGTCGGACGTCGTTCCAACCCTGCAGAAACGGTCACGCAATTACTTTACGAATGCCCTTCATCCCTCAAGCAGGTGATGTTAAATCAGCTCCTCAAGGACGAAGAAAATTTCAAGATGGTCCTTGTCTTCGCTCGTACTAAACACGGCGCTGATCGCGTCTGTCGCAAACTCGAAGCTGATAAAATTCATTGCGCTGCGATTCACGCGAATCGTTCACAAGCTCAACGTCAACGTGCGCTCCAAGCTTTTAAGAATGGTGAAGTGCGTGTTCTCGTCGCGACGGATATCGCCTCACGCGGTATCGATGTAGACGGAATTTCACACGTCGTTAATTTCGACTTCCCTGATCAACTCGAAGATTACGTCCACCGTATCGGTCGTACGGGTCGTGCCTCAGCGAAGGGTACAGCGATTACCTTTATTACTCGTGAAAATCAAGGTGACCTCCGTCGACTTGAAAGAATCATCGGTAAGCATTTACACTGCGGTAAATTAAAAGATTTCGATTACTCGCAACAAGCTCCGGCCCGTCAGCCCGATGACTTCGTCCGCGAACGCGATCCACGTGCGGGTGCTCACAACAGCGAGCGCTCCGGCCGTCCTCAAGGTGGCCGTCATGGTGGTTTCCGTGCCGCTCAAGGAAAGTATCGTCCTTTCGGACGTCCAGGTACCCGTCGCACGGGCGGTCCTAAGTAAACAGCGGTCCGGTGATTTGCTTTTGGTATTAAACCACGTCTAATGCAGGCGTGGCTACTTCCGTTCGACTGATTCTAGGCGACCAACAGAATTTAAATCACTCCTGGTTTAAGAAAGTAAGCCCCGATGTAGTCTATGTTCTAATGGAGGTGCGTTCCGAGACGGATTACGTCCTGCACCACGCTCAGAAGGTCATCGCCATCTTTGCCGGCATGCGACGTTTGGCGGAGCAGTTGAAAAAAGCCGGCCATCAGGTGAGGTACTTTCATATTTTAGATAAAGATAACACCCAGCATTTCGCCACGAATCTCAAGAAAGTGATTAAAGAGGTCGGCGCTAAGCGTTTTGAATATCAAGAGCCCGATGAATATCGTCTCGACCAAGAGCTTAAATCCTTCGCCAAAGATTCAGGTTTGGAATCTGTCTGCGTAAGTTCGGAACATTTTATCGATGAGCGTGCTGGGGTCGCTAAACACTTTCAGAAAGACGCCAAGCGTTGGGTCATGGAATCTTATTACCGTCGGATGCGTCAACGCACCGATATGCTGATGGAGAGTGATGGTGAGCCGCTGGGCGGGCAGTGGAATTTCGATCACGACAATCGTAAGCCCTGGAAGGGTAAACCGAACTTGGTAAAGTCGTGGGATTTATCACATGACCACTCAGCACTTTGGTCGGAGATTCAAAAGAGTGGGGCGAAGACTTTCGGCAATCCTTCCGCTGATAATTTTCCATGGCCACAAGATCGCGCCGAAGCCCTCGCTCAATTAAAAGCCTTCATTCAAAAAGGATTAACGAATTTCGGAGATTACGAAGATGCGATGCACACTGATTCAGATCGACTGTTTCACTCACGTCTATCGTTCGCCTTAAATGTAAAACTGCTTTCGCCCTTAGAGGTAGCTCACGCTGCGGTTAATGCACATCTTAAAAATCCTGACACCTATCCGCTCGCTGCAACGGAAGGATTTGTCCGTCAAATCATCGGTTGGCGTGAATACATTCGCGGAGTCTATTGGGCGAAGATGCCCGATTACGAAAAATCCAATGGTCTCGAGCATACGTTATCTCTGCCTTCATGGTTTTGGACCGGTAAGGTGAAGATGAATTGCATGAAGCATTCCGTGGGACAGTCACTAGAGACAGCTTACGCCCACCACATTCAGCGTCTTATGGTGATCGGTTCATTTTGTTTAACGGCGGGAATCGATCCTGCAGAAGTTGAGAAGTGGTATTTGGGAGTTTATATCGATGCGTTTCAATGGGTTGAACTTCCGAATGTGATCGGTATGAGTCAGCACGCAGATGGAGGTTTTCTCGCGACTAAACCTTACTGTTGTGCAGCCAGTTATGTTTCCAAGATGTCGAATTACTGCACCGGTTGCATGTATGACCCGAAAGACCGATACGGTGATAAGGCTTGTCCGCTCAATGCGTTGTATTGGGATTTTTGGTTACGTCATCAGAAGCGATTTTTAAATAATCCACGCATTGGTATGGCCGTTCGACAGGCTGCAAATATGTCACCCGCCGAGCAGAGTGCCGTGCGCAAAAAAGCCGATGCCTTAAGGGCGGATATCGATAATCTCTGATTTCACTGGGGTAAAAGAAAGGGTCTGGTTTGTCAGATTGACAACTCCACTCCCACACGGCTTAACAAACATTCCTTTGCTCGGGCTGTAGCGTAGCCTGGTAGCGCGCTTGCATGGGGTGCAAGAGGTCGTGAGTTCGAATCTCACCAGCCCGACCAGAGGAAGTTTAAAAATCTAGGGGACACGTGGGCAAGGTGACATGGGGACAAGGGGAGATGTCTTTTAACGACTTCGTCGTTCAATTATTTAATATAGGTTTCAGACACAACCCCTTGCCAACGTGCCC
>JBBAUX010000001.1:226968-245174 GCA_040398005.1 Opitutales bacterium
TCGTCGTTCAATTATTTAATATAGGTTTCAGACACAACCCCTTGCCAACGTGCCCCTTGGGGTGCGCTTACCCCAATAAAAACGCAAAGGTAAAACCTATGATCCAAACCACTACGGAGAAACCGTAAATCCAGTAAGAGATTTTTCGTCCAAGGATACAGGCATCCGCTAATTTCTTATCAGCGGGGCAGGGTAGATTACGTGCCCACCATAACCACATGCCGCCAAAGACTAATAAAATACCAGAAATACTAAAAACGAGTGGTTTATGTTCGGAGATCCAGATGAGTTGTGGAAAGCGACTCAGAGTGGATGCAATCGTGGCGCCGAGACCTAACGAAACTAAGAGCGCAGGAATCGCACAACAAATGAGCGTTGAGGCCGAGGTAAAAAGCGTCAGGAAGGGAACGCCTAAAGCCTGAATCCAATTTTGGAAACGGCTCATGGGGTGCTCTTTTTTAATTTATCTTTTACGGTGTCGAATGAATCTTTGGGGTACGTAATTGCGCGTAAATTAAAGCCGGCATCTGTGACAATTTGTTTCGTTTTTTCTTCGGGGAGCTTTTGTCCTTCCTTTAATTGAAGCAGAACAGCCTTCGCAGAGAGATTAACGTAAACAGCCGAAACCTCAGGGAGTTTGGTGAAGGTCTTGGTGATATTACTCGCGCAGAAATTACAGACTAATCCGTCGACCGTTAATTGAACTACGGCACCAGATTGAGATGGGACAGCTGCGGGTGCGTAGGGTTTATCTTCTTTGCTCGGATTATTAATTTTTTCTAAAAACTTTTTAGGGTCGGCATCGAAATCTTTACGGCATTCCTTACAGCAGAGTTTGATTTCTTGATTTTCAAAAATGAAAACAACGGGCTTACCCATGGTACCAAGTTTTTCATCAGAGACGATGCAGGTATCGAGAGGGTAAGGTTTTACGCCTGCAGGGAGTTTGTCGTCCGCCTGACAGATCAGACAGAGACTGGTGATAATGAGAGCGAATAGTTTTTTCATAAGTTTAGAAAAGTAAGCGAACACCCGCTTCGGCGTGGGTGCCGTGGTCGGAAATCATCACTCGTAATTCGAGCAATAGGTCTTCGTGCATCAGTATAAGTGATGGGCCATGGGCAAATCCAACCCCGGCACCGTTCTCATGTTGCACGGTGTAGTAAATCCAGGGTGCCCATTCATCGTATTCGGCTAACCAAGGTGCCCAGCCACCCATGAGCGTGCTCACGAGGCGACTGGCGGAAGGGACAAAGACGGCCTGCTCTTGGAGCATGATATGCCAGCTACGGTTTTCCCAGTCGGCCAAGAATGATACTGTGCCTGCCCAGCCTTCACGACTGCCTGCTCGACCTCGTCCAATACCTGCTCCGACAATGATATTCGCCTGAGAGTCTTCTGTATTCCACCTTTTGAGAAGTTGATTCACGATCGCCGCTTCGACTTGGATACTTTCCCCCTCACCGGTGTTAAAATAATATCCACCAAAACCCACGGAGCGAAAGCCGGTAAAGCTGCGACCTATTTCGGTGTACGAAAAAGTGTGACCATACTCCGCCTTCAGGAAGTTAATTCCAGGTGCCGAAATCATCTGCGCCTTAAGGCTTATGCTCATGAAAAGCACTCCGATTAAGATGGATAAAAATGACTTAACCATAATTTTAACGATGTTTTTTTTAGGGCTAATGTCAAATGGTTTTGCAAATAATAAGCGTTACTGACTCACTCGTTTGTCTCAATGCGCACCCTAATCCTATTTCCTCTCATGGTTCTGATGGGTCGGGCCGAAAATACCGCGACCACTCCAGTCCCTAAAGAGAAGAGTGGCTGGTTGGCTCATCACGAATCAATTAATGCCAAGGCCAAGCAGGGTGGAATCGATTTAGTTTATATCGGAGACTCCATCGTCCAACAGTTTGAAACAAAAGGTAAAGAGGTCTGGGACTATTATTACGCCCCGCGTCGCACTCTCAACTTAGGCATCAGCGGCGACCGCACGCAACATGTGCTCTGGCGAATCGACCACGGTAATCTCGACGGTGTTAAGCCCAAGCTCACTATCATTATGATTGGTCAGAATAATGGAGGACACAACACCTCCCAAGAAATCGCCGAAGGGGTCACGGCTGTCGTTCAGCGCGTGCAGGCCAAATGTCCCGAATCCAAAATCCTTCTCTTAGCGATTTTTCAACGACGTCCCCAAATCACTCCCGAGCGTGCGGTCTTGGACGAAGCGAATGCGACCATTGCAAAACTCGCGGACAATAAAATTATTCATTATCTAAATATAAATTCAGTTTTCGTGAAACCCGATGGATCGATACCGGCTGACCTTATGCCTGACTTCGAACATCCCAGCCCACTCGGAAACAAAGTCTGGGCCGAAGCCATCGAACCCAAAGTCGCCGAATTGTTTGGAGATAAATCACTACCGCCGTTAAAGCGGTAGTGAGGGGACAAGGTGACACGGGGACAAGGTGACAAGGGGTAGTGTATTATTTTTTAATAAATTAGAGGAGCGACTTAGTCGCGAATACTTCTCCCCTTGCCAACGTGCCCACTTGCCCACGTGTCCCCTCGTAGCCATAGGCCACGTTACGTGTCACCTTGCCCACGTGTCCCCTAAGCTGTACCAATTAAAAAGGCTCGAGTTGCCTCGAGCCTTTTGGACTTAATTTTTTAGTACAGCTTACTGCTTAGCAGGTTTTGCGGGCTTACCAGAATCGGAACCTGAACCAGCACTCTTATTCTTACCAGAACCTGCGCGCTCTTTGTCTGCTTTGGCCGCTTTATCAGCAGCGTCGGCGAGTCCAGGATTAGCTTTAGTCACAGCAGCCTTTTGAGCTTCCGCGAGGTTACATTGAGCTTCAGAAACAGCTTTGTCGTCCGTACCAGCTTTCGCGGCATCAAGTGCAGCTTGAGCAGCAGCTACTGCAGGATCGCTGGCAGAAGCTTTGCGGGCTTCGAGTAATTGCTTCCATTCAGTTTCTGAAACTCCTTCAGGAGCTTTAGGGGCCTTATGTTTTTTCTTTTCACCTTTGGGAGGTGGATTGCCAGGAGGATTTTCAGGTGGCTGATTGGCATAGAGTGAGCCAACCGAAACCAAGAGAGCGAGGAGGAGGATTTTGGATTTCATAGTAATGTATGGGGTTGCATGTATAGTACCCCGGTAATTTTGGGAAGTTGCACTGAAGTTTAGGGGACAAGGTGACACGGGGACAAGGAGCGCGAGCATAGCTCGCGAGGGGACAAGCTGGCACGGGGACAAGGTGACAAGGGGTAGTGTAAAAACCTATTATAAAATAGATAACGACGAAGTCGTTGAGAAATATTCCCCATGTCCCCGTGTCACCTTGCCCACGTGTCCCCTCGTAGCCATCGGCTACGTCACGTGCCCACTCGTAGCCAAAGGCTACGTCACGTCCTAACACCCTAAGCGTCCTTACCTGATTTCGGATCAGAATCTTCGCGGTCTTCCCTGTAACTTTTCTTGAATCCCTGCAACGCAGCAAAAAACGCGATACCAAAGAGCACGGAGATGAAGAGCGCGAAATAAGGTACGTACTCAGTCATCTTTGGAGTTTCCGATCGCTTTTAAGTAGATACCGAAAGCGAGGATGGAGGGGGCCCAAAGCCCGACAAAAATGGCATCCTCCTTATGACCGTTCCAGTAAAGTATCTTCGAGAAGATGATGACCAGGAAAGAAGCAATAAACAGAAGTTTATCAGTTAAGGTGAACTTGTTGAACATGTGCAAGGGGTGATGAAGTTTTAATCTAATCGTAGCTCGCTCGGAGTCAAATGGTGAAAGACTTCTTTTGAAAACAAAAAGCCCCGTCACTTTTGGTGACAGGGCTTTGTTCGACTTGGCTTAAACTAATTAGGCAGGAAGCAGTACGCTGTCGATGACGTGGATCACACCATTGCTGGTAGCTACGTCTGCGATAACGACATGGGCGCCGTTGATCTTCACCTTGCCGTCGGCAATGGTGATGGTGATTTCGCCGCCATTGACGGTCTTGGCTTTCATACCGTTACTCAGGTCAGTCGACATAACCTTACCGGCCACAACGTGGTAGGTGAGGATGCTGGTTAACTTACCTTTGTTTTCGGGCTTCACTAGGGATTCCACAGTGCCGGCAGGCAGCGCTGCGAAAGCAGCGTCGACTGGAGCGAACACGGTGAACGGACCAGGTCCGCTGAGGGTTGAGACTAAATCAGCTGCAGTAACTGCGGCGACCAGAGTCTTGAATGAGCCATTATTTACGGCGGTTTCTACGATGTTCATTTTTTTATTTTTGGTTTATTGGGTTAGGGAAAAGGAGTACCTAGACGGTATATAACTTTTTGAAATCTACGAAAAACGACGGTTAAATCACTTAGCGGCAGACGGTCGTTTTAAGGCGAACTTTGTCTAGGCACGTCGTTTATTTGTAATGTCAAAATATCAGAGACGATTTATTCTTCTCGTCACATGTCAGGCACAACTTTGGTAATTAAAGATCAGGGGGCTGGGAGCGCGAGCAAAGCTCGCGAGGGGACAAGGTGACAAGGGGTAATGTCTAAAACCTATTATAAAATAGATAATGACGAAGTCGTTGAGAAATATTCCCCGTGTCCCCGTGTCACCTTGCCCACGTGTCCCCTCAATTAAATCCTATCTGGCGGAGAGAGAGGGATTGATTTCGCTTCGCTCCAGGGCTTCGCCCCAATTAAAGATCAGGGGATGAGGTGACACGGTGACAAGGTGACACGGGGTAGTGTATAACTTATATTTAAATAGAGGAGCGACTTTGTCGCTTAGACTCAACCCCTTGCCAACGTGCCCACTTGCCAACGTGCCCCCTCAATTAGATACTACCTGGCGGAGAGAGAGGGATTGATTTCGCTTCGCTCCAGGGCTTCGCCCCAATCCTGAAGGATTGTCTGTTCGCCTTTGGCTCACCGAACCCGGGTTCTCATCCCTCATTAGAGCTCGGCTTGAAATATCCATCTGGCGGAGAGAGAGGGATTCGAACCCTCGGTACCTTGCGGTACACTGCATTTCCAATGCAGCGCGATCGACCACTCTGCCATCTCTCCTAATTACCAGATAGAAAGTTCATCAAACCTTGTCCCCTAAACTCGTCAAGGGGAATGAGGCTTGGTCCTATAATCTATTAAAACTTGGCTATTTGACCACCTGCTTGGCCCAGGAGTCTTTCAGGGTCACAGTGCGATTAAAAATCGGCTTCTGCGGCGTAGATTCTTTATCCACGCAGAAGTATCCGGTGCGTTCAAATTGAACGCGACTGCCTTGAGTTAATTTTAAAAGGGCAGGCTCAACTTTTCCACGGATGACCTGTATGGAATTTGGATTTAAATATTTTCTCCAATCATCGTCCTCCGCTAAATCATTCAAATTCTCATGCATGAAGAGGCGATCATACAGACGTACTTCCACATCGCCTGCGTGTTCTGCACTCACCCAATGAATGGTGCCTTTGACTTTTCTACCATCCGCTGAATCGCCACCCTTGGTCGCCGGATCGTATGTGCAGTGAACTTCAGTGACCTTACCGGTCTCATCTTTCACGCAATGCGTGCAGGTTACGTAGTAAGCCCAGCGAAGGCGAACCTCTTGGCCAGGTGTCAGACGGAAGTATTTCTTCGGTGCTTCCTCAATGAAGTCATCACGCTCGATTAAAAGGGTCTTGGAGAAGGGCACAACACGTGAACCCGCCGCTGGGTCTTCCGGATTGTTCTGCGCTTCAAGATTCTCGGTCTGACCTTCAGGATAATTGGTAATGATTAACTTAATGGGATCGAGCACCGCCATGAACCGGGGCGAGGTCTTATTTAAATCGTCACGCACTGCGTGTTCGAGCAAGGCGACGTCGCTGAGGGAGTTGTGCTTGGTGACGCCAATGACTTCACAGAATTTACGAATACTGCAAGAACTGTAGCCGCGACGACGAAGACCCGAGATGGTTGGCATACGTGGATCGTCCCAACCGCCCACGTGTTTCTCGTTAACGAGTTCAAGTAACTTACGCTTCGATAAAACGGTGTAGGTGATGTTCAACCGCGCGAACTCAATCTGTTGTGGTTTAGCGGGTGTATTAACAGTGTTGATTACCCAATCGTAAAAGGGACGGTGCTTCTCAAATTCAAGAGTGCAGATAGAATGGGTAATGCCTTCGTAAGCGTCTTCAAGAGGGTGGGCGTAATCGTACATGGGGTACACGCACCACTTATTACCGGTGTTATGGTGTTCGACTTTACGAATACGATAAATGACTGGGTCACGCATGTATTCATTGGTCGCAGCCATATCGATTTTCGCCCGTAAAACGGCCTTACCTTCATCGAACTCACCCCGCGTCATTTTATCAAACGCCGCTAAATTTTCTTCAACACTCGTACCACGGGTTGGACTGTTCTTACCTGGTGTTTTGAAATCGCCTTTTTGCAAACGCATTTCATCGAGCGATAAATAACAGACGAATGCCTTACCTAATTTGATGAGCTTGATGGCATCCGCATGCATGCGATCGAAATAGTCAGAAGCTTGATGGTAGTGCTCATTCCATTCAGCACCTAACCAGCGTACGTCCTCTTTGATGGAGTCCACGTATTCAATTTCTTCTTTAGTCGGATTGGTGTCATCCATCCGTAGGTTAAACTGACCGTTAAACTCGGTCGCTAAGCCAGAATTTAGGCAGATAGACTTCGCATGACCGATATGCAGGTAGCCATTGGGCTCAGGGGGAAAACGCGTGATAATTTTCTGATGCTTACCCGAGGCGATATCGGCATCGATGATCTGCTGGATGAAATGGCGAGGGGTATCGGACATCGTTAATTAAGCGATGAAGGATTGAAGTCGGGCTAAGGTCAAATCGCGACCGAGGGCATGTAATACACCGATTAAATGGGCTCCGCCGCCCTGGCCTGACACCGCAAAGCGCACAGGCGCAAAGAAGTCAGTGGGCTTGCGACTATGTTCAGCCCCCGCGGCATTAAAGGCGGCTTCAATCGCAGCTACATTCCATTCGATGGACTGAAGGTGAACTAAAATCTCACGCACGCGAGCAGTCGGCTCTCCACCCTTTTTTGTGAGGTTCGCGAAAGCGGCTTCGTCTTTTTTGAAATCGTTATTGAAGAAGAAACCCACGAACTCAGGAAGGTGCTCCAGCGAATTAACTTTTTCTTGAATAATGGAAAGCACTTCAGCGAGTCGGGCATCCGAAACATTATCATTCAGAACTTGAGCATTTTGCAGAATCGGTTTGGCAATCGCCACAAACTCCGAAGAGGGCAGGGCACGCAGAGTTTGTGCATTGATGTGCGACATTTTCTTTTCATCAAAACGTGCGTTCGATTGGTGAATCGCTTTGAGTTCGAATTGTTTGATGATTTCGTCAATCGGTAGAATCTCTTTTCCGTCCGCAGGGGTCCAACCGAGTAAGCAGAGATAATTACGCACCGCTGAAGGCAGGTAGTTTTTGTTTTGATACTCTTCGATGAGAGCACCGCGGTCGCGTTTGGACATTTTACCGGGTCCATCGGTCTTTAAAATGAGAGGAATATGGGCGTATTCAGGAGGTTTTACACCGAAGGCCTTAAAGATTTCGAGGTGCTTCGAGGTATTGGAAAGGTGGTCTTCACCACGAATCACGTGCGTGATTTTCATTTCAATATCGTCGACCACATTAACGAAGTGAAAGACGGGTTCGCCGTTAGAGCGGAAGAGAACGAAGTCACGATCTTCGGCTCGTTCGACGCGACCACGGACTAAGTCATCGAGCACCATCGGTGCGGCGTCTACTTTTTCGATTTCTTTCTTTAAGTGATCATCAAAAACCGTGGAGCGTTTTCCTTCGAGACGTAACCACCAAGCGCCATCTTTCTCGTAGGCTTTACCGAGTTGAATGAGTTCTTGGAGTTTCGCTTTATAAAGTTCGGTGCGTTGAGACTGAAAGTAGGGACCGTAGTTACCGCCGATATCAGGACCTTCATCCCAATCCATGCCCAGCCAGCGAAGAGAATCTAAAATGACTTTAAGGTAAGCTTCGGAGTTACGTTCTTTATCGGTATCTTCGATCCGCAGAATAAATTTTCCACCCGTGTGACGTGCGTAGAGCCAATTGAATAAAGCCGTACGTGCGCTTCCGATGTGGAAGAAGCCAGTGGGACTGGGAGCAAAGCGTACGCGGACAGAGGACATGGGTGTAACTCGACTAAAGAACTTATTGAGCTTGAGGCTCAGGCGCTGAGGTGAGGTCTTTCAGCAATCCCATGCCCATAAAATAGGCATTTCGTGAGGTAAAACGTTCCGCTAACTGCTTCACTTCCTCGGACGATGCATCGATTTGTGGGCGATCTGATTTGATAATGTGGATATAAACCGTGTCACCCGTGGTCGTTTGAATTCCGGATACGATTTTACCAGCGCCAGCGACTTCGAGTGACTGAGCGGTATTTTCGCTCACGCCCGTAAGGTTTGCTGGTAGATTGGCGGTGGTGAAGGGGGCAAGCTGACTTACCTTGAGTCCCAAGGATCCAGCACTGTCGGCGAAGTTTTTATTTTCCGCGGCCGAAGCCTTCATCGCTTTACTGATTTTAAATACTTCATCGCGCATGAGACGCAGACGTTCGTCGCGCTTCCAATTCGCAGTCGCATTATCTTTAACTTCATTGAAGTCAGGAATACGTGAATCGATTCGCTTTTTAAGAATCAGGAAAACGGCTGCATCGTCGGAGCGATACATATCGGTGCGCCATTCTTTTTCGGATAGTTCACCCGCGGCCTTGAGGGCTTCGATCGGAACGCTAGCGAGTTCGGGCGGATTGGTGCTGTCAAAAGCGGCTAGAGTTTCGAGGGTCGCGTTTTGTTTTTTGAGCCAGGCGGTGAAAGCGGGCTCGTCGGACTTATGAGTGTCGACCGGGAATTGATCAGCGAGTTCTTCGCCTACTATTCCAGCGAGGTTACGGATGGCACGATTGGTGCGAATCATTTTTTCAATTTCGGAGCGACGGGCCAGAGCTTGTTCACGTATTTTACCTGGCTCAAATTTCAGTTTTTCGGCGACATTAAAGCCTTCCATGACGATATCGTCCTCACTCACCGGTGAGCTATCAGGCGTGAGATTTTTGAATGAAACGAGGGAGACTTCAACTTTCGCAGGTAAGCGGTAGCTCTCTTTGTTGGTTTCGAAACTCGATTTTACTTTGGCTTCGTCGACGGTGACGGCGGGATTGAACTTCGTGTTATCGAAGGTGGCGACTTCAACAGTCCAGATGGTTTTTTCACGCTGGAGGACGCGTTGTAATTGTGAAGTGGTGACGTGTCCTGGGCCTGAGAGAATTTGAACGGCTTTGTTGACGCGCCAAGCATTGCGAATAAAAGTTTCAAACCGGGCAAGGGTGTCTACTTCCGAAGCATTGAGTTGTTTCGAAGCGACTTCGACGAATTTAATAAGTCCAGAGGCAGATTCTTTGCCGTCAGTCGGCGTGGTAATCGCCGTAGCGATTTTACGCACTTCGTTATCGGAGGGTTGCGGAATGCCCAGAGTATCGGCGACGTGGATTTCGGCGACGTATTGGGTGAGGCTTTGACCCTCGACGCGTTGTCCGCTGATGGTGGTGAAGACAATCAGGTCGCGATAGCTGTTTTGAACCTTCGGGCTATTGAGGTCGACCCCGAGGTAAATACGGGCGTTGGCGCCCACTTGACCAATTGAATTGCCCCCTGTCATGAAAACAAGTGAGGCAACGCCACTTAAAATAAGTATAGCTTTAATTAATTTGTGGTGCCTGTCGGTGATTGGTCGGAGCCAAGAAATCATAGCCTCACCTTGGTTAGCGATTTGGTGCCTGTCAATCAGTCGAGAAGACCTTGGCTTACGCTTGCAGGGACTTGGGTTTTCTTTACGGTTTCGGGGTGCCTAAGCCCATACATTGCATCGTAGCCGTTGCTCAAAATGGGGTTATTGGGCGCGAGGGGCGTTTGCCTTGGCATATTCCAGAGGACTTGGAATGGTTCACCGATCAGACGGTCGGTGGGGTGATGATTGAGGGTCCGGCCTGTTATCAAGAACTGGGTAAGGCACTCGGTGGTCGCGGCACCGTGGTCGTTTCGCGCGATGAGAAAAAAGTTTTCCCCGGTGCAACGCGGGCTAGTAATTTAGTTTCGGCGATTGCGGAAGCCGAAAAATTACCGTGGTCGGGCCCCACGTGGATAACGGGAGGGGAAAGAATTTACGCCGAAGGTTTAGCCCATTGTTCCAAACTTTACATTACGCGCATTCATCAAGATTTTTCGGGCGACCGAACTTTTCCGAAAGATTGGCCAAAAACTTTTACCCGTTTGGTCTGGTCGAAAGAAAGTCGCCAACCCGATTTAAGTTATACGTTTGAAATCTGGGAACGCTGAATACGGTCAATTAACCTGTGTATTAAGGGTTAATTTAGATTAGTTTGACTCACCTGAAATCGCTTCATTATCTCTTCCATAACGCTCTCGTATTTCAATGGATAGAATGCTGGCCTCCGAAGCCGGCGATTTGGGTTCGACTCCCAACGGGGGCACCACTTTAAGGTTTATTTTTCCAACTCGTGGCTCGCGGCTTTGCCAATCCAACTGAGCACGCCTATTCCAATTAAAGCATAAGCGCACGCCGAGGTTAAAAGCGTCGGGCGCATGCCCCAGACATCGGCTAAGACTGAGGTGACCATGCCGGCGAAGGGAAGCAGTCCTAAGAAACTTAAGCTGGCGACCGCGGAAACGCGTCCCCGAATTTCTTCGGGCGCACGTTCTTGAATGACGATATTGCTAATGCCAATGAGTGTAGAAACGCCCAAGGCTAAGCAGACGAGCGATCCCGCTGCCCAAAGAAAAATATCCGCTTGGCTTAAACTAAGGAGCGCTGTGCAAATTAAGGTAACCGCCAAAATAATTAAATTAGGACGCCACTTGTGCTTAACGAACGGCACCGCAATCGAACCGGTGAGTGAGCCGAGACCTGAACTCAACATCAATAAACCGAGTTGTTGAGGTTCTAGCTGTAAAGTGTACTTGGCGTAAAGGGGGAGCAGAATAATCATCACGGGAAAAACAAACACCGTGTTCGTCGCCATCAGTAAAATCATGGCGAAGCTGGGCCGATCATTGAACACGTGACGAAAACCTTCTCCGATTCCGTGTTTACGTTTTTCTTCCTGAGCTACTGTGCCTTTCGCTCGTTTAGGTAGAGTCAGCAGGGCAATCATCAAGGCCAGAAACGAAAGTGCATTAATATAATAAGCGAAGGAGGCGCCGTAGTGGCCCACAATAAATCCGGCCAAGGCTGGGCCGATTAAGCGTGTGCCGTGAAAGACCGCCCGATCAAAAGCAACCGCTTTGGCAACGTTGGCTCGCCCCACTAATTCGGGCACAATGGCCGACGCCGCAGGCATTTCAAAGGCACCCGATATTCCCAATAAAAATGAAGCGAGGATAATATGCCAAATTTGAATATCTCCTTGGGCCACTAAATAACCTAAAAGCAGGGAGAAGAAAATTTGAACCACTTGGCAGATTTGAAGTATGTAACGTTTGTCATATTTATCTGCATACAGTCCGCCAATCATCGAAAGCGCCAGAACGGGAAGACCGCCTGCCAAATTTACCCAGCCGACCATGACCGCGCTCGTCGTAAGACCGACCACAACCCAACTGTGCGCCATGGCCTGCATCCAGGTGCCGGTCATCGAAATGGCTTCACCTATAATATAGCGCGTGAACGCAGCATTCGGGAACGGGGCAGACTCTTTCGAATTCTCCGTTGCGGGTACTGGGTCGGCTTCATGCATTTCCTGCAAGTAAGCCGATGTGACTGGGGGGGCAATCTAAACTTCGCTTATTTTGCAGCTGGGTCGCTGGCCTTCCACGCTTTATCGACGACTGGGCGGACTAATTTAACAATTTCAGCATATCCCTTGGGGTTAGCATGCATTGCACTATCACCTTCCTCGCGGTAAAGAGTGGCGATAGCTTCACCGGTGGCGGTATTCATCACTTTATTGTGATCAACGAAGTAGAGATTTTTTCCAGTCGCACAGTATTTTTCAAGAAGCTCATTGAATTTATCAAATTCTGCCCAGTGGGGCTTGCGTTTGGGTGATTTAAGTCCGGCCATAATCACAAATCCAGCTTTCGGATTTTCTTTACGTAGTCGCTCAATGTATTGACGGATATTTTCAATCACATCTTCTGCTTTACTGCCACCAGCGAGATCATTGGTTCCAGCAAAATAAATCACCACACGAGGATGATAGGGCAAAGCGAGACGATCCATGGTCGAGAGGACTTCAGTGGTTTTGGATCCACCGAATCCACGATTAATCACCGGGTAGGGTTTGAAGTCCTCAGTACCGCTCACCCAATATCGCGCTGAGCTTGAGCCTGCGATGAGTAGGGCATTCTGGGGAGGAGGAGTCACTTTGTCCTGCTCAACAAATTTTGCGATATCAGCAGCGTAGCGATCTTTTCCGCTGACCTTGGTAGCTGTTTCTTGCGCACCAAGCCAGGGCGCTATGAAAAGGAGTAAGTAAGTAAATAATTTCATGGAAAGCGCTAAGTTGGGGCTGGAATATAAACCTTAAGTTTTTATAAGACAATAACGTATGCCCAATGTTCCTGGATTAAGAAGCCCTTATGAGACAACTCACGGATTCGTCTACTTTCCGCGGATGCTCGATAAAATAAAACTGCATGCCGAAGGAAAACTCCACCCCGACTTTATCAATAATCTCGGTAAAGCTTTTGATGATCGGTGCTGTCAGTATTTAGGCGTGCCTTACGAAGAACTTAAAAACTGGGTACTCGCAAATCTACACGCTTCGAATGAGGACGCCTTGACCTGGGCCCAATCGCGTGGACGAAAACTATCATCCAACGATATCGATATTTGGAATTCTTTTATGACCAAGCGCGGTTGGCGCGATGAGGCGAATGAAACCTTATTACGTCGCCTTAAGGAAAACGGACTCAGTGCCGACGCCGGAGTCGATACGATGTTTGATTATATCGAAGTCGATGAAGGACGTGCTCCGCGCGGAAAAGCACTCTAATTTTTATCTCAGGCGAAGTGTCCGAAGCCCCGACTGGTGATCACCGCACCATCGGTTCGAGATTTAATTATACCAGTTCCTTGGCTGACGACTCCGATATTTTTAATTGGGGTCTGAGGAAATTGTTTCTTAAAATTCGCTTCAAGTAAATCGGCCTGTTGGGCTTGGACACTAAATAGTAATTCATAATCTTCGCCGTCTTGTAAGGCATGTTCGACGGCTGGTTTGCCGTCAGCTTTTGATAGTTGATGAGCCGCATCAGAAATCGGAAGTAACGCTAAGTCGATAACGGCATCCTGAGTGCGATTTATAAGCCCATGCAGGTCTTTGGCCATGCCATCCGATAAATCGGTACAGGCGGTTACCATGCTTTGCGCGTTCAGCCATTCACCTTCGGCGAGACGTGGCTCAAAATTTAAATGATGTCCGGTAATGGATCCACCGAGTTTTCCGGTCACAAAAATAACGTCTCCATTATTCGCTGTCTTTCTCGTTAAAATTCGATGCGCAAAACCTTGTACCGCTAACGTTGCTGCAAACGTGCCGGCCTGAACGCGACAAAGATCACCCCCGACACAATGGAGTCCGAATTGATGCGAAGCTTTGCCGACGCCACGGGCAAAGTCTTCGAGCCACTCGCTGTCCACATCAGGGCCCACTAATAAAGAAAGTAATGCATCGCTCGGAATGGCGCCCGCTGCCGCTAAATCGCTGAGATTTCTATTCACTAACTTGGCTCCGGCTATTGCTCCGGCGGTAGATGAATCAAAATGTCTACCAAGGATGACGGAGTCGACCGTGCTCACCCGAAATTTTCTAGCCACTGTTTCTTCAAAGATCGCGCAGTCTCCGCCGGGTCCAGCCGGGAAGGGTGGACAGGCCTGACCCAGGTTAGCGGTAACCCGACGAATAATTTCTTCTTCGGTGAGTTGTCCGATACTCCGGCTTGGCTGACTGGTGATGGCACCCATTCGTAAATTATAACTGGCTAGAGGCATTTGGCGCTAAATAAAGCCAAATGAAAGTATGCAAATTAAAGAGAGCGTGTAACGCGATGCAGGTGAAGAGACCGAATCGATCACGAATAATACAGAGTACTGAGCCAAAAGCCATCAGCGGGAAGACGGCGGCGAGATTGCCGTGTACCACGCCGAAAAATACTCCCGTAATGATCATCGCATAACCGCGAGGTAACCATCGTTTTAGAGAAGGATAAATCATTCCGCGAAACACCAACTCTTCCATAATCGGAGCGCCAATCACGCAGCTAATTCCCAGAAAAACTATCGGACTGATTGGCCCGCTCCAGTCGTATTTCGCAATAAAATCTACGAGCGGTTGGATATCCTTAGGGAGAGGCTGGCCGGACTGTTCGCTTAAATAGTAAAACAATTTCCAAACTAAGCCCGCACAGAGGGCGATGGCACAGAGACTGAAAAATTTTTGCCAAAGGCTACGTAAGTCAAAGCTTTGCCAGGCAGACTTGATATCATCGGAAAAGGTTTGAACGGGAAGTTGAGGTGCTTCGTTTAAGCTGGCTGATGGAGCAAAGCGTAGTGAGCCAGGGCAAAGATACGCGAAGGTAGCTAAAGTAATTGCACCTAAAATCTGTCCAATAAGTTGCGCAAAATAGATCGCAGTATCGCCTTCGGTGAAAATAATTTTTAAACCAGGAATTAAGCTGCCTGGAATAATTGAAACATAGATAAAGAAACTGATTAAACCAAAGAGACCATAGATGGCCTGAGATGAGTTCTGTAGTTCGCTGGGTTGCTCTTCTCCATAGTGGATGGTGCCTTTGCGAAACATCGCGAGACCCACGAGGAAAAGGATTCCGATCCAAGCAAAGTAGGCGTAGTCTAAATTACTTAAAACCACTTCCTCGTTCAACTCGGCTGAGGCCAAAAAAATCATAGTTAGGCGGGTTTACTATCCGAGATTACTGCTTTGCCACCGACGAAGGTTGAATGGATGCGACTCGAGAAAGTTTTTCCGATGAGCGGATTGTTACCCGATTTTGATAACTGATTTTCGGTATTAAACCTCCACGAAGTTTTGGGATTAATTAAAACGAAATCCGCCGCTGCCCCGACGCTTAAAGTTCCGGCATCAATCCCGAGCACTTTAGCTGGGCCCGTGGTGAGTCGGGTAATCAGTAATTTAACATCTAAATGTCCGGTGGCGACGAGGGCATCGTAGGCCGCAGAAAAAGCGGTTTCTAAAGTCGCTGCACCGAAGGGCGCTAAATCGAATTCACAATCCTTCTCCGTGCTCGTACACGGAGAGTGATCGGAGCAGATAGCATCGATAGTGCCGTCAATTAACGCAGCGATAAGAGCGGCTCGGTCGGATTCCTCGCGCAATGGAGGATTTACTTTCAGGCGAGTATCATAATGTGCCAAGGCAGCATCGGTGAGTAGAAGGTGCAAGACCGACACTTCAGCTGTGACGGGAAGTTTATTGGATTTGGCTCGACGAATAATTTCCGCGGAACCGGCGGATGAAATGTGTTGAAGGTGAATACGGGCCTTGGTGAGGCTTGCGAGAACGCAGTCACTCGAGACCACAATTTCTTCAGCAGCGCGAGGCCAGCCACGAAGTCCAAGACGAAGAGACCAAGTACCTTCGTGCATTTGCGCTCCTTCGGTCATGCTGCTATCCTGACAGTGATCGAGTACGACTAAGTTAAAAGTGTTAGCGTACTCTAAAGCACGACGCATGATTTCGTTATTCTGTACGCCCGAAGTGGTATCGGTTGCCGCAATGATTCCCGCTTTTTTGAGCGAGCCCATCGGGGCCAGTGCTTTGCCTTCTTGCTGTTTAGTCAGTGTACTCGCGGGCAGAACGTTCACGACGGCATGCGCGTCACAAAGCTCACGAATGAGTTGAATGGTCCCGACATTATCCGCTGTCGGAATCGTATCGGGCATCGTCACAACCGTCGTGAAACCACCAAGCGCAGCGGCGAGCGTACCGGTGCGGAAGGTTTCGCGTGCGCTGCGACCCGGTTCACCGAGTCGACAGTTCAGATCAATGAAACCAGGGGAAAGAATGAGACCCTTCGCGTCGATGACTTGAGCAGACTTAATTTCTTCGGCTGAAAGTTGAGCGACGAATTTTCCGTCTTTAACAAAAACATCGCCGACTTCATCGCGACTGTGAGCAGGGTCGATGACGTGGGCACCGCGGACGAGAATGATATTTTTATGATTCATCGTTTGAGGGCCGAGGTGCAGAGGTAAAGAACAGCCATCCGGACGGCCACGCCATTACGCACCTGTTCGAGGATGACGGAGCGAGGTCCGTCGGCCACATCGCTGTCGACTTCGACACCGCGATTGATGGGACCCGGGTGCATGACCACTGCATTAGGTTTCATCCACGCCGCGCGTTCTGCATTTAAACCGAACTGTGAAGTGTATTCAGCGAGCGAAGGGAAGTGAGTGGTCGTTTGACGCTCGTGCTGAATGCGTAGGAGCATCACTGCGTCGGCGTCGGAAAGAGCGGTTTTTAAATCGTGGACAATGCGAACCTGAGGGAAGGCTTGAGCTAAGGATAACGGTACTAAAGTCGCTGGACCCGCGAGCGTGACTTGGGCGCCTAATTTAGTGAGACAGTGGATATTGGATCGGGCGACGCGACTGAAAAGAATGTCGCCTAAAATAGTTACCTTGAGTCCTTCGACCTTACCAAATTTTTGTTTGAGCGTAAACGCGTCGAGCAATGCTTGCGTAGGATGCTCGTGGGCGCCGTCGCCGGCATTGATCACGGAAATGTCGAGAACTTCACCGAGGTAACGAGGCGCGCCAGCGGAAGAGTGACGAATGACAATCGCATCCACACCCATAGCGCGAATGTTCATGGCGGTATCGCGCAGTGTTTCACCTTTAACGAGTGATGAAGCCGTGGTGTTGATCGATACTACTTCAGCCCCTAATTTTTTCGCTGAGATTTCGAAGGCAGTGCAGGTACGAGTACTTGGTTCTAAGAAAAGATTTACGACGGTGCGACCATGCATGAGGTCGAGTCCTTTACCTGGGGCTAAAGCGGGGAGAAATTTTTCCGCCTGATCAAAAAGAAATTCTATCTCGGCCCGGGAAAGTGTCTCGATGCCGGTTAGGTCTTTTTTGGTCCAGGTAGTTTGTTGAGCCATACGTTTTATTCCGGTGGCTCTAACAGTGGGCTAGAACCATTGGAAAAGTGAGACAGGTGAGGGGGGTGGCAAGAAAGAATCGATGAATGCCCAAATTTTCGTTTAAACCCTCAAAAAATGGGCATCTGGCTGGACTGTCGGAATGGGTTAATTAAGTTGCTGGGTATGAAATTAAGCTGGAGTACGCGTATCATCATTTGGGTCGTTTGTGTGATGGTTGGTTTAACCGCTGGTTATATTATTCGTAAGCCAAGTGTTAAAACTGACGGACTTCAGCGAGTCACGGTGCAACTCGATTGGTTTCCTGAACCAGAGCATGGTGGACTTTATCAAGCGCTCGCTAAGGGATGGTTTAAAGAGGAAGGCTTAGACGTCGTTCTCCTTCCTGGCGGGGGTAACGTGAAGGTGACACAGATTGTGGCCACGGGTCGGGCGGACATTGGTCAATCTGCCACCACGCAAGTCATCCAAGCTCGTGCGGCTGGTTTACCTCTTTGTAACGTGGCAGCCGTTTTTCAACGCATGCCATTGTGCCTCATGGTGCATGAAGGATCGTCGGTGAAATCGTATCGCGATCTGGTGGGTCGAGTCATTATTGCCCGACCCGAAGCCGCGTGGATTCCTTTCTTGAAAAATAAATTAGGCGCTGATTTCTCCATTCGTCCGCAGACTTATGGCCAAGGCGATTTCCTCCGTGACCCCGAAGCAATCCAAGAAGGATTCTTTACGGCTGAGCCTTATTTTCTTCAACAGGCTGGGGCGAAAGTGAGATGCTTGCCGTTATCTGATTTCGGGTATTCGTCTGCTGCGACGTTGTTCACGACCGATGAGTGGCTGAAAAAGAATCCGGAAGTACTCGCAAAGTTTTTGAAGGCCTATGTGCGCGGATGGCAGGATTACCTTACCCAGGATCCGTCTCTCGCTCATGACCTGATGAAAAAAGATAATCCAAAACTGG
>JBBAUX010000001.1:245274-322846 GCA_040398005.1 Opitutales bacterium
ACCCAGGATCCGTCTCTCGCTCATGACCTGATGAAAAAAGATAATCCAAAACTGGATGATGGATTTCTTACTTGGTGTCGCCAGCAGGTAATTGATTCCAAAATCGCCACCGATGAGTCTAAGAATGAAAAATTTGGCGTACTTTCTCGTCAACAAGTGGAGAGCGAAGTGGAAAGTTTGGTGGAGACCAAAGTCATTCCAGTCAACTCAGTGAAGGTCGACGAAGTTGCCCAAGGTCCGTGGGTCCGTTAAAGACTAAGCGCCTAAGAGTTCTTTAACCTTTTGTCCGATCGCGGCGGCCGCTTGCGAACGATTGTCTTTATGCGCTGCGACGACATTGACGAGGGCACTGCCAACGACGACTCCATCGGCTATTTCGCCGATGGCTTTAACGTGCGCAGCGGTGGAAATTCCGAACCCCACGCAAATAGGTAAGTCGGTGTGTTTTTTGATTTCTTTAACAGCGCTCTGTAAGTTTTGTGCGAGTTCGGTGCGTTCACCGGTGACGCCTTCGCGTGACACATAATAAATGAATCCTGAAGCATGTTTGGCAATCAGTGCCATGCGCGCGGGTGGAGTGGTGGGCGCGATAATGAAAACATTAGCTAAGCTGAATTTTTTAGAGGCCGCGATGAGTTCACCGGCTTCTTCGGGTGGGCAGTCTAAAACGAGTAGTCCATCGATTCCGGCTGCTTTAGCTTTTTCACAATACGATTCTACGCCGAACGAAAACAATAAGTTATAGTAACAATATAAAATGATGGGCTTATCGGTGACGGCGCGAGTGTCGCGAATGATTTCGAGTAAGTGATTGAAAGTCATGCCACCTTCGAGAGCGCGTTGGGCGGCGAGCTGATTGGTTAAGCCGTCGGCGAGAGGATCGGAGAACGGGACGCCCACTTCGAGAATGTCGGCACCCGCTTGGGCGAGGGATGCTAAAATAGCTTTCGAGGTAGCGACGTCGGGATCGCCGGCGCAGACGTAGCTGACGAAGGCGGGACGACCTTCAGAGCGACAGCGAGCAAAAGTTTGGGCCAAGCGTTGCATGGACTATGAACAAGACGGATTTTATAATGAGAGCAAGCCCAGGTGATGTAACTAAGGCTTTCTTTAATTCATTTCAGCGATAATTTGGGGACATGAACTATCAAATCATTCTAAAGTTTATTATTTCAGCTGCGGTAATCACCGCTGCCTCCGAATTGTCGAAACGCACTGTGTCATGGGGGGCTTTGCTCTGTGCCTTACCTTTGACTAGTTTACTGGTTATCATTTGGACGTGGTTGGATACGCCTGATACCTCCAAGATCATCGCCCTCAATTGGTCGATTCTGGCTTACACCATTCCCTCGTTTATTTTATTCCTGACCTTTCCCGTGGCATTGAGGATGGGATTAAACTTCTGGTTTTCGCTTTTAATTGCCTGTCTTTTAACCGCTTTAACCTATCGCCTTTGTCAGCCCCTGTTAAATCGCTTAGGCTAATTTCTCGTATTGCCAAGTAGCCAAGAAGTATAATGGTGAACCCTCTGTTGGCCCAGGTGGTGGAATGGTATACACAGCAGACTTAAAATCTGCCGCCGCGAGGCTTACCGGTTCGAGTCCGGTCCTGGGCACCAACAGAATCTTCGATTTTTGGGTATTAATTCTTCGCCTTAGTCGGACGGCGTTTATTTTTAATATGAGCCTGAATGACTTCTGCGGCGCGTTGTTGTACTTGCGCCTGACGGTTTTCTGCGAGCCAGATTTTTAATAATCCGGTGAAGAAAAAGTAGGTTTCTAGAGCGGTGATTTGGGGATCCAAATGCGGACTGAGAATTTTCTCGTTTAAGGCTTCTTGGTAGAGCTCAGTAATCTCGCGCAAAAAGTCTCGTCCGCTCGTCATCAGCTCATTGCGAACGCTGGCAAATTCGCCAACGAATTCACAATGCCACAGCATGACTTCAAAAGTTTTTCGTGCTTCGGTGTCGGTTTCTAATCGATGCAACGCAGCGAGTAAGCCGTTCTCTAACCTGGTGAGGGCATCACCGTGTAACTTTTGATTTAATTGCAGCAGTCGCCCGGTCTGACTGCGTACCGCCCGAAAGAGGTCGGCTTTGTTTTTAAAGTGCCAATAAACGGCACCGCGGGTGACCTCGGCATCAGCGGCCACCTCTTCGAGTGAGGTGGTGGACACCCCCCGACGATTAAAAACAGCCCGTGCGGATTGAATAATTTTCTCCCTGGTGAGGGCTGCCTCTGCTTTGGTCTTGCGTGCCATGGGTGACTGTTTAGATTTACATACATGAATGTATGTAAATACCGAATTGTCGAGGTCGTTCTTTGCGGAGCGGTCTTATCGCTTTTTTCTGCCTGCAAACCACCCGAGCAACCCGCTCAGCCTCCCTTAACCGCTGCCGTCATGACCGCACAGGTAACTCCGTTGCCGCAAGAGGTGGAAGTTTCGGGTCAGGTCGACGGCACACGCGAAGTCGAAGTCCGCGCCCGAGTCACGGGAATTCTTTTAACGCAATCCTACCGCGAAGGTGAATTCATTAAAGCCGGTGAATTACTTTTTAAAATCGATCCAGCTCCTTATGAAATCGCGTTGTCTTTAGCGAAGGCACAATTCGCGCAAGAGCAGGCTCGTGCGGAGCAGGCGACCGCTGAAGCCAAACGTCAGGCGGCTTTACTCGGTCAAAATGCCGCCAGTGCGAAAGAAGCAGGGGACGCACAATTATTAGCCGATAGTGCGACTGCGGCGAAGGAAGTGGCTGCCGCGAAAGTTAAGAGTGCCGAACTCGATTTATCTTACTGTGAAGTGCGTGCGCCGATTGATGGTTACGCCGGTCGATTACTACGTTCTGAAGGATCGTTGGTGACGCCTGGGGCGGACGGACTTCTTACTACCTTAGTGCAACGCGATAAAGTTTGGGTTCGTTTCGGTATTTCCGAGCAAGAGTTTACCCGAGTGTTTGCCGGTGATGCCGCCATTGCGAATCAAGCTAAAGTCACCGTAATCTTGCCCAATGGTTCAAGGACTAGTGAGTTAGGTAAAATTAATTTCGTCTCTGCTCAAGTGGATGCACGTTTGGGTACCATCCAAATGCGTGCGGAGTTTGATAATACTAAAAACACTTTAATCCCCGGACAGTTCGTACGCGTTGAGTTGTTGGGTCAGACAATTACAACTGCCGTGACGGTTCCGGCCAGTTGCTTGATGCAGTCGTCACAGGGTCGCTTCGTTTATATTTTAAATGCGGAAGGCAAAGCACAAGTAGCGCCTATCCAAATCGCCCAAATAGATGGACCGGATGCGATTGTCAGTGCCGGACTGAAAGCAGGTGATCGGGTGATTATCGATAACGTCCAGAGAATCCGCCCAGGAAATCCTGTGCAAGTCAGGGGCAATCCTCCTGCTAATAAATAAGTTATGATTTGGGAATTCTTTGTTCGTCGCCCTATTTTCGGAACCGTTGTTTCGATCGTTATCGTGATGGCTGGTATCATGGCGTACCGCGTTTTACCGGTTTCTCAGTACCCGCAAATTGCTCCGCCCACCGCGACGATTGCGGTGACTTATCCTGGTGCCTCAGCGGAAACTTTGATGCGTACGGTGGCCGCACCGATTGAGGATGAAATCAATGGTACGGATAATGTGCTCTATTATTCGTCAACCTCATCGGCGAACGGAACCTTAACGATTACGGTAACTTTTGAGCCTGGTTCAGATCCTGATATGTGTGTGGTGAATTTAACCAATCGGGTAAAAGTCGCCGAACTACGTTTGCCCGAAGAAGCTCGTCGCTTGGGGGTGGTCGTAAAAAAGCGAACGAATGATATTTTAATGACGGTTTCGATTATCTCGAAGGATGGTAGTCGCGACTCCATTTATCTTAGCAATTTTGCAGCTGTAAATGTCGTTGAAGAAATTAAACGCATTCCCGGTGTTGGCGAATCGGGTATTTTTGGAGCCCGTGATTACGCAATGCGCATTTGGTTGCAGCCCGACAAGATGGCGCGACTCGGAGTGACTCCGACGGATGTTACTCAGGCTATTCGTGCATCGAACCAACAATATGCGGCGGGTCGACTCGGCCAAGAGCCTTCGATGGTTGGACAGGCTTTGGTTATTCCAGTGGTGACGCCCTCACGTTTAGCAACTCCTGATGAATTTTCGGATATCATTATTCGCTCGGGTGGTGCTGCCGGAACTTTACGTTTAAGAGATATCGCACGCGTTGAACTAGGCGCACAGAGCTATGAACAGCAGGCCACCCTGGATGGCCAAACGGCAGTAGGTATAAGGGTATTCTTAGCTCCTGGAGCGAATGCTTTAGAGGTTGCTGACGCGGTCAAAGCACGGGTTAAAGTGCTTTCGAAGCGTTTTCCATCGGGCGTGGATTACGATGTGCCGTTTGACACCACTCGTTTCGTCAGCGCCTCAATCAAAGAAGTTGAACACACACTCTTAGAGGCCGGCGCCTTGGTGGTTCTAGTATTATTCTTATTTTTAGGAAGCTGGCGCGCGACACTGATTCCCTTAATCGCCGTCCCGGTTTCCTTGATTGGAACCTTTGCGGGTTTATGGCTCTTTGGTTTTGGTATTAATACGCTCACCCTCTTCGCCATGGTCATCGCAATCGGTATCGTCGTGGACGATGCTATTGTCGTTTTGGAAAATATCGAACGGCTTATGGAAGAGAAGGGGATGTCTCCCTTTGATGCGGCCATCGAATCGATTCGCGAAGTCTCTGGTGCAATCATCGCCATTGTTCTCGTGCTCGTTTCGGTATTTCTACCGGTGGCTTTCTTAGGCGGTATTGCGGGTGCGCTTTATCGACAGTTTGCGGTAACGGTAGCGGTAGCGGTCACGATTTCAGGCTTCGTCGCGCTCACGCTGACGCCGGCACTGTGTGTGATGATTTTAAAGCCGAAAACAAACCACGAGAAAAAAGGAATACTTCTATGGTTCGACCATATTTTTAAAGCACTTGCTGGCTGGCATGATCGCACCGTTCGCTGGTTGCTCGTGCACCCGAGTACTGGATTTGCTATTTTCTTCTTAATCATCGGGGCAAACATTCTATTATTAAAAGTAATTCCTCGCAGCTTCTTGCCGGTAGAAGACCAGGGTTATCTCGTGGCGAGTGTATCGTTACCTGATGGCGCGAGTGTGACTCGAACGCGTCAATACATGGCTAAACTGGTTCCAGATTTTTTAGTAACGCCTGCGGACAAGCCTGCGGTCAATCACGTTTTCGCCATCAGTGGATTCGATTTAATCGGTGGTGGTGAAAAAACAAATTCGGGTACGATGTTCTTACCACTCAAGGATTGGTCGGTGCGTGATAAAAGTGCTGATGAACTTTCCCGAGTGTTTTCAGGCGTCGGGATGAAATATCCTGAAGGCATGTGTATGGTCTTTAATCCTCCGCCCATTCGCGGGATTGGCAGTGCGGGTGGCTTTGAGTTTTATCTACAAGCACGTGACGACGACAGCATCGCAAAGCTGGGACAGGTAACCGAAAAGTTATTAGCGGAGTTGCGTAAAAACCCAGAATTAACAGGCATAAACTCATTTTTCCGGACCAATGTTCCGCAGTATTTGACGGAAGTGGACCAGGTTCGCGCTGCGGCTTTAGGGATTAGTTTATCGGATATTTATGATGCCCTGCAGGCGACGATTGGGTCGGTTTATGTAAATGATTTTAATCGTTCGGGTCGCACCTATCGCGTTTTAATGCAGGCAGAGCCGGATAAACGAATGGCACCCGAAGATATCGCCCACGTTCACGTGCGTGCCAAAGATGGAACGATGGTGCCGCTTTCGACACTCGTGAAAATCAAATCAACTTCAGGCGCAGAACAGTTAGATCGTTACAAAGGATTCTTATCTTCACGCGTGATTGGCAGTGCTGCACCCGGAGTGAGTTCAAGTCACGCTCTCGATGTCGTCGAACAAATCGCGGAAGCGACTTTACCTGAAGGTTATGAATTGGATTGGACCGCTCAGGCGTATCAGGAAAAACGCACTGCCACTTCCGCTGTACCTGCTTTTGCCATGGCCCTGTTGATGGTATTTTTAATTCTAGCGGCCCTCTACGAAAAGTGGTCACTGCCGATTGGCGTCATCTTCACGATTCCCTTCGCATTGATGGGTGCATTGCTCGCGATATTCGCCCGCGGCATGCCTAATGATATTTATTTCCAAATCGGATTGGTAACCCTCATTGGATTAGCGGCAAAGAACGCTATTCTGATTGTCGAGTTTGCCGTCTTCGCCCGCGATGCTGGTAAGTCCGCAGCGGAAGCAGCAGCAGAGGCAGCTAAAGTGCGATTCCGTCCGCTCGTGATGACCTCAATGGCTTTCGTTCTTGGGGTGATTCCACTCGTGATCGCCGCGGGTGCAGGTGCAGGTGCTCGCCGCTCGATGGGTACGGGCGTTTTCGGTGGAATGATTATCGATACCTTCCTCGCGACATTATTTATCCCTCTCTTCTTCAAAGTTCTCACCGGAGATCGTAAAGAACCCAAAGCATGAAAATTTTATCCCCAGTCTTCGTTGTCTTATTTTTAACCGCCTGTGCGGTTGGGCCTGATTATGAACGCCCCACAGTACCCACGGACACAGGGTATGCTGAGAAATCTGATTCTACTGAATTGATTTCTGCTGAGTGGTGGAAGGGTTTAGGCGACGAAAAACTTAACGATTTAGTAGTCACTGCTTTAAAAGCTAATACTGATATTCGTATTGCTGCTGCTCGCGTTGAGCAGGCGACTGCGAGTTTTGAAGATGTTTCGGGTGCGCAACTTCCACAGATTGATGGCACTACTGGTTACTCAAAATCAAAAGTCAGTGCGGGAGCTTACAATCAGCTTGGCGGAACTAATACTAGGAGTAGATCCATGTATCGTGCCGGCTTGTCTACGTCATTCGAATTAGATTTCTGGGGTAAGCTTCGTCGTGCAACCGAAGGTGCGCGTGCCCAATTACTCGCGGCTCAAGGCTCTCGTGCACAAGTAGAATTAGCGATAACGTCATCGGTGGTCCGTACTTATGCGGTACTGCGTTCGACGGATATACAATCGCAGGCTGCGCAAGAAATTGTGCGTATTCGCGAAGAAGAACGAAGAGTGATTGAGGAAAAATTTAAAGTAGGGTCGGCGGGTGCCACGGAACGTGCACAAGCAGAAGTCAATTTAGGAGCCGCTATTGCCGTATCATCCGATGCGGTGCGTAGCAGGGCACAGGCCGAACACCAACTCGGATTTTTAATCGGCCAGCCTAATTTTACGGAATCAGAAAAGTTTATTACTCCTTTAACACTGCCTCCCGCGCCTGCAGCGGGATTACCGTCTGATTTACTTCGTCGCCGCCCCGACGTGTTTGTGGCTGAACAAAATTTAATTACGGCGAATGCAAATATTGGTTATGTGAAGGCTGCTTATTTTCCGACGTTTTCTTTGACGGGTGCTCTCGGTAATGAAAGTCGTGAGTTAACCGGTTTATTTTCTTCAGGCACTTCAACTAGTTCTGTGGGCCTTGGTTTGAATGTTCCGCTTTTTGATTATGGTCGGACAGCTGCGAGGGTGAAAGGTGCGGAGGCTGTGCAAAAGCAAGCTGCTGTACTTTATGAAAAAACCGTACTCAATGCGTTTCTTGAGGTTCGAGATGCCTTGGTCGATGTCCGAGAAACTTTGACCTCTACGCAGGCTGCCGAACGTCGAGAAAGCTCTGCCAAGGAGGCATTCCGTGTGGCCGAAGCCCGTCAGAAACAGGGTCAGATCTCGCCGATGGAGTTTTTAACGGCCCGACGTTTATTAGCCGAATCACAGGCCTCGGTTGCCCGAGTCCGCTTTGATCGTCTCGGTGCCCAGGTGGATTTGATTAAGGCACTGGGTGGTGCTCCGGTTGATTTTGTGCCTGCGGCTAAATAACCAGCTCTAGAGAGAAGAGGTTCGCCTTTAATTTCAAAAAAGGTTTTTTGTAGGACATGACTGTATCACTTTGGCAGGAGTGGACTCAATCCACACAAGCCGATTATTTCAATCTGGTCGCCTGTGGTATTTTCCTAGCCGCCATCGTTCATGCTTTTTTAGTCTTTAAAATTTCTGCCTACGCGAAGAAGCAGGACGAAACTCATGCCGGCAGTTTTGCACAATCACCTCTTAAGAAATTTATCAGTCAGGCATTACACTTATTAGGTGAAGTAGAAGTAGTCTTTGTTTTATGGGCCGTGGTTTTATTACTCGCGCTTATTTTGAATCCGGAAAAAGGGTGGGGTGTAATGATTCAATATTTGCGGGGTGGAGATTTACAGGGAACAGATTCAGCTCCGACTTCTAAATTCATCGAACCTATTTTCGTGATGGTGGTGATGGTCGTTGCCTCCACTAAACCCGTTTTGGATTTCACCGCTTTCTTGCTTAATCGATTGGTTAAATTTTTCGGTGGAACGCCCGCAGCGGGTTGGTTTGTTATTTTAACTATCGGCCCGCTTTTAGGATCATTGATCACTGAACCAGCCGCGATGACGATTGCCGCTCTGTTGCTGGCATCACAATTTTACGTTTATAAACCGAGCGTTTCCCTGAGTTATGCGACGCTCGCTTTGTTGTTTGTCAATACATCGGTCGGTGGATCTTTAACTCATTTTGCCGCTCCGCCGATTGTGATGGTCGCCGGGCATTGGGGCTGGGGCTTGGTTGAGGTCTTTAATCAATTCGGTTTAGCCTCTATTTTTACCATACTCATTTCTAACACGGCGTACTTTTTCTTTTTCCGTAAAGAACTTCTGAGTTTCAAAAATAAATCTGAGACGGTGTCGTCTCTGCAAAGTCCAGTTTGGTTGGTTTTAATTCATCTCAGTTTTATTGCAGCCTTTGTGGTATTTCTGACCAAGCATCAGCTCGCTACTATTTGGGTTTTATTTACAGTTTTCTTGATTTTCTTAAAATTTACTCGAGGACATCAGCAACCCATTGCTTGGCGGAGTCCGGTATTAGTCGGACTATTTCTAGCGGGACTAGTCATCCTGGGTGGACTACAGTCTTGGTGGATTGCGCCGATCCTTGTGCGACTCGATCAAGTGACGTTGATGATTTCGACGATTGTTTTATCGGCCTTCAACGACAACGCGACCATTGCCTATTTAGCGGCCCAGGTTCCGCAGTTATCGGAAAACACATCAGCGGCGGCGGGGTTACGTCAGGCCGTCATCGCGGGTGCTTTGGCGGGTGGGGGAATGACGGTGATTGCGAATGCACCTAACTTGGCTGGGCAGACTTTGCTATCGAAGTTCTTTGAAGGTGGAGTTTCCCCACTTCGCTTGGCGATTTGGGCACTGTTTCCCACGATTATAGCGACAGCTTCCTTTTGGCTGGTTCAACGATTTTTCTGAAAAAATCAGCTACTCTATCGACTCTTTTCAGCCATTTTTGGCTGGTTAATTTTCGCTGGCTTACTACCCTTAACCTTCTACTTATTTCAAGTACCCCCAATTTATGAAATCTGAATCTCGTCGTGGTTTTACCCTCATCGAATTACTCACCGTAATCGCTATTATTGGCATTATGGCTGGGATGCTTTTCCCGGCGATTAATGCGGTTCGGAGAAAATCTAAAATTGCCACTTCGCAGTCCACTTTCTCTCAATGGTGTACGGCCGTGAATCGTTACAAGTCGGTCTATGGCTTTTATCCAAACATCGGTGCGAAGTATGATACGTCGCTTGATACCTTAAATAAATTGGATGACGTCACTACCACGCAAAAGTTTATTAAAGCGCTTTCAGGCAAGAACCCTAGTAGTTCGGCTCTCAGTTCTGTTGATCGCACTGCTTTCAATCGCAATGCCGAAGAGTTTTGTGCTTTTTCTAAAGACGATTATGCGTTTTATAGTTCAACCATCGATAGCGCAAATACACTGTTGGTTGATAAATTTGGTAATTATAAAATCAGGGTGGTTTTTGATACTGATTCAACCGGCAGCATTAAAAAGATAGCGGGTGTCACTATTCCTGACGACATTTCATCGGCTAAAAGTGGCACTGGGCTGGGAATCGATTCAGCAACGGGAGGAATTCCTGCCCGCGTGATTATTTTTACCGCAGCGAGTGAAGCTGCTAGTTTTGACGGTGTGACTAATGCGCCTCTGACGGGTGATGACGCAGCTGACATTATTGCAATACAGTGAACAACTCACGGATCATGGCTGGTGCTCGACGGGGCTTCACCCTCATTGAGCTTTTGGTGGTTATCACCATTATCTTAGTTATCTCCGCGATGTTTTTAGGTATTTCCACCGGTGATGGTGGAGGGCTCAAGGGTGGTCAGCGAATCATCGCATCGACCATTCGTTCCGTGCGTGCGATGGCCTTGATGAATCGTGGCGCTTACAGCTCTGGCATCACCTACAATGGCCGCTATCGTTTGCTCATTTTAAATGACCCGACCGATCCCGTAAATCACCTCCACCAATTTGTGGTCGCCGTGGGTTGCGTGGACTCCTCGAAAGTTTCAGCGGGTGTGGATCCCTCATCAATCTCCGATACTACCAACAGTGCCTACGTTTGGTTTGCACCAGAGCAGCCAACCAGCCTCCCCAATGGAGTTTACTTTATTCCGCCCAAAGGTTCGGCCACCACCATTAATGCTCCCGTTGATGATAGCGGTGCTAGGTTAGCTTTAACCGCTAACCAATTCAGCGTCATTGGTCCGATTGCTGCGGATACGGCTACGGCATCGTCCGGCGTTTTGGATACGACGACGAGTCCGCCCAAGATGTTATTTACTCCTGTTAACCAGCCTCAGGCGCTCAATGCAGGTGGCAAGAGTTGGTATTACATTGAATTACAAAGCAGTGGGGCATCCAATCACCTCGGGAAAGTAGTACTCATTTTAGCCAATGCTACTTTACGTATTGGTAGTGATGGCAAAACCGCCGAACTCGATATTCTAAATAACAACCAATTCGCTATCATTGCTGTCCGTCCGAATGGCGATGTCGTCATCTCTAACGACTCGGATGACATCGCCACCACCAAAGAACTTAAATAATGAAATTCTCTTCAACTCCTAGCACGGCCCGTCGCGGATTCTCACTCGTAGAGGTGACGCTCGCGATTGGTATCGTGGGTATGGCAATTTTATCCTTGGTTGGTATTCTGGGTTCTACCTTCCAGCAAGTGGACGATATCATGCAGACCAACCGTGCACTCTCTGGTGTGACTCGTCTGATTGGAGCGCTCGATAATCCTCGCTCGATTGTATATCTCGATTCTGGAGCTGCGACTAGTTCAGCCAATACTGTATACGTTCATCAATCGGCTACCTATAAGGCTTTACTAGATCCCAGTCCCACGACATCACCCGCGACGAATTTCGACATCGCCTATCGCCTCCTTAAGGCCGCCGACACTTCTGCTAATGGTGTTTGGCTTTATGTTTATGAGCGTAAGGTTTTACCGACATCGAGCGAGGTAACTGTCGCTGGTGACGTTGTTACTTACAATGTGACTTCCAATCCATCCGTCATGGAGGTTGCCATCTGCGAGAACGCTTCCTTCCCGCCCACTTTTACCAGCACTCGAAATGTCGTCGGCACTCCCATGCGCGTTCGACTCTCGATCTCGAAATTACTCATCGGGCAGCGCTGTGCCATCGATGCCGGTACGCTTGAGCCATTGAGCACCCCATGGACGGGCACGGGCGCATTACCTGATTCCAACCTCTACGCTTTAGCTTATTTACCGGTGGTTGCCGAATTTTTCCCCCACGACTATTCCGAAAAAACTAATTCAAGTAAGACAGGTTTTTCCGAGCGTGAAGAAACTCCAGTACTCATTCAAAATATTATTATTAGTCGATGAAGTCTGTAACCTCCAACATCGCACGTCGCGGCTTTACCTTAATCGAGGTCATGGTTTCGACGGCTATCATGATCGTGATTGTTCTGGCGGTGGTCACCATTGCGTCGGACACTTTCAAGGCGTACGATCGCGCGGTTGCTGATTTAACCACGCAGTCTGAAGCACGTGGCGTGCTTGATGCGATGGAAGGCGATTTTCAAAGTGCGATGATTCGTCCCGATGGTCGTTGCTGGATGGAGGTGATTATACCTGGAAATGCTCGTGCACCCACTGGCGCGACAACCAAAGCTACAATCGGTGATATCCAATCAGTAGACCAGCCAATCATTATGCTGTTTGCGTCTCCGCCTGACCGTCCGCGCTGGGCACCTTCAACCACATCACCCCGCGTTGCCTTGAAGGGCGATGTCTGTGCGATTGCTTACCGTATTGGTCAATCTTCACCCTTCGATGCTCCTGGAGATCCTATCCAACAGGTCTACGGCGTCTACCGTACTATCATCGACCCAGAGAATACTTTTAAGGAAGCGATTCCGCAGATTATGACTTCCACAGCGGCTGTTCCAGTATCACCCTGGGATTACTGGAGTGGCGTACGCTCTTTTGCTAATTACAGTGACATTAAATCAGATAAGAGAGTCTTAATTGATTTTCTCCAAAATGCAGCAACCCCTTGTTGGACATTGGACCAATCTAATTTCATCGCTTCAAACGTCGTCGCGATGAATTTCACTTTCTGGTGCACCTCATCTCTGCCCGATACCTCAACCGTGGCGGGCGCACGTGTTGACCCGCTCAAACGTCCCGCTCAGATGCTCCGACCAGTCCTCGCTGAGTCTACCGATACGGCTTACAAATTTTCTGCGTCAGGCTATCCAGCTTCCTACAGTGCAAATACTAATGTCGGTGCTGATTCCAATGCGGCACCGTTACGTTGGACCGATAATAAAGGCGTCGGTGGTGCGAAGACGCCTCATCCATTTGATTCCTTTGTGGGTCGTCTAAGAGTTTACTCCGATCGCATTTATCCAGATGGTCTAGATTCCAAAACTACGCCCACGGACAGGGCTCTACCTTATTTGCCATACACCTTAAAAGCGATTGAGGTTTCGATCACTGTATTAACTCCCGAAGGTTCGAAAGAATTACGCGCCTTACAGAAATTAGACGGCAAAGCGCAAAGCACACAGGGTGTCATATTAAATACCAACGCTTCTTACCGACGGATTGTTAATCAGTACGGACGAAACTACACCCGCTATATTCGATTGCTCGGAAACGGCGGTGGCTAAAACAAAAAAGGCGTCTGTGAAAAGACGCCTTTTTTATGAAGTAATATTTTAAATACCTTATTCCGAGTAGACGCCCATTTTGCGGAACTTCGCGTAACGTTCGGCGACGAGTTTTTCGCCCGAGAGTTTACCGAGTTGTTTAAGCGTCTCGCGCAAGGTCTTACGAATGTTTGAGCTGGTTGCAGCGGGGTCTTCTTGCGCGCCACCGAGAGGCTCTTTGATGACGCCATCGACGACTCCAAGTTTAACGAGATTAGGGGCATCTAAACGCAGTGCTTCCGCTGCCTTCGGAGCATGAGCTCGATCCTTAAAGAGAATCGCCGCACAGCCTTCAGGAGAAATCACCGAGTAGTAGGCATTTTCTAAAATAAAGACGCGATTGGAAACTGCGATACCGAGGGCGCCGCCGGAACCACCTTCACCGATAACAAAAGTAACAATCGGAACTTGGAACTGACTCATCTCACGTAGATTGACCGCAATGGCTTCGGCGACGTGACGTTCTTCCGATCCGATTCCGGGGAAGGCACCTGGAGTGTCGACCAAGGTAATAATCGGCAATTTGAAAGTGTGCGCCATTTTCATGAGACGCAGGGCTTTGCGATAACCTTCAGGATTAGGGCAACCAAAGTTGCGACGTAAATTTTCTTTGGTGTCGCGACCTTTTTGTTGTCCGATAATCATCACCGGCTGACCTTCAAAAAATGCGGTACCACCCACGATGGATTCGTCGTCCATGTAAAGACGGTCACCGTGGAGCTCTTGGAAGTCGTCGCACAACATATTGATGTAGTCGAGCGAGTAGGGGCGACGAGGGTGACGCGCTAATTGCACGCGCTGCCAAGGGTTGAGATTGCCGTAAATATCGCGACGGGTTTGTTCGAGCTTCGCCTCCAAGGAATTCACTTCCTTGGTGACGTTGATGCCCGCAGATTCAGATGAGGCACGGAGGGCAGCAATTTTGTCCTCCAACTCACGGATGGGCTTTTCGAACTCTAAAGTGAAGCGTGGCTTCGTAACAGACATGCCACCTTAATAGGACAGTTGGGGCCAGTAGAGCAAATGGAATAGGGAGCCCTAAGCCCCAAAATCTGTCAATTTAGCCCTATTTTATGAAGGTTTTGAATTATTTGGGATTTTGTTGGGGCCCAAGCAGGGATTTCACTCTGTCGTATCGCATTCGCCGTGCGCATTTAAAGTCCTCCATCACTTCAAATAAACCATTCACGATTTGCCTGAAAACTTATTTGGGTTAGTTTAAATACTTCCATTTACATGTTTCCTCTCGATCAACGTAAAAACTGGTATTCAGGGCAAGGGCTGTGGGCGAATGTGCCAGCAAAAGATTGGAACGACTGGACTTGGCAGTTGCGAAATCGAATCACGACTTTGGCGCAGCTCGAGCAGTGGATGAAGTTGACCCCTGACGAAAAAGAAGGATGTCTTTTTGCCGCCCATAAACTTTCGTTAGCGATTACTCCTTATTATTTTAATCTGATTGATACCAAGAATCCGGAATGTCCGATTCGTAAACAGGTCATTCCTAATATCAAAGAATCCTATATCGCTCCGGGTGAGTCATCCGACCCCGTAGGCGAAGAGGGCACGATGCCCGTTCCAGGAATCGTTCACCGCTATCCGGACCGCGTTTTGTTTTTAGTGACTGATCGATGCGCTTCGTACTGTCGCTACTGCACGCGCAGTCGTTTAGTCTCGAACGCCCAGTCCTATGACTTCCATCCCGAGCTCGAACAAGGTTTGAAGTATATTGAAAGTCACCCCGAGATCCGCGATGTGCTGATTTCAGGGGGCGACCCCTTACTACTCTCGGACGCCAAAATTGATTCGCTGCTTGGTCGCCTCCGTGCGATTCCGCATGTCGAGTTTATCAGAATGGGTTCACGCATTCCGGTTTTTCTTCCGCAGAGAATTACGCCTGAATTAGCAGAAATTTTCCGTAAACACGGGCCCATCTGGATGAGCATCCACACCAATCATCCTAAAGAGGTCACCCAGGAACTCGCCGCGGCTTGTGAACGCCTATCTTTAGCGGGTGTGCCGTTAGGAAATCAGTCCGTTTTATTAGACGGTATCAACGACAGCGTTGAAGTCATGAAATCATTGGTTCACCGACTTCTCATGATTAGAGTGCGTCCTTATTATTTATATGCCTGTGATTTGATTGAAGGGTCTACGCATTTTCGTGCGCCGATCCAAAAAGGAATCGAAATTATCCGTGGATTACGCGGACATACCACTGGTTACAGTATTCCCCAGTTGGTCGTCGATGGGCCAGGCGGTGGTGGCAAAATCCCGCTCAATCCTGAATACGTCCAAGCCATACACGATGGCGTCTTAGAATTAAGAAATTTTGAAGATAGGACTTATATTTACCCGACTGGAAATAAGTTACCTGAGCCAACCCCTAAGTTACTCGACTAAAGTATTAGGGGTAGGATTTTGGAGTATTTTTAGTATCCCATTCGTCACTTCCCAGACCATGTCGATCGCAGCTGACTAAGGTAAAGAACATTAAAGACCCTATGATAAGTGCTAAAATTGTAAGCGGGCGCATGCGGTGGCTACTTGTGGAATCATTATATAAAATAAGAAACAACTATAATAGCAAATAATTCACCCTGAGAGGGTTTCTCGAGGGTGAAGTTTAAAGTGGTGGGCCCGTAGGGATTCGAACCCCAAACGTCTGATCCGTAGTCAGAAATGATATCCATTTCACCACGAGCCCAGTGAAGGGTTAAAAGAACTGACTACAGGGTCTAAGGCAAGGAATTTTTAAAAAATCACTTTTTTGCCCTATGAAGTGCAACGGTACCGCACAAAAACAGTTCATAGCTCACTTCGCTAAACCCGGCCTTTTTAAGTTCAACGACCAAGCCATCAGCATTAGGAAAATCGGCGATGCTGGATCCGAGGTAACGATACGCGCCAAAATCCCCCGTGAGTATGCCTGCCAAAATCGGTGAAATGATCCGTACGTGGATAAAATGTAACGGCCAAAAGAGTTTGGAGGGTTGAGAAAATTCTAAAATAAAAACGGAACCGTTATGCTGAGTGATGCGGGCAAGTTCTTTTAATCCCTGTTCGCGATGCTCAAAATTTCTTACCCCGTAAGCGATGGTCACAGCTTCACAGCTGGCATCGGCGATAGGCAACTTCATGCAATCGCCGGTGAGGAATTCGACAGATTTTTTTTCATGGGCCGCGCGATGACGGGCAATGTCGAGCATCGGTTCACAAAAATCATATCCGGTAATCTTGGTGATAGAAGGGAGAGACTGACTCATGGCGATGGCCACGTCGCCGCTGCCCGTGGCGAGGTCGACGACTTCTCCAGGATTGAGCTTGGCTACGCTGGCAATGAGTCGATTTCGCCAAAGCACACAGAGTCCAAAACTTAAGACGCGATTCGCCAAGTCATACCGCGAGGCAATGCCTGAAAACATTTGATTAACTACATTACCTTGAGCCATGCCCAACGCTTCAATGAATCGGGTAGAAGGTCAAGTCATCCACCCACTTAACGAAAAATCCCACCGCCCAATAAAACATGGTCGCGGTAAATCGCTACTACCTGTCCGGGGGCCAATCCTCTTTGGGTATCTTTGAATTTGAATGTCACGCTGCCATCCGCTTCGGGTATAAATTTAGCCCAGGTGGATGCGTCGCGATAACGCACGCGCACTTCAATATCTTGTTCCGTGGTTACGGGCTGATTGATCCAGCTGAAGTTGTAGGCCTTGGCTTCGTTGGTATATAAATCAGGCGTACCTGGTTTATCAAAAGCCACATGAAGCGTATTGGTTGTGAAATCTTTTTTGGTAACCACGAAGTATTCGTTGTCCGTATTCGAGGGCAGTCCGATTCCTTTGCGCTGACCGATGGTGTAGCGATGTAGGCCTCGATGTTGTCCAATGGTTTTGCCGTCGGCCCTGACAATCGGTCCAGGTTGATCGGCGATGTGTTTTTCGAGAAAATCTTGAACGGGCACTTGTCCTAAGAAACAAATACCTTGGCTGTCTTTGCGCGTAGCATTGGGCAGTTGGGCTTCCTCGGCTAATTTTCGAATTTCTGATTTATTAAAATCTCCAATAGGGAAGAGCACTTGGGCTATTTGGCTTTGTTGGAGGAGGGCCAAAAAGTACGACTGATCTTTCTGGGGGTCGACTCCTTCAAGTAAATCAAACGTCCCGTCGGCATTAACCCGTCGACGCACATAATGTCCGGTCGCAATCGCATCATAGCCTTCTTGCAGTGCGTGTTGGAGGAAAACTCCAAATTTCATTTCTCGATTACAAATAATATCGGGGTTCGGAGTGAGCCCGCGACGGTATCCGTCCACCAAATATTGAACCACTTTGTCGCGATAGTCTTTTACGAGGTCGATAATCTTGAAGGGAATTTTAAGATGTTCGGCTACCGCTTGGGCGTTACGGACATCATCCTCCCATGGACATTCACCAGGGAAGGGCAGGCCTTCTTCGTTCATCCATGTTCTGAAATAGGCACCATGCACCTCGTGGCCTTGCTGTTTGAGGAGCAAGGCTGCGACCGCGCTGTCAACGCCGCCGGAAAGGGCTACAAGGATTTTGGCCATCTTTTCATAAGTTAGATAAATTCTGCCCCGTGGGGCGAGAAAGGAAACTTAGTCATAGGCCCAATCGACGTGTTAGTCCCTTGCCAGCGGTCCCTTGATTGATTTTACTTCGCCCATGCGTCTCGGACTAGCCTTCCTTCTGATGAGTCTCACCCCCCTTTGGGCCCAATCCAACCTAGCGGCGGGCATGCAACAGGATATTGCCGACTTAAAAACGGAAGTAGAAAAACTCAAATTGGAAAATCAGGACCTGCGCGAATCGATTTCCCGTCAGCGCGCTTCGGCCGCTCCCGCAAGTTCACCCAGCGAAGCGAATGCCAAACAGCGTAAAGAAGTTTTAGACGAAGTGGATCGTCGTTTGAAAAGTCAGACGAAGGAAGTGAATGCGGCCTTGGCCGAACTCACCCGCCAAGTGAATGCGACTTTAGCAAAAAATAATTCAGCTCCAACCAAGACTAAATCGCCAGCTCCCGCAGCGACGGCGGAAACTCCTGCGGTGGTCGAAGAACCTGCTACGACCGAAATGCCACAAACGGGTGTGACTTATAAAGTGGTGCGTGGTGATTCGGTGACACGCATTGCCAAGAAATTTAATTCCAAAACAGAGTGGATCTTACAGGCGAATAAATTACCCAACGCCGCTGCCTTGAAAGCCGACGTCGAAATTTTTGTTCCCCAAGCGGAAACTCCAGCTCAATAATTTTACATGGCAACTCCTCCCAAAAAATCGCTCGGTCGCGGACTCGGTTCCCTCATTGGTGCCGGTATCACTAAGTCCTCCACCGAAGCCACCCCCGTCGTCGCCCCTACACCTTCAGCCCCTGGTTTAACTTTATTGGAAATTTTACTTACTCAAATTATCCCTAACCCACGCCAGCCTCGTCGTGAATTCGATGAAGCCAGTGTGAAGGAATTAGCTGAATCTATTAGGTCCGAAGGTCTTTTACAGCCGGTCGTGGTCCGTAAAACCAAAGACGGCTTTGAATTAATCGCGGGTGAGCGTCGTTTCCGCGCTTTCAAGCTGCTCGGACAAAAGACTATTACTGCCCGACTTCTCGAAGCGAGTGATGCGTCGAGTGCCGTTCTCGCTCTAGTCGAAAATTTACAACGCGCGGATTTAAATCCGATTGATGAAGCTCTCGGTATCGCCTCCTTGATGCGCGATTTTTCTCTGACTCAAGAGTCGGTAGCTGATCGACTCGGAAAACCTCGTGCGACCATTGCGAACTCGGTGCGTTTGCTCTCACTCGATCGTGAAATCCAAGGTTACTTATCCAAAGGTCAAATCTCCGCAGGTCATGCCAAGGTTTTACTCGCGATCGAGAATCTTGCTCACCGTATTCAGGCTACACGTAAAGTGGTGGAAGATGGTTTATCCGTCCGTGCCACCGAAGCGCTGGTTAAAACTTTTGTTACCGATAAAAAGAAGATTCATCGCGACAAAGAAAAAACGGTCGTCGAAGATGTCCAAAAGAAAATCGCTTCACACTTATCCGCTAAGGTGCAAGTCACCCGTAAGGGCAAAAAGGGAACCATTATTATTAGCTATGAAGGTGATGATGACTTAGCGCGCTTGCTCGAAAAATTCGGCATTCGACTCTAAGTTCGAACCAACAAAAAAGCCCGTGAAGACGGGCTTTTTGTTTGATGGAGTTTAAATGAATTATCCGCGCCAGACGCGTAATAATGCATCAGCCATGTCGGACGGAGTCGCCGCAACCGAGATACCACATTCTTGGAATATCTTGATTTTGGCTTCCGCAGTATCTTCAGCTCCGCCGATGACGGCACCGGCGTGACCCATGCGTCGACCCGCAGGAGCAGTGGCACCGGCGATAAATCCGGCGACCGGTTTCTTGCAGTTCGCTTTGATCCAGCGAGCGGCTTCGACTTCAGCACTGCCACCGATTTCACCAATCATGATAATCGCTTCGGTTTCAGGATCTTCATTAAAGAGTTTAATCACATCGAGGTGAGAGGTGCCATTGACGGGGTCGCCACCAATGCCCACGCAGGTGGATTGTCCGTGTCCTTTACATGTGAGTTGCCAGACAGCTTCGTAGGTGAGGGTGCCAGAGCGGGAAACAACGCCAACTTTTCCGCGTTTGTGAATGTAACCAGGGGCGATGCCGATACGGCAGCCACCATGAGATTTATCACCACGGCCAGGAGTTACGACGCCTGGGCAGTTAGGGCCGATTAAGCGTGTGCGACGGCCCTGCATGGCTCGTTTTGCACGCACCATGTCACGTACCGGAATACCTTCGGTGATGGCGACTGCGAGGTCGAGATCCGCATCAAAACATTCGAGAATCGCATCTGCCGCAAAGGGAGGAGGTACGAAAATTGCAGAGACCGTTGCACCCGTTTGTTTAGCCGCATCGGCAACCGTATTAAAAATAGGAACTTTCACGCCGTTGTGTTCGAAGACCTGTCCGCCTTTACCTGGAGTGACACCAGCGACGATTTGTGAACCGTAGTCGATAGAAAGTCTTGCATGGCGACCACCGAAATCTCCGGTGATGCCTTGAACTAAGACGCGTGTTTTTTCGTGAACGAGAATAGACATTTTAAAGAGTAATTATTTTTGGTTAACGAGTTTCACGATTTTTTGCGCCGCATCGGCCATCGTATCGCCCGATACAATCGTCAGTCCGCTATTGGCGAGCGTAGCTTTACCGGCTTCGACGTTGTTTCCTTCGAGGCGAACCACGAGGGGAAGTTTGAGTCCAGTTTCTTTCACCGCTTCTACGATTCCCGTAGCGATGACGTTGCAATCCATAATACCACCGAAAATATTGACCATAATGCCCTTAACGTTGGCATCACCTAAGATGATTTTAAAGGCCGCAGTGACTTGTTCTTTGCTCGCTCCGCCGCCGACGTCGAGGAAGTTGGCTGGGCTACCACCGAAGTGTTGAATGATGTCCATGGTAGACATCGCTAAACCTGCACCATTGACCAAGCAGGCGATATTTCCGTCGAGTGCGATGTACGACAGGCCAAATTTAGAAGCTTCAATTTCTTTAGAATCCTCTTCGTTTAAATCGCGCAATGCGACGACGTCGGGATGTCTGAAGAGCGCGTTATCGTCGAACGAAACCTTCGCATCGAGTGCTAGGAGTTTTCCTTCTTGGGTCACGAGCAGGGGATTTACTTCCACCATCGCACAATCTTTGTCCCAGTAGAATTGATAAAGTTTAGTTACTAAGGCTACGCACTGTTTGAATAATTCACCGCTGAAACCAAGGGCGAAAGCGATTTGGCGAGCTTGATAGGCTTGGATGCCGACTGCAGGGTCAATTTGTACTTTGAAAATTTTCTCAGGAGTATGATGGGCAACGTGTTCGATTTCCATGCCGCCTTCGGTGGAGGCAACGATGACCGGGCGAGAGGTCGCGCGATCGAGAAGGATAGCTAAATAATATTCATCATCACGACCATCGGGGCGTTTTCCGAGGTTAGCCGCTTCGGTGAAATACAAGGTTTGAACTTTGCGACCTTCAGGACCCGTTTGGGCGGTGACTAAGATATTACCGAGCATCGCTTTCGCATTCTCGATGGCCTTTTCTCTAGTGGGAGAGAATTTTACACCACCTTTGAATCCATTGGTGAAGGTTCCTTTACCGCGTCCGCCAGCGTGGATTTGCGATTTAACCATAATACCGGCAGAGGTATTAATTTTATTAAGGGCGGCTTCGAAATCTTGAGCGGAGTTGACGGCTACACCTTTGGGAGTAGCGACGCCGAACTTCTCAAACAGTTCCTTGGCTTGGTATTCGTGAATATTCATAAATTAAAAAAGATTACACTAGGTTAGTGAATCGAGTGAGTCGCTGACTCGCTGGATTAGTTTCCAGTGAGTTCAGATTCTTTTGTTTTCAGTGCTTTTTCGATTTCCTTGGCCCAATTGTCGGTCTGGGTCTGAATCTCTTTTTCGATGCGCTTCAAATCATCATCCGTCACGACTTTATCTTTATTTCCTTTTTTTGCGATTTCGAGAGCATCGCGGCGGGCATTGCGCAGACGTACTTTGCCTTCTTCGGCCATGCGATGAGAGACTTTGACCATTTCTTGGCGACGTTCACCTGAAAGTTCGGGCACGGGGCATCTTAAAAAGTTACCTTGGGGCACGGGATTAATGCCGATATTGGCTGATTGAATCGCTTTACGGATGTCATCCATGACCGCTTTATCAAAGGGCTGAACGACGATGGAACGGGCATCCGGGGTGGTAATGGCTGCCATGTCCTTAAGGCGTTGGGTCATGCCATAAGATTCGATATGAACCTGGATGTTTTCGACCATTTGCGGTGAAGCTTTGCCGGTGTGTAATGAATTAAATTCATTCACTGTCCACTCGACTGCTTTTTTCATTCCGAGTGTGCCGTCGCTAATAATTTTTTTAATATCCATAAATTTATTCTACGTGTGTGCCGATCGCTTCGCCCATGATTACTTTTTTGACCGCGCC
The DNA here is from genome assembly GCA_040398005.1 of Opitutales bacterium. GTDB lineage: Bacteria > Verrucomicrobiota > Verrucomicrobiia > Opitutales > UBA953 > UBA953. The sequence continues at coordinate 267,506 of JBBAUX010000001.1, forward strand.
ACGATCCGACATTGAAAATACAATGATTGGAAGTTTATTGGCTTCACAGAGCGAGAAGGCTTCGGCATCCATGACGCCTAATCGTTGGGTCAGTGCGTCTTGATAGGTGATGTGTGTGAAACGTTTTGCGTCTTTATGTTTGTGGGGATCTTTATCGTAGATGCCGTCTACTTTCGTAGCTTTGAGAATCGCATCAGCACCGATTTCATTGGCTCGAAGTGCCGCTGCGTAATCGGTCGTGCAATAAGGATTTCCAGTGCCGGCGACGAAAATTAAAATGCGACCCTGTTCGAGGTGACGTGTGGCGCGACGTTGAATAAAAGGTTCCGCGATACGATCCATCGGAATTGCAGTCATCACGCGAACATCGAGTCCGGATTTTTCTAAACGATCCATTAACGCGAGACCATTGATAACAGTGGAGAGCATACCCATGTTGTCTCCGGTAGTGCGATCGGTGCCATTCGAACGTGCACCGGCGAGGCCTCTAAAAATATTTCCGCCACCGACAACAACGGCCACTTGGGTTCCAATTTCTTTTAAAGATTTTAATTCGTCGGCCAGGCGGTCGAGGACGTCGCTATCGATAGTCTGTCCGGTTTGGTCGTTACGAAGGGCCTCCCCGCTAATCTTGAGGACTACTCGGCGATACTTCGGCTGGTTTGGGGAAGTTGCGGGCATATAGGGGAGATGTACGAGAGAGCCGTTCTCGTCAATCTTCGCCTTGTCACGCTTGACTTTCTACCCCCAAAAGCACTTTAGTGCGGGTCTGCAGTCCGATGGTGTAACGGTAGCACAGGAAATTTTGGTTTTCCTTGTCCAGGTTCGAATCCTGGTCGGACTACAGATAATTTTAGGTCCCCAGTTTTGGCCTGATCAGGCTAAACGAAAGAACCCCGATCTCCGGGGCTCTTTTCGTTTAACTTGGTTGGCTAGGCTTATGCGCGACCGAGGTACTCTTTGTTCTCGGTGCTGACTTTGATTTTTTCGCCTTCTTTGATGAAAAGGGGAACGTTCACGTTGAGTCCGTTTTCACAGACGACGGTCTTTTGAACGTTACCAGCGGTATCACCTTTAACTGCGGGAGGAGCTTCCAGGACCTTAACGGTTACCGATGGAGGAAGGTCGACAGTGATAGGGCGGTCCTCAACGAAGAGCACCATGTAGGAAAGTCCAGGAATGAGGAACTCTTTCGAGTCTTCAAGGGAGGATTCCGAAATATAAAACTCTTCGAACGTGCTAGGGTCCGAGAAAACGTAATTTCCATCTGCTTGGTAGGAAAGTTCGAGGGACTTATTGGAATTTTCAAAAACATCGAAACTGACTCCAATGCCGCAACGTACGGGAATTTTGGCACCAGTTTTGATCGAGCGCAGTTCCATCTGAACGTAGGAGGCGTTGTTCGGGGGGGTGCGAACGAGACATTCCAGAACGATACAGAGCTCACCATTGTAGCTCATGATATTTTTCTTTTTAATACGATTTACTTGAAGGGTAGCCATAAGTTGAAAGTCGAAGGCAAGCCGTTACACTGGGGACGGTCAAGCCGGAGTTATCAAATTTGAGTTAAAGTAAGAATAGGACGCTCTAAAGCCCTTAATTATTTGATGATGAAGACAGTTCCACCAATTTGATTTATGGTGGCTGCACCCTCTGCATCCGTGGTCTCGGTGGTCGTTCCCGAACTTGCAGGGACGGCCGTGCCGCACAGCAGATTCTTGAATGCGCTATAAAAACTTTTCAGTTCAGCTTTTGAACTGACAACCATCTCCACGGTTTTTGCGTGGGTGGTAGAAGGGTAGGTCTTGACGACTAATCCGGCAGCGGGGCCCGTGGTTAAGTTAGTGACCTTGGATTCGAGGGCCGACAGTTGGGCGGGAATCGGCGTGCGGGTATTGTAGATGCGAAGTTGTTGATTGGAGTTCGACATATCGATGACGACTTCCGAAACGATAAATGTTCCCGTGGTGTATTCTTGGAACGAGATCGAAAGCACGCGATCGGCACGTCCGTAGAACGATAAGTCAGTGCCCGAAACTTCGATACCAAAGATGCCGCCGTTGGGCACAGCCTTTTTCTTCATGGTAAAGGCCGAGGCTTGAGGGGCGGAACCAAGAATCGCCAGTGCTATTGCGATAAATAGAAATTTTCTCATAGTCTTAATTCTTTACGCGGGTCGGTTCCGAGGCAAGATTACAACCCAATGCTGAGTTGCCAAAATTTAACTGTGCAGGCTGGTCCTGGTGGTCCCTTGATATTAGACCACACCACAGCTCGCTTTTTGCCCAACGGATTAAACGCAGTGATTGGACCCTCAGGTTGCGGAAAAACCACACTGATGAAGGCCATTTTAGGGATTTTACCTTCAACCGGTGAGGCCTATTTAAATAATGAGACGATCCGCTGCACCGAAGACCTCATCGGCAAAGTCGGCTTCGCTCCACAATTTACCACAGCCCAACCGCAACTCACGGTAAAAGAGTCGCTAAGCTATGCACTTGAATTAGCCGTTCCTGATTCAGCTGAGAGACAGCGACGACTCTCCTCGGTTCTCGATGTCACGGGTCTCGCCGTTCACCAAGACAAACGCGTCTCCTCACTCTCGGGCGGTCAGCTCCGAAGACTTTCCTTGGGCTTAGAACTCACTCTCGATCCCGCGTGCATGGTTTGCGATGAAGTGACTTCAGGCCTCGATCCGCAATCGGAAGACCAAATTCTCGCACTGCTTCGTCAATTAGTAGAATCGCGCGGTAAGAGTTTCGTTTGCATCATTCATAATTTAGGAAAATTGAATCAATTCGATTGGGTCACGGTAGTTTATCAAGGTGACGTCATCTTCCAAGGTTCGCCTGCTTCGCTCTTAACCTATTTTGCGATTCCCGATGGCTTGAGACTCTACGAAGTACTCAACGCCGAGAATTTAGAGCATTGGAGAAATCGGTGGGCGATTTATCAGGCTGAAAATCCCAACGACTTCGCTGAAGCGAACGCACAGGTGAACAAGCGATCGCCCGAAAACATTGTTCCATCTGATTTGACAATCCCCGACGGGGTATCGCAGTTTTTCACCTTATTGTCGCGTCGCTTTAAATTATTTTTCCGCGACACCGGCTATCTGGGACTGACCTTAGCCATCACCTTCGGATTCCCCTTATTAATTATAATTTTTAATATCGAAGGCACGTGGGATATTTTCAAAATTCCGATGGATCGCAATGTGGCGTCGATGCAGGACATTCAGCACGCCTTACAGGTACAAATTTCCAACGCCCAAGTGGCCAGTCTCGCGGCTGGTTTAATCATGTTCCAAGTGATCCTCCTCACCTTAATGGGTGCGAATAATGGCGGACGGGAAATTTCTGCGGAACGAACATTGTATGAGAAAGAACGGATGACCGGTCTGCGTCCTTGGTCCTACGCGTTGTCCAAAATCACTTTCGTTTCGCTCATTGCGATTTTCCAAGGTGCTTGGATGTGTGCGTTTGTGAAAATCATTTGCCGATTCCCAGGTCCGTGGTCGGAGCAAATTGTCATGCTCGCGGCGACGTGTGTTTCGATGTCGATTGTGTGCCTCGGATTTTCCGCGATGCTGACTTCGCCCGAAAAGTCGTCACTGCTCTCCATCTACTTGGTCGGATTCCAGTTACCTTTATCAGGCGTGGTCTTAGCTCTGCCCGCCGCACTCACTTGGATTTGTCGCCCCTTCATTAATGCCTACTGGGGTTGGTCGGGCTACATGAATTCGATGATGTCGACGGACCTCTACGGGGCCTATACCTCCAGTCTGCCTGATCAGTCATCGTTTATTGCCTCCCCAACCTTATCACTCGTTTTACTTTTAGTGCAGGGTTTATTCGGAGTTTGCCTCGTCGTTATAGGTTGTCAGCAAAAGCGCTGGAACTAAATCTAAAGCCTGTTACGATAGGTAATGATAATTTTTCACCCTATTTATAATTCACATGTCTAAAATCCCACCCATTTTTTACGCCCTCGGTATTCCGGTTGTCGTGATTGTCATTTTACTCGCGGTGGTTTTACCTCGTTTAGCGGGCGGCGGAAGGTTTGCTGATTTGAGTGCCTTCTCCGTCGATGGTTATCGTAAAGATTGGGCGACGATGCAGGGCAATATTTATCGTCTCGATTGCCAAATCGAACAGCAGCTTTCGTTTGTTGAAGGCAAGGGACGTATCCTGGCGGTGAAACCTACGGAGACGGCGCGTGGTGCCGGACGGATCTCCGTGTTCGTTCCCCTTAATGGCGGAAACAATTTTGAAGTTGGCCAACGCTATAAGTTTAAGGTTCGCGTGAGTCGCGATCTTTTAGTCGTTGAAGAACTCGAAAAATTCTAAAGCCACCCCATGAAGTACTTATTTAATATCCTATTTATTTCAGCACTGACCGTGGCGGGCTTCGCCCAAGCTGAGCCGCCTAAGGCAGCGACCACCAGCGGTGATTACAAGAGCTCGACCGTGGAAGGTGGAGCAGACCGATTATTTGATGTGAATAGTGATTCGGTGGATATGGAAAATGGTTCCATGCAGTGGAAGGGGAAGACGTTTAACCTCGGAAACTCTCGCCTCATGCGTGCTCGTTTTGAGCGCTATTTGCAGACGCCTCAAACGAGTGACGATGTCCAAAAATACATTAAAATCCTCGATAAAATTGAAAAACTCCTAGCACCTAACGCCATCACTCAAGCGAATTATTATACCAACCAGCAAGAGGCCTTTAATCTCCTCTTTGAGGCCGCTCAATATGAGATGGATGCTAATAATAGCTTAACCATTGCTTCACAGGTTAAGAAAATTTGGACGATGCGCGCAGAGTTCCGAGACTTAAATATTACCAAGAATCAGTTGGAAGCTCTCCGTAAATTGCAAGAGGGTGTCGTCGTTAATCGTGCCCAGAAAATTGAAGAAGCTAATGATGACACCACTGCTGGTTCGACCAACAAACTTAAGAAAACTTCACAAGGGACCACTGAACTTGGCTATCGGCTAAAAGATGAATCACGCACGCAGGTCGAAATCTTATCAAAGAGTGCTGAGATGACGGCGTTAGGATTGAAAGCACAGGTTGAATTCCAATCCCAGATGGTCGGCTTTCTTTTACAGCGTCGCTACCGTCACTGCATCATTACGAGTGCCTTCTATCGCGTACTCTTCAAAGGGGCTAATCAGAATATCAAAGTAGGGGCCAAGGAAGTTAAAGAATTTTTCCCCGTCTCGGATTTCGTTCCGACTCTTGAATCGCTCGACACCTTGGCTCGTGAAGCGATGAATGATGTTAGCTTAGGCATGAAGACAGTGGACGATCTTCATAAACAGGGCGAAATTTATGCGTCCTTCGAGCGCCTCCAGGAAACTTATTTCCTCGGAGAATACGAACCGGTGGTGATGACATTTGATGCAGTTAAGAAGCGTGAAATGCTCGATTTATGGCGCGATTTACGCGAGCTCCAACGTATCGGCGACGAGCGTGACTTGGCCAATGTTGAAGGTTACGTAAACAAGGTAAAAGGTCGGGCGAAAGACTTCCCTGGTACCTCTATACTTTCCAAAGTGAATAACGCCATCAACGCATCTAACATGTCGGTGTTGTCAGCTAAACAAGCGGCATTGAGCGGTGATACGAACAAAGCAGAAGCTGCTTTAGAAAAAGCTGGGAAAATTTGGCCACAAAATCCACAGATTAAGGAATTCGCTAATCAAGTAGTCAGCCGCCAAGATAAAATCGGTCAGATGATTCCAGAGTTCGATCGTCTGGTCTCGGAATCCAAGTGGAGAGATATTTTTAATAAGAAACTCGAATTCGCTCTGGCTCTTTCCTCCGACAAAGGGCGTAGCGATAAATTGCGTCAGATTGTAAACCGCGTCGGCGAATTGGATGCCAATATCCAAAAGGCTTCCGTGTTAGCCACGCAAAATAATCCCTATCTCGCTTGGGATGTCTTAGTGGAAGCATCGAAGACGGAGTCCGACGATTTAGTTTTAGCGAAGACTCGATCCGATATCGCTCCGCTGGTTGCCGACTACGCTAGACTGATTGCGTTAGCCGAAAAATTTGAAAAAGAAGGTGCCGAAGCTGCTGCCTTAAACGCCTGGTTGCAGGCTCAAGACATCAACCCTGCTTCGCCAGCCTGTGGTGAGGCCATTAAGCGCCTGGCTCGCATCGTTGCCGGCGGTTCTAATGTCCGTGCGACGAGCGAAGTCCCCCTGCCTCCCTTAACGCCTGCGACGACCGACGAGGTGCCTGTGCCGCCAGCTCGCTAGGTTATTTACCAGTAGCTAACGGGAGTTTCTTCAAGTGGATCGATGACGGTCACTTGAAGATCTTCTTTGTGATTCCGTACCGCCTGCATCACTTCATCCACTAAAATGGTACGATTACATTCCTTGCTTAAATGTCCGAGGTATAAATGGCTGGTTTGCCATTCTTTGAGTCCAAGTAATAAATCGCGAGCGTCTTGATTCGAAAGGTGCCCGTGATTACCACGGATTCTTTGTTTAAGACTCATCGGGCGTTTCGATAAATCGAGCATCTCATCGTCGTAGTTTGCTTCGAGCACTAAAATATCGGCCAAGGCGCAATGATGACGAACGACGTCGGTGGCATGTCCTAAGTCGGTTAACCAAGTAACGCGTTTGTGACCTCCAGAATCGGCATGCGGACAATCCAAGGCGAATCCAACGGGGTCAGCTGCGTCGTGCGGAATGGGAATCGAAGTAACTTTTAAATTACGAAACTCAAACGTCGTTCCCGTTTCAAAAATTTGCCAGTTGGGACGAATTTTTAAAGTCGCTTGAATACGCCGCGCGGTTTCTCGATTCGCAAAAACTTTTAATAAGGGATTTTGTCGGAGGAGGGCAGTGAGTCCGATACAATGATCGGTGTGTTCATGGGTAATAAAAATTGCGTCGATGGCGGGGACTTCTATGCCGACTTTACTAAGCGATGATTCGAGTCGGGGGCCTTGGAAGCCTGCATCGAGCATGATACGCGTATCGTCGGCTTGTAAAATTGAGCAATTTCCCGAACTGCTAGTACCGAGAATATGAAAAGCGAACGCCATGGACGGGTCAGATGGAAACACACTTGAGTGAACCTTCAAGCCACCATTCTAGTTTTTCCGCTTGTGCCTCGCAACAGTCTCAACGATGCTTCCACCACTAAGTATGCCTACATTTCCGAGAGTTATCTGTATCATTATGGGAGGTGGCCGTGGTTCGCGTCTTTACCCGCTGACCAAGGATCGTTGTAAGCCTGCGGTAGCCTTAGCAGGTAATTATCGCTTAGTTGATATTCCGATCAGCAATTGTTTAAACTCGGGCTTTAACCAAATTTTCGTCTTAACTCAGTTCAACACCGCTTCCTTACATAAACACATTCAACAAACCTATAAGTTCGATGGCTTTGCTCGTGGGTTCGTTGATATTTTAGCTGCTGAACAAACGGATGATAGTGAAGCGTGGTATCAAGGCACCGCCGATGCGGTTCGTCAAAATCTCCATCACTATAATTTAAAAGACGAAGACCTTGTTCTTATTCTTTCCGGTGACCAACTTTACCGTCTCGATTTCGCGGAATTAGCTAAGCAACACATTGAATCGGCAGCCGATATTACCATCGCCGCCAAAGCGATGCCCGCAGAACAGGTTTCTGCCCTGGGTGTCATGCGCGTGGGTCCTGACCTGAAAATCAGTGAATTTGTTGAGAAACCTAAAGACCCCGCCGTCATCGAGTCCCTGGTGCTCAAGGGTAACGCTCGTTCACGTTTATCTGATAAATCCGACCGCAAATACTGTTTAGCCTCGATGGGTATTTATATGTTCTCGGGTAAAGTGATGCGTGAGGCCTTGGCCGATCCTAAACAAGCCGATTTCGGTAAAGAAGTGATTCCCGGTTTATTAGGTTCGAAGAGAATGATCGGTTACGTTTTCGATGGTTACTGGGAAGACATCGGAACAGTCGGTTCCTTCTGGGAATGTAATCTAACGCTGACGGAACCGGTTCCTCCGTTCGATTTCTTTGACAGCGAAAATCCTATTTACACTCACGTCAGTTATTTGCCGACCGCTAAACTGAATGGCTGCCGCGTTAATAAAGCGCTCATGGCAGGCGGAGCCATTGTCGATGACTCGGTGATCAACCGTTCCGTGATTGGTATTCGTTCCGTGATTCGTGGTGGCTCTACTTTGGAAAACGTCGTCATGATGGGCGCTGACTCTTTTGAGCGTCCACAGGATATTCTGAAGAATCATAATTTAGGCAGACCCGATATCGGCGTGGGCGCTAACTGCTATATTCGTAATGCCATCATCGATAAAAATGCACGGATTGGTGCAGGTTGTCGTTTGGCGCCGACGGGTCTTCCTGAGAAATGGGAAACCGACGCACTCTTTGTTCGTGACGGTGTTATCGTTGTTAAAAAAGGCGCTATCGTTCCGCCTGGGACGATTGTGGGCGAATGATCGCCTTTGCGCGTACCTATTGGTTTACCTGGGGTTTCCTAATCTTCGCTGCACTTTTTACCGGAGTTCACTCCATCAGGGAAGTATTCTTCAGCGGCGTAATCGCTTCGTTACTCTCAGCGAGTGCCACGCGTGGCTATGAAAAACTAGGATATCGTTACGCTCCGTTATTAGGTGCTGCTCTCGGTATCGTTTGGTCTTCGTTGATGCTTTTATATTTTCGCTGGTTTGGTTCCGCCGACGACTACGTCATCGAATCCTGGCGGTTTGGTACGACGATGGCCATTCACGCAGCAGGTTTTGCGGGCGCAGGTTTGTTGACCGCGTTAGTCACCAAAAATTCTTTGGGACGATCTTTTGTCGCAGGAGCTATTTTGTCCTGTGTCATGACCGCTGTACCTTATGGGTTCATTGCGTGGGTGGATGCACGACTCGCTGGCCCGATTGAAATCATTGCACTCGTTTCCGCTGACGTCGCACCTAACGAAGTTCCCGCGCGTCGAACGGGCATCCAAGTTGCCAAAATATCCGACGAGGAAATTACTTTATTAAGACAGAAATGGCTGGTTACTAAAGGTGTCAGCGAATTTGAAGTCATCGACGAACAGGGCCGTCGTTATTGGCCATTATGGCGTAAAACTTTTGTCTACCCGGGTAATCCCAGTCAGGTAATTCGACGCGTCTTTGTTTTGATTCCGCCCGATTTATCGGAAACGGCTACCTGGAATATACCCTTAACCTCCGATCCACGCGGCGTGAGTATTGTGCAGTTAAATAATCGGCCAGGTTTTAGTGTACTATGTCCGTCGCCGATTAAGAATATTAGGTGTGAGTTTATCATTAATACTTCCAAAGATTCTTCCAATATCGAAACACTGGGAAGCACCGCTACGATTAAGATTAAACGTCTTTCACCCATTGGAGATTTTTATGCACCCGATCCCGTGAAGTCGGACCTCGCCCTACAGTTTCCGCCACTCATCGATAAGGCTGACGAAAAAATTCAGCCTGATTTAAAGACAAAAAAACGCCCCAGCTTTGACGACAAAGTGGGGCAGTGATTTTTTATTGAGTAATCTTTAGTTAATCATTGTGCCTTCTTTCGAAGCTTTCTTACGGAACTCAGTAAGAATCTTGGCAGTGAGCGGGCCGGGTTTTCCGGTTCCAATCACGCGAGCATCGACCTCGATAACAGGAATAACTTCGGCTGCGGTGCCAGTAAGGAAGCATTCATCGGCATTCCAGACATCGTAACGAGTGATGTTGGTTTCAACGACTGGGATGTTAAGGGTTTGAGCGACTTCGATGGCTACTTGACGGGTGATTCCAACCAGCGCGCCAGCGTAGGATGCGGGGGTGATGAGTTTGCCTTTGTGAATTAAGAAAACGTTATCACCGGTGCATTCGGAGACATAACCTTGTTCATTGAGCATGAGGCACTCATGGAAGCCGTGTTGTTGCGCTTCCATCTTCGCTAAAATATTATTCAGGTAGTTCAGCGACTTGATCATCGGTGGCAACGCTGCGGGACTGACGCGGCGAGTGGGGGCCGTGATGATTTTCATACCCGTGGTATATAATTCCTCGGGGTAAAGTTTGATGCTATCAGCGATACAAATGATGGAAGGCGTTGGACAATTTTTAGGAGAGAGACCCAGGTCACCGAAGCCACGTGAAACCACGAGACGGATATAACCATCGGTCAGTTTGTTACGACGGCAGCTCTCGCAAACGATGTCGGAGATTTCTTTGCGCGTCCAAGGCATGTTTAAGCACAGAGCCTTGGCGGACATCTCGAGTCGCTCGAGGTGTTCTTCTAAACGAAAAACGCAGCCCTTGTAGAGACGGATACCTTCGAAGATGCCGTCGCCATAGAGGAATCCGTGATCGAAGACAGAGATTTTGGCTTCAGCTTTAGGATAAAATTTTCCGTCGATATAAACTTCCATCGTAGTAGCGCGAAGATTGGGCAAGATTGCGGAGTATTTCCAGCCCGAAGCAGAGAAAATAGATAAATTAGGTCCTTTTGGTCTAAAAAAACTTAAACTACGCAGGCCGTAAGGCGGAATTTACCCGAATCTTCTGGGGTAATGAGCGAAACAAAGGATGTATTTACCGAACTACCCAGCAGTTTCTCGAGCCTTGTTGTCACCGTGGTGGCCACTTCGTTGTCGGGTGAATCAGGATTCTCAGGCAACAGAAGCACTTCGGCTTTACCGTCGCTGGATTGCCGGACTTGGTAATGACAAATATTTTTAATATCACTAAAAACTTCATCCACCTGGCGGGTGCTCATCAGATTATTTTTACTATCCCTCAACGCATCACGCTTTCTTCCGTGAATACGGTATCCCTGGGCGGTCGCTTCGGCTAAATCGCCAATCTCATAACGAATTAAGGGTAGGTAAGGATTAGTGCGCGTCGTCACCAAAAGTTCTCCTATCCCTTGAGCATTAGCGTCGACGAGTTCGAGGTGGGCCGTTTCGGGACTGGGCACAAGTTCATCGCTACCATTTTGGATGAGTAGGTGTCCGGTTTCGCTCGATCCGTATAAATTAATCACGGGAACGCCGAACACGCGTTCCATAATGCGACGATGAATCACGCTCGTGTATTCATAGCTGGAAATAATAAAACGCAGGGAAGGAAACTGAATTTTATTTCGTTCACAATAGAGGGCGAACCACATTCCGTGGACGGGATCGACATCAAGAAAATCGGGCTCCCACTGCCTGGTTTCACTCGCCATGATTTCGATTTTATCTTCGGGAATACTGAAAGGGATGCGCGATTGGTTGACGTAGAGTGTCTGACCGATGATGCGTTGTTCGAAATTTAACCAGCGTGCGAAACAACTCACGCCGCTACAGCCAGGCGTCGTTAAAACCGCGCGCTTCAAAGTGCCTTTCTCGCGGATGAGTTGTTTGATTAAATCATTGTGTTGAAAGGCTTTGGCTTCTTGTTCGGCCCACCATGCGATTCCGAAGATGACACGTACGCTAGCGCCTGACGTTCCTGAGGTACTTTCTTCTTCAATGATACCTTGGTCAGCCAGATCTTTTAAATTAAAACGCTCGGGGAGTAAATCCTGCGGGGAGTGCTGACGCAGCTCCGCTTTAGTTAATCGAGGTAACGCAGTCCAATGTTCGGGATTTTTACCGATCGCCTCTTTCCAGTCGCTGCGAGCGTAGAAGGGCACATAACGTGTTTGCGCGATTACCGCGTCAATCGCCTTGGATTGATTAAGTCGTAAATGCGTGCTCGGCGAAATCATGCTTCTCTCTTGAGTGCTAATCTAAAAGACCACTTTTCGCAAGCAGTGGTAAGTAAATCATCAATTTAGTGACTTTCTGTTGTAGTAAGCATCAATCGGTGTATGCTGTAGGATACTTTTATGTTAAATCGGTCCGATCATGCTACTTTGCCTAACCTCATTCTTGCGGGAATGATGGGCACGGGGAAGTCTGCGTTAGGTCGCCAGCTAGCCCATCGTTGGCAAAGATCGTTTATTGATACCGACGATCTCGTTGAGAAATTAGGCGGGGCGAGTATCGGCGATATTTTTGCTCAACAGGGTGAAGAACATTTCCGTGCTTTAGAACGCAAGGTGATTGAAGAACTCATTCCAATATCGGGTGCTATCATCGCCTGTGGTGGGGGATTGGTTGTTCCGGATGGCATGGCCGAACTCGTCAAAACGAAAGGGGTGGTCATCACCCTTTTTGCTTCTGTAGATACCATCATCCGTCGCACCGCCAACACTTCGCGCCGTCCACTTTTAAAAGGTGATGATCCCGAAGTTAAGATTCGCGAACTGATGAAAAAGCGTGAAAAAGCTTACATGAGTGCGGGCATTGCCGTTTATACCGACGGTCGCACGGTCCAGCAACTATGCCTTAATATTGAACGCGTTTATGAGCGTGAAGTGTTTCGTATTAAGCAAGACGCTGCCCGGAAATTAAAAGAGGATTAACCCACGGCTGTCCGTCGGGCTTTATTTCTTTTTGAACTTTTATCACCTCGAGAAATAAACTGCGTTCAACGCGCGCTGCCCCGAGACTCGCCAAATGAGGGGTGGGCACTTGGCAGTCGATCAACGAAAAATTACAGCTGATCAGTCGATGCATGAGGGTGACGAAGCCAACCTTAGAGGCGTCGGTCTTATGATGAAACATGGATTCGCCGTGGAAAACTCTTCCCAGTGCCATGCCGTAGAGTCCGCCGACTAATTCGTCTTCCCAGTAAACTTCCACGCTGTGTGCATAGCCCATTTGATGGAGCTTAACGTAAGCCTCGATCATTTCCTCGCTAATCCAGGTGCCATCTTGGCCTGGACGATAAGCCGCCGCGCACTCACGCATCACTCGTTCGAAGTCTTGATCAATCGTCACCCTCCATTCTTTCTTCCGCATTACTTTTTTTAAACTATCGGTCACGCGAAGTTCGGAAGGTATTAACACGAACCGGGGGTCAGGGCACCACCACTTGACGGGCTGACCTTCATTGAACCACGGAAAAATTCCGTGATTATAGGCACAGAGAATTAACTCGGGATCTAACGAACCACCGATATGGATCGCCGATGTTCCCGAGGCAGTTGCTGGATTAGCAAAGGGCCACTTAAGCATTCCGTCAGACTAGTGACGGGAGCTTTTTTGGCAAGTTACCCCTTAGTGATATTGTAGACCGAAGGAATCGAGATACCGAGCTCAACCGCAATTTCCTTAACATCTAAGCCCTTTTTACGTAAGTTCTTAGCTTTAACACGGGTCGATTCGTTGATAACAGCACGGGCACGGTTGGAGCGAGAAAGTAACTTGACCAAGCGGCGAGTGAGTTCGTTTTTGGACAGCGCAGCTACTTCTTTCTCGATACTCTTCGAGCGATCAGAAAATTCTTCATCCCAAGCTTGGTGTGCCGCGTTGCGTGCGCTCTCAAGTACTACACGAACAAACTGCTCTTTGGAGTTAAAGTCAGAAGGATTGAGGTCTATTTTCATTTTGTTATAATTTTAACAAGTTATTATAATTTAAGGGATGTCAAACTTGGGTTTATGAAAAGTATTCCTTAGGAATACATCCTATAGTATAAAACTAGTTAGTGATAATACAAGCAATCGCCCGCAATGTTCCATTAATTTACTCTAATTGAGGGGTAAAACTACTTTTTACTCCATTCAAGCATACGTTGAAGGGGGATTTCTGCCGCTGCTCGAATTTTTTCATCTAAAATAATTTCAGGTTTTCCGCTGATTAGGCAGTCACGAACCTTCTCCAAGGTATTCATTTTCATGAAGCGACAGTCATTGCACGAACAACGATCCGTCGGTGCAGCGATAAAAGTCTTATGGGGAACTTCTCGGCGTAGTCGGTGAATCATACCAGATTCCGTAGTAATGATCAGGGTATCGGCTGTTTGTTTTTTGCACCAATCCACCATGAGCTCGGTCGAACAAACCATATCAGCAATATCACGCACCGCTTCGGTGCATTCAGGATGCGCCACGACCGGTGCATTGGGATGCTCGGCTTTGGCACGAAGTAAGGCAGCGGGTGTAAACTGAACGTGTGCGTAGCAATTGCCTGGCCATAATTGCATCGCGCGACCGGTTTTACTAGAGACCCAGCTTCCTAAATTTTGATCGGGTACAAAAAGAATCGGACGGTCCGCTGGAACTTGTTCTACAATTTTACTCGCGTTACCACTCGTCACAATTACATCGCTCAGAGCTTTAACGGCCGCACTGCAATTAATGTAAGCGACGACATAAAGATTAGGTTGTGCTGCTTTGACCGCTGCTAATTTTTCGGCCGAACACGAATCTGCTAAGGAACAGCCCGCATCCATGTCGGGTAATAAAACGCGTCGCGTTGGATTCACGATTTTGGCCGTTTCGGCCATAAAATGCACTCCGCAGAAGACGATCGTCGAATTTTTCGCGGCCGCTGCTTTGTAGGCTAAACCCAACGAGTCCCCCACATAATCAGCGACGACTTGAATGTCTTCGCACTGATAATTATGGGCGAGGATGATGGCGTCTTTTTCTTTTTTTAATTTTAAGACTTCGCGTTGTAATTCTGTTTGGATGTTTCCGCCTTGTGGGAGTGGGGGAAAAACGCTGCCGGTGGGAAAGGATTTCATGAGCGAGAAGATTTTCTTTTTTGGCAAGATTCGCAGAGTGCGTTCACTTGGAGTTTTTGGGAAATAGGTTTCATGCCATGCTTCGCCGCCACCGCTTTACCATACCACTCCATAAAGGGTGCTTCGACTTCTAAAATCGTCTCGCAGCTTTCGCAGATTAATTGTGCACGAAAATTGGCACCGCCGGTTTCGGTTAAATAATATTTGTGATCGCGGCCGACATCGACTTCGCGAATGACGTTGCTTCCGATGAGTAAGGGAAGGGCGCGGTAAATCGTCGCTCGCGAAACGGTCCGATCAATCGAGCGTGCTTTTTTTAATAATTCCTCGGCGGTGTAGTGACCCGTTAGGCTTCTCGCCGCATCAAAAACGGCCATTCTCTGGCGGGTCCCACGCAAGCCCTTATCGGCAATGTAAGCCCGGAAGGCGTTAGATTGCTCGACGGAATCGCTGGTGGGGGACTTAGGCATGCTGACTTGAGACACTTTTGATACTAAAAGCCGATTCGTCAACATGGGACGATTCATTGACATAAGGCTTGAGGTATCGTTGATTTAACCCCTTTTTCATTAAGAAAGAACATTCCTATGTTCCACAATACGGACGATTTACGCATTCGCAGCCGCCTCCCTTTGCTGCCCCCCGCAACCTTATTACAGGAATTGCGCCCGACGGAACATGCCACCGAGGTGGTAGCCAGCGCCCGCAAAGATATCTCCTCGATTTTATCGGGTAAGGATGACCGCCTTGTTGTCATCGTCGGACCTTGCTCCGTGCACGACCCCAAGGCCGCTATGCAGTATGCGGAGCTTTTACTGAAAGAGTCCAACAAGTATAGCCAAGAACTCTTAATCGTGATGCGTGTTTATTTCGAAAAACCACGTACCACCGTCGGCTGGAAGGGTTTAATCAATGACCCCGAAATCGACGGTTCATTCAAAATCAACGACGGCCTTCGTTTAGCTCGCAGAGTTTTATCCGATATCGCCAACCTCGGCCTGTCTTCAGCGAGCGAATTTCTCGATCCCATCACTCCTCAGTACTTAGCTGACTTAGTTGCCTACGGTGCCATCGGCGCTCGCACTACCGAAAGTCAAATCCACCGTGAACTGGCCTCAGGTCTCTCCATGCCGGTTGGATTTAAAAACGGAACCGATGGTTCTATCCAGGTCGCCGTCGACGCTTGTTTGTCTGCTCGTTCGTCTCACTGGTTCCCCTCCGTCACCAAAGAGGGTGCTGTCGCTATTTTTGAAACTTCAGGAAACCCCGATGCCCATTTGATTTTACGCGGTGGCTCACGTACGGGTCCGAACTACGGTTCCGAATTTGTGACCGATGCGGAAACACGTTTACAGAAGGCTGGAATCACTACACGCATCGTCATTGATTGCTCCCATGGTAACAGCTCAAAGGATCACCGTCGCCAATCGGTCGTCGCTGCCGATATCGCTGAACAGGTTTCACGTGGTAGTAAAATTATTGGTGGAGTGATGATTGAAAGTCACCTCGTCGAAGGTCGCCAAGATTGGAAAGGTCGCGACGCTTCTGCTTACGGCTGCAGTATTACCGATGCTTGTATTTCTTTTGAGCAAACCTTGCCCATCCTCGAACAACTTTCAAATGCCGTTCGACATCGCCGCGCTTTAGTTAAAGTCTAATTTCTCGTCACCACCATGAACAACGTCCTAAAATTACTCCTCGAGGGAGAACCTCTCGACACGGCACAAATCGGAAAGATTTTGAATCTCGGTCAAGCAGCCGTGGAGTCGCAGTTGGCTGAGTTGCGCAAGCAGGGCGTCCTTCTCGGATGGCGCGCTGTCCTCAATCCTAGTTTCGAAGCGGAACGTCGCGTGCGTGCCGTGATTGAAATTAAAATCCAAACTCAAGGTACCGGTGGATTCGATGGAATCGCCGAACGCATTAGCCAATTTGAACAAGTGGAAAGCTGTTACCTCATGTCGGGTGGCTACGATTTACTCGTCGTGGTGACGGCGGATAATCTCTACAAAGTGGCCGGATTTGTGCATGAACGCCTCGCTCGAATCGACGGCGTGCAGGGCACCTCAACGCACTTCTTCTTACGTGCTTATAAAAAAGATGGCTTCGTTATTACGGATAGCGGCGCCCATCGCGATCAACCCTCCGTCAGTCCCTAATCTTTAACCTATGGATGAATCTGGTCGATTCGTGGCGCGCCATGTAGCGTCACTTCCCAAATCCGGTATCCGAGATTTCTTCGCGATTGTGTCTAAAATGAAAGACGCCGTCTCACTCGGTATTGGTGAACCAGATTTCATTACGCCTTTTCACGTCCGTGAAGCGGCCATGGCTGCGTTAGAAAAAGGTCGCACCTCTTACACAGATAATCGCGGCACTCTTCAGTTGCGTGAAGAGATTTCACGTTACGTCGAAAAATACTACGGCCCAACCTATAATCCTGAAAGTGAAATCTTGGTTACGGTCGGCGTTTCCGAAGCTCTCGATATTATGCTTCGCGCCACCCTCAATCCAGGCGACAAAGTGCTCTATCACGAACCTTGCTACGTTTCCTATGCGCCGAGCGTTACGCTTTGTCACGCTACCCCGATTCCGATTAAAACTACAGCGAAAGATCAATTCGCTCTCGATCCAGCTGCTCTACGGGCTGCTTGGGAACCTGGTTGCAAAATTTTAATTCTGAATTTTCCAACGAATCCCACCGGCGGAACTGCTGACCGTAAGAAGCTGGAAGAGATTGCGAAATTCGCGATTGAGAAAGATCTGCTCGTGGCGTCCGACGAAATTTATTCGGAACTCACTTTCGAAGGCGATCACGTCTCCATCGCTTCGTTGCCGGGTATGCGCGAACGCACCGTCTTTTTACATGGATTCTCCAAAGCTTTTGCGATGACTGGTTTTCGTATCGGTTACGCTTGTGGCCCTGCTTCGGTCATCGATGGCATGCTCAAAGTGCATCAATACAGCATCATGTGCGCTCCGATCATCAGCCAAGAAGCTGCCGTCGAAGCTTTGCGTAATGGCCGCGACTCCATGTTGCACATGCGTGAAAAATATCGTGAACGTCGTGACTTCATTGTCCGTCGCTTTAATGAATTAGGCTTAAAATGCCACTTACCACGCGGCGCTTTCTACGCTTTTCCTGACATCACCAGCACGGGATTAGATTCGATGACCTTTGCCTCCAAACTTCTGGAAGCACAAAAGGTGGCGATGGTGCCAGGAACGGCTTTCGGCGAAGCAGGCGCAGGTTTCTGTCGTGCCTCCTTCTCGACGAGTTATGAGCGTATTCACGAAGCGAGCGAACGGATTGCACGCTTCTTGGATACCTTGCCTAGTCGAAAGTAAGCATCCTCGCTTGCTAACGGCTCGTAACACTTCGATTGTACAACGATGGAACGGAATACAGAATTATCTCGAGCAGTTGCGATTGTGGGCCGTCCCAACGTCGGTAAAAGTCGTCTGTTTAACGCGCTCGTTGGTCGACGTATTTCTATCGTGCATGACCAACCTGGAGTGACGCGCGATTTAATCACCACTGAAATTTCGGAAGGTCGCTACACTTTGATGGATACGGGTGGTATTGGTTTATATAAAGCTAACCTCACACCTAAAGTCATCGCGGAGGCCGTGGAGGAGCAGGTCGATTTCGCCCTCGCGGCTGCGAGTTTAGTTTTATTAGTCGTCGATATTACGGAAGGTTGCGCGCCGCTGGATATCGAAGTCGCTGCCAAATTACGTCAGGCCGGTAAAAATGTCATCATCATTGCGAACAAGGCAGACACTCCCGAACGCGAAGTAAACATCGATGATTTTTATACTCTGGGCTTTGGTGATCCTCTTTTAATTTCGGCCGAACATGGTCGCGGTATTCCTCAATTAAGAACTCTGATTCTTAAAAAGATTGGACCAGCGCCAGTTACGCCCAGCACGGAAACTTCTCACCCTATTCGTTTAGCTTTAGCCGGTCGCCCCAACGTGGGTAAGAGTTCCATGGGCAATCGTCTCATGGGCAGCGCGCGTCTAATCGTGAGCGAGATTGCTGGTACCACGCGCGATCCCGTGCGTTCACGTTTGATGCGTGTTAAATCCGATGGATCCAAAACGGAATTTGCCTTGGTTGATACGGCCGGACGCCGCACCGCCAACAAACGCGATACTTTAGATTTCTTTTCGCAAGTTCGTTCCGATGAAATTTTAGCGGACACCGATGTTGTATTTTTAGTATTAGATGCCCAACAGGGTGTCACGCGCATCGATAAACAGCTGGCGGGTGAACTGGCTTTGATTGGCTGTGGTATCGTGGTCGTGGTTAATAAATGGGATTTAGCGAAGGCCGCTTTCCGGGCCGATGCGATCAGTGGGTATGATGACGAAGAAGAGTTTCGTTCCAAATTCCGCACTGCTGTTCGTCGGGAACTTTTCTTTTTACCGGATTCACCTATTTTATTCGTATCGGCCAAAACGGGTCTCCGTGCAGAAGATCTTTTAGATGCTGCCGAAGGCGTATTTATTCGGGCGGGGGCAACAATCCCTACGGGTAAGATTAATCGTATCATTCAAGATCTCATGATCAAACGCCCACCACGCATGGTGTCGGGTCGTCGTTTCAAATGTTATTATGTGACGCAAGTTTCCAAACGTCCGATTCGTTTTAGATTATTCTGTAATTCGGAAGAGAGATTAGAAGAAGCTTATCAGCGTTATCTCGTTAAGGGCGTGCATGAGAATTTCGATTTATCAGGTGTTCCTGTCTTCCTTGATGTGGTGGGCAAACCTAAGCAGGAAGGTCGTAAGTATTTCGCACCACCAGGTGCCCGTCCTGATTCCGCTTCTGGCTCCAGCGAATCCACTCCGCGACATATTGAGAAGCCCAGTGCGTTAAGTTCTGGCCCTCGCTTAGGTAAGGCGAAGTCGGGCAGCAAGCCACGCACGGGTAAGCCCGGCAGTAAGCCTGGCAGCAAGTCGGGCAAGAAAGCTTTTACGCGTTGGGATAAGCCTCGTTCGCTTAAAGGTCGTGCTGCTCGCCAAGCACGAAAATAAAACTTTAATTAACCATGTCGGTCGCACCTTCCCAGTCACGATTCCGGATTATTCTGCTTGGTTCAGATGAAATTGCGCTTCCGTTATTTGCGTCCGTGTATGCCTCCAAAACTATTGAAGTAGTCGCCGTTTATACTCAACCCGATCGACCCGCTGGGCGCGGTCAGGAAATTAAATCTAATCCGGTGGCATTATGGGCTAAAGAAAACGGATTAAAATTATTACAGCCCGAACGACTTGCGGAAATCGACGCTCAACAACTGAAGGATTTAAACGTCGATATGGGCGTGGTCATGGCCTACGGACAAATACTGAAAGATGATTTTTTAGCGGCGACCCGTTTAGGTTTTATCAATTTCCATGGTTCACTTTTACCCGCATTAAGAGGGGCGACACCGGTTGAGTCAGCTTTAGCGCTGGGGTTTAAATCCACCGGAATTTCGATTCAACACGTCGTCAAAAAATTAGACGCTGGTCCGCTCTATGCTTCGAGTGAATTGACGATTTTACCGGATGAGGGCAGGGCTGCGTTACGTCAGCGCTTGGGCGAAACGGCGGCGGAACTTTCTCATAATTTTTTAGATAAAATTCTTAATCAACAAATCAAACCTCAGCCACAGGCCGAATCATTAGTGACTTATACTCGCCGATTGGATCGCCCAGATGCTTCATTAGATTTCAACACCCCTGCTGCAGAAATCGTAGGCCGGGTGCGTGCTTTGGAAGGCTGGCCCGGTTCGACCTTTCCACTCGGAGATTTAATCGTCAAAGTGGGTTCGGCTTTCTTCTTAGACGAAGAACACAATCTGAATCCTGGAACGGTTGCCTTGGCTGATAAACACGGTTTGAAAGTCGCGTGCGGAAATGGATTTTGTTTATTCACGACTTTGCAACGTCCCGGTGGAAGAATGTTACCCGTGGGTGAGTTTTTGGCTGGTTGTCTGATTACCCAAGGCACCGTGATAGAGTCGCGCTCCATGCCGCCTTTGGTTTCGTCGCAGCCATTTCCGAGAGTAAAGAAGTCTTAATCGCTTGATTTGCTGGCTCGCCTGAGGTGTCATAGCACATGCGTGCGAGGTATCTACTTGGGTTGCTGTCGCTAAGCCTTTTGGCTCAGCAGAAGGATATTCGCTTTGAACAAGTGGGTGGTGGTTCGCTGTCCGGATATACGGAAGATGAAAAAGCTGAGAAGGCGTGGGAGATGAATGCCAAAGTGATGAAGCCCACTGAAGATTCTGGAAAGTGGGACATGCAGGAATTAACGGGACGAACTTTTCAATCGGGAAAACCATCCATCAGTTTTAGTAGTCCAAATGGCGTGGTCGATCCCACCAAGCGAATCGCTGAGGGTAAAGAGTTATTCAAGGCCTTCTCGAGCACGTTTAATTTAGCGGGTATCGGCTGGACTTGGAAGGGCACGAGCACCGGCGATACGTTTTCGATTTTAGAAGATGTGGTCGCTGAGCTTGATTTAACAAAACCCAAAGAAAAAAGATTTTCGGTAAAGGCCCAGAGATTAGATGTGACACCGACGAGCGAGGGTACGCAATTAACCTTCTCGGGTGGCGTTTCCTTTACCCGTCAAGGTGAACAAATTATCTGCGAAGCGATTGATTGCATTTTAGATGACTCAGGAGTGGGTGATAAAAATTGTAAGATTATCAAAGCACGTGGACAGGTGGTGCGCACCTATCTCGACCAAACTATTAAAGGGGACTCGGTCGTTTATTTCCCCAAAACCGATCAGTTAAATGTCGCCGGAAATGTTAAACTCTCTGAACCAACACTGAACATTACTTCAGATACTTTGGCGTATGATGGCCGTACGGGTATTACATTATTACAGGCGACCACCGAGCCAACGGTTGCGGTGAAAGCACTACGTAAGGATAAGTCGATGATGGAGCTGACGGGTCGGGCTGGTCGCATCGAACGCAATCTTAAATCTGGATTACAAACCTTGGTGATGGATGGTCAGGCTAATTTTATTTCCGAACAGGGAATGCTTAATTCTCAAAAAATTTCTGTCAAAGAACTCAGCGAGGGTGGGAGTATCTTGATTGCGGATGGGTCAGTCCGCGGATTGGTTCAAGAAACTTCATTCAATGCCGAGCACGCGCGATGGGTCCAAGTGAAGGGTCAGTTGGAACTCTCGGGTAAACCTAATTTAGTCGATAAGCGTGGAATAGATTTAATGGGTGCGCAGATTTTTTCCGATTCATTACTGCAGCAGGTTATCGTAAAGTCAGATGCGACCACTCGGGCTACGATTAAATTCCGGTCGGAGTCGGTGGCAGCTGAAGGTGGCAAGGCCGAGGCTAATCAAATTCTTATTTCTAATTCAGGCACGTCCGCTGAAGTGGATTTAACCGGTGCGGTGAAGTACTCGATGGATAAGATGACCACCGAGTCGGATCGCTTAGTCGCTTATTCTTTACCCCGTACCGCCCAAACCAAGAGTGGCGTATTTGATCTCCAAAAATTGATACTGACAGGCAAAGTACGATTTGCGCAGCCGGGATTAAGGGCCACGTCGGAGCGGGCAGATTTCCGCCCCAACATCGAAGTGCAGGAGATCATGGTGGATGATAGTCTTAAGGGTAAGGTTGAATTGCTGACTCTGGGTGGCGGTACTGGGGCGACCCGGCCTAAACTTTTCTTAGAAATGGAAAACGCGAAAGTCTCCGAGTTCACCGCGGATGCTCAAGAGATTTTAAGTTCTAAAGAATTAACTAAAATATTTTTACGTGGCTCGGTCGCCATGCAAAGTCCTAACGCCAATGCCACTTGCGACCTCTTGGAAGGTTTGGCTCGTCCGGATAAGGCAGGAAATCGCTCGCCTGAGTTAATCGTGGGCCGTGGTAATGTGACGGTGAAGGCCGATGAAACCACGGCCGTCGGTCGCACGATGGAAATTAATCCCAACACCGGGGAAGCTCGTTTGTTTGGAGATGCGCGGGTCCGTGATCGTGACGGCCACGAAGGTGTTCCCGCTCATTCGATTGTTTACGATTACACCAAGCGGGTTTGGAGAATGGACCAAGTGGTTAATCCGCAGAACCCCAAACAAGTGATCCGACCCAAAATCATCTTAGGGCCGGAGTTTTTCCTTCCGCAGGTCAAAACGCTCGACAAGGCCCAATAACAACTTCCTCATCACACTATGGTTGCCTCTAACGATAAGTCTCTCGTTCGCGCGCAAGTTCTGGCTAAACACTACGGTCAGGCCGTTGCGGTTAAAAATGTAAGTCTCGATTTATATGCTGGAGAGATTGTCGGTTTACTTGGACCTAATGGCGCCGGCAAAACGACGAGCTTCTACATGATGGTGGGTTTAATTCCTGCCACGTCAGGAAATGTATTTATCGACGGCGTTGACGTCACAGCGATGCCGATGTGGAAGCGTGCAAAAAATGGTATCGGTTATCTGCCCCAAGAATCTTCCATCTTTCGAAAACTTTCGGTCTGGGATAATGTCTTGGCGGTCGTCGAAACTCTGAAATTATCTTCGCGTGAAGCACAAGCTCGTACCGCCCAACAACTGACTGACTTAGGCTTAGAACGCCTGGCTCGCCAGCCCGCCTTCACCCTTTCTGGCGGTGAGCGACGCCGCCTAGAAATTGCCCGAGCCCTAGCCACCAATCCTCGATTCCTTTTAATGGATGAGCCGTTTAGCGGGGTGGATCCTATTTCGGTCGCGGAGGTCCAGTCCATCATTCGCCGCCTTAAAGACAAGGGTATCGGCGTGCTTATTACCGACCATAATGTTCGGGAAACGCTTTCTATTGTCGACCGTGCCTACTTGATTCACCAAGGACAAGTGCTTGTCTCCGGCACGGCACAGGATATAGTTAATAATCCTGAAAGTCGTCGATATTATCTCGGCGAAAGTTTTAAACTATAATTATAATATGCCTGCTGACGCACCAGAAACTCGCCCCGAATCCGTCTTGGTGAGTGAATTTTTCAACACCTACCGCGACATGTTGCAAATGGAACTCATCGCGGGTGCGGAGGGTTTGGATAATGTGATTTCCGAAAAATCGATTAATCGTCCAGCCTTAGCCGTGACCGGATATTTTAAAGAGTTTGCCCATCGTCGTTTACAGCTTCTCGGTGCAGGTGAAATGGCCTATCTCATGGATCAAGAGCACGATGTACGTTTGCGTTTAATGGAAGCGGTTTTCAGTAAACAAATTCCTGCGATAGTTGTCTCCCGTGGCCTGCCAGTGGATGAGTCCATTAAAGCACTCGCCGATAAACACCGCGTGCCGATTATCCGCACGCAATTGAAGTCGAAAGATTTTTCCGCTGAAGCGACGGTCTTGCTCGAAGAAAAATTTGCCCCGCGTACCAATTTACACGCGACGTTAGTCGACATTAAAGGGGTCGGCGTTTTATTACGCGGCGCTTCCGGAGTAGGTAAGAGCGAATGTGCACTCGCTTTGATCGAGCGTGGTCACTCGCTAGTCGCCGATGATTTTGTTCTGGTTAATTTAATTGGCGATCGTGACTTACAGGGCTCCTCCAAGGAGCTCAACCGTGGCTACATGGAATGTCGCGGTATTGGTATTATTAATATCGCATCCATCTTTGGTATTCGCTCCGTCCGTCGCGATAAACGTATCGACCTCGTCATCACCTTCGTCATTTGGCAGGCAGGGATGGACGAAGAACGCTCGGGCTTAGATGTCGATAGCTACACCATTTTAGGCCGTAAAGTGCCGCACATGACCATTCCAGTGCGTCCGGGTCGAGATATGGCTCGTCTGGTTGAAGTCGCCGCCATGGTGCATGCCCTGCGCAGTATGGGACACGACTCAGCGAAAGAGTTTAGCGACCGATTGATTCAGTTTATGAATCGCGGCGACGACAAGAAAGTTTAGTTGTGCGATCCGTCCCAGCGACAGTCGCCCATAATTCTTAAACAAATTTCTCGTAAGTCGAAGAGGGTATTTTCCATATCGCTGACCGGCTCGGCTGAACTGAGTCTCGCCGCCAAAGGAATATCTACTACTTTGCCCATGGCGCGATTGATGGCCGAAAGGGATCGCTTCATATGCACGAGAGCCAACTGCATATCGCCCGTGTCCGTGGCATTGATGGCCATGAGCACTTGATGATGGATTTCGGCGAAGGCTTGTCCGAGATGTGAAGCTTCTAACGCCGTTAAATTCGCACCGGCATTTTGACACAAGGTATCGAGCGAGCGATTGAGTTGAATGATGAGTGCCCGCGAGACGATGTAGATAGGATGCTGATGAACGCAGTAGGGCATATCGAGCGACTCGTTATCATCATCCAAGTCATCATCACTATTATCACCTGGACCCCAGTCCGCATTCTCCCAGCCCATGCGACGTGCGCTGACGTCGAGCCGATCGGGTAGGTTTTTAATTTCTGTATAATAACTTAAAAAACGAGCCACCTCTTGGTCGTTCTTTTGAAGATATTTCGACCAATTGGCCTCATTCCAAGAGGCATTGCCTGAACCATCGAATTCACCCTGAGGTTGGTCCGCATCGTGCATACAAACATTATTACCTAAAATCTTGTAGATGCAACCCCTACTCGTAGAAATTACACACCGAGGTAATTTCACCAAATTTATGAATGAACTGAGCCAGTTTACAATGTCTTTGCTCGCCCGTCAGTCCTTGACGAAGGCTCAAGCCAGTGTGGCTGCAGGCTTAATGGCTTCACCCGAAATTTCTGACGATTTGAAGGAATCGTTTCTCATCGCGTTAGCACAAAAAGGAGAAACCGCCGAAGAGGTTGCGGGCTTCGCCTACACTTATCGTCAGCTCGCTCGTAAAATCGATTTCGGAAATACGCCAGCGCGGGCTATTGATATCGTCGGTACGGGCGGCGATCGTTCGGGGAGTTTTAATATTTCATCTGCCTCAGCTCTCATCGTCGCCGCCGCTGGTGTGCCGGTGATTAAACACGGCAACCGTTCCATCACTTCTAAATCAGGCAGTGCCGATTTCTTAGTGGGCCTGGGAGTGCAACTCGATGCGACTGATGCGAAATTAAATCACGCTCTTAAAGAAGCGAAATTTTGTTATCTTTTCGCTCCGGCTTTCCATTCAGCATTTAAATCGATTCTCAGCGTTCGAAAGAAAATCGCTGAACGTGGCGAAAAAACTATTTTTAATATTTTAGGTCCACTGATTAATCCTGCCCAACCAGCCTACATGTTAGTCGGTGTTTACGATCAGCGCTGGGTTGAGCCAATGGCCTTAGCCTTGCACGACCTGGGCGTAAAACGTGGCTTGGTGGTGCATGGCCAAGTAGGCGAGGGGATGGACGAAGTCACGACCGCCGGCTCGACCATCGTGCGTGGTTGTGGTGAACTTCTTCATGTGGACGCCATCTGGTTGCCTGGAGACTTTGGTTTTAACCAAGCTCCTAGCAACGATTTAAAAGGCGGCACGCCCGAAGAGAACCTCGTTACGTTCAGTGATTTATTGGTCGGCGGAGTTGAGGAAGGTCTGCTCGATACTCTATGCCTCAGCGCTGGTACCGCATTATGGGTTGCGAACAAAGTAAAAGATCCAGCCGAAGGTGCGAAGCTCGCCCGTGATATCATCCTCAACGGAACGTTGCGTGAGGAAGTGCGTCGACTGCGTGAAGCGTATCGCGACTAACTGAGTAACTTATGCAAAGTGCGTTCAGTCGCACCTTGATTACTCTTATGCCATGCCACGCCCGCGGCAGATTTTTTCGTGAGGGAATTTCGATCACGCGCTAAGGCTAAAATTTCCTTCAGCACTTCTTCGGCGTCGGCGCATTTAACAGCCGCACCGTTTTTTTCTAATCCCTGACAAATTGATTTAAAGTTCGTCATATGTGGACCGTAGATAACGGGTACGCCAGCGGCCGCACATTCGATGGGCGTTTGTCCACCATCATGCGGAGGAAGACTTTTACCGGTAAAAGCTAAATCGGCAGCACGGGTGAGTTGACGCAGTTCGCCCGTGGTATCGCCGAAATGTATGATAGTGCCTTCAGGGGCTTGTGGTCCCTTAATGGAACGTTGGTGGTAGTTTAAGCCGGAGCTTTCTAATAATTTAAGAACTGAGTCGCGACGTTCGGCATGGCGTGGGACTAATAAAAGTCGGGCATCAACCCCAGTATCACGCAAGTTCTTCAATGCTTTTAGTAAAACCGCTTCTTCGCCATCCCAGGTGGATGAACCCAGTAATACCATAGTTTCGGGTGAATTCCCAAAGCCTAATTCAGAGCGTAATTTATTTTTATCGGAAGCGGATAAAGGTCCATCCGCACTCACATCGAATTTTAAGTTGCCCGTGACTTCGATTTGGTTTTCACGATCACAGATTGTTTTTAAACGTCTTGCGTCTTCTTCGCTTCCCGCACCAATCCAAGAAAATTGTTCAAAAAGATTTTTTGTAATCCATTTAAATTTCTGGTGACGAGCGAATGACTTATCCGACAGACGTGCATTAATCAAATACGCCGGGATGTGACGATTTTTAGCTTGGTGTAAATGTTCGGGCCAAAGTTCGCCTTCGGCTAAAATAATTTTATCGGGTGCAATGCGCGACCACGCGATTCGGCTGAATGGCCAAAAATCCAGTGGGAAGAATCCGATACCGATACAGAGATCTTTATATTTATCCTGGGCGATGCGATAGCCCGTACTCGTCGTCGTGGTGAGAACGACTTCGGTTTGACCGGATGCTTTGAGTTTTTGGAGGAGGGGGCCGATGGCTTCAATTTCACCTACCGAGACGGCTTGTATCCAAATTCGACGTCGGCCCAAAGCATTCGAGGGTAGGGCGGGAAAGAGTCCAAAACGCTGGATAAACCCTTCACTGTACCCTCCACGACGTAACATTCTCCAGATATAATAGGGGGATGCTAGAATCAGCAGGGGAATGAAAATTATGCGGTAAAACCAAATCATAACGAGAACGCGCTATCTATTGTTGAATAGATTAAGAAAGTCAGCCCTTTTTCCCTTGCCAGAGAGGGTAAGGATTGTTTGAAACCACTTTCCACCGTTTGAAGCGACCGCCGATTGCTTCGAACATAACAAACCAAACAGTCAAACACCCTTGATCCAATGTCCTCTCCTTCGGCAAGAAGCGGGATACGGAGCTAATAAAAAAACATGAACATCACAGTCAAAGACCTACTCGACGCAGGCGTCCACTTCGGACACCAAACACGTCGCTGGAATCCTAAATCCCGTCCTTTCATTTTCGACCACCGCAATGGTGTTTCGATTATCGATTTGGAAAAGTCACATGCGTGCCTCGCGGCCGCTGTTGCTTACCTCGAAGATACCGCTGCCAAAGGCAAAGATATCCTCTTCGTTGCAACTAAGCCCCAAGCACAAGAAGTCGTACGCCAAGCTGCTAAGTCAGTCGGCATGCCCTTCGCCGTGAATCGCTGGCTCGGTGGCACCCTCACTAATTTCGCGACCATCAAGAAGTCGCTCGATTCTTACCGTAACTATCTGCGCATGGAGCAAGACGGCTCTCTCGCTAAGATGCATAAAAAAGAAGGCGCTGCAGTGCGTCGCGAGATGTCTCGTATGCAACGTAACTTCGAAGGTTTACTCGAATACCGCGATCTGCCTTCCGCGATGATCGTTATCGACAGCAAACAAGAAGCGATTGCCGTTAACGAAGCGAACCGCCTCAAGATTCCTGTCATCGGTCTTTGCGATTCGAATTCCGATCCTTCTGTTCTCCAATTCCCAGTTCCAGGCAATGATGACGCTGCTAAATCCATCCGTTTAATTGTCGAAGTACTGACCCAGGCCGTTCAAACCGGAATTGCTCGTCGTAAGACTGAGCGCGATCCTCGTAAGACCGTATCGCCTATCAGCCGCTCCGAAAACGGAGAATCCGTTCAACCTGAAGTGACTATTTCCAAAGAATTAATGGAAGCGAGCAACGGCGTTGAAGAAGAAGTAGATGGCGCTGCGAAAAGCAAAGCCCCTCGTCTCCGCAGTAAGTCCTCCAAGTAATTTAAAACGACCATGTCCGTAATTACTGCACAGACTGTAAATGATCTGCGTCAGCGCACCGGCGCTGGCCTCATGGATTGCAAGAAAGCCCTCACCGAAGCCAATGGCGAAATGGAGAAGGCCGTCGAAATCTTACGTATTAAGGGTATCGCTACTCGTAATAAAAAAGCCGATCGCAAGGCCAGCGAAGGCATTCTCGCCGTTCAAGTCGATGCTGATGGTAAATCGGCCATCTTACTTGAATTGAATTGTGAAACCGACTTCGTTGCGAAGAACGAAAACTTTATCGCTCTCGCTAAAGACTTAGTCGGCCAAGCAACTAAGCACGGCGTCGATAACTTCCTCGATCAAGCTTACGACGCTGATACCAGCCGTAAGGTGAATGATTTCTTAAACGATCAAGTCACCAAAATCGGCGAGAACTTAAAAGTCTCCCGCGTTTTAAAATTCCCAGCTTCAGGCTCGGGCCGCGTTTCCGCCTACGTTCACACGGGTGCGAAAATCGCCGTTCTCCTTGAGCTTTCCACGAAATCACCCGCCGGTGCCTCTCATGCCGATGTTGCTGAATTCGCCCGTCAAATGGCGATGCAAGTCGTCGCGAATAACGGACGTTTCGTTCGTCGTGAAGATGTTTCTCCTGACGTGGTTGCGAAGGAAAAAGAAATCGCTCTCGAATTCACTAAATCCGAAGCCGATAAAGCGATTGAAGAAGTGAAGCGCGTTATCGAAGACTATAAGGGTCAACTTGCGGAACAAACCACCGCGAACGATGCAGAGGCGATTGCTGAATTAACCAAGCGTATTGGTGTTGCCGAAAAACAACTGATTGCTGCCGAAGGTCGTAAGAAAGCTCAATTATCTAACATTGAGAAAATTGTCTCCGGCCGAGTCGACAAGTACTTCGCTGAAGTTTGCTTACTCGAACAGTCATTCTTCCGTGATCCTGATAAGAAAGTTTTAGAATTATTAGCCGAACTCTCCAAGAAAATCGGAGAAGAGGTTTCCGTAGTTCGCTTCACACGTTACACCGTCGGCGAAACCGCTGCAGAGTAATTAGTCTGATTCATCACTAAAAGGGCCGACTTTCCCAAGAGAGTCGGCCCTTTTCTTTACATGGGTAGTTTAGGTGCTATCCTTTAGGGTATGGCTTTTCGACCCGATATCTTTTGGCGATCCGCCCGCGGACGGTGTCCCGACTGTAATGACGATATTAATCCCCTAGGAGTCTCGCTTTGGAAAAAGTTATTTAACACCCCCATGCATTGCGCGGGATGTGGGATGACCCTCCGACGCAAAGAGGGTTTTTTTCTCGGCTCGATCGTTTGGAACTACGGACTGATTTCATTCGGCGTCTTACCCGTCCTTTTACTTTGTCTGGCTAAGAATTGGATCTCCACTGACCACGCTATCCAAGTCGCCGTGATCTCAGCTTTCATACTCCCATTTTTTATTCATGGGTTTGCCTGGAGATTATGGATTGGAACGTACTACGCATTCTTACCCGATCAGTTGCCGTCCTCCGGTCGCCGCCTAGACGACTAACTTTTACGCGACGCCATCTGCGTGATTAACATGCAGAGAAAATTAGTATTGGCTTCACAGGCACGCAGGTTGCCAACGGCTTCATCAGTCAGTTGCTTGATACGCGCCCGTGTCGCTTCGATACCGTAAAGATTAGCGAAAGTTAACTTATCATTATCTTTATCCGCTCCCACGGGTTTGCCTAAGCTGGCCGTAGTTCCGTGAGCGTCTAATAAATCATCAACCAATTGGAAGGCGATGCCGGCTTGTTGTCCCGCTAATCTAAAGTGTTCGATCTCTTTGGTTGATGCACCGCCAATGCGTGCACCCAACGTCAGTGACACACTCAACATGGCTGCCGTTTTTCCACGTAAAATAAATTCAAGTTTCTCCGACTGATTTTTCTTATCACCGGTATTCATGTCTTCCGCCTGTCCGCCGACGAGTAACGTTGATCCAGCTGCTTCTGCGAGTTCGCCCACGAGTTCTTGAACGAGAGTGGGATGATCGGAGTATCCTTGAGTTAAGAGTTTAAAGGCTAAAGGAATGAGCGCATCGCCAGCGAGCAGGGCAGTGGCTTCGTCGAATGCTTTATGGCAGGAAGGTCTGCCGCGTCGTAAATCGGAATTATCCATGCACGGCAAATCATCATGGATCAGTGAATAGCTGTGAATGCACTCTATCGCGGTGGCTGCGTGTCGTGCATCGGCATCTGCCCGAAACGCTTTAGCTGCGGCTAAACAGAGTACCGGACGCAATCGCTTGCCACCCGCATCGAGCGAGTAGCGCATGGCTTCGTGTAATCGTGCCGGCGTAGTTGTGGCTGAAGGTGTAAGCGAACGCAGCGCTTTTTCTGCTTCTTGAACGAGGTCGTCGAATTGCTTCTGGAAAAGCGCAGCGTCCATTTTTATTCTTCGCTTATACCTAATTTGAAAAATGTCGCGGTACGTCCGACTGAGCCGATGACTTCACTGTGCGTGAGACTTGCCAGGGATTGAGCTTGTTGCTCCATGACATCGCGTTCGGAGTTGAAACGGACTTTAACGAGGTCGGCATTTTTAAAGGCATCTTCGAGAAGTTTAGCGATACCATCATTGACGCCTAACTTTCCAACAAAGACTTTGGGGTCCAGCGTTTGAGCTAGCCCACGCAACTTGCTACGCTCGGCACTGGTTAGAGTAGGTTTGTCGGTTGATCCATTATCCATAAGCCGATTTCAAAGGCGTCGCTGGGAGAGTCAACGGGCTAATCTTTAAGGATACCCCAGTTTTAGCGTATTTTGGTACTCAATTATCGGTAATTAACGGCCAAATACGGCTTGCATAGCTGAGTCCAGCCTGTCACTAAAGACGGCTTAACTTCGTTAGGGAGAGGGGCGGAGCCCTTCTCACGCTGGCCGGAGAGCGAAAGCTCTTTCCAGACGGAGGTACCGGCCATTCGGCGGGTCCTCGGGAATTTTTCCCAAGTCGGTCAAAAAAACAAAACCAAAACTCACCACACCCATGACAATCAACAAGTCGGAAATTATCAAAAGCAACCAGAAGGACGCTAAAGACACAGGATCACCTGAAGTCCAAGTCGCCATCGTTTCTGCGCGCATTAACCACCTCACCGAGCACTTGCGCGATCACCGCAAAGACTTCCACTCACGTCGCGGTCTCATCATGCTGACCAACCGCCGTCGTAAGCTGCTCAATTATTTAAAGTCGAGCGATCTGGACCGTTACAACGCCCTCATCGTTAAACTCAACCTGCGTAAGTAATTTAGGCGCACAGCGCTGAGTTACCACGCACGTCCCAGCCCATGCTGGGACGTTGCATTTCACCTCAACAAAACCAAAACCCGCTGGGCAATCCCGTTCAGCACAAAAACCAAACAAAACATATGAAACAACAACACTCCGTGACTATCGACGAACTCGGTATCACTATCAGCACAGGTTCCTTAGCACGTCTCGCTAATGGCTCTGTGACGATCAGCAAAGGCGAGACCACGGTCTTCGTTTCTGCTACCGCCGCCGAAGAATTGCGTTCACCCGACCAAGACTTTTTCCCGCTCACCGTAGACTACCGCGAAAAGTTCGCTGCCGCTGGCCGCTTCCCCGGTGGTTATTTCCGCCGCGAAGGTAAACCTTCCGATAAAGAAATTTTAACCTCACGTCTTTGCGATCGTCCTCTCCGTCCTCTCTTCCCCGAAGGTTTCTTAAATGAAGTTCAAGTCATTGGCTTACTGCTTTCGGCTGACCTCGTGAATGAGCCCGATGTCTTAATGGTAAACGCTGCTTCTGCTGCCTTACTTTGTTCTGACATTCCTTGGAACGGTCCGATCGGTTGTATCCGCTTAGGTCGCGTTGAAGGTAAGTTCGTAGTGAATCCTACCCACGAAGAACAATTCGCCTCTGATCTCGATTTAATCTACGTCGGCAATGAGCGCGACATGATGATGATTGAAGGTTCGGCTGATCAAATTCCTGAAGCCGACTTCATTGCGGCCCTTGAATACGCTCACAAGGCGATCCAGCCTATCATCGCAGCTCAACGTAAGTTAGCTTCACTCTGTGCGAAGAAAAAGCGCGTTTTCCCTCTCGTCGTTTGTGAACCTAAAGCATTAGCCATTTGCGAACGCGTGGCCGCCGAAGGCGATCAACTCAAGAAGGCCATTTTCTTGGC
The DNA here is from genome assembly GCA_040398005.1 of Opitutales bacterium. Lineage (GTDB taxonomy): Bacteria > Verrucomicrobiota > Verrucomicrobiia > Opitutales > UBA953 > UBA953. The sequence continues at coordinate 300,353 of JBBAUX010000001.1, forward strand.
TTCCAAGAAAGAACGTGGCGACGCAGTTAAGGCCGTCGTTGAAAAATCTAAGGCTGCTTGCCAAGCAGAACTCGGCGCCGTCTTTGACGCTCGCCAAATCAAGATCGCTTTCGAAAAACTCCAAGAAAAAGTTTATCGCTCGGCTATCATTGAGAACGGTCAACGTGCTGACGGTCGTGGTACCAATGACCTTCGTCCGATCTCCTGTCAGGTCGACGTCTTACCTCGCGTACACGGCTCTGCGATTTTCCAACGTGGCGAAACTCAAGGCCTCGTATTAGCAACTCTCGGAACTTCGAAAGATGCTCAAGACGTAGACGCCATCACGGGCGGTGCAAAATCGAAGTCATTCCTCCTGCACTATAACTTCCCTCCATTCTCAGTAGGTGAGACCGGACGTTTTGGTATGACCAGCCGTCGTGAGACGGGTCACGGCAATCTCGCTGAGCGCTCCCTGCTCTCCGTTCTGCCTTCCGAACAAGACTTCCCTTACTCAATCCGCTTAGTCTCCGAAATCATGGAGTCCAATGGTTCAACCTCCATGGCTTCGGTTTGCGGTGGTACTTTAGCTCTCATGGATGCAGGCGTACCTATTAAAGCTCCTGTTGCCGGTATCTCTTGTGGTTTAGTCACCGAAGAGAAAGACGGTAAAGTCGTGAAGCACCGCGTGCTCACCGACATCATCGGTGCCGAAGATCACTACGGCGATATGGACTTCAAAATCTGTGGTACCACCGAAGGTATCACCGGTTTCCAGCTCGACCTTAAGATCCACGGTCTGCCCATCGAAATTGCGAAGGAAGCCATTATGCAGAACAAGGTCACCCGTGACCAAATTCTCGGTTACATGGTGTCAACCCTCTCGGCACCTCGTGCAGAGCTCAAGCCCTGTGCTCCTCGTACCCATCGCCTGAAGATTCCTTCTGATAAGATCGGTGCACTCATCGGTCCTGGCGGTAAGAATATCAAACGCATCACCGAGTACACGGGCTGCCAATTAGATATCGACCAAGACGACTCTGGTTGGGTAACAATCTTCGCGACTGACGGCGAAAAACTCGCTCGTGCCATCAACGAAGTAAATCTCATCTCAGCCCAAATCGAATTAGAAAAAACCTATAAAGGTGTTGTTCGCTCGGTGAAGGAATTCGGTGCCTTCATTGAATGTCTCCCTGGTCAAGAAGGCCTCGTCCACATATCCGAACTCGCTGACTTCCGTGTGAACCGCGTTGAAGACATCGTTAAGCTCGGTGATGAAATCATTGTGAAGTGCGTAGGCATCGATGACAAAGGTCGCGTCCGTCTCTCCCGTCGTGCTGCGATTGCTGAAAAAGAAGGCCGTGAATACGCGCCAGCTCAAAAGCCAGCCTTTGATCGCCCTGAGCGCCCCCGTCGTCCCTTCCGCGAACGCGGTGGCGATAACGAAGGCGGCGAAGGATAATCACTTCAACTGACCTCAATAAAAACCCCGGTTCGCCGGGGTTTTTTGTTGGGACGATTTAGCGCTTACGTAAATCAATCACGTACGAGCGGGTAAACATATCGTGCCACGCCCTGCGGTCTTTGCGAAACAGTGGAACGTGAAAATTGATGATGCCTAAAATTGAAGTAAACGGATTAAAGAGATTTATAAACGCCGCTTTCCATGCTGAGCGTAGTAAGCAGGAAAGAACGCCGGGTGACTCTTGAGTGTAAAAGTCGACCACCTTTAAGCTAAACATTCGCTTACCGAGGGTTTGACCGCCCAGGAAAATTTCCTGCAAGGCGAGTCCTAGCCAGGTAACCAGAAAACAAATTTCACCCATTTGGGTCAGAGCGATGGCTACGGCCTTCATATCTTTTTCGTCCGGGTGTTGCGCCATCTGCATGAGTTTGTTCTGCTCTTGAACGGATGGGTTCTGAATGACCTTCACGTATTGATTCTTAATTTTATTATAAAAGGCATCAGTGCGTTCCCGAGCCGCTAATTCTTCGGTATTAGCAACCTGGCCCGCTAAAAATAACCCGATAATAATGAGCGGAATGATGTCTGCCAAACACGCTAATGATCGCCAGCCAAATCCTGCGGGTGGGCGGGGTAGTGGAGGAGGGGTGGACGAATTAGCCACGTGCGTTCGCACGCTCACAGGCGTCCAAAGTATTTTTCATCAGCATCGCGACCGTCATGGGACCGACCCCACCCGGTACTGGACTGATTGCGCTGCTCACTTTAGAAACATTTTCAAAATCAACATCTCCGATAATGGCATAACCATTTTTCTTGGTCGCATCAGCCACTCGATTGATTCCGACATCAATGACCACTGCCCCCGGCTTGATCATGTCCGCTGTAATAAATTTGGCCTTACCGATGGCAGCAATGACGATATCGGCCTGACGAATAATCGCCGACAAATCCTTGGTCTGTGAATGCGTAATGGTGACCGTACAATTGCATGCCTTAGAAATAAGTAAAATCGCAGCGGGTTTACCTACGATTAATGAACGCCCCACCACTACGGCATGTTTACCACTGGTTTCAATGTTGGAACGTTTTAATAATTCAATCACGCCAGCCGGAGTGCAGGCGGCAAACGCACCAGGAATTTCTTGAACTAATTTACCAATGCTGAGTGTGCCGAAGCCATCGACATCTTTTTGCGATGCGACTCGATTAAATACATCAGTTTCGGATAAATGTTTAGGCAATGGAGCCTGAATTAAAATCCCGTGTACGGAGCTATCGGCATTGAGTGCGTCGATATGTTTAAATAAATCAGCTTGGGTTACGGTCTCAGGAAAAACTTTGATACTAGCCTGCATGCCGACTTCGGCGGCGGTCTTTTGTTTCTTGGTTACATAGGAGACCGAAGCAGGATCTTCCCCTACGCGGATGAATGCTACATGGGGAATGATAGGCGCCAGCCGGGCCACTCGCGCTTTGATTTCCGCGAGAACCTCCTGGGCGATTAAATTACCATCAATGAGTCTCATACCCCCTGTGTAAGATAAAAAGTGAGGGGAGGGCGAGATAACTTATTCATGGCTCGCCCTTTGACCCCGATTGGCTCTATGCCATAGGGGTGTCGACCGAAGACTCCATGCGTATCCAAAAATTCCTAGCCCAAGCTGGGGTTTGCTCTCGTCGTGACGCCGAACGTCTGGTGGCCGAAGGTTCGATTACCATTAACGGGAAAATCGCAGCCGTGGGTCAGCCCGTTAACGCGGAAACCGATGTGGTGCGTTATCGGGGTAAAGAAATTAAACCGCTGGCACGTAATGTAGTTTTAATGATGAATAAGCCGAAAGGTTTTTTATGCACGAATGATGACTCTCACGGTGGCCACACAGTTTTCGAAATGGTGCCACCCGAGTATAAAGTGATTCGACTCTTCTGCGTGGGTCGCCTCGATAAAGATTCCGAAGGGCTTTTACTTTTAACCAACGACGGAGCTTTAGCTAATAAAGTCATGCATCCCTCGGGCGGAGTCATCAAGCGCTACGAAGTTCACTTGAATCGTGATTACGATCCGAAACTTACGCCTAAGTTAATCAAAGGTGCGATGGAAGAGGGCGAACGTTTGCGCTTTAAGAAAGTGATTCGTAATCCCGAAAACCCCAAGCAATTAGAAGTTCACTTGGACCAAGGTCGTAAGCGCGAAATTCGACGTCTCTTTGAAATTTTTGGTTTCCACGTGAAGATTCTTCGCCGCTTCCAAATCGGCAGTTTGGTTCTTCGGAAAATGCCCCCCGGTGATTGTCGCCCGCTTTCACAAAAAGAAATCGGTATGCTCTTCGAGAATTAAGCCTTAAATAATAGGAATTGCACCTAAGCCCGCTTTAAACCAACCCTTTTATTATGTCTGCTGTTTACGATAAAAATAACCCATTCCACGCCAAACTCGTGGAACGTCGCCGTCTGAGCTCTGCCGCGAGTCTCAAAGACACTCAACATTTCTCCGTCTCAATCGAAGGCAGTGGCCTGTCCTATACGTGTGGTTATTCGCTAGGTGTTTTTCCAAGTAATAATCTTAACGCTGTGGACGCTTTGCTTAAGACGACGGGTTTTAGCGGTACCGAGTCCGTGACGATTCCTAAAGACGTTGCCGCGATTACTTTAAAAGAGGCTCTTACCCATCGCTTATCTTTAAATCACCCCACCTATAAGTTTGTTCAATTTCTCCATGATCGCGCTACCGACGAAGCACAGAAAGCCGTATTAGCTTCTCGCATTGCGGAAATAGATCCTGAAAAAAAGAAATCCTGGATTGAGCAGCATGAATACGTCGATCTCCTTGCTGAATTTTCTTCCGCTAAAATTACCGCTCAAGAATTAGTCGAACTACAACGCAAGCTCATGCCTCGTCTGTATTCAATTTCTTCCGCACCCTCTAAATATCCTAACGAAATTCATCTCACCGTTGCCGTCGTGCGTTATGAAACCAATGGACGTAAGAGAGAAGGGGTTTGTTCCACTTACTTGGCTGATCGTATTGCGTTAAACACCGCTGAGGTGCCTGTCTTTGTTGCTCATTCTCACTTTGGTTTACCCACCGACGATTCAGTGCCCATCATCATGGTCGGACCTGGTACGGGCGTCGCCCCTTTCCGTAGTTTCGTGATGGATCGCGCCACCCGCGGTGCCAAAGGTCGCAACTGGTTATTCTTTGGTGAGCAACGCAAGGACCATGATTTTCTTTATGCCGATGAGTGGGCTGATTATTTAAAATCAGGTGTGTTGACCCGACTCGACCTCGCGTTCTCACGCGACCAAGCCGAGAAAATTTACGTCCAGGATCGGATGCGCGAAAATGCCGCTGAGTTATGGAAATGGATTTCGGAAGGCGCTTATTTCTATGTTTGCGGTGACGCGAAACGCATGGCGAAAGATGTCGACGCTGCTCTCCATCAAATCGTTTCCGAACAAGGTAAGATGTCACCTGAGGAAGCGGTCGAATGGGTTAAGCATTTCAAGAAAGAAGGACGCTACCAACGCGATGTTTACTGAGCATTTCAGACTTATTTCCTTAAATTCGTCACTTGCCTAAACACCCGTTTCCCTCCACTTAAATACCCATGCATCTCACGCACAATCCTCGCGTAGCTTTAGTCACGGGTGCCGGTCGTGGTATCGGCAAAGCCATCGCCGAACGTCTCGCCGCTCACGGTCACACTGTACTTTGCGTTTCCAAATCCGAAACCTGCGTTGCTGTTGCTAACGACATCATCGCGAAGGGTCAAAAGGCGAAAGCATTTCAAGTCGATGTCTCCGACGCCGCTGCTGTGGCTAAAGCCTGCGAACAGATTAACGCCGAATTCGGTGCTGTAGAAATTTTAGTGAACAACGCTGGCATCACTCGCGACAAACTCGTCATGGCGATGTCCGATCAAGATTGGAACGATGTCATCTCCACCAATCTCTCTTCCGCTTTCTATTGGGTGAAAGGTCTCGTTCGTCCCATGACCAAAAAGCGCTGGGGTCGTATCATTAGCATTTCATCAGTCACAGGTGTTCAAGGTAACGCCGGGCAGGCCAACTACGCTTCGGCTAAAGCCGGACTCCATGGATTGACCATGACGCTCGCCCGCGAACTCGCTGGTCGTAGCATCACCGCCAACGCGGTAGCTCCTGGCTTTATTACAACTGATATGACGGGTGAGCTCACCGATGAGATTAAACAGAAGATTTTAGGCGTCATTCCTCTGGGCCGTTTCGGCGCCCCCTCTGATATCGCTGCAATGGTTGACTTTTTAGCCTCTGAAGAGGGCGGTTATATCACCGGACAGGTCTTTTCTGTTGACGGAGGAATGGCTATCTGACACCTAAAAATCAACAAAACCGACCTTTACCATGCCTGAAAATATCGAAAAACGTGTCACCGACATCATCGTTAAACAGTTGAGCGTCAACGCCGAGCAGGTCACTGCCGCCGCTGGCTTCCAAACTGATCTTAAGGCCGATTCGCTCGACCTCGTAGAAATCATCATGGCTTTTGAAGACGAATTTGGCATCGCTTCAATTCCTGAAGAAAAAGCTGCGTCCATGAAGACCGTGGGCGACGCGATCGAGTACATTAAGGCCAACGCCACCAAATAATTCTCACGGGCCATCCGCCCGTAATCGTGAGCACACCAAGCAATCCTCGCCGAGTAGTCGTAACAGGCATTGGTTGTCTGACGTCTCTTGGTCCCGACACTGCAATCTTCTGGGACTCTTTGTTAAAGGGTCGCTCAGGTATCTCACGCGTCACTCGTTTCGACCCGACTGATTTTCCTTCGAAGGTTGGCGCCGAAATCAGAGATTTTGATCCAGGTAAATTCATGGATCCGAAAGAAGCGAAACGTAACGATCGCTACACTCAGTACGCCGTCGCCGCTTCACGCATGGCTGTTGAAGACGCTAAACTCGACGTCAATAAAATCGATTCCGAACGCTTCGGTGTGATCATCGGCTCAGGTATCGGCGGAATGGAGACCATCGAAAACCAAGCGCGTATCCTCATCGAACGTGGTCCATCTCGCGTCTCACCTTTTACGATTCCTTCTTTAATCGCCAATATCGCTTCAGGCGTCGTCGCAATTGAATTCAAAGCGAAGTCCGTAAACTTCGGCGTCGTCTCTGCCTGCGCTTCAGGTTCTCACTCTCTCGGCGAAGCGATGCGACATATTCGCGATGGCCACGCCGATGTCATGCTTTCAGGCGGTTCCGAAGCGACCATTACCCGTTTAGCCTACGCCGGATTCTGTAATATGAAGGCGATGTCTACCGACTTTAACGACACCCCCGAAAAGGCTTCACGTCCTTTCGATAAATTACGCGATGGTTTTATTATGGGCGAAGGTTCGGGCGTTTTAGTCATCGAAGAACTCGAACACGCCAAAGCCCGCGGTGCCCGTATTTATTGCGAACTCGCTGGCTATGGTGCGACTTGCGATGCTTACCACATCACTGGACAAGACCAAGAGGGCAAAGGACTCGCTCTCTGTCTCGACCGTGCTCTCGTCGATGCCGGCATCCAAAAATCTGAAGTGGATTATATCAACGCTCACGGTACTTCGACCTCGATCAATGATCGTTGTGAGTCTCTCGCTATCAAACGTTCCTTCGGAGATTTAGCTCCCAAACTCGCCATCTCTTCTACGAAGTCGATGACCGGTCACTTACTCGGTGCCGCAGGTGGAATTGAAGCCGCAGTCTGTGTTCTCGCCATCCACAACGGTATCGTTCCTCCGACTATCAATTACGAAAATCCAGATCCTGATTGTGATTTGGATTATATCCCCAACAAGGCTCGCACGATGAAAGTCGACGTCGCGATTTCCAATAATTTAGGTTTCGGTGGTCATAACGCTTCGCTGGTCTTCAAGCGTTTGAAGTAATTGATCCGATCGCCTTTTCCCAAGTCTCGACTTCACCTTTAATGCCGTGATGCTGCAGTGCTTGCTTGATTTCACTGTGCGTTGGCTCAGTCACAGCATGCTCCGGATCGGCCGCTAAATCGGGTCGTACTTGCCTGGTAATCGCCCACGCCGCCCATGCCCGCCATTTCTTTTGCGACGCTCTCTCGCCCTTCACACGATCAGCTAAATGTTGATAATGAACCCGTGCATTGCCGGTAAATTGTTCCGTGGGCTGACTGACTAACCAGCCAATCACGGCATACGGCAGCGGGTGCTGTTTAAGGCATTCCGCATCGGCAGGCACGTTGCAATATAGCGCTCGATCCACCGCTAAAAGTGCCCGTGCCGGTAAATTTTCTAGCCACAACTGTTGTCCGTATTCTAAGCAGAGTAGGTAAAGTTCTTCGCCTTGATCATCGCGCAAAGCATTGAGCTCGCGCCAAGATAATTTCCTTAGACCAAACGGTAAATGGGGGCAGGGTGTCGCCACAAATTAAGGCCGTGCGTAAGGATTAGTTTTCTTCTCTTTGCCAACCGATGTCTTACCGCCGTGACCTGGAAGTAAATGGGTTTCCTCAGGCAAAGTAAAAATCTGCTCACGAATAGATTTTAATAACTGATTCCAATCGCCATTGGGTAAATCGGTACGTCCGACCGAGCCATTAAAAATAGCATCGCCGGTGAAGGCTAATTTTTCTTCGGCACAGTAAAAGAGTAGACTTCCCGGACAGTGTCCAGGGACGTGACGAACCTCAAATTTTTTTCCGAGAGCATGGAACGAGTCATCTTGTTTAAGCCACTGAGTTACCTTACAGGAATGAAAATCTTCTTCCGTTAAAAAGGGCATCATGGCCTGGTAGCGATTGCGATAAGCCTCAATGTTTTCAATCATTTGCTGGTCATCCTCATGGGCTAATACTTGCGCTCCTGCCGTCGCAAAAGCATGGGCATCACACATGTGATCCCAGTGTCCGTGCGTGATTAAAATGTGCGTAAGCTTAAGGCCACGTTTTTTAATTTCGGGTAAGAGCGTTTTCGCGGCATCACGCGGTGCGTCGACCACCGCGCAGGATTTTCCGTCCTCCGACGTCAATAAATACGCATTTGTTTCAAAGGGTCCAAGTGACCAAGATTCAATTTTCATAAAATTATTGAGCGAAGGCTCGATTAAAAGCTTCTTCGATTTTTGCAGGGGGTCTGACTGGTTTAAACTCACGATTAACAAAAGCGTGTGCCGTAAACCCCTCAACAATCAGTTCATTGCCGCGTTCGACTTTATAGGTTAGGTGGAGTCGGGCCTTGGGTTTTTCTAAAAGTGTGACTGTAATTTTTAAACGATCATCAAAATGCGATGGGCGATGATACGTAATCCCGGTTTCTAGAACAGGGAGGAGGAAGCCGTTTTTTTCTAAGTCGCGGTAAGGACAACCGATCTTGTCCAACATCGCGACCCGTGCCATTTCGAACCAGGGCAGATAATTACCATGGTAGGTGACACCCATCGCGTCGGTCTCCGCAAAGCGAACTCGTGTTTCAACTGAAGCTTCTAACATGTCATTAAACTGACGATTTTATTTAATTTTCCAATGACAAAGCCACGGCTGTGAACGGCTTCTCCTTGCCGAATGTCCCACATCATTGAATATAAAGATATGGGACAGCGCGAACGTTGGCTAATCTTCCTACTCGGTACTCTGATCGGAGCGGGTATGCTGTGGACTTTTAAAACTCAGAGTGAGCCCGCCCGCACCGAGAAACGTTTGGTCCGTGAAGCGCTTAATCTCCCCGGCATGATGTTCGATTTCGCCGTCGCTCAAAAGGGGTTCTACGGACACTATGTTTTGTTAGAGTCTGTTGAGACACTTTCCGATGGTTCAAAGGTCCGTTCGATTGTGACCGGTGGCCGTCGACACTATAACGCGGAGGGTACAGAACTTCCTCAGGAATATTTATTGATTACAGAAACCTACGCCCCCGGCACGCCACTCGCTGAAGCAGGTCCAGTTACGCATTACACTTTCGCTTTCGCAGACCGTTTAACCATCCAGCTTCGCATGGGGTATTCTGCGGCTGATGTAACGACCGATTTTGGTGACGTCGCAACCCCAGTCGCCGATCGACCTGATTTAGTGACTCTTAAATTAACAAAATGGATTAAAAGCCATCAAGCCAAGGACTGGAGTAAATTGAATGATATCATTAAAGGCCTGTCCAAAAAATCAGCCGTGCAATCCGTTGAGCTCACCAAAATCGATTGGCAAAGCGAAGCCGAATTAATAAAACAAAATTCTACTAAGTAATGTCGACCGTCAAACAAGAGGGGATTTTCACCGTTATACTGAGCCTCTGCGTTAACATCGTTCTCGCTAGCGTAAAATGTAGCGTAGGTGTTATCGCAAATTCCCACGCCCTGATTGCCGATGGTATTCACTCGCTCACTGATATTGCAGGCGACATCGCCGCGATCATCGGCATCCGTCTCGCGCACGTCCCCAAAGATGATGATCACCCTTACGGACATTACCGATTCTCGACCCTCGCGACCCTTTTCATTTCCACTTTAGTTTTAAGTTTCTGTATCGGCTTGGCGTGGCACTCGCTCAAAAACTTAGTCCAAGGTAATGTCTCAGAGATTCCGGGCTTAGCCGCTGCTTGGGTTGCGGGTATTGCTCTTATTATTAAAGAAACCTTTTACCAGTTTGCTCGACGTCAGGCCGATAAATTAGGTTCACGTCTTCTCTTGGCTAATGCTGCCGACCATCGTGCAGACGCCATTGCATCATTGCTCGCCTTAATCGCAGTCGTCATCGCAAACACGCATCCTGAGTGGGTGGCAGTCGATAAGGTAATCGGACTAGTCCTCGCTGGTTGGCTCGGTGCCGAAGGTATCAAATTATTTAAGTCCGCCTGCGCTGATTTAATCGACACCGCACCGGAAGAAAAAATTCTAAAAGATTTGAGCGAACATATTCTCGCTGTTTCTGGTACCAAGGGTTTCCATGCCTTCCGCGCACGCCGCGTGGGTGATCGCTTCGAGATAGACTTCCATCTTCAAGTCGGTGAAACCGCGACCGTCGCCCAAGGCCATGCGATTGCCGGACAGGTTAAATCCGATATTTTACGTCTCCACCCCGAAGTGGTTTCAGTGCTCGTACATGTTGAGCCGGACATGCCTGAATATCGCAAGTGCGACGGTCACCACGGTTCAGCTCACTGATTTTTAGACCGTCGAAAAAGCCCGCACTCCGAACTTATTCGTTAGCCACGTTTGCAGGGTCTTAAAATCTTTGGGTGGCTCCACGGAGAAGGTCATAGTCTTTCCTGTCTGAGGATGCTTCAAGGTGAGTTTGTGCGCATGCAGCATGACGCGTGGCATAGGCCAGTTATCATAGGTAGGCACATCAAATTTACCATACGTACGATCGCCTAAAATAGAATGTCCAATGTGCCCTAAGTGCACCCGAATCTGGTGAGTGCGGCCAGTCTGCGGATAAGCTCTAATCAACGCAGCGTGCGGACCATACTTTTCTTCCACGCGCCAATCGGTAATCGCTTCGTGACGTCCATCTTCACGCACGGCCATGCGTACACGCACGGTACGGTGACGATCAATGTTCGCGTTCACTTGTCCACCAAGCAGACGCGGACTTTTATCCACGAGCGCTAAATATTCTTTTTTCGCCGTACGATCACCGAATTGTTCAACTAAGTTGTGATACGCTTTATCGGTCTTTGCTAAAACAATCACGCCGGAGGTTTCACGGTCGAGACGATGCACCACACCCGGACGGGGAGCGCCACCCGCTGGTGCTAGTTTACCTTTGGTATGATGGAGCAAGCCATGCACGACCGAAAGTTCATCCGATCCTTGAACGGGGTGGGTGAGTAATCCGCTCGGCTTATTAATCGCAATAATATGAGCGTCTTCGTAGATGACTTCTAAATTCATTTTCACGGCGGTCGCGGTGGGCTCTTCGGGAGCGGGCAGGGCAACGGTGAGACTGTCTAAAGGATTTAAAACGGTGCGACGATCAATCGCCACGCCATCGCGAGTGATTAATCCTAAATCAAGTGCCTTCTGTACCCGCGAGCGACTGATCCCGCTGAGTAAACTGGAAAGTATTTTATCGGCACGTGCGGGTGATACCTCGGCCTCGAGTTTTACGTTATGGATTTCGTGTTCCGCCGTTGGCTGAACGGGTGCACGTTTAACGCCGCTCCGAGAAGTCTTTTTCTCTTCGCGAGCTGGACGAAGAACTTTCGGAGAAACTTTTCGTGTCTGCGGTTTATGTTTGATCGAACCCGGTGATGGCTTGTGGGCTGGTTTAATTTTGGGAGGCATTAGCGTTTTTTTCCCAAAAGGTAGTCGGGATTCAATTTTTGTAAGGATTTAGGGACGAAGAGTCCATCCTTACGAATGACCTTACCGTCAAATCTAATTTCTCCGCCACCATACTCAGGGCGTTGAATACAAACCATATCCCAGTGAATCGACGACTGATTGCCATTATCGGTCGTTTCATAGCACATGCCTGGCGTAAAGTGGAACGATCCCGCAATCTTCTCATCAAAGAGAATGTCCTGCATCGGATTTAAGATGTGCGGATTAAATCCAATGGCGAACTCACCAATATAACGAGCCCCCGCATCCGTATCTAAAATGGCATTGAGTCGCTTGGTGTTATTCGACGTCGCCTCGACGATTTTTCCTTTTTTGAAAACGAGACGAATATTTTCAAACGAGACGCCTTGGTAAATGGTCGGTGCATTGTACTGAATCACTCCTTCAACCGAATCTTTAATCGGTGCCGTAAATACTTCGCCATCGGGAATGTTGTGGCTGCCACCGCAGGGAATCGCGTTCATTCCTTTGATCGAGAAACGTAAATCGGTGCCGGGTGAAGTAATATGCACATCCTTAGCCTTCATCATCACTTCGCTTAGTGCATCCATCCCCGCTGTCATGCGTGAATAATCGAGCGTACAAACTTTGAAGAAGAAATCGGCAAACGCTTCGGTGCTCATTTTCGCCTGTTGAGCCATCGACGCGGTAGGCCAACGTAACACGACCCATTTAGTTTTATTCACTCTCCAATCGAGAGTCGGCTGCATCGCCTGGGCGTGAGCTTTGGCTAAAGGAGAGGGGATATCACTCGACTCAAAAATATTATCGGCCCCACGCACGGCAATGTAAGCATCCATCTTCTTCATGCGGGCTAACTCAAACTCGTTACTTAATTTAAATTGTTCGGTGACGCCGTAGCGAACGAGCTCGCGATTGATCCGGGGCTTTTGAAAATTAACTTGGGGCACTGCACCGCGGGCACGGGCGGCACGGATGAGGGCGACCACAAATTCTTCCGGCACGTCAGCCACGTCGATTAAGACCTTCTGGCCTTTTTTAAGGTCGATCGAGAATCCGCAGAGGACCTTAGCTAAGTCGTTATATCGTGAATCCATTTCCCCTTTACCATGTCGGTTTTACGCAATTTTCCAAGTGCTAAACCCTTTCTTGCTACAATTATTGTTTCATATATCTAATAGGTATGTCGTCTTCCGGTCCCCATGAACGTGCGCAAGCTCTGACGAACGATGCGGCCTTTGATTTCGCCGTGGGCGACGAAGCAGCGGCACTCACTAAATTGAATGAGGCGGTCGCCCTCGCGCCCGATTTTTTTGAAGCCTGGCTGGCCAAAGCTGAAGTGCATTTTGCACAACGTCAGTTCGATGACGCACTGCAAGCAGGCGAAACGGCTTTAAACTTAAAACCGAAAGATATTCATATTCATACATCGCTCTCCCGAATTTGGATGGAGCGTGGAGATAAAACCAGGGCCGAACACCACGGCGCCCAGGCCCGAATTCTGGGCTGGGGTGATCAGATCAAAGAGCCCGAGGGCGGGCAGTCCCGCGATATCTCCTAAGCATTGTGACAGACCAGATTTGCCTTGTGACACCCTGTCACGAAGGTGCGTGACAGATTAAGGTCAGTTTAGGGAAGTAATCCCGCGTAATCCCCAAAAAAACCATGTAAACTATTGCTAAACCCGTCAAAAATCGTTTTGGCATTCCTTCTGCAATACGCAGTTCGCCCAGTTCGGGCAACCTAACCTTACCAAAACCTATGTCCAAAAACTCCAAACTCAAAGTAAAGCCTCTCGCTGATCGCGTTCTCGTTCAACGCATCGAGGAAGGCGAAGAAATCAAGGGTGGCATCATCATCCCTGATTCTGCCAAAGAAAAACCACAAGAAGCTCGCGTCATTGCCCTCGGCACCGGTGCGCTCGACAAGGACGGCAAGAAGATTCCTTTCTCCGTTCAAGTGGGCGACAAAGTTCTCATCGGAAAATACGCCGGCTCGGAAGTGAAACTTAACGACGACACTTACTTGCTCCTCTCCGAAAACGAAATCCTCGCGATTATCGAATAATTATTTCTCTCACTCTTCATAAATAAAATCCTATGTCCAAAAAACAAATCCTGTTCGATGAAGCCGCCCGCCGTAAGGTGTTGAACGGTGTCACCATTCTCGCCCGTGCGGTGAAAGTCACCCTCGGACCGAAAGGCCGTAATGTGATGATCGATAAAAAGTTCGGCGCTCCTAAAGTAACGAAAGACGGTGTTACCGTTGCTAAGGAAATCGAATTGAGCGATCCCTATGAAAACATGGGCGCCCAAATGGTTCGTGAAGTAGCCTCCAAAACTGCTGATAAAGCAGGGGATGGCACGACCACCGCGACCGTTCTCGCTGAAGCTATCTACAAAGAAGGTCTTCGCTTCGTCGCCGCGGGTGCCAATCCGATCTTCGTGAAACGTGGTATCGATAAAGCCACCGAAGCGATTGTTAAAGAACTCGCTAACATTTCTAAGAAAATCAAAACCCGCGAAGAAATTAAGCAGGTTGCGACCGTTTCCGCTAACTGGGATTCATCCATCGGTGACATCATCGCCGAAGCCATGGATCGCGTAGGTAAAGACGGCACGATCACGGTTGAAGAAGCTAAGACTATCGAAACGACGCTCGACGTTGTTGAAGGTATGCAATTCGACAAAGGTTACCTCTCACCTTATTTCGCCACCAACGCGGAAACCCTCGAAGCCGTTCTTGAAGACGTCTACGTTCTTCTCTTCGAAAAGAAGATCAGCTCGATGAAGGACCTCCTTCCTTTACTCCAAGAAGTCGCGAAATCCAGCAAGCCTCTCCTCATCATCTCTGAAGAAGTTGAAGGCGAAGCCCTCGCCACTCTCGTGGTTAATCGCCTCCGTGGTACGATCAACGTCTGTGCCGTCAAAGCCCCTGGCTTTGGTGACCGTCGTAAAGCGATGATGGAAGATATCGCTGTCTTAACGGGTGGACGTTTTATCACCGAAGACCTCGGTATCAAACTCGAGTCTGTTAAAGTCGCTGATCTCGGTCGCGCCAAACGTATTGTGGCCGACAAAGAAAACACCACCATCATCCAAGGTGCTGGTAAATCTGCCGACATCCAAGGCCGCGTGAAACTTATCCGTCGTCAAATCGAAGAAACTTCTTCCGATTACGATAAAGAAAAACTCCAAGAGCGTCTCGCAAAACTCGCTGGTGGCGTCGCCGTCATCCACGTAGGTGCTGCAACCGAAGCTGAATTGAAGGAGAAAAAAGATCGCGTCGACGACGCTCTGCACGCCACGCGCGCTGCCGTTCAAGAAGGTATCGTTCCTGGTGGTGGCGTAGCTCTGCTCCGCACCGTTAAGGCAATCGACGCCGTCATCAACTCCCTCAGCGATGACGAAAAGATTGGTGCTCAAATTGTTCGTAAGGCAATTGAAGAACCTCTCCGTACTCTCTGCGCTAACGCCGGTGTTGAAGGTTCACACATCGTCCAAGAAGTTCTTCTTAAACACAAAGGTGCTAACGGTTACAACGTAGCTACCGGTGAATACCAAGATCTCGTGGCTGGTGGCGTGGTCGACCCAACTAAGGTCACCCGTACTGCAATCATCAACGCTGCTTCTGTAGCCGGACTCTTACTTACCACGGAATGTCTCATCACTGATCTTCCTGAGGATTCGAAGTCTGCGCCCGGTGGCGACCAGCACGACCACTGAGCCTAAAAGCTAGTTCGTGTATCAACGGCGTCCAAATGGACGCCGTTTTTTGTGGGTTGCGGGGTAGGTGGTAGACCCTAGGTTGGGTCTATGGCTCGCGTTAAACTCCAAAAAGAAACCTCCCCAGTCTTCATCTGGGTCGTTTTCTTCCTCATCACCACCGTTACCATGGGCGTCCTCTTCGCAGGCATCCCAGGCTCAGGCTTTAACGGTCTGCGTTCGGGCGTGTATTTTGACATGGAAGCGGGCTTCGATGACGCCCGATTCATGGATAACCGGATTAAATGCGAATCCTCCCAAGCTATCAAAGGCGTCCGCGCCGCCCTAGTGGAGCTCCGCCCCGATTACCCCGTCGAACGAGTAACCTTGAAATTGGAGAATTACCCCTCGGGCTATAAATTCCAAGTTCGCTACGTTACTTACTACGCTCAAAAACTTAATATCGGAGGAGATAAGATCTTCCGCCGCGGATCCCAAGTAGGGGACCCAGCCATCGATGCCGAAGTGAAACAAAAAGACGCCGAGGTCGAAAAAGTTATCCGTGACGCCCTCGAATCTTATTTTGTTTCCCGTAGCGCAAAATAATTTTCAGATCGTTTTCGAGAAGTTTAAGCGTAGCTTAAATTTTGTTTCCTATGACAGAAAAAGTGTGGGTGACGGAAGATTTTCCTTGCTTTTTTTCTAATAGAGTGATACAGTAATATTTCCTTTATTAATTAAGGAGTTCAGTCACATCCCCGTTCACCCAGGGATTATTCAGTCTCGAAAAATCATTACCCGGCAGCGGGATGTCCTGTTTTTGGCAAAATTGTAACAAAACCGGCGAAATTTTCGCCCTCGCAGTTTTTGCGAGAACGGGAGCCCCCTTTATGTAGGGCCATTCATTTCTTGATGCCCCCGATCTGACTTTCCACCCATGCCTGACCAATCCGTACCTACCCGCCACAAAATCGAATCCATCCTATTCATCAGCTCATTGAGCGCGTTTACTCTCCGTCAACGCGTCAGTGAGTTGGTCGAAGGGGATCCTAAACTCAACAACTGCTTCTTAGTCACCGACGACAAATTTGATAAGTTCAGTATCGCCGGACTAGACCAAGTCGGAGAAATCCGCTTTATCCTGGATGGCTCAACAATCAAAAACCACGACGAGCTTAAAGGTGTCGGTTTTGGCACCCAATTCCTCATCATCGAATACCGCGTGGGGGATAAACATATTGTAAATTGCTTCCTGCAGAAGTTAAAACGCCACTTGTCTAAGCACGAGTTGGCCAAGAAGGAGCCCGAAGAGCCGGAAATGTTCATGAATGTTCCGATGTTCTTTTTATCCCTTCGTACTTTCCTCGCTAAAGACTTCCTCATTAGCGATTCGGCAATCGAGTCGGCACGTAGCTGTGTTTCCTTTGACGATGTCGGTACTATATTAATGGAATTAGAGACTCTCAGTAATATGCCCCGACTCTTGAGCGGTGAGGATAATGACGTCGATGATTTTGATGCACATGCAAAGGCCTCGAGTCACATGCTCTTCTATCAAAACCAGAAATTTAAGAAGAAGCATGTCCTCCACCACGGTAAAAAGCATATTCTTGATCATCGGTTCATCATTCATAGCGAAAAAGGTGACACTCGATTATTACTGCATGTGAAGTGGTTGGAGAAAGCCCGCAAACACTTGATCGGCTTCATCGAAGAACTCCCCTCCGGTAAATAAAAAAAGGGGTCAGACACCATTAAAGGGGTCAGACTACGTCGACGTAGTCTGACCCCTTTTTGTGAAAATAGCCTAGAGTAATCTGACCTTCTGTTCAAACTGGGGTGATTGGCTTGCTTAAGGTTTCTATTTGGCTGATTAGACTATTCGTGCGCAAAATCCTTCTATTTATTTTTGGGATTAGCGGATCCCAGGTGATGGCTGCTGGAATGATGCCAATGGAAGCACCCTCATCGTTTGCCTATGTACTACAAGCCGATGAATTAGGACAGACTCCTGCAGTCGTAGCCGACAAACTTAATAAAAGTCAGCGAGATTGGTTTGTTCTCGATTCGCATTTTTCGGAAGAGGTCTTGTGGCGGTCTTCGGATCTTAAAACTATCCGTGGCAATAGTCCTAAACGAAAAATCCTCGCCTACATCTCAATCGGTGAAGCTGAAGACTATCGAACTTATTGGAAGAAGTCTTGGTTAGATAACGGCAAGCCTACATCCTCGGCGCCGCCATGGTTGCTTAATCAAAATCCAGAATGGAAGGGTAACTTCGTCGTAAAATATTGGGATAGAGAATGGCAGAAAATAATTCTCAATTCTGTAGAACAGGCGATGGCTGCTGGCTTTGATGGTGTATACTTGGATATCGTAGATGGCTTTGAGACTTTCGAAAAAGTCGGCACTGATTATGATGAGAACCGAATTAATCCTGAAACTAAACAGTCTTACCGTCGCGACATGATTGATTGGGTTAAAAGAATTGCAGTTCAAGCCCGGGCTAAAAAATCCGACGCCTTAGTTATTCCACAGAATGGTTCCGCGCTTTTGGAGTCCGATGATTTTTTCTCTCATATTAGCGGTATCGGTATCGAGGATCTCTACGCCGTCGGTGATAAAAAGCAGCCTAGCCGCGACACCCGCGATGTCCTAGACAACTTGCAGCGGATTAAAGAAAGTAAAAAACCCATACTCCTTGTTGAGTATGCACAGACAGGTGAATTACAGGCCTATGTTAAAAAGCGTGCCCATGATGATGGACTCATCCTGCTTCTGACAGATAGAGATCTTAAAACTTTAGGCAGCTCATCCTCTAAATAAAAAAAGGGGTCAGGCACCATTAACGGTGTCTGACCCCATTTATAGGGTCAGACTACGCTGACGTAGTCTGACCCCTTATTTGAAAGTGGGGTGATTGAGGGGACTTGAACCCCCGACCCCCGGTACCACAAACCGGTGCTCTAACCAACTGAGCTACAACCACCATTCACCCTTAACGGGAAGGTATCTAATGCACGCAAATTGACCGCACCTGTCAATCTCTGACGAATTGTTCGGTTTTCTCAGCCCGCCCAGAAGTTTTTATCGTTTGTTCTTCCCCTTTCTCCGCATCACCGCCTTTCTATAGGTTCAACAATGTCCACCTTTACCGAAATTGGCCTTCCCGAGCCTGTCACACGCTCACTTGCCGATGCGGGTTATGTTACCCCCACGCCCATCCAAGCGCAGGCCATCCCAATCATTCTCTCAGGTCGTGATCTCATTGGCGCCGCTCAAACAGGCACCGGAAAAACTGCCGCCTTCGCTTTACCAACCATCGCACGTCTCGGACCCGCCGCCGGCAAGCCTCGCTGCCTCGTCCTGGTTCCTACTCGCGAACTGGCCGTTCAAGTGGATGAAAATTTTCAGAAGTACGGAAAATACCTCGGCACCAAAACTGCTCTGCTCTACGGTGGAGTAGGGTACGGCGCTCAAGTGAAAGCACTCAGCGACGGTGTTGATGTCGTGATCGCCACCCCTGGTCGTCTCCTCGATCTCCACGAACAAAAGATTTTAGATCTTAGTTCCATTCAAGTAGTTATCTTAGATGAAGTGGATCGTATGCTCGACATGGGATTCATCGAAGATGTCACCCGCATCATTCGTTTCTGTCCTAAAGAGCGTCAGACTTTACTTTTCTCCGCCACCGTCGATGAACGTATCGGCAAAATCGCTAACTGGGCACTGCGCGATCCGATCACCATCGACGTTCGCACTGGCTCAACCGCCGCCGAAACAGTCGACCACGCGATTTACCCAGTCGATGTCTTTCAAAAGTATGACCTTCTTATCGAACTCTTAAAGAAGAGTGAATTTAAATCAGTCATCGTCTTCACCCGTACGAAACGGGATGCGGATCGTATTACCGAATGGATTGAAGGCCACGGTACACCCGTAGCCACGATGCATGCTGACCGTTCGCAAACCGAACGCACCGAAGCCCTCAAAGGTTTTAAGTCAGGTAAGTACACTATTTTAGTCGCGACCGATATCGCTTCGCGCGGACTCGATATCACCGGAGTCACTCACGTCATCAATTACAACGTTCCTGAACACCCAGAAGATTATGTTCACCGTATTGGACGTACCGGACGCGCCGCAGCTGAAGGCGAAGCGTTCACCCTTTTCTCACCCGATGAATTGCACAGCATGCACCAAATCGAACAGCTTTTAGGTCGTCCCATCGAGCGCCGTAAACTCGAAGGTTTCCGATATTTCTCTGAGCCCATCTTGACTCCGGGTGGCGCGAAGACAGCTGCGCCACGTAAGCGCAATCGATAAAGTGACCACGTCGGCTGATGTCTTGTGGATGCGTCAAGCACTCGAGATGGCACGCCGAGGTTGGGGCGCCACCCATCCCAACCCGATGGTGGGTGCACTCATTGTCGAAGACGATAAAGTCGTCGCCCTTGGCTACCACGCTAAGGCGGGCGAAGCGCACGCAGAAGTCGTCGCTCTTAAAAGTTTAGGACGAAAACCAAAACCCGACGCGGTTTTGTACGTCACTCTCGAGCCTTGTTGTACACACGGTCTCACACCACCTTGTGTTGATGCGATTATCGCTTCAGGCATTCGCCATGTTGTCGTCGGTGCCACGGATCCGAATCCTGCTCACGCTGGCAAAGGCTTGAATTTATTACGTCAAAATGGCATCACCGTCACTTCGGGTGTTTTGGCAGATGAAGCGAATGATCTGAATCTTATTTTTAATCATTGGATTACTCATCAGCGTCCGCTCATCGCTTTGAAGTTAGCTTCTACGGTCGACTTCCGATTGGTCCACGCCGAGAAAACCATCCGTACTATCTCCAATCAATCATCTCGCACCGATGTTCATCAGTGGAGAAAACTTTTTCCAGCTATCGCGATTAGTGTAGATACATTAATTGCTGACAACCCAAGTCTCACTTCTCGCATACCTAATAATGAGTCCTGTTCAACGCGTTTTATTTTGGATCGTCACTTTAGGTCCGCTCAAAAAACCCACTCAGGCTTATTTCAAGATAAGTATCGTCATTTAAGTATTGTCGTAGGCCTTAAGCAATTAGCTACGGCCGACGTATTGCAGGCTTATGAATCGGCCGGAATAAAAGTCTGGCTAATCGATGGTGACGAAAAAGACTTCCTCAAAAATTGGATTGAACGCTGCACTGAAGAAAAATGGGTGGGTGTGTATATTGAATCCGGACCGCGCTTAGCTTCGGTGATTCTGAAAAATAAAATCGCGGATTATTTCTTTCTCTACTTTGCGAAATCACAAAACGGCGATCTAGAGTCGCCGCCGTGGACCGAATCGGGCATTCCTGAGTTGCGCGACAAGGTGATGACCACGTTTGAGAAAGACACCCTAACGCGTGGTTTTTTAATTTAGGTTAAGAAACCTTCTAGAAATTATTTTTAGTCACTAGGTGCCAATTGAGGCACTCTTGTGGCGGTTTTGTGGGGTAGGGTGTCCGCTTGCCCTTTTTGGCTCGACTTTTCAAGAAAAACTTTCATTAAGGGAAATCCGTATCCCTGCATGCTGGGGGTACAACCTAACCACCTAAATACAAAACACTTATGACTGACAAAATTATAACACACCTACGCCGCGAAAAACCTACTTTCACGGCATTAATCGAGAAGAAGCGTGATGGGGGTGAATTTACGGCCGATGAGATACGTCAGATCGTTGACTCGATTATGGACGCAGAAATGCCTCCGGAGCAACAAGCGGCCTTAGCGATGGCTATTTTCTTCCGTCAGATGTCTGCTCAAGAGACCGCGATGCTCGCTGAAGAGCTTCGTCTCTCGGGTGACGTCATTGACCTCGCTCGTCTGTCCCAACCTAAAATCGCCAAGGTTTCTACCGGTGGAGTAGGTGATAAGACCACACTCGTACTCGGACCTCTCGGCGCCGCCGCTGGTGTCATCATGCCTGGCATGAATGGTAAAGACGAAGAGTTCTGTATTTCAACCGTTGAAAAGCTTTCTTCGATTCCAGGTTTCCGCGGTAAAGTTTCGCTCGAAGAATTCCGTAAACAAATCGAACGCGTCGGTTGTGCGATTACTGAACAATGTCCCGAAGTCGCTCCTGCGGATGACTTACTCTACGCTCTCCGTGAAAAAACCGGCACGATTCCATCTCTTCCCTTAATCACCGGAAGTATCCTCGCTAAGAAATTAGCAGAAGGCTGCGAAGGCCTAGTTATCGATGTAAAATGGGGCAATGGCTCATTTATCCGTGATCTCGAACAAGCTAAACAACTCGCGCGTATCATCACCCGCGTTGCACGTTCTCTGAACCGCAAGTGCGTTGCTCTCGTTACTGATGTGAATCAACCACTCGGTGATTCTGTCGGTACTGGTTTAGAAATTCTTGAAGCCGTTCGACTCCTTAAAGGTGAAGGCCCCGAAGATCTCCAAGACCTCGTTCTTAAATTAGGCATGGAAGTTGTCCGTCTCGCTGGCGTTGCTGGTTCAACACTCTCTGCAAAACAAACGGTTGAGAAACATCTTAAGGATGGTTCTGCACTCGAAAAGTTTAAAGCCATGGTTCGCGCCCAGGGTGGTAAGACCGATTGGATCGACGATCCTTCGAAATTCCCTCAAGCGAAATTCATCCGTAAATTACCTGCACCTAAGCGTGGTTATGTTCACACCATCGATGCCGGAAAGATCGCCCAAGGCGTTCGTATTTTAGCGATGATGAAAGACGGCACGCTCGATCCTGCGGTAGGCGTAACCAATATTCAAAAGGTCGGTACTCAGGTTAAACAAGGTGAGCCGCTCATCATGATTCATTATAATGATGAAGCTAAAGTGGATCAGGCGTTGCCTTACTTCCGCGATGCTTACCGCTTAGCGCCTAAACGTCCCAATATTCCGCCACTTGTTGTTGAACGCGTAGCGTAAAACAAAAGGCCGTCACTTGACGGCCTTTTTTGTTTAATAATTAATATACCCATGCTCACATATGCACACGGGAGTCCTACTTACCTGCATTTGATTTTGTATCGCCCC
>JBBAUX010000002.1:0-178797 GCA_040398005.1 Opitutales bacterium
TGGCGGAAACTATGGCGGAAACTATGGCGGAAACTATGGCGGAAACTATGGCGGAGGTTACGGTGGTGGTTATGGTGGAGGCGGCTATGGCGGAGGTTACGGTCGTCAGCGTGGAGGTTACGGCGGTGGCTATGGTGGCGGAGGCGGCTATGGCGAGGGTTCGTCCAAGGACACCGGCGTGTCGATTTCAACTTACGTCAACATGGTGCGCGAACGTATCTGGTGGCTGGTTTTATCGGTTCTCATCTTTTTCACTCTGTCACTCGTTTATACATATAATATGATGCCGGAGTATAAGGCGTCGGGTCGTTTACGCGTCTTTCGCTTGGCCCCGAATATTTCGGGCTCTAATACTGCCGCCGAAAGTAATTTTAGCATTACTTCCAGCGATGACTTTTATACGGCGATTGAGTCGATGCGTAGTAGTGTAATTATCGAAGCAGTTTCTCGTCAGTTAACCACTGCAGAAAAAAAGGAAGTACTGGCTCCTTACCAAGGTGGTAACATTTTTAGTGGACCGCTCTCCGAACAAGAAGTTTTCTCCAAGCAAAGATCGATCACGCCCCAACGCCAGACCTTAGTGGTGAGCGTTGAATTTACTCACCCCAATCGCGAGCTGGCCCGTCAGGTGACTACACTTTTTTGTAAGGCGATTCAAAAGAACAGTGAAGATGAGCGCCTCGTCATCACCAATCCTTTAGTCGAAAAATATCGTATGGATATTGATTCAGTCGAAGATAAAATTCGTAAACTCTACGATAAGCGAAACGATCTGATTAAAGGCCAGAAATTACTTTCGATTGCCAAAGACACTAATACTTTGACCGCTGAACGTGCCGCCTTAGTTCGCGCACGTGAAGATACGCGAAAGGCCATCGATGAAATGGAAATCATTTGGCGTTTAATTGGTGAATATAAACAGACTGGTAAGGATTTATACGATGTTGCCCAGGTGAGAAGTGATGAGCGTGTCGCTGCGTTTGGATCGAAAATAAGCGATCTGCGTGTCGCCGTCCGTACCATGGAAGAAAAATACACCGATGAGCACCCCACTTTAATTCAGGCTCGCGCGCAGCTGAAGCAAACCGAAGCCGAATTACAAAATGCTATTGTTGCATCCGTAAATCGTATTCAGGTCGCGATACAAAATGCTCATGCCAATTACGCAGCCATCATTTCCAATCTCGATAAGAAGGACGATGAAATTGCGCGTTTGACTGTGGCGAATAACGAACTCGAACGCGTCGACAAAGAAATTAAAAGCCAGGAAGATTTCTTGAACCGCCAAAAACAAAGCTTTGAAGAAGCTAAAATTCGTTCATCGACCACGGGTACCACGACTTCTATTAAAGTCCTAGACACTCCCTCCGTTGCCGATCGCCCTACCAACAAAAACTTTTATCTGAACGCCATGATTGGCTTAGCCATGGGGTCTATTTTTGGTTTAGGTCTGATTATCTTACTCGGCACATTTGATGACCGGATAAAGTCACCCAAAGAAGTCGAAGCCGCCTTAGGTATCCCTATTTTAGGAACGATTCCGCAGGTAACAAAGTCCGTTGGACCTGAGCGTGCATTGTTGGCTCAGCACGAAAAGGACGTCGTCGCCGTTGAGGCCATTCGCACGATTTATTCATCGATGCGCGTTAATCCCGCATCAATGTCTAGCCACGTGTTTTTAATCACCTCAACACGCCCTAGTGAAGGTAAGACCTTCGTCGCCACTAATTTAGCTCTCGGTTTCTCTCAGCATGGAGAAAGAGTTTTGGTTATTGATGCCGACTTACGACTTCCGAACGTCGGACCTTCCCTAGGCTTAACTGGCACGGAAGGTATTTCTCGTTGGTTTAATGATGAATCCACCATCGATGAATCCATCGTTAAAAATGTAGCACCTAATTTAGATGTTTTACCTGTGGGAATGAGCTGCCGGAATCCAACGCAGGTTATTGGTAGTGCGAAGTTTATCGAAATGTTAACGACCATGCGTTCCCGCTATGATCGTATTTTTATCGACTCACCTCCCATTGGTGCGGTGTCCGATGCCCTGAATCTGATTCCTAACGTCGATGGCGTTATCTACGTAGTTCGCTATAATTTCGTATCCACGCGCAACGTTGCTGAATGTATTACCCGACTCCGTGAAGTGGGCGTCCCGATTTTAGGCGCCGTGCTTAACCGTATGTCCATGCGCATGGCTTCGGTCTATACGGACAGCTTCGATGCTAGCTACGAGAAGTATTATAATGCCGCTGCGGGTGCCGCGGCAAAGGATGATGAAGACTCGGTTGCCTCCACCGAAAAACCAGAAGATAATCCTAAAGTTTAACGATGAATCGAGTTTGGTTATTTCTTCTGCTTTCGATAGTCTTTTCAGGGTGTCAGACCGCACCTGGTACGGGTCGTAGTCAGCTACTCATGGTCAGTAACTCTGAAGTGTCGAGCATGGCATCTACCGAGTTCGCAAAAATGAAAAAACTGCCTAACGACCCTCGTTTAGTGAAGGTTAAGAAAATAGGCTTAGCGATTGTTACGGTCGCCCGAAAGGAAGATAAAAATAAAATCTTACCGCCTGCCAATCTCTGGGAGTTTGCTATCATCGACGACAAATCACCCAATGCTTTTGCCATGCCAGGTGGAAAAATCGGCTTCAACGTTGGCATGTTTACGTACGCTCCCACCGATGATGACATCGCTGTTATTTTAGGCCACGAGGTGTCGCACGTTTTAAATCAACACAGCAATGAGCGAATCTCTCAGGGTTTATTAGTGGCCGCGGGTGCCTTGATTGTGGACGAGGCGACTAAGAATAAATCGGCACACACTCGACAGGCTTGGATGACGGGCTTTGGTCTTGGCGCCCAATTTGGCGTACTTTTACCTTTTAGCCGCGAACATGAATCCGAAGCCGATCATCTCGGCTTACTTTTCATGGCAAGAGCAGGGTATAACCCTGAAGCAGCTCCCGCATTCTGGGCACGCTTTTCAAAAATTGCGGGTACCAAGCCTCCTGAATTTTTCTCCACTCACCCCGCGGACGAAACTCGGATTACACAGCTAAATACCTGGATGTCCGAGGCTAAGGCTCAAATGCCTAAAGTCGTTAATCTGGCGCAGTAATTAGCGCATTTCAATCTCTACCGGGCAACGTAGATAAACGCCTTTGGGATCGTTTAGATTTCCTACGCGATTTAAAAAGCTCAGGTGCGCTTTCAAGATTTGTAGTGCTGGGTCATTAAGCTTTGCTCGGACGAAGACTGGATTTTCATTTTCTTCTTCGGATAATAATTTTTGCAAAATATTTTCGCGGCCCGAGTGGAGTGAGGGTACTTGAATAATCGCCGCGTCTGGTTTTTTAGCTAATTCCTTGGCGAGATTGATCGCATCCAGCAATCCGCCCATCTTATCAACGAGCCCCACTTCTTTGGCGTTCACTCCAAGCCAAACACGACCTTGGGCAATTTCATCGACTTGGGCGGGTTCTATTTTTCGACCCTCGGATACCACGTTCAGAAAATCTTCATAAACGAAGTCGACCATTTTTTGAACAATCGCCATCTCTTCGGCTGTCGCGGTTCGATGGCTTGAAAATAAGTCAGAGTAGCGCGAGGTTTTCACACCATCAGTTCCAAGGTTAATTTTCTTAGCTAATTCCTGGTAATTAAAATGTAGTCCAAAGACACCAATGGATCCCGTAATGGTGACAGGATTCGCGATAATCTTACTTCCCCTCGCCGCGATGTAGTAGCCCCCGCTAGCGGCAACATCACCCATGGACACGACTACGGGAATACCCTTTTGCTTCAGCAGTCCCACTTCGCGGGCGACGATGTCACTCGCAAAGGCCGAGCCACCTGGACTGTTGATTCTCAGAACGACTGCTTTAATCGATTTATCGCCGCGTAAATCGCGTAAGTTTCTTGCGAGACGATCGCCGCCTACGTTGTGATTATCACCCCAGCCATCAACGATTTCGCCTTCGGCATAAATCACCGCAATCTTTCCATCCCCCGATGAAAAATTAACCTTACTGGCATATTTAGTAAGCGAAATTTGTCGGAAAGATTGACCATGGTCATCGGCGGCAGCTCCCAGCGAACAAATTTTAGTTACCAGTTCATCGCGCTGACAAAGTTCATCGACCAGCTTTATTTTATAGGCCAAAGCGTTGGTGAAAATTCCGCCTGAATTAGCGATCCGATTGAGACTGATACTTGATATTTTTCTCGATTCACTGACATCGGCCACAATTTTTTTCCAAGCTCCGCCGAGCAATAACTCTGTTTGTTCACGATCCGACTCACTCATTTTATCGCTTAAAAACGGCTCTACTGCGGACTTGTATTTGCCCACCTTGGTTACTTGTACGCCTACGCCCAGCGACTTTAGAGTTTCTCCGATGTACGGGCTGTAGCGTGCGAGTCCTTTAAATTCAACCTCTCCCGCAGGGTGGGCATAAATTTTATCTGCCACACTTGCTAAATAGTATTCATGCTGCGACCCGTTTTCAATCCAGGCGATTACGGGTTTTTTTGACTTTTTAAATTCGTTAATCGCTTGGCGGAGTTCATTCAGTTGCACTAACCCGGCATCGGTTTCACCAGCAATTAAGATGCCAGTAATATTTTTATCTCTAGCTGCTTGTTTGACCGCTTCGATGGCCCGTAATAAATCTACTTCCGGTGCTTTTTGACTATCCAGCAGCATGGATAAACCGGGATTGCCGTGCTGCGGAGTATCGTTGATGAGCATGCCGTTACCAATGACCAACATGGTTTTCGCTTTTACGGAAACGCCGGGAGTTTCGTGGTTACTCGCGGCACTGATTAACCCGATGATTAATACAAAAAATAAAAAGCAAGCGAGTGCTCCCGCAATAAACGTACCCATCACTGAAGCTAAGAGAGCTTTAAAAAATTCTTTCATAAGGGTATTTATAGAAAAGTTAGTCTAAGTCAGTACTTTGGTCGACTGCGTAAGAATCGCCAACCAAATTGACATTATTCGTAGCGTTTCGGCTCGATTTTTTCTTTGTTTGGTGAACTCTCTTGGCTATGTCCGACCCGACTCAAGATCCTGGTGCTGGTACTGCCCGTAAGGCATTGGCGATTAATCTCGATTGCTCGGCTTACGGCGTTTTTGCTGAGATTGGTGCCGGCCAAGAAGTCGTTCGACACTTTTTCAAAGCGGGTGGTGCGTCGGGTACCGTTGCTAAAAGTATGTCTGCTTACGACATGCGCGTGAGTGATGCAATTTACGGACATCCTAAGCGTTATGTTTCGCGTGAGCGTCTTGAACAAATGATGAGTCACGAATACGGACTCCTCGTCGATCGCTTAGCCTCCGAGCGTGGAACCACTACACGCTTCTTTGCTTTTGCTGATACCGTGGCAACCACGCCCCACGACGGCAAAGGGCAGGGGCACTCCTGGATGGGTATGCGTTTTGAGGATGAAGTGGGTGCTGCTCCGAGTGATATTGTTTTACACCTACGCCTCTGGGATCGTGACGCTGGCCGTCAGCAAGACGCCCTCGGAGTAGTGGGAGTTAATTTAGTCCACGCTGCTTTAAATTCACATCGTGATCTTAATGTCTTTTTAAATAATTTAGTAGATGACGTGGGCTCGGGCCGGGTGGAAATAGATTTCATTCATTTTAGCGGCCCAGCGTTTAGTAACTTCGACACTCAGTCTGCTTTAATTCAACTCGTTCGACTAGGCCTGACGGACGCTGTCCTATTCGATGAGACAGGACAGTCGGCCGTGGCCAGCGAGTTTTTCTACAAGAAATCCATTCTCGTCGCCCGTGGAACTTTCCGTCCTATCTCATTAGTGAATGAGGATATGTTGGCCTGTGCCGAACGTTCCTTAGCGAACCCCAAAGAAAGTGTTTCGATTTTTGAGATGTGTGTTGGGCAAGAATCGGCCGACCTAAAGGAAATTCTCGATCGCATTGCCCTCGTGAGCACCTTGGGCCGTCCTCTTTTAATTACTCGTCACCGTGGATGGTATCGACTGCCCGCCTATTTTCGTCTGTATACCGATGGAGAAATTACTCTCATCGCGGGTATGAATAACTTGGTAGATTTATTTAACCCACAGCACTACACGCATCTCGAGGGTGGAGTGTTGGAAGCTTGTGGTCGCCTCTTTAAAGAAAACGTTAAGGTGATGGTTTATCCTATGCGCGGCGATCAGTTAAGTCGGTTGGTAGAAGACCCCGTTGCCTGTCAGGTTTGTTTCCCGGAAACTTATCAAATCGAAGTCGACTCCGTGGTGACAGCGGCAGATGTCCAAGTACGTCCCGCGGTGGCAGGATTATTTGAACACTTAAGAACGAATGGATTTTTAGTACCCCTTACCGGCGCGAGTCCACAGGCTCTGGCTTGTCAGCCGCGAACCTTGGCCGAACGCATAGCTGCCGGAGTTCCAGGCTGGGAAAGCGAAGTGCCCGCCCCCGTTGCTAAAGAAATTACCCGCCGAAAGCTTTGGAGTAAGTAATCACTGACTGCATTTAGGTGTTCTTGGGTTTGCAGGTTTGGATTTTCGACTTTATGTAGGTCTGGTTAATGAGCTCCACTTCCACGTCTCTTCCCTCTGGTGCCAACACAGAATTAGCTCTGTCTGTAGAACGTGCTTATCGCGAAGTCATCGTACTCGATCGCCTAGGGGCAATTTGGTCGGTGATCCTCGCCAAATGTCTCTTAGCTCAGTGGGCGATTAATGAATTTTCTATTCCCATCAGTGGCCTGCGTTATATTTGGTTACTCACGCTGTCGATGGCCGTCGTTGCTACGGGTCTTTACCTGCGTGCGCATCAATCAAAAATAAATTTTCTACCCAATCAACGACGCGTCGGAACTGCTATTTTCGTAGGCATCCTCGTTTCATTGGGTTTTATTCTTTACGCGCACTTTGCCTTAAAACTTTTCTCAGCGATTACGACAGCAGCACTAACCTGTATGATGTTCGGTACCTGGTCACTCGCACGTGCCGCCCTACGTAATGCCTATCCTCCTTTAGTGGGGGCGCTGATTTGGTGGATTCTGGCTGGCTACGCATTAATCAGCAAAGACAACACTGCGTTGCTCTGGATTGGGCTTGGCATGTTCTTGGCTCAAGCCTTGCCCAGTTTTGCTTTGGCTCGACGCACTGAGCAATCGCTTCGCGTTTAATTATTCGAGGTCAGCTTTTTTCGCGCCCAGACCGTTTAACATTAAAGTTAAGAATCGTTTCATCGCCGGAGTCATCACACGTCCTTTGCGATGCAAAATCGCTAACGGCCGAGAAACGTGTCGGTCACGTAATTTTAACTTAACCAGCGTGCCTTGCTCGATTTCCTGACGGATGGTGCCCTCAGGAACTAAGGCGACCCCCGCATCGACCTCCACCGCACGCTTTAAGGTTTCGATATTATCAAATTCCATCGAAGGTTCTAGTTCGATACGTTGCTCTCTGAAGAATTGATCCAAGGCTTTGCGTGTAGGAATATCTTGGTCAAATCCGATGAAACGCGTACCTTGTAAATCTGCCAATTCGATTTCCTTTTTGCCTGCTAACTTATGTTTAGGCGAACAGATGGCGACCAACTGATCTTCCATGAAAGGAATAATTTCTACTTGGCGATATTTTTGAGGGAAGGCGACGAGGCCAAAGTCTGCTGTGCTAGAGAAAACATCTTCATAAACTAAATTGGATCGACGATATTCGATGCGCACATTCACATGAGGAAATTCCTGCATGAAACGTTTTACGTAAGGAGGCAGTTCGTGCAGGCCAATCGAGACAATCGTCGAAACATGCACCGTGCCACTCACCACTTTCCGCATTTCCTGCATCTCGCTCGAAACCTGTTCGTAGCGATTTAAAATATCGCGCGCCGCTTCATAGAGACTACGACCCTCCCGCGTTAAACGAAATTGTTTCTGACTCCGATCCACAATGAGCACATTAAAATGCTTTTCCATCGAGCGTAACTGCTGACTCACCGCCGACTGCGTGATGTTATTCAACTTCGCCGCCTTGGAGAAACTTTCGTTGTCCACGAGGTCACGAAAAATCTTTAAGTTTTCAATTTGCATAGCGGTGGCTTAACCCACCACGATTAATAAATCTAATAGCAGGCCGTTTCAAGTGTAGATTTACTTATCGTGACCAGGTTTAACCTTATTCCCGCAAAGGGGATTGGAGGCGTTGACTCTAAGCTTAATCTGCTTCCCATTGTCTCTCGTGGTTACCTACGAACAATTTGCCGCCAATTGTGACGCCGTCCGCCAAAGGATAAAGTCAGCTTGTGACCAGTGCGGCCGGAATCCGTCGGAAGTCAGAATTTTACCGGTCACCAAAACCAACCCAGTGGAAGCTGCCTTGTATGCCTATCGCTATGGCATGCAATCAGTGAGTGAAAACAAAGTTCAAGAGGGTCAGGAAAAAAAACCGCTCGCACCGGCTGATTTGCGCTGGGAATTTATCGGTCACCTGCAGTCCAATAAAGTTAAGCCTGCTTTAAAGATTTTCGATATTATTCAAACGGTCGACAGCGTAGATTTAATTTCGCGCATGGGACGGATTGCTGAGGAGCTTAATGTAAAACCAGAAATTTATTTTCAGGTGAACTCGGGTCACGATCCCGCAAAATACGGATGTGAAATCGAAGAGGCGCCTCAATTACTAGAAGCCGCATTGGGTCAGTCTGCCTTGCGCGTCGTCGGACTCATGGCCGTTCCTCCGATTGAAGGGGGCATGGATTCAGCTAAGCGCACATTTGATAATTTAAGGATTTGTCGGGATGAATTAGAGGATAAATTTAAAGTAAAACTTCCTGAACTTTCGATGGGTATGAGTGGTGACATAGAAGCCGCGGTGATTGCCGGCTCAACTTGTGTACGTCTTGGTTCATCTCTTTACGGTCCCCGCACCCAGAAATGATTAGCCGCCTCTCCATTCGTGATTTAGCCCTGATGGATCGGACGTCGCTCGACCTCGGCAAGGGTTTCACGGTGGTGACCGGCGAAACGGGCGCTGGTAAATCAGTCCTCCTCGGTGCCTTTTCCTTATTAGCCGGCAACCGCGCTGGTAAGACTATCGTTCGCAAAGACGCCGAAGAATGTCTCGTGGAAGCCGAGCTCGAAGTGGGTAACGACAAGCGATTCACCCAAGTATTAGAAGAGCTCGACCTACCTGCCTGCGATGAAGGACTTTTATTAATCAAAAGAACGGTCCATGTTTCGAAGGCTGGACGTATTACCGTTAACGGCGGAGCGGCCACTTTAGCCCAATTGCAAAAGCTCGGTGAACTGTGGATTGATTTTCATGGTCCCGGCGAACCGCAAAAACTTATGCGTGCCGATACGCAGTTAGGGATGTTGGATCTTTATGCTGGGGTGGAAGAATCGCTGAATCATTATCGCAAAGTCTGGAAACGCCGCCAAGAGATTTTAAAATCAATTCATGAAATGTCTTCGGCGGAAAAATTGTCTGAAGATGAAATCATTTTTTTAAAGTCCCAGATTGAAAATTTAGAATCCTTAGATTTGACCGATGAGGCTATTCAGAAGCTTGAGCGTGAACACGCCCGCTCGTCGCGCGCTCAAGAGCTATCGCAATTATTAGGTCAGATGGATGCGGCTTTGGGTTCGGAGGGTATTGCCCAGGACATGCCTAAGGTTCTTAAAGTAGCCCAATCGATTGCGCGGATTGATGCCGATGCGGCCGCGTTGGCTCAGCGATTACAGGGCTTGGCTGCTGAGGCTGATGATATCCGGGCTGATTTTGCACGTCTGGCCCGTGGCCTATCTGCCGATGAATCGGAAATCGAAAACTTAGATACGAAAATGAATTTATGGTTAGAGTTCCGTCGTAAATACGGACCCACCGTTGAATCGGTTCGATTGAAACGAGATAGCTTAAAGAATCGCTTAATGTCACAGGGCGATATCGAAGCGCGCGTCGAAAAACTTAAAGGAGAGGCAGCCCGTGATGAAAAAGAGTTAAAGAAGTTAGCCGATGGCTTGCATACGACTCGAGTTAAGGCCGCTGATAAATTGTCGACGGCCGCCAAAAAAATGTTGGGCTCTCTCGGATTTAAGAAAGCGGATCTAAAAATTGATGTCGCTACAGCAGAACTTGGACCCATGGGTGCGGATCGCGTCCAATTTCAATTCTGCGCCAATGCGGGCCAGGATTTACTCCCCTTGGACCAAATTGCATCCAGTGGTGAAGCGGCTCGAGTTATGTTAGCTCTAAAGACCGTACTCGCCGCCGTTGATAATACACCCGTTCTGGTATTCGATGAAGTCGATGCCAATGTCGGTGGAGAAATTGGTGCACAAGTGGGACACGAACTCGCTGCGTTAGGTAAGAAGCACCAAGTTTTCTGCGTGACCCACTTGCCGCAGGTCGCTGCATTAGGACATGCCCATTTGGTTGTCACAAAAACACAGGACGACCGTTCGACCTCAGTGGTGATTGAACCGGTTCATACCAAGAGAAAAGACCGTGAATTGGAAATTGCTCGTATGTTGGGAGATCGCACCAGCAAGGTCGCCCTTACGCATGCCCGCGAGTTACTTGACTCCGCCGAGTAATTTATTTTTTGATAAAGCGATCGAGCTTCAGTCTCTGAATCACCTTTAAGCCAATCGCTGCGGCCCAGGGCTTAGGTAAGCGGGCGCTGAACATCCCTAATAATTTATTTTTCCATCCCGTAATTACCTGCGGCTTGTTTTTCGCCATCGCCTGCAATGCCTCATCCGCACATTCGTCGGCCGTTTGTCCACCCAGCCCCGTTGAACTAATGAACCCAGCAGCTTTAGAAAAATTGGTTGAAACTGGACCAGGACAAATCGCGACGCTGCGGACTCCGTATTTTTTCATTTCTGCATCAAGTGCGATACTCCAGTGCAGGAGAAACGCTTTGGTGGCCGCGTAGGTAGACATGAGTGGGGTAGGCTGGTAGCCAGCTAGGGACGCGACGTTTGCGATTTGGCCTCCGCGTGATTTTAATTTTTCAATCAACAAGCCAGTAAGGTAAACGGGTGCCGATGTGTTAAGCTCTACCATCTTCATCGTGTGCTCCAAATGCGGTGCGGGAAACTCGCCGTAGGCCCCCATTCCACTATTATTAATTAATAGAATAGTACCCTGTGGAGGCATTAGTTTTTGTAATTCAGCAACAACGGACTTGATTTCAAGGGATTGAGAGAGGTCGCAGTTAAGATGAGTAAAGTTCAGATCATTCGAAACATCTTGGGGGGGCGTACGAGATAGGTTGAACACGGCGGCGGCGGTGCTAGACTTTTCTATACGCGAAAGGAGTGCGCGTCCGATACCCGAAGAAGATCCCGTGATGATGATACATGAAAATGACATCAAAAAATCATCTATGGATTTTTTAGGGGACATGGTGCGTAGCTTTTCGTTTATCCAAACCCCAATAAATAAATGAGCAACACAGCAATCGTCATCTCGGGTGTTCATCTAGAACTCACCGAGGCCCTGAAAGAAACCGTGCGTACCAAAGTTGAAAAACTTCTACGTCACAATGACCGCATCGTGAAAGTGTTCGTGGAATTGGTTTTTAATCACACCCGAGATCATGCGCGAGAGTTTGGCGCGCAGATTCGTCTGGAACTACCGGGGCCCGATATTGTCGTGCGCGAAGAGTCCGAAGACCTTTATAAATCTATCGATATCTTGATCGATAAAGTGGACCGTCAATTACGCCGCCGTCATCGCCTCCAAAAAGAAAAGCGGAATCATCCAGGTACGACGGACTTGGGTACGCTGGGCAGAAATTCATAGGCTTAAGTGCAGTCCCACTAAAGACCCCTAGTTCATAGCCTAGGGGTTTTTATTTTATACACTTGTTTTCTCGCCCAAGCTGGGGGGTTGGTTCTAGGGTGGGGCCATGCGGATTTATTTCATGGGCATTTGTGGTACTGCCATGGGCAATGCGGCATTATTAATGCGTGCCCTTGGACATGAGGTGATGGGTTCGGATACCGGTATTTATCCACCCATGTCGAATCACTTGAAAAATGCCGGCATCGAAATTCTGGAAGGCTGGAATGCCGAGCGCCTAGCCGAGTTGCGTCCTGATTTAGTCGTCGTTGGAAATGTCGCTTCACGCGGGCACCCTGAAGTCGAATTCCTCCTACAGTCGTCACAAAATTATATTTCTCTGCCACAACTCCTTCGCAGTCACTTACTGAGCGATCGAAAGAATATCGTCATCGCCGGCACTCACGGAAAAACTACGACGACCTGCTTAGCGGCATTCTTACTTAAGGAGGCTAATGCTCATCCCGGTTGGTTGGTCGGAGGGGTGCCGCGTGATTTGCCCGACAGCGCCTTCATCGGTCAAAGCGCGGGTCCGTTTGTAATCGAGGGTGATGAGTATGACTCCGCCTTTTTCGACAAACGTAGTAAATTCATTCAGTATCTACCTCATATTTTAGCTATTAATAATATCGAATTCGACCACGCTGATATTTTCCGCGACTTAGAAGATGTCTTACGCACCTTTTCACACGGCCTGCGTGTGGTGCCAGGTAATGGCGTCATCGTGGCAAATGGTGATGATGTTAATGTTATGAATTTGGTGAATAAAGTGACTTGGGCTCCCGTGGTGAAGGTGGGCGTTGGTGAAAACAACGAAGTTCAAATCAGGAATTTCACTGAAACCTCTACTGGCTCAACTTTTTCAATCTTTTGGAAGGGCGCGCTCTGGGCTAAAATAGAATGGTCGTTAACCGGTTTATTTAACGCGCGTAATGCTGCCATCGCCGCAGCCTCTGCCGGTCTATTTCTAAATTCGCAAAATCCTACGCAGTTAAAACTCGATTCCCTTAAAAAGTTTAAAGGTGTGATGCGCCGCCAAGAGGTTTTAATCGAGAATAAGAACTTAGTTTGTATCGAGGACTTTGGTCATCATCCCACCGCTATACATTGTACGCTAGAGTCGCTGCGCAATCGTTATCCAGCATTCGAATTAGTTGCCTGTTTTGAGCCGCGGAGTAACACCGCGGCTCGCAAGGTCATGCAGGATAGTTTTGGCGAAGCTTTAGCCCTAGCAGACACTATTTATTTACCGCCCGCACACCGTGCTGACAAATTAGGATCAGATAGTTTTGATAGCACGGGTACTGCCCAAACTTTACAGCAAAAAGGTCGTCAAGCCTGGGCCTGTGATTCCCCTGAAAGTCTTTTAGAGAAACTCATTTTGGATTGTCGCTCAGCAACGAAGCCGAGATTAGTCGTCTTTTTCTCCAATGGATCGTTTGGCGGAATTATCCAGAAGTTTGCTCAGACGTTTAAGCAAAACTAATTAGGTTAGGCCTAAGAGTTTTTTTGCCTGAATTTCATCTTTGGCAATCTGGGCTTTTAAATCTTCCAAGGAATCAAATTTTTTCTCTCCGCGAATTCGATAAAGCCAACGAACGCGTAGGGCGTCTCCAGCTTGTGGAAGGGTGCCGCTGACTTTTAAAAGGTGAGATTCGAGTAGTGGTTTAACCGGCTCCTTTTCAACGGTCGGGCGAACTCCCCAGTTAGCGACAGCGGGCTCTGCGATGCCCTCAGCGCCAATACATTCAACGGCATAAACACCAAAGGCTGGTTGCAGTTCGGGACTCCATGCCATGTTTAAAGTCGGATACCCAATCGTCCTTCCGAGTTTCTGTCCTTCAATTAAAACACCTTCGGCTTCGTACGGTCGAAGGAGTAGGCGATTGGCTAATTCAATGTTTCCGTCGACCAGTGCGCCGCGAATACGTGAGCTACTCACTGAGTCGCCTTCGAATTCCACGGCAGGACAACTATGTACCGAAAGTCCGAGCGGTTTAGCGTCATGCATCAATCGTTCCGCGTTACCTTGTCGATTGTGTCCGTAGTGAAAATTATTTCCAATATGAATGCTCCGCAGATTTTTGAACTGGTGCATGAGCCACGCAGGAAAATCTTGAGCTAAGATCGCCGAGTATTGAGCGTTAAAGGTTTGATGATGGATAAACTGAGCACCGGCCTCGGTGAGACGTTCGTCTTTTTGTGCGCGCGTGAAAAGTAGTGGGACCGGTTTATCGGGACGGAGGATGCGGCTGGGATGCGGATCAAAAGTCATCACTCCCACTAAGCCACCATCGCGCCGAGCTTGCTCACGTGCCGAATATAAAACGGTACGATGACCGAGGTGCACTCCATCGAAGGCACCAATCGCTAAATGGAGGGGAGGGTGTTGACTCATCCTAAGGCAATACTGGGTACGACTTCATTCACAGGAATCAAACACTCCCGTAATTGTTGCGCATTCATCGCGCCTAATTGTTCTAGGGTTTTTCCGCGTTCGATGCTGAGATTTCCTGAATGCGTACGACGTAACATCGAGAGGTGGGCCCCCGACCCGAGTTTCTTGCCTAAATCGAAGGCTAAGGTTCGGATGTAAGTGCCTTTAGTACATTGTACTTTAAAAGTGAATTTGGGACTCACCCAGCTTTGTAATTCCAAAAGATTTATGCGGATGAAGCGCGGCTCGCGTTCGA
Source organism: Opitutales bacterium (assembly GCA_040398005.1). Taxonomy (GTDB): domain Bacteria; phylum Verrucomicrobiota; class Verrucomicrobiia; order Opitutales; family UBA953; genus UBA953. The sequence goes on from JBBAUX010000002.1 coordinate 14,534, forward strand.
CTTCGATTCCCTTGCGGGCTAATTCATAAAGTTTTTTACCACCGATTTTTTTCGCCGAATACATGGGTGGAGTTTGATACTGATCACCCAACATCGATTTTAGAGCTTCGGTAATTTGGGTTTCTGAAAGGGGTGGTACGGGCTGAGTTTCGGTTATCTCGCCATCGGCGTCTTGGCTATCAGTCGTTACTCCCAGTGTGGCTTCGCCTAGGTATTCTTTTTCCTGCGACATTAAATATTGCGATGCCTTGGTCGCTTTACCAACCAACATGATGAGTAGTCCAGTAGCCATGGGGTCGAGGGTTCCGGCATGTCCTACTCGGCGAGTTTGATAAAGGTGACGGATTTTATCTACGACATCGTGTGACGTGATGCCTTGTGGTTTATCGACCACTAAGATTCCTTCAGGCTCCGAGAGGGAAGGGTTCATGCGCGCGTTTGTTCGCGGTAGTGGGCGATGATGATATCGAGAATACGCTGACGATCATTCTGCAACGTACAGCCAATCATATTAAAGCCCGCTGCGAGAATGTGTCCGCCCCCGTTGAGCTTTGCGGCAAGTAAATCGAGACGTAGTTTGGGATCACGTCCGCGTAAACTTCCCCGAATACCGTCTTTGCCTTCTTCGAAGAGTACGGCGATGTCTACGCCCATCACCGAACGTGGAAATTCCACGAGCCCTTCTTTATCTTCTTTGGTTGTTCCGGTTGCGGAATAGTCCACTTGTGTAATTTCACCCGAACAAATTTTTCCATTTTCATGAAAGAGTATGGAATTTAAAAATCTTTTAGTGAGTTCTAGTTTTCCCCGACTCTCTTGTTCGAAGATGTAAAAATTAGCTTCTTCGGGTTTAGCACCGCGTTTAATTAACTCGGCGGCAATCTCGAGTACGCTAGCGGTAACACTCGCGTAGCAAAATCTTCCCGTGTCGGTGATGATTCCAAGGTGTAATGATTTCGCCGTCGCTTCATCGCAGTGGAGTCCGTGCTTAAGTGCGCCGTACGCCAAGACGTGGCAAGTGGCGGCGGCCTCTTTGACTACGATATTAATTTTAGCGTAATCGGGGTTGGAGGAGTGGTGATCGATATTTGCGAGAATCTGATTATTAAACTTAGCGAGTAATTCTGTCCCTATTCTTGTCGCATCGGCACAGTCCACGGCGATGGCTTGGCGCCCGTCGGCCGTGTATTGGTCGGCGGTTAAGAACTTAATTCCTTGGGTGTAGGTGGTTAGATTGGTCGGTACTCGATCGCGGTTAACACAGAGGGCGTCTACGCCTTCCGCCAGGAGTATGCGACAGAGGGCACTCTGAGAGCCAATACAGTCCCCATCGGGCCTCATATGGCCCAATACGGCCACTTTTTGACCCCTCAGGCTGGTAACTAGCTCTTTGAGAGCCGCGCCGGCTAATTGCATGCTTATTGCCATAATTATTAGGAGTATACAAACCACCGACTCGGCCCCGAGGCAAAGGCAAAAGAACGGGTTATTTACAAAATAGGAGGAACGCTTGATGGAAGGTCCAGACTGGGCATACTATCTGCTTAATACTCCACATGGATAAGGATAAAAACCAAAACTTCACTCCCCGCGCCCGCAAGGTCGTGGAACTCGCGCGCAGCGAAGCTCGCCGCTTCAATCATAATTACGTCGGTACCGAACACATCCTTCTTGGTCTTATTAAATTAGGCGAAGGCGTCGCCGTTAATGTTCTTGGTCGGATGGGTCTCGATTTAAAAACGGTCCGCACCGCTGTTGAAAAACAAGTCGGCCCTGGACCCGAAGAAGCGAAAGCTCCCGAAACTATTCCGCTCACGCCACGTGTCCAAAAGGTGATGGCTCATGCGATTGCCGAAGGTCGCACACTGGGTCATGCCTATGTGGGTACTGAACATATTTTATTGGGCCTACTTAAAGAAGGCGAAGGCGTCGCAGCCCGCGTACTCCAAGCGTTGAATGTTGATTTAGAACGTTGCCGTAAAGAAATTCTTGCGGACATCGAACCTAATGCGTCGGGTGACGCTGATAAACCTTCCACTCCAGAGAGTATGTCGGATGAACCAGGGGATGACACTCCGCCTCCCTCGCGCCGTTCCTCCGAAGATAATGCTAATCGTCCAGGTCGCGGAGAGCGTTTGTCTTTATTAAAAACTTTTGGCCGCGATCTTACCGAGCTCGCTCGCGCGGGAGATTTAGATCCCGTTATCGGACGCAAAGAAGAAATTCGTCGCGTCGTGCAAATTCTTTGCCGCCGTACCAAGAATAACCCTGTGCTTATTGGTGAAGCCGGGGTGGGTAAAACTGCTATCGTCGAAGGCCTCGCTCAAGAAATTGCGTCGGGTATCGTTCCCGAAATTTTACTCGATCGTAAAGTCATTACGCTCGACCTCGCCTTGATGGTCGCCGGTACCAAGTATCGCGGACAGTTTGAAGAACGCATCAAGGGTATCATGGATGAAATCAAGCGTGCGAAAAACATTATCCTCTTTATCGATGAAATGCACACCATCGTCGGTGCGGGTGCGGCCGAAGGTGCTATGGATGCTTCTAATATTTTAAAGCCTGCTTTATCGCGTGGTGAAATCCAGTGCGTCGGTGCGACCACCTTGTCTGAATATCGTAAGCACATCGAAAAAGATGCGGCACTCGAACGCCGCTTCCAACCGGTTAAGGTCGACGATCCTTCGCCCGAAGATGCCGTACTTATTCTAAAAGGTATCCGTCACAAATATGAAGAGCACCACAAGTGTGAATACACCGACGCTGCTATTGAAGCCGCCGTCCGTCTCTCGCATCGCTACATTACCTCACGTCACCTGCCCGATAAAGCAATCGACGTGATGGATGAAGCCGGTGCGCGTGCCCGTATTCGTTCACTGAATTTACCTCCCGAACTCGATAAGGCCCAAGCCGATATTGATGCGGTCGTGGTGCAAAAAGAAGAAGCCTCTCGCCAACAAAAGTTTGAAGAAGCTGCTAATCTCCGCGACACCGAGAAAAAACTCCGCGCCAAACGCGAGAAGATGCTCGAAGAGTGGAAGAAGAAACGCGACGAAAAGAAAATCATCGTGGGTGAAGATGAAATGCTCCACATCGTAGCCGACTGGACGGGCGTTCCGCTTAATCGTATGGAAAGCAAAGAGTCCAAGAAGCTGCTCGAACTCGAAGTCGACTTACAAGGCAGTGTTATCGGACAAGACCGCGCCTGCGAAGTCGTGGCTCGTGCCCTCCGTCGCTCCCGTGCGGATCTAAAAGATCCCCGTCGCCCGATTGGTTCCTTTTTATTCCTCGGTCCAACCGGCGTGGGTAAAACCTTACTCGCTCGCACTCTCGCTGAACGTATGTTCGGTGAAAAAGAAGCGGTCATTCAGATTGATATGTCCGAGTACATGGAAAAGTTTACCGTTTCGCGACTCATCGGCTCTCCTCCCGGTTATGTCGGACATGATGAAGGTGGACAACTCACCGAACTCGTTCGCCGCAAGCCTTACTCCGTCGTGCTCTTCGACGAAATTGAGAAGGCTCACCCCGATGTGATTCAATTGCTATTACAGGCACTCGAAGACGGTCGCTTAACCGACTCGCTCGGCCGCGTGGTCGATTTCCGTAATACGATTATTATTATGACCTCGAACGTCGGGGCAGATGTTTTACAACGCAACAACTCCGTCGGCTTCGATGTTGGCGTCAGCACCACGCGCGATTACGAAAAACTTAAAGACCGCATCATGGAAGAAACTAAGCGCGCCTTTAAACCAGAGTTCTTAAATCGTCTGACTGATATCGTCATCTTCCAACAGCTCGCGAAGGAGCACATGACGAAGATTGTGGATATCGAAGTCGCGAAAGTTGCCAAACGTCTGCTCGATCTTGGTGTTAAGTTGGTCGTGAATGAAGCAGCTCGTGGATACCTCGTCGATAATGGCTGGGACGAAAAATATGGTGCCCGCCCACTGCGTCGTGCCGTCGAACGTTTGCTGGAAGATCCACTCGCCGAATCTATTTTACGTAATGATTACCATAAAGAAGAGCCTGTGATTGTCAGTGTCGGGGAAAAAGGCTTGGTCTTTACGCAAAAGAAATCAGGCGAAATTTCTGGGACGTAATTCATGTCGTCACGCACCGTCATCGCAGGGCTGATGGGCGCTACCGCCGTCGCCCTGGGGGCGTTTGGTGCTCATGGCTTAAAGCAGATTCTTCAACAGAATCCGGATGCGTTGAGTTGGTGGAATACGGCGACGCAGTATTTAATGATTCATGCGATTGCGGTGGGTGTGATTAAATCAGCTCGTTCAACTTATCTATGGCTCAGTGGTTCACTTATTTTTTCTTCAACCCTCTATGCCATGGCGTTAGGTGGTCCAAAATGGCTCGGTGCAATCACGCCCATCGGCGGCACTCTCTTAATCGCCGGTTGGCTGATGTTGATTTTCTTAAAAGAAGAATCATCTAATTAAGCTAAATAAAAAACCCGTAGTAAAAACTACGGGTTTTTTTGTGAAGATAATTTTACGAGAATTAGTCTTTCTTATCTTTCTTCTTCATTTTGCTTTTTGATTCTTTTTTGTATTCCTCCTCGTCATCATCATCATCGTCGCCATTATCGCAAGAGCAGCACTTACAGCAGTTGGATTGTTCGCTGTAGCGATCATTTTCCTTACCCCATTTTCCGCGCTTAGAAACGCCTTTGACGACTAAAGCTCCGATGGCAAGTAGGGCGAGAATAACGCCGACGACGATTAAGATTTTTTTGAGCAGGGGATTCATGGTTTATTTTTAGTTAAGTAGGGTGCTCCTATCTAAACACTGGCACAAGAGGGAAGTTTAGCTTTTCTGCGAATGCAGACTGCGGCGAGTGATAAGGCTCCCAAAAAGAGACCATAGGTCGAGGGTTCGGGTATTTCTGATTGTCCTAAAGCTGAGAGTTCCCAGCCGAGTGTGTCCATGACCAGAAGGTCATTTTTAGAAACTACCAGTTTTTGTCCGTAATCGGCGGTCGGTGCCATCATGCCCAGATTCCCTGTTAGGTAAAAATGTGAGGCTTGTTGTCCGTCGCCGATGTTAACTCCGAGAGACATAGGAATGGCTACGCCGTTGATATAAGTGAATTTCGCTACAGGACCTGCAGAAACATCGGAGATGCCGAGTGCAAAACTCGATGCCGAATAACGCATGAAGTCCATCGGCAAATTCAGAAAGTCTACAGCATTACCGCCATAAGTATCTACATCATCGACGATACTCATGAAACCAAGCGCATGACCAATTTCGTGTGCGGCTGCGCCAACGAAATCCATTTGGTTATTAGTGATGCCATTGGATCGATTATAATCGAAAGCAAACGCAGTATTAAATTGAATCAAAGCATCTAAACCTGCGTTGGTTGCGGATAGTAGACCGAGTGCCTTGGCGTTGCCGCCATTAATATAAATTTTCGACTGTGTATCTACCCAGGTCGCATAGGGGTCTGCTCCTGGAGTGTCGTTAGTTTGATTGATTAACCGCGCATATGAATTGCCGGTGGGTAGGGTGGCGAGAAAGGCTGCGTCGGTTGTGCTCGTCGCTTTTTGTGCGACCGTGGTTCTGAAGTCTGAATATGAGGCATCATACCACGCGGAGCCCGCTTGCCCGATGATGTTCGAGCTGAGACTCAGCATACCTACTTTAATATTAACGGTGACGTTGCTGCTAATGCGACTTTCCCAAATTCCCGCCGCTTCCGAAAATCCGTTGCGTTGATCGGCGTTTAAGGGCGCAGCGGCATCTTCAATTAAATTAATATATAAAGCTGAAGCCTCTGCACTCAGTAAACACGCACCAACGAGAAAGATTCGTGTGAGGGGTTTCACACTTCCTTATTAATAATACTTTTTAGAAAAATCAACCCTACTGGATTAAATTTCAGCTCTTAATCTGAATTATTCAAAAGAGGGAATAATCCCATCTTTTTCCAGCTTCAGGAATAACTCGCGACTGAACCAAGCGTCATTGGCTGCGTATTTAATTTGTTCTTTGGAGAGTTCACGTTCCCAGTGGCTGGTCTGAATTTTCTTAGACTTCTTCATTTGAAATCCTAAGTAGTGAGCCGCGAGTGCACGTAAGCCGGTATTTTCAACGCCTGCTTTTTTGGTGAAGTCCGCGATGTCGATAAAGCCTGGAGCATCAAAAGGCGCACGCGTTTGTAAGTGACGAACGTCATCACGAACCGCTACACCCACCTTGGCTTTGCGAGGGTGACACAAAAGAGGGAAGGTCAGGGGGACTCCGCCGCAGACATCGAGTCGGAAGACAAATATCCGATCCTCCCCGGCGAGTTGAAGAACGGAAGGAAGATAGGTGATGCCTCGGGTGTGAGAAGGTCGGGTCTCGGTATCAAAACCCAGCACGCGCTCTTTGTAGAGGAACTGGATCGCCCGTTCGGCATCTCGTTCGTTCTCAATCAATTCAATCGGACCATCCCATTGTCTGACCGGTAAAGTCTCGATAAATTCCTTTTCCACGCGATGCCCACCGCGTTGGGCAGGGGGGAGGGCATTTTCTGCTTCTTCTGGACTATCGTCGGATTCTTCCACGATTATTGAAGGAAAGGTCTGTGAGTATCTTGGCAACCCGAGATTGTCGCTAGCGGGAAAATAGCGTTGACCGTGCAAGCGGGCGGAGGTTTGTTTAAGGCTTCAATTAATGGGGCCTTAGCTCAGTTGGTAGAGCGCTTGCATGGCATGCAAGAGGTCGTCGGTTCAAGCCCGACAGGCTCCACCACTTTCACGACTGACCTTCTTAACCGAGGGTCGGTCTTGTTTATTATCGCTGAACGATAAAACAAAAAAGCCGCAGACACTGCGGCTTTTCAGTGTGTTTAACTCCGCTAGATTATTTAGCAGTTTTGGCGATAAACTTAGGCAGTAAGTATTCCGCACAAGAATCTAAAGAGGCGAGTTGAACGTAATCAGCCTCAGGTACTTCGATGCCATGCTTTTTGCGAAGTTCCATAACGATATCGAGGAAGTCCATCGAATCGAGTGAGAGTTGATCGCGCAGACGTACTTCGGATTTAACCGTACTCAAATCCTCATCGGGGGCGATGTCGGCAATGATGTCTAAGACGACCTTTTTAATGTATTCCTTTGTCATTTGTGTAATGATTGTTTCAACCGTTCCTTACCGTTCACGCAACCCCATATTTCTTAATGATGAGGGCTGAATTGATACCCAACATGCCGAAGGAATTGTTCAAAATAACGTTAATTTGAGGCACTTTTAGGGGTTTATTCACGACTAGGCCAGGAACCGAGCACTCCGGGTCAAGCTCATCGATGTTAATCGTAGGGTGAACCCAGCCGTCATTGAACGACGGAAGGTTACCCGCCAGCTCCAGAGCACCCGCGGCGCCCATGCAGTGACCGATGAAGCTCTTTGTATTATTAATATGAGTGTCGGGGCAGTCCTTAAATACTTCTCGGATGGCGATGCATTCTTGGATGTCGCCCATTGCCGTTGCTGTGGCGTGCGTGGAAACGATACCGATGTCTGACGCTTTTAGATGCGCCCGTTGCAATGCCATGCGCATACATTGGGCTTGGCGTTCAGGGTTGGGTAAGACGGCATCGGTGGCGTCGGAATTAATACACCAGCCGGCAATCTCGCCGATAATTTTGGCGCCACGTGCTAGCGCATCATCCAATCTTTCGAGTGTGTAAATGGCGCCGCCTTCCGAAATCACAATACCGTTACGGTTTTTATCAAAGGGTCGGGATGCTTTATTCGGATCGGTGTGAGAGCCCAAGGCACCTTGATTTTTGAATCCGGCAAAAATTCCAAACGTGTGAATCGACTCGGAAACACCGCCCGCAAAGGCGAAATCTACTTCGCCCAATTGAAGCATTTGAGCCGCTTGAATGAGCCCTGCATTGCCTGCGGCACACGCTGCACCAATGGTGTAGTGAGGGCCTGTAATGCCCATGTTCATGGTCACTTCACCCGCTGGATTATTAGCGACCGTGCGCGGGTTGTGGTGGTGCGTCCAATATTTGGTGTCGTTACCAAACTGCGAAAGATTGTGAATTTCATTTTCGGTTTCAACATTACCATGTTCGGTAATTCCGAGATAAACGCCGACGCGCGATTTATCGAAAGTCTCCCAATTAATACCGCAGTCGGCCAAAGCTTCCCGTGCACAATAAATAGAAACCGACCCCACGCGGGTCCCGTTGCGAATCTCTTTTCTCTTTTGATATTTAGTAGTGTCGAAATCGCAAACCCCGGCTGGGTGGCGACCCATGTGGCGGACGTCGATTTCCGCGATGCGCGATTTGCCAGCTAGGAGATTGGCACGGAATTCCTCAAGGCTGTTACCATTAGGTGCGGTAAGGCCAATTCCAGTGATAACGATGCGGCTCGGGGAGGGCATTGGGTGAACTTCCATCAAGCCATTGACGGGCTTGATGTCAAACCTGCCAATGTCTTCCCCTTGCAAAGTCCGACTTCACTGTTTCTATGGTTATTCGATGTCGAAACCCTTGGAGTGTTCAGTGTGTGGCGTAATTGCTACGGTTCATCTTACCCAAATCATCCAAGGTAAGGTCAGTAAAATCCATTATTGTGAAGCCTGCGCCAACAAGGGCGGAGCGGGTGACCCTGCTTTCTTTGAACTGCAAAAGTTAGCCCAAGCTACCACCCTAAAGCCAGCAATCGTCTGCCCAGTCTGCAAATTTACCGATATCGATTTTCGACGCTTGGGCCGTCTGGGTTGTCCTTCCTGTTGGGATGTTTTTGCCGCCCCTTTGGATCAATTACTGAATTCAGTACAACACGACTCGCAACATATGGGTCGCGTTCCCGTGGGCGAACTTTCCTTTAATCAAATTCGTAAACAAATCTCGACCGCCCAGGCGGAGATGAATCACGCAATAAAATCGGAGAACTACGAAAAGGCAGCGCAGTTGCGCGACGAAATCGCAAAATTAAAAACCCAAATTCCCACCGAATAATTTCATGTCCGTTAAAGATATTTTATCCGCTGAAAACGAATTAACTCACCTCTTGGGCGCCCAACAGGCGGTGGTTTTGAGCACGCGTGTGCGCCTCGCTCGTAATTTACAAAATTACTCTTTTCCCGGATGGGCTAAAGAAGTTAAGCGCAAAGAAATTGCGGATAAATGTATTAAAGCTTTAACGCAGTTATCTCGATTCAAGAAGGCTCATATTTTTAAAATGAGCGAACTGACTGATCTGGAGCGCACCGTTTTAGTCGAGCGCCACTTGGTCTCGAAAGAACTCATTACCGGAAAAAGTGGAGCCGCCGTTATTAGTCGCGATCAGACTTGTTCAGTGATGGTCAACGAAGAAGACCACCTGCGTATCCAGGTTGTGAAAGCGGGTTGGCATTTACGCAGTACTTGGAATATCGCGGAGCAGTTAGACGACGCTTTAGGCTCCTCATTGGAAATCGCTTTCTCCGAAAAACTCGGCTTCTTGACCGCTTGTCCGACCAACGTAGGCACGGGTTTAAGAGTTTCAGCGATGGTGCACTTACCCGGACTTTGCTTAGCGGGACACATCGAAAAAGTTTCTCGAGCGCTCGGACAAGATGGCCTCGCCGTTCGCGGCTGGCTCGGTGAGGGCACCGAAGCTTTAGGAAATATCTTTCAAATTTCTAATCAGCAAACGCTCGGACTTTCTGAAGAGGTGATTATGAAACATCTCGGCAACTGGATTAAAAATCTAGTCGAACAAGAATGGAATGCTCGCAGAAAATTAGCCGAAGAAGAGGGCCCACGTTTTACCGATCGCCTGGCGCGTTCCTTGGCCGTTTTACGCTCCGCCCATTTACTCACCAGCGTTGAATCGATGAACATGCTTTCGCATTTACGCATGGCGTGTGACTTGGGATACCTCCCCGAAACGAGCCGCCACGTCATTGATCGTCTCATCATTGAGGGCCAACCGGCTCACATCCAGGCTCGTCATGGGAAAGATCTTGATAGCGATGGACGTGATCGTTCTCGCGCCATCGCGGTGCACGAAGCTTTAGCTGGTTTGCCTGAGATTACCGAGCCTTCCGCTTAAGCGTCTTTATTTTTCTTAAGGTCTTCGCGCGATAGATCATCGAGCATCGCCTGAACACGCGCTACTCCGCCCGTCACATCATCCTCCGCGAAGGATAGGTCTGGCATGCTTTTCATTTGTAAAATTCCACCGACAGTGGCTCGGAGTTCGCGACGAATTCTTTTAAAAAGATTTCGGGCTGCTTTTTTCTCAGGTACTCCACCCGAGACCGCATAACCTACGTAAACTTGACGGAGGTCGGGCGAGACGCGGGCTCGTGTAATCGTAATTAAAGAAGCTTCGCTCCCCCAGTTTTGTCGCAGAGCGACAGAAACTTCTCGCTGCACTAATTCAGCGACACGGAGTTGGCGTTGCGACATGGCTTAAAGAGAAGGGCGAACGGAAAGAATTTCGACCGCTTCAATCACATCACCAGGCAGGTAATCATCATAGCCGCCTAATTTAATACCGCATTCAAAGCCGGCCTTAACTTCAGAGGCATCGTCCTTGAATCGACGGAGAGTTTCAACGGGACCTTGGTGGATGATTTGACCTTTACGTAATAAGCGAGCCTTGGCGGCGCGTTTGATTAAGCCTTCGGTCACCATACAACCAGCCACTTTGTGCTCTTTTCCTTGTGCGAAAACTGCCCGAACTTCAGCTGCACCTAATTTATTTTCACGTAATTCAGGATCCAGTAATTCAGACATCGCTTCCTTAACTAGAGTGATGAGTTCGTAAATAATATCGTGAGAGAGCAAACGAACTCCCGTGCGTTTAAGCATCGGTTGAACACCGTTTTCAAGTTTGGTATCAAAGCCAACGATAACGGATTTAGCTGCTTCAGCGAGTTGCACGTCACTCTGGGTGATTGGTCCAACGGAGCCGCCCACGATTTCTAGGCGAACTTTGTTCGACTTGATATCCTCCAAGCATCCTTGGAGTGCTTCGAGGGTTCCATTCACATCGGCTTTAAGCAGAACTCGCAAAATCTTTTCTTTATCTTTTTCTAAAGCGGCCATCAGACGATCGAGGTCCGACATTCCTGGACGAGCTGGGGTAGCAGGCCTGTTCGCAATATTTTCGCTGAGTTTGCGTGCGGCTTGCGCAGCTTCATCGGCGAGCTCACGTGCCTCGCGGTCATTTTTTACTGTGCGGAATTTAGTTCCTGGTGCAGGTACGGCATCCCATCCTAAAACGAGGGCAGGGGTTCCGGGAGGCGCGTTATTTAAGCGCTGACCTTGGTCATCCATTAAAGCGCGAACTTTGCACCAAGTTTCTCCGCAGACGAAGGTGTCGCCTGGTTTCAAAGTTCCTTTTTGAACGATGACGGTAGCGGTAGGTCCGCGACCGGTCTCCATTTGTGATTCAACGATCACGCCTTGGGCCGCACATTTCGGATTTGCTTTGAGATCGAGAACTTCCGCTTGCAGTAAAATGGATTCAATGAGTTCGTTCATCCCCGTTCCTTTAAGTGCGGAAACGGCATTGGTAATGGTTTCACCACCCCAATCTTCGGGAGTGATGTTGCGTTGTTGCATCTGTTGTTTGACGCGGTCGATGTTCGCACCTTTCGCGTCTACTTTGTTAATTGCACAAACCACGGCAGTCGCATGTTTTTGCGCAAATTTTAAAGCTTCTTCCGTTTGCGGCATGAATCCGTCATCCGCGGCAACGACGAGCACAGCAACGTCGGTAACACTGGCTCCACGTTCGCGCATTTTTGCAAATGCTGCGTGACCTGGGGTATCTAAGAAAGTGACCGAGCGACCTTTATATTCAGGTTTCTCACCAAGGTATTTTACCGTGTAGGCACCGATGTGCTGCGTAATACCGCCCGCTTCACCCGATACTACATTGGTTTTTCTAAAATAATCTAAAAGGGTAGTTTTACCATGGTCAACGTGGCCAAGTACACAAACGACTGGGGGACGGAAAACCATCGCCGCTGGATCGTCATCGGTATTCTTAACTTCTTTTTTAACCGGCTGCGCGCCTTCGCCACGGTGACGAATCTCTAAAATGAATCCGTGTTTCTCGGCGACTTTTTTGGCGTCCATTTCGTCAACCACCGAAGTGAGGCTCACTACTTTACCTAATTCCATCAACGAGCCGATGACTTGGAACGGTTTTAAATTTAAAGCGATGGCGAAGTCGCGAACGACAATCGGCGGACGAACGGTTACGTTGCCCTTACTGCCTGGAGCAACTTGTGCAGCGGTCGATGTGGGACGTGAAACAACTGGCGTGATTGGTGGGCGCTGAAGAGGGGGAAGCGGAGCTGGACGATTAGGTTCTGAGCTCGGGGTTGATGCTACGATTTTAACTGGCGGTAAGTCGTTTCGGGGTGCAACCGGGCGCGGAGGCAGCGGTGGAGGTGTGGCCGATCTTAACGGTGGAGCAATTTTTGGTGGAGTCGATGAAGCCGCTGGCGGTGGAGTTACCTTTGCTACCGGTGGAGTTACTGGCTTAGGAGCTTCAACTTTAACTACGGGTGCAGGTTGCGGAGCTACAACTGGAGCCACGGGCTCAACGACTGCTTTAGGTTTTTCCTCTTCCGCTTTTTTAGGAATCTTACTGAGGACGAATTCTAATAACTCTTCACGACACGGCTTAGGTAGATTACTCGAGGCGCTCGGCTTTTTACCGTTTGAATAAATGTAATCTTTGTAATCGGGACGCGCCGCGATAAAATCATCCGTTAGCTGGAGTAAGAGTTTAACCTCAATCCCTAATTCTTTGGCAACTTCACTAAAACGCTGAGTCGTTGCTGCTCGCTTGGATTCAGGTTTTTTCTTCTCGGTCATAAGCTAACTGGGTGAAATCGGTTTAAAGATTTTTTTAGATTTTAGTTGGAAGCTTTAGCTTTGGTGACCGCATCCAGAACGAGTTTGATTTCGTCAGGAGTTAAATCAGTGCCAGCAAAGTCTTCCGCGGTGACGCCTTCGAAGGCGCCCACGCTCTCGATGCCGAGTCCGATGAACTTAGCCACGAGCTCAGGGGAGAGTTGGAGTTGGGCAGCTAAACGCAGGGCTTTATCGCCGAGTTGTGCTTCGACGCTTTCAGCCACGTGGAGCGACTTGGTGATGTCTAAGCGCCAGCCCATTAATTTAGAGGTGAGGCGGGCGTTGCGACCTTTGCTGCCGATGGCGATACGCATATCGTCTTCATTCACTTCGAAGTGGATGAGTTTATTGCGTTCATCAATATGTACGTTTCTTGGTTTCGCTGGGCGAATTGCTTCTTCCAGCAATTGTAAGGGAGCAGCATGCCAGCGGATGATATCAATTTTTTCACCGTTAAGTTCTTTAACGATATTCCGAACGCGTGCACCACGGGCACCGACGCACGCACCGACGGGATCCACTTTAGGATCAGTCGAATCGACGGCAATTTTTGTACGGTAACCAGGATCGCGTGCCATCGCCGCGATTTTTACGGTTTTGTCTGCAATTTCGGCCACTTCTAATTCAAGTAAGCGACGTACGAAATTAGGATCCGCACGGGAAAGAATAAATTCGCGACCACGTTGGGTGTCTTCGCGGATTTCTTTTAAGAGGCAGCGAATCCGATCGCCGGTTCTGAATTCTTCACCCTGACAACGCTCAGCGCGAGTGAGTACCGCTTCCGCAGAACTTAATTCAACAATGACGTTACCACGTTCGGTACGACGGACTACGCCCGTAACAATGTCACCGACTTTATCTTTATACTCTTTGAAGACTTGGTCTTTTTCAATTTTACGGAATTTTTGATTTAATAATTGTTGAGTGGTCTTAGCAGCAATGCGTCCGAGTTCGGAAACATCGATCGGGCGGCGCACTTCGTCGCCCACGCGAGCGTAGACGTCGAGAGTGATGGCCATGACCGGATTCATCTCACGGAGGGGGTCGGAAACGGCGTCTGTAACCATGAATACGGCGTAAGCGTCGAGCTTGCCGGTGTCGGGATTGGCCACGACCTCGATTTTTTGACCAGCGAGGTTGGATTTCTCGACGGAAGCTTTAATCGCCTCGGTGATGAACTCGCAGGCTTCACTCTTCGGGATGTGCTTCTCTTTTTCGAGGTATTGGAGATAAGGTTTGATATCTACGCTCATGGATGTGGTGGTGTGTTGGAAATTTTAGGGACAAAAAAAGCGGGCCCGAATGGACCCACCTCAATGAAAGGTGACTGTCTTATGTTTATTATAAAGAGGGCACCCAGTGTCAAGCGATGTTAAATCCCCTTTTTGGTAAGTTTTCGTGGGTGGAATGGTCTAGTTCCGCTTGCCCCAAGGTTCACTTGGGTTGAACTTATCTGTCTATGGCTGACGAAAAAGTAATTTTCACGATGACGGGTGTGACCAAGCATTTTGAGAAGAAACCTGTCTTTCGCGATATTTCACTTTCTTATTTTTGGGGAGCAAAGATTGGGGTGTTGGGTTTAAACGGCTCAGGCAAATCAACCTTACTAAAAATTATGGCCGGCGAGGATAAGGAATTTGACGGAGAAATTAATCGAGTTCCCGGATACACCGTCGGCTATCTCGCGCAAGAGCCCCGCCTCGCCGAAGATAAAACCGTCGCCGAAAATGTAAAAGAAGCCGTGCTGGAGATGAAAGGTTTACTCGAAGAATACGATGATACTTTTGTTAAGGTGTCGGAAACCGATGATGCCAAGGAGCAGGAAAAAATTCTCGCCCGCCAAGCGGAGATCCAAGCGATTCTCGATACGCGCGGCGGCTGGGATCTCGACGCTCGAATTGAGATGGCGATGGAGGCCCTTCGCTGTCCCCCTGCCGAAGCCGTCGTCTCCAGTTTGTCGGGCGGCGAAAAGAGACGCGTTGCCTTGTGCCGTTTATTATTAATGGAGCCTGATGTTTTGCTGCTCGATGAGCCGACTAATCACCTCGATGCCGATACGGTTGCCTGGCTCGAACGTCATTTAAAAAATTATAAAGGCACGGTGATTGCAATTACGCACGATCGATATTTTTTAGATAATGTGGCCGGCTGGATTTTAGAATTGGATCGTGGACGTGGCGTTCCGTGGAAGGGGAATTATTCATCCTGGCTTGAACAAAAACGTATTCGTCTCGCCACCGAAGAAAAAACTTCGAGCGCTCGTCAGCGTACGATGGAGAGAGAAAGAGAATGGGCTGGTTCGTCACCTAAGGCTCGTGTGGCTAAAAACAAAGCCCGCTTGCGATCTTACGAGCAGATGCTCACGCAAGACCAAGTACAGATTGAAAAGAATGCCGAAATCTGGATTCCTCCTGGTCCGCGTTTAGGCGGAGCTGTCATTGATGCAAAGGGTTTAATGAAATCCTACGGCGACCGAATTTTATTCGAAGATTTAAATTTCACTCTACCCGCTGGTGGCATTGTTGGAATTATCGGACCCAATGGCGTGGGTAAAACAACCCTCTTTCGTTTAATCACCGGACAAGAAAAACCTGACCGCGGTACGATTACGGTGGGCGATACGGTTAAGCTAGCCCTCGTCGATCAAACACGCGATGCGTTGCCCGCTGATAAGCCTGTCTGGGAAGTTATTTCCGACGGACAAGAAATGGTACACCTCGGAAAAATTTTAGTTCCTGCTCGCGCTTACGCTGCACGTTTTGGTTTTACCGGCGATGTTCAACAAAGAAAAGTCGGCCTAATGTCTGGCGGTGAACGTAACCGTATTCACTTAGCTCGCTTAATTAAATCAGGAGGTAATGTGATTTTGCTGGATGAGCCGACCAATGATTTAGACGTCAATACCATCCGAGCCCTCGAAGATGCCCTCGAAGGTTTCGCAGGATGCGTTGTCGTGATTTCTCACGATCGCTGGTTCCTAGATCGGGTGGCCACGCACATTTTAGCCTTTGAAGACGATGGAAAAGTCGTCTGGCACGAAGGCAATTACGGCGATTACTTAGAAGATCGTCGCCGTCGTTTGGGCGTAGATTCGGACACCCCGCGTCGCCCGAAATACCGTCGCCTTACACGCTAGTACGTTCGGATTTAGCTAATCGTAACTGCCAGTTTTCTACCTGCGTAAATAGATTCACTAAATCTTGATCATTCATTCTCCAGCTCCAGTTACCTTGGGCGTGCCCCGGAGTATTGAATCGGCTTTCGCTACCTAACTCTAATAAATCTTGAGCAGGGATGATGGCACAAATGGCGTCAGAATCTAAGGCAATGGTAATGAGTGTCGAAAGGGGGTTCGCGGAATTTTCGATAAAGGGATTCAAGTGTGCCCGTTCTTTCTCGGGACAATTTTTCAGCCAACCTTTGAGCGTGTCATTATCATGGGTGCCGGTGTAAACCACGCGGTCGGCCGTAATATTTTCTGGGTGATGGGGATTTCCTTCAATCTCACTAAAACCGAATTGAATGACCGACATGCCAGGGAGTTTTGATTTTAGACGAAGAATTTCAACGCCGGGTGATAGTAATCCAAGATCTTCTGCGACCAGTGGTAAATCGCCCAGTGCTTTGATGAAATCGACATCCGGCCCCGCACACCATTGTCCGTCGCGTGCATTTTTCGCCTGCGCCGGCACGCGCCAATAATCATGTATCCCTCGAAAATGATCAATTCTTACGGCCTCAAATAAATTGAGGTCGTGATGGACTCTGGCTCGCCACCACTGAAATCCATTAGCCGCATGACGTGCCCAATCATAGAGTGGATTGCCCCAGAGTTGTCCATCCTCCGAAAAATAATCCGGCGGCACGCCCGCAACAAAGGCTGGTTTTCCGTGCTCGTTTAATTGGAAGAGTTCAGGATGAGCCCACCGATCGCAGCCGTCATCTGAAACATAAATCGGCTCATCGCCTAATAATTTTATACCGTGCTTAGCGGCGTACTTTTTAAGTTCACTCCACTGCTCCGAGAAAATAAATTGGAGCACGGCAGCGCCTTGCGCTAACGACGAATCAATCTCCTTAATTTTCCAGTGCTCGGGGCTGGTAAAAAGATTTTGTTCGCGGAGTGCCGAAAAATTACACCAATCGACCAACCAGTGATGCTCACGCTGACAGAATGAAATGAATGCGTGATTATTTTGATAAAGTTTTACGCCGCGCTCTGCAGCCAGTGCGAGTAACGGACGTAGCTCTTCCCAGAGTCTGCCATAGTTAACTGAAGTTTCATCTCCGCGTTGCTGGGTTTTAACTTCGATGTCGGTCAGTAGTCCTCTTTTGCTTAAATCATTTAAGTCTAATAAATAAGGGTTTCCGGCGAATACCGAGAGGGCTTGATAGGGCGAATCGCCATACCCCGTGGGGCCCAGTGGACAAATCTGCCACCAGGTAAAACCCGCCTGAGACAGAAAATCTATAAAGTGCCTCGCCTCTGCGCCCAAGCATCCGACGGGACCTGGGCCGGGCAGGGCAGTGAGATGAAGAAGCACCCCAGCTGCTCGCTCCGGAAAAGCTCGGCAGCGATAAGCTGGAGAGTCTTCCGTCATTTTACCTCAACGTGATTTTTGGCCCGTAATTCTTTTAACCACTCATCAACGGCGGATTTCATCGCTTCGGCACGAACGCGATTTTCGATGATATCACGAACTAATGGATCATCTAAAGTGTCAGGGCCTGCTGGTTTATAGCCTTCCCGTTTTAAAATGAACCAAACAGATTTTCCGCCCGGTAAATCAAACTGTAAACAACCAGAAATTTCACCGTCTTTCAGTTTCTTTAATTCCGTAACGACGCGTTCATTTAATTCATCGAGAGATTTCCAGCCGACGTTTCCGCCTTTGCTCGCATAGTCGTCTTCGCTCACTAATTCCGCAATCTCGGTAAAGGTACTCGGGGTCGCTTTGGTGCGTGGACTGATTTTATACTGGGCCAAGGTTGGCGCGATTTTGCTGGGGTCATTCAACGCCAAAGCCCAAGCATCGGCGCGATTTTTCGCTTCGGTGGCACTTTCGGCCGCCCCTTGATTGATTGTGATTTGGCGAAAATTAATAACTTCTTTATGAGTAAACTCCGCTTGGTGTTTATCGAAGTATTCTAAAATACGGCCCGGGCCCACGTTGATTGCACTGCGACGGACCTGTCCAATCATGTATTCAAAAGTGATGCGGTCCTCAATTTGTTTGCGATAACTTAAGGGAGTGAGGCCCTGCGCGCGGAGTGCAGCCACGAATCGATTGCGATCTCCCCCAAAATCTCTTCGTACCGTGTCCTCAATATCGGAATCAACGTAACTAGCAGGAATTTTTCCCATGCTATTTTTAAAGTCAGCAATCACCAACTGACGATCGG
Organism: Opitutales bacterium; assembly: GCA_040398005.1. Classification (GTDB taxonomy): domain Bacteria; phylum Verrucomicrobiota; class Verrucomicrobiia; order Opitutales; family UBA953; genus UBA953. The sequence goes on from JBBAUX010000002.1 coordinate 32,827, forward strand.
CAATCTGATTTAAGATTTCGCCTGCGAGATCATCAATCGCTTTATTGAAATCATTATCATTTCCAGTCTTAGTTCTAATTTCTTTGAGGAAGGGGGTGATTTGTTGACGAATTTCCGAAAGAGTTACTGGCTGTCCATCCGCACTCGCCGCAATTCTTTCCGTGTTCATTTCGGTCCAACGCTGCGCGGCAATTTCTTCTAAGCTTTTTTCTTTAACCGCAGGAGTCGGTGTCGCGGCGGGACTATTTTCGGCAGCGCCAAGGTTTACCCCAAAAACGAAGAGCAGAAAAAAGAGTGTGGAAATTTTCATGAACTAGAAGGTGAGGAGAGTCGCGAGAGGAAACTGCGAATTTCTGTGAGTTTCCGTAGGGGCTCCCTTGCGGTCAAGCGGGGAAAGCGATTTCCAATTAAGATCAGTTCGCTTTTTCCGCCCAGAACCACTTGTTTGCAACGCAGAGTGGCGTCTTCCGTTGTAATCGATGTAACCCCTTTGATTTCGGCTAAGCAACGAATCTCGGTAATCTTGAGCAAGGCATCTGCCTCCGGGGGCAGACGTCCATAGCGGTCAAGGAGCTGTGCTCGGATTTCTTTTAATTCATCAAGATGATTGGCGAGGGCAATTTTCCGAAAGGCTTCAATTCTCAGGCGCGTTTCCGGTATCCATGCCCCGGGCAGGGTCGCCGTGAGAAGGCCGCTCTCGTCCGAGTTTCCGTAGTTCTCGTTCTGAATGACATCAGCATGAGAAATAAAATCACAATTAATTTCACAGCGCTCCGCCCAGCCGACTTTCTCGCCCTTAATTTTAGCGACACTCCGGCGGAGCAATTGACAATAGAGTTCAAAGCCAACGAGGGCGATATGTCCGCTTTGTTCAGCCCCTAAAATATTTCCGGCACCGCGTAACTCGAGATCACGCATAGCAATCCGAAAGCCCGCTCCGAGTTGATTGTACTGGCGGATGGCCGAAAGTCGGCGTCGGGCACTTTCCACTAATTCAGAATGTCGGTGTAAAAATAAATAGGCATAAGCCTGTCGATTGAATCGACCAATGCGTCCGCGCAATTGATAAAGTTGAGCTAACCCAAAGCGATCAGCCCCTTCGATGATGAGCGTGTTACAGTTAGGAATATCTAATCCGGTTTCAATAATGGTGGTGCAAACGAGGACATCGAATTCGCCGGCGACGAAGGCCGCCATGGTTTCTTCCAGTTGCCCAGCGCCCATTTGGCCGTGTCCGACAACGATTTTGGCCTTTGGAATTAAGGATTTTAGTCGCTCGGCTACTGCCTGAATGGTCTCTACCCGATTATGCAGATAGAAGACCTGTCCGCCGCGACTTAACTCCGCCAGCACGGCATCGCGCACAGTTTTTTCATCGTAGCTTTTTACGAGGGTTCGGATGGGTAGACGTTCGCGCGGTGGAGTTTCAATGACGCTCAAATCTCGCGCTCCGAGCAGAGCTAAATAAAGGGTTCGCGGAATCGGGGTCGCACTCATGGCGAGCACATCGACTTCGGTGCGCAATCTTTTTAGTTTTTCTTTATGAACGACACCGAAGCGATGTTCTTCATCGATAATCACCAGTCCTAATTTTGAAAAATTTGTGCCATCAGAGAGCAGGGCGTGAGTGCCAACGACGATATCGACGAGCCCTAAATTTGCTCGCTCGCGAACCTGCGCTTTTTCTTTCGTAGTTCTAAACCCACTGAGCAAATCAACGCTCACTGGCCAACGGCTTAAACGTTCACGAAATGTTTCGTAGTGTTGTTGTGCAAGTACCGTGGTCGGTGCGAGGATGGCTACTTGTCGTCCACCCACTACGCACTTAAAGGCAGCGCGCAGGGCGACCTCAGTTTTGCCAAAGCCCACGTCCCCACTGATTAATCGATCCATCGGGGTGGATCGCTCCATATCAGCCTTAGTTTCCTTAATGGCTTTAGATTGATCAGGCGTTTCTTGGTGTGGGAAAGAACGTTCAAATTCCCCCATCCAAGAATTCTCATCATCCCGTGGATGCACAATGCCTGGCTTAGTTGAACGCTCGGCCTGAAGTGCTAAAAGTTGTGCCGCCAAATCTGCGGTAGCTTTTTCTACAGCCTTGCGGGAACGTTCCCAACTGCCGCCACCTAACTTGGAAAGTTTGGGTGCGGCATTACCCATGCCCACATAACGAGAAATTAAATGTGACTCACGGAGTGGGAGGTGGAGTTGTGCTTTGTTCGCAAATTCCAGGGAAATATAATCTTCAATGCGTCCACGATTTTCGAAGGGTTTGATTCCGCGAAATAAACAAATACCTTGAGTCGCGTGAACGAGGGCATCGCCGTTGACGATTTCGCCAAAATCTAAGGCTCGACCGACCGCTGCTTGAATGGCGGTTCGTCTTCGCGGAAGACTGGCGAGCGGGCGTTTTTTTCGACCGAAGAGCTCGCGCTCGGTCAATAAAATCAATCCTTTGCTTAACACTCCCGCGAGTGAGCCCGATTTAATGATGACGCCTCCGCTGAAGCGCGCAGATAAAATTTGTGGTTTGAATTTAGCTAAGTCTAAAGATTTTGCATCGGCTTCAATCCGTTCGGTGGAGCCCGGAGTGTCGCCGGTTAAAAGGCAAACCATGTCTTTGCGAGTGAGGCTACTTACTTGTTTTAATAAATCGATTCGTGTTTGGGTGGAGTCAGTTGACTTACCAATTAAAAGCGATTCCGCGGGTGCACATTCAATATTATGAACTTCCCACCCCGCTTCAACTTCATCGGTTTCTTCTAACGCTAAGAGCGCGGGTGAGCTCTTAACCAAAGGTGCGCAGATGAGGTCCGAAAAAACCTGATTGATTCCGATGACTAAACTTTGCGCAGGCAGGTGGGTAAAAAACGGCGAGTCGAATGGCGTGGAACTGTCCTCGCGCGGTGCACAAATCACGACGCTGTTAATCTCACCTTCGCTTTTCTGGGTCGATGGATCAAAGGGTCGAAGCGACTCCACCACATCACCAAATAAATCAATCCGCACCGGCATTTGTCCATTGATCGGGTAGACATCGAGAATCCCGCCACGCAGGGCGTATTCGCCAGGCTGCTCACAAAGTGATTCGTGGGCGTAACCAAAATGAGCCGCCAGTTTTTCAGCAACCTCGCGAAGTGAAATGCGCTCACCTTTTCGAATAATTAATTCCTTCTTATCGGATTCAGTAGCAGAAGGTGCTAACCGCGTGATGGATCCTGGTGTACACGCAATGAGTAGAGGATTTTCGGGAGTATGACTTCCATGACGAATGGCGGTCAGCACGCCTAACAAATCACAATCGGCTTCAAAGACCGGAACCACGGCATCCGATTCCGTTAATGTCTTTGCGGTTGCTTTTATGCCTTTGAGAATTTGCAGCAGTTGGGTAGTTTCTTCGACTAAGGTTTCCGCCGCGCCTAAATTTGAGGCGAGTATAACAATGACAGAGTGATTATTGCTTTCAGAAAAGGCACAAGCCGGCCAAGCGTACGAAGGTACGCCCGTAAAGGCTCGGTGTGACGCCACTTTCATGGTTCTATCCAGAGTGACCGTGAAGGTAGGTCAAACCGAACTGCTGATTGTTTTACTTTAAGTTAAACCGAGCGATGAATTCCTTCGCCAAGGCTGCGTAAGCGACCGCTCCCGGTGAATGGGCGTCGTACTGGAAAATGGTTTTACCGTGGCTGGGGCACTCGGAGAGTCGAATCGTCCGAGGTATCATCGTCTTTAAAAGTAACTGAGGGAAATGGGTTTTAACTTCTTCGACCACTTGGCGTGAAAGATTGGTACGCACATCATACATCGTGAGTAAGATTCCGCCCACCGTGAGTTTCGAGGTCGCATCGGCTTGTTTGAGTTGATCAACCACGCCGAGAATTTGCCCAAGACCTTCCATCGCTAAATATTCTGTTTGCAGGGCAACTAGAAGATGGTCCGACGCGCGCAGGGCATTCATCGAGAGCATTCCCAGGGCTGGTGGACAATCGATAATAATGACAGCGTATTTTTTGGAATCGATAATCGGCTGCAGGGCGCTGGATAATCGCGATAAATAATTTTCTGACTGAGCCAGCTCCGATTCGATGGCAGCTAAATCTACTTCCGAAGGAATTAAATCCAGCTTCTCGGTCGAGGTATTAACAATCATGTCTTCTGCTTTGGCTTCGCCGTGCAGCACTTTGTAAAGGGAACGACCCTCAATTTTTTCAATACCCAGTGCACTCGTGGCATTAGCTTGAGCATCAAGATCGATGAGCAGGGTGGGGATACTGGTTTTGGCAAGACCGGCAGCCAGATTAACCGCGGTCGTGGTTTTGCCGACGCCGCCTTTTTGATTCGCGATGGAGAAAATTTTAGTCACTTAGGCATCCTCAATCGGGCGTTCTACTTCGGTGGGAGTATCGTAATCAACTCCGGTGAGTCCGAAGCCAAAGTTTTTGAGGAAGTCAGATTGGTAGCCAGCAAAGTCACCGTATTGATCAAAGGTTTCGGTGGTAACCTTAGGCCAAATATCAAACACCGCTTTTTGAATCTCGGGCAGCATTTCTAGGTCATCAATACGTACGCGACCTTTTTCATCAAAGTTCAAGCACTCACCGTTATACATTTGTTTTTCGTAGAGACGCTGAATTTGTTCAATGCAGCCCTCGTGATTTCCCTTTGCTTTCATAATTTTGAAAAGCAGAGAAACATAAAGGGGGACCACCGGAATAGCTGAGCTGGCTTGAGTGACGACGGCTTTGTTGACCGAAACAAAGGCCCGACCGCGATGGAGCTTCATCAGGTTATCAATTTTTTCGCCAGCACGTTCGAGGTCTTCTTTGGCTTTGCCAATGGTTCCGTCTTTGTAAATCGGCCAAGTGACTTGTGGTCCAATATATGAATAGGCAACGGATTGGCAGCCCTCGGCGATCACCCCAGCTTGGTCGAGTTGATGCATCCAGATTTCCCAGTCTTCTCCGCCCATGACTTTAACGGTATTTAAAATTTCTTCAGCGTTAGCGGTTTCGAGTGTGACCTCGTTTACTACTTTACGGTCGGTATCTAAATTCTTGGCGTGAAAGGGTGCGCCCGTTGGCTTGAGTGTCGATTTGTAAGTCACGCCATCAGGGGCAGTGCGCCGAGGTGAAGCTAAAGAATAAATTACCAAATCGATTTTCCCGTTCGGCATTTTCTTTTTAATCGTCTCGATGACCTGACTTTTTATTTCCGCCGAAAACGCATCACCATTAATTGAGAATGCTTTGAGTCCGGCCTTTTTGGCTTCGGCGTGAAAACCTGCAGTGTTGTACCAACCGGGGCTGCCAGGTTTATCACCTTCGCCATTACGTTCAAAAAATACTCCGAGGGTGGCGGCGCCTGAACCGAAAGCGGCCGCGACACGTGAAGATAAGCCGTAGCCAGTCGAAGAGCCGATCACGAGGACTGACTTGGGTCCGCCTTGGAGCGGCTTACGTGATTTTACGTAGCTGATTTGCTCACGCACATGGGCGGCACAACCTTCGGGGTGTGAGGTGATGCAAATAAATCCACGGACACGGGGCTTGAGGACTTGCTGGGACATAGCGAGAGGATTGAACCGTCGGGGCTTAACTTCAACCCGATTTTCTTCCACTTGCTCCGGTGGCAAACTTAGGGTTGGATGGGCCATGTTCAGTTCCCGACTCTCTTTTGCAGATGATTCAAACGCCTTAAGCAAGGCGCGGGAACGTCGCCGAACCGCTGGTTTGCCGACACTCGATTTGGCTGATGTAAATCCCGCTACGGCAGGATTTGGTTGGTCCGTCTTAGAATTAGGCACCTTGCTTCGCCGCGATGGAATTCAGCGACAAGATCCCGATGCGCGTGGGCTGACGGTCGCTCGTACGGCGATTGCAGATTATTATCTCGCTCGCGGAACACGCCTCACGCCCGACCGCATATTTTTATCTGCCAGTACCAGTGAAGGTTATAGTTGGTTATTTAAATTATTATGTAATCCAGGTGATGAAATTTTAGTACCCGAGCCTGCCTATCCATTATTAGAAGTGATTGCCGCATTGGAGGGCGTTACACTGAGGCCGTATAGATTAGTACAACTCGCCGGTGAGTGGGTGATTGATTTGGCGAGTCTGACAGCGAGCCGACAAACACGGGCGATTGTTTGTATCAATCCGTCTAATCCCACCGGGGCTTTTGTGAGTCGACGTGATCGTGACATCCTTCGCAACTTCGCTTTAAAAAATAGTTTAGCGGTTATTTGTGACGAAGTATTTTTAGATTATCCAGCCGAAGGTGTGAGTTCACCGGGTACTTGGGTGGGAGAAACTCAAGTGGCTCTTTATGTGTTAAGTGGACTTTCAAAAGTCGCCGTCGCTCCTCAATTAAAAGTAGGTTGGATTATTGTCTCGGGCCCGACCGACACAGTACAGGAATCTTGTCGTCGCCTCGAACACATCGCCGATGCTTTTCTTTCAGTAAACACCCCTGCGCAATTAGCTCTGCCCGATTTACTTCGCCGAGCCGAACCGATTCGCGCAGCCATCCGAACACGCGTGAGTGAGAACCAACAAATTTTAAAAGACTGGGTCGTCACATCGGGGCACGCTTGCACTGTTTTGCCTCGTCCGGCGGGATGGATGGCGATCCTCGGTTTACCTCCCGGGGTTTCGGAAGAATACTTATTGCTCAACGCCTTAGATGAGGGGGTTTGGGCTCATCCAGGTTATTTTTATGGCATGTCCTCTAACACGCCCTCGGTTATTCTGAGCCTTTTGCGCAAATCTAGTGAGTTTTCTGAAGGTTTAAGCGGTTTAGACCGTGCTTTGCGTCGGACTTAATTACCGCTTGCCAATCGGCACCTCACTTATTTGCTACGACCTTCCAAGGAGAACAAAACTACTATGTCCCGTATCTGCAGCGTCACCGGCAAGCGCCCCGTCAAGGGCCGTCGAATCATCCACCGTGGTCAATCCAAGAAGAGTGGTGGTATCGGCTTCCAGCTCGTTAAACAAACGAAGCGTGTCTTCCGCCCCAATGTTCAACGCATTCGCGTTCTCCAACCTAACGGTTCGGTGAAACGTCAATGGGTTTCGGTTAAAGCGCTCAAAGCTGGTTTAGTAACCAAGGCCTAATTTAAAAGATAGGCTTAATAAAAAACCCCGCCATGTGCGGGGTTTTTTATTGGGCGACTAAGCCGCGTTCATTATTTTGAAAATAATTTCTGAATGATGTCATTGCGCCAGAGTACTCCAACCCAAATGGCCATGGCAGAAAGAATGGTGAGGAAGACAGCAGCGCTACCCATGTCTTTAGCGCGTTTCGCCAATGGGTGACGATCGAGAGAAATGTGGTCGGTGTTCGCCTCAATCGCTGAGTTGATTAATTCTACGATGAGAATCATTTGCAGAACGGAAAAGAGAAGGGCACGTTCGACTGCCGATACGGGAATAAACCAAGCAACGATGGAAAGAGGAATGACGACGATGAGTTCTTGTTTGAAAGCTTCTTCGTGTTGAGCGGCGGCCTTCAGTCCATCCCAGGTGTAGAAAAGTGCGTTGATTAATCGACCGAAGCCACCTTTGGATTTCATCGATTCACCGTAGTTTTGAGGCGGTTGCATAGGGTTTAATTAACATATTTAGATTAATTTGAATAGGGCAAAGCCAATTTCTCCCTTAAAACGCTTGCCAGAGGGGGGTGTAGCCCTAGGTTTCGGGGTTCTCTCAACAGAAAACATACCATGCGCGACGACTATTTGATGGAAGCTAAAAAGAAGATTACTGATCCCAATATTTTAATTAATGTTGTCTCACGCCGTGTGAAACAGCTCCGTGCCACTGCCGAGCGCCAACAAGGTGCACCAGCCAAGTATAAGCATTTATTAGGGGGCGATCTCTATGAAACCCTTTCGCCTGAAGATATCGCCCTTCGTGAAATTATCGAAGATAAGATTACTTGGAACTTCGCTCCTGAAGATCAAGTTCAGTCCTAATCTTCTTTGCTTAGGGAGGACGGGGTTGAGCGGTTATTTTATCCACTAACCTATGTCCGCCCGAAAAGAACAGTCGTTGCCCGAGGTTAATAACCCGAAGGCGGGACGTGACTACTTCATTGGACAGACTTTTGAAGCGGGTCTGGTTTTGCTGGGCACTGAAGTAAAGTCTCTCCGTTTGGGTCGTGCCAACATCGCTGACTCTTTTGTCCGTCTCACTCCGAAGGGCCCGGTACTTTTTCACGCACACATTGCGGAATATGATTTTGGTAATCACAACAATCATGACCCTTATCGTACCCGAAAACTTTTATTAAAGGCCGTCGAAGTGGCCCGTATTACGGAAGAGGTTCGTTCCGGCGGCTCGACTATCATTCCACTAAAAATTTATTTTAAACACGGCTTGGCGAAATGTTTAATCGCGATTGGCAAAGGTAAAAAACAACACGACCGCCGCCAAGATATTAAAGAAAGAGATGCGAAGCGTGAGATCTCACGCGCGATGCGCAGCCGCCGGTGAAGCCTCCCTTGCACATCGTTTTAATCTGTCCGGAAATTCCTCCGAACACGGGCAACATCGGACGCCTCTGCGCTGTCACGGATTGTCGTCTGCACTTAATTCATCCGCTGGGTTTTTCTCTAGAAGATAAACAGCTGCGCCGTGCGGGTATGGATTATTGGCACGAGTTAGATGTACGTCATCATGATAACTGGGCGGCGTTTCTCGCCTCGCCTGACCGTCCTGAACGCCTATGGCTTTTTACGACTAAAGCTAAACAGGGAATCTGGGACGTAAAATTTGAGTTAGGTGATGGTTTGGTTTTTGGAAATGAGGGATCAGGTGCGCCCGCCGAGGTCCACGCTTGGTTTGGTCCCGAACGCTCCACCAAAATACCTCATTTAAATGAATCTCTAAGGTCACTGAATTTATCAACGGCCTGTGGAATCGCGACTTACGAGGCCCTTCGACAAATAAAATCAAAATAACCGAGGCCGATAGTTGCCACTTAATTATTTTTCGTAATTTACTGAAGTATGAAAAGTCTTGCTGATATTCGCCAACGTATCGCCCCCGCTCGCAAACGTTTACTGAAGCATGCCCTCTACGCACACATGGGCACGTTGAGTGATATCCAAAACTTTATGCAGTTTCACGCCTTTGCCGTTTGGGATTTTATGTCCTTATTAAAGCGACTGCAGCGTGATTTAACCTGCATCGACTTACCTTGGGTTCCCGTGGGCGATGCCGAAGTGCGATTTTTAATTAACGAAATTGTCTGCGGGGAGGAATCCGACGTGGATCCCAGTGGCACCCGCATTAGCCACTTCGAACTTTATTTACGGGCCATGAATCAGGCAGGCTCATCTACGAAGTCAATCCTCGCGGCGCTCGAAAGTGTAAAACGTAAATCTACGACTGCTGAGGCCTTAAAATTATCTGGCGTCCCCGCAGGAGCTGCTGAGTTTTCTGCTCACACTTTTAATTTAGCTACCCAAGGAAAATTACATGAAGTGGCCTCCGCTTTTACTTTTGGCCGCGAAGATTTAATCCCCGATATGTTTCATGAACTAGTCGTTAAGCTTAGTCAGGAGCACGCTGGTAAATTAGATACGTTTAAGTATTATTTAGAGCGCCATATCGAAGTCGACGGCGGTCATCACGGTGCCATCTCCCTGCGCATGGTTGAGTTGGTTTGCGGCAATGACGAAACTAAATGGGATGAAGCCGGAGCGGCCGCTTTAGGGGCTATTGAGTCCCGCATTAAATTATGGGATGCTATTGTGGCCTCTCAAAATAAGGCTTAATCAAATTTCTCTAACACCTCCACGCCGATCGCATCGGCGCGAAGTCTACCTTCACCGGTGAGTTTGAAAAACTCTCCGTGTAGTTCCATGAGCCCTTCTTCAACGAGATCCGCAAATAGAATGGAAATACTTTTAGGTAGTTCGGTTTGAAAACGTTGAGCTAATGCAAAAGGCGAAATTCCGGAATTCAGTCGCAGTCCAAAAATAATTGAATCGGCCAATAAATCGTGATTTTTTAGATTCTTGGTTTGCTCGCGTACGGGCTGTCTGGCTTCGATGCCTTTAAGCCAGCCTTCAAGGTTTGCTGGGTTGGTCCATCGCTGCTGGTTCCACTGAGAGGAGGCCGATGGTCCGTAGCCGAGCCAATCACCCATATGCCAAGTAATCAGGTTGTGCTCACATTGATGTCCGGGTTTCGCAAAATTAGAAATTTCATATTGAGCATATCCTTCGCCCTCTAATTTCTCCCAAGTTTTTCGATAGAGAAAGGATTCTAAGTCTTTATCGATTTTTACTTTGCCCTGACTCATCTTAACAAACATCGCCGTGTCTTCTTCGAAGGTTAAGCAGTAGGTGGAAATATGATCAGGCTTTAACTCAATCACTCTGGTTAAGTCTTCCAGCCAACGTTGATCATCCTGTCCGGGAATGCCAAAAATAAGATCAAGATTTCGACTCTGAAATTTTGCCTCCTCAATTAATTTCCAAGCCTCCATGATTTGTTTAGGAGAATGGCGTCTTCCAAGTGTATCGAGTGTGACGTCATCAAAACTTTGTACGCCTAAGGATACACGGGTGACGCCCGCTTCTTTGAGCGCCGCTAATTTATCTGCACGGACTGATGAAGGAGCTAGTTCCACTGACCATTCCTTGGGCTTGCCACCTGCGCGGACCATCGTTCTTCCGAGAAGAAATAAATCTTCGGCGGGAAGTAAACCCGGGGTGCCTCCGCCCCAAAAGGCTGTATTTACGGGGCCACTCGGCATCAACTCACACTCTTGCTCCATCGCATCCAGATAGCGGTCGATGTCGCCACGTTTGGGTTGCTCTTGATAGAACGCACAAAAATCACAGGTCGACGCACAGAAGGGTACGTGAAAATAAATTCCCTTACCTAGTGTCTTGGCCTCGATCATTCTAAGCCTAATTCTTTACGTCCCGCTTCGGAAATCATTCGCGGATTCCAAATGGGATCCCACACAATCGATACTTCGGCGGATTCGACGCCAGATAGTAATTCAATTTTTGCTTTGGCGTCAGCGGCGATGACTGGACCCATACCACAGCCTTGTGCGGTTAAAGTCATTTTAACATTCACTATTTTTCCACCCTGAGTTCCGTCGGCTATATCGAGGTCATAAATAAGTCCAAGGTCGACAATGTTAATCGGAATTTCTGGATCAAAGCATCCGCGTAAAGCTGTCCAAATCATTTCATCATTGAGCGGACCTTCGGTAGATTTTTGAGAATCTGGTTTTAATAAATTTTTCCCTTCTGGGCCTAATGCTGAAATATCATTTTCATTAATTCGAAAGAGTCCGAGGTTGGTCCGAACGGTAATCGAATTACCCAGCGCTTGAGTGACCGTCACCGTGGTGCCTTTCTCGAGAATCACAGTGTCGCCCGCTGGAATCAGGGTTGTGGTGCAGTCTTTGACGAGGGTAAAAGTTGTGGACATAGCCACAAACTTAAGGTTCGTGGCAAGGAGGCAAGCGTGTCCGCATAAGATTGCTTCTTCGCTTGCCGAACTCGGGTGGTAGACTACCCCTATTTATATGCCAGTTTGGTTTAATCCAGCACGTGAACTTGATGCTTTGCTCCGTAAGGTAGCACCGCAGGTCGCTGGTCTTGATTCTCATTTCGACCCTGAATTGCGCCCCTCCGATCCCCGGCACGCCGACTTCCAAGCCAATGGAGTTTTGGCCGCCGCTAAAAGAGTGAAGCAAAACCCTCGTGCCCTCGCTACTTCATTACTTGAAGTGGTGCGTGCATCCGGAGAGTTAGACGAAAGTCTCATTGTGGCTGAAGTCGCTGGTCCAGGCTTCATTAATTTTAAACTTACCCCGATTGCGCTCGGCGCTTGGTTAAAAGAATATCGCGACGAATCTAAGTGGCGTGCAGGTGCGGCGAAAATTATGGGCGGTAAAAAAGTAGTGATTGATTACCCCTCGCCCAATACCGCCAAGCAAATGCATGTCGGACACTTACGTCCTATCGTCATCGGCGAAGCGGTGGCACGTTTAATTGAATTTTGTGGAGCGGAATTAATTCGCGATAATCATATTGGAGATTGGGGTACGAATTTCGGAATTCTTATTTTAGCGATTCGTCGCTCGGGATTTAAACTCGATGCTAAAAGCCCGACCGCGCTCGAAGACCTTGAGCGATTGTATAAAGAGGGTAGTGTACAAACCAAGGCGGATCCTGCGGCAATGGATGCAGCTCGTGCAGAACTTGCTAAATTACAAACCGGAGACGCTGAAAACCTTAAATTATGGGAGGAAATCGTGCAGGTTTCCAATGCTGCCTGTCAGCGTATCTATGATCAATTCGGACTAAAGAGTGACGTTATTCTCGGCGAATCATTTTACCGCGATAAGGTGGATCAAGTTTACACCGAGCTGCAGAAATGTGGATTAGCGGAAGAGAGTGAAGGCGCCTTAGTCGTTTGGGATGACGAAGAACCGCGCTTCTCTCGTCACGCCGAAACAAAGATGCCTTTTATTGTAAGAAAGAAAGATGGCTCTTCGAATTACGCATCGACTGATTTAGCTACGCTCCTTTATCGAGCTGAACATTTTAAAGCCGAAGAAATTGTCTACGTAACCGATGGACGTCAGCAAGACCACTTTCACCAACTTTTCCGAACGGGAACTCGCTGGTTTAATTCTACCCAAAGAAAACTTCCACGTTTAAGACACGTTTGGTTTGGAACCATCTTGGGCGAGGACGGCAAAGCGATTAAAACAAAATCAGGAGACCCCGTTCGATTGCAGTCACTGATTGATGAGGCCACCGAACGTGCGTACGCCGCCGTCACTGAAAAAAGTCCAGAGATTCCGGAGCCCGAACGTCGCATGATTGCCCAAAGGGTCGGAGTCGCCGCACTGCGCTATGTCGATTTGGCGTCGAATCGCACGATGGACTACTCGTTCTCGTGGTCTAAATTATTAGCCTTTGAAGGTAATACCGCCCCTTATCTCATGTATGCTGCGGTTCGCGTTCGTTCAATTTTTAGGAAGAGCGGTATCGCTTTAGGTCAAGGCGAAGAGGGTGCCTCCGATTTAGAAACGCCCGAGGAAATCTCACTCGCCCGAAAACTTTTAGGTTTCACCGCAGCTTTAGATTCCGCCCTCGAGGACCTTCGTCCGCACCACTTATGCACTTACTTGCATGAGTTAGCCGCCGCTTACGGGACTTTCTATGCCGCAAATTCAGTGAATGATCCAACGTTGCCGGCAGCGACTAAAGCTCGTCGCTTAATGCTCTGTGCTCGTACTTGTTCGATTTTAGAAACGGGTTTGCGCTTATTAGCGATTGAGCCTGTTGAGCGCATGTAATCATGGAAGAGCCTGAATTAAAAATTAATCGTGGTGAAATTATTTCACGGGGGCTAGTGTGTCGCTGTCCCAATTGTGGTGAATACGGACTCCTAGAGTCCTGGTTTCATTTGCGAAAAGCTTGTAGTGAGTGTCAGATGGATTTAACCCGCTCGGCTGGATTTTACTCGGGTACTACTTCCATCGGTTATGTTGCTTCGATTATTTTCATTATTCTTCCCGTTATATTTTTAGTGATCAATCAAACCCTCTCCGTGCGCGCGGGTATTCTGATCTCAATTTTTGGCAGTATGAGTTTTATTATCCTCATTTACCCCCTGATGCTTTGTTGGATGGTGATGGTCTATCACGTCGCTCTGCCTGGGGAATTGCCTGCCAATACCGATAGTAATCCCAATAAATAGCCAGATATTGACATCCATCTTCATATCTTGATACGATGATACATATGCCTAAGGCAGAATTTATTAACCGTTTGCGGGCCAAGCATCGGCCGACTGTTTCGGTGGAGTTTTTTCCACCCAAAACATCGTCGGATGGTGCATCTATGTTGGAAACGGCAAAAATTCTCAAACCTCTGGGCGTAGACTTTGCTTCGATTACTTATGGTGCAGGTGGTTCGGACCGCTCTACGGTTTTAGAATATGGCAGCCAATTGGTTAAAGCCGGTTACCCACTCATTGCCCACTTAACTTGTGTGGGGCATAGTAGGGAAGAGCTAAAAGAAATTATCAGCAAATATGATGTTGCCGGCTTTGCAGGTATTCTCGCGTTGCGTGGCGATCCGCCTAAGGGTCAAAACGAATTCATCGCCCACCCTCAAGGTTTTGCCTATGCTTCGGGCCTAGTTGAATTGATTAAAGAAAGTTTTCCGAATCGTTTTGCCTTAGGAGTCGCCGGTTTCCCCGAAAGACATCCTTCGTCGCCCGACGACTTATCGGATATCCGTTATTTAGCCGGAAAAGTTTCCGCAGGCGCAGATTTTATTACCACCCAACTTTTCTTAGACAACGAAGACTATTTTAACTTCGTGAATCGGGCTCGTGCGGCGGGAGTTGCCGTCCCGATTTTACCAGGGATTATGCCGGTATTATCTTTGAAGCAGGCCCGTCGATTCTGTGGATTTTGTAAGGCTAAAATCCCTGATTTATTGGTAAAGGAATTAGAGTCCTGTGGGGAGGACGAAGAAGCGCAACGCCAGGTGGGTGTTTCTTGGGCAGTGCGACAAATTAAGGGTCTGCTCAGTCGCGGTGCACCTGGCTATCACGTTTATATTCTGAATCGTGCACAGTCGGCGGTAGAATTATTTAAGCAATTAGAAGCTAAATAACTGTTTGTAGATTTTGTTGCGTGTGCCAGATTCAAGCCGTGCCGGAATTGTCATCCCATAAACCTTTTTCTTGGCGACGAGCAGGAACATGGGCGTTCTATGATTTTGCGAATACGGGTTTTGCGATGGTCGTACTGGCCCTAATCTGGCCACAGATGTTTCACCGCTATTGGGGCCAGGGTCTAGATCATCAAACCGAATCGATCACCTTTAAGTTAAGTCAGGCCACTCCCTGTTTATTAATATTCTTAGTGGCACCCTTCTTAGGTCAGTTAGCAGAAACCGGTCACTTCCGCCTTCGGGCACTCCGTTGGTCGGTCGTCCTCGGCGTTATTTTCACCTGCGGACTTTCCTTTGTCCCGGCCAGCGAGTGGTTTTACTCGGCTTTACTTTATACACTAGGCGCCGTCGCTTTTTTCTGTGCGAGCACTTTTTACGATTCCATGATTGTGGATTTTGCTCCGCCAGGCCAACGCCATTTCATTAGCGGAGTGGCCTATTCATTGGGCTTCGTGGCGGGCTTAATTATTTTAGTCTGTCTCGCTTTAGGTTTCTTTGCGGGCGACTCTTTACGTTGGATTTATTTAGCGGCGGGTCTTTGGTGGCTTATTTTCTCACTCCCCCTTTTACTTTATCCCGACGAGCGTTCCGCGCATGTGCCGAGTTTGTCACTCCGCCAAGTGTTTTATGCCACCGTGCAAACGAGCAAAGAACTTTGGGCCGATGTCAAAGTCCGTTGGTTTTTATTAGCTTATATTTTATATATTGATGGTCTCCACGCGGTGAAAACTTCGGCGGCTCACTTTGGGGCAGTCTTAGGTTTCGGGGAGATGGATTTAATCAAAGCTTTCTTAGTCGTCCAAATCATCGGCGTTCCGGCCGCCCTTATTTTTGGCTGGTTGGGAAATCGTTGGGGCGCGGTCCGGATGATCGCTATTGCTTTAGTGGGTTACATTTTTCTCACAGTGTTCGGCTCACAAATTCAACCCGGTAATTTAACCCTGCTGAATTTCACTTTCCCGTCGGTTTGGTTGATTGCCGCAGGTGTGGGATTGGTGCAGGGCGGAGTGCAGGCCTTGAGTCGCTCTTACTTTGCTGAACTCGTGCCGCTAGGCCGGGAAGTCGTCTACTTCGGCTTTTACAGTATGATGGGCAAGTTTGCTGCATTCATCGGACCTTTGTTGGGTGCGTTAGCCGGCTGGGCTTTTGCTAGTCCAACCGATGATACCTCAGCCGAGCGTATCGGCTTCGCTTCTTTCGCCTTACTTTTTATTTTGGGACTTATTTTACTCACTCACTCCCACCGCGTGAACAAAGTTAAATAGTCGCGAGAATCTTCTCACTAATTTCTTTGACGGGAAGTTGATTGAGTAAGACAGGAGAGAGGCGATTCGGATTAATCTGAGGTAATGCCGTGATGTGCTCACTCAGAATGAGTCCGCGATTGGCGGCGACTTCATCCACGCGATCCACGGGGGTGAAGCGTGGAGTAGATTGCAGAACTTGTGGGTGCGACCGGATGAGTTTACCAATCTCAATCACCGTTTCCGCAAAGCGATTGAGTTCGTCCTTGGTGTAGGACTCCGTCGGCTCAATCATTAAACCAAAAACTTCAGGGAAGGCTACGGTCGGTGCGTGAAAACCGTAATCGAGGAAAAGTTTTCCGACCCGACTAATAATATTCGGTTTAGGAATGCCCGAAGTTTCGATTAATTTAAAATCATCGGCTGAAAGCGTGATAATAAATTCGTGCATACGGGGAATCGATTCCGCCGCGGTCGGTAATGAAGGGTAGTGCCCCGAGAGTTTTGAATGGAGGTAACGGCTGGATAGAACTGACATCGCAGACATGCGGGTGACGCCCTCGCGTCCGAGGCGCTGTAGATAGGTGTACACCCGAACTTTGTGAGCGAAGTTGCCCCAGTGGCGGTGGAAAGATCCAATGCTGTATTTGGGTTTTACCGGAATAAACTGTGTTCCTTGTTTTTCGATTTGGAAGCCTGGCAGGAAATCGACGAGTCGTGAGGATACTCCGACAATGCCATCGCCAGGTCCGCCACCGCCATGGGGGACAGTCCAAGTTTTGTGTAAATTATTATGGACGGCGTCGACGCCCAGAGCTTCGAGATTTATCCAGCCTGCGATGGCATTCATATTGGCTCCATCCATGTAAACCAGTCCGCCCGCTGCGTGAATCGCATCTGCCATTCTTTTGAAGTCTGTTTCAAAAACACCTGAGGTATTCGGATTCGTGACCATCATGCCTGCAATACGCCGACCGAGTTCACGAATTTTCGAATCAAAATCGTTTTGATCGACGCGACCATCGGGGGAGGATTTTAAAATAACGATTCCCGAGGGTGCACCATCCGCCCGTTTCTTGTTGATAAATCCAGCCGTCGTTGCCGTCGCAAAATTCGTACCGTGTGCACTGGATGGTATGAGTAAAATATCGCGATGACTCTCTCCGCGTTTTTGGTGGTAGGCTTGAAAAAGTTTAATGCCAACGAGTTCGCCTTGGGCACCAGCGACAGGTTGTGTGGTGATACCAGGTAGACCCGTGATGGCCTTGAACCATTCTTGGATCTGCCATA
The DNA here is from genome assembly GCA_040398005.1 of Opitutales bacterium. GTDB lineage: Bacteria > Verrucomicrobiota > Verrucomicrobiia > Opitutales > UBA953 > UBA953. Next base: position 50,092 of record JBBAUX010000002.1, read on the forward strand.
ATAATTCGAGACTACCTTGGCTGTCCTCAAGCGGTGCCTGTGGATGGAGTTGGGTGAATCCGGGTAAGTTGGCCGCCCAATCATTGATGTGCGGGTTGTACTTCATCGTACAGGATCCGAGAGGGAAGCAGCCGGTATCGGGCGAAACATTTAATTCCCCGAGTCGGGTGTAGTAATCTTTTAATTCCGTTAAGCTGAAGGAAGGAAGTTCGACGGGTTGTTGACGAAGTAAATGAGAAGGTACATCGGCTAGTGCTGCCTCTGACTTCGAACTACCATAAAGTTTTTCAAAGAAGGTTACCAACTCATCGGCTTCAGCTTCGGTTTGAATATCGCTGAAGGAAATTTTTAGTAGCGAACAGTGACAGGGGGTTCGTCCGGTAATATCTACGCCGACATGCAATCCTGCTTGGCGACCTTTTTGAATCACATCCTTGGCTGGCTCGGGTAGCATTAAACTGAACTCATTCCAAAACGCCTGTTTAGCGTAACAAATTTTTAATCCCGCAATTCCGCCGAGTTTTTTAGCGACCCGGTGGGCGAGCTGGAATCCCTGGGCGCAACTTTGGGCCATACCATTTTCACCGCGTGCGAGGATAGCCGCACCCGCGATGGTTGCGATAAAGGCCTGGTTGGAGCAGATATTTGAAGTAGCTTTATCTTTGCGGATGTGTTGTTCGCGGGTCGCCATGACCATCACGATACAATCTCGTCCGGCATTGTCTTTGGCCTTGCCGACGAATCGTCCGGGCGTTTCACGCACTTCATTTTTGTGTTCAGCATTATGACGAACCGCGAATATTCCCAAGCCTGGTCCGCCGAAATTAGCACCGATGGCAAGATGTTGACCTTCTCCAATAATAATATCCGCCCCTTGTTTGCCGTACTGACTCGGGGCCTTTAATCCACCGGTTGCGAGGAGCATCGGATCAATAACGGCAATTGAACGCACTTTAAGTTCGGCGCATACATCGGTAATGGCATCGACGTCTTCAATGAGTCCGAGGTGATTGATTTGCGGAAATATAAAGGCCGCTACTTTTCCTTGGTGCTCACAAATCTTTTCTTTGAGTTGTTTTGTGCAAACGCAACCGGTGTCGGAATGACTAGAAACAAAATCTAGTTGTACCGAAGTCTCCGCGCAGTGAGTTTTTAAAACTTCGATATCGGATGGAAGTAAATTGTCGGCGACGAGGATGACGTTGGCTTCCGCCTCAGAAAGACGAGTGGCGCATACAGCGGCTTCGAAGAGGGCACTCGCCCGATCGTAGAGTGAAGAATTGACTGCTTCAAATCCTGTTAGTTGGGCTAAGGTCGATTGATAAAGCCAATGCGTAATCAGAGTGCCCTGTGACCGTTCGGGCTGATACGGGGTGTAGGAGGTGGTGAGATTCCGAATCGAACAAACGTGTTGGACGATTTCGTGTGTTCGATAAACTTGTAATCCGTCACCTAAGAAACTTTTTTTAATCTGATTCTTTTTAGAAAGATCAGACATGCGTTGTGCTAATTGATTGTACTCTAATTCGTCGGGCAGCGCTAAGGGCTCACTAAATTTTACGGTAGCCGGAATGTGGGCATACAGATCGTTAAATTCTTTCAGTCCAATCGCGGCAAACATGGAACGAATATCAGTCTCGCTCGCAGGGATGTAGTGGCGTGAAAGCTCCCGATTTATTTTTTCTGGATTAAACGGGAGCTGAACCATGACTGAAAGTGTAAACGAACCGCCTGCTCTGCAAATACTCTGTTAAACTATTTTTTATTATAAGTTAAGTCTGTGGTAGTCATAAGCATCGGAGGGGGCTTAATCAGTTGTTTGCTTTTAGGCTAATTTCGAATTATGGCTTAACCATGACCCGTTTAGAGCGAGCCAACTACGTGGCCAAAAACTTAGCTAAACTCTATCCGGAAACCCCCATCCCGTTGGATCACTCTGACCCCTTTACCTTGCTGGTGGCGGTGGTCTTATCCGCCCAGTGTACCGACAAGAAAGTGAACGAAGTTACTCCCGCGCTTTTTCGTTTGGCCTCCACGCCCCAAAAGATGGCTATGTTAAAAGTCGAACAGGTCTATCAGGCCATTCGTCAGTTAGGTCTGGCCCCGCAAAAATCGAAAGCACTTGTGGGTTTGGCCAAATTGATTGTCGAGAAGCATGACGGACGGGTGCCTCGGACTTTTGAAGAGTTAGAGGAATTGCCAGGCGTCGGACATAAAACGGCCTCCGTCGTGATGGCTCAGGCTTTTGGCGTTCCTGCTTTCCCCGTGGATACGCACATTCATCGATTGGCCAAAAGATGGAAATTGAGTGTCGGTAAATCGGTCGAACAGGTTGAACGTGACCTCAAAAAAGTCTTTCCGGAAAAAGAATGGAACAAACTGCACTTAAGAATCATTTTTTACGGCAGAGAATATTGTACCGCTCGCGGGTGCGACGGCAAAACTTGTCCGATTTGTTTAGAGCTCAGAAAAAACTAACCGAGCAGGGCTTCGTGCTTGGCCCTAAATTCGTCGCTCCATTCTGATGGCTGATGCGTGATGGCATCCATCCGACAAACGGTGCGTGCAGCTTTAGCATAAAGAAGGCTATGGTCGGCACTGCGAAATTCGAAATCAACCGTCAGTCCTGCGGCGCGAACTTTCTTAACCCGCTGAATGATTTTTACTTCGCATTCCGGCTTAATGGGTTGCAGGTATTGAACCTGTAAATCGCGGACGACTACGTAAACATCAGGCGCGACCGCGGGGTCGATCGTGTCTTTACCCATTAAACTCACAAAGAAGATTTTCTGAGCCCGCTCCATCATGAGAACATAATGGGAGTGGTGCAAAATGCCGAGTCCGTCGGTTTGATCGAACCAAGTCTTCATCAAGACTACAAAGGTTTTGTCAGATTGAAGTCCGGTCGAAGTCATGAGAGAGAGGTGAGTGATTTATCGAGAAGGGCAAGCCTTAGACTTATTTTGATTTACGATAGGTCAGGGCGAGGGCGTCTAAAGCCGTCCAGGTATTGTGTGAGGGTTTTAAGCCTAAGTCTTTTTGTGCTGCCGAAACATCGAACCAATGATCCTTGGCTAATTCTACTGCGACAAATCGGGTCATCGGTGGCTCGCCTTTAAGTTTAAACAGCGTCCAAATCGTTTCCAAAACTGTACCTAAGAAGTAGGCTTTGCGTAGCGAAATTCTTTGGGTAACGGGTTTGATGTCGGCGCCGACGAGTAGACGATTCACAAATTCCCAAAGTTTTACGGGAGTACCTTGTGAAATAAAATAAGCCTTACCATTAGCATTTCCGTCGAGTAGCGCATCAAGTGCTTGCAGGTGAACACTGGCTGCAGTGTCGACGTGCGTCACGTCTACTTTATTATTTCCGTCGCCGACGATTTTAAGTTTTCCACTGCGTGCACTCGCGATGATTCTTGGAAATAAATGATGATCGCCTGGGCCCCAGATTAAATGGGGTCGCAGAGCACAAACGCGTAAATGGGGTGAGGCTGCCTTTAAAACTATTTTTTCGGCGGCGGCTTTGGTTTCCGCATAAGCACAGAGCCAGTTTCTGCCATAGGGAAGTTCCTCGTTCGCACCGTTGAAAGATCCGCCTGTAAAAACGACGCTTGGTGTACTCGTGTAAACAAAGGCTTTAACTTCAAGCACTCGGGCCGCCGTGATTAAATGATGCGTGCCCGTGATATTGGATTCTACGTAGTCTTCCCATTTTCCCCAAATGCCTGCTTTGGCAGCGACGTGAAAAATGTAATCACAACCGGTAACGGCCGCTTGCACGAATTTCTGGTCAGGCAGATTTCCCTGACGAAAATCGACTTGGTCGGCGATGGACTTCGGCAGGGGTTGACGTCCAATCACGCGCACCTCGTAACCGCGCAAGAGACAGCGTTCAACGATGGCTTGGCCCAAGAAACCGCCGCCACCAGTGACTAGTACGCAGGGTTTTTTCATGAAAGCTTTTTAATTTCTCGGCGAAGTTTTTGATTCCATTCGCGGGTGAGTTGTAGTCGATGAATTTTGGCGTTATGTCTGACGTCGACCGGAAGTTTTTCTTGAAAGACGATTCTCTTAACTTGGTTGGCGATGGGATGGAGGCGAGTGATTTCCCAGAGGCTTTCGGTGAATTTTATGATTTCACCACGAGACTCAGGAAAACAATCGGGTTTGGGTTCGACGACTAAAACCGGGATTTGATTAGGGGCATTGCCAATGCCAATAAGAGCGCAACGAGCTACGTCAGGATGTTGTTGAAACGCTGGTTCAACCGATTCAGTGGTAAGAATACTTTTGGCGGTGATTACTTTTTCGATGCAGCGACCATGGAACCAGAGTTGTCCGTCGTGATCTAATCTTCCTAAATCACCCATGCGATGCCAGAGCTCGGCCTCACCGTTTATTTTTGTCCGTAGGGTGGCCTCAGGATTATGATCATAGGCATGGGTGACGCTCGGCCCAGTGACAATGATTTCGCCGATTGTATTGGGCGCGTAAATGGTAGCATCGCTAAGATTCCGAATGACGTCGCTCGTCTCTTGTATAATTTTAACTCTTACTGACGCTACGGGTTTGCCGACGCAGGTTCCTTGTCCGCGTAGTGTTTCAGCAAAAGTTTCGGTGAGAATTTCGTGCGACTCGATGCTCGATACAGGCAGGCATTCGGTGGCGCCGTAGGGTGTGTGAATTTGGCAATGCGGTGCGATTTTTTTTAGTTGTTTTAAGAGCGGAATCGACACCGGTGCACCCGCAATCAAAAGTCGTTTCAACAATGGCAGGCTGATTTTTTGGTCTTCGCAGTACTGGGCAATTTTTCCCCAAATGGCGGGCGATCCGAACGATGAGGTTACTTTCTCTGAGAGTAATGCAGACACAAGCAGTGCGGGATTCGCATCAGCGGGGCGAGAGGGATCGAGGAGTGGGGTGACGGTCGTTACGCCGAGAGCAGGATTAAATAATCCAAACACGGGAAGCATCGCCATATCGACTTCGCCCGGTTGAATTTGATAGGTTTTACGAACGAGGGAAATTTGCGCGTCGAACATACCATGTGTGTAGCGAACGCCTTTAGGTGTTCCCGTGGAACCAGAAGTAAAAATAATCGCGGCGAGACTGGAGGCGGTGACAGGTTCGAGTGGTCGGACCGTGGAGGTTGAACAGTCGCTCAGTAATTTATTCCAGGAACGTCCGCCCACTTTAATGCGGAAGTGAAGTGACTTAAATGCTTTGAATGGAAGATAGCTTAAGTAAAAAGGTTTAGACAGGGCGACGAGTGCGGTGGGAGTGGTATTTTCGATGCACGGTAACATTTTTTTCCAGCCCATACCGGGATCGATAGCGATGGGAATGGCTCCCAATTTTAGAAGTCCAAACATGCACACGATAAGGTCATGCCCTGGGCGCACGGCGAGTAATGTGCGGGTGCCTGCGGTGATACCTTCTGCATGAAAAATTCGTGCGGCTGCATCGCTTTCTTGATCAAGTTTTAAAAACGAACACCAGTCGTGAATCACTCGGCCATCTTCGTTCACAGACAGTGGTGACAGCGTCGCAATCGCTTGGGGGTTGTTCAGCGCGGCATGGCGAAGGTGTCTGGCGACGTTGCTACTCGTATCGTTCATTTTCCTATCAATGAAGAAGCCCCGAAATCGGGGCTTCTGCAAGAGGACACTTTACCGATTTAGTAATCGGTGAGGGTGATGGCACCCCAAAGAAGAGTGACGCGGTCGCCCGAATTGGCGCGGCGAGAGTAGAAGTCGTCCATTTTTAAACGAACGGTAGAATTATTGATGGCGCCGTAGGAGCCGGGTTCTACTTTAACAATGCCGAGGAAATTATGAGCGGGTTCCATGGATACGTTTTTTCCGTGGTTAGGTGTATCATAGCTACTGCAACCAACCATAGCGGCAGAGGCGATGAGAGTTAAAAGAGCGATTTGCTTCATAGGGGTGTGTCTTATTTGGGGTAACCTTGGGCGGGTAGACAAGCCAGAAACCTCAAGAATTTACCCACAAATGCCAAGCGGTGACTAATTCAGTACCCCGAAAGAACCAAAGGGCTGCTGCAATAGCCATACTCGGCACAAAGGGGACGCTTTCGGACTCTTTTTTGGGTCCAAAGAGGGCCAAAACGGAGGGTAATTTTATGATAACGCCGATGACCGATCCCCCGAACAAACAAAATAGTGCACCTTGCCATCCGCAGAAAGCACCCACGCCCGCACAGAGAATGATGTCCGCTTCGCCCATCGCTTCTTGGCCCATGATAACGCTGGCGATGGTCCGAATCCACCAAACGAGTGCCGTTCCCACCGCGATTCCGATGAGTGAGTCGGACGCCGAATTGATCCGATTTATAATTTCCAGACCCGAACCCGTTTCGCCGTGGAGTGAGGGAGCGATAACGGAAAAGAATAGTCCTAGTCCCACTAATAAAAAATTAGGCGCGTCGGGCACGAGCATTTCCTGCATGTCGCATCCCGCTAAAATAATTAACAGAGAAAGAAAGACGCAACCAATGGCGGCTTTCACCGGGGAAAGAACGAGAAAGGCCGTTACGAAAAGCAGGGCAGTGATTAATTCAACCAGCGGATACTGTATTGAAATCCTCGCCTCACAACATTTCGCCCGACCTCGGAGCAGCAGCCAACCGAACAAAGGTATATTAAACCAGACCGGTATTTTTTGGCCGCAGGCACAACGCGAGGGTGGACTGATAATCGATTCACCTTTGGGCAGACGGTGAATGCAGACGTTTAAGAAACTTCCCACGCAGGCACCAATCGCTCCGATAAAAACTGCCGTGATGCTCGGATGGAGTGCCATGAAGATTTGGAAATCAATGAGCTGCATGTTATTTTTCTCCGAGCGCTGCGCGCATGGGTTCGTGGGGAGGAGTTATACCTGTCCAAAGTTTAAAAGCGAGCGCACCTTGCCAGCGTAACATTGATCGTCCATCGCAAGATTTGACCCCTAGTTTATCGGCTGTTTTGATTAAAGAGGTTTCATGGGCACCGTAAGTAGTATCAAAAATAAATCCGGCATTCTTTAAAAGTGATTCGGCTAAAGGTAATTCATCGTCGGACTTAAGGCCCAAGGTGGTGCAGTTTACGATAATCGTACCGGATGGAATGGTGCCGATTTCTTTTAGGCCAATGGCGGAAACTCTTGGGTCGTTTAAAGCCTTAACTAAGTTTTCAGCTTTAGTGATATCGCGGTTGGCAATCATCAGGCTGCGACAGTTAGCCTGAATACACGCTGCGGCAATCGCGCGGGACGCTCCACCGGCTCCAAGAATCATGACATCTTTTTGTTCTACGCCGCTCCCGGAGTATTCCTTCAGCGCTTCGAGAAAACCTTGTCCATCAGTCGTATGTCCAGCCCAGCCGTCTGGCGTGGGCACTAAGGTGTTAACCGATTCAGCTTTTTTGGCTTCAGGTGATAAACTTTTCACTAAACCCAACGCCGCAATTTTATGCGGAACGGTTAAGTTGAGTCCGATAAAATTTTTAGCCCGCAGAACCGTGAGTGCTTGAGCGAGTTCTTCAGATTTAATGTGTAGTCTTAAATATTTAACTGGGGAGAGTTGAGGATGGGCCGGGGCCAGCGCTTGGAGTGCGGCATGATGCATCGCTGGACTTAGCGAATGGCTGATGGGATCGCCGAGCACCGCTAAGCAGGGATGTGAAAAATCCATGCTCATCATTTCTTTTAATGTTATTCCTGTTTCCACGTTTTTGGGTCGCGACTTTCGATAATATTTACAAAGCTAAGGAAGAGACGACTATTTTTATCATCTCCATTGGCCTCAAATTGTGAGACTAGGTTTCGACAACAGCGAGCAATCGTTTGTTCAGCGCTGATCGGCTTTAAAAAGGCATCATCGGCAGGCAGATGGTTATTAAGTAACATTAGCTGAATTTCGGAACGGGTTCGAAATGTTCCACCTTCATAGCAGTCGATAAAGACAGGATTATTATTTTTAAAGATGCCGACCATGAATCGTCCAGGTAAGCCAACCGGTTGGACGGGTAGACTGAGGCGCTGGGCGACGAGTAAGAAGATGAGACAAAGTGAAATAGGAATACCGCGGTGTGATTTAATGACGGTCGAAAGAAGTGATGAGTCGGGCTTAGAGAAAGATTCTTGGGCGCCGCGATAGCCTTCTTCTCCAAAAATCACACGACAGAGTATGCGACACTTATCCTGCACCGTGACGGGCTCGGTAATGAGTTGTCTAGTCCGGTCGGCCAAATGATCCAGTTCCTCGTCGTAAGCTTTGTCGGCCAGGGTGGGGTGAATAACGCGTTCGAAAAGTAAACAGGCTTCTTCTAGATCTTGGATGCCGCCTTTAATGTGCTCAATGAAGTTACGCGTAGCCAATTCAGACGTACGTAAATTGGAGAGGAGTGACTTGGCGTGACTCGCTAAATTTTTATTTTTAGTAAGAACTTCAAGCCAGAGTAGTCCTTCATCGCCCGCGGCTTTAATTTCATTAATCACCGCTTCACGCACCACGGGTGAAGGGTCGTCGAGCAACCTTTCAAGGACAGCAAGTTGCTTCGTCGGCTTCATTCGATTTAATGTATCAAAGCGTGAGCGATTTCGCAATACACGACTCTTGGGCGGTTTTGCGACAACTCGTCACGAGGGTGACGGGCTGTCACCCCCGTTTGACACAGAGGGTTCTTAATTAATCAATTATATGCGTTTACACCCCAAAAATTAGGGACAAACTTATAGTCAGTTGATTGGTCTAATTAGTGCATAGTTTTATTTATATGAGCACACCCTACGGAAATCTGACGGATAAAACTACGGAAGCTTTACAACTCTCACAGAGTGATGTCGTTCAACGTCGCCACGCTACGATCGAACCTGCCCACATTCTTTTTAGTCTCATGACTCAAGAGGGTGGAGTTGTCTCGGCTCTCTTACGTCGCGCCAATAAAGAAGAAAAAACCATCCTCTCGGCCTTGGCTGGGATTTTAGCCCGTCAGCCCAAATTGGCTCAGCCCAATGCTCAGCCTGGATTATCCACGGAATCTCAATCGGTTTTATTAAAAGCCAAAGAAGAGGCTGCGACGATGAAAGATGATTATGTTTCCGCCGAACACGTCCTGTTGGCTTTGGCCGAATCATCTTCTTTAAGCCCGATTTTCAAAGAAATTAATTTTGGTAAAGCTGCCATCATGACTGCTTTGAAAGCCGTCCGTGGATCGCAGCGCGTGACCACTGCGAATCCCGAAGCCACCTACGAAGCACTCAGTAAATACGGTATTAATCTAACCGAACGGGCCAGTTCAGGTAAAATGGATCCCGTCATTGGTCGAGATGAAGAAATCCGCCGCGTCATCCGCATTCTTTCTCGTCGCACCAAAAATAATCCTGTTTTAATTGGTGAACCTGGCGTCGGTAAAACCGCCGTGGTCGAAGGCCTGGCTCAACGTATTATTAGTGGCGATGTCCCTGAGGGCTTAAAAAACAAAGTGATATTTTCTTTAGACATGGGATCGCTTCTGGCGGGTGCTAAATATCGCGGTGAATTTGAAGAGCGCCTGAAAGCTGTTTTAGCAGAAGTTAAATCGGCCGAAGGTGGAATTCTCCTTTTTATCGACGAGATGCACACTCTAGTAGGAGCCGGAAAAGCGGATGGTGCGATGGACGCGGCGAACTTACTTAAACCGATGTTGGCTCGCGGTGAATTGCATTGTATCGGAGCGACGACACTGGATGAGTTTCGTCAGCACGTGGAAAAAGATGCGGCTCTGGAACGTCGATTCCAACAAGTCATGGTCGAGCCTCCGAGTGTGCCCGACACGGTTTCTATTTTACGCGGATTGAAAGAACGCTTTGAAGTTCACCATGGTGTGAAGATCGAAGATGCTGCTTTGGTCGAAGCGGCTGTCTTGTCGGATCGCTACATCACATCGCGATTTTTACCCGATAAAGCGATTGATTTGGTTGATGAAGCCTGTGCCCAGATTCGTACGGAAATCGACAGTGTACCCGCTGAATTAGATGTTATAAATCGAAATGTTTTAAGACTAGAGGTTGAAGAATCGGCTCTTAAAAATGAAAAAGACGACGCTTCAAAAGCTCGCTTAGGTGGACTAAAAAAAGAATTAGCTGAAGCGGGTGAATCTCAACGGATGATGCGTAATCGCTGGGAGTCGGATAAAGCTGCCGTGACTAAGGTGCGGGCCGCCCGCGAACAACTGGATAATGCCCGTCGCGAAATGACTGATGCCGAAAGAAAAAATGACCTTAACACCATGGCGGCACTCCGCCACGGCCGTATTCCTCAATTAGAAAAAGATGTCGCGACGCTTGAGCAGTCTGCCAAAACCGGCACGGGTCTGTTTAGGGAAGTTGTAACGCCAGAAGAAATTGCTGAAGTCGTAGCGCGGTGGACGGGCGTACCAATCACCCGACTACTGGCCTCCGAACGCGAGAAACTTTTGCAACTCACTGCGCATCTTCAAGAGCGTGTGGTAGGACAAAAAGAAGCTGTTTTAGCAGTCGCAGATGCGGTGCAACGTTCACGTGCGGGTGTGCAAGATCCGCGCCGCCCCGTGGGATCATTCATATTTCTTGGGCCCACCGGTGTGGGTAAAACAGAGTTAGCCAAGGCCTTAGCGGTCGAACTCTTCGACAACGAAAAGTCGATGATTCGCATCGATATGTCGGAGTACATGGAGAAGCATGCGGTATCCCGTTTAGTGGGAGCGCCTCCCGGTTACGTGGGTCACGAAGATGGAGGACAACTCACGGAAGCGATTCGTCGTCACCCTTACTGCGTTGTCTTACTCGATGAAGTTGAAAAAGCGCACCCTGATGTATTCAATATTTTATTACAGGTTTTAGATGATGGACGCTTGACCGATTCGCAAGGTCGCACGGTCGATTGTCGAAATGCAATTTTTATTATGACTTCGAATATTGGCAGTCGTCATATTGCGGCTTCGGCCGGGATGGGCGAAATGTCGGAGAATGTGAGGGAGTCGGTGATGGCTGATTTGCGTCAGCATTTCCGCCCCGAGTTTCTTAATCGCGTCGATGACGTCGTTCTCTTCCATTCCTTGGGCATTGAAGAGGTCGCCGCTATCGCCGGATTGTTAATCAGGGATCTCAACGCTCGTTTAGCGGCGAAACGGATTCGATTAGTCTTAGATAAAAAGGTTCTACAGTGGTTAGCTGATCGCGGATTGGATCCCGTGTATGGGGCTCGTCCGTTACGTCGATTTATCCAACGTGAAATTGAAACCCCACTGGCTAAAGAAATTTTAGCGGGGCAGATTTTGGATGGGTCCTCGGTCAAAGTGACACTGAAAGACGCTCACGTGGCCTTTGAATCTAAAGTCGGTGGGTTTTCGGATTGAAGGTTGGCCGTAGTCCGTAAATCTTCGCCTTATGGCTGCTGCGCGAATTCGTTGTGGGGTAGTGGGGACCGGTTCACTCGGTCAACATCATGCCCGTATTTACTCCACCTTACCAGATGCGGAGCTCGCTGGTATTTATGAGCCTAACGATGAGCGGGCCCAAGAAATTTGTGCCAAGCACAAGTGCAAAAGATTTTTATCGTTAGATGAAATGGCCGCCGCGTGTGATGCGGTGAGTGTCGTGGTTCCGACCAATTTACACGCCGAGGTTGCCATTCCATTGCTGAAAAAGGGATGTCACCTTCTCATTGAGAAACCTTTGTGTGTAACCTTAGAAGAAGCGTCCCAGATTTTGAATGCGGCTCATGAGTCTCAACGTATTGTGCAAGTGGGACACATTGAACATTATAATCCGGTGATGTCCTCTTTGGAGAAAACCGCTACCAACCCACGCTACATCACCGCCGAACGATTAGCCCCATTCACCCCACGTGGCACTGAAGTAGGTGTAGTGCTAGATTTAATGATTCACGATATTGGAATCGTTTTACAATTAGCCAATTCGCCGGTGGAGCGGATTGATGCAGTCGGCGTCTCCGTCGTCACCAAAACCGAAGACATCGCTAACGCGCGAATACTTTTCAAGAACGGCTGTGTGGCTAATTTAAATGCCAGTCGGGTTTCGCTGAAGAAGAATCGTGAGATTCGGGTGTTCCAAAATGGCAGTTATCTCTCGATTGATTTCATGGAGCAGAAGGGGCACACCGTGCGCATTGATCCCACCGTGCCGGGTGGAATCATTAAAGAAGAGATTCCGATTGAGAAGGCCGAGCCTCTCGCGGTGGAATTAAACTCATTCGTGAACTGTGTTCGCGAAAGAAAAAGTCCCAAAGTTTCGGGAGAGCTGGGACGTAATGCTTTAGATGTAGCGATTAAAATCACGGAACAGATTCGCGCAGGAATGCAGCGTGCATGAGTCATTTTCCCTCCATCCCAGTAAAATTTGAGCGTCCACGAGCGGGTGGGGTCGATGTATTGATTTTAGCCGGAGAGCATTCGGGCGATCAGCACGCCGCGAAAATCGTGAAGGAGCTTTTAACGAAAAATCCTCAATTAAAAATCGCGGCGTTTGGTGGACCGAGTCTGCGAGCGGCAGGTGCTCAATTACTTTTTGATATGACCGGATTTTCTGCCGTAGGGATTGTCGAAGTTCTAGCCGCGTATCCTTTTTACAAAAAACTTTTTTCTCGGATGGTAGATTGGACGAAAGTGTGGAAGCCAGGTTTGGTCATTTTAGTCGACTACCCTGGACTGAATTTACGATTTGCGGATGAATTACGCGAGGCCGGGATTTCGGTGAAGGGCGGAGGTAAGACCCAAGTGATTCAATATGTAAGCCCACAATTATGGGCCTGGAAACCCAATCGGCGATTTTCGATGGCTCGTGACCTCGATGCGCTCGGAACGATTTTTCCTTTTGAGCCTGCTGTTTATAAAGACACGAAGTTAGATGCCCGATTTGTGGGACATCCTTTTGCCGAACCAGGTCATCATTCTAATTTATCTTACGACCCCGACGGGCCCATTTTACTTTTACCCGGAAGTCGCCCCAAGCCGGTTAAGAAAATCTTTCCCACGTTGATTGAAGCTTTCGCTCTGTTTCGGAAAAATTATCCCAAGAAACGTGCGGTCGTTTTACACACGGGTGGTGCAGTGCATGCGGAACTCTATCGACTCTGTGCGGAATATGGTAATCAAGCGAAGGGTATTGATTTACTCCCTGTCGGTGAAGCAAATATCGCAGCGAGCGCAGCACTCGTCAGTTCTGGAACGATGTCATTAACCGTAGCATTAGCGGGGATTCCTGGTGCGGTGGTTTATCGAGCTAATCCCTTAACCTGGTGGGTGGGACGTCGATTAATCGCTGGGAGAATCGACAATCTGGGTATCGCGAATATTTTATTAAAACGTCAAGCCTGGCCCGAGTATTTACAGACGGAATGTGAGCTCGAGTCTTTAGCGGAAAGACTTAAGCAGTGCGTGGAAGATTCTTCGGTTCGTCAATCAGCGCAGGCCGATGCTAAAGAACTTTTCACCCTTCTCTCCGCTCAGGCTGGATCAACACCCGTTGAGTGGATTTCTAGTTTTATAAATCCCAAGTAATTATGAAAATTATTATTTTGGGATGTGGTTATATTGGGACGGCTTTAGCCCACTTAGCAAAATCTCAAGGTCACGAAGTTGTAGGTGTGGTTCGATCCGATAAATCAAAACAACAATTAGAGTCGTCGGGCATACCGAGTTTGGCTTTTGATATTTCTAGTTCCGATTGGTCGGGACTGCCCAATGATTTTGATGCGGTGGTTTATGCGGCGAGTACGGGTGGAGGCGGTCCCGATGCGTATACTTTGGCCTATGATTTAGGGGTTAAGAATGCGATTCGTTGGGCTGAGCAATCCAAGGTGAGCTGTTTTATTTTTACTAGTTCAACCGGGGTGTATCGGCAGGATGATGGGGGACGCGTCACGGAGGAAAGTATGGCGGGTGGAGAAACGATTGCGGATATTATTTTAGCTGGGGAAAAATCCGTATTAAATTCCAAGATTCAAAATACTCGGGTGCTGCGACTCGGCGGGTTGTATGGTCCAGGCCGTCACCACCTACTTAATCAACTCATGCGTGGTGAACTTATTTTTGGTGGACGCACGGATCACTTAATTAATTACCTGCATCGCGATGACGCAGCGAGTGCGGTTTTAGCAGCTTGTTTAAGTGGTCCGACGGGTTCGCGTGTTTATAATATCACGGATGGTCATCCCGTGCGGAAAGATGAACTCATTCAGTGGATTGCCAAAAAACTTAGTAAGGGTGAGCCGGTCTTTGACATCAATGCACCTGCTGGACCTCGGATGCAACGAGGTGGCCGAACGCAGCCCAGTCGATTTATTGAAAATAGCCGGGCCTTACATGAACTGAATTGGAGGCCCCGGTTTTCTTCTATATTAGAGGGCCTAACTGAAATCATTGATTTAATGGGCTAATTTCCGTTATTTTAACAAATATTTACAGGGAAAAGTTAAGTAGACCCAGTCTCATAGTCACCTATTTGTCACATGATAGTCATAGGTTTGAAATGTGAAAATGGTAAGGTGTGGGTGCTTTCATCACATACTATCCTATGAATACCAACATCAAATCCATGCTCATCGCAGCTGCAGCACTCACTGCTGTATCTTCGTTTGCACAAGACAAAGCCACTCTCGATCTTTTGGTCAAGAAGGGTCTTATCACCGCTGAAGAGCGCGCCAAGACATTGGACGAATCTTCACAAGCTCGCGCCGTTTCCGGCGTAGGCCGCGTTTTCCCTAAGGAAGATGCCACTAAACGCTTAACCATTGCTGGTTATTTCCAAGCTGCTTACCAGTCCTTTAACTATAAGCAAGATGGTCTCGCCACCGATATGGCTAACCAAAGCCAATTCCTCATGCGTCGTCTGTACGTTGAAATTCTCGCTGACATCGGCGAAGGTATCTCCGGTAACATCGTTCTCGATACTTCTGGTAACACTACCTCAAGCTCAACCTCTTGGTTAGATCGCGCAATCGTTTCTCACTCGAGCAACATCGGCACTTTCGATGTTGGTTACAAGAAAGTAACCTGGGGTTACGAAGAAAGCACTCTCTCCTCACTCTTCAAAGCTTCGTCCTCGAAGTTGTACACAGTTGAGCGTGGTATCACCAATCGCTATTGGAATGAAGCTGAAAACGGTAACTCAGCTCGCTCTGATGGACGTCGTCTCGGTTTCGGTGCCCACCACACTGGTATTCACTACTCCAGCGTAGTTAATCCACAAGGTTTTGAGTTCGGTGCCTCGGTTGTTGACAGTGCCCAAGGTCGTGTGACCGAAGGTAACGGTTCTAATGATCTTGGTTACTTCGCTAACGTCGTTTGGAATAACAAAGTTTCCGATAACGAAAAATACGCAATTGGTGTGAACTACGGTAAGACCAAGTATTTCGCTTCAACTGCAACCACTACCTATGTGACCTCTGGTGCAGTAACGACAGCTACAACATCCACCCCTGCAAGCACCTTAGCTACCATGGAAGGTTACAATCCTTTCGTACAAGCTCAGTACTTCAACTGGACTGTATACGGCGAGTACCTCTCCACCAAGGTTACCTCCTCCAAAGATGCTGCCGTTAACACTGATGACCAAGATCGCAAGCCAACTGGCTACAATGCGACCGTGGTATACAAGATTAATGATAATTGGGAAGGCGTAGCTCGCTACACCGTTCTTGATACCGATGATCGTGGCGTCAAAATCTCTGATGGTGAGCGTGGTTTCTCCACTAAGTCTAATGCTGCTTCTCCTGCTGCGTCTGGTAACTCCGATGCTTCTTGGAACAAGTCGGACGCCGTCTATCTCGGCTTAAACTACTACTTCACCATCCCAGTAGCTGGTGGTGCAGTTGTTAATGGTCCTAACGCCAAGATTCAGTTTGGTTTAGAGCGTGCTAACTTCAAGGGTAAAGTTACCCAGTCAGCTGGTAACGCTACACACAATAACGACAAAGCTCACGTAGACGTACTTCGTCTCCAGGCCCAAGTGGGTTTCTAAGCTAAAGAGTTTAGTTTCATAGCACTTCGAGGGCCGACGAAAGTCGGCCCTCTTTATTTTATAAATTAATGACGCGTCGACCGATCGCGGCTGCATCGATTACGACAGGCGATTCTTGTAATCTGCGTAACCGAATTTTCTCACCACCTGTACCTTGCCTGCTTGTGGATCGTAAGTGGCAATGGCTGGCAGCGGTACACCGTTAAAGGTGGTATTCTTAACAAAAGTATAATGCGACATGTCCATGAATAGAATGCGCTGGCCGATCTTTAAGGGCTCCGCGAAAGAGTAGTCGCCAATGACGTCACCCGCTAAGCAGGTAACGCTCCCGAGGCGGTAAGTATGGGGCAGCACGCCAGGCATATCAGCCCCGAGGATATCAGCCCGGTAGGGCATCTCTAGAGTGTCAGGCATATGGTTGGTCGCCGAAACGTCGATAATGGCTATATCCACGCCGTTATGAACTAAGTCTAAAATAGTTCCCACGAGTACGCCGGTACCAATACCGACGGCTTCACCAGGTTCGAGGTAGACTTGAATGTTTTGTCCCCACTTGGCTTTAAAGTTTTTGATAATTTTAACGAGTAGTTCGATGTCGTAGCCAGGACGCGTGATGTGATGTCCACCCCCGAAGTTCACCCATTTCATCTGAGGAATAAACTCTCCGAATCTTTTCTCAAAGGCTGCCACGGTGCGTTCTAAGACATCAGCCCCTTGCTGACACATGGTATGAAAGTGAAGGCCTTCCAAGCCTTCTAAATCACTCGCTGATTTAATCTCTGAGCGGAGTGCGCCGAGGCGTGAGCCAGAGGCACAGGGATTATAAAGTTCGACCTCAACTTCAGCATGCTCGGGATTAACTCTCAGGCCAAACGACACTTTGCGTGTCGCAGACTTGGCTACGGCCTGATGGCGCTTCCACTGATTGATCGAATTAAAGGAAATATGGTCAGCGACTCTCAAGAGATGCACAAACTCATCATCTTTAAATGCCGGTGAATAGGCATGCACTTCACCGTCGAATTCTTCTCGACCTAAGAGCGCTTCGTTAATTCCACTTGCGGTGGTTCCTGCGAGGTATTGGCGAATGAGTTTGGCTTCGCTGAATTGAGCAAAACCCTTGAGTGCTAAAATAATTTTCGCGCCGGAGCGGTCCATCACTCCGCGAAGAATCTTTAAGTTATTTTCTAATAAGCCGCGGTGGAGGACGTGACAGGGGCTAGGGACCTGCGAGAGGTCGATTTTCTTGAAGGCTTCTGAAAGGGGATCGGACACAGCCAATAAGTGAGGGGAGATTTCTTAAGTCGCAAATAAAAAGCCCGCATTGCTGCGGGCTTTTTTAGGTTATGTGTTTTTTAATTAAACGGGCAGTTCTTGAATCTGCCAAGGGAGGCCGCGTTTATTTAATTCTTCCATGAATGGATCGGGGTCGCACTCTTCCATATTCCAAACGCCTGGTTTGAGCCATTTACCTGTGGCAACCATCGCACCGCCAATGGCTGCAGGAACGCCTGTGGTATAGCTAATCGCTTGGGACTTAACTTCCGCGTAGCACTCTTGGTGGTCGCAAACGTTGTAGATAAATACTTTGCGGGGCTTGCCGTTTTTGGTGCCCGTAATTTCGCAACCGATACAGGTCTTACCCTTGGTGCGTGGACCGAGTGAAGCGGGATCAGGCAATAAGGCTTTGAGGAATTGAATCGGAACAATCGAGTGACCTTGGAATTCAATGGGGTCGATCCGAGTCATCCCGACATTTTCTAAAACTTTGAGGTGGTTGAGGTAGTTGTCCGAGAAGGTCATGAAGAAACGAATACGCTTCAGACCTTTGATGTTCTTGGCTAAGGATTCTAATTCCTCGTGGAAGAGGAGGTAGCTGGGTTTAGGTCCGAGTACGGGATAGTTGTAATCCACGCGTAGTTTGGGGTCGAGGGGTTCGGTTTCTATCCATTGACCGTTTTCCCAGTAGCGTCCACGCTGGGTGATTTCGCGGATATTAATTTCGGGATTAAAATTAGTAGCGAAGGCGTAACCGTGATCACCGGCATTCGCATCCATGATATCAATAGTATCAATCGTATCGAACAGGTGCTTCTGGGCGTAAGCGCAGAATACATTGGTCACACCTGGATCAAAGCCCGAACCAAGTAATGCCATTAAGCCGGCTTTTTCAAAACGCTCGCGATAATTCCACTGCCAGGAATATTCAAACTTCGCTAAGTGAGGGGGCTCGTAGTTCGCAGTGTCGACGTAGTGAATGCCAGCATGTAAGCAGGCGTCCATCAACGGAAGATCTTGATAGGGCAGGGCAACGTTGATGAGCAACTCTGCACCGAAAGATTTAATCAGGGCGACGGTGGCTTGTACGTTGTCGGCATCGATGGCGGCTGTTTTAATCGTGCGACCCGTGGCCGCTTTCACATCGCTCGCGATCGCTTTGCATTTATTTTCATTACGCGAGGCCAGCATGATTTCCGAAAACGCTTCGGGATGCATCGCACATTTATGGGCGACGACGTTACCAACGCCACCCGCTCCAATAATCAGAACTTTTTTGCTCATAGGATACCTTAATTTCTGTCATCATCTGCGAGAGGGGAAAGAAAAAAGGATACACAGTGAGAGACTTGGCACGGGTGACCCCTTAGACGCTTTGGAAGGTCTAGGAAAGTCGCCCTTTTGGCTGGCGGGATGGACGGGACTCGAACCCGCGACCTCCGCAGTGACAGTGCGGCGCTCTAACCAACTGAGCTACCACCCCAGTAGCCAAAAGGAAGGGTAAGAAAGGTTTCCAGGACCCACTCTGTCAAACGGAAAACCGCTAAAAAGGTTATCTAATCTGACCAGTTCCAGTAACTTCGAACTTCCAAGTGGTTAATTCGCGTAAGCCCATAGGTCCCCGGGCGTGAAGGCGGTCGGTACTAATGCCTACTTCGGCCCCAAAGCCGAACTCTCCGCCATCCGTAAAGCGCGTGCTGGCGTTCCAGTAGACACAGGCACTGTCGATTTGGGCAAGAAATTGGCGAGCTACAGCCTCGTCCGCCGTAATAATAGCGTCGGAGTGATGAGAGCCCAAGGTTTCGATATGGCTGACCGCAGCCTCTAGGCCGTCGACAACTTTGATATTTATAATAAGTTCGAGGTGCTCCGTGAGGTAATCTTGATCGGTGGCTCGTTTCGCCGTCGTAATAAATTTCTGGGTCTGCTCACAGCCTCTGACTTCAGTTTTATGAGCACTCAAAGCAGTACCGAGCGCAGGCAGAAATTCTGCGGCGATACTTTTATCCACTAAAACTGTTTCAGCGGCATTGCACGCGCTCGGTCTTTGACACTTGGCATTAATGATAATGCGTTCGGCCATTTTTAAATCGGCCTTAGCGTGAACATAGACGTGGCAGATACCGGCGTCGTGTTTAATCACCGGCACTTTGGCTGAATTAACCACGGCTTCAATTAAGCCAGGGCCACCGCGAGGAACAATGATGTCGACGATTCCACGAAGTGAACCGAGTGCAGGTACGGCTTCGCGATCAGTGAAAGGCAATAGCGTTACCGCTGCGGTAGGTAGGCTGACCGCTTTTAATCCTTCAGCAAAAGATTCTGCTAAGGCGATGTTCGTGTGCACGGCTTCGCTACCGCCACGTAAGATACAGGCGTTACCTGATTTTAAACACAGCGCGGCGGCATCGACGGTCACATTAGGCCGTGATTCAAAAATAATAGCTACGAGACCCAGAGGAACTCGGCGACGAACAATTTTTAATCCGTTGGGTCTATCCCAACTCTCCACGACTTCACCCACAGGATCAGGTAATTTTGCAACAGATTCGCAAGCTGCAGCGATATCTTCGAGTCGACTCGTATCTAGGCGCAGACGATCAGTCATCGCCTCGGTCAGTCCTTTCACTTTCGCTTGAGCGAGGTCTTGCTGATTAGCGGAAAGGATTTTCGCAGCGTTGGATCTGACGGCTTTGGCGGCAGCCATGAGTGCAGCGGTACGAGTAGCTGTAGACGATAAAGCAACCACCCGGGCCGATTGTTTTGCAAGAGTGGCGAGTGCAGTGACGCGTTGGAGCAATTCGCTCATCGTAAATCAAAAAGGGTCCCTAATTTTTTATGAGCGGCAATCTCGAGGAGAACATTTTTCCGGCGGCCATTAGCGATTTGCGTTTTTACTTTTCCAAGAGCAGCAATTTCGGCCGCTTGTAATTTAGTAATCATACCGCCGACATTGCGTTCGGAACCCGCGCCCCCGGCGAGGCTGCGTAATTTAGCATCAATCTTTTTCACGTGAGGAATGAGTTCTCCGGTGCCATCAGACTTGGTCATCAAGCCATCAATACCCGAGAGAATAATTAATAAATCGGCCTGAACGAGTGCTGCGACGTGAGCCGAGAGGCGATCATTGTCGCCGACACGAATTTCTTCATCCGCGATGGCATCATTCTCATTGATAATCGGCACGAATTTTTTTCGGGCTAATAATAAATCCAGAGTAGCTCGTGCATTATTGGTGCAGGTGCGACTATCTAAATCCCAATAAGTGAGAAGCATTTGAGCACCGAGTAGATGGTGGCGGGCAAAATGTTTTCGATACACCGACATTAATTCAGGCTGTCCGACCGTTGCGCAGGCTTGGAGTTCGCGGGCATCTTTAGGACGCTTCACTAATTTCATGGCAGTCATACCGGAGGCGACGGCACCGGAGGTGACGATAACGACTTCGATGCCGCGCTTCATGAGTACGGCTACCTGGTCGCAGATACGTCCGATTTGGGCGCTATCGACTTTACCGTCTGCGCGGGTGAGCAGGCCGGAGCCTAATTTAATGACCCAACGTTTTGGCATGGTTATGGCAGACAAGTTAGCCGATGACTGGCGTCAATGTCCAGCGTCAGAGTGACGAACCTTCTTGGCTGGGAGGCACTAGGCCAATTGCTCGCCAGCCTTTTGGGCTAAGAACGCGACCTTGGGGTGTGCGGGAGATGTAGCCTTCGAGCACTAAAAAGGGTTCATGAACTTCTTCGAGTGTATGGGCATCTTCGCCGATGGCGGCACCGATACTATTTAATCCAACTGGCCCACCGTTGTGTTTTTCGGCCATCGCTCGGAGGAATCGGTGATCCATTTCATCTAAACCATTCTGATCGATTTCAAGTAATTCTAAAGCCGCCGCCGTAATTTTAGCGTCCGCTTTACCTTCAGCACGCTCGAGTGCATAGTCGCGTGTGAAGCGTAATAAATTATTCACGATACGAGGAGTACCTCTAGCGCGACGGGAAACTTCTTCGGCGCCACCTTGGTCAAGGGTGAGATTTAATAACAGCGCGTTGCGTTGTACAATCGAGAGGAGTTGTTCCTGATTATAATAATCGAGGCGAGTCTGTAAGGTGAATCGACTGCGCAAGGGTGCAGTGAGTAATCCGGTCCGCGTGGTTGCACCGATCAGAGTAAATTTAGGTAATTCGAGACGAACGCTCCGTGCGTTGGGACCTTGATCGATCATGATATCGATACGGAAATCTTCCATCGCTGAATATAAGAATTCTTCTACCGTTTTGGGAATGCGATGAATTTCATCGATGAATAAAATCTCGCCTTCTTGAAGGCTAGTGAGAAGACCAGCGAGGTCGGAAGCTTTTTCAATGACTGGTCCGGAAGTGATGCGAATAGTTTTATTCATCTCGCCCGCTAAAATCATGGCGAGGGTGGTTTTGCCGAGGCCGGGTGGGCCGTGAATGAGAATGTGATCGAGGGTGCGACTTTCACGTCGAGCCGCGCCGACCATGACTTTTAAGCGTTCCACGGTGCGTGCTTGGCCGACAAAGCTATCGAATTTTTCGGGTCGTAAAGCTTGGTCTAAGTGACGATCGGGCGAAGCCGCTTCGCCTTTGCCCAAGGATTTCTTGGGGGAGTCGGAAGGATTTTTGCCAGCGGCCATAAGTTTAAATTAAGAAGAAAAATTATTTAAGCAATCATCACTCCTCGGCAAAACCCTTGGGCATGGCGGAGGAGGGCAGTCGCTCGATGTCGGCACCTAGGTTGCGAAGTCTTTCTTCGAATTGTTCGTATCCTCGGTCCAAGTGATAAAGTCTTTGGACCCAGGTTTCGCCCGTGGCGGCGAGTGCGGCGAGTATCAGTGCGGCGGAGGCACGTAAGTCGGAGGCCATCACGGGTGCACCGGAAAGTGGGCGATCGCCGTAGACGGCAGCGGTGGATCCTTCGATGGCAATTTCTGCACCCATCCGTTGTAACTCTGCGGCGTGCATGAATCGTGACGGATAAATTTTTTCGGTAAAGGTGCTGCGTCCGGGTACTTTTAATTGCAGGGCCATGAATTGCGCTTGGAGGTCGGTGGGAAATCCAGGATAAGGTTCAGTAATAATTTCCACTGCTTGGGTTGGTTGTCCGAAAGCCCGAATCGTATCTTCACTCGTTTCGATGTGAACGCCGACCTCTTTAAGTTTTTCGAGAAACGCGGTGAGGTGTTGAGGGTTACAGTGCGTCACCGTTAAGTCTCCACCCGTAATCGCTGCAGCGACGAGATAAGTTCCCGTTTCAATGCGATCCGAAATAATCGTATGTTCGCAACCGTGTAATTTTTCGACTCCTTCAATAGTGATTAAGGGTGTACCGTGACCACTGATTTTCGCGCCCATTTTATTGAGTAAACTACAAAGGTCACTGATTTCGGGTTCGAGGGCCGCAGACTCAATTCTCGTAAGGCCGGGAGTGAGTGTCGCCGCCATAATTATATTGGCTGTGCCGGTGACGGTGCTACCCATCGGACCGCCCATAAAAACATTTTCACCTCGAGCTTGCTGGGCGTTTACTTTGATCACGCCGTTTTCTACTTCGACGATACAGTTTAAAGTTTCTAAACCTTTTAAGTGTAAATCAATCGGACGAATGCCGATGATACAGCCACCAGGAAGAGCCATCTCGGCTTGGCGGAGTCGTCCGACTAAGGCGCCGAGTAGACAGACCGAAGCTCTCATCTTTCGTACTAAATCATAAGGAGTGCGATGGGTGATTTCTTCGGCCGTGATGGTCCAAGTACCTTTTTGTGGATTCTCTATTTTTGCTCCTTGGTGTTTTAAAATTTCAACCATGAAGCGCACGTCACTTAAATTCGGAACGTTGTGCAGCGTGACGGTTTCGTGGGTGAGGAGGGCGGCCGCTAAAATAGGGAGAGCGGAATTTTTTGAACCCGACGCACGCAGTGAACCTTTGATGGGATTGCCTCCACGAATGCGTGCGACTTCGAGCATGATTTAATTTTTATATAAAAAAAGGGGGTGCAAATTGCACCCCCTAATTTTTTATCCTTGGCGAGGACCTTGTCGACGGAAGTTTGGTCGACTTCCACGACGCGGACCACCTTGGCCGCCATGAGGGCGAGGACCGTCGCGATAATCACGAGGGCCGCGACTGCGCTGAGGGTTTCGGCTGGGTGATGCTGTTGCTGATGACTTTACGGAAATACCGAAAAGAGAAGCAATTTTACGTTTCAAGTTAGCCCAAAAACCAATCGGTGATTGTTCAGGAATCACGACGGGATCGATGTGTAACTTTTGACGTTCAGGGCGTGGTTCACGACGAGCTTGTGGCGCAGCATAGGCGTTTTCTTGGCGCTCATGTTGTGGTTCACGTGGTTCACGTGGAGCACGATAGGGAGGACGCGAGTCACGTTCAAAACGTTGTTGCTCATGACGAGGCTGTTCTTGGCGAGGCTCGCGAGGAGCTTGGTAAGATGCAGGAGTGGCTTGAGTTGGACGAGGCTGTTTGGCCAATTCACCGGAAAGTGATTCGGTGACTTGAGCGGGATTTTCGATCACGCCGATTGAAGGACGTGAGTTTGCGGTTTTGCCACTGGGGGCGACGTTTGAAGGAGTACCACGACGACCAAATTGCTTAGGTGTTGAGATAGTTCCGGGTTTGACGGCGGGTTCGGTGGAAGCACCGATTACTGACATAGGGGGGAGGGTCGCGTGAGCGACTTCCAACTTAGATTCGGTAATGCGTGGTGCTGGGTTTGTTGCCACGGGGGCAACGGACGGTGAGGAAGTATTTTCCTGACCTTTATTTTCTTCTGGGTTCATTTTCTCTTGGATGTGGCGACTTAGTTAGTAGGTCGCTGGGTGATGACCGTCTCTGCCGTTGTGGCTGATGGGTCGGTATTTTCGGTTTCCTGCTTTTGACTTATGTTGAATAAGAGAGGTACCGAAGGTGCTAAGATTCTCATCTTAGAACCCCTGTGAATAAGTGTCTCCCCCTACTTTAACAATAAGAAAGTCCCCATTCCGCCAAAATGGTGAAAATTTGTTCATAATTCGCCCTTTTAGGCCTTTAATTGAGGTGGGCTAGCCCCGGGTCTAGCGTGCCTCGTCGGTAAAGCGCTGCTCTCGGATCAGGGTAATTTTGATGTTACCCTGGTAGGAGAGTTTTTCCTCGATGGCGGAACGGAGCCGGCGAAGTAATTCGCTCGCGGCAAAGTCGTCCACTTTCACGGGATCGACGATGACGCGAAGTTCGCGGCCCGATTGAAAGGCGTAGGCTTCTTTGACGCCTTCAAAGGTGAGCACTAACTCTTCAAGATTCTTTACGCGTTGAGCGTAACTTTCTAAAGTCGATGAACGAGCGCCTGGGCGGGAGCCGGAAACGCTATCCGCAATCATCACGAGAGGTGCCAATAAACTTTCCGCTTCTACTTCGCGGTGGTGAGCGGCGACGGCGTTGACAACGCGTGGGTCTTCGCCGACGCGACGAAGGAGATTCGCTCCGGCAGCGGCATGAGTTAATCCATTATCCGCATCAATCGCTTTTCCTAAATCATGTAATAATCCAGCCCGCTTCGCGAGTACGGGGTCGATGCCAATTTCTGCCGCGAGTACGGCGCAGACTTGGGCCACTTCGACGGAGTGAGCTAAAGTATTTTGATTGGAGGATAAACGGAAATGCAGTCGGCCTAATAATTCTTCGACCTTCACATCCATCGGAGGAAGGCCTAAATCTCGCACCGCTTCGTGTCCTAAATGTTGCGCGTGGCGTGTGACTTCATTTTCTGCCGTAAGTACAAATTCTTCAATTAAAGTAGGGGTGATGCGACCATCCTTAACCATTCTTTCTAGAGCGATACGAGCGACTTCGCGACGGACGGGATCGAAACAAGAAATTAAAACCATGCCTGGGGTTTCATCGACGAGCAGGGTGGCACCCGTGCTTTGTTCGAAGGTGCGAATGTTGCGACCCTCACGACCAATTAAACGCCCCTTCATATCTTCGCTGGGAATAGAAACAGAAACCGCGGTCGCATCTTGCGTTGTCGTAGTCGTCAGTCTTTGCATCGCTGTGATTAAAATCCGACGTGCTTCTTCTTCGGTTTCTTGTTCGGGACGATCGAGATTTTCTTCACGCAAGCGTCGTGCCTCACTCTCATATTTTTTTTGTAGTGACTCAAAAGCGAGCTGTTTAGCTTCATCGGACTTTAAGCCCGAGAGTCGTAATATTTCTTTTTGTAAAAATTCACGCTCTTTTTCGTTCGCTGTCTTTAAGGCGGCGACGGCGTCGGCCTCAGATTGCGCGAGCACCAGGAGTCGCCCTGCTTCACGTTGCGAGGCTTCCACTTTAACTTGCAGTTCAGAGGTTTCCAGCGAGGCCTCCCGTTTTGCTAACTCGATTTCATTTTTTAAACGTTCCTCGTACAGAGCTTTGATGGTCTGGGCTCTCCATTTCAAAAAAGCGTAAGCGACCATCATCCCTGCAAAAAAGATGACTACGGAAATTGTACTTTGATCGGTGGCAAAAGCCATACAGTTGAAGTCGGTGTGGTCGGCTTTTAAAAGTTACCAGCTCCGCCCAGTCCGCAAGCCCTTTCGGGAGGTTCGCCTTGCACATTGTCTTTTAGATGTTTGATTTTAGAGATGTCTCGCCTTTTTGAGAGTGAAGGAGCTCAGGTGTCTGCCTGGTGGGAGAAATTTGCCAATTTTTCTTGGCGGACGGATTGGACACAGGTGGTCATTATTTTAGCGTTAAGCACCTTAGGGGTCGTCGCGATTAAATCAGCAGGCTCTTACCGGCAGACCAATTTTGAAACGCCGCAGATGATTTATGTGGGCATTGGTTGGTTGGCTTACTGGATGATCTCCTCGTTGGATTATCGTAAGC
The DNA here is from genome assembly GCA_040398005.1 of Opitutales bacterium. GTDB lineage: Bacteria > Verrucomicrobiota > Verrucomicrobiia > Opitutales > UBA953 > UBA953. Next base: position 76,263 of record JBBAUX010000002.1, read on the forward strand.
TACGTGTCCACGCGCGCCGCATTTATTTAATCGGGATTCTCCTGCTGGTACCGATATCTTTTTGTGCATTTTTTAAAATAAATATTGGTTCATTTATTCGGAGTATTAACGGCGCACGTCGCTGGATGGATTTCGGTCCTTTTTCCATTCAGCCTTCCGAATTTGCCAAAGTTTCCGCCCTCATTTTTATCGCGGCGGTCTTGGTCTTAAATCCGATTGGGTCGTGGCGTAAGTCGTGGCCCACGGTCGTCAAGGTTTTGGCCGCGGCCGGCCTACCGTTTGTCTTGATTTTTGTGCAGCCTGACTTAGGCTCTGCCCTCATCTACCTTCCACTGTCATTTGCCTTGTTGTTTGTTGCCGGCCTGAGTTCCAGGTTTTTCATGGTGGCGGGATTGAGTGCCGTCTTATTGGGAGCCGTGGTTGCAGTAGATTTAGTTTCTTACGCTTCCAAAGTGACGGCGTACGCTAAAGCGCATGAAGATGATTTAAATCCCGCCAAAGCGATTCGCGGAAAACATGAAGATACGGCCTGGTTTTTTCTTTTGAAGGATTATCAACGCGAACGCTTACTTTCCTTTGTAGCACCTTCCATCATTGATCCGCGCGGACGCGGGGCGACGTGGAATGTGAAACAGGCTGTCATCGCGGTCGGGCGTGGCGGATTAGAAGGACAGGGCATCGGTAAAGGCACCCAAGCGAAGTATGGTTACCTTCCGGAAGCGGCGGCGCATAATGATTTTCTATTTTCGGGAATGGCTGAAGAAATTGGTTTTCGCGGGGGACTCTTTGTCGTGGTCGCTTTTGCTTGGTTGCTCTGGCGCATTGTGCGAACCGCCTTAATGGCCATCGACCGCTTTGGATCTTTGTTAGCAATTGGTGCCGCTGTGATTATCGGCACCCATGTCGTTATTAATATCGGCATGAATATCGATTTAATGCCCGTCACGGGCGTTCCACTACCTTTCCTCAGTTACGGGGGGTCCTTTATTCTCAGCTGCTTTTTGCTTCTCGGATTAGTCCAGAGCGTCCATCGACATTCGGTGGATGGCGGTGAGAATAGGGGGACTCCAGTAACTGGCATTTAACGCCATACTACTGCGATGACCGACCAAAATAATTCCGACGATAACCTAAACGACCTCCCTGAAGAAAGCACACCGCCGACTTCCTCCGGGGTTGATCCTAAGCAACTCGCTGAAGAAGCCGCGCAACGTCGCAAAGAGTTACCGCTCTTGCAACGCATCGTGAAGCACTTCTCCAAAGACCGTGCTAATTATCGCGAACTCGTCATTAATGCCGAGACGCTCGAAAAGCGCGTCGCCCTGCTCACGAATGGCGTGCTCGATAAATTTGAAATCGAACACAAAGGCGAAAACCGCATGGTCGGTTCAATCTTTAAAGGTCGCGTGCAAAATCTCGAAGCCGGATTAAAAGCCGCCTTCGTTGATATCGGTCAGTCTAAAAATGCCTTCCTGCATTACTGGGATATGTTGCCGGCCGCGAATGACTCGCAGGTTGAATTTATCCGCGACAATGAATCGGCTGAACAAAAACAACGTAAAGCACGCTACCAAGCGAAAGACATTCCGACGCTGTTTCCTGCGGGGTCTGATATCGTCATCCAGGTCGTTAAAGACACCATCGGAACTAAAGGTCCTCGTTCGACAACCAACATCGCACTCCCCGGAAGATTTGTAGTCTTAATGCCCTTTAGTGGTGCTTGCGGTGTTTCCCGAAAAATTGAAGAAGCTCCTGAGCGTGAACGTTTGAAGGATATTTTACGTTCACTCACGATTCCTGAAGGCATGGGTGTAATCATCCGCACGGCGGGTGAAGGTAAGCAGGCGCGTTGGTTTGTCCGCGATCTCCATATGTTACTGCGCCGCTGGCAATCGATTGTTGAGAAGATCAACAAGTCGGAACAAAAGGCGATCTTACTCTACACTGAGCCAGGTTTAATTGAACGAACCGTTCGCGATTTCCTCACCGAAGAAGTGGATCGTATTCTGGTCGATAATCCTGAGGACTTTAAAATCGTCCAAGACTTGGTTGCGGAAATTTCTCCGCGTTCCAGTTCACGCGTCGAACTTTATAAAGAGCCGATTCCCGTTTTCGAACGCTACAATATCGAACGTCAGATTGAACAACTTTTCCAACGTCGCGTTCCACTGCCTAGCGGTGGCGAAATTGTAATTGATGAAACCGAAGCGCTGACCGCGATTGACGTTAACACGGGCTCGCACCGCGGTACGACCAAAGATGGTAAAGACTATATTTTACAGGCTAATATCGAGGCCGTCACCGAGGGTGCCCGCCAAATCAAGCTCCGCAATTTAGGGGGCTTAATCATGATTGATACCATCGATATGAAAAACCCCAAGGATCGTAAAACCGTTTACGATATTTTGCGCGAGGCGATGGAAGACGATCGAGCCAAGCACCAGATTTTACCGATTTCCCAATTAGGCGTGTTGCAGATGACTCGTCAGCGTCACACCGAATCGAATACGACTTCGATGTACATGGATTGTCCGCATTGTCAGGGTCGCGGTATCGTTAAAAATCCTCGAACCGTCTCGGTGGAAATTCAACGTAAGCTTTTAAGTGTGATCCGTCGCTTGCGCGAACAAGTGGGTCCAGACAAAGAATTAGAAATTAATATTCTGCTTCACCCGATTAACTTGGATCGCATCGTGAAAGAAGACCGCGAATATTTCCGCGATTTAATGAAGTCATGTAAGGTTCGTCTGGGCACTAAGCCTGACGCTACTTACAGCATTGAAACGTTTAAATTATTCGACGGTGCGGGCAAAGAATTGCGCTAAGCGATGTCGGCGACAGCCCTAGAGATTCGTCCGGTCGATTGGTTGAAGTCGGACGAGTCTCAGGCGGTCGTTGAAGTTTTAAATTCCTACGCCGCACACACCGTCGGTGGCGGTGTGCCCTTGTCATTCGAGGTACGAGCCAATCTCAGTGCTGAACTCGCCAAACGTCCGCAGGCCCTGGTTCTGTTAGCGTGGTTAGGCGGCCAAGCGGTCGGTTTGGTCATCGCCTTTGAAGGATTCTCTACTTTTGCCTGTCGCCCCTTAATGAATATCCACGATCTGGCGGTGTTGCCCAAGTTTCAATGTCGAGGCGTGGGTAAAGCGTTAATGGCCGCGGTTGAGGCGGAGGCGCAGCGGCGTGGTTGTTGTAAACTCACGCTCGAAGTCTTGGAGCATAATCAACACGCCCGGAAACTTTATGAGGCAGTCGGTTTTGCTTCGTATCAACTCGATCCTGCCACGGGCCGAGCGCTTTTCTTAGAAAAGAAATTAGCTTAGTCTAAGCCTTCGGGCGGTGGGCCAATAAGCGTAGTCCGTTTAAGCATACGATGACGGTGCTGCCTTCATGAACCATCACGCCGAGAGATAAGGTGGCACCTCGGAAGATGACAATGGTGGCCATCGTTAATGCGGCGCCGACCGAGATTATAATATTAATACGAATCGCGGTACGGGCCGCTTTACTCAGTTCGATGGCATTAAGAAGCTTCTCAATTTTGTCGTCCATCAGAACGACATCACTGGATTCGAGAGCGGCATCGCTTCCTCGGCTACCCATCGCAATAGCGATATCGGCGGCGACTAAGCTAGGGGCGTCATTCACGCCATCACCGACCATGGCGACGATGTGTCCTTCCGATGAAATTTTTCGAACCGTTTGCATTTTCGCTTCGGGCGAGAGCGCCGCTGCGAATTTCTCGACGCCCACTTTCTTGGCCGCGACGGCGGCCGCTTCTTCGCGATCGCCGGTAAGCATGATGGTGTGAATGCCTAACTGATGGAGGGCGGAAAGGGTGGCGGCGCTTTGTTCGCGAACTTCGTCGACCAAGGTGACGCGAGCGATGGTTGTGCCATCCGATGCCCACACTTCGCTAATAATAGCACCACTGTCTGTATTGGTGGAAGGGAGTGCGGCACAGCCGACAAAGTCACGTCCGCCGACTTTCCAGGTTGTACCGTTAATGACACCAGAAATTCCTTTACCTGGGAAGTTGGAGAGACCGCTGACTGAAAGACATTGTGCACCTTCTGCCCGACAGGCCTTGAGGATACCGCGGGCAAAGGGGTGGGTTGAATTAGACTCAACAGAAAGCAATGCCGACAGTGTTTTGCCGCGATTTTCGGGTGGATAAACTTCGAGCGATGAGACGACGGGCTCACCCGAAGTTAACGTTCCCGTTTTATCAAAGCAGATGGTGTTCACTCCGGAAAGTCGTTCAACCGCAGCGCCACCTCGGAATAAGATTCCTTGGCGAGCACCTGCAGCGATGGCGGCTAAGATAGCGGATGGAACGGAGAGGACGAGTGCGCAGGGGCTGAGAACCACCATGAGAGTCATTGCGCGATAGAGTGCCGACGTTTCTCCGCCCATGACGGGGTTGTTTAGGACGTAATATTGGTAGAGAAAGAAAATGAGCGACGCGGAGAGCGTAAAGATGGCATAGATGTCGCCCCAGCGATCAATGGCGCGCTGGGCCGGGGCTTTGCTTTCTTGTGCTTCGCGAATCAGCGCAATGATGCGTTGCAGGGAACTATCTTTTTCAGCCTTGGTGACTAAAACAACCAGCCGTCCCCAACTATTTAAGGTACCACTGGAAACTAAGCTGCCTGTTTTTTTATCCACCGGTTTTGCTTCACCCGTTAGAGTGCTTTCATCCACCGAACTTTCTCCCGACACAACCTGGCCATCGGCAGGAACTAACTCACCCGGGAGGACGATTATTTGATGTCCAGGTTTCAGTGCACTGACGGAAATAATACTTTCTTTACCATCACTTTCAATCAAGCGGGCCTGCTTGGGAGCGCGATCTAAGAGGGCATCAATGGCCCCTCGGGTGCGGAACATTGCATAGTGTTCAATCGCCCCTGCAGTGGAGAATAGAAAGAGCAGCAGTGCACCTTCTTCAGGGTGACCAATAATCCATGAACCACCTGCAACAAGGATCATCAAAGTGTGCACATCGACTCTTTTTTCGCGCAGTGACGCCCAACCGTCGATGAGCGCATCCCATCCACCAGCAAGACACGAGACGGCGAGTAGTAATGTGGAGATCCAGTGAAGCGAATTTTCGGGTGGATAGGAATGACTGACGAGAAGCGCGAGAAGTCCGAATAAACCACTTATCACCGCGAATACTGCGAGTTTTTTCCACTCATCATGATGTTTATCGCTCATATTTATATGATTTAACTCTAAAAATAATATTGGTCAACCTTAGGGGTGTCGGTGGAGAAAATTTCTGCTCACGTGATTCATTTTTCGGACAGAATTTTTTCTAAAAACGAGTGAGGAATTTTTCACCATCGGCTCTGAGTGAATTTCCTCTTGCGCTCTGCGCATAAATGTCTATCAATCGTCATTAAGAGTTAACCGCAACGTGACTAACCGAACCGAAACCATCAGCGAAAGTCTCATCACCGTGTCCCTTCCTACGAAGTTACACACTGAAGCAATCGCTTTTCAGCAACGCGCCGGCTTGTCTAATTTGAGCGAAGTGATCAGGCATGCGTTAGAGAATTGTCCTGAGAATCGTTTGAACGTTGAACCAACCAACTCCCGCCAAGTGTCTTTCCGAGTCCCCTCGGAGCTCCGCACTCGTATTACCCGTCAGGCTCGTCAGGCCCGGGTGAGTGTAGGGCGCATCGTCAGGGTGGCGCTTCAGTCGCTGCCCTCTAACCCAACAACGAACATCACAACTATGGCAAAAAAGAAAAAAGCTGCTAAGAAATCAGTAGCTAAAAAAGCCAAATCCAAGAAGAAATAATTCTTCTCGGACTCTCCGTCGCTAAGGCGGATGGCACTGGTTTCATTACCAGCTAAAACAAGGACCCTCGTAAGGGGGTCCTTTTCTGTTGGCTTGAAAAGCGGCGAGAGGGAAGTTTGAGTCTCCCCATCCATGACACCTCCCTCCGCTAGCGCTGGTCGTATCACTATCACGAACGGCACACTGAATGTACCCGATCACCCCATCATTCCTTTTATCGAAGGTGACGGTACGGGCCCGGATATCTGGCGCGCTTCGGTTCGTGTCTTCGATGCTGCCGTAGCCAAAGCTTATCACGGAAAACGTAAAATTGAATGGCTCGAAGTTTTAGCGGGCGAAAAATCTTTCAAGAAAACGAACGATTGGTTACCCGAAGCCACCCTCACGGCTTTTCGAGATTATCTCGTCGGAATCAAAGGACCGCTCACCACTCCGACCGGTGGTGGCATTCGTTCGCTTAATGTCGCGCTCCGCCAACAATTGGATCTCTACGTTTGTCTCCGTCCGGTGCAATGGTTCATCGGCGTTCCTTCACCTGTAAAAAATCCCGGTAAAGTAAATATGGTAATTTTCCGCGAGAACACCGAAGATATTTACGCTGGAATTGATTTTGAAGCGGGCTCGGAAGTCGCGCTCAAAACTTTGGAGTTTATCAAGACGAACTTCCCCAAAGAGTTTAAGAAAATCCGCTTTGGTGCAGAGCAACCCGCGACCGTCGGCCTCGGAATTAAGCCCGTTTCTAAGCCTGGTTCTGAACGTTTAATCCGTTCGGCGATTCAATATGCCATCGAGAATAAGCGTAAATCTCTGACCTTAGTTCATAAAGGAAATATCATGAAATACACCGAAGGGGCTTTCATGAAATGGGGATACGATTTGGCGAAAAATGAATTTGGTGCCGTAGAAATCGAGGGCGGCCCTTGGTGCAAAATTCCTGAAGGCAAGCCCGGTGCTGGCCTCGTGATTAAAGACGCGATTGCGGACATCACCCTACAACAAATTCTGACACGTCCGACCGACTTCGACGTCATCGCGACGCTGAATCTTAATGGCGATTATCTTTCCGACGCCCTTGCTGCGCAAGTGGGCGGTATCGGTATCGCTCCCGGTGGAAATATTAATTATCTAACCGGACATGCGATCTTTGAGGCGACCCACGGTACTGCGCCGAAGTATGCTGATAAGGACGTCGTCAATCCTGGCTCCGTCGTTCTCAGTGGCGAAATGATGTTCCGCTACCTGGGTTGGACCGAAGCGGCTGATCTCATTCTAAAAGGTTTGAATGGTGCGATTGGTGGTGGTCGCGTGACTTATGATTTCGCCCGACAAATGGAAGGTGCGAAGGAAATTAAGTGCTCGGAGTTCGGGGATGCGATTATCGAAAAAATGTAGTTCATCCTTTATTTTATTAGCTAAATTCGAACAGGGCAGGCCTTCTTGAGGCTTGCCCTGTTATTTTTAATAAGACAAATTTCTCTTCATGAAAAACTCGCTGCGTGCACTGGCTTTAACCGTATTTACAATGGGCGTCGCCCAAGCTCAAAACACCCCGAGCAGTCCCTTAGGTTCCGACCTTTCGGTTCGTGCTAATTTTTCGTGGGCTTCAAAAAATGTTGCCCGTGGTAAAGAGCGCTCCAGCGAGGAAGGTTTATTTCAATGTCAATTAACGGTCGAGTACGCCGTCCCCACCATCATCGGCACCTCTGTTTATTTCAGTGGCTATAGTGCAGATAGTTTTGAAAAAGTTTACGGCGCCGGTGTTCGTCGCAGCATGGAATGCGGCACGCTTGATATTGGCTACCAGCATACCAAGGCTAATAATCACTTCGTGAATACGAATGGTGTTGCGGGTTATACTTTGGCACCGTCCGACAATGAATATTACATCGGACTCGTTTTATCGAAGGATGTTTTTCTCCGTCCTTCGGCTTACCTGTTTTATAGCGATGAGTTAAGACAGTATAACTTCGTCGTTTCGGCCCGTAAGGATTTCGACGGAAGTGATATTGGCTTATCCGCGATCAATATTGTAACCAAGCTCTATGCCGGTTCGATCTACGCATCGGACTCGAATTGGGATACGGCCAACTCTTACCTGTATGCTGGTGCCTCGATGGATTTCATTTATGCTATCAGTCCTAGCGCTAGCGTGGGCACCGGGCTTAATTTCGCGTATAATAATGATAATGCGGCAGACACTAAGGGTGGAGTCTTCTGGTACCGTTTTTTTGCTAATTTCCGCTTTTAAGGGGCAAAGTAGGGTTTTTGGCTAAATCGCCTAAACATCCTCTCTCTAATTAAAAGCACTCTCACCGTATGATTTGCCCATTCGGGTGTTGACGGAGGGGTCTCAAGCCTCATTTTCCGACTTTCCCTCTTTTTATGAAGACCACGCTAGCTAAGAATGTGCAGCTCAAAGACAAAACTTGGTACATTATTGATGCCAAGGACCAAGTCCTCGGACGCCTCGCAGTCAAAATTTCCAACGTCCTCCGCGGACGTCATAAACCCACCTACACTCCACACGTGGACACAGGTGATTACGTCATCGTGATCAACGCAGACAAAGTGCGCTTAACCGGCACCAAAGAAACCGACAAAACTTACATGTTCTACACCGGTTGGGTAGGTACTGCTTACCGCCGCACAGTTTCTGCTATGCGCGAACGTCGTCCTGAATTTATCGTTAAGCACGCGGTCAAAGGCATGCTTCCTAAAAATCGTTTAGCGAATGACATGCTCCTTAAGCTTCGCGTTTACGCTGGTGAAAAGCACGATCAAGCTGCTTCCAACCCAGTTCCATTCCCATCCTTTCCTAAGGTCTAATTTTTAATATTACTCAATGAGCGCCACTAAGTCATCCGCCATCACTGCCGTCGGCCGTCGTAAGACTGCTTCGGCTCGTATCCGCCTTTCTCGCGGAACTGGAGTTATTTCCGTCAACGGAAAACCTGTAGAAGAATATCTTTACACTGAAGCCCTCGTTAAAGCGGCCACTGCTCCATTGCGAACAGCGGGTCTCGAAGGCCAAGTAGACGTTTCGGTTAATGTTATCGGCGGTGGTCCTAACGGCCAAGCTGGTGCCATTTCCCACGGATTAGCTCGCGCCCTCCAAAAGATGGATGCGACTCTTCGTGCTCCACTCAAGAAAGAAGGCCTCCTTACCCGCGATGGTCGTATGCGCGAACGTAAGAAGCCCGGTCAGCCAGGCGCCCGCAAGCGCTTCCAGTTCTCGAAGCGCTAAACCGCCTCGGAAAAGGAAGAAAAAAGGCCCCGGCACCCCGGGGCCTTTTTGTTGGCGAGTTTTGCTATGTCCAAACGACCATTCCTCCCTTAACTTTTTATCAATCACACCATGTCTCAATCACTGATCCAAGTCGGCATCGTTGGCGCCTCTGGCTACACAGGCGAAGAGCTCGTTGGTATCCTCGCCCAACACCCCCACGTCGAACTCGCGATGGTTTGCTCGCGGTCCCTCGCCGGAAAAAAAGTGGTGGATGAGCTGCCTAGACTCCGGGGCAAGGTGAATGCAAATTTAGTTTTTTCTGCATCCTCACCTCAAGAGTGTGCCGCTTCCGCGGTCGGCGTTTGGTTTTTGGCTCTGCCTCATGGGGTCGCTACCGAATACGCCCAGCCTCTCGTGGCTGCAGGGAAAAAGGTTTTGGATCTCTCGGCCGATTTTCGGCTGAAGGATTTACAGATTTATAAAAAATATTACGGCCACGATCATCCCGCGCCCCAACTCACTTCGCAGGCGCGGTATGTGATTCCCGAATTACAACTGGATGATGCTTGGAAGAAGATTTCCCTCGTGGCTTGCCCCGGTTGCTACCCAACCAGCATTCAAATCCCTATCATCCCTTTATTACGGGCTGGCTTAATTAAGCCCGAGCCCGGTCGGTGCATTATTAATTCTTACAGCGGCGTATCGGGAGCAGGTAAGAAAGCCGATGTAAATTACCTTTTCTGTGAGCGGGATGGGTCGATGAAAGCCTATGGTATTCCGAATCACAGACATATCGCGGAAATCGAAGAACAACTGAGCGGAGCTGCCGGTAAAGCTATCGTCGTCCAATTTAATCCACACCTCGCTCCGATGCATCGAGGTATTTCGACCACGATTGTGGTTCCGGCCAATGGAGCCACGGCCGCCCAAGTTGAAAACTGCTGGCAAAAAGCTTTTGCCGATAAGCCTTTCGTTTCGATTTTAAAATCAGGCGATTTTCCCGATACCGCCCACGTGGCGTACTCAAATCAAATCGAGATTTCGGTGGTCGCCGATGAACGGACCGGAAATTTAATTATCACTTCAGTCATTGATAACTTATTGAAAGGCGCGGGCGGTCAGGCCGTGCAAATTCTTAATCTGATGATGGGCTGGAACGAAACCACCGGATTACGTTAATTTACAACATCTCTATGGATATTGATTTTATTGATGACTCAGCAGGTCTGTCCGACGTCCCCGGTTTCCGGGTTGGGGCCGCCGGGTGCGATATTAGAAATAAGAACTTGGATCGACTCGACCTCACTTTAATCGTCGCTGACCAACCCTGCAGTGCCGCGGGTGTATTTACGACGAACGACGTCAAAGCCGCACCCGTTCGGTATTCACAAAATATTTTATTACTTTCCAAAGGAAAAATCAGGGGTGTCGTCGCCAACAGTGGCAACGCAAATGCTTGCACTTCCCAACAAGGGGATGTTGACGCTCAACTGATGGCGGAACTTTCGGCCAAAGCCGTGGGTACGCCCACCGAAGCTTTTCTGGTTTGTTCAACCGGAAGAATTGGCGAGTTACTGCCCATGGCGAAGGTCGCTCTAGGTATAAACACCGCTAGCCAAAATTTGTCGAATAAAGCGACCGAAGGTCGGAGAGCCGCTGAATCTATTTTAACCTCCGATACTAGACCTAAAACAGCGACCGCTTCGTTTGTCTGGCAGGGCAAAAAGGTAACAGTCGCAGGCTTTGCTAAAGGTGCTGGTATGATTGAGCCGAACATGGCGACGATGTTGGCGTTTGTGGCTACCGATGCCGATGTGAACGCCGTCACTCTCAAAAAATCTTTATTATCCGCGACTCAACAATCGTTCAATTGCGTGAGCGTCGATGGTGATATGTCGACCAACGACACAGTCATCTTGATGGCCTCAGGCGTTTCTAAAGTAGTCGTTGATGAAAAGGCTGATCCAGATTTGCGAAAACTTTTCCAAGCCACTTTAGATAAAATCTGTTTTGCGTTGGCGGAAAAAATTGTCGGTGATGGTGAAAAAATCACGAAAGTTGTCTCGGTCGAAGTTCACGGTGCGCGGACGCGTGCAGACGCCGAAAAAATTGCTCGGGCCATTGGCAATTCGTTACTCGTCAAATCCTCTTGGTTTGGTGAAGACCCTAACTGGGGACGTTTAGCGGATGCGGCTGGCTACGCCCGGACGGGTTTAGATGAAGCTAAATTAGACATCCACTATAACGACGTGTCCGCCGTGGTGGGTGGACGTCCGATTCCTGAAAATAAGCCTCAGTGGAAGGAAGTGGTTAAAGCTCGGCAGTTTAAGGTTAGAATCAACCTGAACCTTGGTTCGGCCCATTTCCGTTTACTCGCGTCGGATCTCACCGATGGATACGTGAACTACAACAAGAGCGAGTAAGATTATTTTCCAATTGCCCGTTGGCTTTCCACCCTCACTTTTAAATCTGTCTGATGAGTACGCCTGCTGTCCATAAAGCTGAAGTTCTTCTTGAAGCACTTCCTTATATCCAAAAATTCCGTGGCTCCACCTTCGTGGTCAAATACGGCGGAAGTTTTATGGATGATCCTAGTCCTGAAGGCAGAGACCGGGTCGCTACCGATATTGCATTTTTAGCCGCCGTCGGCATTCAAGTCGTCGTCGTTCACGGCGGAGGCAAAGCGATTACTCGGGCCATGGAAACTGCTGGAATTAAATCTGAGTTCCGTGGCGGGATGCGGGTGACTGATGCGGCCACTGTAAAAATTGTCGAAGATACTTTGAACAAAGAAATCAACGGACAGATCTGCGATTCACTTCGGGCGCGGGGTGCTAATCCACTCGGCATGCCAGGCAATCACGTTAACTTGTGCGAAAAACTTTTAGGTACTGATGAAGCTGGTAATCCCATCGATATCGGCTTCGTGGGTGATATTAAATTTGTGAAAGCAAAATTAATAAAAAAAGCTTTAGCGGATGGGTTTCTCCCGGTCGTTTCACCGATGGCGTTGGATGGAGATGACCACCCCTATAACACCAACGCGGATGTTGCCGCTGCTGCCATTGCCAATTCTCTGCGGGCCAGAAGGCTCATTTTTATGAGCGATGTGCCAGGTTTGTTGGCTGATCCGAAAGATCCATCGACTTTAATTACTACCTTAAAGGTGGGCGAAGTGGATGAGCTTAAAAAGAAGGGCGTGATCGCTGGAGGAATGATTCCTAAAGTGGATAGCGCGGTTAAGGCACTCAAAGAAGGAGTACGGAGAGTGCACTTTATTGATGGTCGGGTTCCTCATTCACTGCTCTTAGAAGTCTTTACCGATAAGGGTATCGGCACGGAGATTGTCCACGGATAATGTTACACGACTCTGTCCATTCTTCCGACGAGTCTGCCAAACTCTATATCCAATTTTTGGCTAAAAATTATTCGACTCAAGCCATTACCTTGGTGAAGGGTAAGGGTACGCGGGTGTGGGATGCCCACGGAAAAGCCTATTTAGATTTTGCCTCAGGAATTGCCGTCAACTCAGTCGGTCATGCTCATCCTGTGATGGTTAAAAGAATCAGTGAGCAGGCTGAAAAATTAATTCACGTCAGCAATCTCTACCGGAATGAGCCTCAAGCTAAGTTGGTTGAATCGCTTTCAAAATATTGTGGCTCCGGAAGATTTTTATTTTGTAACAGCGGTGCTGAAGCTAATGAAGCGCTTTTAAAACTCGCCCGGCTTCACGGTAAGAAAAAATCAGGCGTTGAAGGAAAATGTATCGGAGTCGTGGTTGCCGAAAAAGCCTTTCACGGGCGGACCTTTGGGGGTATGTCTGCCACTCCTCAGGAGAAAATCCAATCAGGCTTTAGACCCTTATTGACAGGCTTTTCCTCGGCTCCGCTGAATGACATCGCTGCTTGGGATAAAGCCATCAGTGCCACCGACACCGCTGCGGTTTTATTAGAAACCATTCAAGGGGAGGGTGGTATCTTTCCAGCTGATCCCGTTTTCTTACAACAACTGCAAAAAATCTGTCAGGAAAGAAATGTCTTATTACTCATTGATGAAATTCAGTGCGGTATTGGTCGAACGGGTAAATTCTTTGCCTATGAATTCTCGGGAATTAAACCTGACGCGATTGCGATGGCGAAAGGCCTCGGTGGCGGATTTCCCATTGGTGCTATCTGGATGGCTCCACCGTATGATGAACTTTTTCAGCCTGGTTCGCACGGTACCACGTTTGGTGGTGGTGCTTTAGCAGCGGCCGCCGCCCTCTCCGTTATCGAAATTATTGAAAGTGAAAATCTCGTTGCTCGGGTGGCTGCCCAATCTCCGGCCTGGCATGAATCTCTGAAAAAATTAGCGCAAAAGTATCCTACGATTATCAAAGAAATTCGGGGTGTCGGATACATGGTCGGTGTCGGGATGAATATTGATCCGCTTCCCGTCGTTGCTGCTCTGCGTGAAGCAGGATTGTTGACCGTACCGGCGAGTGGAATTGCGATACGGTTGTTGCCGCCATTAAATGCGACAGTCGCCGAGTTAAATGAGGCTGTCGAAATTTTTGACCGGGTGTTAAGTGCGTGGAAAGTCGCTTAAACCGCTATTCCAGCACATTTTCGCCTGTCCAAAATCGTTTCGCTAGATAGTTTTAAACACCTTCTCTCATGCGTCACTTCCTCAAAGAGACCGATTTAAGTTTGGCTGAAATCCAATCGATTTTTGCCCAGGCTGCTTTGTTGAAATCGCAAAGGGGTCAGGCTAAATCTCAGGATCTCGCCCAGCAGTCCTGGGGCCTACTTTTTTTCAAGAAGAGTACCCGGACCCGAGTTTCTTTTCAGGTCGGCGTCCATGAACTTGGCGGACAGCCCGTCATGCTGAATGCGGATGACATGCAAATCTCGCGTGGCGAAACGGTAGCGGATACCGCAAAAGTTTTATCACGTTATTTGCATGGCATGGTTATCCGGTGCCATGAACACAAACTCTTAGAAGATTTTGCTCAATCGGGCACGATACCAGTCGTGAATGCATTATCTGACTTCCTGCACCCCTGTCAGTTTATGACTGATATGTTCACGCTCGCGGAACGTTGGTCGAAAGGAAAACCAGAAAATTTTGCGAGTTCCTTAAAAGGACGGAAGGTTGCTTTCTTGGGTGACACTGCCTGTAACATGGCGAACTCATTTATTCTCGGCGGAGCTGCTCTCGGTGTGGAAATTGCTTTAGCGGGTCCAGCTGGCTACGAGCCCACCGCAGAAATTAAACAACAGCTTAAAAAAGATGGACTCAAGGAAACATTTACTTTTACGACCGACGCCGCTGCTGCGGTTAAGGGTGCAGACATGGTTTATACCGATGTTTGGGTGAGCATGGGCATGGAGGCTGAAAAGGCCGAAAGACTTAAAACCATGCAACCTTATCAAGTGAATTCGAAGCTGATGGCTCTGGCTAAACCCGATGCGTATTTCATGCACTGCTTGCCTGCTCACCCAGGCGAAGAAGTAACCGCCGAAGTTTTAGCGAGTCCGCAAAGCATTATTTTTGATCAAGCGGAAAACAGACTCCACGTGCAAAAAGCCATTCTCGCCCATTTAACCCGACACCGCTAATTTATTATTTAATATACCATGAGTAAGAAAAAGAAAATCGTCCTCGCCTATTCGGGCGGACTCGACACCTCCGTCCTCCTATCTTGGATTAAGGATAAGCATCATGCCGAGATGATCGCATTTTGCGCCGACATCGGCCAAGAAGATGAGTTGAAGGGCTTGAAGCAAAAAGCGCTCAAGACCGGTGCGTCTAAACTTTATATTGATGACCTCCAAGAGGAATTCGCCCGCGACTTTATTTTCCCGATGATGCAAGCGGGTGCGATTTACGAAGGTCAATACTACCTCGGTACATCGATTGCCCGTCCACTCATCGCCAAGCGCATGGTTGAGATTGCTCGCAAAGAAGGTGCGACCGCCATTGCTCACGGTGCGACGGGTAAGGGTAATGACCAAGTGCGTTTTGAATTAACCTGTGCGGCCTTAGCACCTGATTTAGAAATCATCGCGCCATGGCGTAATGAGGAATTCCGTGCCGATTTCCCCGGTCGTGCTGAAATGATCGCCTATTGCGCGAAGAATAAAATCCCGGTCGAAGCGAGTGCGAAAAAGCCCTATTCTTCGGATCGAAACCTTCTTCACATTTCTTATGAAGCTGGCATTCTAGAGGATCCTTGGATGGATGCTTTTGCACCTGCGAACAAGGCCATGTTCAAACTTTCCGTTTCACCGGAAGACGCTCCGAATAAACCTGAGTATGTTGAACTCGAATTCCGCCAAGGTGATTGTATCGCGGTAAACGGTAAGAAGATGAATCCGCTCGGAGTGATGCGCACGCTGAATAAAATCGGTGGCCGTCATGGCGTCGGTCGAGTCGACATGGTAGAAAATCGTTTCGTCGGCATGAAGAGTCGCGGCGTTTATGAAACACCAGGCGGTACGATTTTACATTTCGCTCACCGTCAGATTGAATCCTTAACCATGGATCGCGAAGTGATGCACTTACGCGACTCTTTAGTTCCTCGTTACGCGACCTTAGTTTACAATGGTTTCTGGTATGCTCCCGAGCGCCTAGCCCTACAGGCACTCATCACTGAATCTCAACGCAACGTGACTGGCACGGTTCGTGTGAAACTCTATAAAGGTGGTACTTATGTCGCAGGTCGAAAGAGTCCTCGCTCGTTGTACAATCCACATATTGCGACGATGGAAGCGGATCCAACCAAAGCTTACAATCAAGACGACGCTACGGGATTCATTCGCCTCAATGGTTTACGTTTACGCGTGAACTCAAAGGTCAATGGCGTGCAGAACTTAAGTAAGACCGTTCGATAACACTAAGACACACCGATTAAAAAAGGCGTCCAGTGGACGCCTTTTTTGTTACTTTAAATTGGAGGCGCGGGTCGGAATTGAACCGACGCATGGGGCTTTTGCAGAGCCCGGCCTTACCACTTGGCTACCGCGCCTAACACCTACAGGGCGTACTCTGCCACTTGTTAACTTTCTTTCAAGGGTTTTATGCAATGGCTTTCCTTTCTCAAATTATCCATTAAAACAGGGTAATGTCAGCCCAACCTCCCTATCGTATTGGACTCGGTTACGACATTCATCCGCTCGTCTCTGGCCGTCCCTGTATTCTGGGAGGGGTCACGATTCCCTCAACGATGGGCCCTGATGGGCATTCCGACGCCGATGTTTTATTGCACGCCGTAGCCGACGCACTTTTGGGCGCGGCCGGACTTCGCGATATCGGATATTATTTTCCGAATACGGATCCAAATATCAAAAATATCAAATCCGACCTGATTGTTAAAAAGGCTCTCGAGGAGATAAAAAAGTTGGGATGGATCGTGGGGAATATCGACGTGGTCGTCATCGCCGAACAGCCAAAAATTTCTGAACACATCACCCAAATCAAAAAATCTATTTCAGGACTTTTAGAAGTGGGCGAAGATCAAGTCGGGGTAAAGGCGACGACGAATGAAGGGATGGACTCGATTGGCCAGGGTAGGGCTATTGCGGTTCAGGCTATTTGCATGCTTTTGAAAGCCTAAATAGAGGGTTTAGTCCTTTCCGTCTTGTCAAATCGGTCTAAACAAACTCTCTCCAATTAAATCTATGGAGCAGACCCTTATTATTTTAAAACCCGATTGTATGGAGCACCGCCATTATGGCACTGTTCTCGCGCGCTTTGAAGCTGCTGGTTTTGACATTCAAGCCTGCAAATTAACCCGCCTCACGCCTGGTCAATTACGCGAACACTATGCGCACGTTGCGGATAAACCTTTTTATCCTGACATCGAAACTTTCATGTCCTCACGTCCCGTGATTATCGCTGTCTTAAGCGGTCAAAACGTCATCGCTCGCGTGCGTGAATTGCTCGGACCCACGAATTCAAAAGTCGCTCCTAAAGGCACCATTCGCGGTGATTTTGGAACGGAGATGATGCGCAATGTTTGTCACGCCTCGGACAGCCCAGAGGCTGCCGCTGCTGAAATCAAACGTTTTTTTAGCGCGACCGAAATTTTCTAAGTCTGCTACTTTCTATTTTTTTAGGGGTTTTAAAAGAGTGCACCGCTCATTTTTAAACTTCCTCAGCTTAGTAATATTTTCTTCGGTTGCCATCGCGGAGACTCCGAAGGCAAAATCTGATTTTGTTCTAAAGAGTTCGGTGATGATGGAGGGTGGAAGTATGCCCAAGGAATTTACGGGAGATGGTGCGGGTATTAGTCCGCCGCTGGAGTGGAAGGGCGCACCCGCAGGTACAAAATCTTTTGTCGTGATCATGCATCATTTCCCGCATGAAGGCGACCCGGCCCGCTGGTATTGGATTTTATATAATATTCCAAATACCATAACTTCCCTCGTAAAAGCGACCAAGGGTGTCGGCGTGAATGGCTCTAATTGCGTAGGTCCCGATTTAGCTTACGCACCGCCGCACTCTAAGGGACCAGGCATTAAAAAATACACGATCAGCATTTATGCTTTGTCTGCTCAGCCGAAATTAACGGTAACCGGTAAACAGTTGAATCGTGAGGCGATGCTGGCTGCTATTAAAGATATTACACTGGGTCAGGCAGAGCTTAATTTTACGTATGATCGGACTGACGTGGTCTCGGCCGAAAAGGGTAGTGATGCGAGTTCGTCCAAAGGAAGTCGTCGTTAAAAGGGCGCTTAACCCCCATCGGGGTAACTTTTTCGAGTTTTTTTGTGACTTCCCCGTTGCCCTTGGGTGGGTAAATTAAACAAAGTCTAACCATGTTAGACCCTAAGTTATTTCGTGAGCAAATCGACACTGTCCGTAAGGGCATTGCTCGTAAAAAATTTCAAGTGGATCTCGAGGCTGTCTTAGCGGCCGACGAAGTTCGCCGTCACGCCGTTGCTGAATTTGAAAACGCCCGTGCTTTACAAAACGCAGCGAATAAAGAGATGGCCACGATGCCCAAGGGTTCGCCTGAATTTCAAGTAAAGTTGGCGGAGATGAAAGAGGCTTCGGCTCGCGTTAAGGAATTAGAAAAGAAAGTCAGCGAAGCGGAAGAAGTTTGGAAACAGGTCAGCTTAACGGTTCCCAATATTCCCCATGACTCGGTGCCCGAAGGTCGCACCGAAAATGAAAATAAAGTTCACTCAACCTGGGGTGACGTAGAGCAGTTAATTTCCCCAGCCGCCAAGCCCCACTGGGATATCGCTTGGTTTTCCAAAGCGATTGATTTTGAGCGCGGCGTCAAAGTCGCCGGGGCGGGTTTCCCTTTTTATATTGGTGATATGGCACGTTTAGTGCGTGCGCTGATTCAATTCTTTTTAGAAGAAGCCAATGCCGCCGGATACACCGAAGTGCACGCTCCCTTATTGGTGAATGCGGCGAGTGCGACGGCGACCGGTCAGTTGCCTGATAAAGAAGGACAAATGTATCACGCCCAAACGGATGATTTTTATTTAATTCCGACCGCCGAAGTTCCTGTGACGAATTTTTTCCGTGACGAGATTTTAGACGAAGCCTCGTTGCCCGTAAAACGGGTCGGTTACACGCCTTGTTTCCGTCGTGAAGCGGGTAGTTGGGGTGCTCACGTGCGTGGCCTGAATCGCCTGCATCAATTCGATAAAGTGGAATTGGTTAAATGGACGCATCCCAGTGAGTCGTTTAATGAGTTAGAAAAATTACGCGGGGACGCTGAGCGCATTTTACAGAAACTGAATTTACCTTATCGCGTGTTATTGATTTGTGCCGGGGATATTGGTTTCTCGCATAGCAAACAATACGATCTCGAAGTTTGGGCGGGCGGTCAGAAGCGCTGGTTAGAAGTTTCCAGCTGTTCTAACTTCACTGATTTCCAAGCACGTCGTGCCGGTATTCGCTATCGTCCCAAAGATGGAAAAGTAGAATACGCTCACACCTTAAACGGTTCAGCTCTGGGCCTACCTCGCGTATTAGCGGCGATTCTCGAAAATAATTTACAGCCCGATGGGAGTGTCGTTGTTCCGGAAGCCCTGCGTCGATGGTACGGCAAGGAAACTATCAAATTCTAAAGTGTTTTCAGCTCCTGCCTCATTGCAAAAAATTAAAACCGCGGCGTCACAATTACCGGAATTGTCACTGCCTAGTTCGCTCTTAGGTAAAAAAGTTGCGGTGGCAGTCTCGGGTGGTGCCGACTCGATTTATTTATTGTGTGCACTCTCGGTGAATCCTGCGATTCGCCCAAATTTATTGGTCTTACACTTTGATCACGCGGCACGTGGCATTGAGTCTACCCATGATGCCTTATTCGTGAAGGAGGTTTGTCAGTCTTTGGGCGTTCCCTGTTATCTCGGTCGCCGAACGGAGGAAGGTCCGGCCTCCGAAGCGACATTGCGTGAAGCCCGAAATGCTTTTTTTGCCGAACAGCGAAAACTTCACGACTTTAATATTATTTGTACGGCGCATCATCTCGATGACGTTGCTGAAACGTTATTAATGAGACTGGCTCGTGGGGCCGGATTAACAGGTCTTTCGGCACCCCGCGTTTTGCAGAATTTTCGTGATGGGCATTTGCGATACCGTCCTTTGATTGCCGCCCGCTTGGGTAAAAAAGATATTTTAGAAGGTCTGCAACGCGTAGATATTCCCTGGCGTGAGGATGCCACCAACCAACTGCCTATCGTTAAGCGGAATCGGATTCGTCGTTGGTTAAATAAAAACGCCGAAGAAGCTTTAGGACCTGATTACACGAAGGGCTTTGCTCAATCGGCCGACATTATTGAACAGGCGCGTACGGCCCTATTAACTTGGGCGAAGGATCTAGGCTGCGTAAAAAACTCTGACGGAGTTTTGGATGTGACTGCTCTGAAAAATCGACCGGTGGCATTGGCTTATGTCGTGATTCATGAATTTCTCCAGGAGTGTGGATTGGGTGCCGTGCAAGGCGCCACCTTAGAACTTTTAGTAAGACATTTATGCGCGGGCACCGATGTGCAGATGTCGGTGCTTTCAAAATTAGTTAAAATTAAAAACGGAAAATGTTTTTTAACGCCGGAAGCCTTGGCTCCCCTGGGAACGCAATTGCGAAGTCTGACCTTAGGCGTGCTCGATGGCGAAACCGGTTTGTTGGCAGAAGTCGTGACTGTTGACGAAAACCTCTGGGCAAAATTGTCACGGGGAGACATTCCGCCCACCAAAGAAGTCTACTTGTCATCCGCGGCGGTCGGTCTCATTTTCTGGAGGGGGAGAATGGAAGGGGACCGCTATCAGCCTCTTGGCTCGAGTGGCACGGCCAAGGTCTCCGATCTTTTAATTAACCGAAAAGTACCGTCAGAGTTGCGCGAAAACCTTCCCGTTGTTCTTTTAAATCAAGAAATTATCTGGGTTCCTTCTAATCCGCCTGCGGAATTATACAGGTTAAGTGGACCCGTTAAAGGGGCTCTCCGATTGACTTGGCTTAACCCCTGCTTAATCTGAATCTCCCCCGATGAGCCAAGATAACAACGAGGATAACAATCGAGTTAAAGCTAAGCCTTTAATCGTATGGATCATATTAATTGGTCTAGTTGCACTGCTAGTTAACTACAGTGCACCACCCGCCAATAGCGTTCAGAAGTTGAGCGTGACCGAAGTCCTCTCTCTCGCCCAAGAGAAGAAGGTGAAAAATCTTTCTATCAAATCCGACTCCACCGCTGGCTCCAACAGCTGGTATGAAGTGACCGGAGAGTTGGATGTTAAGGGTGCCTCGGCTGACGATAAGACAAAATTCCTGGCGAAGGGTCGCTTAACCGAAAAAGAATTCGAAGGTCTGCGCGGTGCGGTAGCCAAAGACGCCTTTAAAGAAGTTCCCGAACAGACGGGCTTAACGATGTTCCTTTATAACGTTCTGCCCACCTTACTGATTTCGGGCTTGGTCTTGTATATGATGTTTCGCTTTTTACGTAATGCGAACAAAGGCGCAATGCAATTTGCCAAATCCCGCGCTCGTTTAAATGCGAACGAAAATGAAGGCACGACATTTAAAGATGTGGCCGGATGTGATGAAGCGAAAGAAGAAGTGAAAGAGATTGTCGATTTTCTCCGTGATCCCAAACGCTTCACCAAAATGGGTGCGTCTATTCCGAAAGGAATTTTAATGGTGGGACCTCCCGGAACAGGTAAGACCCTTCTCGCTCGTGCCGTTGCCGGAGAAGCGAAAGTTCCTTTCTTAAGTATCAGCGGTTCCGACTTCGTTGAAATGTTTGTCGGCGTGGGTGCAGCTCGAGTTCGTGACACTTTTGAACAAGCCCGTAAGCTCGCTCCTTGTATTGTATTTATTGATGAAATTGATGCAGTCGGTCGTCAACGTGGCGCCGGTGTTGGTGGTGGAAATGATGAGCGCGAACAAACGCTCAACTCCTTGCTCGTGGAGATGGATGGTTTTGATGGTCAGGCTGGCGTCATTGTTATCGGTGCCACTAATCGTGCTGATGTTCTCGACCAAGCTCTCTTACGTCCGGGTCGCTTCGATCGCCAAGTCTTTGTTGATTTACCAGACTTGCGAGGCCGTGAAGCCGTTCTCGCCGTTCACGCTAAACGTTTCCAATTAGCTCCCTCGGTTGATCTAAATCGTATCGCTCGCATTACCACCGGAATGTCGGGTGCTGATTTAGCGAATTTATTAAACGAAGGTGCTCTGCATGCTGGTCGTCGTAATCGCGATAAGGTTGAGATGTCTGACATCGAAGAAGCCCGTGATAAAATTGCCTATGGTCGTGAGCGTCGTCGCGCGATGGATGAAGAAGATCGTCGCAGCACGGCGTACCACGAAGCGGGTCACGCAATCGTGCAAGCGGTCGTTGATGATGGCATGATGCCTATTCACAAAGTAACGATTCTTCCTCGTGGTCGTGCCCTGGGTATGGCCATGTTCCTACCGAAGAAAGACATTCTCGGATATTCTAAGGCCCGTTTACTGACTTATATTTGTACGGCGATGGCTGGTCGCGTGGGAGAAAAAGTAGTCACTGGCGATGTATCCAATGGTGCTTCCTCGGATATCAAACAAGCCACCCGCATGGCCCGTCAAATGGTCTGCGATTGGGGTATGAGCGAGCTTGGTCCTATTTCTTATAACGAAAATTCTGATACCGTTTTCTTAGGTCGCGAAATTTCACGTACCCAATCACACAGCGATGAAACCGCTCGTCGCATCGACGATGCTGTTGCTAAAATTGTGAGCGAGCAATATGCCCGCGCCGAAAAAATCATTGCCGAGCACGCGGATGCCCATCGCAAGATTGCCGAAGCTTTACTCGAGCATGAGACTTTAGACGGCGTTCATGTGATGGAAATTCTCCAGACGGGTTCGATGCAGACCCCGATTGTGGGATCACCTGTGCCTAACTTAGTTCGCGAGCCGAGCCCTGATGGTCCCCCACCAGAGCCAGGCTCACAAGCCACGCCGACCCCTGCTTGAGGTTTGCCCTCGAAGGTTTTAAGGCTTAGAACTCTGCTATGGTCATCGGACTCACTGGCGGTATCGGTTGTGGAAAATCCACGGCCGCCGGCTTTTTTAAGTCCCATGGTTTTGTCGTGATTGATTCCGATGTCTTAGCGCACCAAGCGCTCAACGAATCCCAAACACTCGCCCAATTGAAATCGCGCTGGGGTTCGGCCTGTATTCAGAATGATGGTACAGCCGATCGAGAGTGGATTGGTAAAAAAGTATTTTTTGATCCGACGGAGAAAATCTTTTTGGAATCCATCATCCACCCGCGCATTGCCGCCCTGCGGCAAGAGGCGATGGCCGATTCATCCAAGTCTTACATTCTAGAAATCCCTCTTTTATTCGAGTTGGGCCTCACTCAGGGGTTGGTCGCTACGGTATGCGTCGCGTCTTCGGATGAAGTCCGATTGCATCGCATGGAATCCCGGGGGTTAAGTCGAGCTGAGGCCCAGAAGCGTATAAATTCGCAAATGCCTATCAGTGAGAAGGTTAAGAAATCAAATTTCGTGATTTGGAATGATGGCAGCTTAGACTTTCTGAAAGTCGAAGTGGATAAATGTGTGCAGATATTAAAAGGCTAAGAATTGGCTGATTTCTGGATAGTTTGCGATTGCCGAGAGGGTGGGTAGATTTACTTTTCGATTTCCCCTATTTCTTCTTACCGAGAACTAGGTTCAATACCCCCCCCAACCCCATTTAGGAATCCCTACCCTGTGACGACCGCCGACGATTTCGTCATTCAATTCATACAAGACAAGGGACTGGTGTCCTCTGCTCTAGTATCCGAGGCCCGCGAGGCGCTTGGTGCTATCCCCGATGGCCAGAATCCCGATACCCTAGCGATCGCGAAATTAGTTGAGACCGGTAAGGTCACTTGGGCGGTTATCTGCAAAGCGCTGGGTAAGGAATTCGACATGGAAGTTGTCGACTTGGCCCAGGTTTCACCGGCGGAAGAATTACTCAAACTGATTAGTCGCGAGCAGGCTGAGCGTCATAATATTTTACCACTGCAAATGGATGGCGTTGAGCTGCTCGTTGCGATTTCGGATCCGCTCGATACCGAAACGCTCGATTCACTTTCGCGTGTCTTAAAACTTACTTTAAATCCAAAACTCGCACCGCCTGATGAACTGAAGGCCGCAATCAATCGCTGTTACAGTGGGGGCGCGGTGAATGTATCGTACGAGGATGTTTTTGGTAAGAGTGAAGATGGTATGTCGGTCGATCTTCCTCAAGGGGGCGAAATTAAAGAAGACGACGCTCCCATTATTCGCTATGTGAATTCCCTGATTGTGGATGCGATTCGTCGTAAGGCTTCAGATATTCACCTAGAACCTTTAGAAAAAAGATTCCGTGTTCGTTTCCGTATCGATGGTGTGCTCCAAGAAATGAAAGGCCCACCTAAGCGCTTACAAGCTTCCGTCATTTCCCGCCTTAAATTAATGGCCGAAGTGTCACTCGCGGAAAAACGTATTCCGCAAGACGGACGTATTCAGGCTCGGACGGGTGGACGCGATATCGACTTACGTGTATCCGTTTTACCAACCGTTTATGGCGAATCAATCGTCATGCGTATTCTCGATAAAGAAGGACTGAAATTAGGTCTTCCTGAATTGGGGTTCTTCGCGGATGACCAAGCTAAATTCCAAGGTTTAATTTCAGGTTCGGATGGTGTGTTCCTCGTGACGGGTCCAACCGGTTCTGGTAAATCGACCACCCTTTATTCAGCGCTGAATTATATTAATAAGCCCGACCGTAAAATTATTACCGTTGAAGATCCTGTTGAGTATCAGATGGCTGGTATCAATCAGGTCCAAGTAAAACGTGATGTGGGAATGACTTTCGCCGCCGCGCTTCGTGCGATGTTACGTCAGGCACCAAACATTGTGATGATTGGTGAAATTCGAGATTTAGAAACCGCTGAAATTTCGATTAACGCGGCGCTTACTGGTCACATGGTATTCTCAACCTTGCACACTAATGATTCCGTCAGTGCGGTGACTCGTCTCGTCGATATCGGCGTGAAACCTTTCTTAGTTTCAGCCGCGCTACGTGGAGCTCTCGCTCAACGTCTCGTTCGTCGCGTTTGTCAGTCTTGCGCTCAACCTTATAAACCCACGGCGAAAGAACTTTATACGATTGGTATGTCCGAACAGGATATTGCGGGTGCCACGCCGATGAAGGGTGCGGGCTGTCCAAAATGTAATGAACGCGGTTACAAAGGCCGTCGTGGCGTCTTCGAACTTTTTGTCATCACTGAAGAAGTCCAAGAAATGATTTACGGAGGTGCCACACTCGTCGCACTCCGTCGCAAAGCGCGCGAAGCCGGCATGCGCACCATGCGTGAGGACGGCCAACGTAAGGTCGCTTCGGGTATGACCACCATCGAAGAAGTCATGGGCGCCACCGTCGCGGACGACGTTATATAATTAATAAAAATGGCCTACGATCTCAACCAACTCCTGGAAGCCATGATTGAAAATGGGGCCTCCGATCTCCATTTGCACGTGGGTCGTGCGCCTTGTTTGCGCGTGAGTGGAAGTGTGATTTCAGTCGAAGGTGCGGCCTTAACCTCTGAAGATACTAAAAATATTGTTAACTCCATTATTCCTGCGGTGCATGTCGACCGACTGAAACAAGAGGGTGGTTGCGATTTCGGTATGTCTTTCCGAGGTAAAGCGCGGTTACGCGTTAATGTCCACCGTGCCAAAGGAGAGTTGGGAATAGTTCTCCGTTTAATTCCTGCAGATATTTACACGCTCGAAGACTTACGTCTACCGCCGATTGTAAAAGACTTACTGCGCCGTCCGCGTGGTTTGATTTTAGTAACCGGCCCGACGGGTTCCGGTAAATCTACCACACTCGCCTCGATGGTGAATTGGATTAACGACAATATCGATGGACACATTGTAACTATCGAAGACCCGATTGAATATTTCCATACACACAAAGGTTGTGTAGTTACCCAGCGCGAAGTGCATAGTGACGTTCCCTCGTTTGCCGAAGGCGTACGGGCGTCTCTGCGTCAAGATCCTGATGTCATTCTTATCGGTGAAATGCGTGACTTAGAAACCATTGAAGCCGCCATCACCGCTGCGGAAACGGGTCACCTCGTTTTTGCGACACTCCATACCACGGGTGCCGCGCGGACGGTAGACCGTATCTTAGATGCGTTTCCTGCGGGTGCGCGTGATCAGATTCGCGTGCAGCTTTCTTCCTCAATCATTGCGATCATCTCACAGTGCTTACCGCGCACCGTGGATGATAAACGTGTGGCCGCTTACGAAATCATGGTTCGCACGGATGGTATTGCCGCGAAGATTCGTGAAAATAAAACTTTCCAAATTACCTCCGACATCGAAACGGGCGGCGGTCGCGGCATGCGCACGCTTGATGCTGATTTATTAGCGCTGTTTAATCAGGGTAAAATCAGTGAAGACGAGGTGATGACTTATTGCCAAGACAGCGAAATGGTCCGTTCGCGTCTTAACCCTAAAACCAAAATTTAAACTTACTATTTACCATGTTTGAAGACCACAGCGATATCATGCGCGACATTGCCATCGAGGGAAAACTCCTCGATCAAACGCAAGCAGATGAAATATGGGAGTCCCACGCGACCACCGGAAAGTCTTTCGCTGACAGCTTGGTCGACGCCAACCTCGCCGATCGTCCGTCTTTACTCCAAGCAATTGCGGATCACTTAGGCGTTCAATTTTATTCAGTTATTCCGACCACCGATCAGGATGATATCTCTAAAGTTCTCAAACCAGCCCAAGCCCACAAGTACGCGGTAGTTCCCGTGGCTGATGAAGCCGGTAAATTAACCTTCGTTGCGAAAGATCCTTTCAACTCAGCCATTGTCAATGAGCTGACCTTTATCCTGAAGCGCGAAAATATTGAGTTGGCCGTCGCTGATCCCGATATGGTCGATGCAGCGGTCATCCGTGTTTATGGTGAGCCGTCTGCTTCATCGATGGATGACTTGTTGGGTGAGTTTGACCAAATTGATACAGCTGCAGTGGCCGATGATGATGTCGCCAGTGCCGCCAGCCAGGCTCCGATTATTCGTTTCGTTGATTTAGTTCTCCAGGAAGCAGTGAAAGCCAAAGCGTCCGATATTCACTTCGAACCTTTTGAAGACCAATTCCGTATTCGTTACCGTATCGACGGCTCGCTCTACGAGATGGCTCCACCGCCTAAGAATTTAGCCAATGCGGTGACGGCTCGGGTAAAAGTTTTATCGGCACTCAATATTGCCGAGCGAAGAATCCCCCAAGATGGACGGATTAAAACTACAATTAGCGGTCGCCAAATCGATCTTCGTGTTTCGACTCTGCCCACCCAATTTGGTGAGTCGGTCGTGTTGCGTATTCTCGATAAGACGGTCGTCAATCTGAGCCTCGATGCGCTCTCGATGCAGGAAGATATCAAAGAGGGCATTCGCGCGATGGTGAACAAGCCTAATGGTATTTTTATTGTTACTGGTCCTACCGGCTCCGGTAAAACCACCACACTTTATTCTGCGTTGCGTGAAGTAAATACGGAGGATGTAAAAATTCTCACGGCGGAAGATCCCGTTGAATACGAAGTCGAAGGTATCATGCAGGTTCCGATTAATCACCAAGTCGGCTTAACTTTCGCCGCCGCGCTTCGTTCGTTCCTTCGTCAAGATCCTGATACCATCATGGTGGGAGAAATTCGCGATATCGAGACCGCACAAATTGCCGTGCAAGCATCGCTCACCGGCCACGTGGTTTTATCCACACTCCACACCAATGACGCTCCAGGTGCGGTGACTCGACTGATCGATATGGGCCTCGAGCCATTCTTAATTTCTGCATCCATCGAAGGGATTTTAGCTCAGCGATTACTGCGTCGCATTTGCAAAACCTGTCGTACCGCTTACGAGCCAGATAAAGAAGTCATCAGCATGCTCGACGTCGACGCTCTCGAAATCGCCAACAAGAAATTCTACTTCGGTAAAGGTTGTCCTGATTGTAATCGCTCGGGTTATAAAGGCCGCCAAGGCCTCTTTGAATTAATGACCATTTCGGACTCGATTCGCACTCTCATCACTCAGCGCGCTCCGACCTTAGTACTGAAGCAAAAGGCTATTGAAGTCGGTATGCGTCCCTTGCGCGATGACGGCTTACGCTGTATTTTCGATGGTTTAACTACTATTGAAGAAGTTCTGAAATACACCTAATCTTTCTACCCAACCACTCCCATGCCTGAATACAAGTATAACGCTATTGATCGTAATGGTGCGCAAACCACCGGTAAGATCGAAGCCCCGAACGACGAACAAGCTCGTCAGAAATTAATGGCTCGTGGCCTCATGGTCACTTCCTTGGTTGGTGATACGGGCGCGGCGAAGCCAGTGGTTGCCGCAGCTGCTGC
Organism: Opitutales bacterium; assembly: GCA_040398005.1. GTDB lineage: Bacteria > Verrucomicrobiota > Verrucomicrobiia > Opitutales > UBA953 > UBA953. The sequence continues at coordinate 104,187 of JBBAUX010000002.1, forward strand.
CCCTAAAAAATCTTTTAGTTTCGGCTCTAAAGTTTCTGCGGAAGACGTCACCACGATGACCCGTCAGTTAGCGACGCTGATTGTGGCTGGCTTACCTTTATTGCGTGCGTTAGAATTGATTCACAAACAAGAACGCAATCCTCACTTCAAAGAAGTCTTGGGTATGATTGCGGATAGCGTTTCCCAAGGTAATAATTTATCTGAGGCGCTTGCCGCTCACCCTAAAGTTTTTGACCGTCTCTTCATTAACATGGTGAAAGCAGGGGAGGCCGGTGGCGTGCTTGATAAAGTATTAGATCGTCTAGCAAAGTTCCGTGAAAAAGCACAACGCATTCAGAAGAAAGTTAAATCAGCGATGGTTTATCCAGGCGTGGTTGTTTCTGTGGCCGTGGTCATCGTCTATATTTTGATGGTTAAAGTCGTTCCCTCGTTCCAAAAACTTTTGAGTAGTCAGAAGTTGGCTTTACCGCCTTTAACCCAGTTGGTGGTCGGTATTTCTACCGCCTTGACTGATTACTGGTATGTGACGCCGTTCGTTATCTTCGGTATCTACTACGGCATGAAACTTTGGCTATCGTCTACGAAAGGTAAGGAACTTTTCGACCGGATTATTTTCAAGTTACCCAAAATTGGTGGCTTCGTCCAAATTGTTTCTGTTTCGCGCTTCGCTCGTACCTTCGGAACTTTGATGGCTTCAGGCGTTCCCATTCTCCAAGCTATTAATATTACACGTGATACCTTAGACAACGTCGTCATCGCTAATTCCTTAGAGCGCGTGCATGATCGCGTGCGTGATGGTGAGCCGCTTTCTGTGCCTCTCGAACAAACCGGAGTGTTCCCTCAAATGGTTACTTCGATGATTCAAGTCGGCGAAGAAACTGGTCAGCTACCTGAGATGTTAAATCGCGTGGCCGATATTTATGACGAAGAAGTGGACAACGCGGTGACCGCACTCACTTCGATTATTGAACCAGTACTCATCGTATTCCTCGCGGTCGTGGTTGGTGCCATCGTTCTTGCGATGTTCCTGCCGCTCATTGCGCTGATCACGAAGATGACGGGTGGATAATTAGGCCCTGAATTCATTGCCCAAAAAAGGAGCCGGCATACGTACCCCTACGTATGCCGGCTTTTTATTACTATTTTAACTTACTTACCCCATTGCCCCGTAGGACAAATTTATAACCTAAAGACTAACGATTTTTGGGCTTTTGCAAGAAATTTCCAGAGACTCCCACCGCCTCATCCTATAAGTGCTTGATTTATAGGACTTTAAAATTGGGTGCAGGGGTAGGATTTGAACCTACGACCTTCAGGTTATGAGCCTGACGAGCTAACCGGGCTGCTCCACCCTGCAATAAGTGGGAGGTGCAACAGAAAGCTTAAATGGACGAGTCGCAAGCCATTTCTGCATGGATCCTTTTAACGCAATCTCATCGATATAGATAAGGCATTTGTTACAGATTTGTGCCAACGCCTCTGGGGTGTTAATTGGGGTTGGAACTTTCGCTATGAAAATTGATGTTCATAGCTGTACCCAGTTATGTCAGATACCCCTCCCAATCCTCCCTCGGCAGAAGTTGATGATGCTATCGATGCACAAGGCGAGCAAGTGGCCATTCGTCAAAAGCAGGGCTTCTGGGCACGCCTTGGTGGCGGTGGTTTGATGGTTTCGTTGATGATTCACTTTTTCTTGGTCGTCGTCGCGGTGTTCTGGGTAGTTTCAACCTGGACCGATTCCACTAAACGCGAGCCCACTCAATTTGCAACGGGTGCGGGTGGTGGTAACGATGGTGATCGTGCGAAAATTTATCAGCATCGCCTGCAGCAAAAAAATATGAAGTCGTTGGCCAAGAGCACACCGCGCCTGACTTCTAAAAATCCGAACTCCACGATTTCACTGCCCGACATTCCTAATGTGTCTACCTCGTCGATGGTCTCAGGCGCTACGATGGGTGGTTCCTCTAAAGGCTTCGGCGGCGGTTCAGGTGGCGGAATAGGCTCAGGCCAAGGTCTGGGTGTAGGTGGTGGTAAAAATCCAGTCGGAAAATTTAAGCCCGTGATGGGCGCTAAAATCCAGGCCACAAAAGTGGCGGTGTTTATGGATTCCTCGAGATCCATGGCTCGTTATTTAGACCGAGTTGAGAGCGAAATCCGTAAACAATTCCCGGATGCCGACGTCTTTATGTACAGCGGAATTTGGACCAACACGATTGGTAACGTGGTGATGGGCGGCAGTAAATATAAGGGCACCTACAGCGATAAAACCAAAGGCGGCGCGAAAAATACCGATATCGAAAAATTAACCACCAAGGGTAAGAGTATTTTCAGAGAGCATGATAAGAGTTTTCAGACGGGCTGCGTGGGCGCATGGGTTGATATTATGAAGAATCAGCGAGAGTATGATGCTTTAATTATTTTCTCGGACTTCCAAGATGGCGTTACGCAATACCGCGAAAAAGACAAAAATGGCGGAGCTAAGTATTACTATGGTAGCGATAAGTTTGAAACCGTTTATGCTGATGGCGTGAGAGCAAAACATCCTACCGATGATCGTACCGAACAAGAGAAGGGTTGGGAAAAGGAATGGTTGAAGGTATTTGGCGAAGCGAATAGCGGTAAAGGACCTCGACTCTATTTATTTTCAACTGAGACAGAGCCACAGGCTATTTTTGAAAAATGCGTAAAGGCATCGGGTGGACAAAGTAAAATGGTGGAATGGTTGAGAACTGGAGGAAATCCACCAGCCGTTACCGAAGAAGAACCAACTGAAATTAAAAAGAGTTCGGTAAGCACACCAGCTAACACCAATCGATAGTTAGAAGGTATTAGGTCAATGTGCCTAGTACGCTAATCTTGTCGGTCGGCTGTGCGGCGTTGAATGGTCATGTATGTCGCATGGTACCGTTCGTCAGCGAAAATCACCACAGACCTGGAAGGGTTTTGTGACTTCGCTCTTTGTGCATGGAATTTTATTAGGCTTAGCTTGTTGGATCGTCTTGGCTTCACCAATCGCTGTGAAAATACATCAAGACCCTGATTTATTTGTCACGGCGAGTGGTTCAGCAAAGCCGGCGACCACCACGCAGGCATATACCATTAAAAATTCTCCAAAAAGATTTCAGGGGGCGACTCGTCTTTCCGTAAATAATAATAACGCCTCCATCGCTTTGCCCGAGCTGACCGGTATTTCCGATATGATGAGTTCTAGTTTTAGTATGGAGAAGGGGATGGGGCGTGAGGGACTCGGCCAGGGCCAGGGAATGTCGTTCGGGGGTATGGTTGACTCGCGGACCTTAGTTGGAAAATTCGTGATGGGTGCCTCCATTCGCGCCCAACGGATTGCCGTGTATCTAGACTGTTCCGGATCCATGCGACCTTACTTAACGCAAGTGACTCAAGAAATTAAAAATCAATTTCCTGATGCGGATGTATTTCGATTTGATGGAGCCCGCGTCGTCAGTTTGGAAAATAATATTGTCTACGGAAAAACTTTTCATGGCGACGCACCACGCTTAACCGAAGCGCCTACGCAAACGATTGATTCTGAATTAACCTCAGAAGGTCGCCAGCTTTTGAGTCGCATTCGGACGGCTTGTGAAAAGGGTTCCTTGGGTGCGTGGATTGATCGATTGTTAGCGGAAGACTATGACGCGCTTGTGGTATTTTCGGACTTTCAAGACGGCGTGAGAATTTACGAAGAAAATAATAAAGGGGCCCCCACCTTGATTTATTCCGATAGTAATTACCATAAGGTCGGAGCGGTTATGCCCGTTAAACCTTGGCAGGGTAAGTGGATAGACGCCTTTACAAAAGGGGCTACAGGTCACGGACCTAAACTGTATCTATTTTCTATTCATCAGCCCCCCCAGGGCTTATTAAAGGCCTGCGTGGAGGCCTCGGGCGGCAGTTCAGTATCCGTGAGCTGGCTTAAGTCGGGTCAACGGCCTGATTAGGCTTGGCGGTTGCACCCCGGCTGAAGTTGGTTTGGATAAAGTGATGGAAATATTTAAGGCAGAGTACCGTGCGAATTTTTCGGATACCGATGCTGCGGGCATTATCCATTTCTCGACCATCTTCTTCTGGGTCGAAGCCACCGAGGAGGCCTTGTATCGACAACTTAAATTGCCGTTTCTTAAATCTGACGGAAATAAGTTAACGGGTTTTCCTCGGGTACGCGTGGAGTGCGATTATCTCGCCCCTATTTATCGTGAAGACCTAGTGGTGATTGAATTATCGCCCCGTGAGCTAGGGGATAAAAAAATTATTTGGAATTTTAAGGCCAAGGTCGGAGACAAAGAAGTAGCCAATGGGGCATTGACGACGGTCTACGCTTGGCGCGAAGGGCAGGGGCCGATGTCTGCGGCACTCGTACCGTTAGAAACCAAGACTACATTTGAAAATTTTTTTAAGGCGTAACCGTGTGTGATGAGTGATTCCGGTCTGATCCATAATTTTAGTCATCAGGCCCTGGGCACACGATTCTGGATCCGTATTGCCGATGAGGACTATGCCTTCGCCGAACGCGCTGCTGAGTCTGTTTTCTTTACCCTCGATCGTCTAGACTCGGATTTAAATGGAGTTGGTTCGGATGGAGCCCTTGCGCTGATTAATCAATTACCGGAAGGTGAAATGATTTCAGTCAGCGAAGACTTTGGCGCGCTTTGGAAATTTTCTGAAACTTTTAATAAAGAAACCGCGGGGGTTTTTGATGTATCAGCTGGAAGTCTCTTCCGTTATTGGACCGAGCGCGGTTCCGATGAATTTAATCCTGATGATCCCGTTTGGGAAAAAACTTTTCAGGATTACAAAAGCGGAAAATTTTCTCTAGAAGGTAATGAACTCACCCGCCAACAGGGCGGAAGCGTTATCGACTTAAGCGGCATTATTCACGGGTATGCCTGTGATCGCATGGCAGAAATGTTAGAAAGTAATTGGGGTATTCACCGGGCGATTTTAGGTGCCGGCAGTAATGTCGTTTTGGCATTGGATCCTCCAGGAGAAGCCCGAGGTTGGCGGGTGGGACTAGGTCGCACCCTAGAGCTTAAGTTATGTCGTACGGCACTCGCCAGTAAGCCGAATAACTGCATGAAGTCCTGTTTGGTGAATCCTTTGACGGGTCTCGCAGCGCCTTTAAGTCATGAAGCTATTCGTGCAGTGGCAAATACCGCATTAGAAGCCGAGGCATTGACGACGGTGGGGGTCTTGCTGTCTCAATCCGAAATCGAAAGTTTACTCACGCGAGTTTTAACCCGCGGACTCTGGCTGCCCGGCGGCGACTGTCTCGGGATGTTTAAGAATCTGGATTTAACGAGTCGAAACTAACACTTACTGATTAATCATCTTCTCGATATCCAGCTGAAGCTTTTCGCGGTTATCGGAGAAGAGGTACGTGTCAGAGGATACGCAATTCAAGGCGGAGATGAGAACATCGCGCGGAGGGCGACGCGTATCCATGAGTCGACGGATATAGACTTCGACATCACCGGCAATTTCTTGGTGTTCGATTTTTAGCTTAACAATTTGTAAAAGCAGGGGCTGGTTATTCTCGTTCATTAAGTGTGCTTGAATGAGCATGTTATTGGCTTCGACGAATCGTTTAGCCTGAATCAATTTTTTACCCGTGGCGATGAGGAGTTGGGGCGGAATGCGCCGGTTCTCCAAGAGGCGGGTTAAATTAATTAAACCAATTTCTGGCTGATCATCGGCGAAGTACGCGATACATTTTAAAGCATCGAGCGCGATTTTCGTATCGGCCAGCCACTGCTCGCGTTCGATTTGAGACAAGAGTTCATCAATCAGCAAAATCGCATCGTGCGGGCGGCCAGCATTAATCAGACACTCAGCGTGGGTGAGGGCGAATTTGGTACGACTAGGAAAACGATTTTGCTCGGAGAGGGTGAGCAAGCGAGCGGTGAGTTTTGCATCAAAATTATCATTGGCGTACTGTGCTAACTCGAGCATCGCCTGCTCTCTCCGGCCGTATTTCTTAATAATTTTTTCAATTTCACTATTCCGTTTTTGTAGGTTTTCAGGACCCGTTGTTAAGTGTAGCGATTGAATGTAAGGGCTGAAATTTTCTGGGTTATTAATAATGATTAAGTCTAGGCAATCCCGGGCTTCTTTGATGCTGCCCATGTCTTTAAGCCAGCGTGCCTTAATTTCTAGGAGTCGCATCACCCCAGGATAGTTTTTGATGGCGGTATTAAGCAGCTTAATCGCCTCGGGTTTTTCGCCCAATTCGTACATTAACTGACAGCGTAAGAGAAATCCTTCCGGATTGGTCTCGAGCGTGTAGTCGCGAATTAACTTGGAGGCCTCGCTGTAATTACCGCGGAAAAAGTTGGCCTGCGCTTCGGCTAGTTTAAGGTCTTCCCGGATGACTGGGCTGAGTTGTTTGTTGGGTAGGTATTTTTTAGCGGTGTTGATGACTCGGGTATCTTGGTCGAGCATGAAGCAACGCGTTAGATAATTTCTAAAAATCTCCGGATTATTTAATCCGAAATCGAGGGAATTTTCTAAAATTAGAAAAGCGTCAATCGAACGGCCAAACGCAAAGTATAAGTCGGCGCAAAGTTTTTGCGCTTCCGCGTTCCGCGGCGTCAGACTCGCACCCGTCCCAATGTATTTTGCGAATTCAGCAAAGTCGCCACGTTCTAAGGCAGCCTTGGCCACACTAACGAAATATTCCCCCTTGTGATTTAAGTGGGCGACTTTTCCGTGGTCTTTCTCTGGGTTGTAATCAATGATTTTTTGACGACTACGCAGGCTAACTTCTTCGGGTTTGAGAAAGAAATTAACGGTGTTGTCGATGGCGGTGTCGTAATAAAACAAATAAACATCAGTCCGGCGTGTGGTTGTAATTCCATACATGTAACGTTCCCGAAAATACATAAACTCGGAGGACAGTAACCATAAGCCAAAAAGTAAAAAAGGCAGAATGCCTGCGATTCGTCGGACGTTTAAACTATAAACCTTTTTGCTATATCCAAATTGTTCAACGAAAACAGTGCCGAATAAAATAGCCCGAGTACGCTTCTTATTCGGGTCGATACCGTAATCATATTTCTCTTCTTTCTTTTTCATGGACGGCACATTAACCAAACAATTGAGAAACGAGGCAAGAGAGGAGTCTAGGAGATGAAATCTGTAGCAATTTCGACAGATTCCGTGGGATTAAGACAGGTTTTGCCTATGCAAATCTGGAATCCGACGACTGAGTCGTCCAGGCGCAGGATGAGGGGGCGGTAAGCCCTTGCCTGAGAATTTGCACCATACATACCCGTAATTTTTTCATGGAGTTGATCCAATTGATCAGCTCTTTGATATTTAACGACCACCCAGCCTGTTGCCTGACGCGTAAACGCATCCAATGCATGAGCCACACCGTGCGGCACATTTTTCACCAATCCTCCGTAGGCCTTACTTAAATCAAAGAAATGATTAGAGAGATTGGTTTCTTCGAGCAAAACTTCCAACTGTGCATAGACCTGTAGGATCATGGAATTTCCCGCCGGAACGGCATTATCAAACCAATCTTTTTGCCTCACCGAAAGGTCATCGCGATTCTTAGAAACCATAAAGTAGCCGACGGCATGCGAATCACGGAATTTAATTTCGACCATCTCCATTATTTTTTTGGCTCTTCTAAGATAGTCAGTGTGTTGAGTACCGAGTCCCCAATCCGCATAGGCACCGAGCGCTAGTTCAGCTTCCGCCAAACTCGCATAGTTAGTCATGATACCTTCACCGCTCGCTTTATCTTTATACCAGGTTGTAAATAAATTGATTTCACCACGACTCTCGTGTGCTAGGTTCTTCCAAAGACTATTTTCGGCCGCCGCCGCGATTTTTACCCAATCTTTACGGCCAAAAATCCACCCAGCCTTGGCCAAGTTTTTAATCACTAAGGCATTCCAACCGAGCAAGATCTTGTCGTCGCGCAGTGGTTGCGGTCTTTGCTCGCGAATTTTTAATAACTTTTGTCGGGCTAACTTAAATTTTCCCCGCTCTTTAATATTTCCTCTAAGTTTGGGAATATTGGCTCCTTCAAAATTGCCTTGATCGGTGATCCCGTAGGCCTGAGCAAAATCTCGCGCTTGTTCGCCGAGTGCTTCAACAATTTCAATAGGCTTCCAAATATAAGTCGTGCCTTCATGGTGATCAGTATCTGCATCGAGTGAAGTCGCAAAGAGTCCACTCACGGTTAACATCTCACGATTTAACCATTCAATGGTTTCTTCAACGACCGCCAAGTAAAGAGGGTCGCGATAACGTGACCACGCTTCAGCATAGGTGCCAATGAGCTGAGCATTGTCATAAAGCATTTTTTCGAAATGCGGCACCGTCCAATCACGATCCACGCAGTAGCGGTGAAACCCACCTCCGATTTGATCATACAGCCCACCGCGAGCCATGGCACCTAAAGTCACCGTAATCACCGCATCCAGTCGGGTCGCCAAAGCCCGATCATTATCCGCTGCCTTGGTGGCCCTAATCCCTAATAGAAAATCAATAACTGAGGGGTTGGGAAATTTAGGTGCACCGCTAAAGCCTCCGTACGTGTCGTCGTGATTTTCACAAATACGTTTAGCGGCTTCGATTAAATCGGGTGGAGTAGGGGCTAGACCATTAGCGTCAGGTGCGACCGTTAAATGAGTGAGATTTTTTGCAATGGCATCCGCATTCGCCGCTAATTCATTTTTGTTACTGTGATAAAAATCGGCGACGCGCATTAATAATTGTGGCCAGGGTACTTGTCCCTGTCCTCGATCCTCGGGCGGAAAATAAGTTCCACCAAAAAAAGGTCGTCCGTCGGGTAAACAAAAACAATTCAACGGCCAGCCACCCTGACCCTGAATCATCTGCACCGCATCCATCATCAACTTGTCCACTTCAGGTTTTTCTTCCCGATCTACTTTGATGCAGACAAAATGCTTATTCATTAATTCCGCAGTGTAGGCCTGCTCGAAAGATTCACGGGCCATGACGTGACACCAGTGACAGGAGGAATAACCCACGGATACTAAAACGGGCTTATTCAGTTTCTTCGCTTCCGCAAAAGCCTCGGCACACCACGGCCACCAGTGGACTGGATTCTCGGCATGTTGGCGTAGATACAATGAAGACTCTTGGGCTAAGCGATTAGACACGGCTCTAACCTTGCCAAAGAGTCGGTAGGTGCAAGTCTGACCTTGCACAGGCTTCGACTTGCCCGCGGCTTAATTTGTGCGTAATTCTTTGTTTTTCGAGATTCTGTCCGATGTCTAAAATTCAGATTTTAACTCCCACGGTCGCCAATCAAATCGCGGCCGGCGAAGTCGTCGAACGCCCCGCCGCGGTAGTTAAGGAATTATTAGAAAACTCTCTCGATGCTGGAGCGAAAAGAGTGACGGTAGATTTTTCAAGAGGCGGTAAGGCGTATGTGATTATCGAAGATGACGGAGTGGGGATGAGTCCCGCCGACGCCTTACTCAGCCTCGAACGTCACGCCACCAGCAAGATTCGCCTCGCCTCTGATTTAGATCGCATCGCCACTTTCGGATTTCGCGGTGAGGCCTTGCCATCTATTGCCAGCGTCTCGCGCTTCACATTAAACACGCGATTGACTGACGCCGCTTCGGGCACGGAAATTTACATCAACGGAGGCAAAGTCATTCATCAACGCGATCACGGAATGCCCGTCGGCACGCGCATTGAAGTCTCTAATTTATTTCATCCAGTTCCGGCCCGACTGAAATTCCTAAAGTCAGACGAAACCGAAGCTGCCCATATTATTCGCTTAGTTCGTCTCTACGCTGTGGCGCATCCTGAAGTCGGATTTTTATTAAAAGAAGATGGAAGAGAAATTTTTCGTTCCCCTGGCCACGTACCTCTGCTTGAGAGGGTAAGAGTCATTTGGGGTAAACAAGTTGCTGAAGAAGTCAGCGTGATGCCATTGTTTGAAGTTAAGGGCATGCGTATTACGGGTCTGCTTGGAAAACCAGGCGTGAGTCGTGGTACTCGCCAAGATCTGGTCACTGTAGTGAATGGACGCCCCGTCGACAGCCGTACCATGGCCTTCGCGACTACAGAGAGTTATCACACGCTCATTCCTAAAGGTCGCTATCCACTGGCTTTTATCTTCCTCGAAATTAATCCAGCCTGGGTTGATGTGAATGTGCATCCCGCCAAACGCGAAGTGCGTTTTCGTGATGAAGCGAGCGTGCGTGGCTTTATTATTCAGTCACTGCTGTCAGTCTTGCGATCTAAGGGTGGCGACGGACTGCCCGTTGCAACAATCCTGCCCGCGGCGCCAGTGTTTAGCGTACCTGCAGTTACGAGCGTCCAAAGTAATCCAACACCTTCATCTGTGCCCGTTGCAGTGTCGACTAATTCTCAGAGTCTTAAGTTGGGTTGGAAGCTTTTATCACGACTCCGCGAAGAGCGTGCGGTTTTTGAAACTCCCACCGGCTTAGCTATTTTAGATATCGGTGCTGCTCACCAAAGAATTTTATACGAAGATATTTTAAAACAGTTTTCTGAACAAACTCCACTTAGTCAGCCATTACTCATTCCTTTAAATCTAGAACTCGAACCACTGCCCGCGGCGGTCTTAAAAGAGAAGAATGATTTACTCACTGCAGCAGGATTTTCTTTTGAAGAATACGGCCGAAACTTCTGGCGTATCAATGCACTGCCGACTTGGTTGAATCCGGAAGACTCCTTAACCTTCATCCGAGATTTATTGGCTGAAATGGCCAGACGTGAAGGTGATTTCGGTAAGCCAGCCTTAGCCTATGATGCCTTGGCTCGCCTGGCGGTTATTAAAGCTCGGAAAAAAGGCGATGCATTATCCGACCACGAACTTTTACAGTTAGTGCATAAACTTTTCCAAACATCTCAGCCCGGAGTCGACCCACGTGGACATAAGACTTATCTTGAGTGGACCGATGCTGATTTTACCCGTCGCCTAAGTTAAAATTAGCGTCGGCCCTTCGGACGTTTTTTTGCCGTCGCTGGCTTGCCCGTGCGAAGGGCTTCAATCTGATCTCTCAGTTGAGCCGCCTTTTCGAATTGTAGCTCGTCGGCTGCTTCTAACATTTCCGTTTCTAAATCAGCCAACACATGGGCAATGTCGCGGTCACTCGTGCCTTCAGTGACTTCTAAAATTTCCTCTTCTTCATCCACGAGGCTTTCTTCAATAGCCCGAACCGTGCTCTTCGGTGTGATTCCGTGTTTGAGGTTGTAGGCGGCCTGACGTTTACGTCGATCACCACAAATGGTTAACGCCTTAGTAATCGATTTAGTCATGACGTCTGCGTACAATAAGACTTTACCTTCTAAATGTCGTGCCGCCCGACCCGAGGTCTGAATTAAGCTGGTTTCACTACGTAAAAATCCTTCTTTGTCTGCGTCGAGAATTCCGACGAGTGCCACTTCCGGAAGGTCGAGTCCTTCACGCAGAAGATTTACTCCGACGAGTACGTCAAATTTTCCGGCCCGCAGTCGACGTAATATTTCAACGCGCTCAATGGCGTCGATATCGGAGTGAAGATATTCAACCTTGAGTCCGCTCTCTCTCATGAATTGCGAGAGGTCTTCTGACATCCGTTTCGTTAAAGTGGTTACGAGCGTACGATAGCCTCTAGCGGCTACGGCCTTGGCTTCACCGATAATGTCTTCGACCTGACCTTTGATAGGTCTGACTTCCATGACCGGATCAAGAAGTCCGGTCGGTCTGATGACTTGTTCGGCGATAACAGTGGAAACTTTATACTCATGAGCGGCAGGCGTTGCCGAAACGTAAATCGTCTGACCTGAAATAGTATCAAACTCCTCGGGCCGTAGGGGGCGATTCTCCATCGCCGAGGGTAGACGGAATCCGAAGTCTACGAGCTTTTCTTTCCGTGCTCGGTCACCGTGATACATCCCGCCGATTTGGGAAACGGAAACGTGGCTTTCATCAATGAATATGAGCTTATCGTCAGGAAAGAAATCGAGCAAGCAGTGTGGACGTTCACCGGGTTTTCGGCCCGACATGTGCATCGAATAGTTTTCAATACCCGAACAGAATCCGGTTTCACGCAGCATCTCGAGATCATGTTCAACACGCATCCGAATCCGCTGCGCTTCCACGAGTCGGTTAGCTTTTTCAAAAGTAGCGACCCGCTCTTCAAGTTCGCTACGAATAGCCTCGGCAGCGGTTTTTACACGAGCGGCGGAGGTGACATACTGATTCGCTGGATAGAGATCGAATTTATCCAAGGACTTTCCTGCTTTTAAAGTTATCGCATCGAGTTCACGAATATTTTCTAAAGTATCGCCCCAGAACTCTAAGCGAATAGCTGACTCCATGTACGCGGGCCAGATATCAATCGTTTCACCGCGTGCTCGGAAATTACACCGTTCTAAAATCGCATCATTTCGTGAGTACTGATTGTTTACCAGTCGGGTTAGTAGATCATCACGTTTAATGACTAGTCCCTTGTGCAGGGGAATCATCAACGCCAGGAAGTCTTCGGGTGAGCCTAATCCGTAGATACAAGAAACGGAGGCAATCACGATGACATCGCGTCGGGAGAGTAGGGCGCTGCTCGCACTGATCCGTAAACGTTCTATATCCTCATTAATGGCCGAGTCTTTCTCAATAAATGTATCGGTCGAAGGAACGTAAGCTTCGGGCTGATAGTAATCGTAGTAACTGACAAAGTATTCGACGGCGTTTTCGGGGAAAAAGTTTTTAAACTCGGAATAAAGTTGGGCCGCTAAAGTCTTATTATGTGAAACAATCAGCGCCGGACGCTGTTGGCGGGCGATGATATTCGCCATGGTGAAGGTTTTTCCGGAGCCGGTGACCCCGAGTAAAGTCTGACGAAGATTTCCCGCTTCGATGGATTTATTTAAAGCGTCAATCGCCCCAGGCTGATCGCCGGCGGGGACATAGTTAGACTTTAAACGAAACTCCATACTGATTTAGAAAATCTTACCTTGCACAATCCACTGAGGATTCACTTCGGATAAATTATTAACAATGTGATGAGCGTTATGGGCCAATAAAATTTCGCGGGTATGCGTGGTCGCCAAAGCAATGGTGGTGAAGCCGCCGGCAAGTCCGGCTTGTATTCCCGAGAAGGAATCTTCGAAGACAAAGGAATTTTTAGGCTCACCGCCCGCGAGCGCACAGGCTTTGAGAAATACTTCCGGGTTGGGTTTTCCTTGGGTCACATCCTCACTTGATACGGCTCCTTGGAAGTGGTCAGCTAAGTCAAAGAGCTCGAAAGAAAGTGCGAGATTGGCCTTATGGGTGGACGTGCCAATTACACAAGGAATGCCCAATGATTTAAGGGCGTTGGTGAGTTCTTTGACCCCTGGGAGTAATCGAATAAGTCCGGTCCGTGCGATGGTACGGTAATGAGCTTCTTTTTTCTCGGACAGTCGGCGAATTTCTTGAGGGTCTTTGGACCAGCCTAAGATATTGGGAATGATGACTTCATTTAATTTCCCGAATCCTAATTTAAAATGATTGGGGACGAGTGGAAGATTTTCTTCCTTGGCTAAACTTTGCCACGCACGCTCGTGGGCGATGGAGGAATCGATGACGACGCCGTCCCAATCAAATACAGCAACGGTAGATGACATGATTAATGTTTGTCCCAGGCTAAAGTGACTTTTACTGGACGATGTTCCCAGACATTGAGCGGTTCAAAGATTTGTCCGGGTGCTAAAATATTATTAGGGTCCAAGGCTTTCTTGACTGCTATCATCGCTGCAATTTCAGCGGGTGAGTGTTGCAGGCTGAGGAAAGGAGATTTGGCGATGCCGATGCCGTGCTCGCCGGTGATAGCTCCGCCCAGTTCGACTACTTTCTTCATCACTTCATGGATGGCTTTCTCGGCTTTCTTGCAGTCTTCAGGATTATCCCGATTGTACATGATGTGTACGTGGAAGTTTCCATCGGCGGCGTGACCGAAGGTCGGAGTAGGTAGACCAATCTTATCGCGTACTTCGCGAGTGTATTTAATTAACGCCACGTAGCTCTTAAAAGGTACCACGATGTCTTCGTTTAACTTCGCATTCCCGAGGGAATACATGGCCTGTGAGCAGGTGCGGCGAATGTCCCAGAGCTTTTCCGCTTCAACTTCGTTATCGGTTGCGCGTGAAGCGACGCCAAATTTCTTAATCCACAGGTTAATTTTCACGGCGTCATCCGCGAGTGCCGCAGGATGTCCGTCGATTTCGACTAATAAAACCGCACACGTTTCTTTGATGCCGCCCAGCTCTTCGGTGGTGAATACCCGGCTGCCGCGTTGTTTTTCTGCGGCTTCAACGGTTTGCGTATCTAAAAATTCAAAGACCGATGGATTAATTCTTGAACCCATTAATTCAGCAGCTGCTTCGAGCGCACTCTCGTCGGTACGACAGGCAACTAAGAAGGTGCGACGAGCTAAAGGTTTATTCACGAGTTTGATGGTCGCTTTGGTGATAATTCCTAAGGTGCCTTCGGATCCGATCCAGAGGTCGCGTAAATTAATTCCGCTGACAAACTTTCTTAAAGGGGCACCCCATTTTACTTTTTCCCCTGTTGGAAGAAATCCTTCCAGGGCATAGACATGGTCGCGAACAACCCCGTATTTTGCGGCTCGAAGTCCTCCTGCGTTCGTCGCGATGTTTCCACCGATACTACAATATTTCAGCGATGAAGGATCAGGTGGAAAAAATAATCCGTATGGTGCGGCTAAATCATTGATGTGCGCGGTGATGGCTCCTGGTTGTACAGTCGCCATGGCCGAGATAGGATCGATTTCAATTTTGTCCCAGTGATCCAAGTGAATAACCCATCCGCCTTTAATGGGAGAACTTGCCCCTGCGTTACCGGTGCCACGTCCGCGCACGGTGACCGGAACTTTATGTTGGTTGGCTAATTTTAAAACCGTACCAATATCCTCTTCAACTTTTGGACGAATCACCGCTTCGGGCATGAACGACAAACGCATGTTATCGAAGGACGCAGCGAAGCAGGTTGCTTCATCTGTAAAAACTCTCTCGGGTCCGAGAAGCTTACTGAGCTCTTGCGTTGCCGCGGGATGAGTTTGAAGTGGAGCCATCGCTCACCCATCAAGCACGATTAGCCTAATTCTGCAAGCCACGCCGTGGCTTCCGCATCCGAAGGCATACGCCAATCGCCACGCGGGGAAAGGGCGACCGAGCCGACTTTTGGCCCGTCTGGCATTGAAGAACGCTTATATTGCTGGCTGAAGAAGCGAGTCAGGAAGGTTTTTAGCCAATATTTAATTTCCACCGTATCGTACTTACCGGCGAAGGCATGTTCCGTGAGCCAAAGAACTTTAGCCGGGCGGAATCCATTGCGAATAAAGTGGAAGAGGAAGAAATCGTGTAACTCATAAGGGCCAACTAAGAGCTCGGTTTGTTGAGTCATTTCACCGTTAGTTCCGATAGGTAAAAGTTCGGGGCTAACGGGTGTGGCGACAATGTCTTCGAGCAGAGCACGTTCATGACCGACGTGACGTGCGTGGGCGGCCCACGAGACCAAGTGTTTAACTAAAGTTTTAGGTACGCCGATGTTTACATGGTACATCGACATGTGATCCGCGTTGAATGTGCACCAACCGAGAGCGGCTTCCGAGAGGTCACCCGTACCCACGACTAAACCTTGGGTTTGATTAGCGATATCCATGAGCACTTGAGTGCGTTCACGTGCTTGCGCGTTTTCAAAAGTAATATCGAATTTACCAGTCGGGTGTTCGATGTCTTTAAGGTGATTATCAACCGCACTACCAATAGGGATTTCACGTGCAGTGATGCCGAGTGCATCCATCAATTTACGTGCATTGATACGTGTGCGCTCGGTTGTGCCAGGTCCAGGCAAAGTGACGCCGATGATTCCTTTCCGATCTAAACCCAAGCGACCAAACGCTTCGAGCATGACTAAAAGTGCGAGCGTAGAATCGAGTCCGCCCGAAACTCCGATGACAGCATGCTTGACTCCCGTGTGACGGAGACGACGTGCTAAGCCTGTAGATTGAATCGCAAAAATTTCCTGACTGTTTTCGTCGCGACGTTGAGCGTCCGATGGCACGAAGGGATGTTGTGAGAAACGACGACGGAGTTTGGGCGTAGTGCCGGCCGGATGTTTAACTTCGAAACTAATGAAGCGCGGTTGGTACGAAGGAATCTGCCCGAAGAAAGTGCTATTGCGGCGACGTTCGGCCTGCAATTTGTCGACATCGACCTGCGATACTAACAGGGATAATTCGAAGCGAAAACGCTCAGATTCACCAAGAATTAAGCCATTTTCAGCAATTAAGCCGTGTCCGCTGTACACGACATCGGTACTCGATTCTCCTGCGCCCGCCGCAGCGTAAATGTAAGCAGCTAAGCAACGAGCCGATTGCGAACGCACGAGATCGCGACGATAATTTGCTTTGGTGAGAAGTTCGTCACTCGCCGAAAGATTACAGAGGAGGGTGGCACCGGCTAAAGCTTGCGCACCGCTCGGAGGTTCGACTGCCCAGAGGTCTTCGCAGAGTTCAATTCCGACTACGCAATCTGGAACATCTTTAGCTTGGAAAAGTAAATCGATACCGAAGGGAACTTTTTTTCCAAATAATTCTACTTCTTGAAAATGAGCGACGCGACTCGAAGCGAACCAACGTTGTTCGTAAAATTCGCCCGAGTTAGGTAAGTGAGTTTTGGGAACCACACCTAAAATATTTCCGTGCGAGACGAAGACACCGACGTTGTAGAGTCGTCCCGAAATTTCTAGAGGCAACCCGATGAGGGCCGTGAGGGAGAGTCGAGCAGTCGCTTCGGCGATCTTGGAGAGTCCGGCGAGGGCACTGTTAAGCAGAGTTCGTTGGCCGAATAAGTCACCGCAGCTGTAACCCGTGAGGCAAAGTTCAGGTAGCACGACGATTTCAGATCCTTCGGCTGCTGCCTTCTCGAGCGCTTGGATAATGTGCTGGGCATTGGCTGCAGGATCGCCCAGCCGCAGGGCTGGGGAGGCGGCTGCAACGGTTACAAAACCGAATGGATGTGTACTTTTTGCCATTTTTGGCGCGGTAACGCGTATGTTCACCGTTGACCCTTGGCGAGGCAACCCGAAAGGTTTACCCATCCCTCGTTTTGGGGCTGATATGTCAAAAATGTCACTAAAAGAAGTCACTGTTTTCTCCCCCGCCACGGTCGCAAACGTGGCGTGCGGATTCGACGTGCTTGGTTTCGCCATCGAGAAGCCGGGCGACGAAATTGTTGTCCGTCGATCCGATAAGCCTGGATTCCGCATCACCAAGATTACCGGTGATGATGGCCGACTGCCCTTAGAGCCCAAATTAAATACTGCGGGTGTTGCTGTACTCGATCTGCTTCGTCACCTCGGTTTGGGTGACATCGGTATCGAAATGGAGATACACAAGAAGATGCCTTTCGGCAGCGGACTCGGTTCCAGCGCTGCCAGTGCGGTGGCTGGTGCCTTCGCGGTAAATCATTTACTCGGTGAACCTCTTACCCGACGTCAACTTTTACCATTCGTCGTTGCGGGTGAAGCTGCCGCTGATGGCGCCTGGCATGCCGACAATGTGGGTCCGTGTTTATTGGGCGGAATCACTTTAATTCGTTCGAACGCAGAACTCGATGTTCATAATATTCCGATCCCTAATAATCTTTGGGCAGCGGTCGTGCATCCTGACATCGTGGTGCTGACGAAGGTCGCGCGCGAAATCATGCCTCGTCACGTCCAATTAGAAACTGCGATTCAACAAAGCGGAAACTTAGGTGGATTGATTTCTGGTCTGTACCAAAGTGATTACGCTTTAATCGGTCGATCGTTGCATGATGCGATTGCTGAACCGCACCGTCAGCGTCTCATTCCTGAATTTTATCGTGCGAAGCGCGTAGCAATGTCTGCTGGTGCACTAGGATTTTCCATCTCTGGTGCGGGCCCGAGCGTTTTTGCACTCTGTGAAGGTGAGAAGGTTGCCCAGGAAGTCGCTAAAGCAGTGACCGAGGTTTTTGCATCGGTACCGATTAAGGCAACTCCCTACGTTTCACGTATCAATCCTAAGGGCGTCCATGTCATCTCCGAAAAATAAGTTAGAATTTATTTCCACTGCCGATGCTTCACAAAGTGCCTCATTGCGTGAGGTCCTACTTTCATCGATGCCAGGGAAGGGCGGACTGTGGGTGCCGAAAGTCATTCCACAAATCACGCCCGACTTCATTGAGCAGCATCGTAACGACACTTATGCGCAACTCGCCGAAGCCGTCATCGCTCCTTATTTTGCGGATGAGCTGGGCCCCGATGTTTTAAAGCGTCTTTGTAATGAGGCTTTTAATTTCCCTGTACCACTGATTTATCCTGAGGGTTATCAAGGTAAACCGGAGAGTGTGATTAGTGTCTTAGAATTATTTCAAGGCCCATCCGCAGCCTTTAAAGATTTTGCCGTACGACTACTGGTACGTATTACCGCGCATGTCTTAGGAAAAGATTTTCCAGAACTCACCATCCTCGCAGCGACATCGGGCGATACCGGTGGTGCGGTGACTGAAGCTTGTGCTAACGTTCCCGGTGTTCGTGCCGTGGTTCTTTATCCGCGAATCGGTGTGAGCACGGTGCAGGAATCGCAAATTGCACGCCGCCGCCCCGGTGTCGTAGCTATTTCCGTAGATGGTACGTTTGATGACTGTCAGGCCTTAGTAAAACGTGCCTTAGCTGATCAAGCACTCAGTCAGCGCCGTCCCTTACTCACGGCTAATTCCATCAATCCTGTTCGTCTGATTGCCCAGGTTCCTTTTGCTTTCCATGTCCGTCGCCTGTTGGCCAAAAATCAGCGCCTCGCGATTATTGTTCCCTCGGGTAATTTAGGAAATGTAGGCGCGGTTCAATTGGCTCGTCGCATGGGCTTGCCGGTCGACTCGTTAATCGCTGCGACCAATATAAATTCTCCGCTACCCGATTTATTTGCGACCGGTAAGTATCAAGCTCGTCGTTCCACTCCGACCGCTTCGAATGCGATGGATATTGGTGACCCCAATAATTTACCACGTCTCTTAGCTTGGAACCAAGGTGGACCTGCCGTGCATGCCGTGACGGTGACTGACGCTGAAACGCTCGATGTGATGCGTCGCGTTCGTGACCAAGGTGGATATGTTGTATGTCCGCACACCGCCGTCGGTTGGAAAGCAGCCGAAGATTATATTAAAAATAATCAGAACACTCAGGTCGTGGTCTTTGGCACGGCACACCCTGCTAAGTTTCCTGAAATTTTAGAACAAGCCTTCGGCGATCGCAACGCTTCCACTTTCCCATACGCATTACCAGCTCCTGAGCCATTGCGTACGGGCAATGATTACGAAGCGATTCGTACGATTTTAGAATCCGAAGCCGGCTTCAGATAATTACTTCTGAGCGTTTTCAACTGGAGCTTTAGTGGCTTCAGCTTTGGCGCCGTCTTTTTTCTGAGGGGCTTCGATGACGACGATGCAACCTGACAGTGCTAACGCGATTAAAGAGAAGAAGAGGGCGGACAGTTTCATATTTGTTATAAAAATTATTTATTCTGGTTCAGCAACCGAGAAGGTGATGTTGCTGATGTCGGCGCGTGCTAAAATATCGAGAACATTGATGACTCTCTCATAACGGGCCGCTTCCTCGGCTTGTACGGTGATCAGAAGTTTAGTCTTAGATTGTTTAGCGGCTTGGGCCATCTTGGTCATCTCATTGAAGAGACCTTCCAGTTCGCGGTCCTGCGGCTGACCTACCGGATCTTCGTTGATGGTGATTTGTCCATTCTCTGCGACACCGATGGTAACTTCATCAGGCATTTCGGTTTCTTTGGCAGTCTCTGCATTGCCTGGTAGAGTCGTTTTTAATTCATGTTCCACTTTGACGGCACCGGCCATGACCATGAAGAAAAGCATGATGACGAAGACCACGTCGATCATTGGGGCGATTTGGAATCCGGCATCCGATGGAGTTTCTTGAGGGGCGAGGCGCATTTTTATTCGTCGCGGTTGAGGCCGGAGAAGGCGATGTTATCGATGCCAGCTTCCGCACCCCATTCGAGTGCTTTGGAAATAAATTTGGCCTGACATTGGCGATCGGCGCGAATGAGCAGTCGGAATTTTTCGTTGGTACCTTTGCGGGCAGCGAGTTCTTTAGAAATGCCGTCCTTGTCGTTGATATCTAGCTCGCGGTCATCGAGTTTGTATTTGGCCTGACCCGTACTCGCGTCCCAAGAAATATTAATCAAACCGGCAGCAGCTTTGTCGTCGCGTTTTACCCCATGGACGGCGACGGGGAGTTTAATATTTTTATCGACCTTCAAGACTTGGGCTGAGGTGATGGACATGAAGAAAATCAGTAAGACCAGGAGCACGTCGATCATCGGTGCTACTTGGAATTCTGGTTCTCCGTCCCCGCCTCCGCCTCCTCCTGCCATAGTAAGTCTTAGTGTTTAAGGGGTGAACTTAAGCGGAGGGTGGAGTGCTGGAGGCATTCCAATCAGGCTTAGCGGCGTAGATTTCGTCATCACCGATGGCGCGACCTTGGACTTCGTCGTAAGGGAAGGAACGGAATAATCCAGTGACGATTTCTTGAACGTCATGAATTCCTTTTTGAATACGATTACGTAAGAGGTAGTAGCAAATGAACGCAGGGATTGCGATGAAGAGACCCGAAGCGGTTGCCACGAGAACTTCGCCGATCGCACCAGCGAGCTGTGAAGGGTCGCCTACGCCTGATGAACCAAGCTTATCAAACGCCTTCATCATACCAGTCACGGTGCCGGTGAGACCAATCATCGGAGTACAGACTCCAATCACTGAGAGGTAAGATGCACGGCCCATGAGGTCGCCCTGGATGCGAGAAACTTCAGAGATGATCGCTTCTTCAGTCATGACTTTGCCGTCGGGTGCGAGAGCCACACCAGCGCGAACGACTTCGGCGACGGGTGAGCCTGCGCTTTTAGCGAAGTTGTAGGCACCGACGTAATCACCACGCTTGAAGAGCTCGCGTAATTGGGTGACGTGGCTGGCCGGATAAAGTTTTTGTGCGCTGGTGCGGATGGTACCATCAACGATGAACCAGATCATGGCGACCGAGCATAGAGTGATCGGGTACATGACCCAGCCACCTTCAACGAAGAGGTGCATCATGGTTTTTTCTTTAACGCCGGCAGCTTCTTGAGCGCAGGCAAGGATGGTCATCATTCCGAGGAAGGCCATCGTGAGGAGGGGGAGGCGGATTGTCTTCATGGTAAATAAGGGGTGTTGGATTTGATTTAGGTTGAGATTAAAAAGGGGGCAAGGGTTCACTTGCTCATTTCCTGAGGTTTTTCCTCTGCTGCGTCCGTAGTGGGTTTTACAGGGGCTTCGGGGATGAATTCGGCATCCTTAATCTTACCGGCATCGGCTTCAGCTTCGAGGCGTTCCTCTTTAGGCAGAAGTTTTTTGGCTTCTTCGGCTTCTTTGGAAAGAGGGTAGTTGGTGATGAGGTTACGGAGGTAGCGATTGGAAACTTCTTCGAGCTTTTGCTCCTTGGTGGTTGGACCATCCATGCCGCGGAAGGCTTTGGCGGCGCCTAAAAGTGCTTTGGGGATTTGTTCGACTTGGGAACCGTAGAAAACAGGAACACGTAAAAAGGTGTTCATCGCATTTTCATATTTTTTAGTTACGAGCAGGGAACTTCCTTTGAGAATATGTAAGCGAGCGAGAATTTCTACGTCGTCGATATTCTTAATGAGCTCAGTGGATTCGGTAATGACTTTTTCGTAGTCAGCCTTGCGGTAGCTTTGAACGAGTCGGGCTAATTTAATTTTGGTGCTGAGTTCAGGCTGGGTACCATCATCGGCGCGTTCGAGGTTTTCTAAGAAACTCGAAATCGCGGCATCGTTCTCGAGTCGATCCAACGCATCTAATTTAATCATCGATGCTTTTAACCACCAGGAACCTGGAACTTTTTTTAGTGGTTCGAAGAATTTAATCACGGGCTCAATTTCATCGAGAGCCAGGTTGGGTTCGCCGCGGCTGACATAGATTTGGGCTTGAGCAATTTTTTCGGGTTGGGCCCAGACGATGCCTTCCACTTCACTGATTTTTTTGGTTAAAACCATGTCGACGTCACCTTGGCGACTGGTGCGTTCAATCGTTCCCTTGGTCGTACTGATAATCGCCTTCTTCGGATCAACGAGAGGTTTGGGTGGTAGAGACTTGTCCATTTTGAATGGATCATTCACATCCCAGCGTTCGTTATTTTTGAAGAAGAGGGTTTGGGCTTCGCTGACCAGTGGGGCGAAGAGCATGAAGAGAAATAGATAAGCAGCTCGCATGGTCTTAGAGTGATAGCATTAAGATTTTAGCTTCTTTGGCCTCCGGAGTGTCCTTGATGCGGTCCTTGGAGAGCATTTCCGCGAGGAGCAATTTAGCTTCAGGTTTTTGACCTAATTTTCCGGCTAAAATTTTGGCCGTACCGAGATAGGATTTGGCTGACCAGAATTCATACTTCTTCCAGGTTTGGTAACAGCGGCGATAGAAAGCGACCGCTTCGGCAGAGTTGCCTTGGCGCTCTTCCATGAGTCCAATCCAGTAAAGACAGCCCGCGGTAGTCTCACCTTTCCACTCCTTGGTCTTAACAATCTCTTCAAAGCCTTTACGCGCTTCTTCGTAGCGTCCTAATTCTGCTAAAGCACGAGCGTGAGCAAATTTGATATCCTTTTCTTTGGACATCACGATGTTGTTGTCCGTGGCCTCATTACAGAGGTCGAGTGCTTCTTTAAATTTACCTTGGTTGAGGCGAACTTCTGCCATGCCTGCAAAACCGAAGTCAGCATACTCCGATGAACGATGGTGCTCGAGCAGGTATTGATAAAGCCCTTCGGCGGCTGGATAATTTCTTTTCGCCACGAGATGATCTCCCACTACACCGAGGAGGGTGGAGCTGAGTTCTTCGGCTTTATAGTTATTGGAAATCTTGCGGAAGTAGAGGTCGGTCTTTTCCGGATTGCGTAAGAAGGTTGAGAGCTGGGCGAGGGCGAAATAGCCGCGCGCTTGGGCGATTAAGGAGTCTTTGTTTTGCTCGAGTTTAAGTAACTGAGACATTTCCTGTTCAGCTTTCTCAGCGGTATAGGCCTTAGGGTCGAGAGCGATACCCGGCTTGACACGTTTTACCTTACGCGAGATTTTTTCAGCTAAGAAAATAATCAACTTCTCGGAGCCTTCTTGTTTACGGTCATTGATGGATTCGGCGACGGACTTTGAAAGCATCGCGAGCGCTTCAGTTTTTGCGGCCTGGATGCTGACTTGTCGGTCCTTCTCGATTTGATCCAGTTCCGCGGCGAGCACGTCGGAGAGTTTAGCCACTTCAGCCTTAGCAGCAGCTAATACGCCCGGGGTGGTGCTATCTGCTTTGGTTAAATCATCTACCTTCCGACGGGCCACTGCTAAGAGTGCACTGTATTTCTTCTGGGTGGCTTCGGTGCGTTGCGAGAATTCTGGCTTATCGCCCATGCGCTCAGTCGCTTTAATGATCTCGTAGAGGTACGACATCGCCTTGGGGCTATTGTGGTCCCAATCGTAGATTTCTTGATAAAGGTTTTTAAGTTTTTGATGTTCGCCGCGACCCGAGAGAAGTTTGTTGAGTTGTTGCACGACAAATTCCAAAGCACTGGCATTATTTTTACTCGATTTCGTAGCAGCAATGTAAGCCTCGATAGATTTTACGATATGGACTTCTTTTTCTTTTTCGAGGCGTTGTTTTTCTAAAGTATATTTCTTTTTAGCCGCAGGCTCCCCGTTGGTTTTGATATTATTATCCGCCGTGCGAATCATATTATCGAGGTCAGTGCCGAGGCGGGTTTCACAGTCACCGATGAGGGTGTGTATTTCGGGAACTTGATTTTGTACTTCGAAGACGCTGCTCGTGCTATAGTCCTTCAACCAATCTTGGCAGATTTTTTGACACTCCGTAATTTCGGGTGGATTCAGTCCGTACTTGATAATCGCTTGGCGGTAGCGGACGTCGGGTAAGAAAGCGCCCTTCGGATATTGTTTCTGGTAGTCATCAAACCCTTGTTTGGTCTCTTTGTATTTACCTTGGTAGAACCAGCAAAGGGCTCGCATGTAGGTGACTTGTTCCTTGCCGAGTGACTTCGGATACTTACGGGCAAACTCATCGAGGGCAACGCGTGCCTTCTCCCAGTCGACTTGTGCAAAATGCGATGAAGCGATGCGGAAATCAAGTTCCTCCATCGTGAAAGGATCCATCTTCTTAACATTCTGCTTCGCCCACTTGTAATGTTCGATGGCTTCAGGATATTCTTCGCGGTCTTGAGAAATGGATCCAAGAATCACGGCAACTTCGGAAACTTGTTCGGCCTCAGGGAATTTTTGTAAGAACTCTTTGCACTTAGCTTGGGCTTCGGTGTTTCGTCCAATTTCACGAAGGGCTAAAATGTAATAATAATAAGCCCCAGTTACTTTGGTGAAGTTAGGAGAGTTATCAAAAATATCACGGAAGCCCACGAACGCCTCCCAAGGTAATTTTAATTCTAATAAACAAAGTCCGATACGATAGGCGATGAGTGCGTCGTAATCTTTATTCTTTGAAAATTCGCTTTCGATTTTCTGGAACTGGGCGAGTTCAGCTTTTACAATGTCAATTTTTGCTTTGGTTTCATCACTCACGGTGCCAGTTACCCGCAGCAGGTTATCCAGTTCGTTTTGTTTTTGCTCCAGCGCCTTAGTAATCGAGCGAGTAATATTATTTCGACGTAGGACGCCTTGATAGCTCGCTAGGGCCTGACGATACAGCTCGAGTTTAGTTTTTTCGTCGGTGCTGGCTTCGGCACTCGCGAAACGGGCATCACCGATTTCAATCCGTTGGAAGTTGGCTCTAACAATTTCGGCGGGTGAACCTGATCCTTTGGAATCAATCTCGGCTTTTAATTGTTCAGCTTCTTTAACGAGGCCGAGTTTGGTGTAAACTTCGACGAGTTGGTTACCGGCCTCGCGTGCTTCAGGTGTGCCTAATCCGCCGGCGATGGCTTTTTTAAGAAGTTCTAAAGCTTGGCCGTAAGCTTTTCTCTTTTCCGCATCGGTGCCACTCTTGGCTTGTTCGATGATGACACGACCCGAGAGAGCGTAGGCACTCACCCGGTCTTGGGGCTGCACGAGCGGGCTGGTGCGTAGTTCACTTAAAAGTTTTAAGGCCTCTTCCCACTTGGACTGCCCGCCGTAGACTTCAACTAAGGTTAAACGAACAACGCCGATTTTATTATCATTAATATCAAAAAAATCTTCCGTGCCCTTAGGGAACTTAGTTAAAAATAAATTGATGGCGCCTTCGGCCTTCGCCCAATCTTTTTTGAGGTAGTAACAGGAGGCACGTTTGAACTGCACGACCGCCGCTAATTTGGTTTCCAGTTTGGGTGCCTTCTTTTCAAGCTCCTCTAAATTTTTCAGAGCCTCATCATACTTTTTCTGATCCATCGCCAATATGGCTTTGTTAAAAAGAATAGTGAGGGGGTCTTCTGCTGGTTTCGTCGCTACCGCTTTATTTTGAGCCAGGCAAAGCGTGGAGCCAAGGTTTCCGGTGAATAAGGCAACGAGGGTCGCAATTACTAAAAATCGAAAGGATCGTGGAGCGAATAAAGCCATCGGGGTGAGGAGTTGGGGAACTCTCGGAAGTAGGCTGTAAAAGTGCCTTTACGGGGGAATTTTGCCAAGTCTTAACAGGGCCCCCATACCTAAACTTATCCGCAGTGATAAATGAGTATTAACCCTAAAATATTACTTAGCGGGTCGTATCGCCGTGCCTAAAATTGTCTCAAAGCCAGGCTCTTGTGACTCTTTGGTGACAATTCTCACTTCGGTCTTAACAAACCCAGATTCTTCGAGCCAATCATGCAGGTCGTTCTCATTAAAACCCAACCAACGGTCGGCGTAGAGTTCGCGTGCTTTTTCGAACTTATGGGCACGTAAATCTAAAATCAGTAAGCGGCCACCTGGTTTAAGAATACGATAGGCTTCAGTCAAAGCCTTTTTTGGATTTTCGGCGTGGTGTAAGGCTTGGCTGAGCAGGGCAAGATCCACGCTCTTATCCGGCAGGGGGACTTTTTCGATATCTCCTAAAACATATTCTAGATTTTTGATCTGTTCTTTTTTGGCTAAGCTGCGACCCAATTCCACCATGCGAGATGAGTTATCGATACAGTAAACAAATTCTGCTTGGCGGGCGAGTAATCGGGAGAGCGTACCATCGCCCGCACCGAGGTCGGCGATTTTAACTTTCGGGGTTAATAAAAATAACATCTGTCCAATCGATTCCCAGGAGCGACCGGGACAATAGTTTTTACCGAGGCGTTCCGCGACGAGGTTGAAATGTTGTTCCGTTTTGCGACGGCGTTTTTCCGCGAGGCGCTTGAGGGCTCGTTGATCGGCTTGGATCT
Organism: Opitutales bacterium; assembly: GCA_040398005.1. Taxonomy (GTDB): domain Bacteria; phylum Verrucomicrobiota; class Verrucomicrobiia; order Opitutales; family UBA953; genus UBA953. The sequence goes on from JBBAUX010000002.1 coordinate 130,628, forward strand.
GTGATTCTTGGGCGGTGGCTTGCTGAGTCGCTTCAATCATTTTTTGCACACCGCTCGGTAAATTATCGGCTAAAACGTAAAAGGAATTTTTTCCATCGCGACGGTCATGGGCCAGTCCGGATTTTTTTAACAGTGCGAGGTGCGTAGAAATGCGTGATTGGCGCATGCCGAGTATCTCTTGAAGTTCGCCTACGGAAAGTTCGCCACGGCTGATGAGGAAAAGAATCCGTGCCCGGGTGGGATCGGAAAGAAGGCGGATGGACTCCCAAGGGTCGGGCATGTGGTGAGATTGCAGTAGGTTTGTGGCTGTGTCAAAAGAGGAAGCCCTAGAAAACTAGGGCTTCGTCGCGTCCAAAGAATAAACTTCGGCCTATTTTTTGTCGGCCCAGCGATTAATCGAAAGAACCTTCCACTTTTCAGTGCGGCCCTTGATGTTCGTGCTGAACTCTTCGCCCACTTTCTTGTTCAAGAACTGACGAGCTAAAGGAGTGATATAGGCCAGAATGTTACGCTCGGGTTCGCCATCCCAAGCACCCAGAATGGTGTAGGTGATTTCAGTCTTATCAGACTCGCGATGTAATTTAACATTGGTGCCGATCGAAACCTTGTCCGTCTTGGCGGTAGCGAAATCAAACACTTCAGCCTTCTTGAGCATCGCCTCTAATTCAGCGCGACGTCCCGTTAAGGTGTCGTGATCTTGGCGGGCCATCTTGTATTCAGAGTTTTCACGCAAGTCGCCGTGCTCTTTCGCGATTTGAATGGCTTCTTTCGTGGCGGGAAGTTTGACCTGAACGATATCGGTAAGCTCGGCCTCGCGGGCTAACTTACTTTCTTGGGAAACCTTGAGAGTGCTTTCTTCGGTGGTGTTTTCGTCTTGTTGGCTCTTCCAGATCTGTTCGACGCTTGGCTCGATATGGTGGAAGCGGGCCTTAAGTTTGCTCTTGGTGGTCTCGTCGAAACCTTGATTACGTAACATGATACGCACGAGGTCGAAGATGGTTTCGATATCTACTTTATTGCCATGGGGCATCAAGATATCGGACAGAATATTTTTGTCGTTGATTAACTCGGTGACGAGAGGAATACGCGCCGTTGAATTAGACTCGAGCGCTTCGATGTCGATGCTGCTTAAGATGGCACCGAGCAGGTTGGGATTAACCAAGGGGGCAACAATCTCTGCATATTTTTTGGACTCACGATTTTTGATGATCCAGATAATGACAGGAGGGCGGAGATCGCGTGAATCGAGCCATTCGCTGAAACGTTTAGCAACTTTGTCGGCGAGTTCCGCGTCACAGAGATAAGAGATGCATTCGGAAACTAATTTAGCAGAACCGGTTTTGGTTCCACCGATATCGCGATTGCGGAGTAAATCGAAAGCGCGATCCGCCCAGCGTTCGCCACTGTGTGCACGAATTAAATCGAGTAACGCCCGGATTTTTTCGCTGGTGTGAGGGATGTGTAAGGCGATGGTGGCGAGGTCGGAGTCGCTGCTTTCAGCAATGATTTCCGAAGCCGTTGGGCTTTGGGTGTCGACGGTTTCAACCGCAGTGCGGAAGAACTTATCGCGATCCCAAATTGCGCATAAAATCTTAGGTAAATGGGTGCTTCGACGTGAACCGGTGAGACCTTTGAGGGCCTTGCTGAGGTCGCTAGAAACCTTTGCTAAATTAGCTTCATTCGCCGCCGAACGTGTTTCGTTGGTCGGGCTGTCAGCGAGTTCTTCGAGGATAGCAATTTTGCGTTCGAAGATAGGGGACATTTCGTACTGAGCGAAAAGATCTTCACCCACGTCCTTCGGAGCTTCGAGTAAAGCGTAGGCTCCACCTTTACGTTCGGGAATTAAAATAGCGCGATCTTTGCGAATGGCGGCGCGACCTTTCGTCCACCAATTTTTGAATGCCGTTGTGCGATCTTTACCAGCGGCCAAAGAGGCGAAATAGATGCGATCCAATTGTGCTTCGAGAGCGTAGGAAGAGCATTCGCCGGTCGGGTATTCAGCTAAGATGCTTTTGATTAGAGTCGGTACATCGTCGGCGACCAATTTCGCAATTTTTTCTTTGGCGCCGTCTGCGTAGGATTGGGAGAGGATGCTCTCGGGATTTAAAATTTCAATTTTACCGTTGGAGAAAAAGGCCACGTCGATGACGTGTCCTTTTTTGGACTGCTCAGGGAAGTCGATGGTGAAGCGCTTCGTCGCTTCGTCGTAAGAACGAATGATTCCGATGCCCCAAGCTTGGTGTAAACAAAAACCGTTTTTACCAGCCGTGACCAGGCTGATGGTTTCTGGGATGAGGTGGTTTTTGCCACCGTGTGGGTTGAGGGCCTTGTTACTCATTGCAAATTGTGGTTTTGAGGGTAACAAAACTTACTTGCAAGCCGGAAGGAAGGCCCATCGTCTTTGCCACCTAAATAAGTGCAACTCGTCCTAATCAACCATGGCCTTTAAGCCTCTAAAACCCTCCATCCATGGCGAAACCCCCGACTCCTTGGGGCTTAAGCTCGCTGACGCCGGTCACCCCAAATACCGGGCTGGGCAGATTTTTGAGTGGATTTATCCCCGCCGTGCCGAATCTGCCGAGATAATGACTAATTTACCGGCCAATTTGCGGGTTTGGCTGGGCGAAAATTATGATTTTACCTCAACCGAGGTGCTTGGACACAAAACGTCCCAAGACGTGACCCAGAAACTTTTACAAAAACTCCGCGATGGATCTTTAATCGAGACCGTCATCATTCGTGCCCCCATGGAAGGAGTCGGCCAGGATAAATCGCGGCGCACCATTTGTATCTCTACTCAAGTGGGCTGCGCCTACGGTTGTAAATTCTGTGCTTCAGGTCTCGATGGCTGGAAGCGTGACTTGAGTGTTGGCGAAATTGTTTCGCAACTGGTGCAAGTTTGCCGGATTGAAGATCAGGCCGATCCCGCTCGTGCCGCCGAAGGTTTAGCTTCGTTCGATAATATTGTGGTCATGGGCATGGGGGAACCTTTGGCCAATTACGACAATTTGATGGCGGCCTTAAAAATTGTAAACGCCCAGTGGGGCTTTGGTTTTGGCGCACGCCGCGTGACGATTTCGACCTCAGGAGTCGTTCCCAAGATTTTAAAATTAGCGGAAGAAACTTTAGGATTTCGTTTAGCGATTAGTTTACACGGCGCGACCAATGAAGTGCGGGAAAAAATCATGCCCATAAATAAAAAGTACCCGCTGGAAGAATTAATTCCCGCCGCTAAAACTTTTGCCCGTGAACACGGCCGCATGTTAACGTTAGAATTTATTCTTATCGAAGAGATTAATGACTCACTCGAACAGGCCCAAAAATTAGCGGTGATTGCCCGAGAATTACACGCCCACGTTAATTTAATTCCTTACAATACGGTGGAGGGACTGGATTGGCGCCGACCTTCCATCACCCGCCAGGATCGCTTCGTTAAAGAACTGCGTGCCCTGGGCGTGACCGCGACTTTACGTCGAGAAAAAGGGCATGATATCAATGCGGCCTGTGGTCAGTTAAGACTGCAGAAAGAGAAAAGCTTGGGCGCGGATTCGATGCCCACCGCAGAAGTTTAAGCGACTAATCCAGCGATAAAAGCTCGGCGATCAGGTGCTTTGTAAAAAGCGGTACCTGCTACCAAGGTGTCGGCTCCCGCGGCGCGACATTGTAAACCGGTTTCGTGGTTGATTCCGCCGTCGACTTCTAAACGGAATTTTAAGCCACGATTTTTTCTTTCGTTACTTAAGAACTTAATGCTTTCAAGTACCGATGGCATAAAAGACTGTCCGCCGAAACCAGGAAAAACTGTCATGCACAAGACAAGGTCTACTGAATCAAGATACGGTAAAAGTCTCTTAGGGTCGCAATCTGGATTCATCGCAATGCCTGTTTGCACACCCGCCTCTTTAATTGCTTTAAGTGTCTTGGCGACATCATGGTCGGCTTCGACATGAACAGTAATCGTTTCGGCGCCGGCTTTGATGAAGGGAGTGATGTAGCGATCTGGATTTTGTAACATCAGGTGCACATCGAAATGCAGTTTGGTCCGCGATCTTAAATCGGCCACCACCTGTGGACCAAAGCTGATGTTCGGCACAAAGTGTCCATCCATAATATCGAGGTGCACCCACTTTAATCCGGCCTCTTCAATTGCTTTAATCCCGAGCGCAAATTCACCGTGATTAGCGGCGAGCAGGGAAGGAGCAATGATCGGCGAATTCATAGTTACCAAGCCGTGGTCGCAGCCTCTCGTATTTGGCTAACGATATCCGTAAATAAACCCGGTGCGACACTGCGCTCTTCCGCGGAAGCATCACCGTTGGGCTGCAAGGTTGCGGAGGCACTAAATTCTCGGTCCTTAAACAAAACCTTTGTTCCGTTGTTAGTGGTTAAGGTACAACGTACCGTGATTGAAATATTAAAACTACTGTAGGTATAACTATCGGTCGATTTCGTGGTCAGACCTTGGTGGGTGTAGCGAGTGACAACGGTTTCTAATTTTGCTCCGCCTGGACCGATTTTAATGCGTGGGTCGGCGGTAAAAGATTCAACTAATTTTTGTTCAAGAACGACCTGAGTGCCGATGCGCGAAGTGTTATTTTTAATGGGAGCAATTTCAATCGTCGAGAACGTGGGTTTAGGTCCACCGAGTTCATAGGACGAGCAGCCCGTTTGGCTGATGGTTAAACTCAGACCCAGAAATATGAAGAGTGTGCGTAAGCTCATGGTCGGGAATTTTCGGTTGCCGGGTTAATCGTTTCTTTGCGGAAACCCAGTGCGTCCAATTCATCACCCACCGTGACGGGTTTGTTGTCGGTGCTGGAAGTTGGACGTGGATAAGCGCCGAGTAATTTGTCCGCAAGGGTTGTGGGCGGACTAGGATTTTTCTCGATTTCCTTGAGTAAAATTTGGGCTTCTACCGCGGCGTCGGATTCTGGTGAAATACTTCGGCAGGCATTAGCCATGAGTTTAGCGGCTTCAGGATTGTTGCGGCTGTACCAATAGAATTTTCCGAGATTGAGGCGGGCACGTGCTGCGCGATCGCGTAAGATCTTAATTTGTTCCGGTGCGTTTTTCGCGCGTGGATCGTTTGGATATTGGTCGGCGAGAGTCTTCCAGTGGTCTGCCGAATCGATGGTGCTCGCTTGATCCCAATCGGGACCGAGTGATTCTTCGCTACGCAGTTTAGCCAGTCTTTCCAGGGCTTCCGGTGCGTATTTCGAATTGGGATAGTCGCTGATAATACGCACTAAGGCATCAAGACTTTCGGCAGTGCGACCTTGATCCGCATTGAGACGGGCGATGCGAATGAGGGCGATGTCAGCGAGTAGTCCATTGGGTGCTACTTTCACAACTTTTTCGTAAACGGCGACCGCGTGTAATCGGTCTTTAAACCAGGGGAACCAACCACCCAATTGCGGGCGAGCTCCCTCTGCCAAACGCGAGGCGATGATAAAATCTAAATCGATGGCGTCTTGGAAATTTACGTAGTGGGTGTGACGTTTAAAAAATTCATCCAAGTCTTCGCGTTCGGCTGGTTCAAACTGATTGCGAGCAATATGAATTTTTGCTCTCGCGATTAGGGCAATCGCTTCGCCTTCGTGACCAAATTGGGTATCGGCAATTTTATTCCAGAGCGATAAAGCTTTGGAATAATCTTTCGCATCTGTCACGGCTTGGGCTTCGTTAATTTGATTTAATAACTCAGGTAACGTGGTTGGTGCAATGGCGACAGAAGTGGTGCCGTCTTTGAGCGTCCAGCGAGGTCCAGTGTGAATCAGTTCGGCCTGACACGTGAGTGTGAGGACGAGAGCGAGGATGCTGAAGAATTTATTTTTTAGGTTCATGCCAACGAAGGAGTGTTGCTCCCCAGGTTAATCCTGAGCCGAAAGCGACGAGCAGGACAAGGTCACCGTGTTTGATTTTGCCTTCCCGCCAAGCCTCTTCGAGGGCGAGGGGAATCGAGGCAGCCGAAGTATTCCCAAATCGGTCTAAATTTGAAGGAAATCGCTCAAGCCCAACATTCAATTGGCCCGCCACCGCCTCAAGAATACGTGCATTGGCTTGGTGAGGGATAAACCAAGCTACTTGATCGGAGGTTACTCCACATTTGTTTAAAACGCGCTGACAGGATTCGGACATGACACGTACGGCGAGCTTAAAAACTTCTTTGCCGTTCATGCGCAGGCAGTGTTCGCGATTTTGAATCGTTTCGGGTGTCGATGGTTTAGCTGAGCCGCCCGCCACGCTATGAATAAGTTCAGCGTTAGTTCCATCGGAGCCCAACATGTTTCCGAGAATGCCCACGTTAGGAGTATCGGTTAATTCTAAAATAGCGGCTCCCGCTCCGTCGCCAAAAAGTACGCACGTGGTGCGATCTTGCCAGTCGAGAACTCCGGAAAGTTTTTCGGTTCCGACAACGAGGGCGCGTCGGTAATTTCCCGAACGCAACATATCGGTGCCCACTTGAAGAGCGAAAATAAATCCAGAACAAGCGGCAGAAACATCGAAGGCCGGAATGTCGCGACGAAGTCCGAGTTTAGCTTGAAGAATACAAGCCGTTGAAGGGAAGGGGACGTCGGGCGTCATGGTCGCCACGATCAGAAGGTCGATATCTTCAGGATTTAGTCCGGCATTTTTAAGGGCTTGGGCGGCCGCTTTTGCTCCCATGTCGGAAGGATTTTCGTTGGGTCCGGCGATACGACGTTCGGCAATCCCTGAGCGTGTTTTAATCCACTCATCGTTCGTATCGACAATCTTCGATAAGTCATCGTTGGTCAGTTTTTGCTCGGGTGTATGGACGCCGAGTGAACGGATGAAGACTGAGGATTGAGCCGGGTTCATCAAGTAGTCGAAGTAAGCCCTCCGCGGGGAAGAAGGGAACACTAAAACCTCATTCTTCTTCCGGAGTCGAAGAAATTACGGCATTTGCTTCCGCTAAAGCGACTAACATTCGGCGGTTGGCATCATGCCCCACGGCTTCGAGGCCTAGGCGAATGGCACTGGCGATACTTTGACGATTGCTCGAACCGTGAGCTTTCATGACTAAACTTGAGAGTCCTAATAAAGGAGCTCCGCCGTATTTTTCAGGCTTAAGTTTTCCTTTAAGTTCACGCAAGAGGGGGAACATGGCGATACCGCCCGCGAGGTAGACGGGATTACTCTTAACTTTTTTGCCGACCATATCTCTCACCATGTAAACCAGACCTTCGAGAGTTTTTAAAATAACATTTCCGGTGAAGCCATCGGTGACCACGACATCACAAGCGTCGCCAAATACGTCAAACCCTTCCACGGGTCCGATATAATTAATTTTATCACCCATCGCTTTTAATAAAGTATGCGTGCGATTAATTCTGGCGCCGCCTTTACCTTCTTCAGTGCCCACGGATAATAAACCCACGCGTGGATGGGTGATGCCTAATGCACTTTGTGCATAGATGGAGCCGAATACGGCGTTATGGACTAAATGTTCAGGTTTGGCTTCAGGATTTGCGCCCACATCAAGCATCACGAAATGCCCTTCACGACGGGGCATAATAGCTGCTAGAGCAGGACGTTCGGCGCCTTCCATGGGACGTACTTTAATCGTTCCCGCTGCCACTAATGCTTTGGTATTACCGGTAGAAATAACGAGATCAGCCTGACCCGCTTTGAGCATATCCAAAGCAATCAACATCGAAGAATCGCGTTTAGATTTAATGACCGTCATCGCGGCGTCATCGGGATTCACCACCGTCGCGGCATGTTTAAATTCAATGCGCTTAGATTTAAGAATGCGGTGCTCGGCGGCGAGTTGGCGCAAATTATCTTCGTGACCTACTAAAATAATTTTATCGTTGGGGCCGACAAAGCCTTCACGCAATGCAAGGGATGCACCCGCGACGGCTTCGGAAGGACCTAAATCGCCACCCATACAATCGAGGGCGATTTTTTTCCCAGTGGGCGTGATTTCTTCGCTCATGATTGCACGGGCGTTGCCCGTAAAAATTGCTTAAGCCTCGGTGTCGAGGACTTGACGACCACGGTATTTACCGGTGGTTGGATCGACACGGTGTGAACGGCGGAGGGCGCCTGATTCAGCATCGCGTACGAGCTTGGGAGCACGGAACTGATTGGCCCCGCGACGAAGGCGACTGCGGCGTTTAGACTGTTTGCGTTTCGGATTTGCCATGGTTTTGCTCTGGTTGAGGGTCAGATGTAGAGTCTCCCTGCCCCCACGGTCAAGCCCCCATTCAATGGCTTGCACTACTTATTTGCCTCGATTGGCTGAGGTATGGCCAAATCGCCCGCCCTTTTCCTCGATCGGGATGGAAATCTCATCGAAGACCACCATCACACCTGCCAAGTTGACCAAGTAATCCTTATTTCTGGGGTGAAACCAGCCCTCGAGGCCTGTTTATCCGCTGGCTATAAGCTTTTTATTCTGACCAACCAAAGTGGAATAAATCGGGGGATTTTCACCTGGGAGCAATACCATGCCTGCAATCAACGCATGTTGGAACTGCTGGATTTGCCGGCCCCAGGAATTTTAGAAATCAAAGCCGCCCCCGAAAAACCGGATGAGCCGTCTTTGTATCGTAAGCCCAGTCCGCGATTTATTTTAGAAATGATTGAACGACATGAACTCGATCCCGCGCGTTGCTGGATGGTGGGCGATCGTATCACCGATTGGGACGCTGGATTAAATGCCGGGATAAAATCTTGTGCCGTGCGCAGTGGGGCCGGTCGCGTTGAAGATTTTATTTATGCAGAGAAAATGAAATTCACCATACGCCAAGATTTCCCCGAGTTCGTTCGTCAGGATCTCGGCTTGAATTGGAATAAATAAAAAGGGCGAACTCGAAAGTTCGCCCTTTAAAATCAGTATATAAAACTAATTAGGCCTTAGGAGCTTCGGTCGGAGCGGCAGGGCACTTTTCGCCGTCTTTTTTCTCACAACCACCACAGTGGCTTGAGATTTCGCTTTTTACAGGCTCGGTCTTCGCAGGCTCAGTTGCAGGAGTGGTGACAGGAGCAGTGGTTGGCTCATCTTTTTTACCACAGCTACCACAGTGGTTTGAAATTTCGCTTTTTACAGGCTCAGTTTTCGCAGGCTCAGTTGCTGGAGCAGTGGTTGGGTCATCTTTTTTACCACAGCTACCACAGTGATTTGAGATTTCGCTCTTGGGAGCATCGTTAGGGCAGCAAGGTGAGTCTTTGTCATCTTTTTTCTTTTCTGTCTCAGCAGCAAAGCTGGTCACAGAAGTAATCGCCAAGGCGACTGCGGCGGTTGTTAGTAAACGGAGGAATGAGGATTTCATAGGACAGTATGTAGACTAACACAAATAAAAGTTTAGCCTACTTTGTCAAGTGATGCTCTATATCGCTCTCAGTTAAGAGCTTATTCATCTTTGAGCAGGCATTCAATAAACTGCTACTAGGCAACCAGTTACAACCACTGTTGGTAGAATAGACGTTTTTATTTTTTACGGCACATACCCCTCTAACTGCGGGCAACTTCGTAAACTCACTCCAATGTTTCGGGGACAGGGTGATCGGTCCATCAACCGGATTATTATTTATCCACAAAATGACGTCGGGGTTAAATTGCGCAATCATTTCCCAGTCACACTTAATCCATGTTGAATCAGGAAACGGCAGCTCGAATCCACTTTTTTCTAATGGCCCAGCGAGATAAGAATTTTTTCCAGCCATCATCCCGTCCCAGATCACTAAAAGTTTTTTAGATGAACTGGACCGTTTTTTTTCTAACTCAGAAATTAAATCGTTGGCTAACTTTTCTTGGTGAACGGCCTCTCCCATTAAACGCACATCTTCGCTGACACTGTTCTTGGTTTCCGACGATAGCACTAATACTTTTAATCCAGCTTGTCGGCAGCGATCCGCCCACAAGGGATTGGCCAGACGTGGTAAAATCACCAAAGTCGGTTTTTTCTGCAAAAGTTTTTCCAAGTCGGGATTGAATACATCGCAATCGCGTGACGCTGAATGCTCAGTGGGCAGGGGACACCACTTCGTGGCGGCGACAATTTGCGCCGCACAATTTAAATCAATCAGCGTTTGGGTTGCCCCTGGACTGTAACTCGCAATCCGCATGGGCTCGGTAGCAGTCGCCCAACTGAAACATAAAAGCGTTAATAAAAACTGACGAATCATCGAGAAGACAGAATCTCTGCTAGTCGTAACGCTGAATTGAAACTTCCACAATCCACCACGCCTTTTCCAGCAATCTCAAAAGCGGTGCCATGATCGGGGCTGGTTCGAACATACTTTAATCCCAATGTCAGATTAGCGGCTGTGGAAAAATCGACCAATTTTAAAGGGGCTAGGCCTTGGTCATGATACATCGCGACGACCGCATCAAACTCACTTTTTAGGTGACGATAAAAAGCAGTATCGCCTGATAGGGGTCCGGTGACATCGAAACCTTCGCCGCGCAGTGTTTCCACGACGGGCTGAATAACGGTTTTATCTTCCTGACCTAACAAACCATTTTCACCGGCGTGAGGATTCAGTCCGCATACCGCAATGCGCGGATTTTTATCACCGAGTTTTTTACGCAACTGAATGAGAGCTAAAATAGTTTGGCGAATATTGACCGAATTAATTTGGATCGAAACCGATTGTAGCGGGATATGCCAAGTCACTAATCCCACGGTCATTTTGCCACCGGCAAACGCCATGACCGGTTCACCCTGCCAGTGATGGGCGAAGAATTCTGTTTGCCCTGGAAACTTATAACCTACTCGCGATAAATTATTTTTGCTGACGGGTCCCGTCACAACGGCGCAAAACTTTCCGTCCGCGACTCCTTTCGCTGCACATTCCATGGCGGCGATGGCGATGCGGCTGCCTTCAGCATCGGGCTTTCCAGGATTTATAATATAATTACCTGGTCCAACGGCGAACGACTCTGGATTTTTCATTCCCAAAGTTTTCAACCAAGAGAGTGGTCCGATGGGTGCGACCTTATTAATTAATTCTGGATGCGATTTGATCCACGCAGCAATCAGCTCAGGCCCAACGCCCGCTGGGTCGCCACAGGTTAAGGCAATCGGAGTTTGGCTCATTCGGGTTGGACAGTGCGTCCACGTTTTCCTCCTAAAAAGAAATCCAGAAACTCCAAAGCTTCAGGTGTGATGAAGTCGCCGGATTTTAGGGCGGATTGTGCTAAGTCCGCACAGTTTCCGCTGGGTGCGTAGACGGTGTGATAGGCTTTTTTAATTTCGGCAATCACATCGTTGCTCAGTCCGCGTCGGCGCATGCCCACTAAGTTTAAACCCGAGATTTGATTGCGTGAGTGAGCCAAACCCTGTGGCGGAACGTCTTCGGTGATGACGGCATTACCCGAGGTCATAGAGCCTTTGCCAATTCGACAGAATTGATGAACGGCTACTCCACCACTCACAAAGGCATGGTCGCCCACGTTGACGTGTCCACCCAACATACAGCCATTCGCAAGGATGACATGATCACCCGTGGTGCAATCGTGCGCGACGTGCGCACCCGCCATAATAAAATTATTTTTACCAATCCGTGTCGTGCCGCCTTCAGAGGTGGCTCGGTGGATGGTGACGTGTTCTCGAATGACCGTGGCATCACCGATGCTCACATTCGAAGAGGTCGAAGAATTAAAATGAAGGTCTTGGGGGTCGCCGCCAATGACGCTGAAATGATCTATTTTTACTTTCTCTCCAAGCATGGAACCTTTTTTGATGATAGCCTGTGCGCTAATTTCACATTCATTGCCGATTACGACATTCGCTTCAATAATTGCCAATGGCCCGATAACAAGGGCGTTTCCTAGTCGGGCAGAGGGATGAATCTGGGCGGAAGAATGAATCACTTGGAAGACGGATTATTAGAGAATAGTTCTAGCTGCGCCGGTTTGACCATATCGTAGACGCGCAGCAGGCGTAAAAGTTGTAAGGTGTCGGAGCGAGCGTAGCTTTGATTAGATTCTACATTCTGAATCATGTTTTCCAAAATCGTTCGGAAGGTAATCACATGGTCAACGCCACTTTGTTTAAGCAGCGCAATACTTTCGGCACGTTGGGGTTCTTGGGCAGGCAAACCAGGGAGAATTAATATTTTAGATAAATTTTCATTTTCCGTTTGGCGTAATTCGGCAAAAGCCGCTTTGGCTGCTTCGACGGCTTCTTGTCGGACAAACTCCAGCAAGTCTCCTTTGCGGATCATCGTGGGCGTAATCGCTTTCGTGGTATGCCAGGCTTTAACCGCGACGACCGCAGCGGTAATTCCTGGCAAGTCGGCGGAGAAAAGTTGAAAAGGAAGTTGGACGTCACGACGGGGCGATGGATTGATCACGTATAAATCGCCTTCTTCGTCGGCTCGCTTGCGTCGTGATTGCACGGCGTACTTGCGTGATTGGCGCACGAAGAACCCGTTCACTTCAAAGTATTCTCTTACTAGGCTGTCGTCGAAACCCGCCATAGTCAGAACATTGCCACCGAATGGTCGTTCGGGTCAATCTGCGATACTCGATTATAAAACGAAATCGGCCGGTGCAATGGCCACGGTGAATTCACCTTTCATTGAACCAGCTTTCAGCAGCGGGACTAATTCGCCAAGCGGAGCTGTGCGAATCGTTTCATGTAATTTAGTCAGTTCGCGTCCGACGCAGACGACGCGGGCCGGGCCAAGAATCTCGAGCATCTCATCAGCAAAATCGGCCATCCGATGGCAGGATTCATGGAGTACGATTGTTTCATCGCCTTGCAGTGATTGTTCGAGGAAGCGTCGACGTGCGGCTGACTTCGGCGGGAGAAAACCGATAAAGCGAAATGCATTCGTGGGGAGTCCCGAGGCGGAAAGCAGGGCGATGATGGCGCAAGGACCGGGCAGGGGAGTGACCGTGAGTTTCCGTCGACGGCATTCGCGTGTCACCCGGAATCCTGGATCACTAATCCCAGGCGTCCCCGCATCGGTAATCAACGCTACGACTTGTCCGGCCGAAATTTTTTCTGCTAACTCGATGGCCACTTCTTTTTCATTATGCTCATGGTAGGCAATCATCGGTTTAGATATTCCGATGTGTTTGAGTAACCCAATGGTGACACGCGTATCTTCGCAGGCGATTAAATCGCAGGCGGTTAATTCTTTTTTAATTCGATCAGTGAGGTCACCCAGATTTCCTAACGGCGTAGCTACGACTAAAAGTCGTCCACCTGCCTTGGGATTTGACCCAGGTTCATGTGAACCTGGCGTAGTCATTAGCGGTAACCAGATCCGCCAGTCGGACCCATCATGCCGGGAAGACCACCTTGCCACGAAGCGGGTTGCGCTTGTGGTAAAGTCGAATCGATAGGCTTTTCGGTGGTCTCACAGCCCGCCAATGCCATTAAGACAAGGGCGAGGACAATGAGATGAACGAAACGCATGCGAATTAGTTGTTCGCGATTTTACCGGAGATTGGCTCGAGGGTAACCACTGCACCATCAGAGAATTGGTCAACTTCGGAATCGATTAAAATTTGAGCGATACACTGAGCAGCTTGAACGGACTCAACGCGAACTTTACCTACGTCAGCACCATTGACTTGTACTTTGAAAACACTGCGGGCTTTAATACCGTCTAACTCACCGACGGAGAAACAGACTAATCCATTATCTGAATCAAGACGAACCACGCGGGTTTTGACGGTTTCTGGAGCGAACTCCGCTTGTAAGGAGTTGACCGAAGGTTGGGAGAGTGGATCGCGCGGATAGGAAGGCTTGGTGCCAGTGGAGCTTAAGAATGAATTGTAAAGTTGAGCGTAGAGTTGAACAACGGCATTGCGGCTCTCCTCAGCTTTAGTGGTCTTAGCAATTTCGGTATCGAGTTGTTCTTTGGTGAACATGCTCGCGGTTTTTTCTTTCTCCTTAACTAACTCCTGTTTGATGGAATTGAGTTCGGAGGTAAGTGAATCTTTTTTGCTGGTTATATCAGCTAATTGGGAAGTGAGTTCATCGCGCTTACGGGTGAGTTCAGCTACGTTGCCTTCGAGACCTTCAACCTTAGCATTCAAGCCCTCGATTTTGGTTTTCTTATCAGCCACATCTGCTTCGAGGTCTTTTTTGACACCTTCGAGCTCAGCGATTTTGGTACGTTTTTCGTCGACGATATTCTTCAGCTTGGACCCGATGACTTCCATGCGCTTATCGAATTGTTTAGGCGCCGCAATTTCAGCGTCCGTGACAGTCCAATCGGTATTTTTCATTCCGGCGTCGACTTTGCCTTTCAAGAGATAGGCAAAGACGCATGCAGTAATCGCAAGGACGATTCCAAGGATTCGGATGGCTAGATTTACGGACTTATTCATTGGGGGTAGGATGGATAAAAGTTATTTATGCCGGAAGGTAGTCAAACGGGGGTCCGGGTTTTCTATTGATTCAATAGAGCCGGGGTTTGACGAGGCATGGTGTAAGACTTTGAACACAAGTTCCTCCGAGCCTACAAGTCCAATCTCTTGACAGATATTCACGGGGGTAAACCACTGTCCTTTATGTTTATTTAAGTGCAAAATGGCACTGGTCCGGACCTTGAGGGTTTCCGCGGCCGCCTTCTTGCCGGCTTCAACCCCAGGTTGGTGGTAAGCGTTGATGTTCAATAGACTAGCGTAGAGTCCGACCGTTCGTTCAAAAAGAGCGATTATTTGACCAATGGTCTGAGCGTCGACCTGTTTAAGGGTGAGGGTGATGCTTCCGCGCCCACTGTCTGACAGAGCTTGGCGAGTTCCTAAATAGAACGCCTGCAGGTAATCACCCGAAGTGGTCTCAGGGTCCACAAAAGGAGAGGGTCCTTCCCGGTCTTTTAAAACTTCGATGAATAACGCAAAAAAATTATTCAATCCATCGCGCAACTGTTGGACGTAGGCATGCTGATCGGTGCTCCCCTTGTTTCCGTAAACGGTGAGTCCTTGATAAACTTTTTTACCATCAAGGTCGGACTCTTTACCGAGCGACTCCATAATCAATTGCTGAAGGTAGCGTGAAAATAAAAGCAGGCGGTCTTTGTAAGGAAGGACGACCATGGCTTTTTTACCCTGTCCGTCCGTTAAATGATACCAGGCGAGAGCGAGTTGTGCGGCAGGATTTTTTTCTGCATTCTTTTCTCGGGTGAGTTCATCCATTTTTTTGGCACCCAATAAAAGTGCATCGATGTCGATACCTTGTAGCGCGGCGGGAAGTAGGCCGACCGGACCTAACTCACTGGTGCGTCCGCCTACCCAATCCCACATGGGGAAACGTGCTAACCATTTTTCTTTGACTGCAATTTGATCGAGCTGACTACCTTCGCCCGTGACCGCCACCGCGTGCGCACTAAAATTTAATCCGGCTTTTTTCCAAACGAGTTCACTTTCGATTAAACCATTACGAGGCTCGGGTGTGCTGCCTGACTTCGAAGTGACGATGACGAGTGTAGTACCTAATTGATTACCTAGATTTGCAAATACTCGGTCCATGCCATCGGGATCGGTATTATCAATAAAATGAATTTTTAATTTGTCGGTCGCGGTGCCTAAAGCATCCGCAACGAATTGTGGTCCTAAAGCCGAACCTCCAATACCGATACAAAGACAGTCGGTAAATTTCCCTTTAGCCCCTTGGATAGATCCATTGTGTACCGACTTAGTAAATTGATGAATCGATTGTACGGCTTTAATAATTTCTGCAGTGAGTGAGGATTGCGGAGCTAATTCAGGGGTGCGCAACCAGTAATGCCCGACCATTCTTTTTTCGTCGGGATTAGCCATCGCCCCACTTTCCAAGGCGCTCATGTCCGCTAACGCTTTCGCGATCGGCGCGGACATTTTTTCTCTAAAGCCAGCAGGGGCAGGAGCTCGACTTAAATCCAAGGCGAATCCTAAAGCTGGGAAATTGAGTAGATGCTTGCTGTAAGAATCGAAAGAGGTGTCCACGACGTATTACCATCATCGGCGACGCTTAGTTTGGCAATCCCCGATGAGCAGAAATATCAATCTACCCCTTATTTTATCTAATTTATTAGTCTCCGTCCGTAATCGCACCTTCCGAGGCAGAGGAAACAGACTTCGCGTATTTAGCTAACGCTCCACGCTTTTCTTTGCACGGTGTAGGTTTCCAGTTTTTGAGACGCTGAGCGATTTCTGCATCAGACACCGAAAGATTAATTTGATTTTTCACAGCATCGATCGTGATGACGTCACCGTTTTGAATCACCGCAAGAACGCCCCCGACGGCTGCTTCGGGCGTGATGTGGCCGACGACGAAACCGTGACTGCCTCCAGAAAATCTTCCATCCGTAATCAACGCGATAGTTTTGCCTAATCCTTTGCCCATGATGGCGCTCGTTGGCCCAAGCATTTCACGCATTCCTGGTCCGCCCTTAGGTCCTTCATTACGAATAACAATAACGTGACCGTCTTTAACTTCACCTTCTAAAATACCTTTGAGGGAGGCTTCTTCGGATTCATAGACGATTGCTTTACCCGAGAAACTATTTCCTTCTTTGCCAGAAATTTTTGCCACGGCGCCTTGCGGAGCAATGTTCCCACGAAGAATTCGTAAATGGCTATCGGCTTTGATGGGGTTACTGAAGGGACGAACCACATCCTGGTCCGCCGCGTAGGGCTTAACGCTGGCCAGGTTTTCGGCGACGGTCTTCCCGGTTACGGTTAAGCAATTTCCGTGGAGCAGGCCCTTATCTAAAAGCATTTTTAATAAAGGTTGGAGTCCGCCAATACGAACGAAGTGCGCCATGTTGTATTTTCCACTAGGCTTTAAGTCGCAGAGTACTGGAACTTTTTGACCGATGCGTTCAAAGTCTTCGAGACTGATTTTCACACCCGCCGAGTGAGCCATCGCGATGATATGAAGAACCGCATTGGTTGATCCACCGAGTGCAATCACCACAGTGATAGCATTTTCAAAAGCTTCTTTCGTGAGAATATCCGACGGGCGAATATTTTTCTTAAGTAATTCCAAGACGGCCTTACCCGCGCGATCGCAATCCGCTAATTTATCTTTCGAGTTCGCTAATTGAGCCGAACTATCGGGTAAGCTTAAACCTAACGCCTCAATCGCACAAGCCATCGTGTTAGCGGTGTACATGCCACCACATGAGCCTTCGCCAGGAATCGAGCACGTCTCGATTTCTTTGAGTTCGGTCTCGGTGATTTGATTCGCCGCAAATTTTCCGACTGCTTCGAAAACGGTGACGATGTCAGCTGCTTTACCATGGTGTAATCCCGGTACAATAGTTCCGCCATAGACGAAGACAGAAGGGCGATTGAGTCGCGCCATTGCCATTACGCATCCAGGCATGTTTTTATCGCAACCGCCGATGGTGACGAGTCCGTCAAAACCTTCAGCACCCGCGACGGCTTCAACCGAGTCGGCAATAATTTCACGTGATACTAGAGAGTAGCGCATACCTGGCGTACCCATGGAAATGCCGTCCGAAACGGTAATCGTCCCAAAGATAATCGCCTTACCACCTGCCTCATCTGCTCCCTTGGCTGCTTGTACGGCCAGGCGATCGATGTGCATATTACAAGGGGTGACCATCGACCACGTGGAGGCGATGCCGACGACGGGCTTCTTGAAGTCTGCATCGGTAAAGCCCACGGCTCTCAACATTGCACGGCTAGGAGCACGGTCTGGGCCGTCGACAACGAGTGCTGAAAATTGGCGTTGGTTGTTTGAATGGGTCATGGTATGAAAGTCTGCGGTTGTCAGTGGGACGGTCTCCCTTAATAAGGAGTTCAATGGACTTTGTGGTCCAGCCACCCGTTCGACAACCCGAATTTAAGACCTTCCTATCCATGGAATTCAACCTCAAGAAGATTATTAAAGCCCTCCTCCTCTCGACCTCGGAGGCCGTGTCCATCAAAGACATCCAAAAAGTCGTCCAACGCTACCATGCACAAGCTGTCCATGAGAAGAGCGAGGAAGGGGCTACCCCTGCGACCGAGGCGCCCACTCCATCGGAAGCTCCGGTTCAAGAAGTGATTCAAGATATCATTAACCAAGTTCCCACTTTGCTCACCGCGACACAGATTCGTGAAGCGGTAGATATTCTTGAAGCCGAAATGCGCGACTCTAATGACTCCGCACGAATTCTCCAAGGCCCTGAAGGTTTTCGTTTGGTGATTTCTCCAGCGTACGCTGACTGGGTTCGACTCCTGCGCGGCGAACCTCGTCCGCAACGTCTGAGTCCAGCCTCTTTAGAAACTCTTTCAATCATCGCCTACCGTCAGCCAGTCACGCGTCCCGAAATGGAAGCGATTCGCGGCGTCTCGGTGGACAGTGCACTCAATCGTTTATTGGAATTAGAACTAGTAACTGTGACTGGTCGTGCCGATTTACCGGGTCGCCCAATTCAATATGGCACCACCGATAAATTTTTAGACTTCACCGGCCTCCGTACGCTCGGCGAATTACCTGCGTCCGACGTTTTATCGCCCGCGCAAATTTCGGAGTGGATCACTCGTGCGACCACGCCCGTAGCGGTCGGCGACGCCGAAATGGGTTTGCCGCTTGAAGATAATTCTAGTTCGGTAAACATTGATTCAGATTCACCACCTTCTTCATGAGTTTAGACGAACATCGCAAATCCGTTGATCGCATAGACAAAGAAATTCTTCGTCTATTGGGCGAGCGTTTGCAGGTCGCTAAAGCCATCGGCGAAGCGAAGTTAAAATCAGGCGCACCGGTTTACGCTCCACAACGTGAAGAACAAGTTTTACGTTCACTGGTCGAAGCTGCACCAGCATTACCCGCCTCTGGCATTCGTTCTGTTTTTCGCGAAATTATTTCTCTCTCTATCGGTGCCCAAATGGCGAAGCCCGTTGCTTATCTCGGGCCCGAAGGTTCGTTCACGCAGCAAGCACAAATCCGCGCCTTTGGTTCGAGCGTGCCTGCCTTACCTTTGAAATCGATTAGCGATATTTTCGCCGCGGTTGAATCGGGCGAGGCCTCCTATGGCGTCGTTCCCGTAGAAAATTCTACGGAAGGTGTCGTCAGTCACTCGTTGGATTTACTAGCTGAGTCCGAATTAAAAGTGGTCGCACAAATCACCCTCTCGGTGGAACAGTGTTTGATTGGTTTTGGACCACTGAACGAAATCACGCACGTACTTTCTAAAGACATCGCCCTCGCCCAGTGTCGTGGTTGGTTATCTCGTCATGTCCCTCAGGCTACATTAGTTGAAACCGAAAGCACCGCGGCGGCGGTTGAAAAAGTAATGAAAGAGCCGAAGGGTAGTGCCGCTGTCGCGGCCGCCTCCGCCGCTGAATCACGCGGTGTTCCGATTTTATCTCGCGGCATTCAGGATCGTCGCGACAACGCGACCCGCTTCTTTGTCATTGGCACAGCGGCGAATTCTCCGGGCAGTAAAGATGAAGTTACCAGTGTAGTTTTAACTTTAAAGCATGAGCCTGGTGCACTCCAAGCCGCTCTCAGTTCCTTTTCCGACCGCGGTATTAATTTGATTCGTATCGAGTCACGCCCCAGCCGTCGTCGCGCTTGGGAATACTTATTCTTCATTGATTTCCCTGGTCACTGGGAAACTCCTGCCGTTCAAGAAGCAGTCGTCGCTCTCAAGGGACGCTGTGAAATCGTCAAGTGGTTGGGTAGCTATCCGCAGTCCGCGGGATGAATAAGAAAACCATCGGCACGATTTTGATCACAGTTTTAATTGTGACCACGCTCGTGTCTTCCTGGCTCTGGTGGCGTGCATGGTCGGCTCCTTTAGTGGATGTTTTTTTTAGACCCGGATTTTCGATTCATGGAATCGGTGTGGGCACGCCTGTTCGCGTTCAAGGCGTAGTCGTCGGACAAGTTTCCTCCATCGGACTTTCCTCTGACAGTGAAGCGAGACTTCGTCCGCAGGTAAATTTAAGTTTGAATCCTGAGGTGTTGGATAATCGTGGCTTTGCGGAACGTTTACGCGGTAAAAATTTACAGGAAGAAGTGGCGCAAGGCCTTCGGGTTCATCTCGTGGTGGTGAGTCCAGCCTCTGGCCTGGTTCAAGTAGAATTATTTTGGGCTAAAAATGATTCCCTGCCAGCCGGCTTAGCAGAGAATGAAATTCCTGCGACGGGGCAGACGATGCAACGTGCGATGGAGCGTTTGGTGAAAGAACTGAATCGTGCTACCCAATGTGATCTCGAAAAAATTGCGCAAGACTTAGAAAAAGATCTCGACCAATATTTCCCAAAATCAGACCCTGCCTTTGCCTCAGTCTTCTCGGCTAAATTAGTTGCCACGAGCGAATCCTTAGTCACCGCGACGAATCCAGAAAATTTTGGACCCAAGCTCGCGCGAATCACAGAAGCCTGTGCCGCTTTACGTTCGGATATGGAAACGATGAACAAAGAGTTCAGTCTGGAAAATTTAATTATCCTCCAGGCTCATTTGGCCGACGCCACGGCGGCCCTCGATTCATTCGCCGCATCGCTCGAGGGTTCACAGTCTAAAATTAATGCTTCCGCCGAGGAAATTACCGCTTTGTTTCAGTTGATTTCTCGTGGGGCCCGCGATTGGAAAGAAAAAACTGAAGCCTTTGGCCGAGAACCTCGGCCTTAATGCTGAACAGGCTTGCGGACAGGCAGGCCTCAAGCGTAAGTCAGAACCATCACTATTATGGCAGAACCTACCGATAAAATGGAGTCCATCATCAACCTGTGCAAACGTCGCGGGTTTGTTTTTGCTTCTTCCGAAATCTACGGCGGACTCAATGGATTTTTTGACTACGGCCCCTTGGGCGCGGAACTTAAAAATAATATCAAACAGGCCTGGTGGCAGGACTTCGTTCACCGTCGCGACGACATCGTCGGTCTAGATTCAACCATCATTCACCATCCGACCACTTGGAAGGCCTCGGGTCACATCGATAATTTCACCGATCCGCTGGTCGACTGTAAGGAATCGAAAATGCGCTACCGCGCCGACCAACTATTTTTTGCACCGGTCATCGTTGCCGGAGAAACGATTGGTTATGTTTCCGTTTTAGAAGATGAAGGTATGCAGGCTAAAGCCGAAGAATTGGCGAATGATTTAAAACGTAAGCTCGCTAAGCCTGGTGTCCTCGAGCCGATAAAATTAAAAGACTACACCGAATCTACTGCTGAACAGCACGCTTTAATTCCTTCTCCTGCTACCGGAAAGCCTGGTTCGCTCACCCCTCCACGTTCCTTCAATATGATGTTCCAGACCTACGTGGGTGCGATGCAGGATGCTTCCGCCGTCGCTTATCTCCGTCCGGAAACCGCCCAAGGTATTTTTATTAATTTTAAGAATGTCGTCGATACGGGCCGCGTGAAATTGCCTTTTGGTATCGCGCAAATGGGCAAAGCCTTTCGTAACGAAATCAACCCACGTAACTTTATTTTCCGATCACGTGAGTTCGAACAAATGGAAATCGAGTATTTTATTTCACCCCAAGCGGATTGGCAAACAGCCCACCGCGGTTGGATCGAAGATTGTTTAGCCTGGTTTGAATCTATTGGTATTCCTCGTGCCAAACTTTCGCTTTATCCTCACCCTCAAGAAAAACTCGCCCACTATTCGAAGGGTACTACGGATATCATGTTCGAATTTCCTTTTGGCGTACAAGAACTTCAAGGGGTCGCCGCGCGCGGTGATTTCGACTTAACGCAACACAGCCAAGTCTCGGGCCAAAAATTAGATTGGTTCGATGAAGCAGCTAAGGCTCGCTTTATTCCTCACGTCATCGAGCCCTCCGTCGGCGTGGATCGTGTTTTCCTAGCACTGCTCACCACCGCTTATCACGAAGACGAAGTGGAAGGTGAAAAACGCGTCGTTCTTAAATTGCCCATCCGCGTGGCACCCTTTAAGGCCGCCGTTTTCCCGCTGGTTAAGAATAAGCCGGAAATCGTTGAGCGTGCTGAAGCTTTATACCGCCGCCTCAAGAAACGCTTTAACGTGTTTTATGATGCGTCTGGCGCAATCGGCCGTCGCTATCGTCGCCAAGACGAAATCGGCACACCTTACGGTATCACCATCGACTTCGAGACGATTGAAAAAGGGGCCGGCGTGACTGTCCGTAATCGCGACACCCTAGAGCAGGTGCGTATGACTGAAGACGAAGTCGTTCGCTTCCTCGACGAAAAGATTAACGGATAACGACGGCACTGCCGCTCAGTTCTTCGGCGAATCTTGCGAGATGTCGCTTTCCACAAAGGGAAGCGGCTATCGTAAGATTGCGAAGTCCTTGCGGGAGGTGAGCTAAGAAATCGGCCCGACCTTTTTTCTTACCTAAATAAGCATACGCTCCACAGGCTTGTAAGAGTCGTTGGGTCGCACCGATGTGCAGCAAGTGGCTGAATTCATCGAGTGAACCTTTCCAGCCGGAAATTTCTTTGGTGTGATCTTCGATTTCAATCCGCCATAAATCCATATCGCGACGCTTGAGATAGGGATCAAACATGAGCGACGCGTAATCGTAGAACATCGATCCCATACGAGCACCCTGGAAATCGATTAACCAAGATTGATCATTCCTCACTAAAATATTTTGAGACTGGAAATCGCGGTGCAGTACCACTTGAGGCTGAGCTGATAATTCTTTAGCGAGTGAAGCCATGTCGTTAATTACATCACGCGAAGGCTTCTTGGTGACGCAGACATTGTCTAGGAAGTACTGACGTTCCCAACCGTAGAGTTTATCGTTAAACGGCTCGTTTAAAGTGATTTGGGCCTGATTCATGGCCTCTGTGCCAATGCGGTGCAGGTGGGTTACTTGTTCAAGCGCCGAGGCGAATTGAGCCCAGGGAAAACTTTCATTCTGGCTCAATGACCAAAGATCAATCGTTCCTAAATCTTCTAATACTAAAAGTCCCAAGTCTTTATCTTCAGCAATGACGGCAGGAACATTCAGACCGTTCAGATGAAGAACTTTAGCGATATCTCCATAAATTAAATTTTCGGGGCGACTGTCATCATAATTACACAGCACAGAAGGATTTCCTTGCGCGTCTTGCGTGTGATAAAACTGTCTACCCGATCCGCCTTTAATCGCCGCACCTTCTGCAGTTAAAATAAGTCTGAGACGTTTAGTGGCATCCTCTATTTTTAAACTACCGCGTGCAGGTTTTTCTAATTCAGCTTTAACTTTTTGATATTCTTCGACCGTGCCTAAATCATGCCAGAACTTTGAGCTATCGAGATAACCTTGCACGGATTGCGGAGCTTCTTGGAGGCGACGAAGGAAATGCTCAACGAGAGATTCAATCGTGGCAGGAGTGGTCTGAATAAATGCGCGAGAGACAAAACAAATACCCGTGTATTGGTAGGCGGTCTCGGTTTTTCCTAAGCGATCACGCATGTCGGTGATGAGACCATCTTGGGTGATCCGAACGTTTTTATTCGGTCCCTCTTCACGCACAATCAATGTGGCCTCGGCATGGTTACTGGTGTGATAAGCGTAGGCATTTTTTACGTCGCAATCGCTTAAGATATCGCCGTTCCAGATAATTAACTGCGTGTCTTCAGGTGTTAAATACTGAGCAATATTGGCTAAGCCCCCGCCCGTTTCTAATAGCGTGGGCTCAAAAACTAAATCTACTTTCGCGGTACCCCAAGTGCCTTCAGGAAAAGTCTGTTTCCAGACGTCGGGGCAGTGGTGCGTGTTGATAATAAATCGTTGTACCCCGGCCTGACGGAGTTTTTCCATGGCGCGAAAAACTATAGGCTGTTCGCCGATGGGCAGAAGGGGCTTCGGGCAATTTTCCGTGAGTGGTCGGAGGCGCTGACCGAGGCCAGCTCCTAATATAAATGCAGTGGTCGGAAAATTATTCATGAGAGGGTTTGGAGCAGCGGGGGCAGATACCATAAATTTCCATAATGTGCGTTAAGTCGGTGAAGCCCTGATTTTTTGCAGCGATTTCAAGTTTGATCGTATCGCAGCCCGGAAGCTTTTCGATTAAGCCGCAGCGTCGACAAATCACATGGTGGTGATGGTGGTCAGGCGCTATCATCGCGTAGAGATTTTTTCCTCGTTCAATGGGGTGACGTTGGACGACGCCCGCTTCTTCGAGTGAGTCTAGATTTCGATACACTGTGACTAAATCCAAAGTGCCGTCCCCGGCTGACTTATGAATTTCCTCCGCACTGATTGGGTTTTTGCACTCCGATAAAACTTTCAGCATGGCGAGACGAGGATTGGTAATACGCAGAGCCTTCGTTTTCATCCGACTCAGGGCGGATTCTACCCTGGGATGGGGGTCGCCGTCGCAGCAGTCTTTGTTATGGAGGTGTTTATCGGGCACAGGCTCTAAATTCGACTTCTATTATGACGTGGCAAGACGAATGGTCACTTGCCACCCGCCAATCTCTGGTTTGGCTATAATCTCGTATGTCCGAACCCTCGGCCCAGTCCCCATCGCCCAACTCCTTAGGGCTCACTCAATTTCAGGATTTCATTTCCAAAAAACCCTTCCCGCTTGAGTTGGGTGGTGAATTACCCGAACTCACTCTGCGTTACGAAACATACGGAAAATTATCTCCCGATAAATCCAACGCGATTTTAGTACCTCACGCCATTAGCGGAGATCATCACGTGGCCGGACGTTATCAATCCGATGATGCTAAACCGGGTTGGTGGGATGGATTTGTCGGACCGGGTAAAGCCATCGACACCGATCGTTTCTTCGTCATCGGAATTAATTGCATTGGGGGATGTCGTGGTTCGACTGGACCTCTCTCGATTGACCCAAGAACCGGCAAACCTTACGGCGGTTATTTTCCTGAAATTACTTTAGGCGATATCGTCCGCGCGCAGCGTCTGGTTTTTCAACACCTCGGCATTAAAAAATTACACGCCATCGTCGGTGGATCCATGGGCGGAATGCAGGCATTACTTTGGTCGGGAGATTATCCAGAAGAGGTAGGTCGTATCGCGGTACTCGCCGCAGGGTTGAGTCAATCGCCCATGGCTATTGCCTTAAATGCAGTTTCCCGCGCCTGTGTTGAGACCGATCCGCAATGGCGGGGTGGACACTATCAACCCGGTGAAGGACCGGATAGCGGCTTAGCTATCGGGAGAATGATAAGCCATATCAGCTATCTTTCATCCACGGCGTTCGACCAAAAATTTGGCCGCGCCAAAGTGCCCGGCGCCAAACCTAACGATCCCGTTTACTGGGAGGTTGAAAGTTATTTGAAGCACCAAGGAACTTCTTTCGTAAAACGTTTTGATGCGAATAGTTGGTTGCGCATTACACGTGCCGTTGATCGATTTGATTTAACTGCACGTGCGGCGGCAGGTCAGTTGTTTAAGAAAGTCGGACCCGATGTTCTAGCGATTGGATTTTCGAGTGACTGGCTTTATCCGACAAGCGAACTACGTATGGTCGTCGCGGCGGCCACGGCGGTGGGCGTGAATGCCGCTTATTTGGAAGTGGTTACCGATGCTGGTCACGACGGATTCCTCATCCCCGATACGGGTCTGAGTGTCCGCCTGCACGCCTTCTTGGGTTAATCAGAGCAGGGGAGCGACCAGTTTAGAAACCGCCTCGAGGGCTTGTCCCTGCCAGGTGCGACTTTTCCGATAAATATCCTCCGAATAGGGCGAGCACTCCTGTTCGATTGAACTGATAAAATCAGCAATGTTATTTAGGGTTTTCGGGTGATTAACGCAGGCGGCAATTTCGTAATTAAAGAAGAGTGAACGCATGTCTAAATTAGCCGAGCCAACGATGGCGGTTTCATCATCAACCAAGAATAATTTAGCGTGCAGAATGCCTGATTTGTAAAACAGAATTTTTACTCCCGCCTCTTTTAATTTTCGTAAATACCAGCGACGGGCGAAATCAAGTAAACGATGGTCCGAACGTCGCGGCAGAATAATTTTAACTTCAATATTTTTTCGGGCAGCACTCAGCAGTAGTCGAAACAAAGTCCGATCAGGAATAAAGTAAGGCGTCACGATGGTAATCGATTTTTCTGCGTCTTCGATTAATTTGATGTAGGCTTCCCAGAGAGGGTCGCCCACACAGTCGGGTCCCGAAGCAATAATTTTAATTTGAGTTTCTCCGCGGTGTTGCGGTTGGTGTCGGAGGATTTCTAGAAATTCTTTCGGCTCGCGATGGGTGGCCTGACACCAATCCGCGATAAAAACACGCTCGAGTGCTCCCGCTGCGGGTCCATCAATGAGGAAAGAACAATCCCGATAACGACGATTAGACGGTTTGTAGCCTAGATAATTGAGGCTGATATTTTGACCACCAATCACCGCCGTTTGCCCATCAAACAGGGCGATCTTACGATGGCTTCGCCAGTTCGCCGATCCTTTACCTTGCATCGGTAAAATCGGATTAAATGTCGCCACTTCACCGCCGGCTTTGATCAGTGGCCGACATAGGAACTGCGGTGTACCCAGGCTGCCGACTCCATCGAGTAGCAAACGTACTTCGACGCCAGCGCGTGCTCGCTGAGCGAGAGCTGAAATAATTTCTCGGCCAATCGCATCGGCCTTAAGAATGTAGGTTTCGATATGAATTCTTTTTTGCGCTAAACGGATTTCTTTTAACAAAGTTTCGAGCATCATTTTTCCATCCTCGTCACCCAGCACCGTAAATTGGTTGCCGCGAATCTCGGAATCGCTCGTGAGTTTTTTAGCCACGGCGTTAACCTCTCGCTTCTTGCGTGCGAGTTGCGTGTATTTTCGTCCGCCCCAGATAAACAGAATAAGCGCTGCAGATTTAGGGATTAAAATCGCTACGCTTATCCAAAATAAAATATAAAAACCTGTCACTCTCGCCCAGGCGGCACGATAGATAACAAATGCGGTACAGGCGTAATTAACCCAGGGTAGTAAGAAAGCTAGTTCTGGCAGCCGATCTATCACAAGTAGGGTGCCTTGCATACAGTTAGACTAAACATTCTCAGTTATCTGGACACAAAAAAAGACCCCGGTTTCCCGAGGTCTTGATGTGGAAGCTAATCGAGTGATTAGTTGCCGGCCTTGTCGAGCAAGTCGCCGAGACTGTTGAAGTCTCCGCTGCCTGACGAACCAGTCGAACCGCCACCCGACGAAGGAGCCGCAGGGGCGCCGCCAGTGGAAGGTCCTTTGATACGATCGTAGGAGGAGATTTCAGCCTGTAAGCGTTCAGCATCGTAGTTAGCAGCCTTGATGGAGAGACCGATGCGACGGTCTTCTTTATCAATCTTGATAACACGGGCGCTGACTTCTTGGCCGACTTTGACTACGTCTTTAACATTTTCCACGCGCTGTTCAGCGAGTTGGGAAACGTGAACGAGGCCATCAATCTCTTCCGAGAGTTCGATGAAGGCACCGAAGTTAGCCACTTTGGAAACCTTACCTTTAACAAGGTCACCAATGCGGAACTTCTTATCGATGTCGCTCCAAGGATCGGTTTGAATTTGTTTAACGCCGAGGGAGATGCGCTGTTGGTCGATATCTACATCGAGAACAATCGCTTCAACGTCGTCGCCCTTCTTCATCACTTCAGCAGGGTTGTTGATACGACGGGTCCAGCTCATGTCGGTGACGTGAACCATACCATCGATACCATCTTCGAGTTCCACGAACGCACCGTAGTTGGTGAGATTGCGAACTTTTCCATGAACGCGTGCGCCTACGGGATAGTTGTGACGAACTTTTTCCCAAGGATTTTCTTCGAGTTGGCGGATACCCAAGGAGATTTTTTGTTCTTCCTTGTTAACGCTGATGATAACAGCGTCGACTTCTTGGCCCACTTTAAGGATGTCCGAAGGTTTCTGTACGCGCTTGGTCCAGGAGAGTTCGGAAACGTGAACGAGTCCTTCGACGCCACCTTCAATTTCAATGAAGGCACCGTATTGAACGAGGTTAACGACTTTACCATGAACTTTTTGACCCACTGGGTAACGCTTTTCGATACCTTCCCATGGATTAGGCTGAGTTTGTTTGAGACCGAGTGAGACGCGTTCGCGATCACGATCCACTTCAACCACCATGACAGTAACTTCTTCGCCCACTTTCACCACTTCGCTTGGGTGACCAATGCGGCCCCAGCTCATGTCGGTGACGTGTAAGAGGCCATCGAGACCATCGAGATCCACGAACGCACCGTAATCGGTGATGTTCTTGATGATGCCGCGACGGATGGTGCCAGGTTTAACTTCTTCAAGAAGTTTACGACGGCTTTCTCCGCGTTGCTCTTCGATGAGCTCGCGACGTGAGACGACGAGATTTTTCTTATCTTTGTTAATTTTGATGATTTTGAAATCGAAAGTTTGGCCAACGAAAACATCGAGGTTCTTCGGAGGATTGATATCGATTTGGGAGGAAGGCATAAATGCATCCACGCCCACAGAGACGATGAGTCCGCCTTTAACGACAGACTTGATACGGCCTTGAACGATAGAGCCTTCTTGGCAGTTAGCCTCGATGCTTTCCCATTTACGAATTTGAACTGCGCGATCGTAAGAAACGGTCGGCGTGCCATCCTTGTTTTCCAGTTTCTCGAGATAGACTTCGAGATCCATGCCGACTTGGATTTCGGCCATATCGGGGAACTCGGCTTGGGGGATGAATCCCTCGGACTTGCCTTTGATATCGACGACGACGTCTTTATCGCCACGGATTTCCGTGACCTTGGCTTTGATGACCGAGTGAGGTTTGAGCGCGCCGAAATTAGAATCGGCGAGCAGTTTTTCCATGATGCTCATATTATATTTTTTTGACTAGTTGTCCTGGGCGTCCGAAGACGTTTCCAGGGTTTTGGTTGTTGTTAGGAACGAACCTTTAGAGATTCCACTAACACAAGTTAGCGGGCTAAAGGGAGGTTGAAAGAACCTGTTTCCACCCCCCATTGCAAGTCGATTATGAACCAGAATTCGTAATTATTTTCCTTAAATCTGGGTCCTGGCTCCACTCACCACGGACGATTAAAGACTGTAAAACCTTAAGTCCGAGTTCTTTTTGACCGTTTTTCATTAAAAATTGTCCGAGTTCCCAAACGAGTCCGTCGTCCAAATTGTTTAATTCGCTCCAATCATCAATCGGCCAAACCGCCGGCTTTCCTTCTTCGACGAGCGCTTTGACATATTCATAAGCTAGAGGAATCGATGGCTTCTTGGTTAAAGTTGAAAGCATCAGCTCGAGATTGAGTTCCGGGTTTTTCACTTTGCGGATCAGGCATCCACGTATGGCCGCATAGGGTCCGAGCTCATCCGGTTTATTTGCATAATTTTTTAACTGGGTCGCGATGTTGACGGTAAAGGGTTTGTAAAACGGATCCCCTAGGATGGTTCCTTGCCAGCTCACCACGGGCGTTGCGTACCACGCAGCTTCGCCCGCAGATTTTCCGCGCATGAGTCCACTCACTAAAAAATCGGGTCTCATCGTGAAACCTAAAAACGGTTCGTAGACATTACCCGAAGTGAGTCCGGCACCTTGTCTGACTAATAATGCAGCCCAATTATTTTCAGGTTTTTTCAACGAACTCGCCGAAAAACTATGCAGGTGTAACGCAATCGCTCCAGGTGCTAATTTGACGCGAGGTAAGGCAAAGCGCCCGCTTGGAGTTTGTGCATACCAACCTAAATAAAAGGCGGGAGCTTCCGACCTCGCCCGTTCATCAAAAAGTTTTTGGGATGAATCGATATCGGTGGGGAAACCATAGAGTTGGGTGATTTCTGCGGAATTTTTAAACCAGGTATCGCCTTCTTTATAGGGCCCACCGACATCGACATAGCTGCGTCCTCTTAGACCCATCTCCTCCGCCCGCCACGCTCCCATCAGTGCTTTTAAGGTGTCGGTGGGTGTCGGTCCGTCGAGTCGACTGGTGCGAACAATTTCCGTAATTTCTGAAGAGTTAGGAAAATCCTGACTAAACCATGGATTGGGTTTTGCGCCCACCGGATTGAGATTCACCGCCGCCAATAAAGACAGTTCACTATCCACACAGGCTTGGTCGCCCCGAGTCACGTCGCGCGACTCTGTAGCTGGCTTGAATCCACTGGCTTTAATTTTTAGAGGCACACCGTAGACGGTAATTAACCATGAGATTTTTGGATTCTCGGTTGGGATAAAATCTTCCCGGCCATATAAATCCTTTTCCCGATTCATTTTTCCGGAAATAAATTTCATTTCCAGAAGCTGTCGACGTAACGGATTAAGAATGCTCTGACTGTATTGATCCCAACTAATTTCTTCAGTCGTAGGTAGGGGTAGGGAGATGAGATTGGCTTCAGGGATCCCCCGTTTACGCATCAAAGCTTTCGCAATCAGAATGCCGTCAGGAGCATTATCATTTGCTAAAACAATCGTTGTCGTTGGATCAAGGTCGGCACGAAGTTCCACTCCGAGAAGACCAATTAAAATGAGCAGACACAACCGCATCAGAAGTTCATCCTAGCTAAAAAACCGCTCAGAGGAAGTTTGAAATCCTAGGGCTTAAGTCGATTGCTGTAATCAATAATCCCCGCCGCCACAGATTCCGCGAGTTTTTGACGATAGTTCGGATTAGCAATTAGCGCACCTTCGGCCTGGCTCGAAATAAAACCGCCTTCAACCAAGATGCCCGGGCAGTTTAATGATTTAAGAACAGCAAACCGTGCACGCTTAACTGCTCGATCTTCTGTGCCCATCGTGTTGACGGTGCGCAGGTGCACGCTCCAAGCTAAAAGCAGGTTTAACGCATCGAGGCGATTTCCGGGAAGCATGATACTACTCGCGGTATTTTTAGACTGATTGGTCGATGATTCTCCGGCGACGGTTAGGCAATAGGTCTCAATCCCCGAAGTGGTTGAGTCTTTCGGTGCACCTCCGTTAAAGTGCAGGCTGATAAATAAATCCGCCTTCACTTTATTCGCATAGTCGCAGCGGTCGGGTAGGTCGACAAACTTATCTTTTTCGCGAGTGAGTAAAACTTCGAAGCCGAGTTTTTCTAAAATAATTTTAAGTCGGAGTGCCGTATCGAGCGTCGCAGATTTCTCGGAATAATTATATATTTTACTCATAATCCCAGGGTCTTTGCCGCCATGTCCGGGATCGATGACAATGCGTCGAAAACCAATGCCGAACGGCGCCTTATTTCGCCAGATGAGTGGCACTAAAACTTTATCATAGTCCACGCGGTCTATCGCCAGATTTCCTTTGATAAGAGTTAATGACTCCGTCAGCCAGACTTTCACTCCTCCGATGGTGATGAAGGGTTTTTTATTTTCCGCAAAAACGTCAGGCAGGTTTTTTCCAGCGTAACGCTCGGACTCTGCAGGATCAGTTTTGAGTGCAGGTACGGGTTGCAGTCCTAAAAGTTTTAAGGTTTCACCCAAGGATACATCGGGCCTCGCCCAAGCATTGGGAGCGACGCCTAACCACAAGAAAAAGGCGAAGAGTAGAAAGGTGTGCCCGCGGGCTTTCACGGTATTACTCGGTATCGTTTTCGCCGTTATCCACCGAGGAATCGTCCTCTTGATCATCATCCGAAGGTTCGGCATTATGAATCAGTTTACGACGGTTTTCCTGTAAAGGTGTCAAGCCCACCACAATGGCTCGGCCGGTGCGCTTGGGTTCATTGTCTCGCGTGCAAATGTGCATCAGTTCAGTAATCGCTTTATTCATCGTTTCGAGACCGATTTCTGGGTGCTCTAATTCGCGGTAACGATATTGTAAGAGCAGTTTTACTTTGTGTCCGTGATAAAGGAAATTTTCGGCACGACGGACTTTGATCATTAAGTCATGCACATCAATCCGTGGACGGAGTTTAATTTCTTTCACCTTCGTCGTCGTCTTTTGATGCTTATGCTTCTTCGCTTCTTCGTATAAATATTTTCCGTATTCAATTAATTTACAAACGGGCGGTACTGCGGTGGCTGCAATTTCAATTAAATCAACGCCGTGTTCTTGCGCTAATTGTAAAGCTTTAGTGGTCGACATCACGCCCAGCATTTCACCTTTCGCCGTGATTACACGAATCTCAGTTGCCCGTATCTTTTCGTTACGTTTGGGTCCTTTGTCTTCTCGGCTGCGATTATTGAAGCGCTGCTGACTAGAGCTGGACGGTTTTTTGGGCCGAGGGCTATTCGGGCGATAAGGGGTTGCCATTAGGTATCTTCGTGCGTGTCGTTACCTAATTAACTTCCGCTTTTAATCGCCATGGTTCAAGCACCGATTGCGTTCCTAGAGATAAATTATTTCTCACTCTCTAAACGCTTTATCTCCGCTAAGACTTGTCGGCCGTGTTCGGCTGGTTCTACTTTTGAGATGACCGATTTCAAAACACCATCCGCGTCAAAGAGGTAGGCCGCACGCAATGGACCAAAATATTTCTTACCATACATCGATTTCTCAACGATCGCATCGAGGGCCTTGGAGAATTTATCCTCGGGGTCGGAAACCAGGGTGTACTTAATCCCATTCTTCTCGGCGTATTTCACGTGGGAGCTAGTCTTATCTCTCGAAATAGTTATGGTCTTAAAACCTTTACGAGCAATGACTTGTAAATCTTCAGAGAGGGCGTAGGTCTGTTTATCGCAGGCCGAGGTGTTGTTGCGCATGTAGACCGAAACCACGGTCGGACCGTCAATAAGCTCAGAAAATCGGACAGTTTCGACTTTTCCCTTCAAAACAGCTTCAATTTCGAAGTTTAACTTAGGTTTTTTACCTATTTTGTGCATAGGCCTATTCAATTGTCGGGCTGCGCTAAACTGTCAAACGAGACCCCTTTATTCTGGGCTAATTCGATCACGATAAGATTAGCCATCCTTTCCCCTTTACAAAAGCTCCCCCGTGGTCTTTGTTCCGACCCTTTCCGCCATGCAAAAGACCCGCAAGTCGATCTCCAAACGCTTCAAAATTACCGGTACCGGTAAAGTGATGCGCAAGTCCCCTAACGGACGCCACCTTCTTAGTTCTAAGTCGCGCAAGCAACGTCGTCGTGCCAATAAAGACAAGCGCGTCGACTCAGGTTTCGAAAAGAAAATGTTGGCTTCCATGCCATTCGCGTAAATCGACTGCCTAAAATTTCTGGCCGACCGGGTGTTCATTAAGGCGACCCCCAGGCCATTAAACTAACCATAAAAACAACATACCAACATGCCTAGAGCAACCAACGGTCCAGCTACCAAAGCACGCAAACGTCGTGCGATTCGCGCAGCTAAGGGCTACTTCGGAAATAAATCACGTCTCTACATCTACGCTCTCGAAGCTGTACAACGTGCCCAAAAATTCGCTTACCGCGATCGTCGCAAAAATAAATCGACGTTCCGCCAATTGTGGATCGTGCGTCTCAACGCAGCCTGCCGCCCTCAAGGTATCAGCTACAGTCGTTTAGTGAACGGCCTCAAAAAGGCTAACATCACCATCGACCGTAAAAACCTCAGCGAGCTCGCTATTCATGATGCCCCAGCTTTTGAGGCAATCGTGACCTTGGCCAAAGCCGCTTTGAAGAAGTAAATTTTGCTTCCTAACGGTTTAACAGGGCCCCGATTATCGGGGCCTTGTTGTTTCTGTAGTGCTTTCGCTTGCCGATTTCCTTCTCCATCGCACAAATCTAACTCATGCAGCAACAGCTAGCCCAGCTCGTCGCCACCGCCCAGGCCGAATCCAAATCCGTCACGAATCGTGCCGAGATGGAAGCCTTCAAGGCACGCGTGGTCGGTCCGAATGGTTCACTCACCGCTGCCATGAAAGGTATGGCGACTCTTTCCAAAGAAGAACGTCCCCTCGTTGGTAAATTAATTAACGAAGCAAAAAAATCAGTCGAAGAAATCCTCGCCGCCTTGCTCACCAAAATTGAAGACGCGGAAATTGGCTCGGCTCTCGGCACTCCGCTCGACCCTACTTTAATCGGCAACGAAACTCCCGCCGGTTTCATTCATCCGCTTTCTCGCACGCGTGAAAAAATTCTTAATACTTTTAAGAAATTAGGATTCACCATCGCTGAGGGTCCCGAAATCGAAACGGAGTGGCATTGCTTCGACGCACTCAACACGCCGCCTGATCACCCAGCGCGTGATATGCAGGACACGCTTTATCTTCCTAAATCATTTCGCTCAGTCGACGCACCCCGCCGTGGCGAAGAAGCCCTCGTCTTACGCACCCACACTTCCAGCGTGCAAATTCGTACGCTCCTGAATCGTAAACCTCCTTTCCGTATCGTGGCTCCTGGTCGTTGCTTCCGTCGCGATGCCGTTGACGCTACTCACTCCGCTAACTTCCACCAAATCGAAGGTCTCTGGATTGACCACAAAGTAACCTTGGCTGACTTGCGCGGAATTCTCGACTTCTTCGTGAAAGAAACCTTCGGTGCTGACGCCGAAATTCGCCTGCGTCCTTCTTACTTCCCATTCACTGAACCGAGTTTTGAAATGGATTTACGTTCACCTAATCTGGGCCGTCTCTCCAATCGCTGGATTGAAATTATGGGCTGTGGTTTGGTTGACCCCAAAGTCCTCGAGCTTTGTGGATTAAATCCTAACGAATATTCAGGCCTCGCCTTCGGCTTGGGCCTCGAACGTATCACCATGCTCGTTCATGGCATCGACGATATTCGTCACTTCTATAACAACGATCTACGCTTCCTGCGTCAGTTCGCCTAAATCATGAAAGCCTCTTTTCAAGCGCTCGGTCGTCACGTGGATCTTTCTGGAGTCACTCCTGAAAAACTTTCTGAAGTTTTGCCGATGCTCGGGCTAGAAGTTGAATCGATTCATTCATTTGGCCTCGCCCCTTTGCCATTCGTCGTCGTTGGAGAAATTCAAGCTTCTGAAAAACACCCGCAAGCGGATCGTCTCAGCGTTTGTAAGGTCGATGTCGGTGACGGCACCATTCGCCAAATTGTCTGCGGTGCTAAAAATTTCAAAGTGGGGGACCGCGTTCCCGTTGCACTTCCTGGTACAATTATGCCGAGCGGATTCGAAATCAAAGTTTCGAAACTGCGCGAAGTAGAATCTCAAGGGATGATGTGCTCATCCGAAGAGTTAGGCCTCGGTAAAGGTGAAGATGGTTTATTAATCCTCACCGCGCAAAAGCCCGCTATCGGCACTCCTTTAAATAAACTCTACGGTAAGCCTGATTCTGTTTTAGAAATTTCCGTCACGCCTAATCGTGGTGATTGCCTGGGCTATCGTGGCCTCGCTCGGGAAGCCGCCGCCGCACTGGGTTTAACTTTAAAGCCAATCACCGTTAAAACAGCCGCTGGACTCTCCGCATCGCCTTCCGCGAAAGACGCTTTTAAATTTGTTCGTTCGGAAAATTCTTTCTGCCCTTACTACACCGCTCGTACCCTGCGTAATGTAAAAGTAGGACCGAGCCCCGATTGGCTCCGTCGTGATCTCGAAGCTGTCGGTCTTCGTCCTATCAACAACGTCGTCGATATTACCAATTGGGTCATGCTCGAGTTAGGACAACCGTTGCATGCTTTTGATGCCGCTAAAGTAAAAGAGGGCATTGAAGTGCGTGCCGCTAAAGCGGGCGAAGAGTTAACCTTGCTCGACGGTAAAAAACTTTCGCTCGATTCCACTTCATGGGTCATCGCCGACGCTCAACGTCCTTTAGTCCTCGCAGGCGTCATGGGCGGCGTAGATAGCGGAGTCTCTGCTACCACTACGGATATTATTTTAGAGTCTGCTTGGTTCACGCCAGGTGAAGTACGTCGCATCGCACGTCGCGCCGGTATCTCAACCGATTCTTCCTATCGCTTTACGCGTGATGTGGATCCTGCGGGCGTTGAACTCGCTTCACGCCTAGCGACCGATTTATTAATCGAACTCGCGGGTGCTGAAGTAGTCGGTCCCGCCGTCAGCACAGGTAAACCTCCACGCGCAGATGTTAAAATCGAACTCCCCGCTGGATTCGTTGCTGCCAAGTGTGGCACACCCATTACCGACGCCGATGTCGTGAACGCTTTACAAAAACTCGGCTTCACGGTCGAAAAATCTAAAGAAGGTTTCAGTGTTACCGTTCCCTCTTTCCGTTCTGATGTCACCCGTCCGATTGATTTAGTTGAAGAGTTTATTCGTA
Source organism: Opitutales bacterium (assembly GCA_040398005.1). Lineage (GTDB taxonomy): Bacteria > Verrucomicrobiota > Verrucomicrobiia > Opitutales > UBA953 > UBA953. The sequence continues at coordinate 166,604 of JBBAUX010000002.1, forward strand.
TCTACGGAACCCACCAAATTCCTGCGGGTCGTCCGATTGCTCCATTGCCTGGTGATGAAGATACACGCTCCTCAGTTTTCACCCGCGAAGTAGCCTCACGTCTCGTGGGTGCAGGATTTAGCGAGTGCTGCCACTACACACTGCGTGATGTCTCAGAAATTGAACGCACAGTGGGCGCTGAGCATGCGAAACTTCTCGCCTTGGAAAATCCTTTGACCGCTGATCAGTCTCACGTTCGTGCGTCACTTGTTCCAGGTTTAGTCGGTGCACTTTCTCGAAATGTCGCAGTGAATGCTGACCCTCGTGGATTCTTTGAAGTCGGCGTAGTCTTCCGTCCGCAAGCAGATGGCGCCGTCCGCGAATTTTTATCCGTGGCCTTTGCCGCTCCCGCCGAAGCCCTCGTTCGTTCATGGAAAGTTCCTGCGAACTTCGATATCATCAAAGCGAAACGCTTCCTACAAGATATTGCCCAATTAGCTGGAGTTGCTGCTACCCGACTTTCTTTCACCGATGCCAAGTCTGCACTCTGGCAATCTGAACACGCCGCGAATTTAAGTGATCGTGGACGTTCGGCTGAAGGTGCCTGTGGTGTGGTTGAACTTCGCTGGACACGTTCAATGGGACTCAAGGGTTCTATCATTGCCGGTGAAGTCATGTTCCCTCGTTCGAGTTTTGCTGATGTTCAACGCATTCCACGCTTCGAGGCCTTTTCATCCTTCCCACCTGTCACCCGCGACGTCGCTGTGATTGTCCCCGTCGCCACCTCCTCCTCCGAAGTGCTCACACGCGTGCAACAAGCTGCTAGCAAAGCTGCTGGTAAGGAATTCGATTTAGAATACGTCAATTGTTTCGATGTGTTTAATGGACCTGGATTACCCGAAGGTTCCAAGAGCTTGGCTTTTGAAATTCGCTGGCGTCATAATGAGCGCACGCTCACCGACGAAGAAACTAACCGTGCGTTGGGTACAGTCATCGCCGCTTTAGAAAAAGGAGCCGGCTGGGTCATTCGCAAATAACTATGGCTAAAGGTTTAGACATCGATCACTTGGCGAAATTAGCGCGTTTAAATTTAACCGCTGACGAGAAAGTTCTGTATTCCAATCAGTTGACACAAGTCCTGACTTATTTCGAAACGCTCGCGAAGGCCGATTTACCTGCGGTTTCTGACGTCGCCATGGTCGTTACCGAAAAAGCATTAAGAAGCGATGAGCCGGGAATGTCTCTGGGTTCTGACGCTGTTACCAAAATTGCTCCTGCTTCCCATGATGGACAGATTTCTGTGCCACGGGTGGTGGATGATGAATCCTAAGAAATGGCTGAAGAGATTTACAAATTATCAGCCACCGAAATTTCCAGCCGTCTCGCGGCTGGCAAACTCACGTCTCGTGCCGTCGTCGAAGCCTTGATTGTTCGTTATCATCAACTCAACAAAAAGATTGGTGCGTTTACTTCGTTGGACGAAAAAGATGTGCTCGCTCAAGCGGATGCTTCAGATGCTCGACGCAAAACTGGAAAAGTTTTAAGTCCTCTCGATGGTATTCCCGTCGCAATTAAAGAAAATATCGCGGTGAAGGGTCAGCCACTCACTTGTTCGAGTAAGATGTTGGCGAATTTAGTTTCACCGTACGACGCGCACGTCGTCGAAGCTTTGAAATCAGCCGGCGCAATTATCTATGGTCGTTTAAACATGGATGAATTTGCGATGGGTTCTTCGACCGAAAATTCGGCGATTCAAAAAACTTTTAATCCTTGGGATCTCACCTGTATTCCAGGCGGATCTTCAGGTGGTAGTGCTGCCTCCTTAGCTTCTGGTTTAGTTCCTTTAGCTCTGGGTTCAGATACCGGTGGATCCATCCGCCAACCTGCTTCGCACTGCGGTATTGTGGGCATGAAACCGACCTACGGTTTGGTTTCACGTTTTGGTCTCGTGGCTTTTGCGTCATCACTCGACCAAATCGGTCCGATGGCCCGCACGGTCGCTGACTGTGAATTGCTACTCAATGTTTTAGCGTCTCCTGATGCGCGTGACATGACTTGCTTTGACTCGACTCAACGCAATCAACTTCCCGTTGCACCAGAAAAATCTTTACGCATCGGCATTCCTAAAGGTCTGCTCGGAAAAGGGGTAGGTGCTGAAGTCGCTGCCGCTACCCAAGCTGCGATTGATTTCTATAAGTCTAAAGGTACCACGATTATTGAAGTCGATTTACCTTCGTCCGATTTAGCCGTTCCTACTTACTACGTCGTCGCTACCGCCGAAGCTTCCTCCAATCTAGCACGCTATGATGGTGTTCGTTATGGTCATCGTTCCGCTAACGCTAAGACTCCCATTGAGATGATGACGAATAGTCGCTCCGAAGGTTTCGGTCCGGAAGTGAAGCGTCGAATTCTTTTAGGTACCTTCGTCTTAAGCGCTGGATATGCAGACGCGTATTATGTTCGTGCTCTTCGTGCTCGTTCTAAAATTCGTGCCGAACATTTAGCGGCACTCGAAAAAGTGGATATGATTTTAAGTCCGACCGTTCCAACTCCGGCCTTCAAAGTCGGCGAAAAGGTGTCCGACCCTCTGCAATTATACCTTGAGGATATTTTTACGATTCCTGCTAATCTTGCCGGTTTACCCGCAGTTTCCGTACCTTGTGGTAAGTCGGGCCATCTTCCTGTAGGTTTCCATTTAGTCGGAGCTCCATTATCAGAACATAAACTTTTTGCGGCGGCTCAATTATTTGAGTCGGCTCATTCATTCGCTAACCAACAACCGACCCTATGAGTAACGAATGGGAAATAGTCATCGGCCTCGAGGTTCACGTCCAACTGCATACCCGATCCAAAGTTTTCGCCTCCTCCTCTTGGGGTTTTGGTAAAGAGCCTAATGAGCAAGTGGATCCCGTCGTCTTAGGACTGCCTGGAACCTTGCCCGTGGTGAATCGCGAGGCCGTTGAGAAATCAATCCTCTTTGGTTTAGTCGTGGATGCAGAAATTCCCGAACAGTGTGCCTGGGATCGTAAAAATTATTTCTATCCTGATAATCCAAAGAACTATCAGCTCACTCAAAAAGATTTTCCTGTCACGATGGGTGGTAAAGTAGAAATCGAATTACCGGGTGCCGCTCGTAATATTATGGGTGAACATAAGTGGATTCGACTTCACCACGCTCACTTAGAAGAAGACGTCGGTAAGTTAAGTCACTCGGGTAGCGGTTCACTCGTCGATTATAACCGTGCGGGTGTTCCATTATTGGAAATCGTGACTGAGCCCGATTTACGTTCTGCCGCTGAAGCCTCGGCTTTCCTTAATGCTTTAGTAATCAAATTAACTCAAGCGGGCGTGGCTGATTGTGATATGGAGAAAGGGCAGTTACGTTGTGATGCGAACGTTTCCGTACGTCGTGTAGGTGACACCCAGTTGGGCACACGTACCGAGACTAAGAATTTGAATTCTATTTCCGGTGTGCGTGATTGTATTATTTACGAGTCCAAACGTCAGATTACGCAAATTGAAGCTGGAAATAAAATCACGCAAGAAACTCGAGGCTGGAATGCTGAGATGTCACGTGGCTATGTTCTGCGCGACAAGGAAGACGCGCACGATTACCGTTATTTCCCTGATCCTGATATTCCAACGCTGAAAATTTCACGTGAGACGGTGAATCGCTTAAAGAAACACGTCCCGGAAGCTCCGTTTGATCGTCAGCGTCGCTACATCGAAAAACTTAATTTACCTTACACGGCCGCTTCTGTCCTCATTGCCGATAAAGCCTTGGCTGATTGGTTTGAGGCCGCAGTCGCCGCACATCCCGCCAATGCTGCAGGTATTGCTAATTGGGCGGCTAATGACTTGTTGCGTGAACTTTCTGCACAATCAGGCGCAGAGGTTGGCTTGGATGAAACTGCTGCGGCTAAAATATCTCTAGACTCTTGTTTAATTAAACCTGCCCAACTCGCTGGTTTAGTGAAGTTAACCGACGAAGGCGTCATCTCTAAACAACAAGCGAAGGAAGTCTTCACTGAGATGTTCAGCACCGGCAAAGACGCTCTCGCGATTGTCGAAGCGAAAGGCCTACGTCAAAATAGCGACACTGGTGAGCTCGAGAAAATCGTTGCCGAAGTGATTGCCGATCCCGCCGTGGCAAAATCTATCGCCGAATACCGTGCTGGAAATGAGAAAGCCATCAACGCCCTCAAGGGACCCATTATGAAGAGAACCCAAGGTAAAGCTAACCCCGTCATGATTGACCAATTACTTAGAAAGTTACTCGGATGAGCGACAAGTCTAACTCATCTGCTTGGTCGGCCGGAGTGAATGCCGTAAAAGACAACGCCGTTCCCTCGGTGATTATCTTATCATTATCCACTCTGTTGGTTTGGAGTTATTACAACTGCACTCCGTTGCAGCAGACTTTAGACGTTTTGGGCGAGTTTAATAAGCAAAACGTTTGGACGTTTGGTATTCTAAGCACCGCCATCACGGGTGGATTTATCCCTTGGTGTTTTCGGATGTGCTTTCCGTCGATTCGTCCTGCGCATCCTTTTCTCGATTTAGTTCATAGTTTTCTGTGGTGGGCCTGGATGGGTGTCGTGGTCTGTTTCTTTTACGGACTTCAGGCGCAGATTTTCGGTGACGCTAAAACGACTTCGACTGTTGTGAAAAAAGTTTTATTCGACCAAATATTTTTCACTACGATGGTGGCCGCGCCGCTCAATGCCATTTCACATTATTGGAAGGATCACGATTGGAGCTTAGAGAAAATGAAAATCGCTTTAAGACCGGGTTGGTATCGTCGACTCATCCTCCCCAATTTATTGCCTAATTACGCAGTCTGGATTCCGGGTACCTGTATTTTCTACAGTATGCCCACCAACCTGCAATTGCCTGTGGCGAACTGTATTGGCTGTTTTTGGGCCTTATTATGCGTCCGAATCGCCACCCACTCGCGCTCGCGCAACTAGTTGTGCAAAGGTTTTTATCACTCGGCTTGAAACCCTAACGGAGTTCACCGAAGGTAGTCCTTGTGCCCAACCTTTTTGGTGAAATCGAGCCCGGCGTCGCCGAAGTAGTTCCTTTTGATGGAGGAGCACGGGCCTACTCGTATTCAGTTCCCGCCGGTCTTAAAGACACTTTAAAGGTGGGTCAGTTGGTGCGAGTTCCGTTGGGTAATCGAAATAGTTTAGGCGTGGTTTGGAAATATCCTGCCGAGCCTCTCGCTGATACTAAACTGAGAAGTATTATTATGCTCGAGCACGAACAACCGGTGATGACGCCCGATTGTTGTAAACTGGCAGAATGGATGTCAGCGTATTACGGCTGTGGATTAAATTCTGTTTTAGAAACCGTTTTGCCCGCGGCTGTACGCAAGGGTGTACGTCCGGTGTTGCGTCGGATGCTGAGCTTGGTCGGCCCGATTGATTTAGAAGCCTTGGCCAAAATGCGGAAGAGGGCTCCACGTCAGGCGCAGTTGCTCGACTTCATGAGCGCGCAGAAAGAGCCTGTAGATAGGGCTAAAACAACGAATGGACTCGGAATTTCTCAGCAAGCTGTCGACGCTCTCATTAAAGCGGGCCTGATTAAAGAAGATGCCAGCGTCCTGTGGCGTGTGGCCTACAACGATCCGTTTTCAGAATCTGAATCTGTCCCTGCCTTGGGTCATGAACTTAATACGATGCAAAAAGATGCGGTCGCTTCTGCCACTGAAACTTTAGATCAAAAAACTTTCCGTACACATTTATTACACGGTGTCACTGGTTCGGGTAAAACTGAAGTCTATGTCGCACTCATTCGTAAAGTGGTCCAAGAAGGTGGCTCGGCGATTTTCTTGGTACCGGAAGTGGCTCTGACTCCGCAGACGGTTGGTCGTCTGCGTTCACGTCTCGCTGATTTAGGAACCAAGGTCGTTGTTTGGCACAGTCATCTTTCTGCAGGGGAGAGGTTTGACGCCTGGATGGCGATGTCACTCGGACAAGCTCGCGTGGTTGTCGGTGCTCGTTCCGCTGTGTTTGCTCCTTTGCCTAATCTGCGACTCATCGTGGTCGACGAAGAACACGAACCATCCTTTAAACAGGGTGAAACACCGATGTATCACGGTCGCGATGTGGCCGTTTATCGGGCCTCTTTATTGGGTGCAGCCTGTGTTTTAGGTTCAGCCACACCTTCGCTCGAGTCTTGGAAGAATGCGACCGGTGGACGTTATATTTTAAATACGATGCCACAACGGGTAGATGACCGTCCGATGCCGGCGTTCCGTATTGTCGATATGCGTCGCGAGGTCCTCCACGCCAAAGGCCAGACTATTTTATCGAGAGAACTCGTGGATGGTATTCACGAGCGATTAAAAAAAGGAGAGCAGGCTATTTTGTTTTTAAACCGTCGCGGTCACTCACGTTCCTTAGTTTGTCCCGATTGTGGTGAAGCCGTCAAATGTCCCTGCTGTAGTGTTTCACTCACGCTGCATATCACTGACCATACAGCACGCTGTCACTTATGTGATCACCGCAAACCCGCTCCTAAAGTCTGTCCATCCTGTCAGTCACCCAAAGTTCGCTGGAAGGGTTACGGCACGCAGAAGGTCGAAGAAGTCATTGCGAAATTATTCCCGCGAGCTCGCGTGGCGCGCATGGATGCGGACACGATGGGTAAGAAAGATTTATTTAGAAAAGTCTTATCCGATTTCCGCGCGGGTAAGTATGATATGCTTCTCGGGACGCAGATGATTGCCAAGGGACTCGATTTTCCGCGGGTGACTTTGGTGGGAATTTTAGATGCTGACCTATCACTGCAAATGCCCGATTTCAGGGCTCCTGAACGCACTTTCCAATTACTCACGCAGGTGGCGGGTCGAGCAGGGCGGGGCACGCTCGAAGGCGCCGTCGTTGTACAAACCTTTCAACCCGCCTCGGATCCCATTCAATTTGCGAAGCGCTTGGATTTCCATGGCTTTGCGAAATCTGAATTAGTAAAGCGAGCCGAGTTTGGATATCCACCCGAACGCCATTTAGTCCGTCACGTTTTCCGTGGACGTAATTTAGAAAAAGTAAACTTCGTAGCTGAAGCTTGGGTGAAGGAATTCGAGCGACTCCATGCAGGCTTGGCTGAGATTCGTGGTCCGGCTCCTTGTCCCTTTGAACGCGTGCAAGATCAACACCGTGTGCACTTGTGGTATTTCGTGACGGGGGTGAAGTCGTTGCTCGCCGCCATTCTTCCATTGCGTGCGAAGATTTTACGGGATGAGGACGTCATTGATACTATCGACGTCGACGCGCAGGACTGCGGATAAACCTCTCATTAACGCAGTTTGACTGATTTTACGGCCGAGACTTGCCATCAATCTTAATTCTTCTAGATTACAAATTATGTCAGTCGCCACCGCACCCACCCTCCGCCAAGCCGATGAGCGATTGATTCGGTTGACTCCGTCGGCGGGCGTGAAGGTTAAAGCTTTGGCCGAACGCGAGACCCAAGGTCGTTTTCTCCGTGCCGCTATTTCGGGCGGCGGTTGTAATGGTCTTTCCTATAAACTCCGATTCGTCGGCGAATCCAAGGAAGGTGATATTTTAGTTAACTCTGCGGGTGTAGAAGTTTTGGTGGATCCAAAGTCTGCCCTCTATCTTCGCGGAACCGTTCTCGACTATTCCGATAAAATGATCGGCGGCGGATTTAAGTTCTCAAACCCCAACGCCAAAGCCAGTTGTTCGTGTGGGGAGAGTTTCTCTCTTTAGCACTGCTAAAGAGAGAGGGGACAAGTGGGCAAGGTGACACGGTGACAAGGGGAGATGATAGGACGCGACGCAATCGCGCCCCTACCTATTCTTGCCAACGTGCCCACTTGTCCCCTAGTTACTCATCGTGTTCACTTTATTAAAAACGGATACGGCAACGGCTGCGCGCTTGGGCGTTCTTAAAACTCCGCATGGTGAAGTGCGTACGCCTGTGTTCATGCCCGTGGGTACGCAAGCCACGGTTAAAGGCCTCACACCGCAGATGGTGGAGGACACGGGGGCACAAATTTTATTAAGTAATACCTATCACTTAAATCTTCGACCCGGACGTGAGATTGTTCGTCAGGCAGGCGGACTTCATAAATTCATGCATTGGGATAAACCGATTCTGACCGACAGCGGAGGCTTCCAGGTTTTCTCATTAGCTAAATTCCGTCAGGTCACCGACGAAGGGATTCATTTTAAATCTCACCTCGATGGCTCACCGCTTTTCTTGGACGTCAAAGATTGTTTAGCGATTCAAGACGCACTCGGGTCCGACATCGCCATGGTTCTCGACGAATGTCCCCCTTGGCCCTGCGAACGTGCCGCCTGCGAAGTCGCCGTAAACCGCACGATTCGTTGGGCAAAAGAGATGTTACAACTCGCGAAAGACACCGGCTTCCTCGCTTCAGGCCGTCACTTATTCTGTATCAATCAAGGATCTGTCTTTGAAGATTTGCGTGTGCGTTGTGCTGAAGAATTAGCCGGACTCGACTTTCCTGGTTTTGCCATTGGCGGCGTGAGCGTGGGTGAGCCCGAAGAAGAAATGATGCGTCAGGTCGGCATCGTAGCACCTTTATTGCCGAAGAATAAACCCCGCTATGTCATGGGCGTCGGTACGCCACCACAATTATTACGCATGGTGGCACTGGGTGCGGACATGTTTGATTGCACGATGCCTACACGTATTGGTCGTCACGGTGGTGCGTTCACACCCGATGGTCCGGTGAGCCTCAAGCACTTGCGTTACAAGGAAGATCACCGTCCACTCGTGGAAGGTTTAGATAACTACACCTGCAAGAATTTCACACGGGCGTATCTCCGCCACTTACATCATGCGAGTGAATCCCTTGGTGGTACTTTACTAGGACTACACAATATTCACTTCTTACAGGATCTCATGAAGCAAGCCCACGACCATATTGCGGCCGGTGATTTCGCTTCCTGGTCCAAAGCTTGGTGCGAGCGTTATGAAGCCGGCGCCAAGGATGAGATTCCCGCAGGCGAGTAAGCAGTTTTAACGTCGGTTTCCGTTAAAACTCAGGCGCATGCCGCGTGACGTGTGATTTACTTTTCCGTTTTCGTACACGCTGACTCCGTTCACGAAGGTTTGGTGAATTGTATTTTTGAAAGTGTGTCCTTCGTAGGGTGACCAGCCGCAGTGAAAGAGAATGTTTTCTTTAGATACGGTATAAGATTTTTTGGGATCAACGATTACGAGGTCAGCCCAATAGCCTTCGCGAATGAATCCACGATTTTCGACCCCGAATAAAAGTGCCGGGGCATGACACGCACGCTCCACTGTTTTTTCTAAGGTGAAGACTCCTTGGTCGACTAAATCCAATAATATCAGGAGAGAGTGTTGAACGAGGGGTAGACCGGCCGGAGCTTTAAAATATTTCTGAGCCTTTTCCTCGGCGGTGTGTGGTGCGTGGTCGGTCGCAATCACATCAATGACTCCTTGATTCACCGCCTCGCGCACGGCGGCTCGATCTTGCACGGTCTTAATCGCCGGATTGCATTTAATTTTATGTCCGAGTCGGGCATAGTCCTGATCGCTAAACCAAAGGTGATGCACACAGGCCTCGGCGGTGATACGTTTTTTACCAAGAGGCTCGGCTGAAAATAGGCTTAATTCCTTGGCGGTAGTGATGTGCAGGACATGCAGTCGAGTGCCGTGTTTCTTGGCTAAACTCACCGCGAGTGATGACGACGCATAACAGGCTTCTGCGGAACGAATAATCGGATGTTCACTGGCTGGAACATCTTCGCCCCATTTTGATTTAGCCACTGCTTCAGCCGCTTTAATCATCGGTGTATCTTCGCAGTGAGTGGCGATGAGGGTGGGCGAGTGTTTGAAAATACCTTCGAGTGTCGTGGCTTGGTCGACTAACATATCACCCGTGGATGAACCCATGAAAACTTTCACTCCGCAAACTTTAGTGGCATCGACCTTCTTCAAAATTTCTAGATTAGTATTCGTTCCTCCGAAGAAAAAGGAATAGTTCGCCACGGAGACTTGAGCGGCGCGGGTATATTTTAATTCCAACTCCGCAATCGTCGTAGCGGGAGGATTGGTATTCGGCATCTCCATGAACGAGGTCACCCCGCCAGCGACAGCCGCGCGTGCTTCACTCTCAATGGTAGCTTTGTGGGTTAATCCCGGTTCTCTGAAATGAACTTGGTCATCAATCAGACCTGGTAAAACCAGTTTGCCGGCGAGATCGATTTCACGGTCGACTTTAACATCGGCGGGAATTTGTCCGATGCGCTCGATTCTTCCATTTCGAACAAGAATATCAGCATGAAAGCGTTTACCTTCATTGATGATGAGCCCGTTGCGAAGGACGAGTGAGTCCATGCAATCAAGTTCACTTAAAATCTCCTTCACCGCAAACGGTAAAGTTAAGATTATAGGCTCGGCTTAATAATATCGCTTAAATCCGTATTCGAGAGGCCTTCGGGATTAACATTCACAGCCGATACATTGAAGGTCGCACCCGTGCGGTGATTGAATTTTAAGACGAAATTAGTGATGAGCGCTTTTTCACCAGGATAGAGTTCTTCTTTGCGCGCAATCATGGTGGTGACTAATTCATCCACCTTCTCAGTCGAAGATCCAGGAAGGGCATTCAGTTTAGCTTTCGCCTCTTTGATTTTCTGTTCTCCGCCAATCGATGCATTCCAAATTAAAATCGCGACGTTCATGGCACCTTTCGCAGCGGTGCGGTTATTGCCTGCCTGTTCGAGAATGGGCTGACTAAAAGTAGCCAACTTATCGGCAATCGTGAGGGTGCGAGGAGTCTTTCCCTTTTGGGCGGGTGCGGGTGTACTAAAATCGCGTTCAATGGAACGAGGACTGCGGTTGCCGAAGGCACCGGTGGTCTTACTACGTGAGCGGGGGGAGGACATGGGGAGCCGTGGATGACTTTCAAGGCAAACCAGTCTCGCCCGTTGGGCAAGCCCATTTCCGCTCCCCATCCCTTGACAGAACAGACTCGCCTTGCCACGCTGACCTCTAAATAACCTATACCTGTGACTGATTATAGCGAAGTTATTAAAGCCCACCGCCGCGACCACCTCGCCCGGCCGATGTCTCTCCCCACCGGAGTGCACCGTCACTTCGAGAGCACCACTTTACCTTTACCGATTGAGAAGGTCTTCGAATTTTTCTCCAAAGCAGAAAACCTCGAGGCAATCACTCCTCCGGAATTACAATTTAAAATCTTAACCCCGCTGCCCGTCATCATGGAACGCGGAGCGTTGATTGATTACAGAATTAAAATGAGCGGCATTCCTTTTGGATGGCGCACGCGCATTACGCACTGGGATCCGCCTTACGCTTTTGCGGATCAACAACTCAAAGGTCCTTACGCTGTTTGGTTCCACACTCACACTTTCGCAGACGAAGGTGGTAAGACTCGGATGGATGACGAAGTGCTCTACAAACTTCCTCTTTGGCCGTTCGGTGAAGTTGCTTATCCTTTTGTGAAAGCAAAAGTGGAAGGTATTTTCAAATACCGCCGTCAGAAAATCCGAAAACTTCTCGGAGTCTAATTAAGCGAGTAGGGAGATGAGTTGATCGAGCGACGTGATAAAAGCGTCGGCTCCGGCTTTGACTATGGGGCGCACTGTATAGCGTCCAAAGCCAATCATTTTATCAACATCGCCTTTTACTTCTAAATCACTCGCACCATCACCGACTAAAATAGTTTGGGTAGCTTTGAATTCATCGCGCAGTTTAAGAGCCACGACATTTTTGCCTTTCGACTTCGCAGTTGGGCAGCTCTCCACATAACCTGCATAAGAACCATCGGCATTAAAACGCAGTTCAACCGCTTCCACACGTTCGATGCCTAAGTATTGGGCGAGAGGGCGGATAGCCTGAGTGAAACCACCGCTCACAATCATAACCGTCCAGCCAGCAGCTTTAAGTTTTGTAATTGTATCCACTGCGGTAGGTTCGACCTCTTGAATGTATTTCTGTCCGATCGATTCTAACTCTTCTAAAGTCGGTTTAATCATATCTAGGCGCTTCGCAAAGATAGACTCCATGGGCGTGCTGCCATCCATCGCCTTAGTTGTCATTTCCTCTACCGCCTTAAAGACTTCAGGACCACGTAAACGACCCAACTCATCAATGCCCTCAATCGCAGAAAGCGTCGAATCACAGTCGAATAATAGAAGCTTAGTCGCCACGCCGTTATACAGACCGACTTA
>JBBAUX010000003.1:0-14280 GCA_040398005.1 Opitutales bacterium
CCCCGTGTCCCCGTGTCACCTTGCCCACGTGTCCCCTGAACTCACGCTCCATCCTTAGGTTCGTTTTTCTTTTTAGGAAGGACGGAGCCGTCGGAATCATTTTCTTCAGCAGGAACAACCACAGGGGCGCTTTGAATCTTGAATGAATTAGTTTCAACTAACTTCAGTCGGTCGCGGAGCTTGGGTTTCATTTTAGCACGGGCTTCATCCGTCGTCACATCGCCATCAAATAAAACTTTGCCGGAAGCATCTTTAATCACTGCATGCTTTTTACCATCACGCTCCTCAATAGCTACTGTGCCATCACGATCCGAGGCGACACTGTTCGATGAAACAGATCCACCATTACCAAAGCTGAAGGAAAATGATTTTGATTTTGACTGCATCGCAGGTGCCTGAGGCGCAGGAGTCGATTCCTTTTCAGGGGCGGCTTCGGGTTGAGGGGCTTGTGGCACAGCCATGCCACGCTGACGCATTTCATTAAATTGCTGAATGATTTCAGGCGGAAAGCCCTGCATGGGATCCTGATTAAACTCAAAGGTCTGTCCGTTAATTGTAATTCCCATTCGGGGTGGTACGACCGCTTGAGGTGCAGCAGGAGCTGCTTCATCGGCAGCTTTTGCTTCAACCTTTGGGGCACTCGACTTCTTTGCTTTAGGGGCAGCGGACACAGGTGGATTACGAGAACCTAATTTCAAATTCACGTTTACGACTTCATCTTCGCGCACGGCGACAATCTTTACGACATCACCCGGTTTATGCATACCAATCAACGCACGGAATTGTTCAGGGTTCACTAAGACCTGATCATCCAGTCGAACTAAAATATCGTCCTCGGCTAACACGCCCATCGAAGGACCTTTAGGGTCTACGAACGCAACCATCACGCCCACACCAGGGGGCACGTCTTGAGAGGTCACCCCACGGCGTGCGAGTTCGGTGACTTGTGCTGGACTAATACCTGCGTAAGCACCGGAAGCGGCGGGTTTTATTTTAGCGGCGGGTGCCTGGGGTGCGCTTTCATTTTCTTGGGCGACTAGTGGACCAACCATACCGGCGAGCATCAACATGTGTAATGGAATGTGGCGGAGAGAGTTCATGGTTTAATAAATAAGCGTTGGTGAATAGAAATTTTGTTTAATAAGTTTCGACCGGGATGAGAGCCAATTGCTGAGCGGGACGGTAATCGATGAGTTGTGTATTATTTTTAGCATCGGCCCAGTGCGTGGTATTATTCCAAAACAAGCGGACTGGACGGGCATAAGATCCATCGGATAATTCTACCGGCGAAAGTATATCGATTGCGGCGGGCGATTGTTCTGCACTCACCAGTTGGTATTCGGGTGATAAAGAATTCGATTCGTTACGACTGAAAAGAAAAGCCCCGACGAGGCAGGCCGCGGTAGCCAAGGCTGAGGACATCCAAAGAATAATATTTTTCTTAGGAGCGGCTGGACGCAAGGGAGTCTGCAAAGCACGTGCGATACCTGCAGTCACTGCGGGACCGGGGGAGCGTGGGCGGAGTGCGCGGAGCGCGGATTCAATTTCGGTGTAGTCTTCAGACATAAGTGCGGGCGGAGATAAGTTTGCGAAGGGCCTCCATGGCATAGCGCCACCGAGAGGCTGCGGTGTTTGGAGAAATGGATAATTGTTCACCAATCTCATCAAAAGTGAGATCGCCCCATATTTTTAGTACAACTACTTCGCGTTGCTCGTCGGGGAGCTGCGGGAGTGAATGTGTGAGCGCTTGGAGGCGCGGGTCGACTTCGGGCTCAAACCAGGTCATCGTATCAGCATCGGCGTAGACTGTTTGTTCGCGGAGTGAGCGGCGGTCGGTGCTACGATATAAATCGAGCGCGGAGCGGCGGATGGAGGTGACGACGAGGGCGTTGGGATTTCCGGGAAGGTGGCGTTGATTTTTCCAGAATCTAATAAAGGCCTCCTGTAAGACATCGTCCGCATCGGCATCGGACCTCGTCCATTGACGGGCGATCAGGCGAAGGCGGGCACCGTTTTCGGCGAACCAGGCTTTCCAGTCTTGAGCTGAATGTGCGTCGGACATTGGGGGTTATTTAATAAGAAGCGGGGCTAAACAGGGAATCTATCTAAAAAGTAACTTTATTGAAACAGACAAAAGGGTCAAAGCAGTTGCGGAACTCAAAAGTTTTAACATACATAAGCCCATGTCGAATTTACCCCAAAATAAGGACAATGCAGGCTTGTTTAAGTCTTTAATTCGCTGGTTTGACTCCGATTATATCCCCGAGGGTGCTGAAAGCTTTCGGAGCACCCCCAAGCAGGTCGATTGGCCGAGAACCATCCCTTTCATTATTCTACACCTTGGCTGTCTCGGGGTGATCTGGGTCGGTATCAGTCCACTCGCCGTGTGGTTAGCCGTCGGACTCTATTTCTTTCGCATGTTCGCGATCACGGGATTTCTCCACCGCTATTTTTCACATAAAACTTATTCCACATCACGCGCCTTCCAATTTATTATGGCACTGTGGTGTTCTCTCGCTGTGCAACGCGGCGCACTTTGGTGGGCGTACACTCATCGACATCACCACAAGCATTCCGACGAAGAAGATGACAAACACTCTCCGGTGGTCGATGGATTTTGGTGGGCCCATATTGGCTGGATCACCAGTAAGAAAAACTTCCCGACCGATTATTCGAAAATCACTGATCTCGCGAAATATCCAGAGCTCGTTTTCCTAAATCGTTTCGACACCTTAATTCCGATATTATTTGCGGGCTCACTTTATGGTCTGGGTGCCTATCTCGGAGCTCAAGGCGTCGATACCTCAGGTGCACAACTACTCGTTTGGGCCTTCTTTATCTCTACCACGGTTTTATTTCACGGCACATCGTGTATTAACTCTCTGGCCCACGTCTGGGGAACAAAAAGATTTAAGACGACCGATGACGAATCGCGTAATTCTTTTATCCTCACTTTAATTACGCTCGGTGAAGGCTGGCACAACAACCACCACCGCTATCAAGCCACCACCAAGCAGGGCTTTTATTGGTGGGAGTTTGATCCGACCTATTATGCATTAAAAATGCTTTCGTGGACCGGACTCATCTGGGGCCTCAAAGGGGTGCCCGAGTCCATTTACGAAGAAGCTGAAAAAACCAAAGCCGAAAGCCAGCAGCGTGCGTGAGCGGATAGCGATTATCGGCTCCGGAGTTAGTGGATTGGGCTGTTTGAGATTTCTGCATGGTAGTCACGATATTTCACTCTTCGATTCCGATTCTAGGCCTGGTGGACACGCGCATACGATCGACGTCAAAGACCCGGTGACCAGTAAGGATTTACCCATGGATACGGGCTTCATGGTTTTTAACGAAGTCACCTACCCTCATCTCTGCCGACTTTTTAAAGAGCTGAATGTAGCGTGGAAAAAAACACGCATGTCTTTTTCTGTACGCAATGACCTACTCGGACTCGAGTGGTGCGGTTCGTCACTGAATCATTTATTCGCCCAACGAAAAAATCTTTTGAGTCTACGTTTCTGGAAACTGCTTTTGCAGATTAATAAATTTAACAAATTGGCTCACCAAGCGTGGCAGACACCCGAAGCCGAAAACACTTCGCTGGGCGAGTGGTGTAAGCAAAACAAACTCGGGGATGATTTTTTACAGTGCTACTTAATTCCGATGAGTTCAGCCGTGTGGTCGACCCCGCCCGAAAAGATGCTGACTTTTCCCGCCGCCACCCTGATGCGGTTCTTTTATAATCACGGATTTTTGGGTCTAAATACGCAGCATCAATGGATTACCCCCGTGAACGGTTCACGCACCTACGTTCAAGCACTTCTCAAAAAATATTATGTGAAAAAATATTTAGGCGAAGCAGTGGTATCCGTGAAAAGACAGGCCCAAGGGGTCATCGTAACCACGGCTAAAGGTGACTATGAATTTGATCGCGTCATCTTTGCGACGCATCCCGACCAAGCGCTTAGACTGTTAGAAGATGCCGACGGAACAGAAAAATCTTTATTAGGTGCGTTTCAGTATAATCAGAATCTCGCGATTGTTCATACTGATCCAAGCCCAATGCCTAAGACTAAGTTAGCGTGGTCGGCCTGGAACTATCATAATTGGACATCGCAAGGTCAGCGTCGCAACTCCACGCACTACTGGATGAATGCGCTACAAGGAGTCAGCCCCAACGAGAATTTCTTTGTGACGATTAATCATCCAGAGCAGATAGACCCTCAGAAGATTATTAAAAAAATCCCTACTGAACATCCGTTATTTTCCATGGAAGCGGTGGCGGCCCAAGGTCACATACAATCGCTCAATGAAAAGCCTCAAGCGAAGATTCATTTCGTCGGAGCGTGGCAGCGTTATGGATTTCACGAGGACGGATTATGGTCAGCCCATCGCCTGTGCAGTTATCTGCTCGGACGTGATGCCTGGACGGTCTAAATTTTTACGTCAGGCACCTTGTGCTCAAAGCCCTGAGCGACAAAAAGTAAGGCCGGTTGCATCGCGACGATTTGAGCCACGAAACGATCCGGAATGCGCTCGAGTCGGGTATTATAAAACGTCGTCACATCATTTGCGTAATTTCTCGCGAGAGCGATACGATCTTCCGTCTCCGTTAAATTCTTCATCAGCGCATTAAAACTCTCGTTGGCAATCAGTTCAGGATATTTTTCGATGATGGCTTTTAATCCGGGGACTAGAGCGGAAACCTGCGTAGTGCCCATGGACTGACAACGTAAGGTAGCGATTTCCGTTTGCACCTGTGCTTCATAATCACGCAGACCCTTTAAGCTCGCGATGAGGGGAGGAATTAAATCGGAACGTCGTTTTAACTGTACGTCGATGAGTGATTGCGCCTGCTGCACGCGATTGCGCAAGCCAATGAGACTATTGAAGACCATCCAGAGCCAACCCATGAACCAGGCGAAACTATAGATAGCTACACCCATGGCAGGGCCTTTGAGATCATTCGGGGTGAGTAATGCTCCGATGCCCAGTGCGGTAACTAATCCTACCAAATTCCAAAGCACATAGGCCGTGGCCTTGCCGGAACTAATATCTTTTTCTTTGCGGTGAGTTATAATGAACATTTCCGCTTGCGGATCTTCTACGATTTGTGGCGCTACAATGTCGGGCCGCTCACTTGCTCGCCCACGCACAAATAATTCTGTGCCCACGGGAAGGCCCGATTCATAAAATCGGCGGCGTCCGGTGGAATCCATAATACTATCATCAGGTCCCATGGAATACAGCGACTCTCCGCGTTGTGTAGTTTCGTTAAAGAGTGTCAGCGTTTCGCAGTCTGCCCCTTTGGGGTGTACCCAGACATACCCAAATTCATCCTTAATATAAAATCCCTTATAGATACTATCGCTGGCAATGGTTGTCCAACCCCTGCGTAAAACCTGGCGCGTGCTCGTGCGACCCCTGCTGTCGGTATAAACTACCGTCTCCCAGCGTTGCCACTCCTCGTCGATACCCCAACTATAAACTACACAGTCTTGATAACAAAATTTTGCACGGATGGGTGAAGTTGAAATACCCACGCCCTCTACTTCAACTTCGCCGATAAATATTCCGAGAGTCTTACTCGTAGGAGTATCATCCAGCAAACGCCTTCTTTTGCCGGACCGTAATCCTAAAAATAAAAAGAGCCCCGACAAAAAAGCCATGAAGACTAAGACTGCGGGGTCAACGGGTTGCACCCTGTCAGTGAAACTTCTAATAAAAAGATGGCAAGTGCGGGGTGTGGCTTGCTCTCTTATACATTATCAGCAGATTTATAATCATGGTGAGACTCTACGAAGCCAAGGTCATGCATGCGCGCTTATGGCCCAAGAAAAATAGCTTCACCCATAGTGTATTTTGCTGTGCGATTGATTGTGCCGATTGGGATAAAATCGGTGAAAATACTTGGCTCATGGGTACCGGAAGGCGTGCGCTGTATCAATTTCGCGATCAGGACTTCTTACCGAAAGATATTATTTTTCAACCCGAGGGGAAAAGTCAGGCCTTCGGCGCAGACAGCGATCAGTTAGCCGACCGCGTAAAATCATTCTGTGCAGCCCAGGGTCAAATTTTACCACCCGATGCTCAAATCACTTTAGTCGCCATGCCGCGGGCTTTTGGTAAATCCTACAACCCGGTAATCTTTTTTCTGATTTCGTGGGATGGAGAACTACAGTGTGGAATAGCCGAAGTGAATAATACCTTCGGCGAGAGAAAAGCGTGGTTCCTAGGCAAAGACTGCAAACAAAAGAATGCCAAAGGTGAAGCCGTTCTTAAATTGCGTACACCTAAGAAATTTTACGTATCTCCTTTTTCAGGTTTAGATACGGAGTTTGAATTTACACTCCAAACACCCGGTCAATCGCTGTGGCTCGGGGTTGATCATTATGAAGGCGGACAAAAAACATTAGTCAGTGCATGGACGGGGCGCAGTGTGCCGCTGACGGATGGCCGACTCAGCTGGCTGACGATTAAAATGCCGTTCTTGATTTTTAAGGTAATCGCCTTGATCCATCTGCATGCGCTTAGCCTTTGGTTAATAAAACGGCTTTCCTTTAAGCGAAAAGCGGATGACATTCATTTACAGCGCAACCTGCGTCACCCCTCCCCCGAAATCAGTAATCAGAAATGACCCAAGAAAATTTTATCACAGTGTCCGAGGCTATCAATCAAGGGGGGCTGATGCAGAAGCTCGTTTTACGCACACTCGCTAAACTAAAAAATGGTCAGCTCATTATTACTCTGCCTAAACAGAAATCATTTAAGATTGGTGAATCACTCAATCCTTCCTCAATAGCGCAAATTAATATTAAAGATGATATTTTCTTTAAGCGTATTGTTTTAGGTTCAGACATTGGCTTAACCGAAAGCTATATTGCAGGCGAATGGGATTCACCGAACCTAGCAGCGGTCATTGGGTTCTTTATCCAAAATATTGATAACACTCCAGGGATGTCTGGCTCCGCGGTAAAAAATATCGCTCTGGGCGCTTTCCGTCTGGCCGATCGCCTGGAGCATTTATTGCGTCCCAATTCGCTGAAAACGGTACGAAATAATATCGCCGCCCATTATGATGTTTCTAACGATTTCTTTAAATTATTCTTAGACGAATCAATGATGTATTCATCGGCGCGCTGGGATGGTTGTAAAACTTTAGCTGAAGCACAGAATCAGAAAAATCGGGCGCTCTGCGAACAGCTGCAGCTTAAGTCCAGCGACCACGTCGTTGAAATCGGCACAGGCTGGGGCGGTTGGGCCATTCAAGCAGTGAAAAATTATGGCTGCCGAGTGACCACGCTTACTATTTCAAAAGCGCAATTTGATTTAGCCACGGAGCGAATCAAGGCAGCAGGCCTGAGTGACCGGATTGAAGTGCGGTTGGAAGATTTTCGAACTCACCAAGGCTCGTATGATAAATGTGTTTCCATCGAGATGATGGAGGCGTTGGGCCATCAATACTTGCCTGAGTTTTGTGGAAGCGTGGGACGATTACTTAAACAGAACGGCATAGCGGCGTTTCAGTATATTACTTGTCCGGATAGTCGCTACGAACAATTCCGTAAGGGTGTAGATTTTATCCAGAAACATATTTTCCCAGGATCGCTTTTACTTTCCATCAATCGCGTTAATCAACTCATGACTGAACGCGGCGGTTTTCAATTACATCGCCTGGAAGAATTCGGTTTGGACTACGCACGCACACTTGCAACTTGGTGTGAGGCGTTTGAACAGAATTTAGATAAAGTTCGGGGTATGGGTTTTGACGAATTCTTTATTCGCAAGTGGAGACTCTATTTCCGCTACTGCGAGGCCGCCTTTGCCCATCGAAATATCGGGGTAGTCCAAGCGGTGTATATTCGACCTAATTGGATTGGATAAGGGACAAGGGGGATAAGCGACGCGAGTGTAGCTCGCCAGGGGACATGTGGGCAAGGTGACAAGGGGACAAGGGGAGATACAAGGACACCCCTACGCATTACCTCAGCACACACCGTCACTTGCATTCTTTTTATAAACATTTATAGTAATTATACTTCACCAGCAAAAATATGAATACCCGCCGAGCTCTTATTGGTTACTTTATTTTCGTCCTCCTCGCAATGACTTGGGTGTCGTGGTACGCCTGCACGGCTGCCTCAACGAGCTCACTGCCCGAGTACGCGGGCAAAGCCCTTAATGTCGTCGGTGGATATGTCACGGTATGCCAAGAGCCCTGGGGTTTAGCCACGATGTTTGATGCTTACTTTGGATTTCTGGCTTTCTGGCTCTATGTTGCCTGGCGCGAAAATAATCATTTTGTACGCTTCGGCTGGCTGGTGGCGCTGATGTTGCTCGGTAATTTTGCGATCGCGGGCTATGCGCTGAGATGTCTTTTAGGTAATGCAAGCGAATCCGACCTCACCAAGATATTCTTTACTAAAAAATCCAGCTAATGAGTCGCATCGCTGGGTGGTTTAAAAGAAAAGTTAAGGATCCGTTGGTAGCGGAACTCAAACAAGGCATTACCGCCAAAGAGTTAGCATTGGCCTGTGCGGTGAGTTTAGCGATTTCCGTGAATCCATTTATCGGGACGACGACACTCTTATGTCTGTTGGCTGGAAAAGTTTTCCGGCTCAACCATGTGGTGATGCAGATTATCAATTATTTTAGTTACCCGCTACAGATTGTCTTAATCATCCCCTGGATTCGACTGGGGGAGAAATTAACTGGAGCGGAAGCTCAGGTGATTGAAATTGCACAAATGCAGGCAGAGTTCAGCCAGTCGTTTGTCGGTTTTGTGACAAAATTCTTCCAAATGGGTGCACATGCGTTCTTAGGCTGGATTATTGTAGTTCCAGCGGCTACGTGGTTAGTTTATCAGATTCTCTTTCTGATCTTTAAACGCTTCATCACACGCTAAAATTAAAATGGTATTTAACCTCGTCATAGAATTTCTACGCCTCCTGTGCTATTCTTTCATCTTTTTCGCAGTCATTTGGTGGGTGGCTAAAGAATTGGATAACTGGTCGATCGTGGATGCTTTTTGGGCTTATGGCTTTTCCATTTTGTGTGTTCACTATCTGATTCAACATCCGATTCACTGGAATGATTCGACCACCATTTTAATTACATTCGTTTTATTATGGAGCTTCCGCCTCGGCACGCACCTCGCTAAAAGAATTTTTAAGGATATTCGTCACGAAGACGGACGATACATCAAAATGCGTCAGCAATGGGCTGGGAGATTAAATTCTGAAATGTTTCGGTTCTACATGATTCAAGGGGTTGCTTTAACGTTTCTTTGTACGCCATTTATCTCCTCTATTTTACACAGTGATAAATCATTACTCCCCATCCACTGGGTGGCCATTGTGGTGACCTTCGTTGCCCTGGTGGGAGAATTCGTGGCCGATCGCCAATTAAAAAACTTTAAGTTGAACGCATCGAAGGGTGAAGTTTGTAATACGGGGCTCTGGGCTTGGACGCGGCATCCTAATTATTTCTTCGAGTGGCTAGTCTGGGTCGGCTTTGCCCTACTCAGTTACAATGATGATTTCTATGCGATCCCGGGCATCATCTGCGCCGGCTTTATGTATTATTTATTAACCAGGGTTACCGGTGTATCTTTAACGGAAAAGCATCTCAGCGATTCCAAGGGTGAGAATTATAAAATTTACCAGTCCGCCGTCCCCGCCTTTTGGCCTAAAAAACCTAAGCGCAAAATATAACCTTAGGTTTGCCAGTAGGATTGGCTCCATTAGGGTGACACCATGCCTTTTATCGACACTTTACTAGGTTGGGATATTTTACCCGATTTTATTATCCGCCGAGGCATTCGTAAATTACTGCAGCAGAGATTGAAGGATGAGCGAGCCACGGATCCGGCCGAACGACTCAAAAGAGTTTCTCAATTTGCCGAAGAACTCAAGAAGTTGCCCGTCGCCATTGAAACCAAGGCGGCTAACGAACAGCACTACGAAGTCCCCGCGGCGTTTTATCAGCTCTGCCTGGGCCCACGTCTGAAGTACTCTTCTTGTTTTTATCAGCAGGGCGATGAATCCATCAAGGTGGCGGAAGAAGCCATGTTCGAACTGACTTGTACTCGTGCCGAATTAAAAGACGGGCAGAAGATTCTCGAATTAGGCTGCGGCTGGGGCTCGCTCACCCTGTGGATGGCAGAGAAGTATCCTCAAGCGCAAATCACCAGCGTTTCCAACTCAGCCTCCCAGCGAGAGTATATTTTAGGTCAGTGCAAGCAGCGTGGATTCAATAATGTCACCGTCATCACGTGTGATATGAATCAATTTTCAATTTCGCCCGATACGTTTGATCGCGTCGTTTCGGTGGAAATGTTTGAGCACATGAAAAATTGGCAGGAACTGTTTCGTCGGATCAGTACCTGGCTGAAGGCTGAGGGTAAACTCTTTTTCCACGTCTTCACCCATCGCGACTGCGCTTATCACTTCGAGTCCAAAGACGGTACCGATTGGATGTCGCGCCACTTTTTCACGGGCGGCATTATGCCTTCCAATAATTTGCCCACTCACTTTCAGGATAATCTTAAATTAGAAACCCAATGGGAAGTACCCGGGCGACACTACGGGCAAACTGCGGAACATTGGCTACAGAATACCGATCAACATCGCGAAAAGGTTTTGCGTATTTTCGCGGAAACCTATGGACCGAAAAAAGCCCGCCAATGGCTGGCTTACTGGCGCATCTTTTTTATGTCCTGTGCCGAACTCTGGAATTTCGAAAAAGGCGAGCAGTGGATGGTCTGTCATTATTTAATGACTAAAAAATAATTTCAGATTCCGCGTTTGCCTTCAATCACTCTTAGGTTTTGGCTGAAGCATGGAAAAATTTACTGTAAATAATGTTCCCATGGAGCGGTGGACGGTTGGGGCATCCACTTATCAAACCTGCCTCACTCGCGGAGCTAGACTCATCCACTGGAAATTAACTTTGCCGACGGGGGTAAGAAATATTCTCCACTGGCCCGAGGGTGCTGATTTTGCTCAAGATAAAATCGGTTTAGTGCGTGGCGGAAACCCGATCCTCTTCCCTTTCATGGGTCGCAATTACGCCGACGGAGAAAAGTTTTTCTGGAAAGACGATGCAGGGGTCAAACGTCCTATGCCTCAGCACGGCTTTGCGCGGGATTGTGAATTCGAATTTATCGAAACCAGCGATAAACATGCTCTACTTCGCTTAGTGCCTAATGCTCGCGCGGAAGCTTGTTATCCTTTTAAATATGAATTCCGGGTGAGGTATGAGTTCCGCGAATTATTTGTGCGTTGCACATTCGAGTTCGAAAATCGCGATCAACAGCCGCTGCCATGGTGTGCCGGACATCACTTCTACTTCACTTTACCATGGCATAAGGGTTTAAGTCGCAGCGATTACACCATTAAGATTCCCTCCAAAAAACAATGGCGACATGCGGCCGATGGAAAACTCATTCCGTTTGCGGATCTTAAAGGGGCCAACGAATTCACTTTCGATAATCCCGGACTACCCGATTGCATCTTTACCAATCTCAAAGATGCGCTGGTTGTCTTTGGTCCAAAGTCCGGCGAAGAAAATATTTCGGTGAAAGTCGGCGAAGAACCCATACCCGACAGTTGGGCGGCCGTAGTCACATGGACGCCTGATGCGGAAGCGCCGTTCTATTGCGTCGAACCTTGGATGGGCCCACCCAATAGCACTGAGCATAAAAATGGGCTCCGTTTTGCGGAGCCCGGTCGGACAGAAACTTTTGTTACCGAAGTTTCCTTACTCTGATTTTAATCAGGTCGTAAGAAATTACTTCTGGCTCGAACTGTTCAGAGGCAACTTGCCTTTGGACTTCTTGGTGGAAGTCGACTTAGTCGTTGAGCCTGATGATGGGCTCAGAGGAGTCAGCGTATCAAAAGCAGGGGCGTTACCGAAACCCGAGAGACCGGTGTCAGTAACAGGGCTAGGACCTTTTTCAGGGCCCATGCAGCCTACTAAAGTGAAAGTGAGTACAGAAAGAACGAACAGTTTGCGTGCCATGGCGATTTAGTTATGTTCACGAACTCTACTAACGATGCCCTCCCGCACAAGCGCAGATTACAAGGAAACCCTAGTTCTATTCATTTGTACTGGGAATTTCTACCGAAGTCGCCACGCCGAGGCTATTTTTAATTGGCATGCCCTCGAAAAGGGCCTGTCAGCAAGGGCATTTTCCCGGGGGTTACTGACCTCTATTGTCGCCGACGAGCCTACCCTGATCTCGACCGATACGCATGAGCGTCTCACCACTCTGGGCGTCCCCCTGGAGCTCACGGGCCGTGCGCCCGTACAACTTCAACTCGACGACTTAGAAAAAGCCCACCACATCGTGGCGCTTAAAAAAGATGAGCATTACGAGATGATGCAAAGTTCACATCCTGAGTGGGCCGACAAAATTCATTACTGGCATTTTCATGACATCGACTTCGAAGAGCCACAAACAGTTCTACCCAAGATTGAAGACGAAGTCCGCAATCTGGTAGAAAAAATTAAGCTACTTTAATTAAGCAATCGCTGCAGCGTCGGAGCGACGGAGCGATTCTAGAATTTCCGCAGCTTTATTGAGTAAGCCCTGTAACTCATCTAAAGTATCTTTACCGACGTCGGCCTTCGTGATGGCGAGTTCTTTTAAGGCTTCAGCACGGACCGCTAAATCTTTGGCCAAGTTATCTGCGGCGGCGATGGTCGAAGCTTTGACTTCGCGGGTGCGCGCATCGAAGCGACTCACGATTTTTTCGACATCCATACCGAGTGTACGACTCTTCTCTTTAAGCTCGGCAGCGAGAATTCGAGAGTCAGAAACACGGCGTAAATCTTGAACTAAACCGACTTTGGATAAGGTCCAGATAATCCATTTAGTAGGATCGAACTGCCAACCTTTAACACCATTGCGGTAATCGTGTTGGAATTCGTGGTGATAGTTATGGTAGCCTTCACCGAAGGTTAATAACGCCACCCAACCGCTATCGCGCGCACTGTGGTCGCGGGAATAAGGCTGACGGCCAAACATGTGACAGAGTGAGTTAATGCAGAACGTGCCTTGTTGAACAATCACGGTGCGGAGTAATCCGGCGATCAAGAAGCAACCCAACGCGGTCATCCCTGGATTACTAAAGCCCATCGCCCAGCCGTAGGCGTAGCCCAGGATTGAAGGCAGAACGAACCCGATGAAGGCTGCAATCCACTGCACATAGTTGTGTTGCCACATCACTAAGGGATCGGCTTCTAAGTCTTTAACATTAGTAACCGGTGGCTTTGGTTTTAGGCGGAAGAGCAACCAGCCAATGTGGGCGTAGAAGAAACCCTTGGAGATATCATAAGGATCTTCGTCTTCATCGACGTGTTTATGGTGGACGCGGTGATCGGCGCTCCAATCGTGGGCCGAATTTTCAAAGGAAGCGGCACCGAACAGGAGAACGAACAACTTTACTGGCCACTTGGCCTTAAAGGAAATGTGTGAGAATAGGCGGTGGTAGCCGAGGGTGATACCAAAGCCCGTCGCGTAGTAGTAAAATACGAATAAAGCCCAGATAAAGCCCCAACCTTGAACCTTATTAGCAGCATCGACCGGCAGGTTGTACTGGGTCCACAGGAACCAAGGTACAACCGTGAGCGAGAGGAGCGCGGTGGTTATCAAGAAGATGGAAGTTACCCATTCGATGCGGTAAATTGGAAAGTTCTTAAACTTCATATATTCCGCGAGTGTGTGAGGTCTTTGCTCAAATGCGAGCGGAATTGACTGTTTTCAGGGTCCCTCAATTAAAGCCCAAATAGGCTAAAATTAGTAAATTAGATGATAAAAAAGTGTGTTTTTTATCGAAACCAAAATTATCCACGACGGCGGCCGAGAGAATTTTTTACCGCAATCACGCGAACGGGTTCGCGCGTCTTAATCCAAACATTATTCTCTTTTAGAAGTTTTCCGGGCAAACTTTGGCAGGCATCACCAAAACTTGCGACCGGTAAGCGCTGCCCTTTCGGCGTACCATTAAATACTCCTGCTACTTCCGTAATTTTTTGGGCAGCTTCGCGTGGATCGTCGTCTTCCAAAATTTGTACCACCCAGCCCACTAGGTCTTTCGGTAAACCACCTTCGGGTTCGCTGATTAAAACCAGGTGCTGTTTCTTTGCTGGCTTTTCGCGCTCGATGGCGCCTTCGGCCACGACCTCGCGGATTTGGTTTAAGATTTCCGCTGCTACGCGAACATCGATGCCGTTTTCCTTGAGGATCTTTTGGACGACTTCTATATCTACTTTGGCCAT
>JBBAUX010000003.1:14380-110049 GCA_040398005.1 Opitutales bacterium
TCACCGTGCCAACGTGCCAACTTATCCCCTGATAACCCGTGTCACCTGACAACAAAGTCTTCGGTAAAGAATGGGCCGACAACCTTCGCGCAACGAATGTTGAAAGGCTCCGATCCAAACTTTCCGAAGTTCTCGGCGGGCGAACCTCATTCACCCTAGAAATCGGGTGCGGGCATGGTCACTGGTTGGCTGCGTATGCAAAAGCCAATCCCAATGAATTTTGTGTGGGTATTGATTTAATCACCAGCCGGATTGCAAAATCGCTGCGCAAACAAGAACTCCAAAGTATTAAGAATGTGTCATTTTTAAAAGCGGAAGCCACCGAAGTCCTAGACGCGCTAACGCCAGCGCATAAGACAGAAAAAATATTTGTTCTTTATCCGGATCCCTGGCCTAAGAGAAGACATCACAAAAACCGATTCATTTGTGCGGAAAACCTTAGCCGCCTAGCCAAGGCCTCAACCTCCGAAGCAAAACTCTATTTTAGAACCGACGACGCGGATTATTTCGACTGGACGGTCAGAGAACTTAAAACCCACCCCGATTGGCAAATCTGCGAAGAGGATACCTGGCCCTTTGAAACATCCACTTTTTTTGAAGAGCTGACGAAGGTGAAAAGAGATGTAATTGCTCAAAAAGTTTCATAAAACTGACAATTATTTGCATAAGGTATTGTTTCACTTGCCATTAGTGAGTCTTCACAACTACTCATAAACTCGTGAAGCCATACAGACACACCCGTATCACTTTTACGATTGGACCCGCGACTGAGTCCGAGGCCAATTTAGAGGCAATAATCAAGGCGGGCGCGAATGTAGTGCGCCTGAATATGGCCCATGCGGATCATGCTTGGGTTCGCCAAATCGTCGAAAGAGTACGCTTGGTTAGTAAAAGAATGGGCGTGGACCTATCTACTATGATGGACGTCAAGGGGCCCGAAATTCGTACCGGGGCTCTTAAACAGTCAATTAACCTGACGGTCGGACAATTGGTCGACGTCACGGGTGCACCCGACGCTAAGCCCGACGGTGATAAAGTTTTAATCACTTCAAACTACCCTCCTATCATTCGTTCCGTTCCTGTTGGCGGAGTAGTTCTCATTGATAACGGCCTCATTCAATTACGCGTCCTTGATCAAAAAGGCGATCGCCTGTGCTGTAAGGTCGAACAACCCGGCTCTATGGGCAGCCGTCGCCACATTAATTTACCAGGTGTAAAAATCGAACTCCCTGCCCTCACTGATAAAGACCGTGAAGACATCAAAGTCGGCTGCGAAGTGGGCATCGATTACTACGCACTTTCATTTGTGCGTGAAGCAAGTGATGTAGAATGTCTCCGCAAATTACTTTTAGAAGAACACTCCAAGGCACAAATTATTGCGAAGATTGAAGACCAATCAGCGATTGAACACTTAGCTTCGATTATTGATGCCTCCGATGCACTCATGGTCGCTCGTGGAGATTTAGGTATCGAAATTCCTTACGAAACGCTTCCGTCCGTTCAACGTCGCGCCGTTGCGATGTCCATCGCCGCACGCAAGCCCGTGATCGTCGCCACCCACATGTTGGAGTCGATGATCACAAACCCAGTTCCCACCCGTGCTGAAGTGACCGACGTTTCCAACGCCGTATTAGAATTAGCTGACTCCGTCATGCTTTCCGGCGAAACCACTACGGGTAAACACCCGATTCGTTGCGTCGAAGTGATGGTGAAAATCGCGATGGCGACCGAGCAAGATGTTCCGAAAAAACTGAGCGCCGAACAGCCGAACGATACCCCAAAAGTTAAATTACTTCGCTCGGCCGCAAGCCTCGCCCAAGACCTAGGAAGTACTGGAATCATTGCCTTCACCCGCAATGGCGATGTTCCACGCGCACTCTCAGCCTTACGTGCGGTGGGCTGCCCTATTTTCGCTTTCTCCGAAGACATCCATGTACACCGTCGCATGGGTTTACTTTGGGGAGTTACGCCCTTCTTTATTAAATTCAGCCCTCAAGCAGATGAGAATATCACTGCAGCCTTAAAGCACTTACGCGACGGCGGACATTGCAAGCCTGGCCAAGTTTTGGTGATTGTGACCAACGTTATTCTCGGACCTCAAGTCATCGACAGTATTCAGCTACGCGCCGTGCCATCGCTTGACGACTCTAAGGCAAAGTAGTTCTATGGCTTAATGCCCGACTCGTTACCGCTAACGGTTTCCGATTTAACCGACGTCATCAAAGGTCACGTCAATGGGCTTGGTACCGTTGAAGTGGTTGGAGAAATTTCGGGCTACAAAACCTACCCGTCCGGACACCATTACTTTTCGCTTAAAGACGCTGACGCGAAAGTAGAGTGCATCCTTTACGGATTCCAAGCGCGCTGGATTAAATTTCCGATCAAGGACGGACTCCGCGTCGTCGTAAAAGCGAAGGTCGATTTCTATGGAAAGTCCGGAAAACTTTCTCTGGTCATCGACTCCATGAAACCGGAAGGCGAAGGCGAATTACAGAAAAAATATTTAGAGTTACTCGCGAAATTAAAAGCTGAAGGCCTATTCGAAGAAGAAATTAAGCGTCCGATTCCTACGTTTCCTAAAGTGGTAGCCTTCGTCACATCGGAAATCGGAGCCGTGTGGCATGATTTTACCGAAGTGCTTAAAACACGCGGATGGCGTGGAACCGTCTGGCTCGTCCCCGCCCGAGTTCAGGGCGAGAGTTGCGCAGGCTCAGTTTTACAAGGTCTGAAACTCGCTAATGAAATTCCGGGGATTGATTTAATTGTCGTCGGTCGCGGTGGAGGTTCCGCCGAAGATCTCTGGGGATTCAATGATGAGAAATTAGTTCGGGCCGTGCGTGCTAGTAAGACGCCGGTGATTTCCGCCGTTGGACACCAAACGGATTTCACCCTGTGCGACTACGCTGCCGACAGACGTGCGGAAACTCCTACCGCTGCAGCCGAACTGATTGCGTCAGGACAAACTAAGCTCCTCGCCCAACTTAAATTCTTAAGCGGTCAACTTGCGCAACACTCGCCCAAAAATAAAATCGAGTCACTCCATCAGGATTTAGATTTATTATATGCCCAGTTGACCAGTGTTGCCGAAGAATTCTTAGCCGATCAACGACACAAACTTTCTGAGCTCGGCAGTGAACTCCATCGCTTATCGCCCAAGGCCCGACTCGGCGTCACCCGCGAAAAGGTTAACCAACTCAATAAACGATTACAGTCGGCTGGCTTTGAATCTGTTTTAGCTCGGGGATATTCGATTGTCCGCGACGTAGAAGGCAAAGTCATCAGCTCCAGTAAATCGATCAAGACCGGCAAAAAAATCCGCCTCAAATTTAGCGACGGCGACGCAGGTGCAGTGGGAGAATGACGCGGTAAGAACCGCCAGGGGACTAGCTGGCACGTGGGCATGTTGGCAAGGGGTAGTGTCAGGACGCCACGCAGTGGCGCCCTTACCAAAATTCCCCTTGTCACCGTGTCACCTTGCCCACTTGTCCCCTAAATAATTAATGCTTCTCGTGACGTTGAATACGCTCACTCCAGGCAAAGAGAATCATCGAAGCAAGAAACACGCCGTGAATGATGGACTGCCAGAGAATCACGCGGGCTTGGTTATCGGTCATGCTTATATTTGCTACGCCGGTAATATTGATAAAACTTTTAAGCAGGTGAATCGCCGAGATAGAGGCCAAGGAGCCAGCCAACTTCGTCTTTAAACTATTGCCGTTGATATGATCGAGCCAATCGGGGCGATCTTTGTTATTATTAAAATCAATATTACTAACGAAGGTAACATAGCCGCCAACGACCACCATGTTCACGAGGTTAGCCACCATGGAAATATCTACTAAAGATAAGAGGCCGACCATGATTTGTGCTTCAGAGAGTTTGGAAAATTCTGAAAGAATGTGAATGAGCTCCTCGATGCTCTTCCAGGCGTAGGCAGCCGCTGCAATCATCAGCGCGCCATAGATCGGCGCCTGAATCCAGCGACTTGAGAAAATAATACCTTCAAAAATATTTTCGATTTTAGCTACGAATTTAGGTTTTGGGAGAGTCATAAGATTAGAGGCGTATGAATACTGAAACAGATTAAGAGAATCTCGGTCGCTAGGTCAATCGACCAATCGAAGCCTAGATTAAACTAGGTAGGGGGCGCGACTGCGTCGCGTCCGCGCATCTCCCCTTGCCCACGTGTCCCCTTGTCACCTTGTCCCCTCGCGAGCTATGCTCGCGTCCCGTGTCCCCTTGTCCCCTCAATTTTAAGTAAGTGTCTCTATCGCATCTCCCCTTGTCACCGTGTCACCGTGCCCACTTGTCCCCTCAATTTTTAATACGCCTTCGCCATCACAACCCGTCGCGGACTCGGCTCACCTGTCACCACGCACTTCCCAGCTTCTTCTTTTGCGTCTAAAGCGATACAGCGGACAGTCACCTTAAGTTCGTCTTTTAAGCGACGCTCGACTTCTTTACTTCCGTTCCAGTGACAGAGTGCAAAGCCGCCGTGCATTTCAGGGTCATTCGCATTCTTAGGCGTGAAGAATTCTTTCAACTCTTCCCAGGAATTTATTTCACGCGTGTGCTCTGCGCGATGCGCTTTAGCTTTCGTAAGTAAATTATCTTGGATGGATTGGAGTCGATCAATCACACTGCTGACAAACTCGGTGCGGGGAATACCAGCCTTCTCTCCCGTGTCACGACGTGCCACAAAGACTGAGCCCGAAGCGATATCGCGAGGGCCGACTTCAACTCTTAAAGGCACACCTTTTTTAATCCAACCCCACGCTTTTTCTCCGCCACGTAAATCTCGGTTATCAATGGTCACCACTAATTTACGGTCGTGGAAGCGTTGAGTAGTTAATTCTTTTTTCAAAGATTCGCAGTATTCTAAGACCTGCGCCTTCGAAGCGTCGTCTTTATAAATAGGTAAGATCACAATATGCTGCGGAGTTAAACGTGGAGGCGCCACAAAGCCATCGTCGTCCGAGTGAGTCATAATCATGGCACCGATTAAACGCGTAGACACGCCCCATGAAGTCGTATGGGCGTACTGCATATTCGAAGCTTCATCTTGGAAGCGGATATTACAGGACTTCGCAAAGTTTTGTCCGAGGTAGTGAGACGTTCCGGCCTGTAAGGCTTTGCGGTCCTGCATCATGGCTTCGATACAAAGCGTGTCGACCGCACCAGGAAAACGCTCCCCTTCGGTCTTACGTCCTTTAATCACGGGCATCGCCATATAATTTTCGGCAAAGTCAGCATACACTTCCAACATCTTCATCGTTTCTTCTTCGGCTTCTTTTTGGGTAGCGTGAACGGTGTGACCTTCTTGCCATAAAAATTCGGCGGTGCGTAAAAATAGTCGAGTGCGCATCTCCCAGCGAACGACGTTAGCCCACTGATTAATTAAAATCGGCAGATCGCGATAAGACTGCACCCACTTCGAATAAGTTTCGCCAATAATAGTTTCAGAAGTAGGTCGAACAATTAAAGGCTCTTCCAATTCGCCTGCTGGAACTAATTTACCATCGGGTCCGGCCTCTAAACGAGAATGAGTAACCACCGCACATTCTTTAGCAAAACCCTCAACGTGCTGGGCTTCTTTTTGGAGATAGCTAATCGGAATAAAAAGGGGGAAGTAGGCGTTCACGTGACCCGTCTCCTTAAACATCGTATCTAAATCGCGCTGAATATTTTCCCAGAGAGCATAACCCCAAGGCTTAATCACCATGCAACCACGGACGGGGCTATTCTCAGCGAGCTCGGCAGCCTTGATGACTTGCAAATACCACTCGGGATAATTTTCAGAGCGAGTGGGCGTAATAGCAGTTTTGGGCTTGGGTGCAGACTGAGACATAAATCTATTTTAAGACGAAAAGTGGGAATGAGGGCAAGAAGAGACCAATAATACGGGCTTAAATACCCTTCTGGGCCTTCCAAAATCTGGGGCGTCCACTCATATCACTGATACCCTCATATTGCTTATAGGAGTTTTGTTTAGAAATTTCTGCCAGTGCGACGTGTTGATCGATTCCGGTTTCACATAACACCCAACCACCTTGATTTAAAAACTTGGGTGCCTGAGTTAAAATTATTTTTAAATCTGCTAGACCATTTTCAGGTGCAATGAGTGCAGAATGCGGATCGAAGTCTTTTACTTCGGGGTCGGCCGATGCGACTTCGCTTTCCGTTAAATACGGCGGATTAGAAATAATTAAATCATATTGATCCGTCACCGCAGTAAGCCAATCGGACTGCCCGAAATTGACTCTGCCGTCTAATTGACATTGTACAGCATTCTCGCGAGCCAGCGCTAAGGCGTCGGACGATTTATCTAAGGCATCGATTTTCCAGAGCGGACGTTCGGCAGCGAGGGCCAAGGCAATCGCACCCGATCCTGTTCCTAAATCTAGAACTCGCACTACTTGTTCAGCAGGAAATAAAGCCAAAGCTAAATCTATAATCTCTTCGGTTTCCGGACGAGGAACCAGCGCGCGTTTATCAGACTTTAAAACTAAATCACGAAACGACACTTTACCGATAATATGTTGTAGGGGCTCGCGGTTACCACGTCGCACAGTCATCGTTCGTAATTTCTCCACTTCGGAGTCATCGAGTAATCTTTCGAACTGTAAATACAGGTCTAATCGCTTCACGCCCAAACCAGCCGCAAAGAGATGTTCCGCTTCCATGCGTGATTTTTCGAGGCCCTTGCGACTCAAAAAATCCGTCGCCTTCTTCAATGTGTCCAAAAGATTCTGCATGAAATTAGCGGGTAGCGGCGCGGGTTAACCGATCGTTATAAGCTAAGCCCAGCTCAGCAGATTCAGCGCGCTCAACATAAATCCTGGAGAAACCCCGAGTATCTAATTTGCGTAATAAATCAAAGAGATTTGCGGCAGCTTCGGTGATGGAATTATTTTCTGAAAGATAAAATAGCTCACTGTCGGATGAGAATTCTTTACGGCGACTTAAAAAAAGAATCGCTGAGTTTTTTTCGGTCGATGCAGGTAAGGCTCCGTGAGCGAATAATTCCACTCGAGTGGTGGGACTGTAGTGTCGCTCCAACATTCCTGGGGCGACTTG
This sequence comes from Opitutales bacterium, assembly GCA_040398005.1. GTDB lineage: Bacteria > Verrucomicrobiota > Verrucomicrobiia > Opitutales > UBA953 > UBA953. The sequence continues at coordinate 21,458 of JBBAUX010000003.1, forward strand.
AGCGGCTTGCGCTGAGGCGACTTTGGTAACTACTTCAATCTCTCCTAATTTTTCGCGTAGCGATTCCAGGGTAATCGGACCCGGACGAAGCAATCGAACCGTATGCGGTGATGATAAATCGATAATCGTAGATTCTAATCCGTGCCGACAAGGTCCGCCTTCGACGATCCATGGACAACGCTCGGCTAATGAATCACGGACGTGTTGGGCTCGCGTGGGGCTGACGTAGCCGAAAGGATTAGCGCTCGGGGCGGCCACGGGTCGATTTACCAAAGCAAGTATCTCACGAAATAAAGGATGGGCGGGCACACGAACGGCGACCGTTTCCTGACTCGCGGTAACTAAATCGGGCACGCAAGATTTTCGGCGCAGAACCACGGTCAATGGCCCGGGCCAAAAGCTAGAAATTTTTTCGAGGCGCGAATCGTACTCCGCAATTTTTTTCAATGCTTCGATATCGAGTACATGAACAATTAAAGGATCAATCAGTGGACGACCCTTGATGGTAAAAACTTTCTTGAGAGCTGATGGATTAAGAGCGTCGGCCGCTAAACCATAGACCGTCTCGGTGGGCAGGGCGACACATTCACCCTCTGCCAATAACTGCGCCGCCTTTTGAAGGTCAGCCTTTGTAGCAGTCAGGAATGGAGGCAGGGATTGGGACACGCTAGTGAGTCGTTTTAACTAACCTAAGAAGTGACGGTATGTTGAGCAACCTAAGTCCGTAAAACAAAAAGGCCGCCTAGAAGGCGGCCCGTGCGGAAAACGAGAAGTTGATTACTTCATCGTGATCATATTACGGGCGCGCTTAACGGCCTTCGAAATATGACGTTGTTGACGGGCGGTGAGGCCGGTCAATTTGCGAGGCAGGATTTTGCCTGTCTCGGTGACGTAACGGGACAACGCTTCGGGTTCGGTGAAATCGAAGTCGAGAGGATTACGGGAACGCTTGAGCTTACCTTCTGTAGTCATGGGAGAGTTTGAAGTAAGGGTCTGCAACCCGCCTGCAACCCAAAAAAGGGGTCAGGCTACGCCGGCGTAGTCTGACCCCTTTTTTGGAGCACGATGAGAAACTCGCGATTTCCGTCCCCACCCTCAATTGGCGAGGGAATTACCCCTAAAACTGAGCATAAATGGAGGGATTGGGCGGCTGACGTGAGGGATTCCACCACCCGGGCGTGAATCACAGGATCTTTAATAATTCCCCTACTTTTGTCCGCCTCCGCCCTGGTAGCTTCAAACTGAGGCTTTATCAAAGCAACCAAATGTCCACCTGGTCCCACCCTCTGCCAGGCCACTGGTAAAACTAAATTTAGGGAAATGAAGGACAGATCCATGACCACGATGCCATAAAATTCGTGGGGCAATTTCATCGTCGGTAATTCTCGGGCATTAAATTTTTCAAAATTAGTGACGCGCGAGTCGGTCCTTAATTTTTGGTGGAGTTGCGCCGTGCCGACGTCGACACACGTCATACTCACCGAACCACGCTGCAGCAAACAATCAGTGAAGCCACCCGTGGATGCACCCACGTCGAGTCCGTGTAAACCGGTAACAACTATTTTAAAATGTTCGAGAGCTCCTTCCAACTTTTCTCCTCCGCGCGAAACAAATCGCGGCGGTTGATCAACGGTGAGTAGGGAGTCTTCGGGAAATGACTGAGATGATTTATTAACGACAGCGTCCGGACCCGAGCGAACTTTGCCGGCGAGAATAAGCGCCTGAGCGATGGAGCGTGATGGAGCTAGACCTAATTTAAGAAGTAACTCATCGGCCCTCATTCTTCCAGGCTTCGCGGCCATAAAATCAGTCGAGAAAACCAGTTAAAGGAGAAGTGGGCTGAGCCGATACTGAGCCTGAACCGAGTCCAGCCTCGCGTGCTAAGCGACCCGCTTCCACGGCGAGACGAAACGCTTTGGCCATCGCTACTGGATTACTTGCCGAAGCAATGCCGGTGTTTACCAAGACCGCATCCGCGCCCATTTCTAAAGCCTCGGCTGCGTGTGACGGAGCTCCCAGTCCTGCATCGATAATCACCGGTACGCGGGCTTGTTCGATGATGATACGAAGGAAATCACGGGAGAGTAATCCGCGGTTGGAACCAATCGGTGCACCCAGAGGCATCACCGCGGCCGCGCCGACTTCCTCTAATCGTTTTGCTAAAACAGGATCGGCGTGAATGTAAGGTAAGACCGTGAAACCTTTTTTTACCAGCTGACGACAGGCCTCGAGTGTTTCCACCGGATCGGGCATTAAATATTTTGGGTCAGGATGAATTTCTAATTTTAACCATGCTGTACCTAAAGCTTCGCGAGTGAGTTCCGCAGCGAAGATTGCTTCAGCAGCAGTGCGTACACCCGAGGTATTGGGTAAAATTAAATGTTTTTTAGAATCTAGTGCCGAAAGGATCCCATCATCTTTCACTCCAAACTGAACACGTTTGATGGCGACGGTGATGATTTCAGAGCCACAAGCGTCGAGCACCGAACGTAATTGCTCAGCCGATGCGTATTTACCCGTGCCCGTGAGTAGGCGCGAATTAAAGGTGCGGTCTGCTATGCGTAGTGAAGACATCCGACCTCAAACAATCCAAGTCCTCGGCAAATTGTCCAGCCCCTCCCGAAAAAAGCTTATCAAGTAAGGGCGGAAATGATTTCTCGGGTGGCCCGAATGGGATCTTCAGCCAGAGCAATCGCACCGCTCACGGCAATTCCATGAGCCCCCAGGAACTTTAAATTAGGCCAATCGAGTGCGTTTACTCCACCAATCGCATAACAAGGAACGACCGCTTTAGTTATTAAATCTTTTAAAGATTCGTCGGTATGGACTGGGGCGAGATTTATTTTACTCGGTGTAAAACGAACGGGGCCCACTCCGGCGTAGTCGACGCGTGTAGATTTTAAAACGTCGAGATGGTTAAGATAATTTAAGGTGACACCGATGATGGCATACTCGCCAAGAATTTTACGGGCGGCCGCGGGCGAGCAATCATGCGGGCCGAGGTGTACGCCATCGGCTTCCGCTTCATAAGCCACAATGGGCGAATCATTGATTATTAAAGTAGCACCAAAATCTTTACAAAGATGAGCGACCTCTTGAGCGGCTTGAATCCATTCCGACTCTGAAAGATTTTTGGCACGCAGCTGAATCCACTGCACTCCCCCTTCCAGTGCTAGTCGCGCCTGCTCGCGATGAGAGTGAGACGAGGCATCGAGTGTGAGAAACTGGAGCCGGGGATAGACCAACTTAATATTTTCTTTTTAATTTACGGGCGGATTTTCCGTACCACGCATTTTCAATTTCAATAAAGGATTTAACTGGATTAGAAGTTTCCCAAACCGAGCCAATAAAAGCGACCCCATCGAGGCCCATTTCGCGCACGCGGGCTGCGTTTTGCGGAGTGACTCCACCCAAGCCATAAACCGGGCAACCGCCTTCGGATCTCCAGCGTTCAGCGATTACCTGAAACTCGCGGGTGGTACGTTGGGGTACATAATCACGTTTAGAAATCGAGGGAAAAATCGGACTAAGAAAAACGTAATTCAAGGCTTTCGGTAAGCTGCGCATTTCGTCGTAAGAGTGACATTTACAACTGAGCGAGGCCGACTTGGGCCAGCGTGCGGGAATGCGATCGCTGTGGTACATTTGGAATCCACCCAGTTGGTGCTTCAAAACGAGTTGATGATGTTCTTCTAAAACAATTCTTGGCCAATAAATCTTAGGGACTTTTTTGAGAAAATTTTCGTAGTCACCCACGTGCCACTCCCGGTTCGGCTGGACATGTAATTTACCCAACCCGGCGTCGAACAACTTGATGACAGTCTTCGTGTCCCATTCCGTCTTCGTCGGGGTGAATAAAATTAAATTACTCGGCGCGGCCGCTTCGGGCTCGGGTGCAAATAATCCTTTGATATATTTAAACATAAATTATCCGCCTTGGGCGGCACGTATCATGAGCACGGACACATTTTCCGTTAAGGCATAGGTAGCCCAAGAACTTCGAGCAACGACTTGTCCACCAATCGCAATCGCGATGGCGGATTGGTCATTAAGCCCAAGTTCCTTGACTAAATCAGCGAGTGTTTTGGCTGAGGTCTCTTGGGGCTTATCGTTGATAACCACTTTCATGATTTTTATCTGTGAAGGGTGAGTGACAAAGTGGCAAGCGGAGGTTTTTGCATTGCCGAAAAAGACGGCAGTCTTTGGCTGGTTTTATGAAATCTACGCTTTCAGCCATCCTCTTACTATTAAGTTTTAGCCCTTGTATTTCCCAAACTCTCAATTCTTCTAATTCCACACCTATGAAAGAAGCCACCAACCCCTCCACCCCTCAAGTCATCGTTCACACCACCTCCGGTGATATGACTTTTGAATTTTGGTCCGACGTCGCGCCTAAGACTGTCGCCAACTTCTTAAAACTCTCCCGTGAAGGATTTTATAACGGCACTGCTTTTCACCGTGTGCTCAAAGGTTTCATGATCCAAGGCGGTTGCCCTAAATCCAAACAAGGGGCCAGCGGGATGCCCGGCACCGGTGGACCTGGATATCAAATCAAGGCCGAGTTCAATAATCGCTCGCACCAAAAAGGCGTTCTCTCGATGGCAAGATCTCAAGACGTCGACAGCGCTGGTAGCCAGTTCTTTATCTGTCATGGTGATGCCTCCTTTTTAAATAATAAATATACCGCCTTTGGTAAGCTCATCAAAGGAGAGGACGTTTTAGATAAAATTGCCGCTATTCCTTGCACGGGCCCCGAACGCTCCAGCCCCACCGAACGCGTAGAAATCACTAGCGTTGAGTTAATTGAGTCAAAATAAGCATTTTAAACAGAATTATATAAACCTTCCGCCTTTACAGAGTCCCCCACCTTAATAGTTTAAAACTTCCCCATGAAATTATTACGTACCCTCGCCCTCCTTCCTTTGGCTGCTGCCGCTTCACAAGCTGCAACGATTGAATTCCAATTCGGAAAAAATAACCCAGTCGGAAGTAACTACGACTCTGGTATTAAATATAACTCTGGTACAATGGCCGGCATCACCGTCGCTGGAAACATCAGCCGTGATGTTGAACTAGGTTTAAACGTGAGCTACAAGCACCTCGCCACCGAGGCTGAGTCTACGTTCACCAGTTCGAACATCGGCGTGCTCAATGCCTCTTTAGATTTAACCTACAACCTTAACCCACGTGGCGGCATCAATCCCTTCGTTGGAATCGGCTTGGGTTATTCTTGGTTATCGAACCTTGATTACACCGATGACGGCATCAATCCCGTCACCCCTGTAACAACCAGCAAAGGCCTATTCACTGCTGCCGCTTTCGTGGGTTTACGTTTTGCGATCAATAACAAGGTCGATTTCACGCTCACCGCACGCAACACCTATTACATGGGTTTAAAGAACTATGATGGTACCGCGAAAAGTAATATCCAGAATTGGGAAGCGATTGCCGGTCTTCGTTACCGCTTCTAATCTTATAAATTGCTCCGCCCAAAAAGCCGCTCATCGAGCGGCTTTTTTATTGGGATAAAATCCCACGGTCCTTCATCCAAAGACCCATCAGGTGAGTCCACTCGCGCGAGGCCACACATCGATCGGTCGCGCCCCAGCCGTGTCCCCCGCCCGCCCAGACATGGACTTCCACCTTCGCTCCCATGGATTTAAGCAAAGCCCCCATCTTCTGCGAAGCTTCGGCTGGAAAAGGATCATCCGCACTGTGTGCGAAAAATACGGGAGCGAGTTTTTTCATTTCTATAGTTGGAACAACACCCTCCGGCCCCTCTCGCAAAACACTATTGGGCTCATCTTTAACAAATAAATAGGCAGGATAAATCAACGCGACGAAGTCAGGCCGCTCCGCATTAACTTCAGCGGATGCATAGGCGAGGCGCGCCGCTAAATTTCCTCCCGCAGAAAAACCGACGACACCAATATTTTTAGCATCTCCGTTCCACTCTCCGGCTCTGACTCGAGCGATTTCTAAAGTTTTTCTTAAGTCTAATAAAGGTTGCACCCAAGGTGCGTTCTCGGAGCGACGAGGCACGCGGTAGCGCAACACCAGAGCCGTACATCCTAAATCATTCAATCTTTTCGCTACAGCGACGCCTTCATGTTGCTCGGCGAGTTTGTTATAGCCGCCCCCCGGACAGACAATCACAACGGGAGAATTAGGCTGAGCGGCTGGCCACGGTACAAAGGTGGGGCTGAATACATCGGAGCGACGTCCCTCAGCGCTGACCACTCCACGCGTATCGGCACCCGACTGAGGCGTCAACGTTTCCAGCGGAGCCGCCCCATCCCAAACTAATATTTCTTTTAGAGGTTCGGCCGAGCACCAGGAAAATAAAAAACCTAAACTGCATAAATTGAAAAACGATTTCATGGTTCAGTATTAAATGTTAGATCTACCATATGACAGAGTCGGCAAAAAAACCAAAAGAAAAAGGCGCACCTGCGTGCGCCCTTTTTTTATCGAATTCTCGTGGAATTATTTAAATTCTACTAATTCAACTTCGAACTCTAAAACCGAATTTCCTGGGATAGGACCCTGACCTTGTTCGCCGTAAGCTAAATTAGCTGGAGCGTAGATAAGAATCTTGCCGCCCTTACCGATGAGCTGAACGCCTTCGGTCCATGCTGGAATCACTCCGTTTAAGGGGAACTCAGTCGGCTCATTACCACGAGTAGATGTAGAATCAAAAACGGTGCCGTCGACGAGTTTACCCGTGTACAAGCACTTCACTAAACTGGTTGCGGATGGCTTAGGATCCGTTCCCGGGGTGACGATTTTATAGCGAAGACCGGAGGCGGTTTTGGTGACTGATTTATCGGCATCAATCTTGGCAAGGAATTCATCATTCTTACCAGCTAGGCGTTTGGACTTAGCTGCGATGCGTTCATTGAATAATTTTTCGGCACCAGGAATAATTTCTTCGGCCTTGAAAGAAGGCTTCTCGCGCTTGAGTGCGGCGCGTATCCCATCCAAGAGCGAATTCAACTCGGATTCGTTGAGATCGAGTTCATTCACGACACCAGCCCACTCGGAGCGACTAGCGAGGATGAAGCCTTGCAAGAAGAAGGCTTGTTTTTGTTGTTCAGGGGTTAGTTCTTTCACGGCGATTTGGGTAGAAGGTGGAGTCACGCTCGCTTGCTCAGCTGTGGGCGCTGCGGGATCAGCATGAAGTGAAGCGACAGCAAAAGCCATCAAGGCGAGGGTGGGTAATTTCATGGGTAAAAATTTTGTATCGTAATTAACCTTTTTGGGGAAGCACCTTTGCGTGTTCCTGCAAAGAATTTACGGTTAAAGGACGAATTTTTAATGAGCGAATACCTAAAACAGCAGCCCGTGCGGCATTAAGCGTCGAAGCCATATACACCCCACGTAAAACGGCTTCAGCACGCATGGCGTTTTCATCTTTGCGCGGCAGCATTCCCGCGGCCGTATTCACAATCATTTGTAACTGATTGTTTTTCAGAAGATCTAAAACGTTCGGGCGAGATCCTTCAGAAATTTTTCCAAGTTTGGTAATCTTCACACCCGCTGCTTCAATCGCTGCGGCGGTTCCACTGGTAGAATAAATATTAAAACCGAGTGACGCTAAATCGCGCGCAATCGACACGGCACCGTCTTTATCTCGATCCTTAACAGAAACGAAAACATTTCCAGCAGTAGGTAAAGCTGGGTGTGCGGCCATCTGGGCTTTGGCATAAGCCATTCCCAAATCATCATCCACACCCATGACTTCACCGGTTGAACGCATTTCCGGAGACAAGGCAATCGGTGCCCCTGGAAAACGACTGAATGGGAAAACCGATTCTTTGACTGACCAATAAGGGGGACGGATCTCGCGAGTGAAACCGAGATCTTTTAATTTAGCACCCATCATACAGAGCGAGGCTAATTTGGCGAGAGGCACGCCAATCGCTTTAGAGACAAAAGGTATGGTCCGCGAGGCGCGTGGATTTACTTCCAACATAAACACCGTGTTATCTTTAATCGCGAATTGAATATTCATCAAACCCACCACTCCGAGTCGTTTGGCGAGGGCGTGAGTGATACGACGAACTTCATCAATAATAGCAGGACTGAGCGTGTGAGGAGGTAAGACCATGCCTGCATCGCCCGAGTGAACACCCGCATGCTCGACGTGTTCTAACATTCCACCAATCACGGTCATTTCGCCGTCAGAAATGGCATCCACATCCAACTCAATCGCGTCCTCTAAAAATTTATCGAGCAGTACGGGTTTACCTGGAGCGACGTCAAAAGCTTCGCGGACGACGGATTTTAATTCGTCCATTCCATAAACGATAAACATACCGCGACCGCCGAGAACGAAGGAGGGACGGAGTAAAATTGGGAAACCAATTTGTTCCGCCAGCGTGTAAGCTTCTTCAGGTGATAAAGCGGTCTTGTTCACGGGCTGACGAATATTGAGTTCGATTAAAATATCTTTAAACAACTGACGGTCCTCCGCGAGGGCGATGCTTGAGGGAGAAGTTCCCACAATCTTAACGCCGTGAGCTTCGAGATCGGCCGCTAAGTTCAAGGGCGTTTGACCACCAAATTGGACAATCGCACCGACACATTTTTCCGTGCGATAAATTTCTAAAATATCTTCAAGCGTGAGTGGCTCAAAATATAAACGGTCTGAGGTATCGTAGTCGGTCGAAACCGTTTCGGGATTAGAATTAACCATCACCGTTTCATAACCCGCCGCGCGCAAAGCATACGATGCATGCACACAACAGTAGTCGAATTCAATCCCTTGACCGATACGATTAGGTCCGCCGCCTAAAATCATAACCTTCTTTTTATCCGAAGGCTTTACCTCCGACTCATCGCCGTAAGAAGAATAAAAATAAGGTGTGAAAGATTCGAACTCCGCTGCACAAGTATCAACCAGACGGAAGACTGTGCGAATGCCGGCGTCGTTACGCTTAATGTAAACATCAGCGGACTTTAAACCTGTCGCAAAAGCAATTTGGCGATCTGCGAAGCCAGCCTCTTTGGCCTGACGCAATAAATCGATACCGACATTTTTACCGGCAGCTTTAAGCGCTAATTCGATATCAACAATTCCACGGAGCTGACGTAAGAACCAAGGATCAATTTTGGATGCTTCAAAAATTTGAGTTTCCGTCATGCCCGCTAACATCGCGTAGCGAATATAAAAGGGACGTTCTGGATTAGGACGAGACAGGCGGGCACGAATTTCAACGTGGTCACTAATCGCGTCATCACCCATCTTGCCACCACAACCCAGACCCCACGCACCGATTTCGAGTGAACGTAGAGCTTTTTGGAAAGATTCTTTGAAAGTGCGTCCGATCGCCATCGCTTCACCAACCGACTTCATTGCGGAAGTTAAGGTGGTGTCAGCACCGACGAATTTCTCGAATGTGAAACGAGGAATTTTGGTGACGACGTAATCGATGGTAGGTTCGAAGCACGCGGTGGTTGATTTTGTGATATCGTTCTTTAATTCATCGAGCGAATAACCCACGGCCAATTTAGCGGCAATTTTTGCAATGGGGAATCCGGTAGCTTTCGAAGCAAGGGCGGATGAACGGGAAACGCGCGGGTTCATCTCGATGACAATCATACGACCGTTCGCAGGATTGACGGAGAATTGAATATTGGAACCACCTGTTTCAACACCCACCGCACGAATCACTGCGAACGAGGCATCGCGCATTAGTTGATACTCTTTATCGGTTAAAGTAAGGGCAGGAGCGACGGTGATTGAGTCGCCCGTGTGGACGCCCATCGGATCAAAATTTTCAATGGAACAAATGATGACGCACTGATCTTTATGATCTCGCATCACTTCCATTTCATATTCTTTCCAGCCTAATAAACATTCTTCGACGAGCACCTCATGCACCGGTGAAGCATCTAAACCACCCTGGACCATTATTTCAAACTCTTCGCGGTTATAGGCAATACCACCGCCCGTTCCACCGAGGGTGTAGGAGGGACGAATAATAATCGGAAATTGTCCGCCGATTAATTCAACGGTTGCACGAGCTTCTTCTAAATTTTTGATGACGCGGGAGCGCGGGACATCGAGTCCTATTTCCAACATTAATTTTTTAAATATTTCACGATCTTCGCCGCGCTCAATCGCGTCTTCTTTCGCACCGATTAATTCGACGCCGTATTTGGCGAGCACCCCTGTGCGGGCGAGTTTAAGAGAAAGATTTAAGGCCGTCTGACCACCGAGCGTTGGAAGAAGCGCGTCCGGTTTTTCTTTCGCAATAATTCTTTCTATGGTTTCAACCGTGAGTGGCTCAATATAGGTGACGTCCGCAGTTTCGGGATCCGTCATAATCGTTGCCGGATTTGAATTAACTAAAACTACTTTGTAACCCTCTTCGCGCAGAGCCTTACAAGCCTGCGTTCCTGAATAATCGAATTCACAAGCTTGGCCTATGATAATAGGGCCAGATCCGATGATGAGGATGGTTTTGATATCGGTCCTCTTAGGCATGTGTTCGGGCGGACTTTCATCTACTCGTCAAAGGGGGGTCAAGTGGGGACTTTAAACATTTTCGAGAAACTCTTGCACGGGGTGACCAAGACGACATCACTAGGGGTGTGGATATTATAAGAATCAGTGGAATCAGGTCTTTCGGACACCATGGCGCCCTCCCCGAGGAAAAGCGTCTTGGCCAACGTTTTATGGTGTCGGTCGATCTCGAGGTCGACACTCGCCCCGCCGCCGCCACCGACGATTTAAAAAAGACGGTAAATTACGCGGATGTCATTCGAACGGTGGAAGCTCAACTCACCGGAAAGCCTGTCTATCTTATCGAAACCCTTGCTCAACAAATAGCCGCCCATTTACTAGGAACCTTTCCTGTCGTTAAAGCCGTGACGGTTGAAGTCACTAAACCGTTCGCGCCGGTAGCCGCCGATTTTGAGGCCATTTCGGTTAAAATCCGCCGCGAGCGCATCTAAAATGGGCGAGCGCCAATTCCTCCTCGGATTGGGCAGTAACATTGGGAATCGGGCTGATTTTATTGGCCAAGCTATTCAAAAAATCGGTCAAATTCCCGGCGTATGGTTATTAGCGATTTCCCAGGCGTTTGACTCAGATCCCGTTGGCTACACCGACCAACAAAATTTCTTAAATCTCTGTATTGCAATAACTTACAAAGAAAATGCCGAATCTCTTCTTAGCGCAACCGCCAAGATTGAGTCAGATCTAGGACGGGTGCGTACTATTAAAGACGGACCGCGGACCATCGATATCGATCTCTTATTTTGTGAGCAGGAAGTTTTTCAATCAACGAATCTCACACTCCCCCACCCGCGTTGGAGCGAGCGAAGTTTTGTCGTTTTTCCACTAAGGCAAATGCTTCAATCACCTGCTCTCGTCAAAGAGAGTCGTTGGGATTGGCTAAGGGCGGAGGTTGCCCGAAATAATATCGGCAGCGAAGGCCTCCGTTTATGGAACGGCCCCACGCCCTGGAATTCGACGACGACCTAAAACCATCACGGTTTGGACACTGCCCTGCCCTGTGGTTAGCTCTGCCCATTCTTCTGGGAGAAAGCTTAAATAGTTTTTATCCAATCCCGGTTTTTATATTAATCGTTTTAGGTTTATTTTTTCTCAGCTGGCTCTGGATAAAAATCCGGTGCGCCCGACAGAGTCAGATAGCACTAGTAGCCGTGGGCATTTTATTAGGGGCGGCCTGGCATCAGGTAAAACTTCCCCCGCAAAATTTTTTTGAGGTCGAAGAAAAATTAACTGAGCTCTCTATCGCGATTGAACACGCTAATACAAATCGCGCAGGCAATGGCTGGACGGGCCTAGGAATCATTACAGATAAAGGTTCATTTTTCCGAAGGCGAGTCGCTCTATCCGTCAAAGGCGGCACTCCCGCCCAAGGATGCGAATTAAAAATGAGTGGATGGCTTTCGGCGATTGATGAAAACCCACAAGGTTATGATGCTTGGGTAAAATCGCAGGGGGCCACACTTAAGCTCGGTAACGGAAAAATTATTGGACTATTAGAAAGGCCAACGGAGTTTGCCGTGTGGTGTCAACGAACCCAAATAAAATTGGAACGTTGGTTAAGCACCTTACCATGGGAAGATGCAGACGGAGGCGCGCTTTTATCGGCAACACTTTTAGGACGCACCGCGCTTTTGCCGCCGGAAGCAAAAGTGGCATTCACGCAAACCGGCACACTGCATTTATTTGCGATTAGCGGACTGCACATCGCAGGTATGGCAGCAGGCATGCTTTGGTTTGTTCGAAAATTACATCTCCCAGAAAAACCCTTGGGCGTGATTATCTTAAGTCTACTTTGGCTTTATGTGGAGGTGACGGGAGTATCGCCCTCGTCCACTCGAGCTTGGATCATGGCAACATTTATTTGGGTGGGACAAGTCAGCGAGCGATCCACTTCCACACTGCAATCCTTGGCCTTAGCTTGTGCCTTTACGCTCATCCTGCAACCCGAGGCGATTAATGATCCAGGATTTCAGCTAAGTTACGTCGCCGTGGTGGCGATTATTTTAGTCGGAGCTCCCGCTGCCCAAATACTGAATCAACCCACGACCGAAGAAAAATTAATTCCGACAAAAAGCCAAACCTGGTCGCAACGCGGAAGATGGAAGCTGCGAAAGTTTTTGATTTCCGGCCTATGCATATCAACCGCCGCCACACTCGCAGGAATACCCTTAACACTTACCTACTTTCAAAATGCGAGTTACGGCGGAGTCGTCGTAAACCTAATGTTAGTTCCGCTTTCAGAAATTCCGCTCGTGTGTGGGATGATTTCATTATTTTTTTATCCGTGGGAAAATCTTCTGCCCATGGCTCAGTGGATCAATGGAGCTGGCGTTATCGTTTTAAACATCATGACAGCCATTGCCGAATTTTTCGCCAAAATTCCTGGACTCAATTTACAAGGCAGTTCCACCTGGCCGGCCAGTGGGCCCCTCTGTGCCTTAATTTTAATTGTATGTTTTCTGGTACAGGCAGAATCAAAAAGCGTCATTAAACTATTTGGTATTCCCGCCCTCATTGTGGGAAGCTGGATAATACTATTTGTTATTTAAAATTAAATGCTCTGCACTTGCCAGTAATTCATAAGTAAAGAAAGTGATTTCATGTTTCGGGTGTGTTTAATTTTACTTTCGTTCATTGGGGTTCATGGAATAGCCGCCCCACCAGAGTGGTCCGGCATTTATCCGAGTTTGGCTTACTTTAATCAAGAAGGGGAATGCGGCACGGGAGCGGTCGTGCCATGGGCGAATCGACTGTGGGTCATCACCTACGGCCCACACTGTCCCTACGGTTCGAGCGATAAACTTTACGAAATCACTCCGTCATTGGAATTAATTACCCGACCAGAAAGCGTGGGCGGAACTCCGGCCAACCGCATGATTCACGAAGAATCTAAACAACTGATCATCGGTCCGTATTTTATTGATGCAGCGCGTAATGTCCGTGCGATTTCACCGAAACTCATGCCGGGAAGATTAACTGGAAATGCACGACATCTGACCGAGCCTGCTCACAAAATTTATTTTGCGACGATGGAAGACGGGCTCTTCGAAGTGGATGTGCACACTTTAGAGGTGAAGGGTCTGATTAAAGAAATAAAAAATAAACCAAAGGCCGGACAGACCGTGGAAATAAATCCAGCTACTCTGCAATCAACCCTTCCTGGTTATCACGGCAAAGGACTCTACTCCGGCCAAGGCGTTGTCATTATTGCGAACAATGGTGAAGACACTCCTATCGCACTAAAAAATCCGAACATTGATAGCGGCGCCGTCGGTGAATGGAACGGATCAGGTAATTGGCAACTCGTTCGGCGTAATCAATTCACGGAAGTCACTGGAGCAGGAGGAATTAAAGGAAATTCAAATCCAGCAACCGATCCGATTTGGACCATCGGCTGGGATTATCGGTCGGTCATTTTGATGGTGAAAGAAAAGGGCGAATGGAGTTCGTATCGCCTACCGAAAGCTAGCCATACTTACGATGGTGCTCATGGATGGAATACGGAGTGGCCGCGCATTCGTGATGTAGGTGAAGCTGGCTCACGCTTGATGACCATGCACGGCATGTTCTGGAATTTCCCGGAAACATTCTCCGTTAAAAATTCAGCAGGTATTTACCCCCGTTCAACCTACCTAAAAGTTATCGGAGATTTCACACGTTGGAATGATCGACTTGTTTTCGGATGCGATGACACCGCTAAGTCTGAATTTCTAAATAAGCGTGAAGCTAAAGGAAAACTCGCAGGCCCCGGACAGTCGCAATCCAATCTCTGGTTCACCTCACTAGATAAGCCCAATCATTTAGGACCAGTCTTAGGTCGCGGCAGCGTCTGGTTAAATGAATCAGTTAAGGCACAGGTTTTCTCTGATCCATTTTTACTATCAGGATTCACTAAACGCGCGCTACACCTTGAACACGACGGAGTCGCACCGACGGTCTTTACAATCGAAATAGATTCCAAAGGAAATAATCAATGGTCAACCTGGAGACAAATTACCGTCCCTGCAGAAACTAAAAGCGGGTGGCTAAATATTCCTGAAACCGAACAGGGAGTTTGGCTGCGGCTTATAACCGATCGTGATGTCGCGACACTCTCCGCAACTTTTCAGTATGCCGGTCAGGACAATCGTACCAAGGATACCGACCCGATGTTTGCTGGGTTATCTCCAGCGAAAGACGAAACCTCGAAAGGCGCATTTCTTTTAACAACGGGTAATAACCAACGCACTCTGGCGGTATTAAATGCCGAAATTAAAAACGGCCAAACAACGGTTCGTTCACTTTACGAATTAAATGCCGACATGCAATTAATCCCCGCGGATCCAGCGACCTTAGAAAAAATTAAACAAGTCACAGAAATTCCGAAAGGCATCATTACGAGCGATGAGGCTTCGGTTATTTTTGTCGAAAACGGACAACGCTGGCGACTACCTCGCTCGTCGGAAATAAACCAAGATAAATTATTAGAACAATCTAGCCTGCGAAAAGCACGTGAGGTTTGTACTGAACGCGATCTACTCCAAGCACACGGCACCTTTTATGAATTGCCCGCCTTGAATGCCATGGGGGCCATACGAATAAGACCCATCGCGACCAGCGATTTAGCGATTCACGATTTTTGTTCGTATCGCGGACTCTTAGTACTTAGCGGTATCGACCCATCGATAAAAAATAATGACTCTCATATTATTCGTTCAATGGACGGAGAAGCGGCGGTCTGGGTGGGTGCAGCAGATGATCTCTGGAAACTCGGTAAACCAAGAGGATATGGCGGACCATGGAAAAATTCGTCTGTAAAAGCGGACAAGCCTTCCGATCCTTATCTAATGACTGGCTACGATAAGAAAAAAATTAACTTACAGAATCATAGCTCAACTCCTAACGTTATCACCATGGAATGTGATGTCACTGGCGATGGACGTTTCAGTTTTTATAAATCTTTTGCGCTCGAACCTAATCAGACAATCGATGTGCAATTACCGGAGTGGCTCAATGCCTACTGGGTTAGATTCACCCCGAGTATCGATGGTAAAATGAGCGTGCAATTGACATACGATTAATAAATAAAGGGCGAAAGTATGTCCTCGCTTGCACCCCAACTTATACTCGCCAAGTTGCATCTACTGACGATTTTATGAGCCAGCCGTTCGATACCATTGAAGACACTCTCGCAGATATTGCTGCGGGTAAGTTGGTTATTGTGACGGATGATGAGAATCGTGAGAACGAAGGCGACTTCGTCATGGCCGCTTCCAAGGTCACACCCGAAGCAGTCAATATGATGATTCGTCATGGCCGTGGTCTCATTTGCGTCCCGACGGTTGAACACCAACTCAAGCGCCTTGGTATTTCTCAAATGGTTCCAGAAAATCGGGAATCCCAACGTACGGCTTTTGCGATTTCAGTCGACGCCGCAGATGGTATCTCGACCGGCATCAGTGCTTATGATCGCGCGAAAACGATTTCCATTTTAGCTGATCCACATTCACAACCTGAGCACCTCGTCCAACCAGGACATATTTTTCCGCTCATGGCTCGCCCAGGTGGAGTATTACAACGCGCAGGTCACACCGAAGCCGCGGTCGATTTAGCTTCACTCGCAGGCCTGCATCCGAGCGGAGTGATTTGTGAAATTCTCAATGAAGATGGCTCGATGGCGCGCTTGCCCGAACTGATTGAATTAAAAAAGAAATTTAACCTACGGATGATTTCAATCGCGCAGCTCATTGAGTACCGCCACCGCAGTGAAAAGTTAGTCGAGTTAATTGCGACCAGCCCCTTTAAATCAAAATGGGGACAATTCGAACTGCGCGTTTATCGATCACTACCTGATGGCCGCCAACACCTAGCCTTCGTCCTTGGTCAGCCAAAAAATTCGCCGACGCTCGTACGCGTCCAACGTGAAAACTTATTAGGCGATTTATTTCAGGGCTTATCATTTGGTGAGGGTAATTCCCTTTCCGCTAGTTTTGCCGCGGTGGCTATGGCGGGAACGGGAGTCATCGTTCACGTCGCTCAACCCTTTGGCGGAGTGAAGGCCGACAATGAAGGCATCCGACTCCATGCAATGGATGCGCGCGATTACGGTATTGGTGCCCAAATACTTTCGCACATTGGACTTAAGCAAATCCGTTTGATTACCAATAACCCTCGAAAAGTAGTCGGTCTGAGCGGTTATGGGCTCGAAATCGTCGAACAAGTCCCCTTTTAATTTTTCCTAAGCGTTTCCGCTTGAACGTAATAACTTAAGTTGTTGCATCAGCCTTTCGTTCTTCCTGCACATGAGCCAAGACAAACCATCATCGCCTAACATCTCAGGGGCCAAATTTGTTTTTAGCATCGTCGCAGCAAGTTATAACCAAGATTTAGTTGAGGCGTTATTACAGAAGACGATTGCCACCCTAACGCAGGCCCAAGTCGCCCCGCAAAATATTCGCGTGTTGCGCGTTCCTGGTTCGGGCGAGCTACCCTATGTGGCACACATGACGGCGTCATCGAGTGAGTTCGACTGCGTGATTGTTCTGGGAGTCGTCATCGCTGGAGACACCCCGCACCACGAAATTATTGGGCAATCTACAGCTATCGCCCTTCAAGAGGTCGCCATTCGCTCGGAAGTTCCCGTGATCAACGGTATTGTGGTAACCAATAATCGAACACAAGCCGAACAACGCTGTATCGGTTCCCTCGATCGCGGAACCGAGTTTGCGCAAGCGGCATTAGTGATGGCACAACATCGGCAAACCTTAGGCGAAAGACTCGATACACTCGAAGACTTAGATGAACCCTTTGCCAAAAATTAACGTGGAAAATCCTGAAGCAGAAAAAAACCCAGCGACTCCGCAAAAACGCAATCGTCGTCGCGATAGTCGTGTCGCGGCCATGCAATTTCTTTATTCCTGGGAATCACAAAGACACGGCGATTTAGTAACTGCCCTCTTTGATTTTTTCAGCGAACAAGAACAACCACGCGACTACTACTCGTTTGCGGAAGAACTCATTCACGGCGTCATTAAAGATATCGATCTCATCGACGAAGTAGTGAAACGCTTTACGGAAAATTGGACCTTTGAACGCATCGCTAAAGTTGATTTAGCAATTCTTCGTTTGGGTATTTTCGAGCTGATGCGTCGCACCGACATTCCGCCGATTGTGACCATCAACGAGGCGGTCGATCTCGCTAAGAGTTTTTCGACCGATGAATCTAAGCGCTTCGTGAACGGCATTCTTGATCGCTATAAAGGTGAAATTGGCCGCGACCCACGCAAAGCAGAAGGAGCGTAAAAATGAGCGGTGGTTTTTTTGAAAAACTCAAAGCTGGGCTTAACCGTACCACCACCGCGTTAACTAATCTTTTTGCTCGGCCGATGGATGAATCGTCTGTCGAGAAATTACGTGAGCTCTTGATTGCCGGAGACTTTGGTTTAACGACAACCGAAGAAGCGGTGCAAGCTGCTAAAAATGCTTGGAAGAATAATGCGGAGTTACGCCAGGCGGGTCCGGCTGAAGCAGCTGCTCAAGTCATCGAAAATGTTTTAGAAAATTGTGGAGAGTGGAATCCGCCTTCCCAAAAGCCCGTGGTCATTATGCTTTTGGGTATCAATGGTGCGGGTAAAACAACTACCGCGGCCAAGCTGGTCGCCCGCTGGCAAAAAAAGGGTCAGCATTGTATTCTAGGTGCGTGCGATACCTTTCGAGCGGCCGCGAGCGAACAGCTAGCTTCCTGGGCAGAAAAAACCGGAGCAGAAATTGTGAGCGGTGCCGCAGGAGCTGATCCCGCAGCGATTGCTTTTGACGCCATTAAGGCCGGCGTGGCCCGAGGTGTAGATTTTGTTATTTTAGATACGGCTGGAAGACTGCACACCAAGACACATCTTTTAGAAGAACTTAGAAAAGTTGTCCGGGTGACGGATAAAGCGCTGACTGGTGCACCGCATGAAAAATGGTTGGTGGTCGATGGTTCGCTGGGTGCAAATTCAATCGAACAGGCTAAAGTTTTTCATGAAGCCGTGCAGTTAACGGGAATTATCGTTACCAAGCTGGATGGTTCGGCTAAAGGGGGTGCCCTCGTTGCCATCGTGCGTGAACTGGGTATTCCCGTAAGATTTATTGGGCTGGGTGAGACCAGCGAAGATCTCGTACCGTTCGATAAAAAGGCCTATGCGCGGTCGGTCGTCGGACTGGAAGTATAGGTTGGCTTGCCAGCACCGATTCAATAACTCAGGTTTCATTCATGACCGTGGAAAGTGTCCAAGTTAAACTCACTCAACATTCATACCCTGTACGAATTGGTGCCGGTGTCTGGTCGGAAGTTCTACTCACCGCCCAAAGTCATCTTCTGAATAATAAAAAGTGTGTTGCGGTAACCTCCCCCGCCATTGCCCAGGCCCAGCCTGATTTAATTAAAAAGATTTCTGCGTTGATGCCGATGATCATCACGCAGGTGGATGGCGAAAAGGCAAAATCAGCTGATGAATTGTTGAGGCTCTGGAACTTCTTAGCCGCCCAAGGAATCGCCCGCGATGGTACTGTTTTCGCCATCGGTGGGGGTGTCATTGGCGATTTAGCTGGATTCACTGCAGCCACTTACCAACGGGGTATTGAATGTATCCAAGTTCCCACGACACTTTTAGCGATGGTGGATAGTTCCGTGGGTGGTAAAACGGGAATCAATTTAACGGCTGGAAAAAACTTAGTCGGCAGCTTTCACCAACCGCTAGCAGTCTATGCCGACACTTCACTATTATCTACCCTGCCCGCGCGCGAATTTGCGGCAGGGATGGCTGAAGTGATTAAGCACGGGCTGATTGCGGACAAAAAACTCTTTAGTGATCTACAGTCGCTCGCTCCGCTTACTTGGCAGAGTCCACAACTTCCCGCCGTGATTCGTCGCTGTGTAGAAATTAAAGCCTCGGTGGTCAGCGATGATGAATTCGAAACGAAAAAAGAAGGCGGACGGGCGTTACTTAATTTAGGTCACACCTTCGGTCATGCCATTGAAGCGGTGGCTGGATATGGAACTTACTTACATGGCGAAGCCGTGGCCATTGGCTTAGTCATGGCCGCACGCTTATCCGCAGAGTTGGGTCAGTGTACCTCCGACGAAGTGGTTGCCATAGAAAAAACTTTAGCAGCCTACAATCTACCTACTCAATTACGCTCTCCCCTGCCGCTTAAAGCATTAATGGCAGCGATGAAGCGGGATAAAAAAGTTCGCTCTGGAAAATTGCGTTTTATTTTAATGCAAGGCATCGGCAGCGCGAAGAGCACCGAAGAGGTTCCGGAAGATTTAGCGGCGAAAATTTTCCGCAGCGGCGGATCGATTTAAGGCTGAGGACCGACCGCTGGCTTAATGGCACGCCAGTCACCGTCTTTCAAACGCTGGTCATTCTTTTCGTTAGCCTGTTTAACTCTTTGGCCTAACTCACCTTCGCTGGACTTTTCTCCGGCTAAGACGGCGGCGGCAGGAGTTTTTTCTGCGCGGAACGACGGGTCGTTCGCTGGAATAGCACAGCCTGTTAAGAGTACTAGAGAAAGAATGGATAGTGATTTCATTTTATTTAGTTTTAGCACGCTTCTGAGCATCGGCTTCTAACCAGGTTCGTAAAGACATTGCTTGTTTTTTCGCACGAGCTCGTGCGGATTTTAAATCATCAGCATCTTCAGTTTTGGCCGAGGTAAAGGTGTAAAACTTCACCTTCGGTTCGGTGCCTGAGGCGCGCACGGCAATACGCGATCCATCAGCTAATTCAGCCATGATAAATTCTTCGCGAGGAACCTGTTCACCCTCACTATCCATTACCTTGTCTTGATCGTAATCGGTAATCTTAGTTACTTTGCCGCCGTCGATTTCTTTAGGGGGGCTATTACGCCATGAACTAACAATACGACGAATCGCTACGGCGCCTTCGGCACCTTCAAACGAAATATTTAGGAGATCTTCGACATGTGCACCGTTGGCTAAATGCAAGGCGTCTAAAGCATCGAGGAGCGTACGACCGCGCGAACGAAGAATGGCAGCATACTCGCAAAGCATCATGACAGCACCATTCGCATCTTTATCACGGATAGCGTCATCACTGAGATATCCATAGCTCTCTTCAGCTCCTAAAATAAAGAAGTTCCCATTACGGAGGGCGAGCGGCGCTCGTCGATTTAGTGGTAAATTATAGTAATCCGCGGCTCCATTTTCAGAAATTTTCTTCGACCACTTTTCTAATTTACGTCCGATCCACTTAAAGCCGACGAGGGTTTCTAGGCAGCGGACGCCATGGCGGTTGCATATTTTTTCGACCAGGGGCGTGGTCACCAGTGATTTAACGACCACGGCGGAAGGCGAACCGCTGGCGGGAATAATTCCGTTATCCTTTAAAGCGGATATTTTAAATTCGGTTAAGAGTGCGGCGACTTCATTACCTGTGAGTAAACGATAGCCCCCTTGAGCCTCGCGACAGGCGACGCCAACGCGATCAGCATCGGGATCGGTTGCTAAAACAATATCGGCATTCAGTTCAGTCGCTAATTTTAAGGCGAGAACGTAGGCTGCAGGATTTTCTGGATTAGGTGAAGGGACGGTCGGAAAACGTCCGTCATGTTCGCGCTGTTCTTCGACGACGTGTGGATCAATACCCAGTCGGCGCAGGGCTGGAATCACCATCACATCACCGGTGCCATGGAGATTGGTGAAAACAACACTTGGTGCATGCCGACCCATGATTTCCGGGTCAATCACACCTTTTACTAGTCTGTTTAAATACGCTTCTTCGATAACTTGAGTAACTGGCTGCACGCCGCTCAAATTGATTTCTAAAAAGGGAATCACTTCGGCGACTTCGATTTTTCCAACGAAGTCAACAATCGCGGTATCGGCAGGTGGAGTCACCTGAGCGCCATCGTGCAGATAGCATTTAAATCCGTTGTCATGAGAGGGATTATGACTCGCGGTGATGACCACTCCGGCATGCGCTTCTAAATGGCGAAGCGTGAAACTTAATTGCGGGGTAGAGCGTGGACCGGAAAAAAGAAAAGCTTCGCCGCCTAATTTAATCCAAGCCGACGCGAGCAGCTCGGCAAAGTGTTTGGAAAAGTGACGGACATCATGGGCGATCACTAATCGTGGTTTTTCTTGGCTAGCGGAAACATGTTTCCATAAACCCAAGCCCGCTCTTAAAATATTAACATCGTTTAAGCAGGCCGACCCCACGGCGGCCCGGATGGGGTGACCGCTCGAATCCATTTCATTAGAAGCACTAATACGGCCGACCGTGCGACCCCGCATTCCGCCGGTACCGAAAGCGATACCCTTGTAAAAACGATCTTCGATTTCGGCCCAGGCAGATTTTTCGATTAAATCCGTCAAACTCTCTGTAATCGACGAAGGTAGGTTTTTGGTTTCTAGCCAGCGGGCGACATTATTGAAAGTAACTGCAGAAATTTGGCCCTCGGACTGTGCGGACTTTAAAGCCGCAATGACCGTGTTAGTAGCATTCATAATTGTCTGCATCATTGGCAGTCTTAGCATAGGCAACAAGCCAATTTGAGGGGGAGGCGGGGGTTGACACTGACCGTGCAATGTTAAGGGTTATTTATATGTCTGAAAGCCGTCCACCCAAGCGCACCAAAGCCGATCACGACCGTAATTTAGTCGTCGTAGATGAAGATTTTGCCAATGCCGATGCCGAGGATCGCCTCTGGCTCTTCTGGGAAAGAAATCAAACGGTTATCGTTCGGTCCATCACCTCTGTCGTCGCCGGAGTTCTTGCATTCTTGGCTTTTTATTTTTGGAAAGAAGCCCAACACGAAGCCCTAGGCGAAGCCTATGTCGCCTGCCAAGATGAAACCGCGCGTCGGGCTTTTGCAACCGCTCACCCCAAAGAATCCTTAGCCGCGATTGCACTCATCGAAGTGGCGGATGAGTTGCGCCGAAAAAATAAATTAACCGAAGCCGCCAAGACTTATGATGAGGCGGCGGCCATCGCAGCTATCGCTGGGGAAAGTCCGGCGATTCATGCGATTGCGACGAGAGCAAAACTTTTTTCCGGCCTGAGTCGTCAGGAATTAGGACAAGCCAACGCTGAAGCCATCATCACCAGTGTCGCCGAAGATAATTCCGCTCCCGAAACTTTAAAAGGTTATGCGATGTATGTTTTAGCAAATTTAGCATTAACCCGGGGTGACAATGCGGGCGCGGCCAAGTGGATCAACCTCATGGATAAACGTCTGCAGGCCACCCACGTTTGGGCCCAAGATAAAACTTGGTTGGTGCGTTCGGAGCCTGCTTTACTGACTCCACTGAACCCCGATCCAATTCCCTCAAAAGGAAAATAAAATGACCGAACCCACGACGCAGCCCGTTGCCGCCGTGGTGGCTGAATTACTAACCAAGCGATACGGTTCACTCACCGCGATTGAAGATTTATCCTTCACCGTAGCACCCGGTGAGATTGTCGGATTTTTAGGTCCGAATGGTGCGGGTAAATCGACGACCATGAAAATTTTGGCGGGCACGATGGCAGGCACTTCAGGCCGGGCGACCATCTGGGGAGAATCGGTTTCACTGAATCCCTCCGCCGCGAAAAGCCATTTGGCCTACATGCCAGAAAATAATCCACTGCCCGATGATTTACGCGTCGAAGAATATTTAACGCTGCGCGCAAAACTGAAGAACGTGGAAAGTAATGACGTGCAAGCACGCGTCGAAAAAGTGATGATAGATTGTGATTTAATCCGCCGCGCTAAAGGTCGACTCATTGGACAACTCTCCAAAGGATTTCGTCAACGGGTTGGCATTGCCGATGCCCTGCTCGCTCAACCGAAAGTTATTATTTTAGACGAGCCGACGATTGGCCTGGATCCCCATCAAATTTTAGGAATTCGCGATTTGATTCGTTCGCTGCGCGGACAAATGGCCGTTCTCATTTCGAGTCACATTCTACATGAAGTCGAACAGGTCTGTGACAAAGTCGTAATTATTAATCGTGGACGCTTAGTGGCTCAAGGTAAGACCGAGGACTTACGGCGCGAACTTTTACCCAACGCCGTCTTTAAACTGACGAGCAACACTCCCCTCGCCCAACTTTTGGAAATTTGCTTACCCATTGAGAGTGCAACCAAAATTGAAATTCAAGAAAGCTTGGATGGAGGCTGGGTTCGTTACCAAATTACTATTCCCACTCAATCCGCGATCAGAGAAAATTTAGCAGCTCATTTAATTAAAGCCGGCGTGGCGTTACGCGAAATCGCCGAAGAACATTACGGCTTAGAAGATATTTTTTTAGCGGCCACACGACGAACCACGAACGACGGATTAAAAAACTAAAATGCGACACTTTAAAACATTACTTTTGCATGAACTAAAGGTCGCGATGTACTCTTGGAATACTTGGGCGACGGCGGGTCTTTTTTTAACTCTGATGGGGACCATTTATTGGTTCGCGTTGTTGGAATGCAGTCGATCACCCCAATCGTGGACGCCGGTTGAAGGAACCTTTAAATTATTTTGGCTTCCCCTACTTTGTATTTTACCGTTGCTCACAATGCGGAGTTTTTCGGAGGAACGTCGCGCGGGTACACTCTCATCGCTCCTCACGACACCCGCGAGCATTGCGGCCATTGTCTGGGCAAAGTTTTTGTCGGCCTGGATTACCTGGGTAATATTTTGGCTAGGATTTATTCCTTTCACTGTGCTGGTGAATCTTCGTCTGGGTTCAGTCAATGAACAGCGACTCAGTGATCCGAGTGTTCTCATCGGCGCGCTTTCTTTTATTTTCATGAGCGGACTGCTCCACGTAGCCATCGGGATTTTATGCAGCTGCCTCACGCGCAGTTCGGCCCTCGCCGCCTTGCTCACCTTTATCATGCTACTCGGTCTGACTGCCGCAGGCGGAGCTTTAGAATCTTTACCGATTGAAAGTTGGACGTGGCTCGGTTGGTTGCGCGAGCCTGCTTCCCATTTAAGAACATTCGGACACCTTCAAGATTTCGCTGCGGGCGTGATCGATTCTCGTCCCTTAGTTCTTTATATCACTGGAAATTTATTATGCCTAGGGTTGGCTGTTTTAGCCGTGGAGGGCCAAGAGTAAAATGAGCAAGCCACGTGATGATTTTAGCATTGTGCGTCCCATCCGCAGATTGAATCGCTTAACCCAAACGATTCTGGCGATTGGCCTCGCACTCATGGTTAATTTTTTAGCCGAACAAAGTGACTTTCGTTTTCGCTATGACTTAACCACGGATCGCCGCCACTCGCTATCCGCTGAATCCGTCGAAACCATTAAAGTGGCGAGCCGGAAAAGCCCGGTCGGAAATAATAAAAATAAAAACTGGGTGAGAGCACTCGTGCTTAATGATAATTTTTCGGAGAATGACGTTTCCCTGCGCGTGCAACTGGGAAAATTATTAGAAGCGTACAAACTTGAATCGAGCAAAGAAGGTAATGAATGGTTTAATGTAACCCAAATCAGCAGTGGATTGAATCAGGAATTATTATCCGAGGTGGCGGCGCAAAATGGTCCACCCGCTCGCAATACAGTCTTAATTATTATCTCCGGTACTCGCGTAAAATATGTGAGTTTGGCGGAGTTGGTTGAGGTCACTCCCAGTAACCAGGCCCTATTTAAAGGTGAGTCCGTGGTAACCTCGGCGTTGCTGGAAGTGACTGAAGAGCGACCGGCGATGGGCTATATCATTAAAGGTCACGGAGAATTGGGACTGGATGACTCTTCACCCTTACGCGGCATGTCGCAGCTGTCCCGACAATTACGAAATCGGAATTTCACCCTGCGGACGCTGGATCTAACCACGAGTAAGGAAATTCCGCGCGATACTTCGGTCTTATTCATCATGGGTCCACAAATTGCATTTTCGCCACTCGAAGTAGAATTAATAAAAAATTATTTATATGAAAGAAATGGTCGGGTCTTAGTACTACTCGAACCCGCTCGCACACATGGCCTCGATACGATTTTAAGTGACTGGGCAATTTTTTCTCCCGACTGCGAACTACAGGAGCTGGATACCTCGGGACGTTCGGCGGAAGGCGATATTGTGCTACGTCGCCTAGTCGATAAGCCGAATGCGCTCACGCGCGTTCTCCAGGAACAAGATTTGCCCATCATCGGCTCTCGTTTCAGAAATGTTAAGTTTGATGACGGGAGCACTCCCGATAGCACTCTTTCCGTTACTCCGCTTATTTTTAGTTCGGATAATTCATGGGGCGAAACCGATTATCAACGGCGACCTTTTAAATATGATATCAACCGCGATCAACCTGGACCGCTGAGCGTGGCGGTGGCTGCCGAGAGAGCGGCTGGCATTCGCAAAGGCACGACCAGTTCGGGGGGGCGTTTAGTGGTCATTGGCTCATCCGACATCGCTACGAATCAAAAAATTAATCGTGGGGGCAATCAGGCATTCATCATTCAGGCCGCGGCTTGGTTGGCTGACCGCGATCGGGCTGTCTCGATTACCCCTCGTATTGCTAGTGCCTATCAAATTACCGCCACGGCGGCAGACTTTTGGGCCCTGGCCCTTCGCTTTGGTTGTATTCCGGCAATTGTTTTAGCACTCGGGCTTGCGATTTCTATTTGGCGTCGCAGAAATTAAGGCTCTATGCGGATTGCCCGCTCCACCCTTATCTTATTTGTCGCCAACCTCCTGGTGTTTGGGCTCGTCTGGCGTGCCAGCATCACGCACACGGTTGCGCCCATCAGTCAAAACTTACTTTTTCCTACGGGCATCACGGGTTTAGAAATTAATGATAATGGGACAAAAATCGCCTTAGAAAAAAAAGGTGCGTTTTGGTATGTAAATTCTCCCTATAAATGGGCGGCGAATTTATGGTCGGTCCAACGCATTATCGATGAACTCCGTTTTATCGATAGCGAAAAAGGTTTTACCGTGAACGAAGTCAAAGCCAACGGGAGTAATTTAGAAACCTACGGACTGCAAAAACCGCGATGGACACTGAAGGCGGTGACGGAGAATAACCAGACTCAAGAAATTAAAATTGGGGAAAACAAAGAAACCCGGCGATTATTTATTTTAACATCGGACAGTCAAAAAATCATTCCCGTCGCCGATGCGCTGGCCGCCGCCCTCGAGGCTAAGCCCGAGACTTATCGGGTAGATAAAGTTTTTGAAATTGCGGAATTTGAAGTCCGCGCGATTTCCACGCGGCGAAAAATAGATAACGCGGACGTGGTCACTAATCTTGCTTACGAAGAGCGGGCACGACCTGGTCGACGAGGACAAGGTGCAGAATGGCGGTTTACCGCACCCTTTGAAACCCTCGCTGACCCTGAGAGAATCACGCAAGCCCTCTCAAATTTAGTTAATATTCGCGTTCTACAATTTGCCGAAAAAATGTCCGATGAGATGGGCTTAGCTGATCCCGTCATCCGTCTTGCGTTAGAAGGTAGCTCCCGTCGCCAAGTTTTACTGATTGGCAAACAAGGTGTTAAAAATACCACACAGTGCTGGGCCAAACTCGACGAGAGTGATGCGGTGTTTCTGATTGAGACTAAAGATTTAGGTGGATGGTACAATCCTCGAGCTATTCTGACTTCAACTCGCCCCGTAGATTTCGATCCAGAAATCGTCACTGGATTTAATTTAAGCTCCGGTGGTCGTACCATCACCTTACACCGTCTTGAATCGACCGGCAAAGATACCCGCTGGGAAATTCCCGTCGTGCCTGGTTCTACCGCCATTCAGCGTCGAGATGGTGATAGTCAGTTAATCAAAGAATTCTTGGGCGACTTAAGTCAGCTTCGGGCAATTAATTTACGCCAAGGTGAAAA
Source organism: Opitutales bacterium (assembly GCA_040398005.1). Taxonomy (GTDB): domain Bacteria; phylum Verrucomicrobiota; class Verrucomicrobiia; order Opitutales; family UBA953; genus UBA953. The sequence goes on from JBBAUX010000003.1 coordinate 48,779, forward strand.
GAATTTGAATGAAACTTGGTTAATCCCTGCAGCGAGTCTACCCGCAGTGCCGTTGCACAAAGTTGAAATCGAAATTGGTGGCGAAAAAATTTCGGTTTCATTTTATCCAGGGCCCGAAAACAAACCTGCCGGAACTTATCTAGTACACCAAAAAGGGGCAGCTTTTGCTGGAGTTTGTGAAGTGTCGCTCCTACGTAATGCTTACCAAAATGTGGCTCCACAGTTTTGGAGAAATCGAGTCCTCCATGAATTAGCCACAGGCACAAAAGTGGTCGGCCTGCGCCTGGTAGAACGTAAAGATGGCAAGGTGATGGGCGAGGCGCGACTCGGACCCGACGGGAACTGGGCGGGCACGGGCAGACTCGATGCAGCTACCAGTCGTCGACTAGCCACCAGCTTAGCACAAGTGAAGGCGACTGAATTTCCCACGCGAGATATCGGCGCGGGTGAATGGAAATATTTACTACGAATCACCGATCAGGCGGCGGCTGGATCGACCGGAGCCAGCGAATCGCTTCGTAATTACTGGTGCACTGAACCACTCAACAACACCGCCGTCTTATTGCGTGATGAGAATGACGAGGACAGTTTCCTGCTCGACCCTACTTTAGCCGAAATTCTCATCCCACTGTTAAATAACGCCAGTCGATGAGCGAAGCCAAATCGGTAAGTCGATTTAAAAAAATTGTCCGAGGCCTCGGGACTTCCATTTTAGTTTTCTTACTCCTCTTTCAATTACTACTTTTATGGGTAGCTAATAATCAAATTCCTGTTCGGCTACCTGAAAGTGTCAGTCAAATAATCCTCCATCAAGCCGCCCAAGAAGGGATTAAGCTGCAAGCACGTAACTTTTGGATTCAGCCAGATCTTTCTTTGGCCGTGGATGATATCATAGTGGAAATTGAGGGTATCACTGGTGAAGTGTTTACGGCCGAGCGGGTGGAATTTCAAATCTCTCCGAGTAATCTATTTTTCCTAAAAATTTCACCGCTAAGATTTAATCTCCGGGGCGGTAAAATATTTTGCCCCGCAAGCATTTCACAAATGGGCGAGAAGCATCTTTTACTGGAAGACCTGCGAATCGATTTAGTACGCAAAGGAAATTGGCTGACAGCGCCTATTTGCCGCACGCGGACGGGTAATTTTGTTGTTTCACTGGAAGGTGAATTACCGCTTAACCTTTTAAGTATTCAAAATAATCTCTTAGAGGGATCCACGCAGCCGACGGTAACCATCGCTCAGTCTACCCGCAGATACTTAAGCGCTCTGGAAGAAATAGTGGCACTGGCCAAAGAAGCAGGAGGGGGCTCGATTCAAATGGATGCCAATGGTAAGGCCACGGGCGGAGCAGAACTTAAACTCCAAGCCGTGTTAGCTAATCACGTGAGCACAACGAGTATCGCAAACTTTCAAGCACGCACCTTAGAGATACTTGGCCGCATTCAAATCAACAAGAAAGGACTCATTGAACAATGGTCACTGCAAAGTGCGGTAGATTATTTAAGTTATAAAAACTATAGCATTAAACATATCCTGGTTGAAATGAGTGGAGCGGATCAAAATCGCTCGATCACTGGACACATTATTGGGGTCGACGGTTCCCTGCCCCAATTAGACGGTATTCAATTCTGGGCGAAGTTTACGCCGCAACGGATTAATGAAATGGCCGGCATTCGAGCAGTTTTCGAAAGTCAGAGCCGCGAGTCCGAAGCCGTGGGTGAACTCAGTTGGATAAACTCGGCGACTAGTCCGGTGGGTGATTTCTCCTGGAAAATTAATTATGCGCAAATCTCTGCCAGCGAGTTGAATGCGTTTTCGAGTATCAAAGAGCTACTTAAACAATCGCGCGTTAAACTGGATGGCTACATCGGTTTATCGCAAACCCAGATTGAACATGGCCAACAATTTAAGTGGGCCGAAGGTGAAATCAGTTTCACCGGTTTAGACGCCCTCGGCATCAGTCAAAAAAGTCTGTCGTCGAATCAGGACCTCGCGATGGTCACCCGATTTTCTTTTTCGCCTGAGCGGAAGCCCTTCCCGCTTCAATTAAGAAACTTACAACTCACCACGATACGCGGCGAGTTGGATTGTGCCTTGGAACCCAGAGGCGAATTTAATTTGCGACTCCGCGGCGATGTTCACCCCGATACTCTCAATGAAATCCTGGGACAGTGGTGGGTTGATACGTGGAAAATGTTTGAGATTAAAAAAAATCCTCGGGCGACAATCGATGTGGTTGGGCGCTGGGGAAACCTATCGGCGGATGTTAAAGGGCGGGTCCGCATGGATGATTTCACTTTATTAACTGCACCTTTTCGGCGGGTGACGCTATCCGTAGATACCAGTTCGGAATACACTCGAATTGGGATTGAAGAATTAGCTGGAGGAAAGTCGGAAGAGGATGGCGCAGTGCATGGGAGTGTGGCGTGGGATTGGCGTAAACCCGCCGCGCTGGCTGGTCCGGTGATTTCTTTGCGGGGCAATCTGCAGCCGTGGATTGCGGCGGACTGCAGTGCGGATAACATTGCTGAAATTTTGAAAAAGATTGAGCTACCCGGGAGTCATTCATTTGACCTATTCGTTACGCCTACGGAAAATGGACTAAATGTTGAGGCGAACGCGGAATGCATCGAGCCGTTTAAAGCATGGGGAGTTGAGAGTCGAAATTTCAAAATCAATGTAGTGAGTAAGAATAATATTATTTCGGCGCGTTCGAGTTTTATTCTGGCGGATGGAAATGTGAAATTCGAACTCAACGGAAAAACGCCTCACGAAGCGGAAATCTTTTTAGAACTAAAAAACTGTGATACTTTAAAAATCACGCGCCTGACTGAAAAATTAAAAGGCGTTAAGGCTGGATCAGTGGAAATGTTTAAACCCGAATCTAACCTAAACTTTGACTTCCATGGTACCGTGGATATCGATAACCCCACGGAGGTTAAAGGCCTTGGGTCATTTGATCTCTATAGCCCCGATTTAAAAAAAATCCGCTTGCTCGGAGGACTGTCGACTATTCTAGAATCCCTCGGCATCGAAGCCACCACCTACACGCTTGACCACATCAACGGCCACTTCGGGTGTGCAGAGGGCACGGCTTACTTTCCTGACCTCATGATTATGGGATCTCAGTCCTATCTTGGCCTCAATGGGGAGGTTCATCTTAAGGATTCTGAAGTGGATTTTAACGGTCAGTTCACGGTTCCAAAGTCTAGTAGCTCTACCCCCCTACAATTACTGAATTTGAGCCGAAATCTGGTAAATAATACCAAAATTACGGTAAAAGGGCCTATTTCGACCCCAAAAAGCGATGCCAATCCGCCCTGGTTGTCATTATTCTTTAAGTCCATTATTAAGAAAGACTTAGGTAAAATTCCTGATAGTTTGATGGAATGAGATGTTGATTAGTTGCTAGGACCCGATGTATCTATCGTGAAACCCCCTCACGGAGGACAAAACATTGGACCTAACTAAGATCAAACAAGTCGTGGATTTAATGAAGAAATCGGACCTTTCCGAATTCGAAATCCAAGACCAAGAATTCAAATTACGCATCAAGCGTGATGTGGGTGGACGTGCTGCGCCCGTAGCATCCGCCCCAGCGGCACCCGTTGCCTATACACCTGCTACGGCAAGTGCACCCAGCCCAGCGGTTGCCCCAGCTCCTGCGGCAGTGGTAGCTGACCCCAACGTCAAAACTATCAATTCACCCATGGTCGGGACCTATTACTCCACCCCTTCACCCGAGAACCCAGCCTTCGTGGTCGTCGGTTCACAGGTTAAGGTGGATAGCACCGTTTGTATCATCGAAGCGATGAAGGTGATGAATGAGATTCCTTCTGAAATCGCTGGCACGATTGTTGAATGTCTCGTGGCCAATGGAACATCCGTGGAATTCGGCCAGCCCCTCTTCCGCGTGAAGGTAGGCTGATTACCGAATTTATCCGATGAATAAAATCCTTATCGCCAATCGTGGCGAAATCGCCCTTCGCATTATTCGTGCCTGCCGTGAGCTAGGCATCAAGACCGTCGCGGTTTACTCTCAAGCTGACGAACAGTCGATGCACGTTCAGTTAGCCGACGAGGCTGTGTGTATCGGACCAGCACCGAGCAAAGATTCTTACCTCCGCGAGGATCGTATTATTTCTGCCGCCGAGATTACTAACGTAGATGCGATTCACCCGGGCTACGGATTTTTATCCGAACGCGCAGGCTTCGCTGAAAAGTGTGCGTCTGCTAATATTAAATTTATTGGTCCCCGTCCTGAAGCGATTCGGATGATGGGTGACAAAGCCGTGGCCCGTCAGACCGCTGCTAAATATAAGGTTCCTACGGTTCCTGGCACCGATGGTCCCGTGGATAATCAACGTGAAGCGGTTAAGGAAGCTCAACGGATTGGTTTTCCGGTCATCATTAAAGCCGTCGCGGGTGGGGGCGGAAAAGGGATGCGCATTGTACACAATGCTGCCGCTTTCGGTAAGGAATTTGAAGCCGCCCGAGCTGAAGCCGAAAAAGCTTTTGGAAATGGTTCGGTTTATATTGAAAAATATATCGAACAACCTCGTCACATTGAGTTTCAGATGTTGGCCGATGAACACGGTAAAGTCATTCACCTCGGTGAACGCGATTGCTCAGTGCAGCGTCGCCACCAAAAACTCATTGAAGAATCACCCTCTCCTTTCCTCACCCCGAAACTACGTGAAGAAATGGGTAAAGTGGCAGTGCGCTTAACGGAATCGATTGGCTACCATAACGCAGGCACAATCGAATTCCTGGTCGATAAGAATGGGAAGTACTACTTCATGGAAATGAACACCCGTATTCAAGTAGAACACGGTGTGACGGAAGAAGTCACCGACATCGACTTAGTTCGCCGACAAATTTTAATCGCTTGTGGAGAAAAGTTAGAGCTTAACCAAAAAGATATTAAAATCACTGGCCACGCGATTGAGTGTCGAATCAACGCCGAAGACCCTGCGCGTAACTTCGCCCCCAGCCCTGGAACGATCGGACTTTATTACACTCCCGGTGGTCATGGTGTTCGCGTAGACTCCCACTGTTACTCCGGTTACACGATTCCTCCTACTTACGATTCCATGGTGGCTAAACTTATCTCGGTCGGCTCCAACCGTCAGAAAGCTCTCGACCGTATGCACCGCGCCTTGGGTGAATATATCATTCGCGGTATCCATACCACCATTCCCGTTTGTCGTTCGATTATGAAAGATCCCGTGTTCCGCCAAGGAGGTGCGACCACGAAGTATCTGGAAGATTTCTTTGAACGCACTCCTAAGGAACTCTGGTCAGCCTCACCGCTGAGTTGAGGCCCAAGGAAAAAATCGCCATGAGCTCTAGCTCTCGTCTCCGCAGTACAGAAAGTAAAAAACTGCGAACGGGTGGCGACTATCTGCAATTCGCGAATAAATTATTAAAGGCGAAGGGCGTGGCCCACGGACAAGGCTTTGTCGACGAACAAGAGGAGTCGCTGACCCTCATGTCAGCTGCCACCGGGCTGGCTTGGGAAAAATTGCCTCAGTGCTTTAAGCGTGAGCTAACGGAAAAAGAAAAAAATCGCTTTGTCGAGTTACTCGGTCGACGCATTTTGGAACGAATACCCACGGCTTATCTCATCGGAGAAGCTTGGCTCGGTGGATTAAAATTTAAAGTGGATGAACGCGTCATCATTCCGCGGTCGTACTTCGTGGAACTGATTCCCGAAATTATCCCGCAATGGTTGCCACCGGTTAAAACGATAAAGCGCGTTGCTGATATCTGTACGGGATCTGGCTGCCTTGCCATCTTACTGGCTAAATATTTCCCCAACGCTCAAGTGGATGCGACGGATCTTTCGGGCGATGCCCTCGAGGTTGCAAAAATTAATGTTAAAAAGCACCGCTTAGAAAAACGCGTGAAGCTATTTAAGACCGACACCATGACCGCGCTGATGTCGGGTAAAAATTACGACCTCATTGTAAGCAATCCGCCTTACGAACCAGAGTCGGTTTATAAAAAACTGCCCGAAGAATTTAAAAAAGAACCTAAGATTTCTTTAGTATCAGAGAAAGACGGGCTGGGAGTCATTCGGAAATTACTGAAACAAGCGGCGAAGAAATTAAATCCGAATGGTATTTTGTTAATTGAAGTAGGTGGATTGCGTAAGGCCATACATAAGCATTGGCCGAAGTTGCCCATGGTTTGGTTGGCCACGCAAGATGGACTGGATTGCGTGTGCTTAATCGCAGCGCGTGACTTACAAAAATTAAAATAATTTTACCATGCGCGCGGAGCTACAGCGGTTTCTAATTTATCCTGCGTGGACTGGGGAAGTTTGGGAAAGAAATTTAATCCCGTGAGGGTTTCGATTCGTCGGATACTCACAACGTAACGAGTTAATTCTGTATCTCTCCATTTTTCTTCGTGCGGAACCAGATAAGCAATCGCACGTATACCCTTCTTTTCTTCATCATATTCAGAGATTACCATCCAGAATTCGTCGGGCACCGGAATTCGGCCTATCATTCTTGGACGAGCACTGTAAACGGGACCCACCTGGACCCAGACTTCGCCGTAGCGTTGCACGTAGCGTTTCACAATTCGTTGCTCGATATCTTTCCAAAGTCCGGCATTCAAAGCGTGGAGTTGTGGAACAATATTAGAGAGGAAGAAGGTTTCTTTTTGGGCGTCGGCGCCGTAACAAACTGAGATTGCGTAATTAGGGGCGAGGTGACCTCGGTCATACCCCGAGCGAACATATTCTTCGGTGGATACTTTAGCCGAAGTTCTGGTATCGACATAAAAAGATGAGGGACGTGGGAGGTGCACATCCTGATACGGAAAAACGCGGTAGGAGGACCAACGCGCGGTGGGCACGATATCGTCGTAGCCCACAGAATATCCCTGATTCACTAAATGCTTAAGGCCCGATTTATCTGCGGGCTCGCCGTAGGGAGCGAAAGCATGGGCATCGGGCTCGGGCGCTGGCACCACGTCACCGGTGATCACAATCGTTTGGTCTACAACCTGATCTAAAACCCGGATTACACTATCGGGCGTAGTTTGATCTTCTCTTACTTTATCAACGACATCGATAGCCCGCTGCTCGATAGCAATCTTCTGCGGTGGGTCGGAAAATAGGTAAACTCCAAGGATTATAAAAATTAACCCTAATGAAATTAACAGAACCCAACCTAAAAATTTTAAAATCTTACTCATTTATTTTCGAAGGTAATAGCACTGCCACAACCAGTGGATTAACAAGACTAAGAATAGAATCTTTAAAAGTACACTGCGGTTATTTTCGGAGATCACTAAGCGAAGTCGTAAGTGGTCTCGACGAAGCCAAAAAACGGCGGAATAAATCGTCCAAATAAACCCCAGAAAATAGAGGGTGAAAACCCCTGGGTTATATTTAAAGGCCGACCAAAAATCGAGGTGACTTAGTTCACGAGCGCAGCGGGTGGCGCCACAACCTAAACAAGGGATACCGGTAAAATTAAAGAATAGGCAACCAAGCGAAGTTCCGCCGAGCGTAAAAAAGATAAAAGCGAAAAGGTTAAAGGTGATAAAAACTAAAGGCCAAACGAGCTCGTGATTCGTTTCCCCGAGGAAAGCAGGTCGACGAACAAACCGAATCATTATAGAGCGACTTTAGCCAATCCACCAAGAGCGAACCCCAGACCACAACAACAGCAACAGCTCACGAGCCCCCATAAGAACCATACCCCAAAAACTTTTAGCGGACTTACCTTTAAAACTGCGGCGGTAGCCCGGCAGGAAATAATAATCGAAGGAATGGCGGAGAGGGCTACCAAGAAAAAATATATTTTATAAGGAGCCGTAAGAAGAATCAGGGCGGAGACTATATTCACAGCGGAGAGACTGATAATTAAAGCTACCACCGTTTGTTCGAGGGTTATATTTTCTCTAAATAATTTTAGTCCTAACCAGAGAAAAACTCCGAAGAGCGCAATAAAGAATGGATAGAAAACGGTATAACAAATAACTCCAAACCATGCGGCGGCAGGGGCGGTGCTTGAATTTTCGAGTTGGTGAATAGCATCCGCAAACTTAACGGAATCTACGGACGACAAAAATTCGGAAATGTTCAGGTTAATCTCAGCCGTGTGCATCTGTCCAAAAATACTGAACGGTACTAAAAGTAAGGCGGTGATGTAGGCGAAGGCAATGTACTGTTTAAAACCAAAAGCACCCGAAGCAAAGGTGGCGTAGGGACTGAGAATCGCACCCTTGATGGTTTCAAAATAACTTCCGAGAGAGGGTGATTTTTCCCAAGGCACTGTGGTAGAAAGATTATTCGACCGTGGAATAACGTCGGGCGGAACAGCGGATATCACTCCGATGAACTCACTCCACTGAGCGAGCATCACCCAAGTGGACATCCCTTCGCGCCAGGCGAGATCGGTCATTAAAAATCGGCCGCTCTGGAGACCCGAGATAACCTCAGCTACGGAAAATACTCCGAGCGATGAAGAATCGCGGGCGACGTGAATTTGCATAATTTATTTATGCAAAAATGCGAGGAAGGCGACAAGCCCAACCTATGTTGGCGTATTGTCCGATAAAGTGGTGAGGAGGGCGGGACTCGAACCCGCGACCCGCAGCTTAGAAGGCTGCTGCTCTAATCCAGCTGAGCTACCCCCTCATTCCGACAAACCTAGGCGGCTGCCAGAGATTGGGCAAGCCGTCAGAAAATTAACAAATCAAATCTCTAAATTGGCTGAAATCAGCCGAAAGTCCGCTGGGCATACCCTTATTAATTACCGAAACAGCATCGTGGGAGTGCAAGGACTCTAAATGGGAACAGGCGATGACGAAGTCGCGCACCCGTAAGTCGCGATCGAATTGTTCGTAAATCACACGCGCGGCGTCTTCAACAAACTTAGAATAAGCACCGTTTAATTCAGCGAAAGCTTGTTCATCTTCGCGTTTCACCATGACCTGAGTCTCGGTGTGAATCGCGGCGAGGCAAAGTTCCTGCATGTCTTCGATAAATAAACTCTTGGCCGGAGAAACCTCGGCAATCACGCGGGCCTTGGAGCGTTGCGAGTGAGGAATACCGTAAACCTCGCGTTCTTCGCGGGCGTGTTCGGTTAATTCAGCCGAACAAGGGCACGCTGATGAATAAACGAAATCTAAATGGATATAGCGACGAACGCGATCGAGGTCATCAATGGCTCCTTCTAACATCGCGCGGTAATATTGCCATCCTTCGAGACCCGAGCGCAGTGATTTTTGTAAAATAGGATAACGCAGTTCGACTAAGATTCGCGCACGACTGCAGTCGAGGTCCTTCTTATAACGAATTAAAATCTCTTCGAGTAATTCATGTGAGAGTACACGATCTTTAAATTCGTAGAACGTGCGCATGATGCGCGACATGTTTATACCCTTGCGATCAGCAGCGAGAGAAACGGTGCCCGTGATGGTGCATTCCAGCGGGATCGGTTTACCATCGCGAGCAGCGACTAACATCGGTAAACGGAAACCAGAAATACCAACGTGCTGAATGGGGACGTTGGCGCCTTGGATTTGTGAGGAGTCTTTATTCTGCATATCAGGCAAGGTCGCCCGATAAGCGTCATCGGCCTTAAAATTCTTATCGTAACTGCGTGAGAGATCACGGCTAGACAAGGGTGACTTGGGTCGACGAGTCATAGTTTAAAGTTTAAGGTTTTAGCGAGATTAGCAAATGAGCTACGAAATTTTTCTCTGCACTGGAGCCACCTGCCGGATTTGAACCGGCGACATTCTCATTACGAATGAGATGCTCTACCAGCTGAGCTAAGGTGGCGGTGCGGAGAAATGTTGAAGATGAGAGTATGAAAACTAAAATCAAGCCTCGGCATCGAGGAAATCCCCTCGCTTCTTGTAAAAAATCGACCTAAATATGCCCTATCGCTCATGCGTGCTGACATAATCGCTAATCAATTTGAAGTTCCCGGGCGGTTATTGTCTATTCGCCCGGTGGGTAGCGGTAATATCAATGATACCTTTTTAGGGGGCTACCAAGCGGAGTTTGGTAATTTCTGTATCATTATTCAGCGGATTAAGAAAAATGTTTTTCCACAGCCTGAGATTATCATGAAAAATCTCCGCGTACTTTCGGAGCATTGTATAAAAATAATTAATGAAGAAATTGAGGAATCCGATCGTCCCTGGGAATTCATCCAAATTATAAAAACAAAAACCGGAGAGGATTACGTACTCGATGAGCAGGGTGATCTCTGGCGGGGCCTAAAATTTATTGAAGCAGGAGTGGTCTTTGAATCTGTGCAAAGCCTGGAGCACGCCTTTGAAGTAGGGGCCACGCTGGGACACTTCCATCACATGGTGAGCACCCTGCCCTATCAGCAATTAAACTACACCCTGCCGAATTTTCATGTCGCTTCGCATGCCCTTTTAGAACTCGAGCAAGCGATAAAAAGTCCGAGCGCGGAAATGTCGATTAACACTTCTCCCACCACGCAAAAAGCGCTCAACTTTATTGGTCAGCGTGAACAAAAAATTCTCGAGTTAGAAAATGCCCTGCAAAAAGGAAAATTAAAATTATCGGTAACCCATGGCGACCCCAAAGCAGGTAATGTCATGATTCATGAGGAGACTGGACAGGGTCTTTGCTTGATTGATTGTGACACCGTTCAACCGGGATTAATTATTAATGACATTGCTGATGCCATTCGCTCACTGTGCAATCCAGCGGGCGAAGACCCCATCGATTTACAGTCCGTCGGCTTAGACTTAAATTTACTTTCGGCGTTTTTTGATGGCTATAAATCCCAAGCGGAAAACCTGCTAAATACTGAGGAAATAGCTTATCTTTGGACCGCCCTGCACACCATCACCGTAGAATTAGGGATAAGATTTTTGACGGATCATTTGAGAGGCGATGTATATTTTAAGGTACGTAAACCTGGGCACAATCTACACCGTGCACTCGTCCAATTTCACCTCGCAGAAAGTATTGAGAATCAAGAATCTGTGATTCGTGAAATTCTAGAGAAACAAAATGATGATTAAACCGCCACCACTTGATGTGTCGTGGATTACGGCGATCGCCGTTTTTCTACTGATCATTCTTATGGCGAGAGGTGCATGGCGCGGATACAAACGTGGGCCGTTGCGACAGCTCGCTGGTCCGTTCGCTTTAACCGTGGGATTAATTGTCGGTTGGCTGGTGGGCCCAGAGTGCGGGCATAATCTTTTTCACGGAACAACTTACCCATGGCTTCTTCGTGGCGCCACGGGTGTTGTCCTAGTATCGTGTGCTACGGGGATTTTAGTTTACGGAGTCAGTTGGTGGCTCGGCAAAAGACCGGATGGTATGGACGAAGTGGAGAGTCCGATTCTGGGATCGATTGTCGGTTGTTGGACTGGGTTACTTTATTTCAGCCTACTCGTCCTTGTTATTACGACCTGGGCTTCGCTTCAGGAGTTGATCAGTGGCCCCGAAGCTGCTGAACAACATTGGGTGGTGCAGACTCGGAATGACCTCGCCGAGACACCTATCACTTCGTGGCTTAAAACGTGGTCGCCCCTGCCCGATAAGCAAAGTCACCTTATTCGGCAATTAAGGCAGCTCATGGGTAATCCTGAGGCCCGTAAGCGGCTGGTTAACACGCCCGAGGTCCGAGCCCTTGCAGCCTACCCTAGTCTCTACCAAGCACTAGAGGATAAAAAAGTTCGTGAGTTGTTGAACAACAATGACTTAAGTGGTTTTATTGAGCACCCTAAGGTTAAGGCTGTGTTGGCCGATGAGGCACTACAAATGGAGATCGAAAAAGTTGATTTGGGGTTAATTTTTGAAAAAGCCCTAAAAAACACCAGTCCGTAACAATTTGTCCCTCTTTGGGCTGGAGATGTCACTTCATAGGATTATAAAATCAACCTTCCCGATTTTACCTCTTTATGAAATTACTTCCAATCAGTGTGATGATTATATCCCTGAGTTGCTTCGCAGACGAAAAGGCCAAGCCAGCCGCCCCGGCGCCAGAAGCACCTCAAACCGTCCAAGTCGAAGTGCTCGATTCCAACGGCAAGAAATTTATCCTAGTGAAGAGCATAGAGTCGGCTGAAGAATTCGCAGCGTTTGAAAAAGACGCCCAAGCGATTACGGCAGACCAAAAGGATGCTGCCCTCACTAAACAGCTGCTTGATTTAGCTTTAACCACTCCTGAGAAAGAAGCCCGCGGTCGCGAATTAGACGGTAAATTTAAAAAATTGCAGGCAACCAATGCCACCATGGCAAAGACCTACAATTTTGATCTCACTCGCCAGTACCTCATTGTGCCCACTTCCGTGAAAGTTCTCACCATCCTCACGAATGAAGAGTACGCTAAATTAGCTGCAGCTAAAGACTTTAAAGCCGACTCCGTAATTACGAACGCCGATGACAAAAAGCTCATTCTCAAAGAAACCATCAAGGGCGCCGCTGAAGTTGAAGCTTTCCAGCAACAAGTGCGTCGCGTCTTAGAAGCCAAACGCGGACTCCAACAACTCGTCGAAGCTCAACCGCGCTTCACCAAAGCCGAAGATAAAAAGAAAATCGAAGAAGCCATTAAAAATACCCAAGCAGAAGTAAATAAGAGCTTGGAAGACTTTAAGAAGTCGCGCGGTTACGAAATCCCTAACGAATTTAATATCCAGACCGCCCAAGCCAAACTTTACACCCTGCTCTCCGATGAAGAGCAAAAGAATTTGCAAAGCCAGATTGATGGCAAAGACGCCAAGACTGAAACCAAGTCCGATAAAAAATAATTTACCCCTAAACTATCATGACCCAATCCACCGATACCGAATCAAAAAAGTCGCCAGCCGCTTCAACCGAAGTGGATACCAACCTGCTGACCCACGATAACAAAGTTTTCATTCGCTGGTTAGAAATCAGTGAAGCGAACACGATGTTGAGATTTCAAAGAGATCTCGAAGTCATGCGCAATCATAGCGCCAAGGTCGTACAGCTCGCACAACGCATCGAACAAGCGGTCACGCCTAATGAGAAGGATGTTTTAACCAAGGCACGTGATACCGAATTACAAAACTATCGCAAAAATGATGCCGAATTTGAATTGGTTTATAAGACCAAGACTGATGACTGGATTCTCCGCCCACACTTCCTCCAAAACACCAAAATCAGACTCCTCTCACCCGTTACCGATGATATCATCGCTCAATTACGTAAAGGGCCTGACTTCAAAGAGTCCGACATTGTGGCCCGTGGTAACCAAAAGTTAATTCTGCTCTCAACCGTTGAAGGCGATCAAATCCCCCTCCTTGAGCGCAATCTACGCATTGTACAGGCCCAACAAAACAGCCTGATTCAACTCCGTGCTGCTGAACAAACCGCCGTTGATGCCGAGGCCAAAAAGCGCGTCCAAGACGAAATTGAGAAAGTCACCAAGTCCCTGCAAACCAACGCTGAATTGATGTTAAAAACCTACGGTATCTTCACGAATGATATTGTGGTCGAGAACCTCGGCGGAATTTTATGGGTAGCTCTCTTAGAAGAAGAATTAAAGCGTTACGTAGAAAAAAGAGAAAGCAGCAAAGGAGCTAAGCCTGCCACCGCCGCTGCGCCTGCACCAGTGCCTGCTGCGATTGCGCCTAAGTTTGAAACAGTTAAGACTGAAGCACCTAAGCCCAAAAAAGCCTAAGGCCTTCCTGCTTCCACCAAAAAGCCTGTCGCGAGACAGGCTTTTTTATTTATCAGAATAATTCTCCTTGGGAAGGTTTGGGCTTCGGAGGTGGAGCAACTTTCTCTACTTCTGGACTCACGAGCCCGTGCTTCGTTTGATACCTTCTTAAAGTGGAATGCATTTCCATCGCCAGAAGGAATTCAGCAACCGCCGCCGTGTCCTCAGTGGCTGAGCCTCCAAGATCTACTTCAAAATGCGTTTGGAATCTCACCAAACTTAAATTGCTACGAATACGATCCGCTTCGGTCTTTATCTGTTCCGCAAAACGCGCTGGCTCAATCGTGTCAGCCGCTGCCAAAACAGCTTCTAATCCTCCATACTGCTTGAGCCACTTCACAGCGGTCTTCGGTCCCACCCCTTTTAAGCCGGGGATGTTATCGGAAGTATCCCCAATGAGTGCGAGGTAATCGGCAATCAAACTGGGCGGCACTCCAAATTTTTCTTCCACACCAGCAGCATCTAAATGCCTCCAGCCCATTGCTGGATTTGCCGTAGGCGGCGGTGATAACTGGGTAACTGTTCCGCCAACACATTGTCCAAAATCTTTATCGGCACTGACAATAATACATTCGTGCCCCTGGGCAGATAATTTCTGTACAGCAGCAGCGATTAAATCATCAGCTTCTACTCCGCGCTTTTCGATTACCTCAAATCCCAAAAGGGCGGTCAGTTTTTTAATTTCAGGCAGCTGTAAAATAATATCTTCGGGAGTATCATCACGTTGACCTTTGTACTCAGGTAAAACGGCGAGATGTCGATCCGACCCACCTAAATCAAAAAACACGACCGATCGATCGGGCTTTTGACCTTCGCGTAAATCTTGCAGCGATTTTATCCAGCCATGGAGGGCACCCGTCGGAAATTGGTCGGATTGACGTCGCAGATTGGAACGCTCCATCGCGAAGTGACTTCGAAACACCAAGTTAAATCCATCTACAAGCAGCCAGCGCATGGGCATTAGTTTCTCCGAAGTGAGCCACACCTCCAGAAAAAAGCAGGCCCACCGCGAAGGTGGGCCCGATTTAAAACCTACTTCCTTTTATCGACTACTGTGCTGCAGGAGCTGGAGCAGTAGGAGCGGCCGGAGTATTGTTAACCTCGATAGGCTCGCGGTAAACAGCACCACCTGGGGAAAGGATGACTGGATTGGAGAAGGTCGAACCTGCACGCATTCCTGGGTAGTTACTACGAAGGGTCGCACCACCTGGGGAAACGAGGTTAGCAGTAACGAACACAGTGAGGTTACGTTTAACGGTAGACTTACTGTTGGATCGGAAAGCGTTACCAAGGAGAGGAATGTCGCCCAAGACTGGAACCTTGTCGTTCACGGTCTTAACTTCTTCGCGGGTTAATCCACCGATGACTACCGTAGCACCGTCGAATACTGTAACGTCGGTTGTTACTTCGCGGGTGGTGAAGATAGGTTGGAAGAAACCAGAAGGCACTGAGACAGTTATCCCACCAGAGATAGCAATCGAGGTTCCGCCGTATTCAACGAAGCCTTCGAACTCAACGACCTTAGGTTTAAGATTGAGGGCGATTGAGTCATCGGCACCGACGGTTGGAGTGACTTCTAAAGTCACACCCACGTCTTGTACGGTAAAGTCTTGAGGAGTACCAGCGGTGATCGCAACAGCGTCGCCACCCGTTGTGGTGGCCGCAGAAACCTGGGCTTGGACGTCGCCGTACGACTGAGGATAGCGAAGTAATTGAGCAATTTTAACAATCGCCGTTTTACCATCTAACACCGTGAGACTTGGAGCGGACATTAAGTCTGCACCAGAGTTTTGCTCGATAGCTTTTAGGAAGATCGAGAGGTCATAAGAACCAATGGTTCCAATTTGGCTAGCAATACCACTGTCACCACCAAAATTAGCTAATTTACCTCCGTAATTAGCAGTAGGGAATGCTGGAGGTAAGTTTTTTATAGGTGTAATTAAAGGAGGTGTGCCACTGAGAATCTGTCCATCAATCGATGTTGAATTGCTTCCGAACACATCATTAATTGAACGGAGATTAGTTTGGGCACGAACACCGTTGGCATTTGATAGGCGCAGATTGCTGCTCAACTCATTAAGTGAAGATTCGGAAACTTCGATGAACTTAGCTTCGATGTGAACCTGTTTGATATCAGAGTAACGACGAAGAATATTACGGATGCGTTCAAGATTCTTACGATTCTGCGTAACAATGAGTGTCGTACCATCATAATTAAGCACCGCACCCTGAACTTCGAACGATACGCCCGAGCGAGTTAAGAAGTTTTTGATACCTTCATTGCGAGGGTTAACATCACCAGAGCCTGCGCCCGTGGTAGAGCTTGCGCCGAATGGATTAGCGGCTCCACCGGTGGTCGAAGCAGACACTCCAGTATTAAGACCAGTCATCTTAGTTTCAGCAGCGGAACTGAGTGGGAAGAATTCAGTTTCTAAATCGTTCGAACCAGAATCAGGACGAATTTCTAAAATGCCTTGATTGATGGTGTAAGTGAAGTTGACCTGCTTAGTAATTAAATCGATCGCCTTCTCTAAAGAGACATTACGCAGGGTCATATTCACCGAAGGATTCTTACGGTCTGGATCAATCACCACCATGTTCACACCTTTATTTTCCTTATCGTAGGATTGGGAAATGTTGATGAGTTGGGTAATCGCGCGATCAAATGGCATGTCGCGGATATTGATTTCTGGAACAGTGATTGAGCGGAGCTTATCAATGGTCGGATCCGTATCGGTCTTGCCCGTGGTGCCTGTTACTTCACGGTTGTAGACTTCAGGAAGTTTCCAACTCTCGTCGAGTAACTCGAACATCTTACCTTTGGTAACGCCACGATTCCATGCACCAGAATTTTCGGAGACGAATTGACGAATACGAACTTGGAAAGCTTTAGCTTCCGAGTTGTTTGGCTGGTACTGAAGAACTTCCCGATAAACGTCGAGCGCACCGGTGTAATCTCCGTAGAGATAACGCGCGCGACCCTTAACTAAGAGTTCTTCGATTTTTTGATCTTTAGCGCGGAGACCAGGTGAAAGGTCTTCAATATTGCGGTAGGTGGGATCGGACTTCTTGTCGTTAAATTCTGCACGTAGTGCGACTGCCGTAGCTTCATCCACTTTTAAGTTTTCGAAATCTTTGATGTAACCATCGGCCTTGGTCATCTCGCGGGCCTCAATGGCGGCGAGGGCACGACGAGAATAAATAGCGGCTACGTCATTTTTGATGCGGGCAGCGAGTTTCGCGGTAGCGATGTTATTAGGCAGACCCTGTTTGGCCTTATCTAATTTTTCTTTCGCGGCGTCATAATCTTCATCACGGATTAAGTTTTCGGCCTCAACAACGAGCGCCGTCGAAGCGCTGATCTTAACATCATTTAATTTGGCAATGCGGTCAATTTCAGCACGCGCAATAGCATCGGTTCCTTGGTCACCCGCTTCGCGACGACCTAAGATGTCTTGGCGAGTAAGCGCGATTTCGTCGCGTAATGTCTGTGCGGTTGGATTGCTAGGAAGGGCACCATTAGCACCATCGAGGATTCTGAGTGCTTCTTTGTAATTTGCTTGGTCGGCTGATTCCTTAGCCTTAGCGATGGCAGTCTCAACTTCGCGATAGAGATTTTGGTGAGATGATTCAACAGTGGTGATGAGATCGGTGGGTTTAGCTGGCTCGCTGGATTTGACCACAACAGGTTCTGCGACAACGGGAGTGCCCGACTTAGTTGCTTCAGCGGCGGAGATAGCCGCGTTAACCGAAGCTAAGCCCTCTTTGGCACCTTCGTCCGCTTGATCTAATTTTTGGAGCGCTTCATAGCGGGCGCGTGCGGTTTTTAAGTCGCCTTCTTCGCGGGCCTTGAGTGCCTCGGAAAGAATTTGGGTCTTTTGCTTAATCGGATCGCTGTCCTGAGCGATCAGCGAGCCAACCGCAATGACTGCGGCGAGACAGGCCCAAGCAAATGTGTTACGTGTGATAGTTTTCATCGGAGCTTAAAGGGTATTTTATTTAGTAAGTTTGGTTTTGTCTTTTTCTTTGGAAGTGGGGGTCGCAGATTTGGGGTCTACGGGAGCAGGTAGGGATAAAACCTGTTGGTCGGATCTTTGGCCCTTTTTGGGGTCGAGAACGTACTTCTTCTCAACGGTCACGGTCTTGTTTACTAAGTCAATGTCTTTGATAATGTAATGGGCTTTTTCGTGCTTAAAATCATCGCCTTTCTTATGGAAAGTCCATGATTTGGCTGGGTCATCGGTTGCGGCAATAACCACGTTGATTGTATCCTTAAACTCGAGCGGTTTTTCATCGTTAATGGTAACCTTGCGACCCAATAATCTATCATCTAATACCAAAATCTTTTGTTGAAAGCCATCCGGCTGTTTAACGACCTTATACTCGAGGGGATAGACCGGAGTCTTATCGTTCAGAGGACGCTTTAAGCGACACTTCTCAAACCATTCCTTGGTTTGGGTATTCTCAATGGAAAACTCCCTGTCCTCTTCCTTGCCAGACTTTCCAGCAACGGTGGAGCGCAAGACGTAGGGGTAAGTGGGGTGACCAACGCTGACCAGCGAAACTCCAAAGGGTGGCAGAGGTATCACCTTCTTGTTCGCTGGAACGTACTCGGCTTGGGAAGGATCCCAGGCGATATCAATAGTGGTGAAGAGATCATAATCCCACCCGTCGTCATTTTCTTCGGGAGCCAGCCAATTATCTTTAATCTCTGAATTGAAAACTAATTTAGGGGTCGTGGGGTATTCAACACCGGCGGCAGATTGTTTTAATTCGGGAATCGCTTTTTCACGATCCTCATCCGCTGGAACCAACGGCTTTACGCCAGCCAGACCTTCACTCAAAGCCAACCAGCCTAGGCCTGCCAAAATAAATACGACCAGTGCGATTAAAACAGCTAACACGTCTTTTTTGAAATTCATAGTTGAGTGGGAGTTTTATTTTTTAGGCTCAGCGTCGGCAGCGGGCTTATCTTCAGGAGCCGAAAGATAATCGATTTGTAGAGTCATTTCGGAAAAGTTTTGGTGAACAACCACTTTACGTTCTTCCTTGGCTGGAGCTATTGGAGTCGCGGAGGAACCTAAAACAGGAGAGGCGGTAAAGTCTAAAGGCTCGGCGGCAACCAAGTTAGCAACACCCATATTGGCAATCGCATTGGTTCCTAAAACCTTCAGCGACTCGGGCTGAGGATTATTAATTTCAATCGAAGTGATGACAATCGGACGTCCACTAGTTCTAATTTTGTTAATGAACGTGCGCAGCGTGGGAGTCGTTGCGATGAAACGAACTCGGAAAGAAAGTCCATCAACCAAGGGAGGATTACGGAGCGTACGGGTAGGTGTAAATTCGTCATTTTCACCGCGCGCGCCTTCCACGGGTCCAAAAGTACCCGCGTTGGGTTTTCCGGCAGCGATGACTTCATAAGTTTCAATCGGTTCGCGATCGATAGACTGTAATAAAATCGGACTGCGATTAGGCGTGTTAGGACGAGAGTCGACGAGAGTCTTATACAAAAAATCGATAATTTGTAATTGTTGGTCAACCTTGGCTAAGGTCGCACCTTTAGGAGACGTACCCGGGTTGCGAATGTATCGGCGAAAACCGAATTCGCATTTTTCATTAGCGAGCATACGAATATCTTTATCCGCAGCTAACTTGGTCCACTCGTCCACATTCTGTTTGATCGATGAAGCCAAATCGGAACTCGCTAAGTTTTCCTTCCCGACAAAACGGTTGGTCGACACTGCGGAAATAGCCAAGCGAAGATCGTCGCGCTGCTTTACCAGTGCATCGTAGTCTTGCTTCGAGGCACTGACATTTGTTGTCGTCAGAGAAACAGGAGGCACGCCAGAAATAATTTCCTGGCCCTTCAATAGCGTACGATAACTGCTTAATTGATTTTTGAGTTTCTTCTCTTCTTCCACCCGACTGTTATTGCTCAAAAAACAAAGCACTACGCCGGCCACAAAACCAAGGGCGAGCAGGATGATAAGGATATAAAAGCCTTTATTCTTTTTAAAATTTTCCATGGAAATTAAAGAGTTTTTTCGGATTTAATTACCAGCGTGAGAGTGGTACGTGGAACATTAGCCTCCTTAGTGAAATCTACTTTAATTTCATCTTCAGGAATTTCGGCAACGAAGGGGGATTTCTTAAGGTTTTCTAATAAGGTAGCTTTACGCTCTTTAAATTCTTGGGCCTTGAAAGATTTTCCAGGGGGAACTTTTTCCAACAAGGTGCGGGTCGTGATCGTGATTTTGGTAACGTTAGTCGCGACCCTCGAAGCATCTGGATCTGTACTAGTCGTGGCGATGACGGCGGGCTCTCGACGAACCCGTAATTCCTCAATCCAAGTATTCTTAGCGGTGAGTACTCTTGACTGTAAATCAGCGAGGAAAATTGGCCAGTTTGGTGAACTGGAAACCACAAACTCCAATTGTTCATTAACCGCTAAGACCACTAGAGAATCTTCTCGGGTTTGTTTAATCGTCTTCTGGTAATTAATCAGTTCATCCGATTTTTTCTTAAGTGTCTTGGTTTGTTCTTTATTATAATCAACCCCAGCATTGAGCGTGAACAAGATAGGTACCGGGGCGAGTGCGAGGAGCAGAGCAGCGACCACGAATTTAATTTTTTGTGATTCGAAACTAATTTGTCTGGCGATATCGCGAGGAATTAAATTAACGCCGAGTGCCGCCGGTGAAAGTAATCGTGAGGCCTCTCCCACTACTTCCGAAAGCTGGTGAATATGCTGCATGACATATTCGGCATTAATATCCGAGCTCAGTGAAATAACACCGAGCGGATTAAATTCTTCGACGGGTAAAGCGAGTGCTTCGCTCAACTGTTGGCTTAATCCAGGAACTTGGCTACTGCGACCCGTGATGACAATTTTGGTCGGACGACGACCCGAGCGCTTGATACTGATGAGGCGGCGATTAATATCCTGACTCAGTCGACGGTTAAAGCTTTGCTTGTTGGCCTCTAAAATAGCGAACTGGGGATCAGACTCGGGTAATTGAATGACGTGAGTGAAGAAACCTACCTTGAGCGACTCCGCGTTAATCACTGGCTGGCCGGTGTTATCCGAAATACCTTGAGTGAGTAAATTGCCACCAAGATTAGCGGCCTGAATGCTCGTTCCCTTCGAACTAATAAAGCTTAATCCTGTGGTGCGAGCACCTACGTTGATAAATAAAATTTCTTCATCATCAGCAATACCACCACTGACAAATTGTTGAGCCTGCACATCTAAAATCGGAGCGGCTTGGATGACTTGCGGACGAATACCAGTCAGCGCAATCGCGTTAGCAATCCGTCCAGCTTGATCCGTACGCAGAGCAAAAAGTAAAACTTCTGCCTCCACCCCGTCGGTCGACATAATCTGACTATCCCAAACCACTTCGTTGAGCGGATAAGGAATATTATTTTGCGCCTCAAAGGCGATGACCTGGGCCTGGCGGGCACTATCTACTTGGGCGACTTTTAAAGATTTTTGTAAGAGTAAAAAACTGGGAACGATAACGGTAGCAGTGCCCTTGATATTTTTATTGGAAGCTAAACGAGCGACGGCACTGGTCGCCGCATTAATCCATTCTTCATCACCTAGAGCCGGAGTTAAGTCCTCGGTGTAAAATTGTTCTAAAATTAACTTAGCGCCATCCGCACGAAAGGCCGAAATGGAAACGTGCGAAGCAGCGAGGTTAACGATTAAATTTTTCTTACTCATTCTTCAAAAAGTAGATTATTTAGCAGATAAATCTTCCCGAATGAATTCCGGGCTAGGAGGAACCACGTTGGGAACTTCAGGGTAGTTGACGAGGAATTGTGGACGCAGGATACCAGGATTATTTCCAGCACAACGGTCAGCGACGTCTTTAGCTCCATCGAAGTTTTTCTTTTGAGATAAGTCGCGAGAAATGGCGCGAGATTGCTCGGCAATTACACTGCCCTTCGCATCAAAAAGAGGTTCTTCATTTCCCGAAACTTCGGGCTGAACATAATAATAGTCGGGCTCTTTACGAAGATTGTCGCGCTTGACCACGTCCCCTGGCAAATAAAACGAAACAGTGCGCGGTTGGTTTACTTCGAGGGTTAAGATAGTGACCGCCGAGCGATAATAATTCCAATCTTCGGGCTTCGGCGATTTTGTTTTATAAACCTGCGTGACCGTAAGTTTAATTTTATCGACCCAGGTTTTATTGAGTGCTTTGGGATCAGGATTATAATTGGCCGCAACCTCTACCTGCATGCGGTTCCAGGGGTTAATTTGTCCGCCTAATCTGTGCTGAAAAAACTTAACATCTTTGACCACAATTACCGATTTCAAAGTGGCAGACTGGGCCTTTTCGGACGCAGCATTACCCCCCTGTGTGGCGGTCGCTTGGGCGAACAGTCCTACAGGGAAAAAAACCAACACCAGGAGTACGGTGTGTACGGCTTTATTAAGGGGCATAAGCAATCTATCGGTAGGATACGCTGCCCTATTGGCAAATGTAAAAAGGCGGGAATTGAAATTTAGATGCAAATAACTTGCATTAAGGCGGGGCGAGATTTAGACCTAATAACATGCTTCGATTGATCGTTCTTGGCGGCCTCTATTTGGGCATGATTATTGATGCCCAAGCGCAAATAACATCCAGCTTCACGATTATCGATTATTGGGTCGGAAAACTAGTGACTGGGACGGCCACTATTCATCAATCCATCATCCCTAGCGGCGGAGAACTGCATGGCTATCAATTAAGCCCATCGGATAGTCTAAAACTCTCTAAATCACAGGTAATCGTTGGCTTAAACCCTCATTCCGAACCTTGGCTAAACGATTGGATTAAGGCAAATAACCGCTCGGCTTCAGTCATTTGGATCAATGAAAAGTTTGATCAGGTATCCCACCCTTGGATGAGTCCGGCCGTCTCAAAAGCCATGGTAAAAACACTCCATGACGGATTAATGATTCGAAAATTAAGTTCAGAAGTTAATCTAAATCAATTACTTAGAGAAATAAATGATGCCGAGCTATCAGTCCGCCGGGTATTTGCCACCGTTCCGGAAAATCGCCGAATCATCATCACCCAGCACCCTAATCTATCGGCTTTTGCTGAGGCATTTAATCTCGAAGTGGCAGGCAGCATCCTCGAAAGCCCCGAAGCGGAATCCGCTGATCCGTCGGCGCAAAAATACTCTCAACTATTAAAACTCATCAAAGCCCGAAATATCCGGGTGATTACCTGCGACACCGGCCAAAATAATCGCGTAGCACAACAACTCACCAAAGATGCAGAAATCAGTCCACCCCTCCCCCTTACCGTGGAGTACCTTGAAAAGAGTGGGACACCGGGCGATACTTGGCCAAGCATGATGCTCATCAATGCTGAGAAAATTTCGGAAGCTCTTAAAAAATAATGTCTCCTCCCCCATCCCATTTAAGAAAACTATTTTCGGGAGCGTTCAATAATTTGTTTCCCGCCGTGCCGTATGCGGCGACCGAAACCAGTGAGTCCGGAGATTGGGCAGTGGAAGTTAAAAATCTCGCCGTGCAGATTAAATCTCAGAACTCGCCAGTTTTTTCCGACGTGAGTTTTGAAATCCCCGTCCACTGTCGCACCGCACTGATTGGTCCCAACGGTTCCGGAAAATCAACTCTACTTAAGACGCTAGCTGGACTGATTCCCCAATACACCGGAGAGATTAAATTATTTGGCAGCCAGCCACGCCTCGGACGCAGTCGAATTGCCTACCTAGCGCAGAGTCCGCAATTAAATCCCGATTTTCCACTGCAACTTAAAAGGCTCGTGCAAATGGGCACCTACGCGCACCACGGATGGTTTGAAGAGTGCCATCATGCCGACGAAAAAGTAGCTTCGGCCCTTAAACTTTTAGAGCTGGAAGATTTAGTGGATCGCTCGGTGCACAATCTTTCAGGCGGACAATTACAACGCGGCCTGTTAGCACGAGCCGCCGTGCAGGGTGCGGAGATTCTCCTCTTGGATGAACCCTATGCTGCGCTCGATACGAAAAGCAGAGAGATTGTGGAAAATTTTCTTTTTCACAAAGATAATTCCTTCACCGTGATTATGGCGACGCATGAAACGGCGGACTCGCAAAAATTCGATCGAGTCTTGGAGATTCGCGACGGGTGTTTAAAAACCACTCACGCCTGTGCGGGGCATAAAAATCATCATGCTTAACACCCTCCTCTCCGCCTTTCAGGAAGATTTTTTTCTCCGTGCCCTGCTCGCTTTATTTTTAAGCGGAATCTCCGCCGCCTGCCTAGGTTCTTATATTGTTTTAAGACGAATGTCGTTCATCAGCACCGCCATGACTCATTCGGTTTTACCAGGCGTCGTGGGGGCGGTTCTGCTTGGATTTTCTGCTTATTGGGGTGCGCTCATTGCCGCATTACTCACCGCCGCGGGGATCGCCTGGATTTCATCGCGCAAGGGAAGTAGCGAGGATAGTGCGATTGGCGTCATGCTGTCGGTGATGTTTGCCCTCGGCATTGCTTTTATGGGCCTGTCCCATTCGTGGCGTGATTTTACCGGACTGCTTTTTGGAAGCATTGTTTCTGTCAGCGCAGAAGACATTGGGGTGATTTTGGGCACCACGTTGATTGTCCTTTTTTGCCTAAGACTCGTGCATAAGGAATTGGAGCTGGCCTCTTTTAACGAAGAATATGCTCACCTCTTGGGTGCCAGACCTGGATTACTTAGAGCCGTGCTGCTCATCTTGATTGCCTTAGCGGCCGTGGCTAGCGTGCGCTTAGTGGGAGCACTCCTGACGACGGCTCTTTTTATTATTCCTTCAACGACCGGTGTTTTAATCGGAAAAAATCTCAAAGAAGTGATGTTCTGGAGCGTGCTCTGTGCCTGCGGTGGAGGCACCCTTGGTCTCCTCATTTCCTACTCCTTCCAAGGAATTCCTGCGGGTGCGGCCATTGTACTCGGCTGCGCAATTCCCTATTTCGTCGTCCGAATTAAAAAGGCTTAAAGACGGGGCGAAGAAGAATCTTCTGAACC
This sequence comes from Opitutales bacterium, assembly GCA_040398005.1. Lineage (GTDB taxonomy): Bacteria > Verrucomicrobiota > Verrucomicrobiia > Opitutales > UBA953 > UBA953. Next base: position 73,503 of record JBBAUX010000003.1, read on the forward strand.
CGCTGGCGAACCACTCTCACCGCGGAATTCGTCCCGGGAAGAACGGTCTCTTGGATAGTCAGAACCGCGTTCACCCCTATGAGATGAACGCGAAGAGGAGGAATGTCTGGAACGACGAGAAGAACGACCCGATGAATGACGAGAAAAACCGCGACTTTGGCGTGATCCACTGCGGCGTAAATGGCGGCTGCGACGTTCACGTTTTGAGAGCATCCAACTTCTAAAACCAAATACGACGGCCATGGTGACGGCAGCGAAGGCTAACATATAAGGGAGAACGCTTTCCATGCTTCGACGTTAGCACAATTATTTCTATTTTGCAAACAACCAATCGATATTAGAGGGTGAATCTGTAAAAAATAGGCATGATAAGGGGGGCACGACCGACGTATGACATGCAGCCATGATGAACAAGGCGTCAGACCAGTTTAACGGGTGACCTAAATAATAATTCCTAGATAATTCTATTAAAACTTTACTATAATTTTTTGGTGAGTAGTTTTTAGTCGGTATATATTCATGGCTAAAAAATCACCGCAGCAGAGAAATTCCCATACCAAAGAATCGCACCTCGTCATCCAAGACGCCCTTTTACATGTCGTAAAATCAAGTACTTCGAAAAAGAAAACTCAGTTGGAAGTGCATCGCGAAATCGCCAAGTCGCTCAATATTTCTACCGCCATGTTATACAAGTGGCGCGAGCAACCCCACAAGGGTTCTGGTCACCCCAACCCCTTGGATCGTGTCGCCACGCTGATTAGTGCGACGGGCGATGAGCGGATTGTCGACTGGCTGGCCCATAAATTAGGCGGGCACTTTATTCGCGATGAAGTACACGGTGCGTCCCCCGAACTTTTCCGTGCTTCCAATGCACTCATTAAAGATTTTAGTCTCTTAGTCACCGAATTGGCCAATGCCTGTGATGACCAACAGATTTCCCCCGCTGAGTCCGTGGGTTTACGCGAAAAATGGAATTCACTAAGAAAACGGGCGGAGGGTTTTGTTCGGGCCTGTGAAAAAGGCACCTACGGGGCTAAGTAAAAAATAGTCTGTTGCTTCACCCAAGAAGGGTTATGGTTTAACACGATGACCGCTCAACCCGTCCATCTTTATGGAGACCCGGTGCTCCGCGCCCAAGGTGATGTCGTGCGCGAATTTGGTCCAGCCCTGCGGGCGATTGGTGATGGTATGCTGGCCTCAATGCGCGCCGCCCGCGGAATTGGTTTAGCCGCGCCTCAAGTGGGATTATCCCTTCAACTTTTTGTCATCGATGTTAAGGACAAAGAAAATCCCTTGATTTTAAACGGTAAAGTCGTCGATCCCGACACCGTCATGCCAATGCTTTTTGCTAATGCTACACTCACCATCCCGGCGGGCGAAAAAGAAATTTACACCGAAGGTTGTCTGTCTTTTCCCGGCATCACGGGCGAGGTCGAGCGGGTTGAAAAAACGATTGTGCAGTTTAGAGATGCGTCCGGTGCCCCACACACCCTCGAGTGTGCAGGCATCTTAGCTCGATGCGTCCAACATGAACACGACCACTGCCAGGGGGTTTTATTTATTGATCGAATGACTCGGGCCCATCAGTTGCTCGTTTCCTCTAAAATTAAGAAACTAAAAACAAAGACTCTGGCCGAATTAAAAAAGATTAAACCGAAGTCTTAATTTATTTAGTCGGACGCGTTGCCGGCGCACCCACGGTCTTAGTGGCGTCGCTCGACTTTACCTGTTCTTCTAATTTTATCGAAAGCAGACCGACTTCAATCACGTCAGAGCCACTAGCCTCACAGGAAATTTTGAAGTTTTTGTTCAAGTCATTACCTTCTAAAGACATAATTTTCCAAGTGGCTATAGCACCGTCGAGGCTGGGCGCATCGCCTCCCAAAATATCGACGAGCGATTGGCTCGCACTGACCCCAACTTTACTATCACTTAAACAAAGGTGTTTTAAGAGCGCATTTCCGAGAAGTGAATTCGGACGAGCGTATGAGACTACCCGATCACCCGAAGATGAAAGACGTGGTAAAAAACTTTTTTCATCACGTAAATTCACTGTAGCATTATAAACCTTAGCCACCGACTCGGAGGAATTAAAAGTAGTTAAGTACATTTCTGATCCAATCAGACGCATGGTGTACGCATCGGCCATTCTTACCATTAACAAGGTGAGACTGTTATCATTCGTGAGACCATAGACCTCAACCCACACCACCGTAGCATTACGCGGAGATGACACTTTCCAATCTTTGGTTAATTGCGGTGCAGTTGTATCCGAACCGACTTTATAACTATAACCATCCTCGGGCACCGGGGCCAAACCCACGGCGTCAGCCTTCGTCCATGCGGCCCGCAATGATTCAGTGACCGCGGGTGCTTTTAGAATCTTTCCGTCATTAAGAACCGTCATCGATCCAATAATGTGATGAACTTTATACCCACCATCGCGGGCAATTTTCTGCAAGCGGACCGACGCTAAGTTTAAACAGTAACCCACCTTAAATTGGGTTAAATTATAGGATAAATCTACTGTTTTGTGTAAATCTTTGTGACGCGCCGTGGCCACGCGACGTAGCCGATCCAAAGTTACTGCAGCCGCCGACACCTGGGCTTTTCCTTCATCAATTATTTTTTGGGCACGCGCTTTAACTTGTTCAGGTGTTTCCTGAAAAGCTCCTGTCGTCGTGAGGCGTGGGGCGTTTAAAATACTGTTACCTTGTTGCAGACGTTGCTGACCCTTCTCTAATTGTTGTACAGCCCTGCCCCATTCCATGACCTCACCCTGATTAGCTTTCAGGTACTGCGGCACTTCCGGATCAGAAATTAAATTAATAGGTGCTGGCGCAGTCTCGGCAGCAGCAAGAAGAGCGAAGCTAGCAAGGAGTGCGTACATTTTTAAGACTCGTCGAACTTACGGTTAAAAAGAATTTCCATTTCCTCGAAGAATTGCGCCGACTCTTTACCTTTAACCGAAAATTTCAAGCGCGAGCCTTGGCCGGCGGCCAACATCATCAGACCCATAATACTCTTTCCGTTAACTACTTCGTCGTCTTTGGAAACCGTTATCTCGAGGTCAGCATAACGATTAGCCAGACGAACAATCTGTGCTGACGGACGCGTGTGAATGCCCATTTTATTTTGGACAGTGAATTCGCGGGCAATAACCTCAGTTTTTTCTTCCATGGAATAGGGCGAAGTGGTTGGGGAAAGTATAAAGGAAGGGGCATTGTGAAGGCTAAAGGGTCAAGTCTAAACCCCTACTCTGCAGGTTCGCTTGACCTTCCTGTCAAGACTCCTCCAATCATAACCATAAATCTGCACTCCCGTGGCCAAGCCCGCTATCATCACCCATCCTGAATCTCTGAAAAACCCAGCAGGGCCATCGGAGTATTCTAAACACCCGGTCAATACCTCCCTTACTAAAGAAGCTAAGATTGCGCTCTATACCAAAATGGCACGCATCCGCCATTTTGAACAGCGCTGCATCCGCATCTACCAACAAGGAAAAATTGGCGGCTTCCTCCACCTCTACGTCGGCCAAGAAGCCGTGGCTGCTGGAACGATTTCACTCTTAGGTAAACACGATCACATCATCACCGGCTATCGCGATCACGGACACGGTCTGATGGTCGGCATGAGCATGAAAGAATGTATGGCAGAATTAACCGGCAAAGTAACCGGATGCTCCAAAGGTAAGGGCGGCTCGATGCACTACTTTGCTCCTGATAAAAATTATTGGGGCGGTCACGGAATCGTCGGTGGCCAAGCTCCCCTCGGAACCGGACTCGCTTACGCCGTAAAATACCGCGGAGAAAAAGGTTCATGCTTCACCTACATGGGTGATGGTGCCGTCAACCAAGGGGCGGTCCACGAAGCTTATAACTTAGCCTCACTCTGGGACCTGCCGGTTGTTTTCGTCGTCGAAAATAATGGCTACTCGATGGGCACATCCCAAGAACGCTCCACCGCACACCCGGGTTGCTTAGCTAAACGCGCCGAAGGTTACAACATGGCCTGGGATATGATTAACGGCCATGATGTTTACGAAGTGCGTGCGAAAACAGCCGCCGCCTTAAAACGCGCCCACGAAGAATCTAAGCCCACCGTTTTAGAAATTTTCACCTATCGCTATTTCGGTCACTCCATGGCCGACCCCGATAAAACTTATCGCGATAAAGAAGAAATCAAAGACTACCGTGATAAAAAAGATCCGGTGCTTCTCTTTGAACAAGAATTACTCGGTGAAAAAGTTCTGACTGCTGAACTCGTTGAATCGATCAACGCCGCCGCCATGGAAGAAGCCGATGCTGCGGCGGTCTTCGCTGATGAATCACCCGAGCCAACTTTTTCCGACATCACCAAACATATTTATTGGGAAGAAGATAATCGCGGCAAAAACACCACTAGCAGTGGAACCATTATTTTTGAATAATTAATTTCATGCCCATTATTTCCTACAGAGAAGCGCTTCGAGCCGCCATGCGCGATGAATTAAAGCGCGATGAGAACGTTGTTATCATGGGCGAAGAAGTGGCTCAATTCAACGGAGCTTATAAAATCACCGAAGGCTTACTCAAAGAGTTTGGCCCTAAGCGCGTGGTGGATACCCCCATTTCTGAAGCGGGCTTCATCGGCCTTGGCATCGGTGCATCCATGTTAGGCATTCGTCCTGTCATGGAATTGATGTTCTGGTCCTTCTCTTACGTCGCCTTCGACCAAATTGTAAACAACGCCGGCAACATTCGCTACATGTCTGGCGGACTCATTAATTGTCCGATTGTCATTCGTGGACCCGCCAACGGCGGAACCAACGTCGGGGCTACCCACTCACACACGCCTGAAGCCATTCTCGCTTCCCACCCTGGAATCAAAGTAGTTTGCCCAGCCACTCCGTACGACGCCAAGGGATTATTAAAAGCGGCCATCCGCGATAACGATCCGGTGTACGTCATGGAAAATACTATTCTTTATAATGATAAGGGCGAAGTGCCCGACGAAGATTATATCGTCCCCATCGGCGTTGCAGACATTAAACGCGTAGGCACCGATCTCACCATCGTCGCCCACGGTCGTGCCGTCATCACCTCACTCAAAGCCGCTGAGATTCTTGAAAGAGAGCACGGCGTCAGTGTTGAAGTGGTTGACCTACGTTCCATTCGTCCGCTCGACGAAGAAACGATTCTCGCTTCCGTCCGCAAAACTCACCGCGCACTCCTCGTTGAAGAAAATAAACCCTTCTGCGGAGTCGACGCCCAAGTAGCCTATTTAATTCAAGCCCGTGCATTCGATGAATTGGACGCTCCCATCGGTCGAGTTTCCTCCATCGACGCTCCCCAAATTTATTCCAAGAAATTAGAGGACTTACAACTTCCCTATCCCGCTCGCGTGGTTGAAGCTGCCCTCAAAGTTCTCGCCTAATTTTCTAACACACTTCCACCATGGCTGAAATTATTGATATGCCCAAACTTTCCGACACGATGTCGGTGGGTACACTTGTTAAATGGAATATTAAAGAAGGCCAAGTGGTGGTCTTCGGAGATATCCTCGCGGAAATCGAAACGGATAAAGCGACTATGGAACTTTCCTGCACCGTTCCGGGAACCATCTTAAAAATTTACGCACCCACTGGAGCGCAACTTCCCGTCGGTGATCCTATTTGTGCGATTGGTAAAAAGGGTGAAGTCGCTCCCGATCCCAAAGCAAAAGCTCCCGCAGCGAAATCAGCTCTAGCGATTCCCGAGTCCGCCGGCATTCCTTGCATTCCTGAAGCTCCTAAATCTTCAAACGCCCCTACCCCTGCGCAAACCGACGGTAGTCGTACAATCATTTCCCCTTACGCCAAACGTATGGCAGAAAAAGCAGCGATTAATGCCGCTTCCCTTTCTGGAACTGGCCCAGGAGGTCGCATCGTCGCTCGTGATGTTGCAGCCGCAGGCTCAACACCCGCTACTCCCGCCGCACCAGCCGGCCCAATGAATGTTGCCGTAACTCCTCCAGCGGACGGCAAAGGAATTCAAGCCGATGCGGATCAACCTGTCAGCGGAATGCGTGCCACGATTGCACGTCGCTTAGTAGAATCTAAAAACACCGTTCCTCACTTCTACCTCGAAGTTGAAGTGGACGCCGCTCCGCTTTTAGCGATGCGCGAAACTTTAAATAAACGTCTCGCCGAAGCCGCTGGTGAATCCGCTCTAAAACTTTCCGTAAATGATTTCATCTTAAAAGCATCGGCCGAAGCATTGCGTAAAATTCCTGCCGTCAACGCTTCATGGGCTGGCACCAGTATTCGCCAGCACTCCGCCGTTCACTTGGCCTTTGGCGTCGCCCTCGAAGACGGCTTAGTCACTCCCGTCATTCGCGATGCTCACTCGAAGTCGCTTAAAGAAATCGCGCTCGATGCGAAAGCACTCATCAACAAAGCCCGTGCGAAGAAGCTTTCGCCCGCTGAAATGTCCGGCTCCACCTTCACCGTAACGAATCTCGGGATGTACGGCGTCACTGGATTCTTCGGCATCATCAATACGCCGAACGCGGCCATTTTATCCGTCGGTGCTACCATTAAGAAGCCCGTGGTTGATGCTTCTGACCGCATCGTGATGGGCCAGCGCATGATCATCGGTCTATCCGGAGATCACCGCGTGGTCGACGGAGCTAATGGTGCACAATTCCTCCAAGCGTTAAAACAGATCATCGAAGCCCCTACTTCGATTTTAATCTAGTTTTAGTTTAACTTCTTATAAGCCCAGAGTGCTCAAGCATTCTGGGCTTATTTTTTAGAAAAGTTTTATGGATGATAAACCGCCGTCGACGTGGATAATTTGCCCACTCATAAAACGCGCGGCATCCGAAAGTAAAAATTCGACAATTTCCGAAAACTCGGCCGACGAACCAATGCGCTGCAACGGGTGACGTTTCGCCGAAGCTTCTTTCTTTAAATCAGAATTAAGTAATGCCGCGGCCAAAGGTGTATCGGTGAGTGAGGGAGCAATCGCATTTACCCTAATTACTGGTGCCCACTCGGCAGCTAGACTTCGGATCAATCCTTCCACCGCGCCTTTGGCCGACGCAATACTGGCGTGCATCGGCATGCCTTGCGATACCGCGACTGTTGAAAATAAAATAACAGATGCATTGCCCGAAGCTTTGAGAGCAGGGAGTGCTGACTGTAGTGCAGCAACGGCACCCAATAAATTTACTTGGAAATCTTTTTGAAAATCTTCCGCCGTTAAACGGTGAAAAGGTTTTAGCTGAATTGTGCCTGGAAAATAAACTAGGCCATCTAGTTTCTCGGGCCACACCAACGAACCGGGCGCATTGGCCTCGAACACTTGTGCAGAGATACCTGAATCAGCCAATCTCTCCGGCGAGCGACAGGCCACGTGCAAAATGTATCCCTTGGATTTAAGGTGATCGATGGTGGCACGACCGATACCCGACGTTCCGCCAATAATTGCAATGTGCTTAGACATAGGCATAGGATTGCCAGCCTTGTTCCTAGGTCAAACAACCAGCGTCATTTTCTAAAAAGATTATTTACGAACGGGCTTCTTATCTTGGTTTGCAGCGAGTTCGTCCTCTGAAAATTTGGTGACTACACCACCAGCCGGAACCTCGGCCTTTGCGGTCCAGATAATCGCATTAAGAACTAACATGCGCTGATTATCGTTGGCCCAACCTGAATGATAATGCCCACCGCAAAAGCCGAAACCGCGTCCACCATCATTTCTACTCACCGCCCACGCAACAATCTGGGGCTTCTTTTCTTCTAATACCTCTCGGCGAACATCAGGATTGCCGACATAGGGTCCGTCCTGAGAACTCATCATTTCAGAGGGTACGTTAGAGATAAGAATGGGCGTAACTCCCTCCATCTTATCTTTAAAGCGCATATGAAAATACCACTCGTCTTGGGAGTTAAACGATTTCACTCCGCGACTAATGGGGTGATCGGGTAATGATTTAAAATCCGCCGTCCAATGCGGGTTCACAGAATAATATGATTCAAAGTAACCGCCGAGCCAGTCTTTGAATTCCTTTGCTCCTTTGCCTACAGAAAATCGTCCCGCGGGCGGCGGACTCACGGGTTTGCCGTCCACACTCAACCAACCCGCGCGTTCGTAAGCAGGCTCTACCGCATAGTGAAGACAAACGAAGCCACAACCGGCAGACATCTTCTTGGCTAGTTGATCGAGATGAGGGAGCGCGGGATGTTTTTTGCCACCATCAGAATAAATCACAATCGTGTCCGCCGCGGCGATTTGTTCATCAGATGGCCATTCACCGTTTAACGAAAAACTGACCTTAACTAAATCGGGCACCGCTTGTTTTAAACCAGCGGCGAGGAGTTGGATGCCGGCATTATGTTCATGTTCTCCGGGGCCATGACTCGGCGATCCCGCAATAAGCAGAACATTCTTTTTGTCTGCAGCACACAGCACAGTGGCGAGTGAAACTGAAACAATTAAAAGAAACAGGCGCACAAAACTATTTCGTTCGACCAAATAACCGGTGAAGGTTTTTCAGACCCTTGACGGGGATGTCGTCTTTTCTGGCAACAATCGTTCGCCAAATAGCGGCAGCCCGCGCAATCACTTTAACATCAGGCGTAAAGGATTCGATAACCACATCACCACGATAGCCCACTTTTTTGAGAGCGGCGACGATGGGCTTCCAATCTAATGAGTCTTCCCCAGGGATACCTCGATCAGTCCCACAGGCATGAAAATGTCCTAAATGCTTACCCACTTTAAGAATAGCAGCGGCCTGATTTTTCTCCTCAATATTCATATGAAAGGTATCGAGGTGTAATTTTACGTAGTTGGATCCGACGGCCTTAATTAATTTTAATCCTTGGTCTACGGTATTCAAAAAATCGGTTTCAAAGCGATTGAGTGGTTCAATACATAATTCAATTTTTCGTTGTTCCGCATAACGCGCTAACTTTTTTAAATTTTTAACCACTAGTTTAAAATGATGCGCTTTAGTTTTTTCATCATGGGCACCCGTCAGCCCAACCACGGAGTAAATCGGTCCAATCACTCTTGGGGAATTTAAAGCGACCGCTTGATCAATGAGGGCCATCAAATAGACCATCGCCGTTTGTTGAGCTTTAACGCTGCCCCGAAAATCTCGACCCGGACCCATCGCCGCACAAACCGCTCCAATCTGGATTCCCGCTTTCTCCGCAGCATTCTTTACGAATGCAGGATTAATATGGTCAGGACTTTCAATCGCGATTTCGACGGTATCAAAACCCCATTTTTTGAAACGCTTAAAGAGCTTCACTTCCTTATCGGTAAAAGGAGAAGTGTATAAGAATGTATTAATGCCGAATCGCATGGGGTAAGAGAAAGCGACTCTATTTACGCACACCATGGGGTCAAGTTTGGGAATATTTTAAAGGTTACGCTTCGCTTTTGGGTACGATGTAATTTAGATGATGTTATGGACAACCTCACCCACGCAGTCCTAGGACTTTCTGCTGGCGTCGTCGTTGCCCGCAAAGGTGGGTCTTTGCCAGCGGCTGCCGTCGCTGCATTTCTGGCTGCGGAAATTCCCGACATCGATGTGTTCATCCGCAGTGTTGACGATCCCTTAGCTTCTTTTCGCTGGCATCGACACTTCACCCATAGTTTTTCTTTCATGCCCATCTGGGCCGTGGTCTGTGCTGGATTTACCGCTTGGTTTTTTAAATGGATTAACAAACCAGGAATCAATTGGCGGGAGTTAATTATTCCGGCCTTGGCGGGTTCACTCACTCACCTACTCTGCGATGGTTGTACGAGTTATGGTACCATGCTGCTGTGGCCATTTAATGAAATACGTTATGCGTGGGACTGCTTACCGATTGTCGATATTTTTGCGACCCTCCCTTTATTAGTTTTAACGATTATCGCCCTCGCCAAATCCTCCAAGAAAATCGCAGCCGTCGGTTTAGTTTGGTTTTGTAGTTATGCTGGACTCGGCATTTATCAGCATGCCCGCGCGGAAAAATCTCTGCGCGTTTGGCTGAACCAACAAAAAATTTCGCCGGAACGACTCGCGGTTAAACCAACCATTTCAAATCTTATTCTGTGGCGCGGCGTTTGGTTGCACGAAGGCCAATGGCAAGTAGCCGCCGTCCGAGTGATGCCCTTTACTGACACCCTCATCGCCCCGGGAGAAAAGCGAGTGGCTTGGACGCTAAGCAGTGTCGGCAATCCCCCTCCAGGCTCGGAAGGCGAAAAATTGATTACCGACTTCACGCGCTTCACCCAGGGCTGGAACGCCTACAGTATGGAAGCGTCCGGAATTTTAATTGGTGATATCCGCTTTGCGATGCTCCCCGATAGTACGCGCTCTCTTTGGTCGGTCTATTATGGTAAAAAAGATAAGTCCTACCCTGGATCAGATATTGCTGATGTCATTATGGACCGGAAGGTAAACGAAGCCGATTGGGCTCACCTGAAAGATCTTCTTTTAGGTGAAGATAAAAATTACCAAATAGTTAATTAACGTAATTCGAAACGATACGTAGCGGTGGCCTCGGCGCTGACCGGCTGATGGTCGCGTTCGGCTGGATTAAACTGCGATGAACTCGCTGCCAACTCGGCCGCTTTATCCAAAACAGCCGAACCCGAGCTTTCTAAAATCTGCGTCGATTCCACTTTGCCCTGCGCTGAAATAAAAACTTTTACGACTACTTTACCTTGGCGACCTTCACTCAAAGCTTCCGCTGGATACTGAGGGCTCTCCCTAACTAAAAAAATCGGAGCAGTGTAAACAGATGATTGGGGACGCACCGCCGCCATCACGGCAGCATCCACAGGTAAACTAATTTTATTTTCTACTGAAGCTGAGTGCGCTGAAGATAAATTTACGGCAGACTTTGAAATGGCCTGCGAATCCCTTGAAATGGGTTCCGCGTTTATTTCATTAACCAATGAAACGGTCACGAAATTTTCTGGCTGCTTACGTTGATTACCGAACACACCTTGATCACTCACCACCAAGCCAGCCATCAGCGCAAGATGCGTCGCTCCTACGATAATCCAAATGAAGCGATGGCGCGTCGACATGCTCAATGGTTAAAGCGATGAACGGCGTAAGTCAGCCCAGAACCTTGTTCTTTTTTAATCGGGAATGACATACCAGAGTAATCTCCAGCGACCGTAAGGGTGTCCATCCGTCGGCAAACTTAATCTTTCTAGGGCCATCAATCCAGCCTTACGAAAACGCACCCCCTCTTCGCCCGCTCGTAATCCCAATAACAAGCCCACCAACCCAGTGAGATGGGGATTATGACCAACCAAAAATCGAGGCTTGGTCGTTTTGGCTAACATCAGTGCCGTGCGGCGATAATTATCATCAGGCAAAATTCCCGATAATTTCTTAAGGGCGAGACGCGGGCCGGATTTTTTGAGCAACTGCGCGGTCTGGGTCGCGCGCAAATAAGGACTGTGCTCCACCACCAAAGTTTCTTTCAAAACCTTCTGTAGATACTTTGCAGGCAATCCCTTCATTTGCTTATTTCCCTTGGATGACAGCGGACGATCCGCATCAATCTCTCCTGGCTCGGCATGGGCATGTCTTAGTAAAAATATTTTCATTAACAATTTATCAAGAATTGGTCTTGCCGAAAACTCCTGAGTCGCAAGCAATAAAACCGTGCACCGACTCCTTGTCACGAGCCTCCTGTTTTTTTGTTTTAATACAGGATGGGCCGGTGAAGATAAATATTCGGAAGTCGGCGCCACCTTTGATGGCACCATCTGCGTGGATGCCGATACGGGGATGGTTTTATCCGAATCCACCGCCGATCGCCTAGGCCACCCAGCCAGTGTCACCAAGTTAATGACGCTTCTTTTAATTTTGGAAGATGCCCGCGACCAGCAATTGAATCTCAACTCACTCGTTAAGATAAGTAAAGAGGCTGCCCAAACGGGCGGCTCGCAAGTTTGGTTAGCCGCCGACGAAGAGTTCACCGTAAAAGATTTATTATATGCTTTAATGCTCCGTTCGGCCAACGATGCAGCCGTAGCCCTCGCACTCACCCGCGCACCGACCGTCAAAGAATTCGTCGAGCGAATGAATACTCGAGCTAAAGAATTGGGCATGGCGAACACTCGCTTCGTTTCTCCACACGGCCTCACCTATGGCGCGGGACCCCATGACACCACCACCGCGCGTGACTTAGCCAAACTCTGCGTCCAGTTAACCACCCTGAAAGACGCTTTTACTTTTAGCTCCTGCAAAGAATTTAATTTTCGGCCGGGACTGAAATCCACTCAACTGACGAACCACAATCATCTGCTGGATTCCTATCCTGGCTGCGATGGATTTAAAACTGGTTGGACCATCGCAGCCAACGCCTCCATCGTCACCACCGCTCATAATAAAGACCACCGCGTCATCGCCGTGGTACTCGGTTGCGATAGCCCCAGCGGTGCCAAAATAGCCCAACGCGTGCGTGATCAGATTGCGGGTAAACTCATGACCAAGGGATTCGACAAACTGGCGGTTTATGACGCTGAAAAAGCGAAGCTTCTCACCCTCACTCATCGCGATGTTCCCAAGGGCAAAGTAGCCACTAAACCACCCCCCAAAAAGACCGATTCCGAGGAAAAAACAGAGGAAAAAGGCTGGTTAGAGGGTTTATTTACGTTCTAACCCCAGATTTGCCTAGGTAAAATAATATAGTGAACAAATGTTCATTTTTACTTGCCATCCTCTAAAATAGTCTCACCGTACCCCAATCTAATTAACCCTATGTCTACTACTAAGACCGACTCCACCGCCAAAGAAAAAGCGGCCGTTCAATCCTCAGAGCGCAAGACCCTCGATCTCGCCCTCTCAGCTATCAACAAACAGTACGGCGACGGCACCCTCATGCGCATGGGCGACGCCACCAAGATGCAAGTATCAACGGTGTCGACTGGCTCAGTAGCCATCGACCTTGCCCTCGGCGTAGGCGGACTACCCCGCGGTCGTATCATCGAAATCTTCGGACCTGAGTCTTCCGGTAAAACCACCCTCTGTCTTTCCATCATCGCCGAAGTCCAACGCCAAGGCGGCAACGCCGTCTTCGTCGACGTCGAACACGCTCTCGATCCACGTTACTCAAAAGTGGTCGGCGTCGATCTCGATAATCTTTTAGTGTCCCAGCCTGAATCCGGTGAAGACGCTCTTAACATCGCCGAAACATTAATTCGTTCAGGTGCGGTGGATGTAATCGTCATCGACTCCGTCGCTGCCCTTGTTTCAAAACAAGAATTAGACGGTCAGATGGGCGATTCAACCATCGGCGTACAAGCCCGCATGATGAGCCAAGCGATGCGCCGCCTCACCGCTGCCATCAGCCGTACTAATTGCGTCGTTATTTTTACTAACCAAATTCGCGAAAAAATCGGAGTGATGTTCGGTAGCCCAGAAACCACTCCAGGTGGTCGCGCTCTTAAATTCTTCTCTTCCATTCGAATCGACATTCGTCGGATTGGACAAATCAAAGAGCCCACCGGTAAAGTAATCGGCAATCGTACCAAAGTTAAAGTCGTTAAAAATAAAGTCGCTCCTCCATTCACCGAGTGTGAGTTCGACATCATGTACAACGAAGGCATCTCCCGCACGGGTTCGGTTTTAGATCTCGGTATCGAACACAAGATTCTCGAGAAGAAAGGAGCGTGGATCGCTTATAATGGTCAGCTCATCGGCCAAGGCCGCGAAGCCGCGAAAGACCACCTCGCGAAAAATCCCAAAGTTCTCGAAGAGTTACAAAAAATCATTCTCGAGAAAGTTCAAGTCGTGGGCGGGATGACCTTAGGTGCCAGCGAAAGTACCCCAGAGTAATTTATCGTTGTTGGCTGCCATAGCCCGGGCCGTACGCAAGTACGGCCCGTTTCATTTAACGAGTGAGTCGACTTGCAATTTCCAAAAATTTGTGGACGTTATAACTCCCCTGCAGTGTTCGACACCCGCGGCAGCCTCCGTACCCTACGAACATAATATACGGGAGGTGTAACCCGACCGGCCTCGTCCGAGCCGTGGCAATGTACCGCCCACCTAAATCCAGGATCAACTGGAGCTCCAATCGGAATCGGCACAGGCGGGGGATCCTTTTTAAATCAGTCCAGCTTCACCAAAACTAAACCAGCCCTTCCCAATAGGGTCTGATTCCGGACGGCCAATAATCACGTGGTCGAGAAGTTCGACTCCAATCACCCTACCCGCTTCCACCAGTTGTCGTGTGACCGCTCGGTCAGCCGAACTGGGTGATGGATCTCCACTCGGATGATTATGTGCCACAATCGCAGCGGGGGCACCGTAGCGCAAAGCCTGACGAAACACTTCGCGTGGATGAAGCAATGAACTGGTCGCTGTACCTGAGCTAACTTCTTGAATCGTGATTAATCGGTTGCGCCGATTTAGACAAAGTACCCAACATTTTTCGACCGAGAGACTCGATGATAATGGCTCAAGCCTCGTCCAGACTTTTATCGGCGTATCTAATTTATCTCCTGGATCGTGATCGCGCTCACGAATGCGCCGAGCCAACTCCATGGCTGCGGCTAGTTCGGCGGCCTTCGCTGGACCCAGTCCATGCACGCGCTCGAAGTCCGATGTCTCCCATCGCGCCATTTCCGCCAAACTTCCCGCTTGTTCAATCAAGGCATGCGAAACCTGTTGAGCGGAGAAGCCACGCGAGCCTGCGCCGATTAATAATTCAAATAATTCCGCATCCATAAGTGCACGCGGACCCAGCCGGGTCAGTCTCTCACGCGGACGATCTTCGGAAATCATCGAGTGATGAAAAAACTTTGCCCGATTAAATCAATTGCACAAAGACCCTAGTGATTACTTCTTAGCGTGGTAACGTGCTAAAACCTTACCGTAGGCCGGCGTAAGACTTTCGAGTGAATCCACATTCATCCCCAGATCTTTAATCAGGCCATCACGTAGACCATAAATCCATCCATGGACTTGTAATTTTTGTCCACGTGCCCAGGCACCCTGAACAATACTCGTCTGACAAATATTTAAAGTCTGCTCGACCACGTTAAGCTCACACAGCGTATCTAACTTAAGTGGCTCTAGAACACTTTCCACCGCTAGAACGTGTTTATGGTGCACGTCGCGAATGTGACGTAACCAATTATCAATGAGTCCTAATTTCCGTCTCTCGAGGGCAGCTTGCACCCCACCGCAGCCGTAGTGACCACAAACAATAATATGCTCAACCTTAAGAACTTCGACCGCGTATTGCACCACCGACAAACAGTTTAAGTCGGAATGCACAACGACATTGGCGACATTACGGTGCACAAATAATTCACCAGGAAGTAGTCCGACAATTTCATTGGCAGGAACACGACTATCAGAACAACCAATCCAAAGGTACCTCGGACTCTGCTGCTTAGAAAGAATTTCGAAAAACTCAGGCTGCTTGCGTCGAATTTCTTCTGACCAGTTTTTGTTTTGGATGAACAAATTTTTGATTTCAGCCATAACAATGAATTGGTCTTGAAGGGGTCACCTGGCAAATAAATTTCCTTTTCGAACAAGGAGTGCCAATAGGAGGCCTAATAGGCCATTTCTCCAGGCCCCACAGGTTATTATTTGTTTTTGTCCAGACACCGCGTGAAACCTACGCTACACTTAGGTGTTATACTATTATGAACTTGTTCGTCCTAACCATCTTTATTGCCGCCGCCGCAACCGACCCAGCTGCGCCCACTACGCCGCCGGTCAAAAAGAACCCTAAGAGCACCGCCACGATTGTCGCCGATCCCAACGCAAATCCAGATACTGCGGTCGCTGTTCCTAAATCCAAAAAAACCAAAGCGACCAACGAATCACCGGTCTTGGCAGAGAATGCGGACCCAGCGTCCATTGTCGGCACTTCGATTGATGCCGCTACACAGATTGCCAACGATGCCGCTAAAGCCGCCCTCGAAGAAATTGCTAAATTATCAGCCATCGGAACCGACACTGATAAATCCACTTCCGCAGGGTCAGTCATCAATGCACAAACCGTGGGCGCCGTGGCCGACGGAGCTGTCGCAGTAGCCAAAGAAATTAAAAAGCCCAAAGCGAAGAAGCCCGCTGAAGATGCGGGCACAACCGACGAAGCAGCACCGAAGCCGGTTAAGAAATCTAAGGCGAGTAATTCCGACGGCACCACTCCGACCGATAGTCCTACTAAGAAAAACTAAGCGGTTACTTGCCTAGAATTTCGCGTGGGCTGGAACCGTTTTCGGGTCCCACATATCCGCGGTCGTGCAAGATATCCATAATACGGGCGGCTCGATTGTATCCGAGTTTAAGGCGACGCTGTAACATGGAAACGGAGGCGCGCTGATTTTCTTTAATGATCGACCAGGCTTGAGCGACCATCGGGTCGTCCCCCTCTTCGCCATCCCCATCGCCACCCTCAAAGTCTTCGCTCGAGCCCTTCTCAATCGCATCCACGACCTCTTGAGCAAACTCAGGCGATCCGTTCTTCTCATTAATATAATCAATAATTGCGGACACTTCCTGCTCGCCGACGTAAGCACCTTGGACGCGACTTAAAGAAGCACTTCCCGGGGGAACAAAAAGCATGTCACCGCGACCGACTAAAGTTTCTGCACCGCTCCGATCCAAAATGGTTCGTGAGTCAATGTAAGACGCAACCTTGAAACCAATCCGCGTTGGTAAGTTCGCTTTAATTAATCCCGTAATCACATCTGTCGAAGGACGCTGGGTCGCCAAGACTAAGTGAATACCAGCGGCACGAGCTAACTGGGCTAAGCGCGCAATCGAAGTCTCTACTTCTTTCGCTGCCGCCATCATCAAGTCGGCCATCTCATCAATAATACAAACAATATAAGGTAATTTGGTCGTTGGTATTGCAATGCCATCATCAATTACCGACTCAGCCGCTTCGCGGGCCGCCGCTTGTTCATCGGCACTCAGCGGTAGTTCTTCTTGTTTAGGAACACCCGCTTCTTTTTTAATTTTAGCGTTAAAGCCGGTGATGTTTTTCACGCCGCACTTTGCAAAAATTTTGTAGCGGCGTTGCATTTCACCAATCAACCACTTGAGCGCCGCAGGCACTCGACGTGGATCAGTTTCTACCGGAATTAAAAGGTGGGGCAGTTTAGAATAGACCTGGAGCTCAACCACTTTGGGGTCTACCATTATAAATCTCAAATCCTCAGGTGTACAGCGGTACAACATGGATATGATAAATGAATTGATACAAACCGACTTACCTTGACCGGTCGCACCAGCGATTAAGCAGTGCGGCATCTTAGCCAAATCCTGGATCACCGGTTTATTAGTCACACTATCTACGCCTAAGACCACGGGGATTTCCATCGTCGATTCCGTCCAGGCCTTCGACTGAATAATTTCGCGCAGTAAAACGTCCTTGCGGTGGAGATTGGGGATTTCAATTCCCACCGTGCCTCGACCTGGAACCGGTGCTAAAATTCGAACAGACTCCGCCGATAAATTCATCGCGATATTATTCGAGAGATTAGAAATCTTCTCTACGCGTACCCCGGGAGCAGGTTTAATTTCGTAGCGGGTGATTGATGGACCTTGTTGAATGCCAACATCGATGCCCGCTTCGGGGTCCACCGGTACCACCGAAACTTTAAACTGCATCAGGGTCTCAATCAAATCACTGGCTCGCTTTTTAAAATCTTCGACCGGTATTTCCTTATCAACCACAGGTTCATTGAGCAGACTGATAGTCGGGAAAGTGTAATCGCCTTTTTTCTTCAGCTGAGCCGAAGCATTAGCCTTCTCGATTTTATCGGTTCTGGTTACGGCAAATTTTTGAGTACCAAAAGTGGTTAAGATGGGAGTTGGAATTCTGGGAGTAAGTATTGGTGTTTCGACTGTCGGATTAGTTAAGCCTGGAGTGATTTTTACATCATCCCTTGTGACCACAGCGACCGCTGGAACCTCTTCAGCCTTTTCAACTTTTTTGGGTTCAAGCGCGACTACCACTGGCGCAGCAATCTCAACATTCTTAATTTCCATTTGTTTGCGACGCAGTTCCGCAACGCGCTCCGCTCTTTGTTTACGCTCTAAGGCTTCGCGTTTTGCAGCCTCTTTGCGCTCCGCATTCCAAGCGCCAAACATATCTCTTAGTTCCGAAAGCCACGCCGATAAAGTCGCCTTAGGATCATCCGCTAAAACTCCCAACAAACAAAACCCGTAAGGGAAAATCAGAATCCAGGCACCATAGTCTCCTAATACGGGTTGGCAGAGTTGCGTGTATAAAAATTCACCCGTGACGCCACCCGCTCCACTCGAATCAAAAGCGCCCGAGCTAGGCCCACCCAGGCTCATCGTAACCACCGGCGCACCTAAGATAATACAGGCCAGCATTAACGATGTTTTTGTTGGCCACAAAGTGTGAGCTCGGTGATTCAAAGAAAACCAAGCAGCCGCGAATAAAAACGTGGGGATTAAAAAAGCTGTATAACCAAATAAACTAAATAAAATCACGGCGACCGTCGCCCCGAACAGCCCACAAGGATTATGCTCCGTCGCGACATCCGAAGAGGCCTGCAATTGAAACTTAGTTTCTATCCACTGCGGAAATAAGGTTTGATCGCTTTTACTGTGAAAGACCATTGCCACCAAAATAAACGTACCGATTAAGCCCAAAATAACGGCCAGCACGGGATGACTTTCACTGGCGGGTTTAGCTAAACTGGCTGAACGCTTACGAGCGGGTGCTGGCATAAAATAGTTTATTCAAAAAGATTACCTTGGGCAGTCGTGTCCTGACGTGGCAAAACGGGATCGGTCGAGAGGTGACGTGGCGGTCTCGTTACGCGCGCCGCTAAAACGCGTGAGCGTTCTTGCGCCAAGCGTTCAACTGATGTGGTCAGAGCATGACGAATCCACTTAGGGGTAAAACCATTCGCAGAATAATCGCACGGACCATAACCATGCACCCGACCCGATTGTAAGAGCGCGTCATTCTGCGCAAATTCAGCCTGATTTTCCTCAACATAAACCGCAAAAGCTTTGCCACCATTTTTACGGAGCAGCGAAAAGGCGGGGACGTCGCTCGGGCCATCAGCAATATAAATCATATTAGCGAACGGGACCCGACGATCTTCTGGGTGCACCACGGCATTCACATCAATCGTGCTGTCTTTATTAGATCCTTTATTAACCTCAAAAATGTAGCGGGTCTTAATGGTGTTATCGACCATCGCCGCCACTTGGGTGATTTCCGAGGGCAACTGTAAATTCAGTTCATCCTGCTTCGTGAAATGCGGAGGCAAGGGTTCTTCTAAAAACTCACAGCCGTAAATTCCATCACAGTATTGCGCTAACTTAGTTCCGCGAATCATCTCCGCTAAGCCTGTGCTGACAATGTAATGCTCGAGGGTAACCTCGAGGTTATGTTTTTTTCCGAGCTCAATCACCATCTCTTTAAGCGCTGGAAAAAATTCGGGGAGTCCGTTGCAGAGTTCAATATCGGCACCCAATTCGCGCAGGCGATTATTGGTTAGTCCCTTGAGAGGACCCGACTTCACATAACTCAGTAAGTGATTTAAATAAACGGAATCTTTTGAAGTACGAATTCCCTTCTGCAAATAAAGTGCCGGTAATAAATTTGTTTCGCGCCAAAACTGATCTTCATCTACCCCAAAGGCGCGGAAGAGAGGGGTCTGCATGTACCCGGGACAAAGAGTTTTATCAAAATCCCAAATACAAGTGAGAACGTGACTACCCCGAAGGGCCGATTCCTTTAATGACATATATTTAAAGTGGGTTAATGGTAAGGGCTTGCGGTGTGAGTCAACAACCCTCCATTAAATAACCTACGAATGGGCTATCTCCAAGCCCGAACCCGACCCAATGGCCGAAATACCACTTAGACCCGACCTTTCCAGCCTCCGCCAGCGCCTAACTGAGCTGGAGGGGTTCATGGCCGACCCTGCTACCTTTGGTGATAGCCGAAAAGCCGCAGCCCTCGGGGCCGAACTGCGTTTTACGTCCAAAGCAGTCAAAGCCGACGACGCGCTGACCGCCCTCGAAAAAGAATTGGCAGAATCCATCGCACTGCAAAAAGAGTCAGACCAAGAAATTCGCAAAATGGCGGAGGAAGAAATTTTACGTCTCACGCCCGCCGTCGAAGCTGCTCGAGTCACTTTAATTCGTTCGATACTTCCGCCCAATCCGGATGACTCCCGAAATGCCATGGTTGAAATTCGTGCAGGTACCGGCGGCGAAGAAGCTTCGCTGTTCGCTTCCGAACTTTTACGAGCCTACACTCGCTTTGCCGAAAAAAAGGGTTGGAAGTACGAACTACTTTCCCTCTCACACAGTGATTTGGGTGGAGTTCGCGAAGCCGTGCTTTTAATTGAGGGCGAAGGCGCCACCGCCCTGCTGCGCCATGAAGCGGGCGTGCATCGCGTTCAACGCGTACCTGCAACGGAAGGTTCCGGACGTGTTCATACATCCGCTGCGACCGTGGCTGTTTTACCCGAAGCGGAAGAGGCTGAAGTAGTTTTAAGACCTGAAGACTTAGATATGACTGTGGCTCGAGCCAGTGGAGCGGGCGGACAGCACGTGAATAAAACTGAGTCAGCCGTGCAAATTATTCACAAGCCCTCGGGGTTAATGGTTTACTGCGCCGACGAACGTTCCCAATTACGCAATCGTCAAAAAGCCCTCCGCGTTTTACGTTCGCGCCTGCTTGATTTAACGCGAGCCAAGGAGCGCGAACTTCGGGCCGACACCCGCAAAAATATGATTGGATCGGGCGATCGTTCCGAGCGCATTCGCACTTATAACTTTCCCCAAAATCGCATTACCGATCACCGGATTGATTTAACGGTTCATGGTATCGAACAAGTTTTGGCAGGCGATCTCGATGAACTCGTCGAAGCACTGTATGAAGCCGACTTAAAAACTCGAGCCGAAGCGATTACTCGCTCTTCAACTTAAACGCACCCAACTCATCCGTCACTCGGAAGTCTCCTGTCTCAGGCAAGCCGTCGTCCAATCTCTCGTCTAAAATTAAGAGAACTCGACGAGAAAAAATATCGGGCTCGGTTGGTTGAAAAATGATTGTCGGATTGCCTGCGCCCATCGGACCCGCGTTAAGAGTAAAACTCCACTTGCCTGGGATATCGCAATTACCCATCGGCGTCTTAACCGCTTCACTGAAACCATAGGCGGCTAAATCGGCGGAAGGTTTAGCAAAATCAAAATCCGCAGGCCAAGTATTTTTCTCGAGGTGATATTGAATAAGCGGCTTGCGGCACTGACGAATAACACTGGCCATGGGATCAACGCGTAAATGGTCGCGAACGGTAAAACCCAAGGTTATGACTAATCCGATAAATGCCGCGGCGATAAGTTTACCGGTTATCCGATACCAAAGTGGGGTAGAATCTACCTCAACGAGCTTAGGAATATTGGAAACAGGTTCGGCCATAACAATGGGACGAGCATCCCTATCTTCATGACGCTTTCAAGTCTCGAACATCAACCTTGCGACTTGGTTTTAATATAAATTATCTATTTTCACGTTTCATGGATGCACCCTACTTAAACCGATTCGCCGGCATTGGCCGTCTCTATGGCAAAGCCGGGTTGAGTCATTTAAAAGAAAGTCAATTCATGGTCATTGGCCTAGGGGGCGTAGGATCCTGGACTGTCGAAGCCTTAGCCCGCTCAGGAGTCGGACAAATCATTCTCGTAGATGGCGATGCGGTTTGCACCTCCAACACCAATCGACAACTCCATGCTCTCACGGGCAATGAAGGATTGAATAAAACTTCCGTCATGGCGGCCCGAGCTAGAGCGATTAATCCCGACATTAAAATTACTGAAATCACCCGATTTATTTCACGCACCAATCCAAGTGAATTCCTGGATGGATTTAATGGTGTAGTCATTGACGCCATCGATGCACTTTCGCCGAAGTGCGGACTGATTAATGAAGTGCGAAGTCGTCATTTAAAAATGGTGAGTGTCGGTGGCTGTGCGGGACGACTCGACGGCACACGCATTAGAGTTACCGATATCACCGCGTCACGCGATGACCCCCTCATGATGCTGGTACGAAAACGTCTCAGACAGAATTATGATTTTCCGCGCAAAGGACTTTTTAATATTTCCTGTGTTTGGTCGGATGAACCTTTTACGCTACCCACCGATTGTGCTGGTTTGCCTGGCGAAGAAATTCCTGAAGACGAAGAGATGAGACCTAATTGCGAATGGGGCTACGGCACAGCATCGCATGTTGCCGGTGCGTTTGGTTTAGCCGCCGCTGGCGAAGCCATCCGACTCTGCTTGTTAGATCTTAAAAAGAGCGACTGATTTCAGAAACTGTTCTCGCCAGTGATAGTGAGACAATAGGCTGGGGTCATCGTGGCCCAGTAATTTCAAAGCTAAATATAAAGCCTCAACCGAAGCGAGTCCCTCCGCTGGATCCAGCCCTTCATCATTTCGTCGCAGATAAGCAGTGGGCACGCTGGGCAATGAACGGTAAATAGGGGTACCCGTTAAACAGGATTTTAATTTCGGCACATGTTTCCAATTGCCGTCCAATAAAATGAGTGGGCGACCTGCGTCTGCCTCTGAAATAAGTGGAGCATCAACACTCAGTACAATGGCATCGGTCGCTTCAATTTTGAGCGATGCGCTAAACTGAAAAAAAGAAAGTTCTTTGTGTAAACGCAATGGCTCTAAAGTGCATTTGGCTAAATTTTCATCGGGGTGCCGAACAATGGTCGCTAAAATAGGTGACATAATAAATGAAAATTTCCTTGGGCTTCTCTCCTTGCGCTATTAGGGTCGAGTCGGCTATTTAATCAATAAAATGAACACCCCTAAACTTCCCATGGAGGCGTTGATGACTGTGACAAGTCTACCCTACCGCCTGCATGCCAAGGGCAAGGTGCGGGAAGTTTTCGACTGCGGTGAACATTATCTAATTATTGCGACTGATCGACTCTCGGCCTTCGACGTCGTGATGCCCAACGGCGTCCCTGGTAAGGGCATCTTACTGACTCACTTAAGTTTATGGTGGTTTGAACAAGCTAAAGAAATTTTTCCCATTCACCTCGTCGACCAACACGCTGAACAGCTCGCAAAGATTTTAAAGGGACATGAGCATTTAATCAGTCGGTCGATGTTAGTTAAAAAATTAACTCCCCTGCCCGTCGAAGCCGTGGTCCGGGGGTACTTAGCAGGCGGCGGATATAAAGAATATAAAAACTCGGGCTCAATTTTAGATCACAAGTTACCGGCTGGATTATTGGATGGATCAAAACTCCCGAGTCCGATTTTTACCCCCACCACCAAAGCCGCTCAAGGTCACGACGAGCCGATTACTCTGGCTGCGTGCTCGGAACTTTTGGGCGAAAAAACATTTAAGACGGTTCATGATGCATCGATTGCACTCTACACCATGGGTGTAAAACGTGCCGCCCAAGCGGGAATTATTTTAGCAGATACTAAATTTGAGTTTGGTAAGGACGCCCAAGGTAATTTGGTTTTAATCGACGAAGTCTTAACGCCTGATTCCTCGCGCTATTGGCCCGCGGCATCCTGGAAGCCGGGTCTGGCTCAACCTTCTTACGACAAACAATTTGTGCGCGACTGGTTAGAGTCGCAGCCCTGGAATAAAACTTCGCCAGGCCCAACTCTACCCCAAGAAATTATAGCGAAGACACAGGCACTTTATGCTGAGTGCCTAGCGCGTCTTACGGCTTAATTACTTCCGTCTTTTTGGCTGCTTCGATTTGTCTGTGCGGGACAGTGAAGATTCAAGCCACTGAGCATACGAAGTTTCGGTAACCTTGCCTGAGGCCAAGCCAACGGTTTGGACAACCACTTCGACCTCGGGTGCGTTGAACTTTAATCCATTTATTTCGAGGAATAAAGCTGCAAGAATAAACCCGGTTCTCTTATTCCCGTCCACAAACGGATGTCCCTCAATAATACCCGCAGCATAAGCCGCAGCTAATTGAGGCAACTTTGCTTTTTGGTATAGAGATAAATTTTGTGGGCGAGCCAGGGCAGATTCTAGCCGGCCTTGATCGCGGATTCCGGCATCACCACCATAATCAGAAATCAGAACGCCGTGTATGATCTGACAGGCCTCTATCGTTACCCATTTTGGTTCTTTCATTTTGCTAATTCATCTAGGGCGTTTCGATAGCGCTTATTGAGGGCCTTGAAAACAGCTAGATCATCCGCAAACTTGGGATTATTTGCGGTTAACTTAATCTCATTTTTTCCACCCGTACAATAAAGTGAATCACCTTCCTCCACGCGCAATTCATCTATCAATTCCCTGGGAAGAATCACCCCTAGAGAATTTCCGATTTTTCTTACCTTAATTTTTTTTGCCATAGCCCTATTGTTATAACAAATGTTATAACATCAAGACAAAAATCATGGGGGCGAGCTTTAAAAACCTTGGGTAATATAACCAAAAACCTCAGTTGAGCTTATAGAGTTAGGCACGCCCGCGTTCACCGACGTAATTATCACCGGCCAATCTAAAGGATCTTCGGGCACCCGGCCGTGCGAACCTTTTATTTTTTCTCCGGTTAAAGGTGTCAGTTTAAGTAAAGCACGTAGCCCTAGGCGTTTCTTTAAAAGAAACCATGCAACATTCAATAAGCGGAATTTTATCACTGGATCGATGAGTAGCTCAGCTGGATCATAACCGGGCTTGCGATGAATATCCACGGTCCGTGCATAATCGGGCGCCCGCTCATCGTCCAGCCACCAGTAATAAGAGAACCAAGCATTCTTTTTTGCGACGACAATAAAATCCCCAGAGCGCTCGTGATTTATTCCGAGTTTCTTTTGTGCATCTTGGTCTAGAACTTTTTCAACCCCATCAGTGCTTTCTAAAATTTTTCTAACTTCATCAAGCTTGCTACTGTCTTGGACAATCACGTGGGCGACTTGGTGGTCAACGACGGCAAAGACCTGTGAATTAAACGTGTCTAATATTTCTACTCCTAACTCTTCTTTAATTCTGAGCAGTCCGTGCTTTCTTAAAATACGATTAAGTGGAATGTCGTGATTGACTTCAGTAATCGCGTACTCGGATACAATGAGAACATCGACGCCTCTTTTCTCAAAGAACTCAATCAGTCCACCCACTAGATTATCGATGTCTAGTCTCGCCTGACGAGCCTCCGTGCTCCTCGGACCAAATCTTTGCAGATCATAATCAAGATGCGGAAGATAAACTAAATTTAAATCGGGCTTCTGATTCTGCTCGATCCACTGGGCGGCACGGGCAATCCACTGCGATGAAGCCAGGCCGGCAGCAGGTCCCCAAAAGTTTTTGAAGGGAAATTCGCCGAGATCGGCCTTCAGTGAATTTTTGATTTCGTAAGGATACGTCGCGATATCAAAAACCTTCCCACCGTCCGCCAAGTAATTAGGCCGAGGCGTCACCGAAATATCCGCCTGCGTTCCCATGTTGTACCACCAGAATAAATTAGCGATACGCAGCTTATGGGAACGTTGATGTAATTTGTCCCAAACCTTGGGAGCTTGGACGAGTCGATTAGACTGCTTCCAAAAATGGACTTCGCTCAATCCCCTATCGTACCAGCCATTGCCCACAATTCCATGAACGGCAGGACGCTCCCCGGTTAGGTAATCGGACTGTGCAGTACAAGTAACCGCTGGAAACGCTGGAGAAATTTTGGCGGACGAACCTCGCTTCGCAAATTGAGCAATGTGTGGCATTTCGCCCGACTCCAAATCGCGCGCGGAAAGACCAACTACATTTAAGACAACACGACGCATGTTGATGAAAAGCGGTGGCGGAGTTCCGCGGAAACTTTTTTAATTACATCACTCGATAATTCATGAACGTGGGTCGATTGCCCGATAGCAGTGGGCAATATTAGAGTCAGTTGCCCACCGAGATGCTCACGAAACTCTTCTAGACCCTGCAGCAATGAATCACCGAGATTAATCTCTAGCTCCGCTGCGTATAATTGGAAACCTAAGCGAACCAGTAAATCAATGACCCGTTCCGATTCTAATTTAGAGAATAAGCCCAACTCGCGGGCACAGAGTACATCAACCGCCAAACCAATGGCAACGGCCTCGCCGTGCGACAAACGGTAATTAGATAAAGTCTCACACTTGTGGGCGACCCAGTGACCCAAATCAAGCGGTCGAGCTGAACCGAGCTCAAACGGATCACCACCTTGGGTAATGTGCAGAGCATGCAGTTCAGCGGATCGACGAATACATGCACCGATTAAAGTTAAATTTCCAGCAGCCAACTCTCTTGAGTCTTTTTCAAGCGACTTGAAAAATTCAGGGTCTTTTAACAAGGCGACCTTTACGGCTTCAACTAAACCATCGCGCAGGTTTTTAGGACTAAGCGATTTGAGAAATGCGAAATCATTGATGACTGCATACGGCGGACTAAAAGTTCCTGTAAAATTCTTTTTCTGAAAAGCATTAATACCATTCTTCACCCCGACTCCGGCATCGGCCTGACTCAGTGTCGTTGATGGCATCCGAATCAAGCGCACGCCGCGATGGGCAATCGATGAAGCAAAGCCCGCTGCATCTAAGAGTGCACCGCCACCTATAACTAGGACATAGGAATGGCGACAAATGGCATCCTCCTCAATCGCCGCCAGAACTGCATTCGCCACGGTCTGATCTTTTTTACATTCCTCACCGCCCGTTAAAATCATTGGCGCGCGGGTTAACTTAATTTGATGAGCCTTTGCATATTCAATTAATTCCGACACCACCGCGGGAGACGTAGCGACCAAGCCAGCATCAATAATCGGCAAAACTTTAGCGGCCCCCACCAGCTCTTTGAGAATATTATTTTTAAGAGCAAAGGCGTTCTCCGTGAAAAAGATTTGGTGGCGGTAAGACACCACAAATGAGAGATCGAGCCGAGAATTCATGAAAGCGTTACCTACTTAGAGTGAAAGGTTGAGACACCCAAGGACAAGCCCAGTTCCACCTTTAAACTCAATCTCTTACGTAGAAGGTATGAATTTGCGAAGCCAAAGGGTCATACTAAAACAAATGGGCGGGGCGAGTACGGCCAGCCAAGCGACTTCCTTCACTTGTATCATCGGTTCCGTTCCACAGAATTGTGCTATCATTAATAAAACAGCTCCACTCACGATGGAATCTAAGAGTGAAAATGCGGCGATACGATCGGCCACGCGTGCGGAAATTCCTGCTGGTATCGGGTGGCGGCGATTGGAAAAAATAATCCAAAGTAAATAAAATATTAACGCACCTAAACTCCAGTAAGTATAATTTCCATAAACGAAGAGCGGTAGAGGTATTAAAAATAATAGACGCTCAATCCAATAAGAGTTTTTAGCGGGCGTGAGTTCATACTTAGCCACCCAAGTCAGAGCATAAGTATAAATTCCCAAAACCACTGCATAAACGTAAACAATGTTCGGCTGCACGCAGATCCCATCGATGGTTGCGACTATGAAGCCTATCATCGGCAGCAAAGCTCTACATGCACCCATAATAACGGGGGCTAACGGATTACCTTTATGGGCAACATCATACCCAAGAATGAAAATAACAAGGAGTGTTGTGGTTACAAAAATGGACGGATTAAAAAATCTACCTACGGAAAAAACCGCAAGTGCCGCTCCTAAAAATAATATGATAAAGCCGACCCACTTTGCTTTTAAGCGAGAAATGAAACCAGAAGGCAATGGACGCTCCGGGTGGTTGGCACAGTCCCACTCGTAATCAAAAACGTCATTCAAAATCATACCCGCCACGTACAGTAACGAGATTCCTAATAATAATACAAAGAATGTGCCGCTCAGTGCCGACGGTACTATTACCGTTGGAGTTTGGATTACAGCCGCCATGCCTAAAAGCCAGCCTGAGATCACGTTGGACCAAACGGTGGGGAGGTTGGAACACCTTGTGAGCACTAACCATGATTTGAGATTCGCTTTCATTAGGTAGGCCTTACTCCGTATTGGCTAAGCTCATTTAAGACCCAGCGATACTCCGCCACTACTTGATTAGTCACATCCATCGACCTTAAAGAAGGCGGTAAAACTTCCCAAGTATAGGTTTCGATTTCAAGTTCTTTGGCTAGACCGGGCTGACGCATAATAACGCCAATAACTTTTTTTAGAAAATCGGTAGTGTTAGAAAAATCTTTTTCAATCGGCATCGAATGAAGTGGCAGGTGGAAATGCACCCGCAGTTCATTAAGTTTCTTGAGCGCATGCACATCGGCCAATGCATCAGGAATATCTTTGAAGTAGATTAGGTCTCCGTTGCTGGCCCTGCCGATACACTGGTGCAAATACGTGGGCTCTTGCATGCTCGCTAATCGGCGTAATGTCTCATCCGTTGGATTTAATCTCAGAGCAGAACTTAAATGATACTTCAAAATGGGCGCGCCGCTTGAATTGAGTTTTTCTACCGATTGAGCCGCATCTTCATACTGTAGGGCAAAGTGACAGGTATCATAACAAACACCTAAAAAACTATCTACCAAACCAGATGAAGTCTCCTGCCCTCTCAGTTGATCAAAGAAATCAATCGTCTGTTGAGTATTTTCAAAATGTCCCAATGGCTCAGGTTCGAGCGCCAGTTGAAGCGTGATACCTGAGCGGTCACGCAAGCGCGCTAAATATTCAGCACTGTTTAATATTTTTTTTTGTAGTTCATTTATTTGATCCTTCGAACGATTAAATTTCTTAAACGTGCCGGGCAGCGTACTCACCGTGCCCTGCTGATTAGGCGGGTTTAATGCCGCCAATAGATCGAAAAGTTTTTGGGTGTATTCTAAGCGACTGGGGTCCGTCCAGTCGGGCAGAAATACCGACTCTTTAACGGGCTGGCCGTGAAACGCGCCGTAAGGAAAACCATTAATTCCCGAAACGGTACAATTTTCTTTTTCGAGCCAGTCGCGAAAAGCGTTCAGGTTTTTTTCTTGGCCCAACTCAAGTGCAGCCGAATTTCCTAATCTTAGTCCCACGGCATAGGGTTTACTGGGACAAACCTGGTGGCGGATTTTTAGAGTGTTAGTCTGAAGATTTGAAAAAGTTTCTGCCCAGCCGTCACCTCGATGAACATTGGTGCAATACGCCAAAGAATGTCCCGAGGAAAGTTGCATCCGTTAAATTACTTCCGGCCGAATAAATTTCTTTGATTGCGAGAGGAACTGAATCGGATTCCCAAAAATTAAATTGTCGATGGCTTGTACAGAATGTCCACGACGCTTCATTTCCAACGCAGTTTTAGGCACAGACAGTGGATCGCTATGACCCCAGTCACACGCGCTATTAAGCCAAACGCGTTGGGAAGATATCGTTTCAATCATATCAATCGCACGCTGAGGGCTGGCTTTCGATTCAGGATAAAGCGTGATACCCGCCCAGAATCCTTGATCGATGACTTCTTTGAACGTGTGCTCTTCGACGTGGTCAATAATCACACGATGAGACTCAATCTTAGGATTGTTTTTGAGTGCATCCAAAATCAATCGTGTTCCTTTGCGTTTATCTTCGAGGTGCGGAGTGTGCACCAAAATCAGTTGATTGTGTTTTACAGCCAAGTCGATGTGCTCCTCTAAAATTTTAATTTCATTACGGGTATTTTTATTTAAACCGATTTCGCCAATTCCTAAAACATTCGGAGCATTTAAAAATTCAGGGATAAGCGCTAAAACCTCGCGGGCTAAGCCCATGTCATCCGACTCCTTAGGATTAATACAGAGCCAGGAGTAATGAGGGATTCCTAATTTTTGGGCGCGGGCGGGTTCGTGTTGCGTGAGTTGGCAGAAGTAATCGTAAAAGCCGTCCGCCGATTTACGATCAAAGCCTGCCCAAAAGGCGGGCTCACAAATCGCGGCGCATCCGGCTAGAGCCATCGCCTTATAATCATCAGTCGTTCGACTGACCATGTGTCCATGAGGCTCGATGTATCGCATCGGATTAGAGCTGAGGCCAAACTCCGGTTGCGGCTTTCGTGTCTGATTTTTCTAAAGGTTCAGTGGTGGGGTCGCTCCATTGATTTAATATTTCCGCCACGCGATTCTTATTACCTTCGTTTAAAACTTTTAAGGCGAGGCGGAGTCCGCGAATGCGGTGATCGTCGGAGCCCGCTGAGCGATCAACGCGGTCAAGAAACGCGGCGAGGTCTAACAATTTTGCACGCGCATCCATAAAATATAAGTCGGCCACTTCTTTGCGCGTTGGAGAACTCATTTAGGCGTTGGGTTTTATCACGACTGCGGTGCCGTAACAAATCACTTCGGTCGCACTCATCTTAACTTCAGACGCATCATAAGCAACTCCGACCACTGCATTTGCACCGAGGGCTTGAGCGTGAGCGACCATGTGTTGGTAGGCCGTTTGACGGGCCTGTTCGCACATCTCGGTCCACGCACCTATATTACCTCCGATAATATTTTTAAATCCTCCGAGTATACCTTGGGATATAGTCGGAGAACGAACAATGATACCACGCACAATGCCCTTGTATTCGTTAATACTGTAACCTTCGACGGCAAAAGTAGTCGTTACAATGATGGCGGGTGGGAGTGGCGGCGGAGTCATGTTTTAAAGTAAAATTAAAAAAGAAGTTGCGGATCATTGGGAAACACAGGATCGCGCATTTCCGAGTTTATTAAAGAAGGCCAAACAAACAACTTCCCTCCTAGGTTTTTAATTCCTTTATTAAAGTGAACATGTTCGCAAATCATGCGTCGACTGATCTTAAATGCTCCATCCTGGGATGGCAGTGATTTTATTTTCGAGCCCAAGTAAGGATTAGGATTTTTTAAAATATAGTTCATCCGATAAATCCCCAGTCCACCAAATGCTGAGTCTACCTCAAAAGGCTTCTGGGATGGCGAGAATGAATGAACTCTCTTTTTAAAAGTTTGGTTAAAGGCCTCCTCGTCAGTGACTTCAGGATGAGCAGCTTTGTAATCCATTACTTCCTCCCAGGCGTCACCCGGACAATAGTCTTTGTGACGAAACGCCCAAACATCATAATAAGAGCCCAGTTGATTTGCAAAAACTGCAGCGGCCCGGGGATCAGAATCAATAAATTTAATCGCTTTATCGAGCTCGCTTATATCAACCGGCCAAGTCGCCATATCATCCATATCAATTAAAATGGCGTAGTCGTATTCTTTGAAATTTTGATAATTACGTAAACATTCCACATAAGCGTTTCGTAAAATTTCTAATTTAACCGTTCGCACGCCGACACCGTTCAATCCGTCAAAATTCAGTAAGGTAAAATTTGCCCGATTATTTCCCCACGCAGCGAGAATAGCCTTAGTATTATCAGTGGAATCATTTTCGAGAAAGAGAAAAGCCGACTCCGACGCCAGGGTGGCCATGTTTTCGAGGTTTCTTAAAACGGCGGGCAGGTACTGAGCGCAGTTTTGAGCTAAACCGATAAAAGCGATTTTGGGCTTGGTTTCCATTGATTGACCAATCCGTTTTTAAGCCCCTTAAATCTAATGGTCAAGCCACGCTCAATATTTAGCCGATTACTTAGAGTCCTTTTGAAATTCTTCGGCCGTCCAAGGTGTTTTACGATCCGCGTACTTTGTTTTAATCGCCTTAACCTCATCCTCGGTAACGACCGCACCAGTGTTGCCAAATGAATTTCTTACATAGGTCACCACGTCGGCAATATCACCATCACTTAATCCAGCGACAGCTGGCATCATGCTATTGTAGGTGGTGCCTTTAACTGTCACGGGACCGGTCATTCCATGTAAAATATTTCGCACGGCAACCGAGGGGCTCATCGCCACCCACTCCGAGCCAGCTAACGGAGGAAATACGGGAGGAATGCCTAGTCCTGTCAGCTGGTGACAAGTAATACAGGTGCGGCTATAAACAGCCTGTCCGCGCTTCATCACTTCCGGTGATGGCGGATTCTTGTCTTCTGCATTAGCCATGACCGAAAGGGCTAGAAGAAAAGTGAGGCTTAAAACTTTGTGATTCATGATATAACCCAAAGAGTGAATTGTCGTTTTCACAAACCAATCCCTCACTCTTATTTTAGAAATGCGGCGTTTTAATTCAGCGGCTAAGCGTGGCTTATAGCCTAATAGTACTTAAAATACTTGCGGCTCGGGCGATTTAGTTAAAAAATCCATTAAATTAAAGGTTTTAAAGAGTCACCTCTTGTATGAAAACGACATTTAACCCCGAACTCGCGCTGAAGAAAATAGATCTTAAAGGCGTGATAAGTATTTTTGATTATCTACCTGGAGTCATGTTTTTTGCCAAAGATTTAGAGGGGCGATTTATTATGGCGAATCAGGCGTTTGCAGCGCGCTTTGGCTTCAAAAATATTCAGGAAATTTTAGGGAAGAACGACACCGACACCTGTTCCTCGCCCGAACTTATTTCGCACTATATCAAAAAAGATAGCGAAGTGATTGAATCAGGAAAACCGCAGTTGGGGATCATTGAATTGTTTCCTAATGAAAACGGAGAACATGTTTGGTACGAGACCACTAAAATTCCCCTGTGGGATACGGATGGTAAAGTCTGTGGAGTTTGCGGAATTATTAAAAGTTACGAAGGCACCAAGGCCTCGATTGAGCCCTATTTACAGGTCGAACGTGCGGCTGAATGCATAAAGCAAAATCTAACCAATCGACTTGATATCGATAAAATTTCTAAGCTCTCGGGACTTTCGGTGAGACAGTTTGAAAGAAAATTTCGCAAGGCCTATCAGGTAAGTCCGCGCGGCTATTTAGTACGTATGAGAGTGGCGGCAGCGTCTGATTTATTAAAAAATACCAACTTAAGGCCATCGGAAATAGCTGAAAAAACAGGGTTTTACGACGCGAGTGACTTTTCCAGAAAATTCAAAGCCGCGCTGAAACTCAGCCCCACGGAATATCGGAGACAGCAAATGATTGAAAATAAAGGGTGATCAATCGGAGGGCTGGCTAACCCGCTCGACAGAGAAAATATTTTCCTTATTAGTGTCTGCGTACCCCCACCCTAACTATGAATACCTCATCACCCTCAACCTATAATCCCAGCCGATTACTCTGGGCGGGATTTTTTGCGATTTTGGCCGCTGGCGCTGGCTTCGCCATCCGTGGCGGAATTTTCGGAGCGTGGGCCGCAGAATACGGATTTACAGCAACGCAACTCGGCGCCATTGGTGGTGCTGGTTTTTCAGGTTTCTGTTTCGGTATCATCATCGGCGGTCTACTCGTTGATCGACTTGGCTACGGTAAATTAGTCGCCCTCGCATTTGTGGGTCACATTATTTCTGCCGTTGTCACCTTCGGGGCCACCGATGCTTCCAACGCTTACAGTTTCCTCTACTGGGGAATGTTTATTTTTGCTTACGCCAATGGTACTCTCGAAGCCGTCGCTAATCCTCTCATCGCAACCCTGTTCCCAGAAAAACGCGCACACTATTTAAATATTCTGCACGCTTCTTGGCCACTCGGCATGGTGATTGGTGCACTCGCCACTTACGTCCTTGGTTCACTTCTTCATATCGGCTGGAAGGGACAACTCGCCTTCTACCTCGTGCCAACCGTTGGCTACGCATTACTCTTCTGGAACCAAAACTTCCCTAAATCTGAAGCCGCCGAAAAAGGTGCAAGCTTCTCTGAGATGTTAAAAGATGTCGGCTTACTCGGTGCAGCAGTCGCTGGATACCTCTTGGCTATTTTCTTGGGTAATATTTTTGGTAACAACCAGATTGGTTACGCGATTGGTGGAGTCATCGTCATCGGCGTCGGAATTATTACCCGCTTTTCTTTTGGTTCACTCTTACTCTTCGTCCTCTTTATCACCCACGCACTCGTCGGAGCAGTTGAACTAGGAACCGACGGATGGATTGAATCGATCACTGGAAATCTTTTCACGGCCGAACAGGGTAAAGTTTTATTCATCTGGACCTCGACGATTATGTTCGGATTGAGATTCTGTGTTGATTTTATTGAGAAGCGCTTAGGCCTTTCGCCGATTGGACTTCTCTTTGTCTCAGCGACAACTGCGTTTATCGGACTTCGACTCGCCAGCGGCATGGAGGCTTTCACCATTGCGTTGATTGCACTAGGCATCTACGCCGTCGGTAAAACATTCTTCTGGCCAACGATGTTAGCGGTCGTCGGTGATCGCTTCCCACGCTCAGGAGCCGTGGCGATGTCCATCATGGGTGGAATTGGAATGCTCTCCGCCGGACTCGTGGGCGGTCCAGGCTTAGGCTATGCGAAAGATCGCTACACCGCCGAAGGACTTAGCAAAGATGCCCCTGCCGTTTATGAATCCGCCAAAGCGTCCACCGTTTCCAATTATCTGTTCTTAAAACCCGTCACCGCTGTTGATGGAGCTAAATTAGAAGCCGCTAAACAAGCCGGTGAAAAAGGTACTCCCGATCAGAAAGCTATCGTGAAAGCTAATCAGCAAGGCGATCGTGCCACTCTTAAAGCGGATTCCTATATCCCGCTCAGCATGGCGATTATCTATTTACTGCTACTCTTCTACTTCAAACAAATCGGTGGATACCGTGCGCTCAAAATTGATGAGCAAAGTTAGCGAGTAGTTATTTGTTCCTACAAAAAAGGGCAGCCGAATAGCTGCCCTTTTTAATGAACACTAACTCAAGACTATTGACGGGGAGTTAAGGTTACTGAACGCAGTCTCATTAATTCTTTACCCGTAATCGTTTCGGTCAGAACTTGGACATTCAGTTCACCAGGCTCCACGGTTACGGTGCCGAGATTTACTTCTACAGCTTCGCCCATTTTAGTGACCTCTCCTTTGAGTTTCTGATTTCCGATTTCCACAACATAGGTACCGCCGAAGGTATCGGTGTTTTTCTTGATTACAGTTCCGCCATCAGTCTCAACCTTTTTGTCGGCAACCGGAGCGTCATAGCTGACAACGACATCAAACTTTGTTTTCTGGTTTAAGCGAGATGACCATTTAACGCCGCACTCTTTCGACTTCCAATCGGTTACATTCATTGAAATGATTTGGCCACGATTAAGTCTCCAACCAGCTTTATCGGTCTTACCTAATAATTCCGCTGAGAAAACACTGAGCTTATTAGGAAGGTTATTTTGTAGGAGAAAAGCTGCATCGCCAGTAGGCGCAGCCTTACACTTCACTAAAATAACCGTGTCGGATTGATCAGGCATATCTTTGGGAATATCGATTTCTAAATCGAGACCGATGCGTTTAATGGATAATTGTTTATCTCGGTTTGATAAAAGAACGGCGCTTTCAACATCAGCCTTTAATCCGCCAACAACTAATTTGCCGTCCTTCGGCCAATCGAAGACGTGCAGGTAAAGGTTATTTCCTTTTAGAGTAGAATCACCCCAGGCCTGACGCATGAGAGGAGTGCGGACAGTTCCACGAATGGACTCACCGTTTACATCCCACCACTTACCGATTTCGCTAAGTATGGCTAAATCCTCGGGCGCCATCTTTCCAGTGCCCATCGGGCCAATATTCAACAGAAGATTTCCACCTTTGGCGGCGGACTTAGCTAAGATATGAATAAAGTGTGCAGGTGACTTGTGTGTCTTATCCAACTTGTGATAACCATAAGAGTTATTGGTGGTTGGAATTGCTTCCCAGTCTTTCGCTTCGGGCTGAGTCATTGGACCAAACTCCACCGGACAATCAGGGGTCGAAAGGTAATCACCGTAGATCGCCCCAGCCACACGTCCGTTAATAATTAAATTAGGATCCTGTTTACGGAGGTAGGCTAAAATTTCTTCGTTCAGTTCTTTCGGATTGTGGTGCGGAGTATCGCCCCAGAAAAGTGCGGGGTGATAATTTTCGATGAGCTCTTTGATTTGAGGAAAAACTTTTTTCTCAACGACAGCTTTACGACGTTCTGGACCATTGGGTTCGGGGTAACGTGGGTCGCCAGAAATCGACCAGTCTTGAGCATGCGAATAATAGAAGCCCAATTTTACGCCGTATTTATCACACGCTGCTTTTAATTCCTTCATCGGATCACGGCCGAACTTACTCGTCTTTACGACATTGTAGTCATCGACCTTCGAATCAAACATGGCGACGCCATCATGGTGCATGGAGGTAATCACGATATACTGCATGCCGGTTGCTTTCACAGTTCTGACCCATTCATCCGCATCAAACTCTACAGGATTAAAAGGTTTTACTACTTTTTCTAAATACTCTGCGCGATTAATTTTCATAATGCGCTGTAGGTGTTCAGCATAACCTTCGACCTTCTGACCCTTCCACTCACCGCCAAAGGAGGAGTATACTCCCCAGTGGATGAACATACCAAACTTCGCTTCTCTCCACCAAGCTAAGCGGGCATCCTTATTCGGATCCTGCGCGGATGGAATAATTTGCGGTGCAGCGGCAGCGGTGGTTTGCGCGCGGATATCCCAACTTGGGAAGATGGATAATACAGCGGTGATAAGTAGCAGGGGTAATCGCATAAATTTTAGATTCGGGACTTGGGGATTAGTTCCAGTATTGAAGTTAAATTTCCTGCTCATTACACCAAAGACAATATTTCATTTACCATCATATAGGTTCAGGGGACA
>JBBAUX010000003.1:110149-138299 GCA_040398005.1 Opitutales bacterium
GGGGAAGAGTAAAATTTATAAATAGGGAAGCGACTTCGTCGCGACGGGACCTCCCCTTGTCACCATGCCCACTTGCCCACGTGCCCCCTAAATTCTTTCTGGCGGAGGGGAAGGGATTCGAACCCCCGGTACCTTGCGGTACATCTGATTTCGAATCAGACGCAATCGACCACTCTGCCACCCCTCCATTCCAGTACAATTGAGGAAGTCTGATGCCGTGATGTGGGCAAGCGGAAAGTGGACAATCTCTTATCCCCTGCCCGCCTTACACACAATAAGTCCAACCAATCAGACTAAAAGCCGATTGAATTTCTGGAACCTTGTTTGGTAATCGTCTTCTCTTCTTCCCAAACAGCGAGTCCGGTTTTAACTTCAGTTAAGGAGAGTTGGAAAATATAAGACGCTTGTTGCACGCCTCTGGCCGAGGCACGGTTTTCTAAAATTTTTCCGGAGAGTGTGTAATCAGGAAGAAGTGGCTTAGCTGATTCACCGGTGACTGCAGCCTGACTTTTACGCGCTTCAGCAGCAGCTTGATCTTCGGGGCCACCAAATCCAATCGCCTTCGCTACACGAACTTTTCCACTCTTGGTTAAAGAAACGGTCATCTTTTTTACCAACTGGCTGGTATCAAAATTACTTCCAGTGTCATTGGTTACACGACCCACCATTAAAATAGGAGAGCCGTCAGGACGCTTCGCACCGACAAAAGCTGGCGAGTCGTAAAGCGATTTCAGCATCGTGTCAGCGGCGAGGGCGAAGTCTTGAACGTTCACCGCATCTAAGCTCACAATCCCGCTACCATCATTGGCCTCGATATAACCGGCGTCGCGGGGAGATGAACAACCTGCGAGAGATAAGAGTGCAGCGGAGAGGAGTAATTTTTTCATGGGTTGAGAATAATTTTGTGGAGGGAAAGTAGACCGCCTTTAGCCGGCGTTTTACAGTATAATATTAAAGACTTTGCGTTAGGAACTGTAAATGAGATGGGCGGACGGGCGAGGCTATTCTGGATATTAATTTTCTCCGAAGTGGGAATCACCATCCTCACCATACTAATATTTTTGGGCAAAGTAGCCCAATTTCTGAGGTCAGCCTGCGCCGATTGAGTCGTATACGCATTCGTGGCAATAATTGTAGCTAAATATAACAGTCCCGCTCCTTGCGTGCCGTGTCGTCGATTATTTTCCTCCGCAGCTTTATTAGCAACATAGCCAGCGATTCCTTTAATGGTCGCCGAGGCCACCGCGCGCGTCTTCACAATGGGGAGTTCGTCATTGAATTCTCTAGCAACCATTCCGTCGACACTCGCCAGCAGTGTAGGATTAAAAGTTTCTGACTTATACTTTATCGCTAATGTATCTTGATTGGGCACTGGAGAGATCTTTGGAAAAGCCACGGTCACGATAGGCGCATTGCGATCAATGATGATGAGCGGGAGCTGAAATTTATGCTCATTCCATACTGGTGCTTCGCCGGTTTCATGTACCACGTAAATAATACATTTACCTTCGACTGTAGGTCGACTGCCCGATGTGGCTGCCCAAACGGCATCTTCCTTAATAGATGGATTTTGTGGAGCTAACGCCTGGGCACGCTCGAGTGACTTCCGTGCTTTTTCAACATCCTCAATTCCTTGGGCGGTGTGTAAAAAGAAAACTCCGTGCAACCAGACTGAAAGTGGGTTCATGTAGTCTTGATAAACCGGCAAGCCGACGAAATCAGCCGCACCTTCCGACATCGCATTACTGACTTCATAACTTCTCACCAGTCGACCCGAAGCTCCATCGGACGCATCAACATTTCCCATCTCCTCCCGTGCGATGCGTTGTTTTTCTGCGACCATACGCTTGGCATCTTCCTGCCTAAATAATGCACGATTCAGCGCAATCCGGGCCTTGGCTTGATCTCCAAGTTCTAAATAATTCAAGGCCCGATAAGTGGCCGTCATGATGCGGTCGTAGGATCGACCGCGATAAGGTAAGGCATACGGGTTTGAAAACGCCGAGATACTTTCAGCACTTAATGAAATCTCAGCGCTAGCATCGTAACCCTGAAATAGATTTTCGACTGACTCAAAAGTATCAACGCTCGCTTTAATTTTTCCGGCCTCACGTTGCACATTCGCCAACTGTAATTTTAAAACCACCTCATTTTCGGGGGTGGCCTGAGCGACGAGCGATTGAGCCTTAACTAAGGAGTTATCATAATCCCCTGAAGAATAAAGTGTCTGAAAGTTTTGCGCGGAATGCGTATAATTTGAAGCACAACCCGTTAGCACTGATATGAGAATTAAGAAGAGCGCTCGCTTAAAATACTGTGATGAACTTCTAAGGGACACGTCAATGAGCTGTAAGCTAAGCAACCATAGTTCACGCCTGACCTGATTGCATCAACTTTAATGTAGTAACGACAAACAAAAATGCACAAAAAAGGGCCGCATTGAATGCGGCCCCTTGGAAGCTCTATTTGTTTTTTCAATTATCTATTAGGTTCTGACATACCAACAGATTTGGTGTCCGGTTGGTTTCTTTCAAGAATCACCATCAATGGGTTAGGCTTATGCTCATACATTGCACCAGTACCTGCATCTATACCTGCACCAACAATGCCGCCAAAAATAACATTACCAGCCATTGCTGTGCCACCGCCACCACCAACTTCAGAGTTTAAAACAACTGTACGGCTGATATAACCAGGTTTGCTAATCATAACCGTGACGGTATCCCTACGGCCTACCTCAAAACTTGCAGGGGTGCGACCGGTCATACCAGTAGATAGACGCACATCAGCATCCTGTGGGGACGAATCAACGACTACCACCTCTTTAGAGCCACGTGTAATTGAGGCACAGCCAGTAAAAACAATTACGGCTACAGTTACTAAGATATTAATTATGTTTTTCATTTTTTAATTAAGAAGCCCGACCTTTCGGTCGGGCTCTTGCTAGAAGTATTGATCCTATATTTTAGAAGTTGTATCCGACGGAAACGCCGAATTTATCGCCACCTGCATTTTCATTCTGAAATGCGTAATTAAGAGACAAATCAAGATTGTTGGTGATATTGTATCTTAAGCCAATGTTGTATGAATTTGTCGTAGAATCGATGCTGTCAGCGCCCACGATTGATCCATTAGTAGCGATAAGTCCGATTTTGGTATCAAGGCGAGAGTAACCAACCGAGAATTCGATTTGTTTGTTTATTGCTTGGCGATAGTTAATGCTAAAGCCTTTTTGCTCTGCACTGGCTAAGCCTGATGCATTATAATTATCGAAATCACCATAAATTGTGCCCGTTTTATAGGCGTAGCCAATAGCGAGATCGCCAGGACCGACATTAAATTTATAAGCTAAACCAAAGCCGGAAAGTTTTCCGCTTAATCCCGCTGCATCACCTTTAGCCTTAACATCATCATAAATGCCAGAAATAATAAATGAACCACCCAAGAGAGCAGATCCAGTTACGTTGTAACCTTTAAGGGTGTCATCAGCTGAATAGCCAACGGCGATACGGTTATAGTTGAGACCAGATTTTGCGGCTGGTGCGGTTTGTGCAAAGGCTGGGGTAACAGCAGCTGCGAGGAGGAGTAGGTATAATGATTTCATGCGGGTTCTTTTTTATGAAAAGAACCTAGGGTCGCAAGGTAAATTATGCTATAATTATATTATAAAATTAAAACCACCTTTTACTGCTCAGGGAATCTTTTAAACGACCTCTATAAAATTCGTTTGTTTTCCTAAGATTACGTAAAGGCGCCTTGATCAGTATAATCACTTAATCAATAAGGCGCCCCATCACACTGAAAATCTTCTAAATTACTGCCGTTTTTAGTTTAAACACCCCCCGTAGCAAAGGGTGGACAAGTTGAGGCGAAACCTAAAGGTATATCAGGTGTTCTATACACAGAAACATTTCATGTTTTACCCCTCTACCCTAGCCTTTTTGATCTTTACTGGTGTCTCACTCTGCCCTCTTACCGCCAAGGCCGATGTTGACCTTCAGAGCCTTGTCACCCGCTCCCCCTTCGGCGAAGGAAAGACCGGTGCAGGTGGCGAACGCGTAGGGTCCTTAGAGTTCCGCGGTTACTACGTCGATAACGGTATAACTTATTTCAGTATTTATAATCCGTCCTCCAAGTCATCGGTGTGGGTCACCCAAGGCGAAACTTCCTCCAGCCCCTTTGCCGTATCGGTCAAAAACTTTGATCCCGAAAAAAATGCGGTGACCCTAGAGTCGAGCGGGCAATCCATGCGCATCGTACTTCACGACCCAGTTATTTTAAAAATGGAACTGCCGGCAACACCCGTCGCAACTCCAACTAATAACAATGGCGCCACACCGACGGCAGCAACCACAGTCGTAGGCGGTACAACCGCAGGCCAAGCGCCCACGACCGAACAGGCCCAAAACTTTAAAGATGCGATGCGGCAACGCTGGCAGGATCGCCAAAATCAAAACAGCGGAAATGATAACAATAAAAATCGCGCAAACAAAGGAGCTGACGCTGCGACCCCCACCGAAAATACCAATTCGAATTCCAACCGCAAAAACAAAGCCAACTAATTTATGGATACTAATAAAAATCACCTCACTCAAATCCAGCGCACGCGTCGCGGTTTCACCTTACTCGAAATTCTCATCGCCGTGGCCATTGTCGGTATGTTGGTCGGCCTCGCGGTAACCAACACCGATAAAATTCTAGGACAAAGCCAGGAGGGCGTCGCCAAACTCTTCGTGAACGAATCACTTAAAACATCTCTGGTGCGTTATCGGATCGACTTAGGAGATTACCCATCGACCGAAGAAGGGATCAAAGCACTCATCACTGCCCCCGAAGGCAAAGCGGATCGCTGGCGCGGACCTTACATGGAAGCTAAAAGTGGAAACCTGCCCGTCGACCCCTGGGGTCAGGCGTATCAATACCGCTATCCCGGAACACGTAATACCGAATCGTTTGATTTATTTTCGATGGGACGCGATAAAGCTCTAGATACTCCTGACGACATTGGAAATTGGTGAGCAAGGGATCTACTCATTTACGGGGCGGTTTCACTCTCCTAGAAACACTTTTAGTTTTAGGCTTAATCAGCATGCTCGCCGCTGTGCTCATCGGCGGGTCCGCCTCATTACTTAAAGGCACGGCACGCGAAGACCCCGAGGACGCCCTGTTGGCTTTGCTGCAAACGGTTCGACGTGAAGCGGTCGCTCAAGGAACTACCGTCATTTTAAAAACGGTACCCGACGAAGAAGATCCCGATATCGCCCACTACGCTTGGGGTGAAAATAAAATTGAGCGAATGCCCATTCTGGCGGGCGTAAAAGTAAAAATCGTTGGACCTGCAGTAAACGCAGCCATCATTCTCGGTGGAGAAATGGAGGAGCTGCCACTCGCTCAGATAAAATTTTATCCGGACGGAACCTGTGATCGGTTTCGTTTAGAAATTAGTCGCAGCGCAGCACGGCGCGTTCTGCCGATTGATCCCCTCACCTGCGCGCCTCTGCCAGCCGAAAAAACTCGATGAGAAAAAACGCTTTTACCCTGATTGAAGTTTTAGTCTCCCTCTCAATATTTGCACTCGCGGCAGTGGGACTCGGGGCGGCTTATTCCAATGTTTTACTCAGCAGAATGGCGCTCAAAGAAAAAGGAGTGGGCGAGGAAGACTTTGCGCGCTGTCGAGCGGCCATGATTGAGACGGCTAATTTCGCCGACATCGAAAAAGGGGGAGATGTTTATCTACCCGATGATCGGATGGCGCGGTGGAAAGGTAAAATTGAACCCACCACGGTAGCAGATTTATTTTGGATAACCCTCACGGTTGAAATACAAACTACAGCAGGTGGCCCCTATGGAGCACCGCGCGAACAGAGTCAGTGGATTCTTCGGCCCTCCTGGTCGGTCGAAAGTGACCGCGCCAAACTTTTGTCTGAGGCAAAACAGCGACTACTAAAAACTCGGGGCTACGACGAAGAAACCGGCGGAGGTACCTCTTTTATTAGTAAGCCGACCCCCAAAAAAGACGCACCCAAAAATAGTTCGGAACCCGTCAAGACGCCCGAAACTAAAAAACCCGTCGCGCAATAATGATTTTAAATCAAAATCATAAAGGGTTTACCTTGCTCGAAACTTTAGTTTCTCTGGCCCTGTTAGGAATTTTGATGGTGGCCCTAAATACTTTCTTGTTTTCGATGAGTGAACTCTGGGGCGGAGGACGCGACCAACGCCTTTTTGATCAACACGTGCGGGCTGCGAATCGAATTTTAAAAGAAACCCTCACGCAAACTACCGTTGGGCCCGGGGCAGTGGGTTGCACAATCAAAGACGTCACCGATAGTGAGGGTGTCGTGGCTCCGCGTTTAACTTTTTTACTTATCGATGCCGGGCGTTTAGCTGATTGGCCCGACGCTCCTTTGCCCGACGTAGATTTCTCACTCACGGTTAATCCAGAACGGGGATTGATTTTGCAATGGCAATCACGGTTGGAGTTAGAGCGAGATTTAAATGATATTCACGAAACCGTCTTATCACCCTTTGCTAAGTCTATTGCGTACGACTATTTTGATGGTGATCTAAAAAAGTGGAAAAGTGAAGAGACCCCGATTCGAGATGCTTCCGGGAGCGTCTATCAACAGCCAGCCCGGGTGCGGATTCGTTATGCCCATGGAAATTTCAAAACTGAAACGGTGATTGATATACCTATTCGTCGTCGAGGGGCGAGCCGACCATGAAACTAAAAAACCGCAAAGGCTCGGTCATCATTGTTGTTTTAGTGTTAATCACTCTAGCGTCGCTCCTGCTGGCACGCTTCATGGAAGATAATTCCTTGGAGCTTTCCATGTCGATGCACGAAGTAGACCGCCAAAGATTACGAGTCGAGGCGATGTCAGAAATGGAATTGGCCCTCGGAGTGATTAATGAAATTCGGGCCATCGATTTGAATAAAATTCACGCCCCCAGCCAAGGCTTCGCAGATCCTCATGCCTACATCGGTATTCCGCCCCGCGAAGGCTTAGAGGTTAAATTTGAGTATGAAGATGAAAGTGGTAAGTTGCCGCTATCGAGCATGGATAAAAATGGCTTAATCCAATTACTCTATGCGCTCGGACTAGAACAACGAGATGCCGAACGCGTTTCCGATGCGTTGATTGCGTGGACTAATAAAAAATATGAATCCATCGAAGAAGAGGCGACTGATGCGACCTACCAGCGTGCTAAACTTTCCTTTAAGCCAGCGCGTCGGGCCCTACGATCGTTTGAAGAATTAAGAACCATCGGGGTCGCCCAAGATTTCTTTTTTGATCAAAACGGAAATGAGACTCCGCTACTCACTTCCTTTAAAGAGTGCGTCAGCCTCTATACCTTTGGTGATACCAATATTAATACTGCATCGGACGCATTGCTTTACGCTCAAGGACTCGATGAGCGTCAGGTTGCATTAATTCGGGAGAAACAAGCCAACATGAAGCAGAATATTGCGGGCAGCCCTCCCTATTTTCGAGTGACTCGCGAAGTGAGAACCCTCATCGGCGGAGCTGCGCCCTTAAAAGGCTTTGATGATGAAATTCATCTCATGTGGATACGCGTGACCGTTAAAGAAGGTCAGGCTAAATGCCGACTAAACGCACTCGTTTCCGTTCGTGATGACGTGACTTATGCTGGCCCCGTTGAAGACCCTAGCACGGTCACCGCCATGGACGCTAAAAGCACCACGGGCGCACGAAACTTTACCTCAAATACAAAATCCTCCACGGCCGCTGATGGTACGGCCTCAAATAATTCATCGGGAACCTCGACAACCTCAAGCGGGTCTACTTTATTAAGACGCAACACTTTCATCACCCCCGGCGTCATCCTCGGCACTGCCAGTAGTGTCTCACTAGGAGGACGCACGACCGCCCAAACTATCAACTACCCTTTTAGAATTCTCGCCTGGTCCGAAGACAATGGACCGCCCTCACCCACCTCAAAATAATGAGTTCACTTTTTTCCAAAAATCGCGATTCCGCC
This sequence comes from Opitutales bacterium, assembly GCA_040398005.1. Lineage (GTDB taxonomy): Bacteria > Verrucomicrobiota > Verrucomicrobiia > Opitutales > UBA953 > UBA953. The sequence goes on from JBBAUX010000003.1 coordinate 118,154, forward strand.
GCGCTGCTCCCAGGAAATCGTTTTTTCGTTCGGTTGATTGAGTTAGAGCCAGACAATATTGCTAGCCAAGTTTCTCTAGCGATTGAGACGGTATCACCCTTCCCATCCGAGCAAATGCTGATGGGTTATATTACCAGCAGTGATAATAAATGGGCGTTGGCTTACGCGGCCCACCGTCGACGTTTCACCCCCGAAGAAAGTTTTGCTTGGCCCGATGATTGTCAGGTTATTCCGGAATTTTTAGCTTTGCTCGGTCAAAGACCCGAGAAAGGTGGAATTTTAATTCACGAAGGCGCTGATCTCTTAACAGGTCTAGCCTGGAATGAAAACCAACCGCTACCCAAGTGTGTTTTGGTAGTAGATAACAAAGATAGCAGTGTTGATCGCTTAACCAAGGAAATCGTCGAACGCACGGGGCTGCCCACCAGCACACCGGTCATTAATACCACAGGTGAATTCTCCAGTGCACGAAACGACTCCCTATTAATTTTAAACTGCAACCACGGTAAGGCCTTCCAACTTTCCAGTAACCAATTAGATAATGCCGACATTCGTGATGCCGATTTTTTAAGTACGCGAAGAAAGAAAGAACGGGTTAACAAACTATTATGGAACACCGCGCGCATTGCCGTAGGCATTATTATCGCTTCTTTTGTTTTTGAGATTTCGGAGTTTCTCATCAACTGGAGATCCAATAATCTCCGACTCATCAATGAGAGCCGTCAGTCGACCATTCAAGAAATTGAGTCAGCTCAAGCCATTTCGGCACGGATTACCGATATGAATACCAAGGCGCCGTTGCCCTTAGAAATGTTGGCCGTGGCCAATGAGAACCGCCCGGCTACGGTTGATTTTCAGCGGGTGAATTGTAAGAATAATACTCAACTAGAAATCGAAGCACGCACCACCAACGCGAGTGATGTTTATGCTTTTGAAAAATCTCTGAAAGAAAACCCCGGGGTCACTTTTGTGGCGACTAAAGATATGCGGGCTCGCGACAGTTTTACGACGTTCAGCGTCACCATCACCTTTAAACCTGAAACCCTCCGCAAAGGGGTTAAGAACAAATGAAACATTTCTTCTTTAGTCTACAAACCCGGGAGCGCATCATGGCCCTCTTAGCTTTAGTCATCGGCGCCATCATCTGGTCAACCGCCTCGTGGTCGCGCGTTAATTCGGGCTGGGATGCGTGGCGTACCTTGGAAAACGAAAATCAAATTCAACAAACTTGGCTAAAGAACGAGCCTGCTATCCGTCAGAATGCAGCCAAAGCAATCCAAGGATTAGAAGCAGGTCGCGGTTACAATGATTCGCAATTGGTTGCCGAAGTAATCGCCGCCACCAAAGAAGTTGGTCTCAATGCCACCACCGAAACACCGAAGACCCAGAAGGCTGGCAAGTTCGCCCTTCACACGATGCAACTGAGCTGTCGACGCACTGATATGGCGACCGTGGTTAAGTTCTACGAAAACCTCCGCCCACGCGCGCCCTACATTTCTATCAGCTCCTTTAGCCTACAATCCGATCGTGGAAATTCCGGTACCGTGACGATGACCGTACAATTAACGGCCTTAGAACTGATTAACGGTAAATAATTTTAGAACCGGAAGCTGGCGCTTACTTCGAATACCGCTGCGACAATCGCAAAGGCGATGAATGCAACAAACGAGAAAGCGGCGATTAATACGCTCGCTGAGATGGTTTGGGAAATAGCTCCGAGCCAGCGATCCAACTCCGCGCGATAAGAGCGTGCGATATCTCTGAGGCCTGGTGCTAAATTACCGGTCTGCTCAGCCACAGCCACCCGATCCAATAAGAGTCGCGGAAAATATCCCGTGCGAGCTAAGGCCCGAGAGAGACTCTCCCCTTCTAAAACTCGGTCGGTCGCTTCGCGCATTTGTAAACGCATGGCACGATTAGGCGCGGTCTTTTCAGCGAGTCTTAAGGCATCAGCCGTCGTAATTCCGTTTTCTAAGAGGACCGCTAAAGTCTGACAAAAATTAAGGACCGAAACTCGCATCACAAATGCTCCCATTAAGGGTACTTTTAAGAGCAAGGCATCAGAGGCTACTTTTCCCTCTTCTTTTTTCCGCCACTGATAAACGCCAATCGCTCCAACCACTAAGGTGATTAAAAAGAGTGGTCCGGCGACCACAAAAAAATCAGCAAAGTTAATTAATAGTTTGGTGGAGAGGGGTAATTTTCCGCCGAGTGAAGTCAGCAAGGTCTGCAGACGAGGTAATAAATATAGGACGAAGAAAATCACGACGCCGATCGCAATAAAGCAGATGAATACGGGGTAAGCCATCGCAGCGACTAACTTACGACGAAACTCCGCTTGCTCCGTAAAGTGAGTGATCAATCGCTCTAACACATCGCGAATATTTCCCGTCGCTTCACCCGCCGAAATTAAATTAATCGTCTGACCATCAAATACCGCCGGATACGAACCCATGGCTGCCGATAAACTTTGTCCTTCACCTAATTTAGCCCAAATCCCCGAACATAAATTTCGGAGGCGTGATTTTTGGAGGCGTAAAGAAAGTAAGCGCAAGGATTCACCGGCGGACATTCCACTGCGCACCAAATCCGCCATCGATTCAAGAAACGGTAAACACTCGGCAGGCGTGGGTTCGTTTTCTTTAGAATTGCGATCACTTTTATTTTCTTTTTTGGCTGCCCCTACTTCATCGACCTTGAGCGGTTTCCAATCTTTCATTTGCAACTTACGTAACGCATCACGGCGATGAGGTGCCTCAATCACTCCCTGAACCACGGCACCCTGGTTATCGCGGGCAGTGTAAGTAAAAGAAGGCATAATTATTCGTTGGAACTTAAATTGCGAACCAACTCATCAATCGTCGTTAAACCAGCGACAACCTTTTCCCATCCTGCTCGAGACAGAGGTCGCATGCCATTAGAAATCGCACGATTCGTTAATTCGCGATTACTGACTCGCGTTATAATTAAATCGTGCAGCGGCTTCGGATGGAAAATTTCGAAGACGCCGACGCGACCACGATAACCGGTGTTGCGACAACGACGGCAACCCACGGGCTCACGCAATGAGGTGACTTGGTTTAATTCTGGTTCACCCATGCCTAAGGATTCCAAGGCGGGCAATAAACGCGTGCGACTGACGGGCACATCTTTAGCACAATCAGGACAGAGTCTGCGAACTAATCTCTGGGCAATGACGAGCTCAACCGCTGATCCCACTAAGAATGGCTCCACGCCCATGTCGATTAATCGGGTAATCGCTCCCGGTGCATCATTGGTGTGCAGTGTAGAAAATACTAAGTGACCCGTTAATGAGGCCCGAATAGAAATTTCGGCGGTTTCTAAATCTCGAATTTCACCGACCATAATCACATCAGGGTCTTGGCGTAAAGTACTACGCAAAGCATTCGCAAAAGTGAGACCTATTTCTGCTTTGGTTTGAACCTGATTGGCGCCCGGTACTTCGTACTCGATTGGATCTTCAATCGTGACGATGCGTAAGTCAGGGGAATTAATTTCTCTTAAGAAAGCATTCAGCGTAGTGGACTTACCTGAACCCGTCGGGCCGGTGACTAAAATAATGCCGTGCGGATAATCTAAAACTTTTCGAATGATTGCTTGTTCGTCGGGCGACATGCCAATGCGATTCATATCATAGGCTTCTTTTCGCTGATTCAGTAAACGCAAGGAAACTGACTCTGCATAAATGGTCGGAATCGTCGAAACACGAATATCTAAAACATTTTTTCCGTCGCGGAAATTAATGCGACCATCTTGGGGTAGACGTCGCTCGGAAATATTGAGCCGCGCCATAATTTTTAAGCGCGAAATAATCGCGTCTTGAAACCGTGCTAAATTATCAGGCAACGGAACGGGAATAAGAATCCCATCAACACGATATCTGATTCTTAAATTTCCCTCTTGGGGCTCAAAGTGAACGTCCGTCGCTCCTTCGGCAACGGCCTGAGATAAAACATCGGTGACGAATCGAACCACTGCCGCATCCGCATCAGCTTCGACGTCGGAAGACATTGATTCCTGGGCGGGTAAATCTTCACCCTCGTCATCTAAACTACCGCCACCGACGCCGTAGTTTTCGTTGATCAGTTGAGCGACGCGCTCAGGCAGAGCCAGAAACCATTTTGGGCGACGAGCAGAAAAAGTGCTGATCCAATCCAGCGTATCACTATCAGGAGGCAGTGGTGAAATTAAGTTAATCCGGCCCTCTTCGGCGCCCGCAATTAAAACCGGAACCACTTGAGTTTCGCTCGCCAATCGCGCGGGTAAAATTTTTATGCCATTCGGATCAATCGCGGGTTCTTCTAAAACGGTTAAACCAGTCGCTTGCGCTAACTTATTTAATAAGGTGGCTTCCGTAATATTTAATTGTTGAGCGAGAACCTTGAAGCGATTTTCACGCGACGTCTCGTTGATGAAACCGAGTGCGGCATCACTGAGTTGACCAGTAAGGCTCACGGGCAATCCATGGCGTGTGGCCAGTGACATAGGTTATTTCGTAACGGGCGCGGCGGGTGATGGGTTGATAACCTTATTAACCTCTTCGGCAATCGGCGTGGCGTTAATTCGATTCAGCGCGTTAAGATTATCTACTGCCGAATTATTGAGAACATAAGGTCTCAGGAATATCACTAGCTCGGTGCGGGTCTTGGATTTAGTGGACGAACCCAATAAGTCGCCCAAGAAAGGAATGGGGCCGAGGCGGTTAGCATCATCAAGACTCTGGGTGCGCTGTAATCCACCTAGTACAATAATTTCTCCACTCATCGCACTGACAAATGAATCCGTTGAACGTCGTCCGATAATCGGTTGAAGATTTCCATCTAAAGTCACTTGGCCTAAAATATCTTCAACTTGTTGGGTCACTTGTAATTGGACGGAGCCATCTTTGCCAATAAGCGGTAAAACTTTTAACTGAATGCCGATATCGCGTTGAGAAACGGTTGAGCTGCTCACAAGGCCCGATGTACCCGCGGTGGACTGAGTTCCGGTAATTACGGGGCGAGATTCTCCTACGAAAAGAGTCGCTTCTTTATTATGGGTCGTGGTGATGGTTGGAACGGACAAAATTCGGGTATCACTCTTCGTGGGGGTAGTTGAAAGTGCAATGATCCCCGAGAGGTCATTACCCGCAGCTAGTGTAGCGAAAGCCGAACCATTGCCGGCCAACGTGCCACCACCAAAGGTGCTACTCACTCCAACTAATTTTCCGTTAGTGACATTCATGCCCAGGGCACGGATTCCACTCGTGTCATCATCTTTTAAGGTAACTTCGGCGATAACCACTTCCACGCGCACCTGTGGTAAGACTACATCTACTTTATTAATTAATTCTTGAAGTAATCTTAAGTCATCTTTGGTACCCGAGACGACGATTGAGTTACTACGCACATCGGCCAAGACCGTGGTCATGCTACTAAATTCGTCGGCGCCATTTTGGGCGGAGGCAGAAGCTGCAGTCGCTTGAGCTGTATTATTACCTGTGGGGGTGGTAACTCGATTGGTGCCTGTGGTAGATTTACCACCACTCGCGGTGGTGGTCGCTTTAGTTTGTCCCGTGATTAACTGAGTGAGTAATGTAGCCACCTCGGTAGCATTGGCATGACGTAAGAAAATGACATCCGTTTTAGTGTTAGGGTCCGCATTGGCGTCGAGTGTCTCAATAAGATTATCGAAGAACGTGTGTTGATCAGCAGAGCCAAATAAAATAATTCGGTTGGTACGTTCATCAGCGGTGAATGATGTGCCGGTGCTTAGACGAAAAGGGGCGCCTGCCGTTTGGGCAGGAGAACGAAGAAGTAAGGTAAGTTTATTTACTACATCTGTCGCAATCGCATGTTTAAGATTGTACATCTTGGTTGCGACGACGTCCAACTGCGGACGGTCGAGTTGGTTGAGTAGCGTTTCTATTTTTTGCAGATTCATAATCGAATCCGTTACTAAGATAGCGTTGTTACGTCCGAAATAAACCGGCGGCGTGGCGAGAGTCGCATTCAGCATACTCGCAATTTGTCCCACCACTTCCTGCCCATTAGCGTGCTTGAGCACAAAAATTTTGGAAGCGACGCGTCCACTCGAAGGTAAATTCAAAGTGCTTTCCATAATCAGCGAAGGCGATTCACTCTTCGCAACATTGTTGGGAACGACTTTTAAAAATCGGTCGCCTTGTTGAATAACGGCCACGCCATTAAGATTTAATAATGTCTCGATTGCCAAAAGAGCTTCGGCACGCGTCGCCCCCACTGGCAAATTCAGCGTATACAAATTAGGGGGCAGCGCTTGCGGACGTAATACCGTTTTACCGGTCCATTTTTGGAGAATATCTAAAACTTGCGCCACAGTATCATCGCGCAGTGAAACTGGACCAACTTTATCGTTCGGCGATAATGTTGGAAGTGGCGTGGCCACGGCGACGCCTGAGACAATATTAGTTTCCGCTGCAAAACCCGGGAAGACAGCAGTGGCGAGAGCTCCGATGATCAAAACATTCAAAAACTTCTTGGAATGAAATCTGGAGGTGAAAATAAACTTGGGGAGTAACACGTGAATGGGGGTTACCTTTATAACAACACGACCACCCAATAGTTCGATTGAATTTATTACCTAAAAATCCCCGCAATCGTGTATGGTGAACATTTTTTCACCTTTTTCTTGCTTTTATTCGTATTTGGCAGATATTATCGATAAATTGATGCGTGACGATATCCCAGAATGGCTAGGTAAGCCACCCCATCGCGGTAGCGAAGCCTGGGAGATTTGGCTCATACAGTGGAGAAAATATGCACGCCATGAACTCAAGGATGATGCTGCCGATAATCCTGAGTTTGATTACGGCCTGCTCTCAACCGAAGAGCGCTGGAGAGTGAATTTACGCCTAACCATCAAAGAGAATATCGAAGCCGGACGCGAGGGACGACATCCGCCTGAGGTTTCACCCAAATCGGTAACCGATCTTAATCACGCGGCGTTTGTTTCATGGCAAGTGGGCCGATCAACCCGCACCGAAGATTTAGATATCGATACGGCTTCATTAGAGCAGTGGGTCGCCAAACGAATCAATGCGCGGCGCCAACGCATCGCACACGGCATTCGGTATGGATTTTTAGCCGGCCTCGGAGCCGAAGCCACCGCACCTTCTTGGTCAACGCCTGATTATGTGGCCGCCTATGAAGCAGCCTGGGAGATAGGAAATTGTATCGCGATCGAAACTGACCCACGCTGAGGGTTGCGTTTTACGCGCCCTCCCATTATTCTATTTTCTACTAGGTTTCTACTACTTATGGATACACTCATACCAATATTACTAGGACTTCTTGTTTTAGGGGTCGGCGCTTTAATTTATTTATACTCAACACAAAAAAACTCAGGGGCAGCTTCGGGCAGCCAAGACCTTCTAGTACAAGATCTAAGAGCACAAATTAAAGCCCTCCAAGCCAGTTTGCAAAACGAACAGGACTTAAAAACCAAAGCCCTTCAGCGTGTTTCCGCAGCTGAAGCCATTGCGGAAAGTTCCAAGTCTCAACTCGCCGACGCCCAAAGTAGCCATGCGATAGGTCTAGCCCAGGCTCGTGCCGACTCCGAAAAAAATATCGCGGAACTCAAGGTAGCATTTTCAAAAATGAGCACCGACGTGCTTAAGGGCATGGCTCCTGATGTGACCAAAGAAGTCGCCAACAAAGTAACTCCGCTCATTTCTGAAGTAACCACCGCTCTCGAAAACTATCGCAGAAGTATGCAGCAAAGTATTTTAGGTCAGGACCAAGCGATCGCCGCGGTGAATGCACAGATGACGCAAATGGCCGAAGCTACGAAATTACTTTCTTCGAGCACTAATGATTTTACTGCCGTTTTAAAATCCTCCCAACATCGTGGTAAATGGGGCGAGCAGACCTTAAGAAACGTCGTCGACTCAGCTGGCATGAGCAGCCTCTGTGATTATAGCGAACAAGTTTCGACCGACGATACCCGTCCCGATTTAATTGTCCGCATTCCCGTCAATCGTTGTGTGATTATTGACTCCAAGGTGCCCGAGTTCGATGTCGCCCTCGCTAATCACTCCGCTCCCAACCGCAAAGAGCTGGTGGAAGATCATGCCAAGAAAATGTTGAAGACCATCAAGGACTTAGCCGCTAAAGATTATGCATCCAAAAAACAAAATGGTCTTCAGCCATTTGAGAAAGTGGTTTTATTTTTACCTGCCGAATCTTTATTAAGTACAGCCTTAGAAGGAGATAATAATTTAATTCTTAAGGCGAATGAGCAAAATATTCTTATCGCTACCCCTGCTACCCTTTTGGGATTCTTAAGTGCAATCAACTTATCCTGGCAGCAACACAAACAGTCTGAAAATGCTAGTAATATAGCTGCAGCCGCGAAAGATCTCTATGAATGCGTGGAAACATTTATTGGGCATATTAGTAAAGCAAGAAATGGTCTTCACTCGGCCTCTGAAAACTTCAACAAGGCGATTGGCAGCTATGAAAAGAATATTCGTCCAAAAGGTGACAACCTTCGAGCACTGGGTGCAGCCGAAGGACGGGATAGTTTTGAACCTATAGCTGATGTGAACACAGATATTCGGCGAATCGAAGGTAGTGCGGATTAATCGCCAATAAGTTTTTTAAAAGTGGTATTGCACTAGGGGTGAGATGTGTTTCTTTAGACCCCTCCCATGCGCGCCGCCAAAGAAACTGTTGTTAGCATTGAATACACTTTAAAAGATGATCGCGGAAATATCCTCGATACGTCGGTTGGCCAAGCGCCGATGGAATATTTACACGGTGCGAGTAATATCATCCCTGGACTCGAACAAGCGGTGGAAGGTTTAGTCGCGGGCGATTTCAAAGCCGTATCCGTCCCTCCCTTATTAGGCTACGGTGAATACAGCGAAAAATTAATTCAGCGCGTGCCGCTCGATCGCTTTGGTGAAAATAAAGTTGAAATCGGCATGCGTTTTCATGCAGAAACCAATTTAGGAATGCGCGTCTTGGTCATTCGTCATGTCGACGACAAAGAAGCCGTGCTGGACGGAAATCACGAGCTCGCCGGCAAGACACTTCATTTTGATGTAAAAGTCGTCAGCGTGCGCGCGGCCGAACTCAGCGAACTCGCCCACGGACATCCTCACCAATCCGGCGGTTGCTGTGGTGGCAGTAGTAGTGGCGGCGGATGTTGCTCGAGTGAGTCCGAGGGATCCTGCGACACCTCCGAGAAATCATCCGACGAAAAAGGCGGATGTGGTCAAGGTGGCTGTGGCTGCGGTAACTAAGCCCAAAACCACTGTAAGTTAATTGCCGTATCGTCGCGGAAAGATTGTTTTACCGGGCAAGCTTCAGCGGCACGAATTAAACGTGGGCGTAATTCCTCAGGAATCCCTGCAGGCATAAACATCTTCACATCCAATTGTGCAATGCGACGTGGTGGAGTCGTCGACATATGTTTTTCTATTTCTACTTTGAAGCCCGTGAGGTCGAGCGGGATGGACTTAGCCTGGATACCGATAATGGTGATCAGACATGTGGCCACGGATGCCGCAGCAAGGTCGGTCGGCGAAAATGAACGGCCCTGTCCCTGATTATCAACGGGAGCATCGGTAATAATTTCTGCACCCGATGGCGCGTGGACGGCACGTACTCTTAAATCTCCCAAATACTCGCACGAAATCTTAATGCTCATAAAATAAATCTATGAATTTAACATAGGGAGGTCGAGGACAACCCAACGCAAATAAGGACCAGACTAAACGATTATGCGTCGCCGTCTTTACCAATCGCATCCACCGGACAGCCTTCTAAGGCTTCCATACACTTATCAATGGCTTCTTGGTTTTCGGGCTGTTTGAAAACGTAAGAGTAACCACCGTCATCTTGGCGGGTAAAGAAGTCGGGCGCTGTTTCGCGGCAGAGATCACAATCGATACATTGAGTATCTACATAGAATTTTCCCGTAACGCTCTCGGGATGTTTGTCTTTTTTATCAGCCATGATTCTTGGAAAAGTGAACAGTGGAGGGAGTCTGTCAAGATTCCGTGATTAATTATCGCGCCTTAGGATTAAATTCCGAGAATGTGCGTTGACCCTTTTAGCGTATTAAAGGTATTTATAATCATTCACTCCGATGCCCGAAAACAGCGACAAATCCGACCCGAGTAGATACGCCTCACGTGGGGTCTCGGCCTCCAAGTCGGATGTGCATGCGGCGGTGGATAAGCTCGATCGTGGGCTTTTTCCTGGGGCCTTCTGTAAAATCATCCCCGACTACTTAACAGGCGATCAATCACGCTGTGTGGTCACTCACTCTGATGGATCGGGCACTAAGGTCATCCTCGCCTATCTCTGGTGGAAAGAAACCGGGGACGCTAAGGTATTTCGAGGCATCGCCCAAGATAGTATCATCATGAATATCGACGACCTCCTTTGCGTGGGTGCGACGAAAAAAATTATTCTTTCTTCAACTTTAAATCGCAATGCTAAGAGAATTCCTGGAGAAATTATTGCGGAGCTCATTCATGGAACAGAAGAAATTTTAGCTCAACTGCGCGACCATGGATTAGAAATTTATTCAGGTGGCGGGGAAACGGCCGACATGGGTGACTCCACTCCCACCATCACGGTCGACTCCACCGCGACCTCACTCTTCAAAAGAGATGAAGTTATCAATGCCCATAATATCACGCCTGGTCTTGCAATTATCGGCATCGCTTCGAGCGGAAAAGCTTCGTACGAAAAAAATCACAACAGCGGGATTGGCTCCAACGGATTAACGAGCGCGCGCCACGAATTGCTGTCCCATGATTACGCAGAAAAATATCCGGAAACTTTTGATCACGCGATTAATCAATCTTTAGTGTACTGCGGACCACATAAATTAAATTCGCCACTTACAGGTTCTTCCATGACGGTGGGCGAAGCACTGCTTTCGCCGACGCGCACCTACACGCCACTCGTCATTCAACTCATTAAGGAATTAGGGCCCCAGGAAATTAAGGGATTGATACATTGTTCAGGCGGGGCGTTGGCTAAGTGCCTCCGGTTCGGCCAATCGGTGCATTATATTAAAGATAACTTATTCACAGCCCCCCCGATTTTTGCCGAGATTGCGAGGGTCAGCCGGACGTCCCAGCACGAGCTTCACCAGGTCTACAACATGGGTCAGCGACTGGAAATTTATGTTAAGCCCGATCGGGTGGCCGCAGTTTTAGCCATCGCCCAAGGACTTAATTTAGAGGCAAAAATTATTGGTCGGACCGAGATTTCAACCCAATTAAATAAGGCCAATCACGTAAGTATCTTTAAAAACGGGGAACACCTACAATACACCTAAAAACTCTTTCGAAGAGGGTTAAAGTGCCAGGTGGTCGGGCGGGTGGGATTCGAACCCACGACCCTCTGCTCCCAAAGCAGATGCGCTAGCCAGACTGCGCTACCGCCCGAAACCTGAACCTTGAAAGACATTTTGTGTTGCCGTTCCTGTCAATCCGCTAATCTCAAATCGTTCTAACCCGCACTAATCTATCAACCAACATGGAAAACGACAGCATCTCCTCCTCCTCATCTGAATCAAAGCTTCCCCTTATTGTGGGAATCGTAGGCTTCGCCCTTGGCGCTGCCGGTCTCGTTCTCGCCCTCAAGGGAAAGAGCGCTGCCGACAAAGCAAGTGCTGACGTTGCTACCCTCTCGGCATCCGTCTCAGAGTTAAGCGGACAAATCTCCGCTAAAGCAAACACCTCTGACGTTACAGCTTTAAGCGGCGATCTCGCCCAATTTAAGGCCGACAGCAAAACCAGTTTTGAAACTCTCCAAGCTTCCGTCGACAAAATCGGCGCTGCAAAAGCAAAAGCTACTACCACCGGTGGTAAAACTGCTGTGGCTGGCAACGGCGAGTACATCATCGCTAAAGGCGACTTACTCGGCACGATCGCTAAGAAGTTAGGAACCTCTGTTAAATCACTTCAAGATTTGAATCCTGGAATTAATCCAAACAACTTGAGGGTCGGTTCAAAAATCAAGACCAAGTAATTAACGATGTCAGTGCCCGCCCGCTGGCTCGTCCGGCACGAAGCACTACACGTTGACTGCAAAGTCTTCAGGGTTTTTAAAGAACACTGTCATCACCCTCTCGATAAACGGGAGGGTGATTTCTTTGTTATCCATTCTCACGATTGGGTTTTGGGTTTACCAATTACCAACAACGGAAAAATCGTGCTGGTGAAACAATACCGCTTCGGCCTCCGTGATCTTTCGATCGAGCCCCCAGGCGGACTCCTCGAACCCGGCGAAGACCCCATCATAGCAGCAACTCGAGAAGTCGAGGAAGAGACTGGTTTTAAAGGCGGAAAGGCCTCCTTGATCGGCTCATGCTCGCCTAATCCAGCGATCCAAAAAAACCAGTGTCACTTTGTTTTAATTGAAGGCGTAAAAATCGAGTCATCACAAGATCTCGATGAACATGAAGAGATTGAAGTGCTCTTAGTAAACCCCAAGGAGGCGCTCGATTTAGCAAAAAATAATCCGCGTGTACACTCGCTCGCTCTTCTCGCACTCTACCATCTGCGCGACACTCGCCCCCATTTATTTTCATGACCACTCCTCGAAGAATTAAAATCAAAAACCGACCCACCCCCGACAACGTGCTCGTCGTTGGATCGGTCGCTTACGATAGCATCACCACACCCCACTCCTTTGGTGAAAAAATTTTAGGGGGCAGTGCATCATACGCATGCCTTGCCGCCAGCTACTTCACCACGCCACATATCGTGGGTGTCGTCGGACATGACTTCCGTGAGCGCGATCGAAAAAAACTAGCGAAGCGCGGGGTTGATTTATCCGGGCTACGCACCGATGAAACCGGGCGAACCTTTTTTTGGAAAGGTCGTTATCACGAAAACTTTAATCGGCGGGACACCGAAGACTTACAGTTAAATGTTTTTGAACGTTTTAATCCTCAATTAACGGAGGAACAAAAATTAACTCCTTACATCATGCTCGGGAATATCCGTCCCGATTTACAATTGGCGGTCTTAGATCAACTGACTTCTCCTAAATTTGTATTAGCGGATACGATTGATATTTGGATCGAAACCAAACGTGAACTTTTATCCCAAGTCATGCGTCGAGCAGACCTAGTAGTCATTAACGATACCGAGGCGGCCAAACTCACCGGCGAAACCAATGTCATTTTAGCGGGTCGTCACCTCCGGACCCATAACTGCCGAACGGTGATTATCAAAAAAGGTGAGCACGGGGCAGTCCTCTTTCATGAAGACGGCTTGTTTACCCTCCCCGCCTACCCCGTCACCGAGTTAAGAGACCCCACAGGGGCCGGAGATAGCTTCGCTGGGGCGCTTCTAGGATATATTGCCGCCACGGGCATGTCCGACTTCGCCACCCTTAAACAAGGGATGATTTACGCCACCGCTGTAGCCAGCCTCACGGTTGAAGATTTCTCAACCGACCGATTAGCCAAAGCTGGCTGCGCTGAGATTAAAGCCCGTCGTAAAGAAATCCTGAAGATGACGAAGTCTTAACGTCGACGCCCCAGGGCTCGCCACAGAAAGAAAAGAAGAGCGAGGGTAAATAATAGATCCCCGACGACCAAAGGCCAAAGCATGGGGCGTTCGGATTTTATTAATACAACGCAGGCCACAAGCATGAAGAAAATGACGGCGACAATCCAAGGCACTAAGCGTCTTAGTTTTTCTTTAGATTCCTCTTCGTTCATAAGGTCGAGCGACGGTAAAACTCAGCAAGGCCAATGAGCGTAAGGTGGGGTTCGTGTTGTGCGCGGCTCTGCCAGCTTTTTGGTAAATAAATAGCAGCCCCGCCGGTGACGATTACTTTTGGATCAGGCGAACCCGACTTGGTCATTTCTAAAACGACGCCGTCTAACAAGGCACCAATCATCCCGGCAAAACCGAGGGCGCAACCCGACTTCATGGCTTCAATAGTAGATTTACCAATCGTCGGCCCACCTAAAAGATTTTCAGCATCAAGCTGCGGTAAAAGTGCGGTACGCTCATGAAGATACTGGGTCATCACTCCCAGTCCTGGTGCAATAATTCCACCGGCGTATCCCTTGGTATTTAAAATATCAACAGTGGTCGCCGTACCCATTCCAATAATTACTGCAGGGGCACCACAAATGACTTGGGCACCGATACAATCCGCTAAGCGATCCTGACCAACCTCGGCTGGGTTTGGATAATCAAAACCTAAACCAATCAGGTTATCAAACTGCAGTTGCACGAAAGGGCGACCGGTGTTTTTTAGAAAATCTTTTAATTTATCCGATACCAGCGGCACCACACTGGCCAAGGCGATGGCTTGCGGCTGATGTTCAGAAATAAGTTTTTCGATAGCGCTAGAGTTTAACAAAGGAGTCGAAAACTCACCATGCTTCAGCACCGAGAGCTGACTAACCAAACCCCAATGGGTGTGGGTATTTCCAATATCGAGACAAAGTGTAGCCACAAATAAAGTTTGGGTTAATTGTTTTTTAAGCGCAAGTGTGGTTCACGTTAGGAGCGTAAAGTCACCTCGCCTGATGAGATTAAGACGATTTTGCCATCGTTGGTTTTAATTCTCAATGAGCCAACCTCGTCAATCCCTTCAACCATTCCCGTGACTGGCTCACCGCGCAATTGTATCGTGACGAGTTTTCCCGTTAAAATATCGTATCTCGCCCAATATACTTTGAACAACTGAGCCCAGCGGTCTTCCTTAAATTCCTCCCAGCTGGTAAAAACATTTCTAATGATTCCTGCTGTTAAAGCATTAACATCTAAAGACTGACCCGATGCTTGAGCGAGTGAGCTGGCAATCGATTTGAGTTCGGCTGGAAAATCCTGCTGCGGTGATATATTTAAACCTAAACCAAAAATAAGATCGCGGACCGTATCGGCATCTAAACGCGCTTCGGTTAAAATACCGGCAATTTTTTTCCCATCGGGCGACAAAATATCGTTGGGCCATTTTAAACCTAATTTTATTCCTAAGGTGTCTTCAATATAACGACAGATAGCCAAACCCATCCAAAGGGTGAATGGCTTGAGTCGTTCAGGTAAAATGAACGGACGCAGGGCTAAGGATAAATAAATATTACCCTTGTCACTGCTGTGCCATTTTCTGCCCAGACGGCCACGGCCCGCCGTTTGCGATTGGGCTAAAACAATAAACGGGGCTTCTCTCCCGTTGGCCAACTGACGTTCGGCCTCGGAGTTTGTACTGTCGACGGACTCAAGATACTCGATGGGTAAAGAAACTTTTAATCGACGACTATGAGCGTCAAGCAGCGTGGGGTGTAAAATCTGGGGAACTTCTTTGAGAATGTATCCTTTACGAGGCGAGGCTGTGAAAATAAATCCTGTGGCACGTAGTTTTTCTAATCGACCCCAAATCGCGACACGCGAAACACCCAGATCCTTGGCCAAACGATCACCACTCACAGGCTGACCATCGGCCTCAAGAAACGCACAAATAATACTACTGTCTAAGGCCGACATATTAAAGCCAATCTAGGCCGATATCGGCCCAGACTGCAGAATGGGTTAAGGCACCAACAGAAATAAAATCGGGGGCCAGGGCGGCTATGCTCGGGAGTGTATCCAACGTAACGCCGCCACTCACTTCAGTCCAAGCACGACCACGCACCTGCGGCAACGCCTCTGCCAACTGAGGGTGCGAAAAATTATCTAATAAAATAATATCCGCGCCCGCCTCTAAAGCGGGTTCGATTTGTTCAATCGCATCCACTTCAACTTCAACCAGCAAATCGGGACGTGCCTCACGGGCCCGCGTGACACATTCCTTTAATCGCTCAGCCTTCGTCGCACCTCCTGCGGCTAAGTGATTATCTTTGATCATCACGCGATCGTATAAACCCAAGCGATGGTTATAACCGCCACCCTGTCCGACTGCATATTTTTCTAAAACTCTGAAACCTGGTGTAGTTTTTCGTGTATCTAGAATTTTTGTCGGAGACGAACCAAGCGCCGCGCAATAAATTTTGGTGAGACTCGCCACTCCCGTAAGTTTTTGGAGAAAGTTTAGAATAATTCTTTCAGCCATTAATAAGTTTTGAATGGGCCCTTCAATTTTAGCAATGACTGCGCCCCTGGACACCGTATCGCCGTCTTGATAATTTAAATGAATACGCCAGCCCGAGCCGTATTCGTCGAGGATAGTCGGAATAAAACCAAGGCCAGCGAGAGTCATGTCTTGGCGAGCAACGAGCGCCGCTTGGGCACGATCCGTTGTCGAAAACAAAGCCGAGGTCGGGTCGCCCGGACGGAAAATCTTTTCAACTAATCCTAAACCATTAATATCTTCTTCGCGCGCTTCTCGAGCGAGTTTCTTAAGCCAAAGTTTATCAATTTCAGCCCAAGCTAAACGACGAATGAGTCGCTGGGTTTGGCCTGAGTGACGTGGCATTACAAAAGATTAGGGAAGGAGTATCGTCCTGCAAGGGGTTAGCCAAAAAACTTTTTGAACTTCTGCTTCCAGGAATCCGAAACAGGCGTTTCCACATCACCACAGGCATCGGAGTAGGCTTTTAGCGCCGCGCGTTGTGTGTCGGTCATCTTCTTGGGAACATCGATATCGACACGCACCAATAAGTCGCCAGCACCACTACCACGTAAATTTGGCATACCCTCGCCCTTCAAGCGGAAGGTCGTTCCACCCTGTGTGCCTGCGGGGATTTTTAAGATGGTCTTACCTTTTAATTTAGGGACATCGATGGATCCGCCTAATGCAGTGATCGAGAACTTAACCGGAACCGCGCACGCCAAATCATCTCCGTCACGTTCGAATAATTCATGATCCAGAACAGTGATTACAATATAAAGATCTCCGGCGTTATTACCACGGCGGCCCGCCGAACCATTGGCCGACGAACGTAGGCGTGTGCCCGTATCAACACCCGGAGGAATTTTAATATCAACCGAAGCATCACCCACGACGCGACCCTCGCCCGCACAGGCGCGACAAGGCTTATCAATTTTTTCCCCTTCGCCGCCACAACTCGGACAAACTTGGCGCATCGCAAAGAGTCCGTTTGAACGAACAACATGACCCTGACCGCCACATGTACTACATCGGCTTTTCTTCGAACCAGCTTCCGAGCCTGAGCCTGAGCACTTTTCGCAACTAATGTGCTTTCGATAATTAATTTTTTTACTAACTCCCGTCGCGGCCTCTTCGAGCGTTAGTTTAACATCAAAGCGTAAATCTTCTCCGCCGGTTTCTTGGCCTTGATTGCCTCCGCCGAACATATCGCCGAAAGGGTTTCCGCCGCCAAACATCTGGTTAAAGATATCCATGGGGTCAGCACCCCTAAAGCCACCACGCTGGCCGGCTGGGCCGCCTGGGCCACCTTGTTCAAAGGCTGACTCACCATGGGCGTCGTAAAGTTTGCGCTTCTGTTCATCGGATAAAACTTCGTAGGCCCGAGAAATCTTTTTGAAATTTTCTTCGGCCGTTTTATTTCCAGGATTACGATCCGGGTGAAACTCCATCGCTTTTTTGCGATAAGCTTTTTTGATTTCGTCGGCACTCGCCCCTTTCGCTACACCTAAAAGTGTGTAATAGTCTTCAGCCATTGTGGTTTTTATTTAGCAGTACTTCCGCTGGAAACAATCACCGAAGCATGGCGTAAAACTCGGTCGTTTAAAGTCCAGCCCTTGCGCGCAACTTTGATGATCACGCCTTCGGCGACGGTGTCACTGGCCTCTTGCGCCACCGCTTCATGTTTCGAGTGATCAAAGGGTTTTCCGGCAGGATTAATTTCTGACAGGCCCTGGCTTGAAAGAATCGAATGTAACTGCTGCATCGCCATTCTAAAGCCTTCCGCTACCGCTCGGCCCTCACCTTGAGCGGGGGAAGAGACCATTCCTAGTTCTAATGAATCCAGAGCGGGTAATAGCTCTTCGATCAAATTAGCGGTCGCGTATTTTCTCGTATCTTCGCGTTCCTGGCGGTGTCGACGTTGCTGATTTTGTTGTTCGGCCTGACTGCGCAGCATGGAGTCCTTTAATTTTAAAATTTCTCCCTCAAGTTCAGCAATCCGGGTCACCTCGGTAGAGGCTTGGGGCTCGGGCTTAATTTCTTCAGGCGTAGGTGTTTCGGATTCGTTCATTTTATTTTTTCTAAGAATTTTTCGGTGATACTCTGGCGAATGTTTCGGTTGCTGATGTCCATCATCAGTCGCGGAGCTAGTGTAGCGGCCTTGGTTAAAACTTTTGCGCCCAAGGGTAAGCTCACCATTTTTTGGTAGTTTTTCTCGGTGATGTCCTTGGCTTCGAAAACAAAATTGAAATTATTATTAACCACTATTTCAGCGGGGCGATTGCCGTCTTCAACCACCACGACGATTTGGCCCACCCGGAGACGGAAGTTGTCTATTTTAAAGGATTTCTTGGTTTGATCTACTTCGGGCTCACTCGGCGCGGGTGATTCATTTACTTTTTCAGCTGCCGTGGATTTTAAGCCCTTCAGAATATCTTGGGCGTTATTATCCTTCATGTAGTCGCGCGATCCGACTAAAACTATTTTATCGATATCTAATTCCACATTTTTGAAATGTCGGCTGCCACCGAAGATAAACGTCAGTGGATTCAGTTCACACTTAATCGTTTTGATTGATAAAAATTGTTTCTCATTCCAGCGACCCGGACTGGAGATTTTAATTCCCTGTAGATCGAGATTTCCGAAAATTAAATTGGATTGATTGATTTCACAAACCAGACCCGAGTCGGCTTTATTCTTAAGCGCTGTGTCTAAAATCTGTGGAGCGGTACGACCCAAGACATACAGTCCGATTAAACAAATAAGAAAAATAAAGGTCGTAACACCGAAAACGAGGGCCAAGACGCGGCGGGAAATGATTCCCTTTCTAGAATGGATACGAGTGCTGGTCATTTTCTGTTTAATCAGAGCATTAGATGTGCCAGATTTTAGGGGTCAATCGTGCGATTTAATGGCTATTTTCTTAGTTTTTGGGCAAAAAAAGACCCACCTATGGGCACAGGCGGGTCCTTCTGTCACCTTTTGTCCCTACGGACTACTGGGCGGTGGGAACGGTGGCGGAAGTGCAAATCACTTCATCGCCAACGATCAACTCCGGGCGCTTAAGTTGGTTAGGAATCACATTCACGACCACTTGAGTTTCATTGGTCGAAGCAACGTCTACTAATAGAATTTTATTATCTTTTATAATCTGTAATTGAGCATGAACAGCAGGCTTTTCAGCCATCGCTAAGGCGATTAATCCACTGCCTTCGCGAATCTCTAAAACACGTGCCTTGGTAACATCCTTAGGAGCTTCCAAGTTAGCGGCAGGGGCTGCCGACGCATTTTCACTGGTTGATTTTTCCCAAGAGAATTTTGTGTCTGACATGACGACGGACGATGAAGCCGCCACTTCTTGTTCCACAGAGGCTTCAGGGGTTTCACAGGCCGCCAAAATGAGGGTAGAAATTAAAGCAATAATAGTGCGTTTCATAAGGGAAATGTAGGACTTAAACTCAATTATACTTTTGCCGAGTCAACCCCTTAATGCTTGCGACTCTGCGGTCCATCGACTTCCTAAATGCCCTAATGAGTCAGGATTCCTTAAAGTTAATGATAGGACTACCCAAAGGTAGCCTCGAGGAGGCCACCCTACTACTTTTTGGTCGGGCCGGCTTTCCGGTGTCCAAAAGTAATCGTTCCTATCGCCCTTCTTTCGATGACAACACTTTGGACGGACGTTTCATCCGCGCCCAAGAAGTGGCCCGCTATGTTGAACATGGCTTCTTTGATTGCGGTTTAACCGGACAAGACTGGGTCCAAGAAAACACGGCGGATGTGGTGGAGGTTTGCGAACTGATCTACAGCCGCGCCTCTGCTCAGAAATCTCGCTGGGTGCTTTGTGTTCCGGAATCCTCCCCTATTAAAAAAGTTCAAGATTTAGAAGGTAAGACCGTCGCCACTGAACTCGTCGAAACAACTCGTCGCTGGTTTAAAAAACAGGGCGTTAATTGCGCAGTGGAATTTTCCTGGGGTGCCACCGAAGTAAAAGTTCCTGAGCTGGCTGATGCGATTGTCGACATCACAGAAACGGGTTCTTCGCTCATCGCTAATAAATTAAGAAT
>JBBAUX010000003.1:138399-158500 GCA_040398005.1 Opitutales bacterium
ATTATTGATTCTAAACAGGCCCGCGACTTTATCCCGACACTGAAAGCACAAGGAGCGGAAGGTATCGTGGAATATCCTATTAATAAATTAGTCTATTAATCTATCCATGGCCGACGCTGTCCGCATTGGACTTATCCAATTAACCGCCGAAGAAACTCCAGCGGACAATGTGCGTAAGACGATTCCGCGGATTGAGGAAGCGGCGGCGAAGGGCGCCAAAATTATTGGTCTACAAGAAATGTTCACGACCCAGTATTTTTGCGTAAAACAAGATCCTAAAAATTTTAATCTCGCTGAACCAATCGAGACGGGCCCGTCCGTCACCGCCCTAGCCACAGTGGCAAAAAAACTGGGCGTTGTGATCATCGCGCCATTATTTGAAGCCCGTGGCAGTGAAGTTTATCATAACACCGCCGCCGTGATTGACGCCGATGGCTCAGTCTTAGGGAAATATCGCAAGATGCACATTCCGCAGGATCCCGGCTTTGAAGAAAAATTTTATTTCACCCCCGGAGATCTCGGATTCCGTTCTTGGAAAACCGCTCACGGAAATATCGGTGTCTTAATTTGCTGGGACCAGTGGTACCCCGAAGCGGCTCGTCTCACCGCACTGAGTGGCGCCGATATTTTGTTTTATCCAACCGCCATCGGATGGTTACCTGAAGAAAAAGCTAGCTTAGGCGCCGCCCAACATACTGCTTGGGAAACGGTGCAACGCGGACACGGGGTCGCCAATGGTTGCTATGTCGCCGCGACCAATCGAGTGGGCCAAGAAGGAAACACCCAATTCTGGGGACAAAGTTTTGTTTCAAATCCCTACGGAGAAATCATTGCCCGGGCTTCGGTTGATCAAGAAGAAATTTTATTAGCCGATTGTGATATGCAAAAACAAAAAGAGTTTAGGAGAATCTGGCCCTTCCTTCGTGATCGCCGAATTGACGCCTACACTGATTTAACTCGTCGGCTCCGCGATTAACGCATGTCGCTTTCACCGCGCAAACAAGGCTTCCGCATGCCAGCGGAATGGGAAAAACAAAGTGCCACGTGGCTCTCCTGGCCTTCCAATCAAAAACTCTGGCCCGGCCATTATGATCTCGTTCCCCCTAAGTTTGCAGAATTTGCCGCAGTGATTTCTAAATTCCAACCGGTGAAAATCAACGCTTCTGGAAAACTAAAAATCGAAGCAGAAAAATTACTCAAGGAAGCACGGGCGGATTTATCGGTTATTGAGTTAGTTGATATCGGGACGGATGACGTCTGGTGCCGCGACCATGGTCCTATTTTTATTAAGAATGATCAAACCGGTGAACTCGCGATTACCGATTGGGAGTTTCACGGGTGGGGTGGAAAATTCGAAGCCTCACTCGACAATCAAGTACCCAAAAAAATTGCTAAACATCTTGGGTTAAAATGCTTTAGCTTTGCGTTTGAGTTAGAAGGCGGAGGCATCGAGGTTACAGGTGATGGACGCTTACTCACCACCGAAGCGGTGCAAAATAATCCTAATCGCGCCAAGGGTAGAAATGACGACGCATTTCATCAGGCCATTAAAGAAGGATTGGCGATCGATGAAATTCTTTGGATTGGTGAAGGTTTAGATAATGATGATACCGACGGACACATCGATAACCTGGCGCGATTCATTAGTTCCGAATCAATCGTCGCGGTGACCGAACAAAATTATGATTCGCCTAATTTCCATAGACTCCAAATAAATCTCGAGCGCTTGGGACAAATGAAAAGTAAGTCAGGTTCAAAATTTAATGTCATTCCCCTTCCGCTTCCGGAACCCATCCATTTAGCCGGTCGCGATCTTCCACCAAGCCACGCCAATTTCTTAATCGTTAATGATGGAGTGTTGGTGCCGCTTTACGGCCAGAAATCGGATGACCTAGCGATGGGTATTCTACAGGACTGCTTCCCTAAACATAAAGTGATTGGGATAGATTGCCGAGTGCTCTTGATTGAAGGCGGAGCGCTGCACTGCTTAAGCCAACAGCAGCCTGCTTAGTTCTTCGGCTTCAGTTTATCACTACACCCACAACCACCGGCACATTTTCCGGCGCGTTGTTGTTTAAATCTTTTGACGGCTCGGTTGATTAACCAGCCCAAAGCTGAGCCGACCAAAAAAGCAATGATGATGAACTCTAAATTCATGTGAGTCGGATAACAACTTGGTAAACAACCACGGCCATAACCCAGGCCAAGATTGTCATGTAGAAGAAGGAAATAGCGGCCCACTTCCAGCCGCCCGTTTCTTGAGCGAGGGTCGCAATCGTCGACCCACACTGAGAACATAATGCAAAGAAAACCATGAGTGCTAAAACCGCGGCCAGCGAAAATATCGGGGTAGATTTTCTTGGACCATCCATCCACTTCGCTTCCTGCATAGCCGTGCGTAAATGTTGTGAATCCGCCCCCTTGCCGATGGAATAAGTAACGCCCAGGGTGGAGACGATTACTTCGCGTGCAGGGAAACTAGCTAAGACGCCCACGGTAATTTTCCAGTCAAAGCCACACGGATCGAAGACCGGCTGAACCGCTTTTCCAAATCGACCCATCCAAGATTGCTCAATCATCGCCGCTTGGGTGCGGACCTGGATTTCTTGTTCAGACAAGGTTGGCTCGGCCGCTTTAATGCGATCAGACATCTGGGCATCGCGCGGGAAATAACAGAGCGCCCAAATAACAATAGTCATCGCGAAGATCACGGTTCCGGCCTTGGAAATAAATTCGGCGGCATTTTGCCACATCCGCCAAAGCACATCGCTTGGCTTGGGCATCTGATAGCGTGGCAGTTCTAAAACAAACGGCTGCGGTTTCACTTTTAAGAGATAACGCGTCAGCACAAACGCGGTCGGTACCGCAAAAATTAATCCGACACAATGCATGCCAACCATGACGACCGATTCCCAACCAGGGCCATAGAGTGGACCGATAAACGCGGCACACATTAATGCATAAATAGGGAAACGCGCCGAACAACTCATGAACGGCACCGCAAAGGCGGTAGCTAAACGAGCTTTCGGATCTTCGATGGTGCGGGTCGAAAGCAATCCAGGAATGGCACAAGCAAACCCCGAGAGTAAGGGAACGAAACTTTTTCCATTAAGCCCACACCAACTAAATAACCGATCCATAATGAAGGCGGCTCGGGCCATGTATCCGCTATCTTCTAAAATCCCTATGAATAAAAATAATATTAATATTTGGGGAAGAAATACTAAGAATGCACCTACGCCTGCAATAATACCATCGGTGACTAAACTTTGTAACATGGGGGTGCCCGCTAAGGCTGGGGCAATCGTTACCTTTAAAAAATCAACGCCGGCCTGAATCCACTGCATGGGAAATTTTGCCAGCCAGAAAACTGCGGCGAATAACCCGAGCATAATTCCAGTAAATAAAATGGGGCCAATCACGCGGTGTAATAATACGCGATCGAGGGCGGCGGCATTGCCCTCTTTTCCAGTGCCTCCTGTGATTACTCCCTCGAGAACTTTTCTGAGGTGCGCGTAATGAATTAATGGTTCAGCGGCCAAAGGATTATATCCTGCCGCACGCACTTGATTGCGAGCCTGACGGACGACTGATTCGCGTTGGTGCTGCGTCCACCCTAAACGTTCGCTCGTATGTAGATTCGAACTAAATAAAATTCTTTGGGCATCGGCCGAAGAAGGGGCTTGGCCGGTATCGGTCTGGACAGCTTGCACAATCGTGCCGAGGGCAGACTCAACTTGGCTGGGCCAAGTTAATCGTGTCATCTTCGATTTTCTATTTAAGACCTCAGCGATTGCGCGTCTGACCGAAGCGATACCTTCACCCTTCCACGCAGAAATAAGAACCACAGGAACGCCTCCAAGGCGCTGCGACAAAAGTTGGGTGTCAATTTTTAGTCCCTGCTCATGGGCAATGTCGGCCTGATTTAAAACTAAGGCTAATGGCAAATTGAGTTCGGCTAACTGTGATGCTAAAAATAAATTTCTGAGTAAATTGGTGGCATCTAAAACTACGACAATCGCATCCGGTTGTTGGCTTCCTTCAAGTGATCCAAGTAAAACATCGGTCACCACTTGTTCATCGGGCGAAACCGCAGCGAGTGAATACAATCCAGGCAAGTCAACTAACTCTACTTTCAGTCCATCACCACAGTCACACCGACCAGACTTTCGGGCGACGGTCACACCT
Source organism: Opitutales bacterium (assembly GCA_040398005.1). Taxonomy (GTDB): domain Bacteria; phylum Verrucomicrobiota; class Verrucomicrobiia; order Opitutales; family UBA953; genus UBA953. The sequence continues at coordinate 142,588 of JBBAUX010000003.1, forward strand.
GGATAATTTCCAACTTTTTGACGAAGCCCAGTCAGTGCGTTAAACAAAGTAGATTTGCCCGTGTTAGGATTCCCAACCAACGCGACGGTAGTTTGTTTGGAACTCATAGAGTTTTCTTAGGACGCTGGATGGGACAATCGGCAGCGACATCGACGATTAAACTTTCAGCCTCGGCTAATCTCAAACTAACCACCTGACCACCAAACTCGATAGCTAGAGGGTCACCCAATGGGGCACGACGAACCAACTTCAAAGCCATACCAGGAAGGAGTCCCAAGGCCATCAACCGCTGATCCACCGGTTGGTCGGGGTTGAGCGATACCAACTTGCCGAATTGGCCGGGTAATAATTGAGAAAGTGGAGTCACGCTAATTGAGACTGAGTCTCAAAAAGGTAAACTTTGAGGCCATTTTGTCAATCTCCCACCTTACTTATCCCCTAAAATCGTTAAATTTTAGAGGTCGGCCTCACACTTAACTGAGACTGGGCAATGATCTGACCCCATAACCTGTGCATGGATTTCGGGCTGACTCCAAGACAAGTTCCCTGAAGCGAGGCAGTAATCCAAGCGCCACCCAATATTTCGCTCCCGAATACCTGGGCGATAGCTCCACCAACTGTAAGCCTTTTCTTGAGTGGGATTGGCCGCCCTAAAGGTATCAACCATGCCCTGGTCAGAGAGAAGTTTAGAAAATGAATTTCGCTCTTCCTCCGTGAATCCAGCGTTCCGTCGATTCTGTGCCGGATTTGCTAAATCGATTTCCGCATGTGCTACATTTAAATCACCACAAACGATTACCGATTTCTTCTTACTTAATTGGGATAAGTGTTTTTGAAAGTCATCATCCCACATTAAGCGATAATCTAAGCGCTCTAAATCACGCTGCGAGTTAGGAACATAGGCACTGATGACATAACAGGTTTTAAATTCAGCAGTAATCACGCGACCTTCGCGTGGGTGATTACCGGGAAAATCGTTGGTCACTGAGAGAGGATTGGTTTTCGCTAAGATGGCAGTACCAGAATATCCCTTCTTTTCCGCCTCGTGCCAAAACTGATAAGGGAAATCGAGGCCTAAAGTTTTGGCGATGGCCGATTCGCACTTCGTTTCCTGCAAACACAATACATCGGGGGAGTGTTGATGAATAAAGTTTGTGAGGCCTTTGCCATGGGCCGATCTAACACCGTTAACATTCCAAGAATAAATTTTTACAGAACTCACTTTTTATTATTCTTATTTTTGGTTTTATCTTTTTCGGAAGAGCTGGTGCCTTGTGAAAATAACGCATTCATCTTATCGTCTAAAGATCGGCTCTTCGGTTCCGTGGCCGCTTCAGTCGGTTCGGGTTCAGCAGCTGGCGTCGGGTCGTTTTTAGGGGACAGGCTTGGTGAATTAAGGGGTGCGGGCGGGGCGTTTTTAACGGGAACTACGAGTTTGGGTTTTACTGGAGGAATGTAATTTTCTCCGGGACGGACAAACGGGGCTAAGGTGTTATTTCCTTGGGCGGCCAACTCATTAATTTTTTCGCGTACGAGAACATCGAAGTTTGTCAGCTGGCTATCGATTTCGAATTTTAGGTTTTTTGCCCTGACTTCCAATTTTCCATCACCGTAGACTTTTGAAAGCTGTAAAACGTCGCCTGCATTCAATGGAAGATCTGCGATTTTTTTGTTTTTCTCTAGGAGGGGTACAGCCGTGTTAGTTAAAACTTTCACGGCACTCGGCCAAAAAATGGGGCGTTCGTTAATAGCGGTGTAATCTAGCTGCGGTAAATTGCCCGATGTGTTTTCTTTAGCTTCGATGACCGCAATATTATTAGCAGGCACGTTTTCTTCTTCTTTAATGATAACGGGTGTGGGCGCCTCATCCTCTTTTTTAATGGGAGGTAGAACGGCAACCGGCACTTCTACGACTGGATCAGATTTTATAGTGTGAGTGTTTGCGGGGACATTGGTCAGCACGCAGGTGAAGGTAGGCTGACTAATAACTGTCGCGAGCGAGCCCAACGCAACACCCAGTAAAAAGATGATGAAATACTTCATGTGAAGGGCGATGCTCTTACGAACCGGCTTTAATTTCAATCACATCATGCGGGGCAGCCTCTCTTTGTCCCGCGGGGGTAATTCTGATGTAGCGTGCATTTGCACGAAGTTCAGTTAGATTTTCCGCGCCCAAATATCCAAGCCCGCTTTGTACGCCGCCCGCGAGTGGGGCGAGGACCTGATCAACGGAACCAGTGACTTCTTTAAGTGCCTCGATGCCCTCAGGTGCTACTTTGTTTAGTTTCGCCGAAGTATTGTTGTGACCATAGCGCGTAGCCGACCCCTTGCGCATGGCCTCTAAGGAACCCATGCCTCGATACTCTTTATAAGTCTTACCATTAATTTCCATGAGTTTGCCTGGAGCTTCGCGACACCCCGCAAGCAATCCACCTAAAATTACCGTGTCGGCGAGCGTGAGTGCCTTAACAATATCTCCGCTCTTAGAAATACCGCCATCAGCAATAATTCGCACACCAGATTTTGCGGCGGCGCGCGATGCAACATAGAGTGCGGTTAATTGCGGAATACCAACGCCTGCAACCATACGCGTAGTGCAAATCGAACCGGGGCCCTGTCCTATTTTAATCGCATCAGCTCCCGCAGCGGCCAAAAAATCTACACCGGCACCACTGGTAACATTTCCAGCAATCAGTGTCGCGGCCTTGAATTGTTTTCTTAATAGTTTTAGCGCATCACCGACGCCCTTAGTAAAACCGTGGGCCGTAGAAATAGCCAAAGCATCGGCACCTTCTTCAATCAGTGCGGCGGCGTGAATAAGAAGAGCATTTTTATCAACTTCTCCATCGGGGTTACGTGGTACGTTAATGGCGACGCCGACACGTAAGCGGAAATCGCTGTCGCGAGTTGGGCGGACATGAGCGCGGGACTCTTCGGAAATTCTCTCGATGTCACTCAATGTAAACAGGCCTTTCAGCTGGTTCTTAGCATCGACCACGAGTAGTTTATTTTGGCCAACGTTTTCCGAAAACAATCGATCCGCCTTCGCAATTGGATCCTTACCTAGATCTTTTTCAAAGACTACAAAGACCTTGTCGCGCGGCGTCATCACTTCGGCTACTTTACGTTTTCCGTGTCTTTCTTTAACCGTACTTCCGGGTAACAGACCTAATAGAGTATTATCTTTGGAAACTACGGGGAATGTGCTGAAGGCAAGTCCTTCGATTTCAATGCGATGAAGAACTTCAGCAATCGTGAGCTCTGGGGAAACAACGGCAGGGTCGCCAATCATTCCGTGAATATGATTCTTCACTCGGCGTACTTCTTTAATTTGTTCGGCCGATGACATATTATAATGGAGCAGGCCGAGACCGCCATTGAGTGCCATCGCAATCGCCATTTGATGTTCGGTCACGGTGTCCATGTCGGACGACACAATCGGAAGTGATAGGCTTATGCTGTCGGATAAGGATGAGTCTAAGCGTGTCATGCGCGGTAGAACTTCGGAGTAATTAGTCGCCAGAGAGACGTCGTCATACGTCAAACCCAGCCCTGCATTAGCCGCAAAGAATGGATCGGCGGGAAGAAAGAAGCGTTCGTCGAGAGAAACGCGACTTTTGTTTTTTGAGGAAGCCATAGGTGTCGGTTTCCCCAAAGGGTGTTAAACATAGTTCACTAGGGTGGCAAATTGATTTTGCTCCTTGGTTAAATTTAAAGATACTTAAGGGAATGAACGACGGAAAATACGAGTTTTTGAGGGTACGCCGAGAATTTCGTCATCCGTTTGTCACCGCTGTAGGCAGTTTCACGGAAGTGGAAAGAATCTTAATCAAAACCGAAATGGATGGAAAGATTGGCTTCGGCGAAGTTGCCCCTTGGCCTAATTTTGATACCGATAGCATTTCAGAGTGTCTCGACCTGCTTAATTCATTCGCCGGAAATTTACATAAATTAAACGCACACTTAAAAGAGTTAGAGGGCGAGTTTCCTTGTTTACGTGCCGCACTCTCCTCCTGTCGTCATTGGGAAGAAATCGTAAATTTTAATAAAAAAACTTCCTGGGCGGGACTTGTTTCCGAACCGACAGAGGAAAGTATTGGAAGAAAAATAGCTGAGGGTTTTAAAACACTTAAGCTTAAAATTTCTCCCCTTACTTCTTTTTCCTATATTAAATCTTTAATCTCTGCGGCCCCGAAGAATATTATTTTTCGCCTAGATGCTAATGGAAGTCTTAACTTACAAGAAGCAGAACAATGGGTAAATTTTGCGCTTTCTTCGGATCAAGTGGAATTCATTGAACAACCGCTTCCGGTAAATCACCCGGGATATAATCAGTTAGATACTAAAAAAATCGCACTCGATGAGTCTTTCATTTCTCCCCATGAATTTAATTGGGCGGGCCCAGTAGTCGTCAAACCCTCCCTGGTGGGCGATTGGGATGTTTTTTTAGCATGGCGTAAAACCCATTCTAACAAAGTCATTTATTCGTCTGTCTTTGAAACCGCCTTCGGCCGCCAGGCGGGACTTTGGCTGGCTCATCTTGACCCGGCTGTGGGCACAGTGGGCTTCGATACCTTAAACCAATTTAAAGACGATGGCTTAGACCGCCATCAATCCGGTCCGGTGGTGGGAGGATTATCAAACTTCGATTGGCTAGAATTATGGAGGAAATTTAAATGAAATCAGTGGCTGTCTTTCACGCGGATCCAAAGAAGTATTTAGAAGAGGTTCTTACGGCACACTCGATTGGTCGCCCGGTTTTTTTAGGAAATCCCAACTGGGGTCCCACGGAATTAAAAAGCGCCTCTCAACTCATTCCAAAGGAAACTATTATTGAGGGAATACAACTCACACCCCAAGGCACCGCTCCAGCCAATTGGCCCGAGGCATGGATGGATTGTCTTTTTATTCCGACGGGTGGCACGGGTGGTAAGGTTAAGTTCGTTATTCATAATACCAAAACCCTGCGAGCCGCCGCCTTAGGATTACGCGACGCCTTGGTGGCACGCGGACTGAGTTCGATACTTCACGGCGCTAGTTTCACTCCACCCTATCACGTCAGCGGATTAATGCCTGTAATGCGCGCTCAATTTACAGGCGGTAACTATGGCCACTACGATGGACGTTTCCTACCCAATCAATCTCTACCCGAAATTAAATTACCGGCAGGGGGTACTAAAATAGCTTCGTTAGTACACACTCAAATTTCGCGAATACTTGAGCACCCCGAGGGCTTAAAATGGTTAAAACAGTTTGATGTAATTTTATTAGGCGGAGCCGCGGTTCCACAACCAGTCATCGAGGCGATTCGAAATCACCACCTGCCCGTCTACGCTAGTTATGGAATGACCGAAACGGCCGCGCTTTGTGCGTTTTGTCCGCCCGAAAAAATTTGGCGCGATGGACCTCTCCGAGGCTATCCCCTGCCCGGGGTAAAATTTACCGAAGTTAATCACCATATCTGCATCCATTCACCCGCTTGTGGTTTAGGCTATTGGCTTGGTGAAAAATTCTCCATCCCTTATACTTCGGGAGATCTAGGACATGTTAATGCCGATGGTACGGTAGAAATTTTTGGTCGCGGCGACCGGATTATTAATTCCGGTGGAGAAAAAATTGATCCATCGCGTGTTGAAGATGTTTTAAAGGCAACGGGACTCGTAAAAGATATTTTTGTCTTCGGCGTGATTGATGCACAGTGGGGCCAACGCGTCGTCGCTTGTGTCGTCGCCAGCGAATATAATTCAGCGGCCCTTAAAAAAGCCGTGGAGGTTTTAGAACCCGCCGCCCGTCCTAAAAATTATATTTTTGTCGAAAAAATCCCGCTCGATGCTCGCGGAAAATTTAATCGCCTCGCTGCCGAAAAACTTTTGCGGGTTTAGTTTCGGGCCGCTTTCCAAATACGCAGACAAGATTCCACTAAGGCGGGGAATTCTGCTAAAGGTACTTGGCTCGGTCCGTCAGAAATCGCTTTCGTTGGATCGGGATGGGTTTCCATAAACAATCCATCAGCACCGGCCGCTAAGGCTGCTTTAGCTAAAACCGAAACATACTCGCGTTGACCGCCTGAAGCTCCGCCCGCCGCACCCGGTAATTGCACGGCATGCGTAGCATCCATGATTGTAGGGTAACCGTAGCTCGCCATGATTGGGAAAGATCTCATATCCACTACAAGGTTTTGATAGCCAAAGGTGGTTCCACGATCCGTCTGCCAAATTTCGGCTGCGTTCGCTCCCTTTAATTTATCGACCACAAATTTCATTTCAAACGGTGAAAGAAATTGTCCTTTTTTAACATTCACCACTTTGCCGGTTTTGGCGGCGGCCACGAGTAAGTCGGTCTGACGACACATGAAGGCCGGAATTTGGAGTACATCAACGACCTTGCCCACAGGCGCACAGTGCTCAGGTCCATGGATATCTGTTAAAGTAGCAAAACCATAATCTTTTTTTACCAGTTTTAGTAATTCTAACCCAGCTTCCATTCCGGGACCACGGTCGCCACCCAACGAAGTGCGGTTGGCCTTATCATAAGAACCTTTGAAAATAATATTTAATTCTGGGAAGCGGATAGATAGCGCCTTCAGCTCTTTCGCTACGGTGCGACAATTGGATTCTGATTCTAACGAACAAGGCCCGGCGATTAAGAGTAGTCTACGCTTATCGTGTAACATAATAAGGAATTAGACAAAAAATTAGACCGAGGGCGAGCCGTATCCTTACTGGCGACCCAACCACTTTAAAACTTCGGGCAGTGAACGCGTATTAAAAACGCTTTCTTTGGTTAACCAACCCTTGCGGGCAATCCGCACACCATGCGCCGCAAAGCCTAATTGTTCAATGTCGTGAGCGTCTGGATTAATCGAGGTTAGCACGCCCTTTTCGGAGGCTCGACGCCACCAACGCCAATCGAGATCCAATCTCCATGGGTTAGCGTTTAATTCAATGATGGTATCATTCGCCGCAGCGGCATCGATAATCTTGGCGATATCCACTTCGTAAGGTTCACGTTTATTAAGCAAGCGGCCAGTCAAGTGACCCACCATATCTACGTGTTCATTCTCGATCGCTTTAATAATCCGCTTCGTTTGCTCCTCTTTATCTAAGGTGAATAGGTTGTGTACTGAAGCCACTACGAAGTCGAGTTTACCCAAAACCTCATCGGTAAAATCAAGTGATCCATCGCGCATAATGTCCACCTCGCTACCACTTAAAACCCTCACCTTAAATTTACCCGACTGATTTAATTTGTTAATTTCTTCAATCTGTTGGGCGAGGCGACTTTCATCTAAGCCTCTAGCCTGAAAACTCGATTTAGAGTGGTCGGAAATTCCTAAATAACTCCAACCAAATTTTTCCGCTGCGGCAGCCATTTGTTCAAGAGTGTGATCACCGTCCGAAGCCGTCGTATGATTATGGAAAACTCCTTTGATATCCTCAAGGGCCACGAGCCTGGGGAGATTATTCTTTTCCGACTCCTCTATTTCCCCAGCGCCTTCACGCAACTCGGGCGGAATCCATTTTAATCCCAGAGCCTTGAAAACTTCTTCTTCGTTTTTAGCACCCGGAGCTTTTTGTTTTTCATCCACCGACTTAAAGCCCCACTCGCTCATACTTAAGCCCTGAGACAGAGCTCTTTGACGCATCGCTACATTGTGTTCTTTGGATCCGGTAAAGTGATGAAGGGCAAAATAAAATTGCTCTTCAGGGACCACGCGAAGATCGGCCTGGATTCCATTTTCTAAACGCACACTCGATTTCGTTTCTCCATGGGCAGTCACTTCTTTAACGCCAGGATAATTCACAAACCAATCCATAATCGGTTTGGGTTCAGACGAAGCTACTAAGAAATCTAAGTCTCCCACCGTTTCGCGAGAGCGACGAAGTGAGCCTGCAGATTCGGCTAGTTTTACTTGGGGTAGGTTTTTTAGTCCGGCTAAAATCGGTTCGGCGATTTCGGCCGCATCAGCCCAGCGATGTCTTTTTCCATAAGCGATTCTATTTTTAATTCCTTCTAAAATGTTAGTCTGCGTTTTGGCGCCAAACCCCTTGAGCTCGGCGACCTGTCCACTGTCACAAACTTCTTTTAGTTTCTCGATTGTTTCGACTTGGAGTTGAACCCACAGCGCACGCACCTTTTTTGGTCCCAAGCCCGGGATTTGAATAACTTCTAACAATCCAGGTGGAATACTCGCTTTTAATTTTTGGTAAAAAGGTAAGACGCCGTCGCGGCGTAAGGTGGTTATCTTATCGACCAAAGCTTCGCCCATTCCTGGTATTTCCGATAGTTTATCCGTTTTAATTAACTCATCTAAATCTTCCGTGAGTGTTTCGAGAATACGCGCACCATTGGAGTACGCACGAATCTTAAACGGATTTTCGCCCGTTAGCTCGAGCAAAGTGGCGATTTCATCTAAGACCGAGGCGATGGCAGATTTTTCCATCATACCCGACTTTTTTTCTCCTGCAGATAAATTTTGTTCAGTTCCAAAAAATCAGCTTCCTTGGGACCACTCTCAATCACGTGTTGATAATGACCTGCGTGCTCCAATTCATATTCGGAAGCAGCGACGCGGCGATCGATTTCATCTTCAGGGTCTGTACCGCGGCCCGTAAGGCGACGACGTAGTTCAACTGGATCCGTTACTCTGACGAAAACCGTGACGAGCGATTCCGCTAAGGTCTTGTCGCTTTCCGCTTGATTGCGAATCGAGGCAGCACCCTGCACGTCGACATTTAGTAGTGCATCGTATCCTGCACTTAGATGCTTAGCGATGTCCGCTTTGCGACATCCATAGAGATTATTATGTACGACGGCTTTCTCTAAAAATTTTCCGGCGGCGAATTGCGCTTCGAACTCCTGACGGGTTAAGAAATAATAATCTTCGCCGTCAATTTCTCCTACCCGTGGCGGGCGAGTCGTACAGGTGATCACGCGATGGATAAATTGGGGGTATGATTCCGTTAGGCGCATACACAACGTTGTCTTCCCGCTGCCAGCAGGGCCAGAGACGACAATTAAAAGTGGGCGGTTCACGGAATAAATTTAATTTGCAGGAGACAGGCCAAGCCGGTGATGAAAAAAATACTGCCGAGGACTTTGGTGCGGATCGGTTTTTCTAAAACCCAATCACACTGTTTATTAAAGGCGACGGGTGACATCGCCCACCACAATCCTAATATGACTAAAAAAACATAACTCACGGTGGCGTCTAATAAACTGTAGGGCAATTGACGATAGCCCGCGTCAAGAGTTTGGCGGGCGGTAAAAAGCATGATAACGCCTAAGGCGCGGACTGATAAAAAGTCGGGCATCGTAAAATAAGCTAAAAGTCCAGCAGCCACAAAAACATATACCACTATGTCTCGTGGAAGGCCTGCAAGATCAGGCTCAGGTAAATGCAGAAGCTGAAAACCGAACCAAGCTACCGCAGTAATTAAAAGAAAAATGGTAGCAAACTTGTCGCGACGAAATGATTTTAAAATAGGCGCAGACGAATAAACCAACCAACCAGACAGTAGAAGGATAGCGGCTAAAATGAGATAAGCTTGAGCAAGGGACACGGCGGGAGATTAGCAGAAACAAGGCCTCGGGTGCAACCAAGGAGGTTAATTCCGAGAAAGAATTTGGTCCCGCGCCCAACACGCATGTTCGGACACCATCGGATCGGCATGGTTTACTAATCGAGCTATGGCTTCAAGATCTCCTGGCGTTCCGGTGTTCCCCATCACAGTTAATGCATTTCTCCACCACCTTAATAAGCCTAAGCGTTTCACGGGCGTACCCTTAAATTGGTTTAAAAAATCTTCCTCACTCCATGACAGTGTTTCTTTGAGAATCGGCTGAGGACGGGCTTTAAATTTATTTTCTTTTGTTTCCTTGGCCCATTTATTCCACGGACAAACGTCAAGGCAGTCATCACAACCAAATATTCTGTTACCGAGCGGCTTGCGATACTCCACGGGAATCGGGCCTTTATGCTCGATCGTTAAGTAGGCTAAGCATTTTCGTGCATCTAATTTATAGGGTGCAATAATCGCAGAGGTAGGGCAGGCGGTAATACACCTCGTGCAAGTTCCACACCGATTAATCGCAGGCGAAGACGATTCTAATTCTAGCGTCGTTATAATAATTCCTAAAAACAACCAGGTTCCAAATTCGGGCTGTAAGACGATGGTGCTTTTTCCCTGCCAACCTAAGCCCGCCGCCACGGCCAACGGTTTTTCTAAGACGGGTCCGGTGTCGACATAAGGTTTTTGCGCGCCACCCAACAATCGCATAACCGTACAAAGCTTCCTTAGTTTTTTCGTAATAATATTATGATAATCCTGACCGAGCGCGTATTTCGCGATTTGGTAATCGGGGTTGGGTTGTGGCTGATAATAATTCAATCCCACCACAATAATACTTCGTGCTTCAGGTAAAACTCGGGTCACTTCTGTTCTCCGTTCGGTATCTTTTGCCATCCATTCCATTTCGCCGTGCATGCCATCAGCGATCCATTTTTTGAAGTAGTCTGCCTGCACATTGGCCTCAATCGGAGCGACGCCAAAGACATCAAACCCCAATGATAAGGCCTCGGCCCGCAGGTTTTCCCGCAGTGCTTTTGCGTCCATAAACTATCCTAAAATTGATAAAACTCGGCTAATAATTTCGTCCACCGGCGCGAGTTTGCCATTCCCTTCATAACCACAAGCCAACATTCCTTCCACTGGGTCGACCATGACATGTCCACGTGCTTTTAGGATTTTAATATTAGCTTGGGTGGCTGCGTGTTCATACATTTTTCCGTTCATCGCGGGAGCCAAGACCACCGGACAGCGAGTGGCTAAATAAATAGAGGTGAGTAAATCAGGGGCCAAGCCGTGAGCAAATTCGGCTAGGACGTTTGCCGACAGTGGAGCAACGAGAAGCAAATCGGCAGAATCGGCGATTTCAATGTGACCCGGTACTGAAGTTTTTCCTTCTTCCCAAATATCAACCCCGACAGGATTTTTGGATAAAACCTGCAAAGTCATCGGAGTTATAAATTGGGTAGCCCCTTTGGTCATAACCACCTGCACATCTGCTCCATATTTAATCAGCTGGGACGTAAGATCGACGGCTTTGTAGGCCGCGATCGAGCCAGTAACACCGAGCACAATACGTTTGCCTGCTAAATGAGACATAGCGTCATTATAAATAAGACAGTTTAGGCCGAAGCGAGGGGAAAGGGGTTGGCGGTGACGATTTTCCCTCAAAAACACTCAAAAAAGGTCTTTTCTGGTTTGCCATCGGGGGTCCCGAAGATTGCGATGGGGTCACTTATGCAATCCGACATTGGTCTCATTGGTCTGGCCGTCATGGGTCAGAATCTCGCCCTTAACATCGCGGACCACGGTTTCGCGATTTCTGTCTACAATCGTACGACCGCTAAAACGGACGAGTTTGTAAAAGAAAATCCTAACACTCCCGGTAAACTTACTGGTAGTGTGACGATGAAAGACTTCGCCGCTTCTTTAAAGAAGCCACGCAAAGCCGTCATCCTCGTTAAGGCCGGCGCTCCGACCGACGCCGTAATCAACGAGCTCGCTTCATTTTTTGAAAAAGATGACATCATCATCGACGGCGGTAATGCTCTTTGGACCGACACGATTCGCCGTGAACGCGAACTTAAAGCAAAAGGTCTTCGCTTTATCGGATCCGGTGTATCCGGCGGCGAAGAAGGTGCACGCTTCGGTCCATCCTTAATGCCCGGCGGCGATGTTAAAGCCTGGGAAGAATTAAAACCTATTTGGGAAGCGGTTGCTTCTAAAGTAGACGCTCAAACGGGCGTTGAACTCACCGGCGCAAAACCTGGTAAGCCAATCAAAGGTGGCGTTCCTTGTGTTGCCCACATCGGTACGGATGGTGCCGGCCACTACGTGAAGATGGTTCACAACGGTATCGAGTACGGTGATATGCAAATGATTTGTGAAGCCTACGACTTAATGCGCGGTCTCCTTGGTATGACCCCTGATGAAATTGGTGCCGTATTTGAAGAATGGAATAAGGGTGATTTAAATTCGTTCCTGATCGAAATCACCGCAAAAGTTTTGAAGCAAAAAGATCCGGAGACTGGCGTACCTTTAGTAGACGTTATCCTTGATACCGCCGGACAAAAAGGAACCGGTAAATGGACCAGCGCTAATGCACTCGATATGGGTGTGGCCGCTCCAACCATTGCTGAAGCGGTTTTCGCCCGCTGCTTATCCGCCGTGAAAGAAGAACGGGTGGCCGCTGCTAAAGCCCTGCGTGGACCTAAGCGCGCGATGACCAATCCTGATAAAGCTAAAGTCATCGAACAAATTCGTGACGCCCTTTATTGCTCCAAGATTTGTTCTTACTCCCAAGGCTTCCAATTAATGCGCGAAGCACAAAAAGAATATAATTGGAAACTTAACTTTGGTGAAATCGCCCAAATCTGGCGCGGTGGTTGCATCATTCGTGCAAGCTTCTTACAAAAAATCACTGAAGCGTTTGGTAAGAAATCTAAATTAGCGAATCTCCTCCTCGATCCTTACTTCAAGAAGACCGTGAAGAAGGCGCAGAAGAATTGGCGCAAGGTAATTTCGTTGGCCGTAAAGCATGGCATTCCAGTTCCTACTTTAGGCTCTTCCTTATCTTATTTCGATTCCTACCGCACGGAGCGCTTGCCACAAAATCTATTACAAGGACAACGTGACTTCTTCGGCGCTCACACTTACGAGCGTACCGACAAGCCACGTGGCGAGTTCTTCCACATCGATTGGCCAGATCCTAAGCGCCCTCAAATTAAAGCTTAAACGCTTTAAATAAAAGCCCCAAGAAACTGGGGCTTTTTTATTTCTTCCAACCACCACCCGTGGCGGCGGCGAGGCGAACCGTAGCCTGACAGATTTCAAGTTCTAACTCCGCATGAGTGCGACGGGCTAAAGCGAGATCACGTTTGGCAATCACTACTTCACGTTCATCAGCCACACCTGCAGTGTAGCGCGTTTTGGCATTCTCTAATCTTTGGGTCACGGCTTCTAAAACTCTTTCGGCTAATTTAACTTCGTCTTCCAATTCACGAATATCGACGAGGGTTATTTCAACTTCGCGAAACGCATTGAGAACAGCCTTGCGCCATTCAGCTCCGGCTAAATCTATCCGTGAACGCGCCACTTCAAGTTGTGATTCTCTTCGGTCTCCATCGAATAACGGAATATCAATGGCAGGCATCAAAGACCAAAAACCTGAAGAGCCTTTACCAATCTTGGAGGCGGGATCGGCTTGCCAACCCAATTGGCCATTAAGAGTCACCGATGGATAAAAATCGGAACGCGCCACACCTTCGCGAGCCATCGCAGAATCTAATCTCATCGAGGCGGCGGCAAGATCGGGGCGACTTAATAAAAGTTGCGAAGGGATACCTGCACTAAAGTTAGGACGGACCTTTTTAATTTTTACTTCAGTTGAAATCGTTGCCGGGAGCTTTTCGGTTTGAGGTGCGCCAATCAAAGCGCGGAGGGCCGACTCATAGGCAGCGAGGCGGCGGGCGGCATTCGACATATCTAATTTTGCTTGGGCGGCGGCTAGTTGAGTTGTGGAAAGAGGATCGGTGGAAAGTAATCCGGCATTCACCGCTTTCTCGGTGATCTCCATTTCGCGGTATCGCGCCTTAAACTCGTCCGATAAACATTCGGCGTCGATGCGGGCAGATTGAATCGCAAACCAGAGTCGGGATACTTCAGCGATTAAAGATACCTTCGCATTTTCTACGCTGTAGCCAGCAGCGACCGCTTCAGCGACCGCTGACTCGGAACTTAATTTATTTTTATCCCAAAAATCTATTTCCCAATTTACCTGACCACCCACCGTAAGGGTATCAAATCGACGAGGCATCCCGAAAAAGTTTCTGCCCGACTCATTTGATGTCCGATTCGATTGATAGGAAGCCTGCGCATCAACTCGTGGAAGGAGTTGAGCATTCACCGCCGCCACACTTGCGCGGGCTTCTCGCCAGTGAGCTTGGGCAATAGCCAAATCAGGATTAGCCTTAAGTGCTCTCTCTATTAAGGCATCGAGGTTCGAATCTTTAAAAGACTTCCACCATTGGGCGTCAGAAACCTTACCTTCCGATATCTTATAGGAAAACTCACTGACTGGTGTCAGTCCATCTGGACGCACCGCTGCCTCATGGGCACACCCCGCTAAGAGTAGAGCGGATATAATTAAAAACTTTTTATTTAGCCGCTTCATTCGAGGGTGAAGATTTTGAAGTCTCAATGTAAACATCCATTTGCTGGCCGACGAAAATATTGTGATCAGCAGGTCTATCAAACTGGTAAATGACTTGGAGAACACGCGTATCAACACGCTCGACACTCGCACCGGTTAAAGAAACCTTTGGAATGACAAAGGGCTCTATTCTTAAGAACTTTAACGGGATTGCGCGATCAGTCGCACCCGCTCGCGTGCTTTCTCCCTTGAGATATCCTTTCGCAGGCAAGCCCTCACGCACTCTCGTGGCTAACTGTTCGTCCACATCACAACGAATTTGTAATTGTTCTATATTACCCAAAATCACCGGGGCTTTCATACCGGCAGCCACAAACTCACCTACCCTTACATTCACTTGTAAAACAGTGGCATCGATGGGAGAGCGGATAACTAAACGGTCAATCATGACCTTCAATTGTTCGGCCTGAGCTCGCGCTAAATTTAATTTAGCGGCAGCCTCTTTGGCGGCCATTTGGTAATTAATTAAATCGGAAGCGCTGACCGCTCCACTGTCTTTAATGCTGGTCCAGCGCTTCGCCTGATCAATAGCTCGTTCAGCGGCAGACTCAGCTGCGGTGACCGCGGCATTTTGTACTTCGAGCTGCGCATTTAATTCCCGTCCATCTAAAGTGAGCAAAGGCTGACCCGCCTTAATTTTGTCCCAAACTTTGACATGAACAACTACGACGGTTCCTGAATTAGGTGAACCCACTGAAGTATTTTCAGAGAGGGATTCGACTAAACCAGCAGCGGAAATTAAACCATTCTTATCTCTCACTGCGGGCTCGTAGGGCGGTGGGGGAATCGCCACTTCGGAGGCTGTGCCTCGAGTTAATTGAAAAGCAGCAATCGCACCCGCGATGGCTATGATTATGAGAAGGATGCGTTTTTTGAACATGGGATTAAAGGTAAGTGGGGTCTAAGGTTCGTGGATCATCGACCACACGTTTTATTTTTCCGTCTTCCATTTCGGCAATACGATCAGCGTATTTAAATATTCGAAAATCGTGAGTTACCACCACGACACATCGGTTAGGGGCACGGGAAAGTTCTCTGATCATTTCCATAATTTGAGCACCGGTATCTTTATCGAGCGCCGAGGTGGGTTCATCGCAAATTAATAAAGGGGGTTCGTGCACAAGGGCACGCGCAATGGCTACCCGTTGTTGTTGGCCCCCCGAGAGTGCATTGGGCTTACCCTCTTCTCTTCCTTTTAAGCCTACTTTTTCTAAAATCTCGAAAGCTTTCTTCTTTGCCGCGGCGTGACTAGCACCCTGAATCAGTAACGGGATCATCACATTCTCAACCACCGAAAGCGTAGGAATCAAATTGAAGGACTGAAAAACAAATCCGAGATTTTTTCGGCGAAAGGTGGTGAGTTCTTCTTGGCTCAAACCATCAAGCCTTTGCCCAAATACTTCAATCTCTCCCGCTTGGGGGGTGAGGGTTCCCGCAATCACCGAAAGTAATGTTGTTTTACCACAACCTGATGGACCCACCAACATAATCAACTCACCCGTACGTGCGGAAAAATCGGTGTGGTTGAGCGCAATCACTTTAGCTTCTTCTGATCCAAAAGAAATGTCCACCTGGCGAGCGGCGACGGCAATAGACGGTTGAGTGTTCATCCGCGGAAAACAGTGGCGGCGTC
>JBBAUX010000003.1:158600-163193 GCA_040398005.1 Opitutales bacterium
TTAATGGCGGCAAAATATTTTAGATTTTCTAGAACGAAGGAATAAAAAGTTTGTCCCGATATCGCTATACCCACGAAAAGTCCGAGTGCGACCGCTGTACCAAACGAAAAGGGAATGCCGGTATTTTTCCAGAACCACCAGAAGGTGGCTCGGGCGAGGCTACGATCCGTCCAATCCCAGATAACCGTATCCGATGTCCAAGCTTTAAGACCTGTTTCATTTTCAATACGCTGACAAAGTTCTGTAGGAGTTACACCAGCCACTGGCTCGACTAACATAAAACTTAAAGTTCTTCGCGCACCCAGGGTATATGACTTCGCGCGATCATAGGTCGTGTAAACAAACGGCCCGCCCGTAAAGGCCCGACGCACTTTACAGATTCCCACAATGCGCGCTTCGATATCATTAATCTCGAAAATATCGCCGGGCTTGAGTGGCACGGTGGTTATTTTTCCATCGGGACCTTTGACCTGGCGACCCATCAGTTGAGCACCCCATTCATCCACAATTACCGTATTAGGTAAGCGTAGGTCGTTGATCTGTCCCTGGCTAAGTTGAGCAGGCGCACCCGCAAAAGTATCCGCATCTATTCCGACCATCGAAATTAATTTGAAATTACCATCCACCATGCGCGCCTGAAGAAATGAAGTGTGCAGAGGAGCTGCCCACGCCACACCATCCACTGAGCGGACTCGACCCAATTCAGTATCACGCATCGGCTTAGCATCATTCGCTTGTTCCACCATCGGGTCACTCACCCAAATGTGGGCGCGAATGTTGACCACGGGCGTGTATGTCCAACTCATGATTCCGAAGAACACCGACGATTGTTGGGCCATTAATAGTGCCGAAAATGCTAAACCACAAAGAAGCATCGCCAATTTCGCGGTGTCTCCAAAAAGCATATTGAGGGCAAGCCGTAGCATTTTTATTAGGCTAAAGGTTAATAGCCACTCGCAGCCGGGTCAACGAGAGCCATAACTTAGATGAGTCAAACCTGTGACAATTATTGTACTACAGGAGTAGCCGGGGCGCTTTGACTGTTAAAATTAACCAGCCAAACATTCTTTAGAAAATCTGGACCCCATTGAGCGTGAACCGCCCACGCTGTAATGAGTAAAATAAGTGCGATGGAAAAACATGTAATCACCTTTTTCGCGTTATCACTCTTGGCACTCGCATGTAATAATCCAACCGCACCCAAAGCTAATAGTGGGTGAAGTAAGGAAAATGATTTAGGTGAATTCCAAGCCACCAACAATCCAACGACTAAATTAATGTCCACCAACACGGCCACAATGCGTTGGAATACGGGCTTCGGGCCCTTGATGAGAGTCACCACGATGACTGCTAATACTAGAGCGAGCAATAAAGAGCCGTAGTGTTTATGTGATTTTAAGAGAATTTCCATAAGACAAAAGTGTATAGATTATCGAACCCAGCAAGCCTTCATCGTGTATCGTTTTAGTTATCCTCAGGAAACATTTTAACAAACAACACCGCAGCGGCGGATCCGCCCAAGAACATGAAGAATATATCTAATACAGTTCGGGGAAGGCTATGGGCTAAAAAGGTGAATTCTTGGGTGAATGCTTTTAATACTGAATCGTCGGCATTGAGGGCACCCATAATACCCACCGTGTCATTGGCGACCTGCACCGCTGGATTAAGCGCCAGACTAAAGGACGAGAATGTACTACCCACAGCAAAAACAGTTAAGGCAATGGCTAGTCCAAAATAGCTGTTCCCGGCGGTGCGTCGCGCGGTACCCACCATTAAAACTACAAAAGCTAAAATAAATGTACCCATCACTTCGCCCGTCCAACCAAAACCTGCACCCAACATGGGATCTTCTCCCAGGGCCAACATAACATCCTTAGCACGTTCAGCAGAGTGGCCGTGAAGAACCCCTACTACCGTTGCAGCCGATAATGCAGCCAAAGTCTGTACTGCAATATAACCCAATAATCTCTTTGAGGTTAATTTTTTGCGCAAGAAAATCGCTAGGGATACGGCCGGATTATAATGAGCTCCGGAAATATTTCCGCCCATATAAATCATCGCACATAAAACAGCCGCAACGGCAAGAGGGTTGGATGCCAAGATGGCAGTTAAACAAAGAAAGAAGGTTCCGATAAATTCGATGATTAGTTTATTGCGCATGGATTGACACTCCTGGTTTTAGCCCAAATCACAAGTTTAGACTGTAAACACCTATCGTGTGCTATGGTGTTCTCTTCATGGGGTGAACATCATGGAGAGATTATTGAAATTTAAATCAGCGGGCTTTTGCTCAACGGCGATTACTAAATCCTATGCACAAATCACTCCCCCTCCTCTCCAATCTACTTCTGATTGGAATTCTCACAACCGGACTTAATGCCAAGCCTATGGACACAGCCAAAGGCAACACCGACAAGGCGGTTGACGCAGATCACGCACGTTTGGTTGAAGCCAGAAAGCGTGTAAATGAAATCCCTGAAGTATTCAGTGCCCAACAACAGGTTAAAGCCGATCGCGCCCAACTAGTAAAGTCTTCAGCCGATTACAAACAGGCACGCACTAAATCTATAAACTCCGATGAAATTTACCGTAAAATTTTTGACGAGCAGTTGATTAAATTAGACCCCGAAGCGGCTAAAATTTCCGCCAAAGAACGACAGGCCTTTCGTGATAAAATGGTGAAGGCGCGTGAGTCTAAGAAAGCAGATGGCAAAAAAGTGGGGACGCTAGATTCGGACGAAGACGACGATCGAGCCGAAGAAGAAAGTTAAACTGTAAAACCCACCAGCCGGTGGGTTTTTTATTTAAGGGCGTTTTCTAACATGCTCCAAATTTCCTCCACCGGCTCTAAGCCAATCGAAATTCTTAAAAGATCAGGATCCAATCCAGCAGACCAGATCTCTTTTCGTCCTGCCTCCGTGGTGACCTCATCAAAATGTGCCAACCATAAATAGGGCGATATCAGTGTGAATTCTAAACCAAAACTAGGCCCTTTAACGCACTGCAACTTATCGTAAACGCCTCTCATTTCTTTTTTTAGTTCAATGGTAATCAGCGAGCCAATACCTGCACCCGGTCTTTTTAATTTTTGGTAATTGGCTTTCGTGACAACGTTTTCAGCAGTTCTGACAAAAGAAATAGCGGGGTGGTTGGTTAAACGCTGAGCAATAATGGCAGCGCTCACATTTATTTTAGGGAGTACTTCTTCTAACCTTATGATTTGATCGGCCAAAACCTCAGCATCGAGAGCATGGAGCGGCTCGATAATCTTTTTAGCCTCAATAATTAACTGGGCGGCTGCGGGTCGTGTTTCATTTACCGCCAGAACTCCAGCCATCACATTGCCCCCGCTGGCTGCATACTTGGTTAGGCTCGAGCATACGATGTCGGCATAAGGTAAAAGATCGAGCGTCGCGACACTCACTGCACTGGGATCCAAAACCAGCATGGCTCCATACTGATCACAAAGCTGACGAAGTTTCGGAATATCCGGAGTCTCCAACTGTGGGTTATTGGGGGCTTCCGTAAAAATACCCGCCACCCTTCCCTCTTTTAAAATCTGCTCAACCTTATCGAGCTCCTGAATGTTTTTTATAAAAATATGCTCCGTTGATAATTTTTTTTCTAAAATCTTAGCTGAGTCGACATAAAGCCAGCCTAATTGTATCCAGACATTTTTACCTTTCGGATTTTGAATCTGACTAACGGCGGTTACCGCCGCATAGGCAGCATTCATTCCAGAAAGTGAAATTAAAATGTTTTCGACCTTCGCTTGGGCTAAATAAGGTGCACAAAAAGATTTTATCTTTTCCATGGCACTCGCGTTTTCCTGGACAGGTGAATTTTTTAAATAGGCATCGGCTTGGCGTGATGAAATCAGTATGCCTGTATGTTGAATGAGTTTAGCTAATTTTTCGGCGGGCGGGCCGGGGGGTACAGTAATCAAAACCCAATCCGCCTCTGGATCCACCTGCGCATTAATAATTCCTGCCCATTTTAATAAAGCTTGAGCGGACTTTAAAGAAACCATGGGAAAGAGTTCACCCACTCTCTGATATTTTTGGGCGGCTTGTTTGGCGGCCTCTTGTACTAAGCGATTACGGACAAATCGAGGGTATCCCGCGGAAATTTTTCCCCAGACGTGCGCTTGTTTTCTCTCATAGCCTTCTATGTCAGCCAGCGTGGGCAAAGAGACCACCGTGGCATGAGGAGACGAAGGGATTACCGAACCCAAAGGAGGACAATGTAACACTTTTAAATATCTCCGCCAATTTCGTTTTCAATAATCTGGCTTAAGGTCTGACGACGCCGAATTAATTTAACTGATCCGCTGGCCTTGATTAAAACCTCGGGGGCCTCCGGAAAAGAATTATAATTTTTGGTGCTCATTCCGGCACAATAGGCACCAGCTCCGCCAATCACACAAAGATCTCCGGTTTGTACTTCGGGAAAATTTTTTACTGCAAGCGTTTCGGGCTCGCCTGGCGCGCAAGTGATTAAATCTCCCGACTCACAACAATGCCCCACGATTACATAATCTTCGGTCTTCGAGGATTTTGTTTTCGGGTATAAATAAATCGGGTGCTGGGC
>JBBAUX010000004.1:0-28156 GCA_040398005.1 Opitutales bacterium
GGTGGTCCACCCATTTCACCGCTAGGTGGTCCGCCTTTTTTCTTCTTACTCGTTCCACCTGCCTGACCTCCGAGATTTGAATGCGGATCCATTTTTTGTTTACTGAATGAAGCATCGGGCGTGCCTTTAAATTTACGTGGAATAAAAGGATACTCCTCGGTCATCACATAATAATAAGTACCCTTAGGAAATTCGGGGGTGACGCCAGTGCGGCCACCAAACTCATCGAGGTCGCCCGACCCCGCTACGTAATCAAAGTCTAATCCGAAAGAACCATCAGGCTTTCCCGAAGGTGCATCCGTTCCGCCAGGTCGATTCTCTTTCTTCAACTGATAGCTACTCTTTAAGGATTTGATGGGACTTTTTTCGTCATCCGCCTTAGTGTATCCATAAATAGCATACACTGGATAACCATCCGCCGCCCAACCTACTTGCGTCATTTTCTTTTCTCCACCAGAGAGACGATTAAAGAGCAGGGAAGGAATACCGTGATAATGATAAGCGCCATTGGGTTGAACGTGGGCATGGCTTTCATCTAGGCCCAAGCCGACTTTAATTTTAGGAGTCGTTCCCATCACAGTATTACTCATGAGTGCTTCGTAGTGCCAAGGACTGCTGCGATCCCCGTCATTATAAACTTCAGCGGTACCTGGATCAAACACTACGCCGTTGAGAGCCACGCCCCAAGCCGAACCGCCGCGACCTGACTGTCCGGTCGCTGGTTTGGGGTTCGCCGGAACTTCGAAACGATATTTCTGTTCGGAAATAGTGTTGGGATTTCCTTTCGCGGGATACTTGGCGACTTTGTGGTCAGGAATTCCGTTCGACTCGATAACACGCTTATCACCTTTGACGGTGATGGTGACTTTATTTTGGCCCGGCGCTTCGGAGTCGGACTTAATTAAGGCTGGTCCCGTGACCGCTGCTGCAGCTGCTAGTAAAAGTACGGAGGTCGTAAGTATTTTCATACACTGATTAAAACCCTATAAAAGGGGAGAGGTTGCGAGAATTTAATAGAATGTCCGAGGCTTGCTTTCCGATTTTGCCAACCTAGGTTTAGGGTATGGATACGACTATTTTGCTCTCACGCAGTGTGGCCGCGCTCAATGGCCTCGCCACGGTATTGTTAATTCTCGGCTACCTCGCCATCCGTCGCGGCGATCGCCAAGCCCACGGTAAGTTTATGGGGGTGGCTTTTCTGACCTCCGCGTTATTTTTAGCAGTCTACCTCTATTCTAAGTGGCATTTGTGGGCGGTCTTAGGTCGCACCAATATCACCTACCGTCCGGAGATTGTCGGGCTCACTTGGGACAAACTCATCTATTATATAATTTTAATCCCTCACATCATCTTAGCCATCGTGGTAACCCCGTTTATTATCCGCGCGGTCTTACTGGCAAGGGCTGGACGATTCGAAGAGCACAAGCGTCTCACCCGAGTAGTTTTTCCAGTTTGGCTTTATGTCTCGATCACGGGCGTAATCGTCTGGGCCTTCATGGAGCTTAGCGGGTCCCTCGCGGCTGCTACGTCCAAGTTGATTCCCTGATTTTCGCCTCGCCCCGTCAGCGATAAAGAGTTTGATACTGCTCATAGATAATATGGACAGTTTCGATCAGCCTACCACCAATCCGCAGACGGAAAAATTCTTTGTTTGGGCGAGCGTACTTTTGTTTCTCGGTGTTTTAAGTTTCGTCTACTCCACTTATCAAAGCGAAGAAAATCGTCTCAAGGCTTTGCAGGATAACGAAGATCAAAAACAAAAAACTCACAGTACGATTGAACGTCAGCGGCAACAAACCCAGAGCTACATCGAGCGCTATGATCGTGACCCAGAATTTGTCCGTGACCAAGCCCGTGAACGTCTCGGCGTGGCCACGGAAGGTGAGATTGTGATACGTTTAGACCCGAATAGCGCTCTGGCTAAGCCCGCTCAGCCCAATTCATCAAGTAAGTAGTCAGCTAAGTAAGTGTCCTTGCTTGATTTGCCGATAGGGTCGGACATTGATAGTACATCATGTCCGTAAGGAAAAAAAAGCAAGTGACCTGGGGAGGGCGGTTTAGCTCAGCCCCTGCCGAACTTATGTTAAATTTCGGTGAGTCGGTATCTTTTGACCATCGGCTCTGGGCCCAAGACATCCGGGGATCGAAGGCTCACGCCACGATGCTTTCCAAAGTCGGTATTTTAAAATCCTCCGAATGCGCAGCGATTATTAAAGGTCTCGATTCTATCGCGAAAGAAATTCAGTCCGGAAAATTTAAATGGAACAGAGATTTAGAAGACGTGCACATGAATATCGAAAGTGCACTAACCAAAAAAGTTCCTGCTGCTGCTAAACTTCACACCGCAAGGTCCAGAAACGATCAAGTCGCCACTGACGTGAGACTCTGGATTAAAGATCAATGCGCCGTTCTCGATTTAGCCTTTGTTAAACTTCTCAAAACCTTACTGAAGTTGGCCGAAGAGAATGCCGATGTCATCATTCCTGGTTACACACACTTACAAAGAGCTCAGCCGGTTTCCGTTGCTCATCATCTTCTCGCTTATGTTGAGATGTTTAATCGGGACAGAGCCCGGTTTCATCAAGCAGCCGACTCCGCTAATTGGTGTCCACTCGGTTCAGGCGCCATCGCCGGTACCACACTTCCAATCAAGAGAGAGATCACTGCGAAGCTCTTAGGCTTTGTGGATGCACAAGGTAAGCCACGGATTACTAGAAACTCCATGGACGCTGTAGCGGATCGGGATGCTGCTACAGAATTCTGTTTCGCCGCTGCACTTTGTGGAGTTCATTTATCCAGACTTGCGGAAGATGCGATTCTTTGGTCGAGCGCTGAATTCGGCTTCGCTACTTTACCCGACGCATTTTCAACGGGCTCATCGCTCATGCCACAAAAGCGGAATCCTGACTCCATGGAATTACTCCGGGGTAAGTCCGCTCGGTTCCAGGCATCACTCGTTCATTTACTGACTCTCACCAAAGGTCTGCCACTGACGTACAACAGAGACCTCCAAGACGATAAGCCGCCGTTGTTTGATACTGCTGACCAATTAACTTTATCGTTAGCCGTGGCTGATGCCGCCTTAGCAGGCACCCAGTTTAATAAAGCGAAATGCTTAGTCGCTGCTTCCGATCCTGCATTACTCGCGACTGACCTCGCTGACTGGTTAGTGAAGAAGGGGATGCCTTTCAGACACGCCCACCACGCCGTCGGTCGGCTTGTCGCCCTCGCTGAGAAATTAAAGACTCCGTTGGATAAACTCAGCGATAAAGACGCACAATCTGCTGACAAAGCTTTCACGAAGGGCTGGAACGAAGTCTTTAATTTAAAGAGAGCTTTTGCGGCGCGGGAGAATACCGGCATGCCCGGCCCCAAAGCCATCGCTCAACAAATTAAGAATTGGAAGAAGTCTGTTCGTTAAGGCTCAAACTGCGGACTGCCTAATTCGTTGTCCGGTTTGAGCAGGTTCTTACTCGGATCGAATTCCAGATTCCGATCGTTGGGCTTAGCATTGAAATAATGGGACATGCCAACAATGCCTTCGCGATTAAGCGTGATGGGGCCTTGGATCTTTCCGTAGTGAGCTGAGGTGACTTTGCCGTCTTTGTCTAACTGCACCCGACTACGATAAAATATCCCGCGATAATTTTCCCAGTCAGCCCCATTAATCACTAGGGTTTTTGTATAATTACTTTCTGGGGCTTGATGGGGTAATTTAAGTTCGGAGTAGGAAATAATTTCGTCTGTAACATGGAATCCGGCCGATGTATCGATGGCTTCGAGTTCGAGATAAGTCTGCGCCAGAGATTCTTTGTCGCAGTGCAGTCGCATTTTTACATCCGCGAGGATTCCTTTGCCTTTCGGCTGCACCCAATCGCCTACTTTTAAATCATACTCATACCATTGATCATTCTTAGGAAAAACTAAACTCTCGGTGGAATTCCCGGTGTGATGTCGGACATGTAATGCGACAGGATTAATTCTTTGGGGTAATTTGATTAACTGTTTTAAGTCCTGACTACCTGAGATGTCGTAGAGTCGCGCTTGATAGTGTCCCGATTTATTTACCTCGATATATAAACTCTCGAGCGTGTTGGCCGTAGTCTTGAAAACGCCATCCGCATTAGTCGCTCCCGTAACTACCTCAGCCTTTCCGGTTTCGGCTTTGTTAAATTGGACAACGCACTGTGCGGCGGGGAGGGGAATTCCCATTTGATCGGCGACCTGTAACTCCACGCGAATTTCTTTCGCCGCTAGCAAATTCAGTCCCAGTAAGAAGTAG
This sequence comes from Opitutales bacterium, assembly GCA_040398005.1. Lineage (GTDB taxonomy): Bacteria > Verrucomicrobiota > Verrucomicrobiia > Opitutales > UBA953 > UBA953. The sequence continues at coordinate 4,283 of JBBAUX010000004.1, forward strand.
GCGAGTGTTTTCATTTTAGAAGACCTTGGCTGACCATCATTTGGAAGGTTGGATAAATAATCGGCAAGGCGACATTTTTAATATCACTGTGGAGCCAGCGTTGTTTTTGTGAAGGTTTTTCATGCCCCGCCGTCGGCCAGTGGGTGGTGCTTCTTCCCAGGAACTCTAAGTCATAGTTAAACTTAACTTGATCGTTTAAACTCATCACCCCCGTGGCATAGGTCATGGCCGGTATTCCCCGAGCCAAGAGATCATAAATAACCTTAGGTTCTGATGCCTTTAAGGCCCCGGTATTTTTCTGACTACTTTGAATTTCCCGTTCCGAGAAATATTCAAAGAAGGGTCTGTTAATTAAACGTGAATTAGAAATCGTGCGTGCCTGGCTCGGGGTGTACTTAACTTTAGAGCCCTCGTTTGCGTCAGCCCACAACCACCAGTCATCGTTGAATGCCCAGCCAGCCTGCTGTCGATCCATGAAGACGCTGGCTACTGAATTGTACCATGAGAGACCTTTGACTAATTCTTGGTATTTCCAGGCATTGTCCGAGAAGTTAAATCCTTGGTTGAAGACTAATTTTATAATTGAGGCTTCCGCGACACTATTAGCTTTCGCGATAACTTCATCACCTCCGGAGTAGAAGTTGGACACGACTTTCTGAGATTTATTAAACTGATTACGCCAAGTTAACTTTGAACGCGCATCCGTTGATGGAAATAACTCGTTCCAATAACTGGCATAGAGATTATTATCATATTTTCTCCAATTTAATTCCGTCATATTTTGTCTCTGGGCTAGAGTGCTACAATTACTAGAATACGCTTCAGCAGGTATCGCGGCGTTAATCGCCAGGTAGGATTGCACGCCTAGGTTGCCTCTTTGAATCGCATTTCCGACCACAGCGTTACCCAGGCTATGACCAGCTAAGGTGATGGGTCCGTCGACGAAGCTGAGTAGTCTTTTAGCTAAAGCATCCCCCGTTTGAAAGGCACGGAAGACTGCTTCGTGGTAGTCGGGCGCAGTATCTCCACGCCAAGTCACCCCAATGAATCTGGCCTGACTGCCTGATACATAAAACCTCTTAAACATTTCATTATTCCATCCTCTAGCCTGTTGGGCGTTTACATGAAAGCCGTGAACAAACACGAAGTATTTTTTGCTATTCTGACTATCGGGCCAACCACTAGGAATTTCAATTTCCGTAGTCCGCCCATAATTCGCAGGATTGTCGTAAATCTTTTTGCCATCATAGGAGGTCACGCCGTCGCGTAAATTAACATGTCGATACATGCGCTCAACGTCGTCCAAGTGTAAGGGCAGTGATACCTCCAAACACTTTTTTCCGGCTTTTTCGATCTTAAAGACTAGCGGTGCCCGCGTTGCTTTGCGTCCTTCAACCATAATAACCACCTCACCATTATTTAGTATCCTTAAGATTTGTGGCTCCGTTAATTCAATGGATGAATTGATGGGATGTACTTCGGCCTGCGACCACGGCTGATTAAAGGTGTCGCCATAAATATCGGAATTCAGCTTTTGATTAAAACTTCCTGCGGTACTGGCATTGAGTCCCGTAAAAACGATATTCACCGCGCCGTCGGCCTGACTTAAAATATACCGCGTCTGTCCATCGGGCGGATACGCCTTAATGGCTTCAGAAAAATTCAGACTTACGGGAAAGAAGTCAATCAGGTCCCGTAGTGAATTAATTTTTTGATCATTAAAATCAGCTTCACTTGAAAGGGTTGTACTCCAGTCGTTTCCACTGAACTCGGTATTATCGGTGTCATTATTAATCCAAAAATACACGGACCCCTTACCGCGCGGACCTTCCCCGGCTGCGATTTTCCCGTCTCGATTTAAATCTACATTAAAACCGGCTCGCAGCAGATAAATATCGTCAATAAAGACGGGCGAAGTCTCTCCACTATTGGGTGAGATTGATAGCCATAAGTGTTGCCCTGTGTCCGTCGTATTAATTCTAAACTCAGTAGAAACATCTTCCCACTGTTCAACCTCGCTAGGTTGAAAGTTATTTATGTAAATAATTTTACCCATCGTCGTAGAAATTTTTACCTGATAATTTTTAGCCACGGGATTATTGGCCGGCTGCCTGTGTTTCCATTTTAAAATATAACTACCGCTCGGCGAATTTTTCAGTGGCTGCTTAATGCCATTTCCCACAGATAAAAATTGGTTATCCTCTAACTGCCACACTTGTACACTGGTGCCACGGTTTGGCTCCCATCCATTAAGTGAAGGTAAATCGGTCCATTGGGCGATCTGCTCTCCGAATTGGGCTTGGTTGGCCTGCTTCAATTTAGCGGGTAACGTGATTTTACTATTAACCATCCAATTTTTTGCCGCCTTAAGTTTTCGAGAAAGTGCTGGAGGTGGAGTGGACCGATTGATTTGTAGAGTTCTTGCCACAGTGGATGGTGGGGTCGGTGTATTCTCCCGCTCATCAAAATCACCAATACCGTCGTCATCGCTGTCGGCCTTATTCGGATTGGTCCCAGCATTAATTTCATCCGCCAAACTTAGGCCGTCAAAATCAACGTCACTAAACCCGTCTGTTTTATCTAGCGGATTTAACCCGAGGGAGATTTCAACCGCATCACTAATGCGATCACCATCCTTATCTCGAAGGAGGTTTTCACTTAAGCTGGCTGCGGCTAGGTGAGGGTGATAAGTAAAAGACAGCGACAGGCAGAATAGCGCAAGGAATGTTTTTTTCATTCCTCACAGGTTATTTAAATTAGCGCTAAAACAATAACAGGACGATGGGCTTCATCGCCTGGATACTTTACTAGGTCCGACCTTAGTATTTAATTTAACTCAAGCGTCAGGACGGCGGCGCTGCAGGCGGGGAGGGTGATTTCAAATCGTCCAGCACTGCCTTTGATTTCTTCACGCTTCTCAAGTTTCCAAGTGCCATCCTTGTTAACGGTGCCTTCGCCGTAACTGACTGCCATTTGTTCCGTGGGTGAACTTGAGCTGAGGCGTGTGATGGTTCCGCGGGTGCGCTTAGAATCAGTTAACACAACAGCTTTAGTTTCTTTAACTAGTTCTTTATTAATCACGACCACGCGAAGTTTTCCGTCGGTGCCCAGAGTAGCGTGGCTGACCACGTTACCGGTCGATTTGGTATCGGATTCGATTAACTTTCCGTGTCCCGAATCTTTAAATAAGAGTAGCGAGTAGTAGACGGGACGCACTGCGTAGATTTTTTTCTCTTTGTCGAAGCTGATCGCTGTATAGCCATTGAGCCCAAAAATAGTATGAAGATTAACCCCGGTGGCACCGCTTTTGGCGATATCGAATAGGAAGTCAGAACCCCAGACTGCAGCCGCAAATACATCACTCACGCCATTGGTTCCACCCATGGATGCTGAATTGCACTCGGCTAAGCGCCAAGGGACACCTGCTTTTTTGGCTACCGCAAAATGTTTATCTGCCATCGCAACCGTTTTCTTCTTCGAGCCGTCGCTGAGCAGGCTTTCACAGGTGGGCGGAGGTGTGCTAATCGCTGAAGTGGGGTAGAAGTGCGAGGTGGATAAGAATAACTTATTTTTGAAATCGCTCACGCAGGGTTCAAAAAACTTAAAGCCACCACTGGTGGTTGCTGGCCCGATTAAATTAACGCCAGGATTTTGTTTTAGGATAACGGACTGCGCTTTTTCTAATTCCGATTTGTACTGTGGGTAAGCGTAGCCTTTTTCACGTAACTTTTTAGTATCCTTGTCGTAGTGATCGGGCTCATTGCCAATTTCGAAGCCCATGATGGATTTTCCGCCAATTTTAACTGCGTAATTAATTTCATCAGAGAAAATTTCAGGCGTATTGCTTGAAAGATTAACGGCGTGAATTACCTTCCAGTCGATACTTTTAATAAAAGCATAAAACTTATCCATGTCGCTGGTGGTCGCGACGAAAATTCCTTTAGCAGGTTTTTCTTTTGGAGTTTCGCGTGACCATTGCGTGAGTTCTACCTTGTTACCGCCAAATCGTAAAACGCCTGAACCAAGATTTTTGTGGAGATTAACTAAAACCAGATTATCCGGACGAAAGTGATTTTCGGTGACGGCAGATTTTTCATAACTTAGCCCGATGAAATTAGCCGGAATAGTCCCGATTGTTTTCTCACTTAATACCGAAACGGTCGTCATCGTCGCATCAGCTGCCCAAGCAGTTATGCTGGATAGAGTGAGAGCAAGAAGGGCCGAAGAGAGTTTCATCTTAGATTAAGACCTCAAACTAGGCCATAAGTTGCAGAGGGACAGGAAATAATTGCAGATTAAATTGCTAATGAAGGATAAAATTCGAGATTAGAACTAATTTATGATGATTAGATTTTTACTAAGCCTTTGCTGGATAAGTATCGCCTGGGCCGGAGCTGAGCCACCCAACGCTAAGGATTTCGATTCTTGGCAGAAAAGCCGCATGGAACTTCAATCCAAGTTTTCTGTTCTACAGGCCAAACTCTCCAAGGATTCGACTAAAATTGTGGACGATGATCAGCACGAGGCTCTCGCTTTTTTCGCCTCACTCTCCCAATTCAAAAAAGATTTTTCCACTTTCGAAGAGAAACGATTCACTTATTGGAATAATGAAGGGCTCTGGTCGTCTAAGAATTGGAACAAAGGTGAATGTATTAAACAAACGGTTGATAAACTGAGGGCGAGTTTGGATGAAATTAACGCGGCTAAACTTTCAGCGTCACCGCCCTTTTCTAAACCCGATATTAATGCAGCTCAGAAGCTTCTCAACGCGGTCCGTAATGCCACCGACCTAGATAAAGAATTGCAGACCAAGGCCAAGGCCTTGGTAAAATAATTTATTCAGGCTCCGATGTTTGCACTAAGAGTTTCAACAGACTCGCGGGTGTGGGATTAGCTTGAGCGGCTGCTTGTAGACCAGCAGGTATTAAGGATATCGCCTTCTTTTTTAATTCGTCCAATCGATCCTGCACTCGGTTTAAAACGCTTTCCGTATCATTCTGCCCCAACCACACATCGTAGAGTTTCACTTTCTTATTATCTTCGATGCTATCTTCTTCGCCGATTTCATAGCCACAGTCTTCGAGCTCGTCCCATAAAATCGCATCGGTATCAAACGAGTCTTCCAGATCGTAGGTGCGAATTCCCGTGAGCCATTCATCCAAAGCTTTAAACGCGGCCTGATGTGAGTCGATAATTTCGGTGAAAGTGAAATCGATGCCGACGCCGACGAGCGTTTGACCCTCAACGACATCACCCAGTTTAATTTCACCGGATTCAGATTCGTCGTTCATCAATTTAAAATGATACAAATTTAAGACTTAGCGATACTGATTACGAATAATCGCCGGCCGCCTGACCCGCCAGCCAACCCGTCGTCCAAGCGCTCTGAAAGTTAAATCCTCCGGTCACTCCATCGATATCTAAAACTTCTCCAGCAAAGAATAGCCCCGGTTGCTTACGGCTTTCCATGGTTTTAAAATTAATTTCCGAGAGTTTCACGCCACCGCAGGTCACGAACTCCTCCTTAAACATGCTCTTACCGGTCACCGTGAACTCGGCCTGAGTGAGCTGTTTGTATAATTTATCTAATTGTTGATTATTAATATGAGCCCACGGCGTGGTCGGATTAATCTCCGCGGCAATCAAGAGTCTCTCCCACAGTCTTTGTGGAATGGGCAGCGGGCTAAACGTCGCAATTTGCTTCCGTGCTTCGGCGATGCGTATTTCATTTAATTTCCTACTGAGTGCCGTTTGGCTGAGTTCCGGAACCCAGTTAATCTCGATGCTGAATAGATAATTACTTTCTGCAAATTCCCGTGCCCCCCAGGCCGAGAGTTTTAAAATAGCCGGTCCGCTCATTCCCCAGTGGGTTAGAAGTAGTGGTCCTTCGGTGGTAAGTTTTGTCCCGTTGGCATGTACTTTAACTTTTTCTACGGAAAGTCCGGAGAGATCCACTAAACGATTATCTTGAATATGAAAGGTAAAGAGTGAGGGTACCGGCGAAATGATGGTATGACCAAAACTCTCGGCGATGGCTAAACCGCCCGATGATTTATTTCCGCCCGTGGCGATAATGACTTTATCGAATAACTCCATCTCGCCTGAATTTAATTCCACCTCAAATTTCTCATTAAGATACTGAATAGTTTTAACGCCGTGTTGGACTAAAATTTTAACCCGATTTTTCTGGGCGGCATCGTTCAGTGCATTAACAATCGATTCAGAGTTATCCGACGTCGGAAACATGCGTCCGTCTTCCTCTGTCTTAGTTTCTACGCCACGTGTATTAAACCAGGCTAAGGTATCACGAGGTTGAAAGCGGTGAAACGCACCTAAAAGTTCGCGACCGCCGCGTGGGTAATTTTTAACTAATTGCTCTGGTTCAAAACAGGCATGGGTGACGTTGCACCGCCCACCTCCTGATATTTTTACTTTCGATAAAAGATGCGGCGTGGCTTCGTAGAGAAACACCTGCGTGTCAGACTTTTCAGCACAGGTAATCGCCGCAAAGAATCCCGCCGCTCCACCCCCAATCACTAAAATGCGCTGTGGGGTGGACATTACTGATCACTAAATCCGTATTGTGCTAGCATACGTTCCGTCGCTTCACTGAGTTTTGGTCGCATGATGGTTGGCGTATTCTTGAAGGCATCAACCGTACAACTCAGATACCCCAGCTTTCGTTCAATCGGGTAATCTTGTTTTTTTGATTCGAGCCAGAGCTGTAATAAGGCCATCGCCTTAAACCATTCAATCCATTCGCAATCACCTTGATCTATAGAGCTGAGGATAGTTTCTGGGCTACTCGTTGTTCCCAAAAATCGCTTAACGGCTTGAGCCTGCGTTGCGTCCAAGCCTTCCAAAATATTCTGCAACTCGGATTCGTTCATTAAGTTTTATATCCTAAAACGGGGGCTAACCATTTTTCGGCTTCGGCGACTGACCAGCCTTTTCTCTTCGCGTAATCTTCCACTTGGTCGCGACCGAGCGAATCGACGTCGAAGTAAATGGCCTGTGGATTGCCGAAATAAATACCCGAAACCGAAGCTGCCGGATTCATGGCAAATGATTCCGTTAAAGTGCAATCGATGCGGTCGGCTTGGAGCAGTCTCCAGATTTCGCCTTTCTCGGTGTGCTCGGGACAGGCTGGATAGCCGGCAGCGGGTCGACGCCCCGCATACTTCTCGTCTACTAATTCTTCCACCGTTAAGCTTTCATGGGGAGCATAGCCCCAGAGATTTTTGCGTACTTCGCAGTGGAGCCACTCGGCGCAACCTTCCGCCAGTCGATCTGCAATGGCCTGAATAAGAATATGACGATAAGGATCTTTTTCCTTAAATGATGCGGCGTAGGTTTCGATTTCTTGTCCTGCGGATACCGCAAAGGCTCCGATGTGATCTCCTGGTTCAGCTGATACGAAATCAGCGAGCGAGCGACAGGTTTTTACCTGTGGTCGTTTCTTTTGGTCTCTCAGGAAATGGAATTTACCAATTTCTTTTTTCTGTGATTCATCAGCAAATACTGCCACGTCGTCGTCGACTCTGCGGGCCGACCAAATACCAGCCACGCCTCTAAGATGAAAACGATTTTCCTTAATTAATAAATCAAGTTCTCGGCGGGCATCATCAAACAACTTACGTGCCTCGGTTCCGTATTTTTCCGAGTTAAATATTTTGGGGAAGGTGCCTTTTAAACTCCAGGTGACAAAGAAAGGCGTCCAATCAATCATGGCCGCAACGGACGCACCATCGATTCGCTCAAAGAGTGCGACGCCCGATTTTTTCGGTGCTGGTTGGAGTGGTGCATTAAGTTGGAGGCTTTTTTGTCGAGCTTCAGCTAAGGGAATAACTTCCGCAGGCTGATTTTTCTCATAGGCCTCACGCTTGCTCAGCTGACTTTCCTTGAGTGATTCAACATACGCCTTTTTTTTCTGTGGATTGAGTAAGTCGCTACAAACGCCCGTGACCAAAGAAGCATCGCTCACGTGCACCACGGGTCCGTCATAATGCTGGGCGAGTTTGATGGCCGTGTGATCTTCCGACGTGGTAGCGCCACCGATTAATAAAGGTGTAGTGAATCCAGAACGCTTTAATTCTTTAGCGACGGCCGCCATTTCATCCAGCGATGGTGTGATTAGTCCCGATAGTCCAATAAAGTCCGGATTAAGTCTACGAGCTTCCTCAATGATTTTTTCACAGGAAGTCATCACTCCTAAATCGGTTACCGCGTAGTTATTACACGCTAATACCACACCTACGATATTTTTACCGATGTCGTGGACGTCGCCTCGTACGGTGGCGATGAGAAATTTGCCCTGTTGCGAGCCATCAGACTTTTCGTCAGCCATGAAGGGCTCTAGGTGTCGCACCGCGGTTTTCATGACGCGTGCTGATTTCACTACCTGCGGTAAAAACATTTTACCTTCGCCGAAAAGTTTTCCCACCACCCGCATGCCGTCCATGAGTGGTCCTTCGATAACTAATAGAGGGCGACCGAGTTTTTGGCGGGCCTCTTCGGTATCCGCGACAATAAAATCTTCCACACCCTTAACGAGCGCGTGTTCGATCCTCTTTTCAGTGGGGAGATTTCGCCACTCGTTCTTTTTGGAATGATCGACTTCGGTCTTCGTTCCCGAAAATGACGGCGCTGCTTCGGTGAGTCGTTCCGTCGCTTGTGCATTCCGATTTAAAATAACATCTTCGACGAGTTCTTTAAGCTTCGGGTCAATATCCGTGTAAACTTCGAGCATGCCTGCATTCACAATCGCCATGTCTAAACCTGCGGCGATGGCATGATAGAGGAAGGCCGAGTGCATCGCTTCACGTACAGGATTATTCCCGCGGTAGGAGAATGATACGTTGGAGAGGCCACCCGAAGTTCTTACGCCCGGACAAACTTTCTTAATTTCACGCACCGCATTGATGAAATCGAGGGCATAACTGTCGTGCTCTTTCATGCCTGTAGCAACAGTCAGAATATTCGCATCGAAGATAATGTCCTGCGGATCGACGCCTGCTTTTTCGGTGAGAATTTTATAGGCCCGCTGACAAATTCTTACCTTGTCTTCAAACGTGGCGGCCTGACCTTTCTCATCAAACGCCATCACGACCATGGCCGCACCGTAACGTTTACAGAGTTTCGCTTGGTAGATGAAAATTTCTTCCCCTTCTTTTAGCGAAATAGAATTAACAATGGCTTTGCCTTGGACGCATTGCAGACCTGCTTCGAGAATTTCCCATTTCGACGAATCGATCATCACGGGCACGCGGGCAATGTCGGGCTCCGTCGCAATTAAATTGAGAAACTTAACCATCGCCGCTTTGCCGTCGAGCAGGCCGGCATCAAAATTAACATCAATAATACCGGCGCCCGCTTCAACTTGTTGTTTCGCCACCGTGATGGCCATGCGATAATCATTATCTTCAATGAGCTTTTTAAATTTAGGTGATCCGGCTACATTGGTGCGTTCACCGATATTGACGAAGGATTGAGCACCGCCGACGACATTCAGTGCTTCTAATCCAGATAGTCGTAACGCGGGCGAGCTGACGGGTGCTACGCGTGGAGGATATTTTTCGACGCGACGTTTAATCGCGGCGATGTGTGCAGGCGTGGTGCCGCAACAACCGCCGACAATGTTGACCAGGCCATCGCGCGCAAAAGTTTCGAGAATAATTGCCGTGTCTTCGGGGCCTTCAGGAAATCCGGTCGGCGATAGAGGATTGGGCAATCCTGCATTCGGATAGCAGGAGACGTAAATTTCAGACTTACGCGAAAGTTCGTCGATGTGTGGGCGCATCTGTTCTCCACCGAGCGCACAGTTCATGCCGATGCTGATGGGGTGAGCGTAGCGTACGGAATTCCAGAACGCTTCGGTGGTCTGACCCGTGAGTGTGCGTCCCGATGCATCGGTAATCGTACCCGAGATCATTAACGGCAGGCGATACCCACGTGCCTCGAAGGCTTCATCAATAGCAAAGAGTGCCGCTTTTAAAACGAGCGTATCAAAAACCGTTTCACAAAGTAAGAGGTCGGCGCCCGCGTCGATCAACGCATCCACCTGTTCGCGATAAGAGTCTTTTAATTCAACAAAAGTGATATCGCGTTTACCGGGGTCGTTCACATCGCGTGACATCGACAAGGTTTTATTCGTCGGACCGAGCGCGCCTGCGACGAAGCACAGTCGACCAGGCGATTTCGCTTTAATTTCATCGCACGCTTGTTTAGCGATTTTTACCGCCGCCGTATTTAAATCACGAACCAAGTGGCCCATCTTATAGTCTTCCATTGCGATGGAAGTACCGTTGAACGTGTTGGTCTCTAAAATATCCGCTCCTGCTTCGAGGTAGTCACGGTGAATCTTTAAAATGGCTTCAGGTTTGGTTAAAACGAGTAGATCATTATTACCTTTCAGTTCGCCCGGGTGATTTGCGAAAAGTGTTCCACGATAATCCTCTTCCGTGAGTTTTAATTGTTGAATCATTGTCCCCATCGCGCCGTCCAAAAAGACAATACGTTGACGCAACAGCCCTACCAGGCTTTCGCCGGTTTTGGTATAGGGTAGCAGCTTAAATGACATTGGTTTTACCGTGAGATTATCTAGGCGAGGGTCAAGGCACAGACGGTAACTCTTGTGTCATGCTGGCAAATCGGGCTTTTTGCACTTCGGCAAATCTTGCGAGCGGTATAAAACGATACGTTTTCCCTCAAATTTCTCATCATTCCAAAGTAAGGGACGAAGTTCAAAACTGAAGAACGGGCTGATGCCTGAGTCGGCTTTTTCCACGGCGGGGTCGCCGCCTTGCCAATAGAGAATGCCATTGGGCAAAGAGTGTTTCATGCCGTGAATAATGAGTTGTTTGGTTTGATGGACGAAAGTGCGAAGATCCGCCACGGCCCGACCCATAATAAAGTCGTGGTCATGATTCAGTGTCTCCGCCCGGGCCACCACCGGCTGAACATTTTTGAGATTCAGACGTTTAACAATATCTTCCACCACCAATATTTTTTTCCCAACGGAATCGACCAATGTAAATTCAGCGGTGGGGTAAAGCACGGCTAAGACTAATCCCGGGAAACCGCCGCCGGTACCAACATCAATAATCTTAGCGCCGGGTTGCAGTTTTAAGAATTTAATCGCGGCAATAGAGGGGGCATAGTGATGCCGCTCAAGGTTTTCGATGTCTTTACGCGATACTAAATTAATCTTTTCATTCCATTCGCGATGGAGTGCCGCCATTTCAGTTAATTTCGCCCACTGCGCCTCATTAAGCTCTGGAAAAATAGAGTGTAAGTTTTGCATTTAATCTTGGGTCACAATGAGCCACACCTCCGACTTGGCAAGGAAAGGCATTTCAGGCTTCACAGTCGCACTTTATTAAACCAGTTTAATGCTATGTTTCACCACCTCGTCTTTTTCTATCTGCGCAAAGATCTCACGCCCGCTGAGCGATTACAGTTTGAAACTAAATTGAGAGGCTTAGATAAAATTAAATCCATCACATCTTGTTATATTGGCCGCCCCACGCCGTCCGAGCGCGCCATCGTCGATACCTCGTATGACTTCGCAGAAATGTTTATTTTCAAAAGTCAGGCCGAACACGACGCCTATCAGGTCGACCCCATTCACGTGGATTTCGTCCAGTCTTGTAAGACATTTTGGAGCTCGGTTAAGATTTACGACTTCGAATAAATTCATAAGTTACTTATTAACACGTACTTATAAATATTCTTTATTGTTAACCTGCGGAGACTTAAGGCTTAACAATAGGCAGTTTAGGGCTTAATTAATAGGGGTGTCATCCGCCTCACCAGCACCCAGTCGATCGACCGATGCTATTGATTTAGCGGACAGCAAACACGCGTGGCATCCTTTCACTCAGATGAAGGAGTATCAGACCAATCCGCGTCTGCATTTGGTGCGCGGCGAAGGTTCGTGGTTAATCGATACTGAAGGCCGTAAATTCTTAGACGGAAATGCATCGGTGTGGACCAATGTCCATGGACATAACGATCCCGATTTAAATGCCGCCCTCGAGAAGCAGCTACACCAATTAGCCCATGTTACTTTATTAGGATTAAATCATCCGGTGGCGACTGAGCTGGCTGAAGAACTAGCCGGACTGACTAACGGACAACTCCCACGATGTTTTTTTACCGACAATGGAAGCAACGCCATCGAGGTCGCACTTAAACTCTCATTTCAGTTTTGGCAATTAACCGGTCACTCCGAAAAACGCGGAGTGATTTCCATGTCTGGTGCTTATCACGGCGACACCTTCGGAACGATGTCCGTGGGCGATAATCGCACCTTCCATAAACGCTTCTCGCCCTGGCTTTTTCTTTCTCAAATGTTTGAGGCACCGCGCCACGAAGAATGTGCAGGTAAGATTAAATTTTCAGACGCAACCCAATCGCTTCAAGCATTAGAAAACATTTTAAAATCTCAAGCCGCACAAACCGCTTCGCTTATTATTGAACCTCGTGTCCAAGGCGCCTCGGGAATGCACCAGCAACCTGCCGGATTCGTTAAAGCGGTCGCTCAACTTTGTCGGCAATACAATGTGCATTTAATTCTCGACGAAGTTTTCACTGGTTTCGGTCGACTGGGCTCATTAACCGCGTGTTCCACTGAAGATGTCACACCTGATTTTCTTTGCTTAGCTAAAGGATTGGCTGCCGGATATTTACCTTTAGCTGCTACACTCACTTCGGAGAAAATTTATGAGGCATTTCAGGGCGAGTTTTCCGAAGGACGCACCTTTTTCCACGGTCATACTTTTTCGGGGAATCCTTTGGGCTGTGCCGTTGCCTTGGCATCATTAAAAAAACTTCGCCCCATGATTTCTTCGGGTCAAATCGCTGAACGTGCTCAACAGTTAGGAGAAGAAATTCAAAAGAATTTTTCTGATCATCCTAACATCGCCAGTTATCGTCAGTACGGATTAACTGGTGCGGTTGATTTTAAATCTACCAACGAGAAAAATTGGTCCGTTGATATGCGTGTGGGATATCAAATCGCTTTGGCTGCACGTCGTCACGGACTCGTGATTCGACCGCTCGGAGATTCTATTCTATTCGTCCCACCCATTTCTATTCAACCCACTGAAATTACTCACCTCGTGCAAGCGGTACGACGAGCGATGGATGATGTAATTCCCAATCTTTAATATTATTATGACTAACCACACTCAAGCCCGTGCCCTCTACGATTTGTCTCTCAACACCTTGATTTTCAAGGCTCAGGAGGCACACCAAGCTAACCAAGATCCTGCCGGCGTGCAGCTCTGCACGCTCAAGTCGATTAAGACGGGTGCCTGCCCGGAAGACTGTGCCTACTGCCCGCAGTCGGTTCACCACAATACCTTCGTCGAAGCCGAATCATTGATGGAAACGGAAACCATCCTCGTGGATGCACGTCGTGCGAAGTTGGGTGGAGCTTCACGTTTCTGTATGGGTGCGGCTTGGCGTAGAGTGTCAGACGGAAAACAATTTGATAGCGTGCTGAAAACCGTTTCAGGCGTTAAGGAATTAGGTCTCGAAGTTTGTTGTACGCTCGGAATGTTATCCGAACCACAAGCGGTCCGTCTCAAGGAAGCTGGTTGCGATGTTTATAATCACAACCTCGATACCTCGCGCGAGCATTACGCAAAAATCATCACTACCAGAACTTATGATGACCGTCTCCAAACTCTATCGAATGTTCGCAAAGCAGGTTTAGAAGTTTGTTCGGGCGGAATTATTGGTATGGGGGAAACCGTGGATGACCGTCTAAAGATGCTCGTTGAATTAGCGAATATGGATCCGCAGCCTGACTCCGTTCCGATCAACGCGCTCGTTGCTGTCGAAGGTACGCCCTTAGCTGGAAGAAAATTCGTCGATTCGATTGAATTCGTGCGCACCATTGCGGTCGCCCGAATTTTAATGCCTAAGGCAATGGTTCGACTTTCCGCGGGTCGCGCGAATATGAATCCTGAAACTCAGGCCTTATGCTACTTGGCTGGCGCAAATTCTATTTTCCTTGGGGAGAAACTTTTGACTACGGGAAATCCCGATATCGAAGAGGATATGAATTTGATGAAGCGTTTAGGGTTACACCCTTTACATCCGGATGAAGCGCGTCGCGTTCACCGCGGTGAAATCAGTCCTTCCCAAGCCCAAGCAGCAGGCTGGCCGAATCCTGAAGAATTAATGAACACCACTCCTGACGGCGAATCTTCTGAAGGCTGTGGTTGCTCACCTAATCACTAATCGTGGCTGTCATTTTTATCACAGGCAGTGATACGGGCATTGGTAAAACTAATGTTGTAGGGTTGTTGGCTCGTGAGTTATCCGAATTAGGTAATACCCAGGTGATTAAGCCTGTAGAGTCAGGAGCAACTACTGGGAGACCGGCCGATGCGCCTAAGGCTGCGGGGGATTGGGCCACACCGATTACACTTTTCTCATTCGGACCAGCCCAAGCACCGTTAGTAGCAGCAGCTCAATCAGGAAAAAAATTATCACTCCAGAATATTGTTAAAGCTTATCAGACCGTTCCACCGGCTGAACATCAAATCATTGAAGGGGCGGGTGGTTTGGCCGTCCCCATTGATCCTCTTGGTCTGGATTGGACCGACTTCGCCCAAGCGATCAAGCCTGACGCCGTCATTATTGTAGTCGAAGATAGACTCGGTGCGATTAATCAGGCCCGACTTTCCGTCGCTTATTTAAAAAGAAAATATAACGGACGCATGGGTGTTTGGTTAAATACGGTAAGTCGTACCATTTCACCTGAAACCGCTCAAGCCAATCGCACAGGGATAAAACAATCTAAAATTTCATTAGCCGGAGAGTCCTCCTACCAAAATAAGAAAGTTATTTTTAATCCCGAATTTTGGTCATGAATCCTAAGTTGCGTCAACGGCTGGAAAAGGCTCTCGCTCAGCGCGATGCCGATGGGCTGTTACGTACTTTGAAAGTTCGATCCGCTACAGATGCACGAATTAATTTAGCAGATAATGACTACCTTAATTTAAGTCACGACAGTGAAGTAATCGCTGCTGCAAGTGCGGCTTTAGATAAATGGGGAGCCTCGTCCTCTGCGTCTCCTTTAGTCACGGGCTACACTGAATTGCATCAAGACTTAGAAAAAACTCTAGCCCAGTGGCATGGTTACGCTCATGGACTTATTTTAAATACCGGATTTTCGGCAAACACGGCTGTGCTAGGTGGCTTGCCTAAAAAAGGGGATATCGTTTTGGCCGATAAGTTAATTCATGCGAGTATGTTGGAAGGAATTTTATCATCAGAAGCCACGCTCCGCCGTTTTCCGCATAATGATTTAGATATATTAGAATCCATGTTAGAGGAGTCTAAAGAAAGTGACGCGGTCGTGTTTGTGGTGACGGAAAGTGTTTACTCGATGGACGGGGATTGCCCCGACTTATCAAGAATATCAAAACTGAAAGAGCGTTATAATTTTTGCTGGGTATTGGATGAAGCTCACGCTACGGGCTGGCATGGGCAAACAGGCTCAGGCATGCAGGAAGAGCAGGGGGTGCGAGCGGCGGCTGATATCGTGGTGGGCACCTTGGGTAAAGCGCTCGGGGCGCAAGGGGCCTATGTGTTATGTCATGATGTTCTTATTAAGAATGTGATCATCAATTTCGCCGCGGAGTTTATTTATTCAACTTATCTCAGTCCGGCATCTGCGGCGGCAGCCTTAGCCGCCATTACTCGGGTGAAAAATTTAGCCACGGAGCGAACGCAGTTGCATCAACTTTCGAGAGAGTGGAGGGCAGCATTGCGTGCGGCTGGGTTTGCCTCACCCGATTTTCATTCACCGATTATTCCGCTCGTCATTGGTGAAGTAAAAAAGACTCAACTTTATGCGGAAGCTTTGAGAGCTGCCGGATTCATTGTTTCGGTGATTCGTCCCCCCACGGTGCCCCTGAATACAGCACGCATCAGAATTTCTTTGCGCAGAGGATTAGACGCAAAGCATCTTGAAAAATTTATTTCTACACTGAAAGGGGTCGCCTCATGAAAATCGGATGGATAGGCGGTTGGGGAATTTCGCTCAAGGAAATGCAACCCTTGGCGGTGAGTCATGCCCCTGACGCCGAACATTTAATTTATCCACCAGTCATGGGCGCGGCAGAAAATCTAGTGGGTTGTGATATGGTGATTGGTTGGTCTTTGGGCGCTCATTTAATTTTAGAGGCTGCTTCTCGGGGAGTTAAGTTGCCCGCTAAGGCTTTGCTCATCGCACCCTTTACTTCGTTTTGTAGCGAACACTCAAAATGTGGAAAAGTCAGTGAGACGCAGGTACGCTGGCTGAGTCGCCTAGTTAAAACAGATTTACCTAATGCTTTGGCCGATTTTCGAAATCGGGCAGGGCTACCGCCCTCTACTATTTCTGAGACGCCGTATGAATCTAAAAATCTTTTAGAAGGTTTAGAAATTTTATCTCAACCCGCAGGAATCTCGCTGATTAGTTTTTGTCGTCAGGGATTACCGAGTGGCTGGGAGGCCTATGTGGGTTCGGAGGATTTATTATTAAACCCTGACGGAGTTTGCCAATCAATCGTCGGCTGCCAGATTGTAGATGGCTTAGGGCATAACCTCAGCGATTTTTTCGCCGACAACACAAATTAACTCATGCGCTTCAACGAACGTGCACACACCTATGATCAACACGCCGCCCCGCAGCGTCGTTTTGCTGAAGCCTTAGCTGCTTTTGCTCCCTTTCCCCGTGGTGCGGAAATTACTGAGTTGGGTGCTGGCACTGGTTTTCTAACGAATGCTTTATTGGTTCAGGGAGCCTCTGTGGAAGCCACCGATAACTCGCCTACGATGGTGGAACTAGGTCGGCAAAACGCACCACTGGCTGATTGGAAGGTGCGTGATGCTTTCACGAAAATACCCAAAGCGAAAGCTTTGGCATCATCCGGTCTATTACATTGGGCGCCCGATCCTGTGGCGGTTTTACGCAACTGGCATGACGCTCTGCCGGACCAAGGGCGTTTACTCTTGGGTGTACCCTGTGACCCTTGCTTATTTGAGCTTCGCGATTTGATGGGCGAGGGACCCTTGCATTGGCGCGACGAAGATCAGTGGCTACAAATATTACAAAGTGCTCAATTTGATGTCCGTGCCCACGGTGTTTTGGAATCTCAGGAAATTTATCCTTCGTCGATTGATTTATTTAGAGCCTTACACGGCAGTGGCGTCACGGGCGCGCCACGCCTGTCGTCGGGTAATTTAAAGTCGCTGATTAAAGACTATGACCGCTTACATCCTAAATCGGCTGGCGTGGTAGCGACTTGGGCGTGGCTCCTGGTTGATGCCGTGGCGCTTTAATTAAAATCAAATTCCGGATGTGAGTCGGGCGGTGGATCCTCACCTGCTAAAATTCCGCGAATAAATAAATCACGATGCTCGGGGCAGGGCCCATATTTTCTTAGGGCATTAGCATGTTCAAGCGTGCCGTAGCCTTTATGCGTGGCGAAGCCATATTCGGGATACTTTTCCTCCATCTTTATTAATAATTTATCACGTTCTACTTTTGCCACAATAGACGCCAGGGCAATGGCCAGGCTTTTTCCGTCGCCTTGTTTCACCGCCTCATGCGCCCAAGTGAAAGGGCGTAAGGGTAGTCCGTCCACGAGCACCAAAAAATTCTTCTCATCGCGCCACCCAAATAATTCGCCTTCTGTCCCAGCAGCGGGAAACAGAGGAGCGAGGGGACCTTGTGCCAAACTCGTCATGCATCGACCCATCGCAATGCGAGTTGCTCCGAGAATATTATGCGCAGAAATTTCCATCACTGACGCTTCCGCCCAAACGGCTTTTAATTTTCCCTCCTCGTGCATCTCAAAAATAATTTGATGCAGGTCGCTCCGTTTTGAAGGTGAAAGTTTTTTAGAATCGTTCGCACCCTTGAGTCGACGAATCCAGGCGGCCTCTCCGTAAAATCCTGCATCGAGTAAAACAGCTGCAGCCACCACGGGGCCGCAAAGCGATCCTCGTCCGGCTTCATCCAGACCCGCAATCCCTGGTCTTCCATTACCCTTCTTGCGGTCGAATGTAGCCAGAGAAGCCACGGCTTAATCTTTTTTCTTACGACCTTTGAAAGGCTTGGGTGCTGGGGGTTCGAGGCCACGAGCCTCGTAAGCAGTTTTAAAATGGAGCTTAGCAAAATTCACTAAAATAGCTGGGCCTAATCTGCCGACCAGTTCGATGGCCGCCTCTTTCGCTTCTGCTCCTGAGCCTTTCGGCAATCTCACGCCCCCATCGGCCGAAAGACGATCGAGTTCTCGTACAAAAGTTGCCCGGGCAATAATCGATGCTGCGGCCACAACGGGATCGGACTCCGCCTTGGTCCGCATTCTCAAATCAAAAACAACTTTTTTCCGCTCTAACTCATTTTGCACAATCGGTTCTTCCGAAAACTGATCGAGTAAGCCCCAGGCGGGTCGACGTCCGTGAAGAAGTTCGTAATCCTTCAAAGCTTCTTCGCAAGAAGTGGCATGCATCCAACCCAGTAAGCGGTTAAGATTTTTTCCGAAGCGGGAGTGGAGTTCATTGTATTTAGACATTCTCGCAAAAGTAGTTTTCACGGCGACGCCGGGAGTTCCTCGAATTACTTTTTCGAGCTCAGCAATTTTCGTATCCGTTAATTTTTTTGAATCTTTAATTCCTGCTTTGATCCACTCTCGTGTCATCTCACCGGTCGCGATGACGCACGCTGAGACGACGGGACCAAATAAGTCACCTTTACCCGATTCATCGAGCCCCGCATGTTCTTCGAACCACTCAGGATTTAATTCTTCTTCGTAGCCGAGCAGGGCTTGGCCGGTAACTTCTGATTCTAAAGTGAATTTTACAAATTCCTCGGTGCCTTTGCCTGAGATGACGCACTTGCCCGATTTATAATGAACCACATTGCAGCTCGGTCCCTTGTAGGCAAACGCTGCATGATCCACGACGGCGGACACCCAGCCTTTTTCGATTAAGATAGCTTTAAGTTTTTCAGCTTGGGCGGCATCGAGCTTAAGGGTGTGCATGGCCACCTTCTTGGGATTTTCTTCGGAGTCCTGCTTGGTCTTTTTTGCCATTGCGATTACTTTTACTGTACTTCGTATTTAAATCCAGCCCCTTCCCATGTCTTTGCGTGAAATAATTTCAGCCAATAATGCCCTTAAGTTTCGTAAGGCCTTGTTAGCGTGGTTTGTAAAGCATCGGCGCCCTATGCCCTGGCGTGAAAAGGTTTCTGCCTACCGCACTGTGGTTTCGGAGTTGATGTGCCAACAGACGCAAATCGCTACCGTTATTCCTTATTTTAATCGCTGGGTTAAAAAGTGGGCGGATTTCAAAGATTTAGCGCGTTCCAAAGAATCAGATGTTTTGGCCGCTTGGGCGGGCTTGGGTTATTACAACCGAGCACGAAATTTACGGGCCTGTGCGATCGAGATTTCGCAATTAAAAGTCTTACCAACAACCGCAACAGAGTGGCAAAAATTTAAAGGAATCGGACCTTACACCGCGGCTGCCATTTCAAGTATCGCCTATGATGAGCCCGTTGCTGTCGTTGATGGAAATGTGGTGCGGGTGTTGGCTCGTATTGCGGGAGTTAAAAAAGTTTTTAGCGATGGGTCCACCGCCGTTAAATATTTTACGCCGTTAGCCAATCACCTCGTCGATGTGCAGCAGCCTGGAGATTTTAATCAAGCGATGATGGAGTTGGGTGCGCTGGTTTGTCGAAAAGCTAATCCCAGTTGTTCAATTTGTCCGGTGGCGCAGTGGTGTCGGGCAAAAAAAGAAAATCTGGCCGAAAGTCTCCCGCGCTTTGCGCCTAAAAAACGTCAGCAAGCCATTGCCCATCGTGCCCTTATTTTTGATCAAGATAAATTATTATTACGAAGAAATCCCTCCGACGTGAAACGCTTAGCGGGTATGGCCGAAATCCCCGAAACAGATTTTCTAAATAATGATTTTAAATCTCAGAAAAGCTGGGTTCGTCGCCGCACCATTGGAAGTGTTACTTATGAAGAAAATATAAATTTAATTACCTTGAATTCGAGGATACGTCTGAAGGTAAAAAAACAAACCACCCTGGAATGGGTTGCGCTCAAGCACCTAAAAAAAGCGGCCATCACTGGGCCGCATTTACGTTGGATTGAGGAATGGATTAATCTAAGCGATCGGTCAGAGCGCGGCAAAGTGCTTTAAGGACGGCGACCCGGGCGTAGCGTTTATCGTTACCGGGTATGACAATCCAAGGTGCGTGCGGGGTATCGGTACGCACAATCATGTCTTCAGCGGCTCGCTGATTATCATCCCACTTCTTGCGATTCCGGTAATCTTCCTTGGTCATTTTATGACGTTTGTGTGCAGACTTTTCACGCTCGTGGAAGCGGCGAAGCTGTTCTTCTTTGGAAATGTGAATCCAGAATTTAAGTACGATGGACCCGACTTCCGCTTGGCGTGCTTCAAAATCATTAATTTCACTGTACGCTCGTGCCCATTCATCGGTGCGACAAAAACCTTCAACGCGTTCCACAATTACCCGGCCGTACCACGAACGATCGAAGATAGCCATGTGGCCGTAGGGTGGAATGCGTACCCAGAATCGCCATAAGTAGTGACGGGATTTTTCTTCCGGTGTCGGCGCAGGAATGGGATGAACGTGATAATGGGCGGCATCTAATTTAGAGGCCAAACGTCGAATGACACCGCCTTTACCTGCGGCATCAACTCCTTCGAGTACCACTAAGGTTGAAATTCCACGCTTGGCGGCAATTCGACTGAGTCGTCCGAGGCGCCATTGGAGTTTCACAATTTGCTGAGTGTAATCTTTTTTATCTAAAACTGGATGAGCGCTAGCACTCTCTAAAAGTCCCCGTGGTCGATTGCTGGGCTTGCTGACTTTGATAATCTTTCGACGCAGCCCGCTATTTAATTGGTCCGCGATGTATTTTCCAGCCACTAAATTACGGCGTTTAGAGTCCGATCCGTTGATGACTTTCCACGGCAGACCTTTGCCCGAGCTAGTCGTCCTAATCGTTTTAACCTGTGGGTGATTTTTCTTTTTCCCAATCAGTAAATCACGGGCCGAAACCACCCAGCCTTCGGCGTCAGTATCTTCCGCTTCACTCAATCGTTTCTTGAGAGTTTTTTCGGGTGTATCAATCCAGACCTTGGCCATCGCAATTCCATTAGCGGCGAGCGTGTCTTCAAAATTTTTAATACTCTTTACCCGTGAGCGCAGGGCATCCCCTTTAAGTTCTCCATTGATTGAAGCTACCACGGAGCGCGTGGTCCAGTCACCTACGACAATCGTAATACGACCTTGGGCGGGCGCTAGGTTCCAGTAGGGCCAGAGAAAGGGGCGGAGTTTATTTTCGGGTAGCGACGTATCCGGGGCACAAATTCGTACGAGGCGAGAGTCGAGCCACTCGGTCAGCTGATTAGCTAATTCCGACGCTGCCAAGCGATCGCTGCCGCCAATAACAATCACCGTACCGGCATGATGATTAACAATTCTTTGCTGGAGGGAAAGTAAACGTAAGTGTAGCGCCGAATGGGCTTTTTCGATGAGACTTTTACTTTCCATAAAATTATTCTGGGATAGCGATGGGGTCACCCGGAGGTAATACCCCCTTACGGAGTGAATCAAGTGTGAGTTTCAACTCTTCTTTGAGGGTTAAATAAGAGGCCTTACCGACAGCCTTTTCTTGCAGTTTAATCGCTTCATCTTTTTGACCCTGCAGCCAGCGAACTCGGGCTAAAGTATCGAGTTTATCGGCCTCATCTTCTTTCGATAAAGCCACCGCTCGAACGGCGCATTTTTCAGCTAAGGCTAAATTTATATTTTTACCAAAACGTGGATTAGTTAAAAGGTCCCAAGCGATTTCGTTTTGTACTTCCGCATTGTCGATGTGGTCCAAGGCAGATTTCTCGTACATCGCGTTGATCTTCGATGGATCACCGCGCCCCAGTGCGATGATTGATTCCACGGACTCTTTGAGATTAGCCTGATCTCCTGAGTTAAGGTTTTTCAAAGCCTCGGGGAGAAGTTTTTCTGCTAAATCGAAGTTATTTTTATTAAGGGCTTCCCCTAATTTCTCTAAAGCTGAACTTGTTTCATCCTTTACGGTTACGTCTTTAGTTTTTTTTTCCGATTTATTTTTCTCGGGTTCGGGAGTTTTGGTACCCGTCAGGAAATCACCCAACATTTTTTCGTTCAATTGCATCGGATGTCCCATCCAAACGATGACGCCATCGCCATTGATAACAAACGCATGGGGAATACCGTTAACTTTTGCGGCTTCGAGCCAGTCTCTCAAAAATTTTTCTCCACCAATTGCGATAGCATAAGACATCTTGTCGCCTTGTGCCTTAACGAAGTCTTTAACTTTTTTGGCAGCTTCAGGGCTCTTTTCGCCTTCCCAAACATTCACCCCCGTAATCACCACGCCCTTCGGCCCCATTTTTTTATTCAATTCTTCGAGGTGCGGGATAGACGCCACACATGGAGGGCACCAGGTCGCCCAGCATTCGAAAATATAAAGCTTACCCTTTTCGAAGGACTTAACGGCTTCGCCTTTAATTTGAGTTTTCGGACGGGTGGCTGGGGCCTTGTCGCCCACCTCGAGCGCAAAGGCTTGTGCTGTGATAAAGAGTAAAAGCAGGGATAGGATTTTTTTCATATTATTTGTTATTAAATTTATTACGTATCGATTCAACGACTGCAGGATCAGCTAGGGTAGAGACGTTTCCTAATTCTCGGCCCTCGGAAATATCTCGAAGCAATCGTCGCATAATCTTACCTGAGCGAGTCTTGGGCAGATCGAGTACGAACACAATTCTTTCTGGTCGGGCAAATTTTCCAATCTTGGTGTCGACCATGCCATTCAGTGTTTTTGCTAAGGTTTCTTCGTTGGTAGTTTTAGCGGCGGCGGATTTCAGAATCACGAACGCCATTAAGCCTTGGCCTTTAAGTTCGTGTTTAACTCCAATGACGGCTGATTCGGCGACCGCTTCATTCTCAATAAAGACTGCTTCAAGTTCGGCGGTTCCGATGCGGTGACCGGATACATTAACCACGTCATCCACGCGTCCAGTGATCCAGAGGTATCCATCTTTATCTTTAATCGCGCCGTCGCCGGGGAAATAGTAAGCGCCATTCCAGCGACTCCAATAAGCTTCGATGTAGCGTTTTTCATCTCCGTAAATTCCTTGGGTGATGCCTGGCCATGGTTTGCGAATCGCAAGAATCCCGCTGTCGGTTTCATTGCCTTGTTCATCGAGGACGGCGGCATCGACGCCGAAGAAGGGAAGAGTGGCTGAACCAGGTTTAGTGGGCGTACATCCAGGAATAGGTGTAATCATGTGGCCGCCTGTTTCAGTCTGCCACCAAGTATCCACAATCGGACAACGTTCTGCGCCGATGTTGCGATGATACCACAACCAAGCCTCGGGATTAATCGGCTCACCGACTGATCCCAATAAGCGCAGTGAGGAGAGATTATGTTTTTTAACCCATTCATCGCCCCATTTCATAAAGGCACGAATCGCGGTAGGCGCGGTGTAGAAGACGGTGACTTTGTGGTCTTCGACGATTTTCCAGAATCTGCTGTAATCGGGCGCATCGGGCGCACCTTCATACATTAACACCGAAGCACCGTTTAATAGCGGGCCATACACTACATAGGTATGACCAGTGACCCAACCCACATCCGCTGTGCACCAGAATAAATCGTCGTTTCTTAAATCAAAAACATATTTGTTCGTGGTGTAAGCTTGTAACATGTAACCGCCGGTTCCGTGAATGATGCCTTTCGGTTTTCCGGTGGAGCCTGACGTATAAAGTAAGAAAAGCATCTCATT
>JBBAUX010000004.1:28256-130925 GCA_040398005.1 Opitutales bacterium
AGTACGGCAATAGCGAGTTCGGGCACCATTGGCATGTAGATGGCGACGGTATCACCTTTTTTGAGACCGAGTTCTTTTAGGACATTGGCGAAGCGACTAACCTCAATGAGTAATTCTTTGTAAGTGATTCGACGTACTTCTGTCGCTGCTCCGTTCTGCGTAGGTTCACCTTCAAAAACGATTGCTACTTTATCTCCGAGGCCTTTTTCAATTTGAGCATCGATGCAATTGTATGAGATATTGGTTTTGCCGTTTACGAACCATTTGAAAAAAGGCTTTTTTGATTCGTCGAGAACTTTAGTCCAAGGCTCGAACCAGGTGAGCTCCTTAGCTTCATCGGCCCAGAACTTTTCAGGATTATCAATTGATTCTTTATAAAGTTTTTTATATCCATCCATGCCTTTGACACGTGCTTTAGCGACAAACTCTTTGGAAGGAGGAAAAATTTGTTCGGATGCACCGAATCCTTCGGCCGCGGCATTTTGCACATCCGCCATTTCTTCGCTAAGTCCGGAAGAAGACGTTTTTTTCCTAAAAATAAAATAGGCAATCGCGACGACTACTAAGATGATGAGATAATTGAGTAACTGGGGAACGGAATCGCTCATGATGACTAGGGGTATAATTAAACTAGCACCAAGCCTGTGCTAAGGGCAATAAAAACGCGGTCACCCGACTCGTTTCCCCACCTTTAAATTTTAAGTTCTATTATTAGATTTCTTTTAACAATTCATCAAAACTGTCGACCACCCTTGCCCCCAGGCCCTCCAGGTTGTCGCGATGCTGATAGCCATGAGCAATTAAGATGCAATCCGCCCCCATCGCCTTAGCGGCATCAAGGTCATGGGCGGTATCGCCAATATAAACAACTTCATCGGGGTGGTGCTCAAGGTCATTCAGGTGGGCCCGAGCTCTACTTTCTTTACTGCCTGCATAGATGTCACCACTGCCACTGATTTTAACAAAATGGTGGGCAACGTCGTGATCAGTCAGAGTCTGCTCTAAGAGCCGATGTTCGTAAGCAGAAAGGATTGAGTGGGATAAACCATGACCAGAAAGTCGGCTGAGGACTTCCATCGCTTGAGAGTGTAGCACGCACTTCGACTTTTGATTTTCGTAGGCATCCATGAAGCGTGCAGAGAGCACCTCAAAATTTCCATCGGCAATCGGAAACCCTAATTTCTCGTAGACTTTGATGGCGGGGAATTCAAAAATTTGTCGGTATCGCTCGGTCTCTAAACGAGGCCACTTTTCTGCGGATAATAATTGATTAAGCGCCTCGCAACAAAGCCAGGTATCATCGAGCAACGTGCCATTCCAATCCCAGACGGCGTGGCGATAAGCTGTAAGTTTCTTACGCATCGGTTTTCACTAATGAGAAGGCTTGGATTTTAACCCCTCGGCAAGCATGGACTAAATCAGGCGGACGTTGTGGGCAGGAAAAATGATTCCAAGCTAGCGGTGCTTCACTGTACGCGGTGCAATGCGTATCCATTAATTCATAAGGCTCGTGATGAACCTGCCCCCGTAAAAGTTGACCGTTTTTCTCCGTAAAGAAGTTGTACCGCTCCGTTAAATGAAAAGCCAGCGTACCGGGTACCGCTTTTTGAGCAGGATTCTCAGTCTGCCAGGTGTACTGCGCAATCAGCGCACTTTCTTTTCTTTGGGCGGTGAGCTGATATTTATTATTATCAGTCTTAAAATTCATTTTAGTTGAAACATAATTTAAACTAAAAAACTTTCGGGCGATGGTGACTGCCGGCCAGCAGTCGCAATCCAATGAGAAAAAATAAACGCCGGGGACGCCTTGCTGGTCGACGACGTAGACTCGAACGTTGAGTTCGTTAAAAAACGATAACCAGGGAAGTGCGGGCAGATTAAACGGTCTGACATTATTCATTTTGAAACCCACAATACCAATGTGCGCCTGTGATTCGAAAGTATCAACCAAGAGCCCTTTAGGTAGACGTGATTGAACTTCTTGTGGATCGCATGCCCAATGTAAAAAAATCAAATCATCCCAACTCTGGTGCATCACTGGGCGACGATGGGGTCGATGTCTCGCTGCAATGAGTCTGTCGGTTTTTGGGTCCACACCTTACCTTGAAGCACGACTTCTATGGGTCAAACGCTCACGATGATTAATCTTTGATGGTTTTCGCTTGGAGGGTCGACCTCTCCGCCTTACCCTTTGTTTGATGCTATCCGAGGCCCATCAAGTAGAGCTGCTCAAGTTTGCCGAGGTTTTGGCCGACGCCGTACGTCCAGGTATTTTAAAGGCATATGCCGAAGACGACACCTCAATTGAAATCAAAGCTGACGGCACACCGGTGACACTGGCGGACCGTGAAGCTGAGGAAGTCATGCGCGCTCTGATTAAAAAAGCTTATCCGAATCACGGAATTTTAGGTGAAGAGTTCGGTCCTGAAAATGTGGACGCAGAATTTTGTTGGGTGCTCGATCCCATCGACGGCACCAAATCCTTTCTCTCCCGTGTTCCTCTTTACACGATTTTAATCGGCCTAAAATTTCAGGGGCAGCCTCTGCTCGGTTTAATTGATCAGCCCGTACTCAATGAAAGAATGATGGGCAATGGAGTTTTTACTCAACTTAACGGCCATATTGTAAGAGCCAAAGAGGTCCTCTTAAAAGACGCGGTAGTCGTGGGGTCGGATTTTGATAACATCAGAAAGCACCAACCACGTGCACAGTGGAATTCGTTAACTAGCGCGGTCAACCATACGCGCACCTGGGGTGATGGATACGGCTACATGCTCGTCGCGAGCGGCCGTGCCCATGTGATGGCTGACCCGATTTTAAATCCTTGGGATCTTATTCCGGTGCTTCCGATTTTAAAAGGCGCAGGAGTTAAGGTCACCGATTGGCAGGGCGGTGACGCGTTGAAGAGTGGCAATGTCATTGCCGCCGCTCCGCTACTGCACGCCCAGGTTTTGGCTAAATTAAAAGGTTAGGCTAAACGGGCCTTCAGCGACTTTCCGTGCGCGTCTAAGCTTTCCATCTTAGCGAATGCCTCAACGACGGAAGCAGCTTTTTTGAGCGAAGCTTCGTCGTAACGAACGAGACTCGTGCGACGAAGGAAATCGGGAACGCGGAGTCCGCTGAAAAATCTTCCGGTGCCACCAGTCGGTAAAGTATGGCTGGGGCCCGCAGTAAAATCGCCTAAGACGGTGGGTGTGTGGTGACCAATCAGAATGGCTCCAGCGGTGGTAATCGCTTCGGAAAGTTTATTAATTTTTCCCGCAGCGACCATGAGTTCAAGGTGTTCGGGGGCGACGAGATTGGCGACGCGGGCAGACTCTTCGATTTTTGACACTAAGACAACACAGGTCATGAGGTCGAGGGCCTTGCGTATTTTTTCACCATGCTGGAGGGTGCTTGATTGCGTGCGTGCTTCAGAGAGGCAACGTTGAGCGAGTTCTTCGTGGTCGCAGACTAAATAAAGTTTTTCTTTTCCGCTACCGTGTTCGGCTTGAGCGCATAGATCAGCCCCAACCCATGCGGGCTTAGCGGTGCGATCTGCGATGATCATAACCTCGCTGGGACCAGGTAAGAGATCGATTCCCACGCGTCCAAAAAGTTGGCGTTTGGCTTCGGTGACATAGGCATTTCCTGGTCCGAAGATTTTATCAACTGGCTTCACGGCGTCGGTACCGAGAGCCATGGCGGCGATGGCTTGAGCTCCGCCGATGGCGAAAACTTCTTTTACACCGCAAAGATAGAGTGCTGCCAGGATATCGGAATTTATTTTACCGTCAGCGCTGGGTGGAGTGCAGGCACAGATTTCAGGGACGCCTGCTACTTTAGCAGGGATGGCCGTCATCAGAACCGTGGAAACGAGAGGTACTTGGCCGCCTGGAATGTACAGACCACAGCGATGAATCGCGTGATATCTTTCCCCGACGGTGGCTCCGTGAGGATTTTTTGCCTTCCAGTTTTTCGGGAGCGTACGCTTATGGAAATCTTCGATACACTTAGCGGCCTCCGTGATACTTTTCTTTTTCTCGGGGCTCAGCGAGTTGAACGCCTTTTTTAAATGTTCTTCGGGGATGCGGATTTGACGGATATTTAATTTAGCGTGGTCGAGTCGCGCTGTGTGATACAGTACGGCGATGTCCCCACGAGCCCTGACGTCATCAATGATTGCGGTGACGGTTTTGGAAACATCAGCCGAGGCTTCGCCGGTACCGACAAAAGCACGCAGCTTTTTTTCAAAGTCTTTTTCGTTAGCCCGGAGAAATGCCATTATTTATTTGATAGGGAAGGCGAAGGAACTCTCACCGACCTCGGGATTTACTATGGTTTTTTCGTAAATGGCTTCAGATACTTTTTTACCATTCATTAAAATAGTTTCACGTTTCACGAAGCAGACCCCTTCGATCCACTCGGTTTCTTCGACTTGTTGGCGGTAGGTTTCTCCTTTGGCACTTTTTTGATCGTAGGCTACTAATTCGAAGCTGTTCACGCCGAAGTGACGAATGATTTTGAAACCAGAATCAAATTTATATTCCACGGAATAAACTTTTTTGCCATTGATCTCGTCTGTCCCTAGGTAACTCACCGAACCCGTGCCTTCGGCCGGTGCACGGTAAAAAGCTAAATCGTTAATCGTCATGTCGCGCAGGATGGCGACTTGATCGTAGGGAATAATGAGGTTTTGAGCTCTCTTTTGCCCGCCAATTTCACGCGTGGATTTCCATGCTTCGAGACCATTGCAGGCGGTGATAACCTCTATGGTATAGTTTTCGTTGTAGGAAAGCTCGCGACGAGATTTAGGACCGACCAATTGCATCATGGTGAAACTTACTGGTTTATTTTCCGGACTAACGAATTTGATTTCAAAATGTAAGCCTTGGACGCGTTCCAGGAACTTAGGTTCTTTGGCCGCTGCACTCCGGGCCTTTTCGATGATTTGCGCGGCGGTTAAATTAGCAGCGTGAGCACCGAAAATCGAAGCGGTAAAAATTAGAAAGGCAAAGAGGTGACGTACGGTAGTCATAGGGCTCAAAGCCTGTTAAATCGCACCAATATGGCAAGCACAGGAATGTGACAACTCCGCCCTATTAACCACTATTTGTTGGGTTTTAAGCGCGACTCGCTTTTAATAATTCGGGCACATTCGTGCGGCCTTCGTAAAGTGCTTTGCCGACAATGACTCCCACTAAATGAGGGTAGGATTTAGAAAGTTGTGCGAGTTTAGCAACGTCCGCCGCGCTGGCTACGCCGCCCGATGCAATCACGCCACAAGTGCAGCGTTTAAGTAAGGCCTCGAGTGATTTCCAATTCGGACCCGTGAGCATACCGTCGGTTGCGATGTCGGTATAGATGACGGTTGAAATTCCCAACTGACTAACGGTCACCGCAAAATCGGTGGCATTTAATTGGGTGACGTCCGTCCAGCCTTTAACCGCCACGAGTCCATCTTTGGCATCAATCCCAATCGCTAATTTTTTACCATGTGATTTGGCAATCTCTTGCAGAAATTGAGAATCGGTCGCCGCTCGAGTTCCAATGACAACGCGCGACGCTCCAGCCGCGAGTGCGGCATCCACTAACTTAGCATCGCGCATGCCTCCTCCAAACTGAACTTTCGGGCCGAGTGAGGAAATTTTTTGTAAAATATTTAAATTACGAGGAGCTCCGCCAAAGGCGCCATCGAGGTCGACCACGTGAATCCACTCCGCCCCCGCTCGAGTAAATTGTTCTGCGGGCTCAACGGGATTTTCGTAGTAAGATGTTTGAGCATCGTCGCGACCTTGGTTGAGTCGAACGCATCGACCGTTACGAATATCAATAGCAGGATAAACAATCATTTAAGCACTCTTTTTATTGGCTTTCGTGGGTGGGGTGACCGCAATGGGTTTGGTTCCACGCACCGCTTCGGGTGTGACGATAAATTTGGATCCAGCCACGGCTTCAGGTAAGTGATACATCGTTTCGAGCAGTATTCCTTCGAGCACGGAACGTAAGCCGCGTGCACCGGTGCCAAGTTCTAAAGCTCGATCCGCTAAAGCCTCTAAAGCAGCGGGGGTAAACTCGAGATGGACGCCCGACATCGCAAATAATTTTTGATACTGTTTCGTCGCCGCATTTTTGGGCTCAGTTAAAATTCTTACTAAAGCATCTCGGCTTAATGGTTCTAAAACAGAAATCACCGGCAAACGACCGACGAACTCAGGAATCATACCGAAAGAGAAAAGGTCTTCAGGTTGTAATCCTGCAAGCACTTCTTCGGCAGAAAGTTTTGGGGGAATATTTCCGCCATGAATAAATCCTAATGATTTAGTTCCGGCTCGTTTGGCAATGAGGCGATCGAGGCCCACAAACGCGCCCCCTGCGATAAATAAAATATCACTGGTATCGACGCGGATGCATTGTTGCTCGGGATGTTTTCTACCGCCTGCAGGGGGAACGTTACAAATCGTACCCTCTAATAATTTTAAAAGCGCTTGTTGGACCCCTTCGCCTGAGACATCGCGGGTGATGGATGCCGAATCGGATTTGCGTCCGATTTTGTCGATTTCATCAATGAACACGATGCCGCGCTGTGCCTTCTCAACATCCATATCCGCCGATTGTAGAAGGCGTAAAACGACGGTTTCAACATCGTCGCCAACATAACCTGCCTCGGTGAGTGTGGTGGCATCCGCAATGGCAAACGGAACGTCGAGCATCTTAGCCAAAGTTTTAGCTAACAAAGTTTTTCCAGTACCTGTTGGACCAATTAAAAGGATATTACTCTTATCTAATTCAACTTCGCTGAGTTCACCCTTTTTATCTCCGCGGGCTTGGGCGAGGCGATCGTTGAGTCGCTTGTAGTGATTATTGACCGCAACAGACAGAACTTTTTTGGCGTGGTCTTGTCCGATAACGTGAGCATCCAGCTCGGCTCTTAATTCTGAAGGCGTAATTAATTTTACTGGAGCTAGAGGAGTTTTTGGCGCAGTGCCCTGTAGAGATGGTCCCGTGGCTGAACCTTTTCCGTCGCGCGTTTTTTCGCGCTCAATTAAATGACCACAAGTGGTGACACACTTATCGCAAATACCTACGCCGTGAGGTCCAGCAATCAGTTTGCCGACTTGGCTAGCTGGCTTGCCGCAGAATGAACAGGTGTCTGCTTGAGAACCTGACATCGTGATTAGACCTTATTTTGCTTAGGTAAAACGACGTGATCGACCAATCCGTACGCTTTAGCTTGTTCGGCGGTCATGTAGTAATCTCGGTCGGAGTCGCGCTGTAATTCTTCAGGAGTTCTTCCGCTGTGTTTAGCGAGCACATGATTTAAAGTGTCGCGCCAGCGAAGAATTTCTTTGGCTGCAATCGAGATATCGGAAGTCTGTCCCGTCGCACCACCGCTTGGTTGGTGAATCATGACGCGGCAATTAGGTAGGGCATGACGTTTTCCCTTGGTGCCAGCGGTGAGTAGTACGGTGGCCATGCTGGCGGAAAGTCCGATGCAATAGGTGTTAATTTCGCAGCTCAAGAAATTCATAGTGTCGTAGATGGCCATGCCGGCGGTGATGGAGCCACCGGGAGAATTAATATAAATGGAAATATCTTTTTTAGGATCTTCCATTTGTAAGAATAATAATTGAGCGATGACGGCATTGGCGACGTCATCATAAATAGGAGCCCCGAGGAAAATGATGCGGTCCTTGAGGAGGCGACTGTAAATATCCCACGCTCTTTCACCGCGTGCATCTCGTTCAACAACGTTTGGAATAATGTAGGACATAGGAGTAAGTGTGATAGTAACCCTAGACTTAGGATTTCTCAACTAATTCAGTCTTTTCTTCGCCTAAAATGAGATCCAAGGCCTTATTGAGCATCGCATCACGACGGATGATGGCGAGGCGCTTGCGGTCTTTAACGAGTTTTTCAGGAGGGGTTTTCTCCGCGTAAGCGATGTTGATGATTGCTTGGCTGAATTCCTCTTGGCTGAGGTCGATTTTTTCTTCTTCCGCAATGCGGGAGAGGACGACTTGAGCGCGGACGCGGACTTCCGCGGCCTTGCGTGCTTCTTCAATGATTTCATCGCGCTTGGTTTCGAGTTCGCCGGGTTGCATACCCGAACGCATTCTCATTTGCGCATACTGGATAAATAAGTCTCTCGCTACGGAATCGACTGCGGACTTTGGCAAAGGAAGTTCTAAGCCAGCTACTAAAGTTTCGACGGCTTTTTCACGGCGAGCGGTTTCCGCCTGTTGTGTTTTTGTTCCCTCGATACCTTTTGTTAATTCAGAACGCAGTTCGGCTTCGTCTTTTACTCCTATGGATTTGAAGAACTCTTCATTTAATGAAGGGAGTTGTTTGGTGCGAATTTCTGAAACGGTGATGCTGTAAATAATTTTCTTACCACGGAGAGCTTCACGAGCGTGATCGGCAGGTACGGTCCAGTCGGCCTTCGCAGTGTCGTTAGCTTTGTGACCAACAATCGCCTTTGAAATCGAAGGAATGGAGACGATTTCGTTATCCGCTCCGGCTTCTTCCCAGGTGGATTCTGCTCCGGCGATGGTACCCGCTTCGGCGTCTAATTCTTTAACATCTTTGCCGTCGATGGTGCCCGTGTAGCTTAGGCGAACATAGTCACCTTTCGTTGCAGCGGCTTCAGTTTTTTCGAAACGAGCGCGTTGTTGTAAGATTTTTTGGATACCCTCATCGATGTCTGCA
Organism: Opitutales bacterium; assembly: GCA_040398005.1. Taxonomy (GTDB): domain Bacteria; phylum Verrucomicrobiota; class Verrucomicrobiia; order Opitutales; family UBA953; genus UBA953. Next base: position 36,945 of record JBBAUX010000004.1, read on the forward strand.
TCGGTGACTTTGACTTCTTCTTTGGCGACCTTGATTTTTTTCCAATCAGGGGTTTTGAATTCAGGAAGTACGTCGACTTCGTATTCGATGATAAAATCTTTACCCTTGGCGATTTCGCCTTTTTTGACGTCGGCTAAAGTGTAAACGGTGAAAGATTTTTCTTCGCGGATGCGTTCGTAGCCTTTGGAGACCAGTTGTTGATTCACTTCTTCATCGATATTTTTGCCGTATTTTTGACGGACGACGGCTTCGGGCGCTTTGCCTGGGCGGAAGCCAGGAAGGGCAGCTTCGCGGACGAAACCTTTGATCACTTCTTTTTCGGTAGAGGCGACGTCGGCGGCAGGAATAGTCACGGTGACATTGCGGCGCGTTGGGTTGGTAGTTTGGATTTTAATGTCCATAGATAGATGATGGGTAGAGAGATAGAATGTCCGCGAGCTGGTGTTAGACCGAGGGAAGGGTAGAGCAAACGAAACAATTCCCCACGGTCAACAGCGTAGGAAGGCTCTTTTTCGCTTATTTTAAGCGTTTTTTGAGTCTAGGGAGCACGCACGGAGGGACGAAGGCGGCGGCTTGCGACAATTTATGCCGTGCGATGTCTTTAACGAAGGACGATGACGTGATGAACTGATCTTGGCTGGGCATTAAAATGACCGTCTCGATTTTGGGTGCCATGAGGCGGTTGGCGTGGGCTAGGTCGAACTCAAATTCAAAATCGCTGAATTTACGAAGTCCGCGTATAATCGCAATGGCTCCATGTTTTTGGGCGAATTCGACGGTAAGGCCATCCAGCACGGCCACCTTTATTTTACTCATCGATTTCGTCGCTTCGCGTGCCATTTCCAATCGTTCTTCTAAGGAAAACCAAGGGTTTTTGGAGTCGCTCGGGGCAACGGCTAAGATGACGCGATCGAACAATCTGGAGCCACGTTTCAGAACATCGAGGTGTCCGAGCGTGATGGGGTCAAAGGTGCCGGGGTATACGGCGATTTGAAGTTTGCTGGCCATTGTTTTCCTGTTGCGGGTTACTTTCAACTGAGAACATTATCACTGCAAGCCTGCATGCAGTTTCTTCGCCAAATCCCCAATATTTTGACCGCGGCACGGCTACCGGCCGTGTTTTTAATAGCTATATGGACGTATTGGGCAGGAGTCTGGGCCAGCGCTGCCTTAGCCCTCTTCATTGTCGCTGCCCTGACGGACATCTTTGATGGCTGGGTTGCCCGAAAATTGGGCGCAGTTTCCGACTTTGGTCGATTGATGGATGCCCTCGTGGACAAGATTTTCATCATTGGCTTATTAGTAGCCATGGCGGCGACGGATTGTTTGCCCGTCAAACAGTGGGACGATCAAGGGGTCGAAAAAATTCCAAGCCAATCGAGTGCCCTGATTGCCGCCTTTGGCGTCATCTTAATTTTAATGCGCGAGTTCTTGATTACGGGCCTGCGTTTGGTGGCGGCCGCACGTGGGCAAGTTTTGGAAGCGGAGCGGTTAGGGAAAATTAAAACCTTTCTGCAGATCATTGCGATTGGGCATTTGATTGGACTCCGTGCGTATGAGACGCACTGGAAATTATCGGCACTGTGGCATCAGCGCTGGGAAGTCATTATCATGAGCCTGTTTTGGCTCTCGGTTGCCCTCACTGTTATTTCTGGGGCGAGTTATTTAATTCGGTACCGCCGGCATTTACCCGGCCTGTCTGAATGATTGTCTCCCTTGCCACGCTCGGTCCGTTGGGAAAATTAAAGGCACCGGGCACTTGGGGTTCGGCGGTGGGTTTAGCTTGGTGGGCGCTGGTGGTACAAAATTTAGCAACCCCGCGCGGTTGGATTCATGAAATCTGTTTCAATGGATTAGTCGTTCTTGCGGCAATTTTTATTTGTGGTGCGGCGTCAGAACTCCTTAAGAAAAAAGACCCCTCGGAAGTTATTTTAGATGAAATGGTAGCGATGCCGTTGGTGTTTTTCTTAAACCCCCATTTATATTTAGGAACGAAGTTGGGGTTTATCACGGTCTTACTCGGTTTTGGGTTATTTCGTTTTTTTGATATCGTTAAGCCCCTAGGCATTCGCTGGATCGAAAAAGTCCCCGGAGGGGTGGGTATTGTTCTGGACGATGTGGTCGCCGCCATTTACGCCAATTTAACCCTGCAATTAATTGGCCTAGCACTTCGATAATATTCCTCCATGTGTGCATCGAACTCTCAGAATAGTGACGATAAATTAGTGGAATCGCAGAAAATTAAAGAGGCCATTAATTTTTTACAATCTGGTCAATTTGTATTGGCAGAAAAAATTTTAACGGAAGTTATTTCTGGTAATCCTAATAGTGATGAAGCCCTCCATTTGCAGGGATTAGTTTCGAGTCAGCAAAATAAACTAGAAGAATCCTATGATTTGATTTCGCAGGCCATCGCCATAAATCCTAAAAATTCAACCTATTATGGTAATCGTGGAGAAATTGTCCGGCAGTTGGGTAAGCCCAAATTGGCCATTGAGGACTTGAATTTGGCGATTTCGATGAATCCGAAAAATCCGACATTATTCCTTAATCGAGCCGTGGTCTACCATCACTTAAAAGATCATACTATCGCGATAGATAATTATCAAACCGCGATTGGCTTAGGGCTGAAAAATGACCAAATCTATTCTTATCTAGGAAATGTTTATGCCGAACTTGGTGATTATAATAAGGCTGCAGAATCCTATCAAGCATCGCTGAAAATAAATCCGCAAAATGCGATGAGCTGGACCAATCTAGGCGCGATGAACGACCTACGCCAAAAGTTTACAGAAGCAGTCGAGTGTTATCTTAAATCCATTACTTTAAATCCCGAAGATGCGGTGACCTATGCAAATTTAGGAAAAACATACTGCGAGTTAGGACAGGATTTTGAATGTATTAAAGTATGCACCAAGGCCATAGAGTTAAATCCCTCGCTGGCTGCGGCTTATTCCAATTTAGCAGATGCTTGGACGAATTTAAAGAACTATGCCCGCGCTATACCTTGTTATCAGCGGGCTATTGAATTAGATCCAGGGTACTACCAAGCCTACTTTAATTGTGGAGGAGCGTTGCTCGCAGCCCAGGATTACGATCAAGCGATATTGGCACTGAGTACGGCAATAAAAATAAATCCCCTGAGTGCAGATGCGTTTTACAATAGGTCAGTAGCTAAACAGAAAAATAAAGATATTAGGTCTGCATTAGAAGACTCAGAAGTTGCCCTAAAATTAAAGCCGAATATGGATTTTGTTATCGGTGCATTAATGGGCGGTTATTTAAGTCTCTGTGAATGGGATAAGTTTGAAGAATTTAGAAAAATCATACCTCCAAAAATCAAGAATTTCGAACGAGTGGCGCATCCGATGCAGGTCATGTTGGTTTTTGACTCGCTGGAGTATCTGAAAATCTCAGCCACCTTACTCATTAAGAAACGTTACGATATCGCAAAAGATATATTTAAAAGCGATGCGATGGGACATCAAAAGATAAGGATTGGGTATTTTTCAGAAGATTTCAAACAACACCCCGTAGGTTATTTATTGGCGGAGGTGCTCGAACTTCATGATCGAGAGCAATTCGAAATCTACGCTTTTTCTTTTTCTAAGGAGCCGCCGGACGCCTTAACAAAACGAATCAGTCAAGGGGTGGATCATTTTTACGACGTCGCCTCGAAAACTTCTGATGAAATTGTGGCGCTCGCACGATCGCTTAATCTCGACATCGCCATCGACCTCGGAATTTTTACAGCCGAACAATTGTCAGTCTTCAAATACCGCGTTGCTCCTGTTCAGGTTAATTATTTGGGCTACGCTGGAACGAGTGGTTCACAATACATCGACTACATTATTGCTGATAATTTTACGATTCCAGAGTCAGCCGAGAATTATTACACCGAAAAAATTGTTCGTTTGCCGTGCTTCATGCCGCGGGACACAAAAGTGAAGCCTGCAGCGAAAAAGTTTACCCGTACAGAATGCGGTTTACCGGAAAAGGGGTTTATTTTTTGTTGCACCTCGGGCTACGGTAAAATTTTACCGGAGACTTTTGCCGCTTGGATGAAAATTCTAAAACAAGTTCCTGAATCTTGTCTTTGGTTGGGTGAAAGCAAGGATTCCGGAGTGTTGGATAAAGTACGGAGTCACGCGGAGAAACTGGGTGTTAAAGCGGAGCGTTTAATTTTTGCGAAGAGATTGGATTCGCCGGCCGATTATCTAGCACGTTTGCAGCTGGCCGATTTATTTTTGGACACTTTTCCGTACGGGGCACACACCTTAAGTAATGATGCTCTGTGGGCGGGCGTACCTGTACTCACACGGGTCGGAGAGACATTTGCTAGTCGCGTAGCAGGAAGTTTCTTAACGCAGTTGCAGCTACCAGAATTAATTACAACAAGTATTGAGGACTATGAAACTCGTGCGGTGATGCTTGGTAATCATCCTGACCAGGCCAAACAATTGAAGCAGAAATTAATGGAAAACACGGCTCACTCCCAAATTTTTAACTCGTCCTACTATGCGCAAAAACTAGAAGAAAGCTTTAAGGCGATGTGCCATCTTGGATTAAATGTTCATGAGAATAGGAATATCTCCATTCGGCCCTAATGGATGCAAATATATCCAGTGAATTTCAAAAGGCCCAGCAGTATGAACAGCAGGGCAACTTGGCGCAGGCGAAGGTGGCTTATGAATCTGTTTTGAGCCAATCTCCCAATCACGAATTAAGTATGTATGGATTGGCCCTTATCTATGCACAGGGTGGAGATATTAAGTCGGCAAAAAGTCTCTTCGAAAGGATTACGAGTGTTAACCCGAAAAATTTTGGTGCTTATTCAAATCTAGGTAATTGCTACACGGAATTATCAGATCTGGAGAAAGCGAAGTCATGCTTTGAGAAAGCGATTGAAATTAATCCACAGGCAGTGGACGCCCATTTTAATTTAGGCAATACTTACTGTCGGATGAATCGGCACTCGGATGCGATCGCCTGTTATTTAAATGCCGAAAAAATCGTTCCAAATCTTCCCAATGTAAATTTTAATCTAGCAAATGCGTATGGGATGCTGGGGCGAAATTTAGAGGCGCTTGAGGTTTATAAGAAAATCGAACCTACTTATAGGAATAATCCGCACTATTGTCTGTACTTGGGGTGTGTTTATTTCCTATTAAGAAATTTCCCTCAAGCGAAAGAATGGTTTTTGTGCGCCATTAGAATTAAAGATGACTTTCCTAATGCGTATAATGAATTGGCTAGACTTTATACTTTGACCGGAAAACACCTCGAAGCGGTTGAAATCTACCTCAAGGCATTCGAGCACGAGCCAAGTAGCCAGATTTATTTAGAAAATTTAGTTAAAGGTTATATTCGCGTCGGGAAAATTTATGTGGCCTATCACTTTGCTAAAAAGTTAACGACTCCATGGATTAGGAGTCTAGCGCTCCAATACTTATCATCGGTGCTGTGTGAATGGGAGGACTACGAAGAACTGAGGAATTTTATTCTACAAGGTAGTTCCGACGAGGTGCAGGGTTGGGACATTTTGAGAATGACTGATTCTCCAGAAGCTCAATATAAAATGATGAAAGCTTTTATCCAGAGAAGTTCTCCTCCGGTTTTATCTTTAGGTGCAGTAGCCACACCCCTACCTACTAAAAAAATAAAGATAGGGTATTTTTCTCCTGACTTTAGAAGACATGCCGTAATGCACCTCTCGGCCGACATCTTCAAAATGCATAACAGGGACGCATTCGAAGTTTATGCATTTTCGATGTCACCTGAACTGACGGAACGCGATCAAAGCAATTTAAGTCATCTCTTTGACCACTATTTTGAAATCAATGAACTTTCCGATCTTGAGGTTGCCAGAAAAGCAAGAGAACTGGGTATAGATTTAGCGGTAGATTTAACCGGGAATACGCGTGATTCAAGAACAGGAATCTTTGCTCATCGAGTCGCCCCCGTGCAGATTAATTATTTAGGTTATACGGGTACAATGGCAGCGGAATATTATGATTATATTATTGCTGATCGTGTGGTGATTCCCGCCGAACAACAACCATTCTACTCGGAGAAGGTGGCTTATATGAAATCATTCATGCCTCGGCAGGTGAATTTACTGCCTTCGCCTAAACCCGTGACGCGCGCGCAAAATAATTTACCACCCGAGGGTTTGGTTTTTTGTTGTTTTAATAAGGGCTTTAAATTCAACCCCGAAGTTTTCTCGTCATGGATGAGAATTTTAAAAGCGGTGCCATTGTCAGTGCTTTGGTTTAATAATTTACCGCCTGAAACTATATTAAATTTAAAAAAGGAGGCGACCAGGCAGGGAGTCGAGGCCGAGCGTTTGCGCTTCGCAACCTATAGTGAAAATATGGAAGCTCATTTGGGTCGTCAAAAACTCGCAGGACTATTTTTGGATACTTTTCCTTACAACGCACACACGACGGCGAGCGACGCTCTCTGGTCGGGCTTGCCGGTCGTCACTCGTATCGGTAATTCTTTTGCTAGTCGTGTTGCCGCCAGTCTTTTGACGGCCGTAGGGTTGCCTGAATTAATTACCCATACGATTGAGGAGTATGAGTCGCTCGTTATTAGTTTAGCGAATAATCCCGAGCACTTAAGCGCCGTGCGACGCAAGTTGAAAGAAAACATAAAGACCCGTCGCCTTTTTAACATGCAGGAATTCATGAGTGAGTATGAGGCAATACTCACCCAAATGTATCAGTATGCCGTAGCGGGCCAAGCTGCTCAAATCATTGATGTGGAGAATCTATCATCGTAATGGCTAATTCTGGTGCATCTTCCGGCGAAGTTCCTCCAACGAATGAATTCAATCAGGCTTTGGAATTTCATCATTGTGGCAACTTAACATCGGCTAAGGAAATTTACGAACGGTTACTCGTTTCGCATCCTGGAAACGCTGAGGTCCTCCACCTTTTAGGTGTGATTGCTTTACAGACGAAAGATTTTCCGAGGGCCATTGGACTCATTTCAAAAGCCCTAGTAATTAACCCGCAAATGCCCAATGCGTTTTCTAATTTAGGTAATGTTTATAAGGAGCAAAAGGAATTAGATAAGGCACTTAAGTGTTATCAGTGTGCACTTAAAATCGACCCATTGTTTGCCGATGCCCTTTCGAATATTGGCAATATTTATTACGAGCAAGGGAGTTACGCCGAAGCTTTGAATTTTTATAATCGGACAATTGAGATTAATTCTTACCACGCCGATGCTTATTATAACCGTGGTAATATTTTTCTTCATTTTAGTAAAAATCCAGCGGCGGTAAGCGACTATAGTAAAGCCCTAGCCATTGATCCCTCGATTGTGGATGCCTATTTAAATAGAGGTCAGGCACACAAAAAAATGGGGAACTATCCTGCAGCCCTGGCAGATTTTTCTCGGGTTATTGAAATGCAACCTCGGTACGCAGAGGCCTACTATCACCGAGCCGTTACCTATTTCGCCGATAACAATCACACCTTAGTAGCATTAGAAGATTTAAAGAAAGCGGCCCAACTAAAGCCCGATTTAGATTATTTATTAGGTGCTATTTTTTTTAATAAAAAGGCATTTGCAGATTGGGATGATTTAGAAACTTCAGGTAAACAATTATTAGAAATGTCGGAGAAGGGTAATAAAGTTATAACACCTTTCAGTTTTATTTCACATTTTGACTCACTAAAATTACAGTTAGCCGTTACTCTGTCTTGGATAACCACACAGACCAATAAAGATGCCAGTGGCTTATCTCTACTTCAAAAAATACCCAGAAAAGAAAGGGTTCATCTGGGCTATTTTTCATCAGACTTTAATGAACATCCTGTCACGTATGCATCGGCTGGTTTATTCCGCCATCATGATAAAAGTAAATTTAAGATTACCGGCTTTTATTTTGGTCGAAAAAAAGACGCCACGGTGGAATCTTTATCTAAAGTTTTCGACGAGTTTTATGATATTGCTGACCTTTCCGACGTTGAAGTGACAGAATTAGCCCGTAAATTGAAAATCGATATCGCGATTGATATGAATGGGTGCACCTCAGGGTCGCGCCCGGCCGTCTTTTTAAATCAAGCTGCCCCGATACAGGTTAATTACCTTGGTTATCCAGGAACCATGGGGACATTGCTCATGGATTATATTATCGCCGATGAAGTCGTGATTCCTCCTAAAAGTCGGAAATACTACACTGAAAAAATTGCCTACCTCGATTGTTTCATGCCTCATGATGATCAATTAAAGGTGTCAGATAAAAAATTTACTCGAACTGAATTAGGTTTGCCCGAAGAAGGTTTTGTTTTCTGTGGGTTTAACAATAACTATAAAATAACATCTCAGATTTGGAGTCAGTGGATGGATATACTTAAGGGTGTTCCTAAATCTGTCCTATGGTTGAGTTATAGAAATGATCCTACCTCGGATAATTTAAGAAAAGAAGCTCAAGCGCGTGGGGTTGATCCTGCCCGAATTATTTTTGCCCGACGAATGGATGAGGTCGGTGAGCACATGGCTCGTTTAAAATGTGCTAATCTATTCTTGGATACATACCCCTATAACGCACACACGACCGCGACGGCAGCACTTTGGGCAGGTTTGCCGGTATTGACTCGCATAGGTGAGTCATTTGCCAGCCGTGTCGCTGCGAGTCTGTTATCTACATGCCAAATGCCCGAACTCATTGTGCGGACGCCTGAAGAGTATCAATCCATGGCTATTGATTTAGCTAATAACCCACAAAAAATCGCCGACTTCAAGACAAGGCTCTCTAGTTATAGAGAGAAGAATCCACTTTTTAATTCGGAAAAGTATACCCGCAAATTAGAAAATCTGTTTTGCCAGATGTATGAAAGAAGCCAGAGTGGCCTCATCCCCGAAAACCTAAAATTACAAAATGAACCAAGAGATTGAGCAGGCTTTAATGCAGGGTATTCAATTAATGCAGGCTGGGAATACAGTGGAGGCCGAAAAAATTTTCAAAAGTGTTATTCAAGGACATCCTGATACTGCGGAAGCTCATCAATTGCTCGGTTTGATTTACGCTGCACAGGAAGATTTCACTAAAGCTCGAGAGTGTTTTAAGGAGGCGGTACGGATCGAACCTAACAATGCAGCCTATAATTCAAATTACGCGAATACCCTACAAGATACCTGGAAAATAGAAGAGTCTCTACCTTATTACCAAAAAGCGATTGATCTTAAGCCAGACTTTGTGGACGCCCACTTTAATATGGGCAACTCGTATAGGAAACTACAGCGCTTTGCTGAGGCATTGAAATGCTATGAGTCGGGCAAAAAACTTAATCCACACTATCTAAAATGCTATCTTAACACTGCGGTCGTCTATGAAGCGATGAAGCAGATGGATCGGGCTATCGCTGAAATATTTGAGGCCTTAAAGTTTGCCCCTCAATCCTTCGAATTACTCAGTTATTTAGCAGTCATGTATTCGATTAAGAAAGAGTATGAGCCAGCGATGAATTATTTTAAAAAGGCATTTGAGACGGGACAGGCTGATGACAAGTTTTTCCTGAACTACGGCACGGTTTGCATTGAAATGAATCAACCCGTTGAAGCCGCTAAAGCTTTTTTAAAATCAGCTGAATTATCACCCGGAAAAAATGCTGTACTCGGACGTGCTTTACACCAAAAAATGCTCATCGCTGATTGGTCGGGCGTGAAGGAGTTGAATGATGAGATTGTTCGCCGCCTCCAATTAAACGAGGATGTTGCGGACCCCTTTGGTTATATGGGCTATTCCGACTCGGAGCGGGATTTACAATTGGCCGGTTTTTTATACCTCCATAGAAAGTTTCCCACCTTACCCAAGGATGTTCCCACGAAGACATATCCGAGACACAAAAGAATCAAGATTGCTTATGTCAGTGGCGAGTTCCGAGAGCACGCTAATGGTTCTTTGATGACTGGACTCATCGAGTGTCATGATAAAGAAAAGTTTGAAGTGATTGGACTAGACAATGGCGAGGGTGATGATGGCGATTTGCGCCGTCGACTCACCGCTGCTTTTGATGAGCTCATCGATATTCGCAATATCGGCGATTTCGAATTGATGCAACAGTTGCGAGCCAAAGAAGTAGATATTCTCTTTAATCTTAATGGTTTTTTCGGTCTACATCGTACGGGGCTATTTTCCAATCGAGCGGCCCCCATCCAAATTAATTTCTTAGGCTGCCCTGGAACCATGGGGGTAGACTATATGGACTACTTAATCGCTGATCAGGTGGTTATCCCCAAAGAATCTTATCAGTATTATAACGAAAAAATTATTTCCCTGCCCCATAGTTATCAGATCAACGATTCTAAACGACCCGAACTTAAAAGAACGATCACTCGAAAAGAATGTGGGCTCCCTGAGGACGCCTTTGTCTTTTGTTGTTTTAATAATATTTATAAAATAACACCCGAGACCTTTAAGCGCTGGATGAAAATTTTACAGCGCGTGCCGAATAGCGTGATGTGGTTCTATTATAACTTTCCTGAAGCTCCTGAGAATTTGAAACGTGAAGCCCAGGCTTTAGGTATTAATGCGAGTCGACTCATATTTTCGCCCTACGTAAAAATGTCTGAACACTTGGAGAGAAACGTACTTGCTGATTTATTCTTAGACTCCTTGCCCTATAACGCCCATACCACGGCTTCGGATGCACTTTGGGCCAATGTCCCGGTACTCACTTTACAGGGTAAATCCTTTGCGGGTCGGGTCGCTGCGAGTTTGCTTCATGCGATAGAAATGCCCGAGTTGATTACGTATACTGCACAAGAATTTGAGGATAGGGCAGTGGATTTAGCTACGCATCCCGAAAAATTAGCCGCATTGAAAGTGAAATTGGCGAAGAACCGATTAACCACTCCGCTTTTTAATACGAAACTTTACACTAAACATTTCGAAGCTGCACTCATTGAAGCCTACGAGCGCTATCAATCCGATTTGCCCCCGGCACATATTGAGGTTAAGCCTTAACGTATGGCTCGCCAAATTGTTTCAACCTCAGCTACAGTTATTCGAGTGACTGGAAGTGATGCGGCGAGCTATTTACAGGGGCAATGTTCAGCAGATTTAACCAAGACGAATAATGTCCACGCGCTTTGGCTGAATCGCAAAGGACGTGTTCTCGCCCATACATTGATTACTAAAGAAGCTGATCGGTCATTCTTAATTCTTTGTCCTCATTTATCGGCGGAAGATGCAATTTCTGTCATGTCCTCAAACTTAATTGCTGATGACGTAACAATGTCGGACGAGACTTCACAGTGGAAGACGGGAATCGTTTGGGGTGATGCTGAGCCAAATTTTGAGTCGAGTATTCGCTTTTGGCCCTCGGCTCGCACAAGTTTCGAATCCTGGGAAGTTTTATTCCCGAAAAATGTTCAAATAGTGGCGAGCGAATCCGAGATGAGTTTTATAGAGCAAGATAGAATTGAGTCGGGCATACCTTCGGTCCCTGAGGATTGCGGAGCTAATGAATTTCCTCAGGAGTGCGGCTTGGATGCTTGGGTGTCGTACAACAAAGGATGTTATCTCGGGCAAGAAGTGATGGCGCGGATACAATCTATGGGTTCGTTACGTCGCAGCCTTCGACAGATTTCTGCGACCGAAGCACTCCGTAGTGATATCGAATTAAAATCACCCGATAGCGGAAAAATCGTCGGGACGATGAAATCATTTTCGGGTAAGACGGGCTTGGCCCTGGTGTCGATTGATTGTGCTGAAGGTACGACTCTGGATTCAACTATTGGACCTATCTTAGTGGGCCGATTAGTCAAATTACCCAAATACTCATAAGGTTTATATTTGCGAGTTTTAGGGTTTTTGTTAATTTCATAAACGATGGCTTCCTCGTTTCATTATCAAGAACCGTTTCCGGTTGGTCCCGATAAGACACAGTACCGGCTGCTGACCAAAGATTTTGTCAGCGTTACTGAATTTGAGGGTAAGCCCATACTGAAAGTTGATCCCGCGGGTCTGACTCTTTTGGCGAATCAGGCTTTTCACGATATTAATTTTTATCTGCGTACGAAGCACCTCGAACAGGTTGCACATATTTTAAAAGATCCAGAAGCAAGTGATAACGATCGCTCAGTCGCCCTGGCGATGCTGCGTAATGCTGAAGTAGCCGCAAAAGGCGTTTTACCCTTTTGTCAAGATACGGGAACGGCTGCCATCACCGCTAAGAAAGGTCAGCAGGTTTGGACGGGAGCTGATGACGCCGAAGCTTTGTCATTAGGAGTTTATCAGGCCTACGCACAAAATAATTTAAGATACTCGCAGTTGGCTCCAACGGATTTATATACCGAAAAAAATACCGGTACTAATTTACCGGCCCAAATTGATATCGCGGCCACCGCGGGTATGAAGTATGATTTATTATTCGTCGCGAAGGGCGGGGGCTCGGCGAATAAGTGTTTATTATTTCAAGAGACTAAGGCGGTTTTAAATCCGAAGTCCTTACCTTTATTTTTAATCGAAAAAATGAAAGGCCTGGGAACGGCGGCCTGCCCACCTTACCACTTAGCTATTGTGGTCGGAGGAACGTCAGCCGAAGCGACCATGAAGACTGTTAAACTGGCTTCTACGCACTACTATGACGAATTGCCAACACAGGGCAATGAGCATGGTCAGGCATTCCGTGATACAGCCCTTGAACAAGAATTATTAAAAGCCGCTCATCAACTCGGTATCGGTGCACAGTTTGGTGGAAAGTGGTTTGCGTTAGATGTGAGAGTCATTCGCTTGCCTCGTCACGGTGCCTCCTGTCCGATTGGCATGGGCGTATCGTGTTCAGCCGATCGTAATGCGAAGGCAAAAATTAATAAGGACGGAATTTGGATTGAGCAGCTCGAAGAGAATCCTGGGAAATTTATTCCTGACGAATTAAGAAAGCATCAGGACTCTACAAAAGTGGTGGCGATTAATTTAAATCGCCCGATGAAAGAAATTTTAGCGGAACTTTCAAAATATCCCGTAACCACACGTTTAGCATTAACTGGAACTTTAGTAGTCGCACGGGATATTGCGCATGCCAAGTTGCGCCAACGCTTGGAACGTGGCGAAGGTCTGCCGGAATACTTTAAGAACCATCCAGTTTATTATGCGGGTCCCGCTAAGACTCCGGTGGGTATGCCGTCGGGTTCTTTTGGTCCGACGACGGCTGGACGCATGGATGGCTATGTTGAACTTTTTCAGAAAAATGGCGGCTCATTAGTGATGATTGCAAAAGGCAATCGCACGCAAATGGTAACCGACTCTTGTAAGAAGTATGGTGGATTTTATTTAGGATCCATCGGTGGCCCCGCCGCTATTCTTGCCCAAGAGAATATTAAGAAGGTCGAAGTCATTGATTATCCAGAACTGGGGATGGAAGCCGTATGGAAAATCGAGGTCGTTAACTTCCCAGCCTTTATTCTAGTGGATGATAAGGGTGTAGATTTCTTCCAAAATCTCCCGGCGGGTTGCGGAATTTGTGCGCCTTAAGTTTCGAGAGATTGACTCACTAAACTTAGCTAATTATATAGAGATATGATTACCCCCAGTATTCTATTAGCTTCTTTATTGGCAGCGACTGCACCTGCGGCAGAAACACCTTCAGCAAAGTCTGTTGAACCCGTGGTTGCTAAAGAGGTCGCAAGTAAGACTTCTGAACCAGCTTCGGAAGACACCCCGGCCGTTCTTAAAAAGAAAGTGGTCTATCCAACGACGGTTAAGGTGCAAAAAGACGTCGCCTTCTTGGGCGAAAACCGAAAGGAAAAAGCCGACATTTATTCACCACTGAATCATGACATCACCAAGCCATTGCCTGGCATTATCGTGATTCACGGGGGTGGATTTAATGACGGTGATAAGGCGCGCGGTCGTGAATTAAACATTTGCGAAAACATAACGCTACAGGGCTACGTGTGTATGAGTATTAATTATAAACTACGTAAAATGAAAAATCAGGTAACTTGGCCGCAAAGTGTTTATGATGCTAAGGCTGCCGTTCGCTACATGCGAAAAGAAGCGAAGAATCTGGGTGTTGATCCGGATAAAATTGGAGCAATCGGCTCCTCTGCCGGTATGAATTTATCCATGATGTTAGCAACCACTGGCCCCGCCGATGGATTCGACGTAGTTAAAGATGAACCCTATCAGGATATTTCACCCAAGATTAATTGTGCCATTGGTTTCTATGGTGCGGTGGATTTGATGAATTACCATGATATGAAGATGTTTGCAAAGACCCGCGAAGAAGCCCCTGAGCTTTATAAACGTGGGTCTCCAATCTATTATATTGATGACAAGGATCCGCCCATGTTGCTCGTGCATGGTACAGCAGATAAAACGGTACCACTCAGTCAGAGTGAGACCTTCCTGCGTATTTCTAAGGAAAAAGGAGCTAACTGTATTTTAGAAGTCATCCCCGATGCTCCCCACACTTTTGATTTGCAGCCCAAGCAGCGCGACCTGCGTCCGTTGGTGACTGCATTTTTTGATCAACACCTGAAGGGTAAAGTTCCAGTTACGGAAGTTAAAGCCCCTGCGACCAAATAAATCATGAGTCATTTTCTTATTCGCCTTTTAGGTGTCGCCCTCGCGGTATCTGGATTGCACGCCGAACAACAAGTTGAGGTAGCGAAGAAGCCTGGAGAAAAGTTTACACTACAGCAGACGATAACCTTGGCGGATATGCCTTCGGTTAAAGTGGATAGTGGTTTGAATAAGTATAGCGGAGTGATTGAGCCGAAGCAAAAAGCGACCGGTTTCTTTCGCGTGGAAAATATCAAGGGTCGATGGTGGATAATCGATCCCTTGGGCGGCCGCTTTATCCATCGCGGCATCGCCTCGGTAAATACCATTCCCACTGATGGTGCGAAAGAGGAGTTAAACAAAAATTTTAAGAATAAAGAAGGGTGGGCTCGAGCAACCGCTACGCAGCTCACCGAAAATGGATTTAATGGTACTGGGTCGTGGTCCGATGATGCATCCTTGGAGTCGGTGGAACCTCGTCTGGTTTCAACTAAGCTACTTTCCCTGATGGCGAGTTACGGAAAAACCAAAGGCGCTAAGATGGGTAGAGGAAATATGTCTTATCCTGGTGATTGTCCGTTTATCTTTGATCCAGAGTTTGCTGAACACTGCAAAAAAGAGTCTCAGAAGTTAATGAAGGATAAAAACAACCCCTGGCTCATGGGTTATTTTACCGATAATGAAATGCCATGGCGTTTAAATCTGTTAGATAAATTTCTTAAACTCGGTGACGATGAAGCTGGTCGAAAAGCTGTCGAGGCATGGTTGGTGAAAAATAAAATCAATAAGGATAAAATAACTGATGAAAATCGTTCGGCCTTCTTAGAGTATGCTGCCGATTATTATTTTAGAATCACAACTTCTGCGATACGTGAGGTTGACCCTAATCACATGATTCTTGGGGTCCGCTACCATTCGGCTGCTTACAACTTTCCAGCGGTGTTTAAAGCCGCTGGTCGTTATTGTGATGTTATCTCAGTTAACTATTACTATGCGTGGACTCCTAGTAAGGAGCTTATGGATATGTGGCTGAAGAATGCACAAAAGCCCTTTATTATCACAGAATGGTATGCGAAGGCGGAAGACAGTGGAATGGCTAACACAGGCGGGGCAGGTTGGCTCGTGCATACGCAAAAGGATCGTGGTCTGTATTACCAGAATTTCACTCTCTCACTCTTAAAGCATCCAGGTTGTGTCGGTTGGCATTGGTTTAAGTACGCCGATAACGATTCTGATGCCAAAGGAGTCGATCCCTCTAATTTAGATTCTAACAAAGGAATCGTAACATCTCGCTATGTACCGTATCCGCCCTTATTGGAAGCGATGCGTGAAGTCAATCAGCGCACTTACGGGCTGATTGAGGCCATGGATAAGACGAAATAATTTACTTATCCCACTCGAGGGCACCGCGCTTAATTTCATAAGCGAGCCCCAGAACTAGAGTGAAGAGGAAAACGGAGGTGGCCGCGGTGATGGCAATGCCAGCAGCTAAAAACTCTCGGTAGACCAAAGCCCAAGGGACGAGAAAGACTACTTCGATATCAAAAAGGATAAAGAGCATTGCGGTCACGTAAAATTTAACCGCGAAACGGGGATGTACTTTGCCTTCCGCGGGCAGACCGCACTCGTATGCTTTATCTTTAATATAATTTCCTTTCGCGCGCTGACCAAAGATGTGACTCGCTGCCAAAATAATGGCGGGCAACATAAGGCCTAGTCCGGCTTGGATTAAGACCGGAAGGTAGGTTGATAATGTTTGGGCTTCAGCGATGACCATTACAGATAGATACGAAAAAGCCCTTGGCCAAAGTTGCAAGGGCTTTTGTAAAACACTTAATTATTTGGTGTTTTCGGTGGGCGGACTTAATCTTTTATTAAGATCCGCTGTGGATGTCGGAATTTGCTCCATCAACCAGGAGGGGCAGAGGAACTCGGCTTTTTGACCCACTTGGTTGATTTTATTTTTGGGGTCTGAGTGTTGAACACGCACAAAGTATTTAGGCTCTTTGGATTCGGGATTAGTCTCCTTGGCCCAAGTGGTCGTGATAGATCCACCCTCAAATAAATCAAAAATGATGGCACTGGATTGTTTAAATGCCAGTTCGGTTGTGGTAATGCCTTTTCCTTGCGCATCCGTGATGCGCAGTGTCGCAAGATTGAGTACAAAGTCCTCTAACCAAGGATTTTCTTGATCATTAAATTTTTTATCTTTGGCTGAGCGCGCAAAGACAGTTTTTCCGTCCGCAAATTTAAAGGTCACACTTTTAACCTCTTCGGGTTTAATAGAATATAAAACAGGATTAATCCAAGCGGCGGGGTCTGCCTCGATGTATCCCGTGAAATTCGTCCGAATAGCCGAGGTTTCTCCCTGGATACGCATCGCATTTCCGAGCGCGTCATCGGTCGGCTTGCCTATTTCAGCGGCAAAAGTCTTTCCGTTCTCACCGGTGATTAAAATTAAAGCGTCCGACAAATTAAGCTTTTCGAGACGTTTGGGATTACTGGTGAGCAGGCCGAAGTTCTCAGTTTTTTGAAGAGAGGCGATTAAAGGGAGCAGGCGATTTTCGATATCGGCAGGCAGATCAAATCGTTCTTTAACTACCCAAAGGCCATGGAACTGCTCGATGGTCGATGTTTTTCCACCGCTCTTAATCACAAGGCGGGCTGGGCGATTAAGAATCTCATTATCGATTAAGGGTTTAGTGACAGGTTTAACTTCGTCGCTCGATTTATTAAAATTTAAGACAACGAGGGTAATCAGTCCAAGCACCAGTGTGCCCACTAAGAGGGTTTTATTTCGCATAGAGATTAGGCGCTTTTACGACGACGGTAGAGTGTGTAAAGTAGACCAAAGAGCGCGGCGATGGCGGGTCCGATGAGCAGATTGATAATTTGCAGGCGGCGACCGAGGGAGTTGACGTCTTCGTTTAATCCCCGGCGAATAATTCTCCGCTCTTCAGATAGTTTTTCTATCTCCGTTTGGAATCGTTCGAGCTCCTTCTGCAATTCTGGAGTAATCACTAGCCCTTTAGATAGATCTCCGCCTGAACGTTTTGATATTTCGGTAATCTTGGTATTCGCCGCTTCGATACTTTTCTCGATCTGATCGAGTTTCGATTGGTATTTGATTTGCGCTTCACGTTCGAGATTGGCGACTACCTTGAAAGGGCGGAGTGATGTGCCTTTGGCGCGAAGACTTACTAAGTCGTTACTACCGCCTAAGCTTTCGAGTGCACTCACCACGAACTTGAGATTATCATTAATTTCTTCAGCGACGATTTGTCCGTTCATTTGTTTTTGTCGGACGGTAAACGGATCCAAAAGGAAATCCGAGTCGGCAACGACCAAGAGTTTTCCAGGTTTGGCTGATTCTTTTAGATGCACAGTCTTAGAAGGTGCGGCGGGCTTTTTGTTATCGGTCGGTGCACCTAAGGGGAAGGCAGATGGGAAGTTTCCAGTAAACAATGCGGCTAAAATTTTCGCTTCCTTATTCACGGCAAAACTAGCGGTAGTTTTTTCGAATGGTCCGGCATTGGCGATACTCGTAGCGACTGAACCTGAGGTGGCATTCTTTAGTGTAATTAAGGGCTCCATCTTGATCCGTTTTTCCGCTCCGGAAATTAAACTCATTTTGCCTGCCTCCATGAAAGAAATTTCGCGTAAGGAGGATACTAACATGGAATCTTTGGCAAAGGATTCTGAAGTGACGGAGAAAGCAGCGGGGTATTGGATAGGCTGTCCGCGTGAACCGCGAATTGCGACGGAATGTTCCGCATCCCCCGTCAGTGCTTCAATGTCTACGTTAACTCCCCAGGCCTTGAACAAGCCTGGATCGCTCGCTGCGCCCATGGCCAGCATGGGAGAAACTTGAAAGGGCATGCCCCCTTGTTGGTATTTTTGGAAACGCGAGAGTGGGTCGACAGCGGCGAAGATGGAGCCACCGTTGAGAAGAAATTGATCAACCGAGTAGGCAAGTTTGTCGGAGAGATTATGCGGATGAATTAAAAGAACCACGCTAGTGTCTTTCGGTAATTCTTCAGATTGATTACTTAATGCTGTGACTTCGTAGGTCTGACTTAATTCGGAAATCAAAACATCGGCTGGGCCAGGCTCTTGTTGTCCACCTTGGGGCAGTCCGGTAGTGATCGCTAAAGTGCTAATTAGGGCGAGCTTGGGTCGGTCTAAGCGCATCGCGGAGGTGATTAATTTTGAAATGTCGTACTCCAGGAATTTTTCACGGCTCGGATCAAAAACATTAATTACCTTAATCGTGTCGGCCTGTTGAATGGTGAGTCCTAGGTAGGCCGTACCATTGAGTGCACCCATACCACTTAAGGCATAACGCTGGGCCCGTTGTTCTTCTTTGGTGTCGGGCTTGGGGTCGGTTATTACTAACTTAATTTTTCCTTTAGAGGCGGCGACGTATTCGCGAAGAAGAACTTCGATCCGACGTGAGTAGCTCTCGAGGTAAGGACGCAATTTAACATCGGAGCGACTCGCGTAGAGTTCGAGCGTGATAGGCTCTTCGATTTTATTTATAATTTTAAGTGAACCTTCCGAGAGCGTGAAGGTGCGGTCTTCGGTGAGGTCGGCTCGTGGGCTGAGGGTGCTGACGAGAAGATTAACAAAGATGGCAGCGGCGATTACCGCAAAAATAGCCAAGAAGGTTTGGAGGCGTGACATGTTAAATTAGCGACGTTCGATGATGATGGTGCTTAAGCCTAGTCCTCCGAAGGAGAGGGTTAAGAAATAAGCAACGGGTCTTAAATCAACGAGACCGAGGGTGAAAGGTTCGAGGTTGCGCCAGAGTCCGAGGCGACGAACTTCTTCGATAATATTGCGCGAGAATAGTCCGCCAATAAATTCATCGAACACCCCGTAGCCGATGAGGACGAGAAGGAAGCAGGCCAAGAATCCGGTAACGAAGGCGATGACTTGATTGCGGGTGAGTGCGGAGGCAATCGATGCAATACCAAGGCAAGCTCCCGCACAAAGTAGTGAGCCAAGATAACCTGAAACGATTACGCCAACATCGGGGTCGCCGAGATAGCCAATGGTAAAGGCAATCGGTAGGGTAATGAAAAGTGCAGTCGCTAGAAAAAGCCACGCGGCTAAGAATTTCCCCACGGCTACTTGCCAAACGGAAATAGGCCAGGTCAGTAAAAGTTCGATGGTTCCTTGGCGACGTTCTTCGGCCCAGAGTCTCGCGCCAGCAGCGGGAGCGAGGAAAGCCCAGAGCCATGGATGATAGAGAAAGAATCGATCGAGATTAGCGACACCCGCTTCATAAATATTGCCCACGAAGAAGGCTAAAGAAATCGCGAAGGCATTAAAGACTGCTAAGAAAACGTAAGCTAAGGGCGTGCGAAAGTAGCCGGCAAATTCGCGATTGAAAATTGCCCAGACTGCGGACGGTGCACTCGGGGTGGACGGAGAAGATTCAGAAGACATAAATTTAGGCAGTGAGTTTGCGGAAGACTTCGTTCAAGTCGGTTCCACGTTGGAGAAATTTTTCTTTCGATTCATCGCAGCGTACTTCGCCGTGAGCGATGACAATGACGCGGGTGCAGAGCTCATCGATTTCTTCGAGGATATGAGTGGAGACGATGACGGCTTTACGTGAGGCCATCTCTTTAAGAATGCGACGCACCTCAAATTTTTGATTAGGATCCAATCCATCCGTCGGTTCATCCAAAATTAATACTTCAGGGTCGTGAATCACGGCTTGGGCGAACCCGAGGCGCATGCGGTAACCCTTAGAAAGGGTATCTACCGTTTGATGAGCGACTTCATTTAATCGGCACAGCTCGAGGGTTTTCTTAACTCGTTCTGATGGATTGGGAAGATTGCGGAGGTCGGCAGCGAAACGTAAAAATTCTCTGACGGTCATTTCGCTATAGGCAGGAGCACCTTCGGGAGAGTAACCCAGGTGGGTTTTAGCTTCGATAGGATGAGCGGAAATATCAAAACCGGCGACGATGGCTTCGCCGTGGTCGGCGCGTAGGTGTCCGGCGATTAATTTCATCGTGGTTGATTTACCAGCGCCATTGGGCCCGAGAAAACCGACGACTTCTCCGCGTTCGACAGAGAAAGAAATCCCGCGGACAGCGTGAATCGGCCCGTAAGATTTTTTTAAATTTTTTACTTCGATGAGCGTCATAAATTAGCGGATTTGTGGAGTGCCTTGGGCGGCCAAGCGAATGCCAGATTTTTGAAATCTCTCTGAAATTTGAATCATTAATTTTTCATTGAAGTCCATTTGTTTAGCGAGGTTGGGTTTATACCAATACATGAATCGAATATTAATTGCCCACTCGCCAAACTCCATGACGTGAACGAGGGGCGGCATGCGACGATCAAATTCATCGTGTTTCGCTAAAAGTTCCCGGATGATTTCCACGGCTTCTTTCACTTTCTCGGCGGGCGTATTCATTTCTAAATGCACCAAGTCTTGGGCGCGAATGTAGTCACGACGGGTGATGTTTACAATGGAGCGGCTGGCCAAGTCGCCATTCGGAATAGCCACACGTTGACCATCTAAGAGGACGATGACGGTGGAGCGAAGTCCCAGTGACTCTACTTTACCTTCGTGCGTTCCAATATTAATATTATCACCGAGGGTAAAAGGCTGATCGATGATAAGCATGACGGCGCCGAAGATATTTTTGATGGTATCTTGCGCGGCGAAACCTACGGCCACCGCTCCCGTAGCTAGTAAAGCGAGGACGGACTTCGCGGTTTCGGAGTCGATAATAGAAACCGCCTTTACTGTGCCTACTAATACAACCGCGACGCGAATCACGGTGCTGATCATGGGGACGAGAACATCGTCCAATTTATTATCAGTTTGATCGGCAAATTTTTGAGCCCAGGCGATGGGAACGAGGACGAAGTGATAGACGGTGGTCGTGTGAGCGAGTGATAATAAGAGGCTCGTTCCGATTTTAAAATATTCCTGTTTGCTGACGGAAATATGCACCATGTTATGATCGACTAAGAGCCAGACGGTATAAGCAGGCAGGAGGACTTGAAGGCTTTTGCCAGCGGCGGTGATCAGTACCTTGGCAATCGGGCTACGGGTTAATTTGCTGCCCAGCCAGCCGAGGATTTTTTTCACGGCCCAGCCGGTGAAAAAGGCTAGGGCAATCAAGACTGCTGGATTGAATAGTATATCCTCTAAATTGGCCAAGGCGGCAGTGTTTGTGGGCGTCGGTAACGGATTCATGGTGAAAGTGGATAGGGTAATCGTACTAAAACAGGTATGCTTATATTTTCAAGCGTCACTAATCTCCCAATCCGCTTGAAGATTTGCCCACCTCTTGCCACTCTACGGGCAAGGAATGACTGATTCAGCTGATAAAAAGCCCGCCAAGCCGGTGGTTCTAACCTGTGCCCAGCCCACTGGGAGGCTTCATCTGGGTAATTATTTAGGCGCCGTGCTTAACTGGGGCCGCATGCAGGACGACTACGAATGCTTCTTTGGAATCGTAGATCAGCACGCCATCACCGTGCGCCAGGTTCCAGCCGAGTTGAGAGATAATACTTATTCTTGTTTGGCTCAGTACATCGCGTGCGGGCTCGATCCTTCTAAAAGTCATTTATTCGCGCAGTCTCATGTTATCGGACATACTGAACTCGCCTGGATTTTAGGCTGCCTCTGTCCGTTGGGTCAATTAGAACGCATGACGCAGTTTAAAGACAAGGCCCGCAAGCATGAGTCGGTTGATGCAGGGCTACTTTTTTATCCCGTGCTCATGGCGGCGGATATTTTACTCTATAACGCAGAATTAGTTCCCGTGGGTGATGACCAGAAGCAACATTTAGAATTAGCCCGAGATTTGGCGGAAAAATTTAATCATCGTTATTCGGACACCTTTAAAATTCCTGAACCTTTTATTTCGAAAGTAGGCTCACGCATTATGTCGTTGCAAGATCCCTCGGTAAAGATGTCGAAGTCTGACCCTAATCAATCATCGACTATTTATATTACCGACTCCGAGTCCGAGATTCGAAAAAAGATTATGTCGTCGGTCACTGATTCGGGTAGCGAAGTAAAATTTGCTGAAGATAAGCCCGGCGTTTCTAATCTCTTAACCATCCTTTCCGCTTGTACGGGTGAATCTATTTCTACGTTAGAAAATAAATTTATCGGTAAAGGTTATGGTGATTTCAAGAAGGCCGTCGCGGACGCCGTGGTCGCTACTTTGAATCCAGTACGTACGCGTTATGAAACGCTGATTAAAGACCGCACGGAGTTAGATAAAATCTTTAAAACAGGTGCAGAACAGGCCCAAAGTCGTGCCTTTAAGGTTCTCTCAAAAGTTAACCGTAAGGTGGGTTTTGTTGAGAGACCCAGATAAATTTACCCCTAAAACTACCCATGAAGAACCGCGAAATCGAAAAAATACTTCAAGAGAAATGGTTTCTAGTCGCCGCAGATTTTCTGGCGGTGCTCGCCATTTTATTTATATATTCCGACGCTCCGAAGCGAGACGGCTGGGATGCTTTTCTCGCGGGTGCGGGCATTTTAATTGCTTCGTTAATTGTCGTTATCCCGGTGATGTCGGAGGGCGGAGACAAAAAAGAAAGAATGGCTGAGCAGGCTCGCTTGCGGGCTGCACTGAAAGAAGAGCTCGATCGACAACGCGATGAATTTAGATCCGCGATGGAAGTCCTTTCCCGTCGTCTCACTGAAGTGGAACAAAATAGTCGTTCGGCCAGTGAAGCGATTGCTCAGCGCGCTTCGACGGAAATCAACCAAATCAAATCGGCTTTTGCGATTTTAGAGAATAAAGTGAAGTCGGTTGAAAAAGATATAAGTTCAGCGGCTTCGTCGGCGAAGAAAGAAGACATTGATGATTTAAACGAAAAGGTAGGTTCGCTCACGAATACCCTGCGCGGCGTGGTGGCAGACACGGAAGAAGTGGCGGATGACTTTAAGAAAGTGCGCGATGAAATTAAAAAGGTCGGTCAACAAATTGAGAAAACGAGTGACCGTATAGATGATTTACAATCTCAGGTGAAATCGATTCAGGAAAACCCCTCTAAGGCCTCCGCTCCTAGTCCAGCTTCCGTCCAGGAAGAAGAGCCGGAGGCCGAAGCGGTTATTTCTGATGATGAAGAAGATGTAAATGATGAAGAAGTTGAAGAGGCGGAAGAAGTGGAGGTAGAAATTGAAGAAGTGGCGAAAACCGAAGCGGAGCCGGTTGAAGAAAAAGCCGCTCCTGCTACAGCATCTGCCCAGGGCACCGCACTAACGATCAACCTCATGATTGGTATTGGAAATAAGCCTTATGTGCGTGGTACGGGTCCTGGTTTGAGTATGGAAAAAGGTATTCCGATGACATTTTTAGGAATCGGTCGCTGGCAGTGGATTTCTCTAGATCCGGAAGCGCCGGCAACGGTTGAGGTTTGGAAAAATGATCAAACACCTTTGGGCGAGCCTCTGTATCTTTCAGGCGGCGAGCCCGTTGAAGTGAATGAAGATCATTTTGCGGGATCTTAATGTATGTTCAGTTTGTTGGCTGCTTGTATCCTTTTAACGACTCCGCCTGCGACTCCGGAAGTTCCCCGCGCTGAGCCGCATCTCTATATTAACGAGACTTCACTGGGTGTGGTTTTAGGATATAATTTAAACGAGTTAAGTTTTGTCGCTTCGCACTGTGAGGCCATCAACCGCTACATGGAGCAGGTATTATTCATGCCGGCTTTGCCTCCTCCTAAAGCACGCATTGAGTTAGTAGAAGTCAAAAACGCTCCTCCCGTTTCAGTGAGAAATTTGAGCGGAGAAATTCTCACGCAAATTAATATTAATACGAAAGAAGATATTTCGGACCAAGTGGCTGAGGCGGTCGCGTGTACCTGGTTAGCCCGTGCCGCTTTGGCGGGAGGGCGGCCCTACGACAAGAGTCCCGTCTGGTTGCGCCAAGCTTTGAAGTCGGAGATCACTGGATTATTGCGCCCGGCGATGGTGGATTGGTGGTATCGTCAAGGCCGTACAAACACCCCGTCATCATTAGATAAAATTATAAAAGGGCAGGCGTCCGACTTGGAATCTTTTCTGTTTTGGCGAGCGGTCCGCAATGAAATAGGCACGAGTGCTGAACAAACCAAAATTCTCATTAACAGCGCACAGGGTGAAGATATTTTAAAATTAGTAGTTAAGCACAAATCCCTCGATGAAAGCTGGTGGTTAACGGTGCGGGCAAATTTATTATTAAATCGGACACCCGTGAGTTTGGGTATGCGCGAATCGGCTGAGACGCTCGATGATTTATCGAGATTCGTTTTCGATTTAGGTCAGGGTGATGTCATTTTAACCGGCCCGATGGCGGTTAAAAATCGCGATGCCCAAGGTGTACAATTAGAAATGAAGTCACGCCTGGTTGCTTTGCGTCGAGAGGTTTTACGGCAAAATCCTATTTATCATAATGCTTGGCGAACGCTGGGTACGTGGTTGGAAAATTTTTCTACCGCCAAGCCCGAAGAATTGGATCAGCAGTGGGAAGAGTTCTTAAAGGAGCGTAGGGCGGCTAACGAATTAAGAAAAGAAATTGAGACCGCGCTTTCGGCTGATTTGTCCAAAAAAGAAGGCCAGCAGTGAGCTGGCCTTCTTTGGACGGAAGAATTTTTAATTAGTTATTCTTCTGCGATTCTACTTTTTGCAGAACTTGGTCAGCGAGCGTGACTCGGAAGAGTGAGAGGGCTAACCAGAATACACCCGAAAGGCAGGCTGAGGCATAGGCGCCCCCGAGTAAGACTGCGAATTCGCCGGCTTCGACCCAAGGCACGTGGTTTTTAAGAACGTCCGTCATGGCTGCGAAGAAAATGAGCGTCAGGGTGACATCGATGATTGCCCCTTGTTTGGTGACCAGCTTTGGCTTCAAGTTATCCATGGATTCAACATTGGTGGCTTTATCTCAATGTCTGTCAATACTACCCGATTTTTACCTTTTATATTTGATAGTGGGTGGTCATTTTCTCGCATCTACCCCTTGCCAATAGGTGTATCTCCATCATTCTGCCCGCCCGGTGGGGTATTGCCACCCGCTAATTAACACTCAATAAACTTTATCAATTATGGCCGTAGAGCTCAAGGACACCCTGAATTTACCTGTGACCGACTTCCCCATGCGGGCAGGGTTGGCTGAGCGCGAACCTGTGCGAATTACCCACTGGGATCGCCTTAAATTATATGAAAAAATCCAGCAGCGTGCCGCAGGTAAGCCAGCGTTCGTTCTGCACGACGGTCCGCCTTTCACCAACGGCGACGTTCATATCGGAACGGCACTCAACAAACTTTTAAAAGATTCTATCCTGCGTTTCAAATCGATGAAAGGTTTGCGTACGCCGTATGTGCCTGGCTGGGATTGTCACGGCTTGCCGATTGAGCATAAAGTAATGAAAGAACTGCAGGCGAATAAACAAACCTTAGAACCTTTGGGTATTCGCAAAGCGTGTGCGGAATTTTCGGCGAGCTACATCGAAAAACAACGCGGTCAATTCCGTCGTTTAGGAGTTCTGGCCGATTGGAAATCGGAATACCGTACGATGGATCCCGTTTATGAATCTGAAATTCTAAAAGGATTTTCTAATTTCGTTGAACAAGGTTTGGTCTATCGTTCGAAGAAACCCGTTTACTGGTCGATTCCCTGTCAGACCGCTTTAGCAGAAGCGGAAATCGAATACATCACGAAACGCTCTTACTCCATTTGGGTAGCGTTCCCGGTCACTCAACCGGAGAGCAAAGGACTTAAGCCCGCTCATCCTCTGTACGTAGTGATTTGGACCACGACTCCTTGGACGTTGCCCGCCAATCTCGCGATCGCGGTTCACCCTGAGTTCGATTACGTCGAAGTAATCCACGGAGAAAAATCTTATCTCGTAGCCACTGCTCGTCGTGATGCTTTTGTTAATGAATGTGGATTAGAAGGCGCCGTTGATGGATTTAAAGTTAAAGGAAAAAATCTCGAAGGCCTGTTACCGCGCCATCCTTTTATTGAGCGTGACGCTCCCGTGGTTTTAGCTGACTACGTAACGACCGATGCAGGTTCGGGCTGTGTTCACACGGCACCCGGACACGGCTTAGAGGATTTTCAAACCGGAAATAAATATGGTCTCGAACCTTATTGTCCGGTTCGTGACGATGGAACATACGCTGATGATGGACGTGTGCCTCAGGAATTAGTTGGCGTTACCGTTTTAGAAACCGAAGGAAAAAATCCTGCGAACATTGCCGTACTCACAATCTTAAAAGCGAAGGGTGCCCTTATCAAATCATCCACCTTTGAGCATCAATACCCTCATTGTTGGCGTTCGAAGTCGCCGGTGGTTTTTCGCGCACTTGATCAATGGTTCGTTGGATTAGATCGCGGTGGACTTCGCGCTAAAGCTTTAGCTTCGGTCAGTCAGGTAAAATGGATTCCAGCGAGCGGAGAGAATCGTATTCGCGCGGCACTCGAAGGCCGTCCGGATTGGTGTATCTCTCGTCAGCGTGCTTGGGGTGTTCCGATTCCTTCATTTTATTCACCCTCCACGGGCGATTCTTATTTGGATGCAGGTGTGGTTCGTCACGTCGCGGCTCAAGTTACGAAGCAGGGTGGAGATTGGTGGTGGGCGACGGAGGTGAACGAGGTTCTTAACGGCGCACCTGTGCCTGCGAATTGGCCGAAGGATTTAAAGAAGGGTAGTGATACACTCGACGTTTGGATTGATTCTGGTTCCAGTCACTTAGCAGTC
The DNA here is from genome assembly GCA_040398005.1 of Opitutales bacterium. Lineage (GTDB taxonomy): Bacteria > Verrucomicrobiota > Verrucomicrobiia > Opitutales > UBA953 > UBA953. The sequence continues at coordinate 64,207 of JBBAUX010000004.1, forward strand.
TGCGCACTCCACCCCGACTTACACTGGCCCGCTGATTTATATTTAGAAGGATCCGACCAACATCGTGGTTGGTTCCAATCATCACTCTGGACCGCGATTGCGGTTAAAGGTGCACCCCCGTATCGCGCGGTACTCACTCACGGATTTGTGGTGAATGAGAAACGTCAGAAAATTTCCAAGTCAGATAATTCAGGCAAACCACAAACGGCGGATGACTATGTCAAAAAATACGGCGCCGATATTGTTCGTCTGTGGGTGGCTTCAGAAAATTATCAAAGCGATATCCCCATTTCGGATGCAATCTTCGAGACGATCTCGAATCAATATCGCGGAATGCGTAACTCGCTCCGCTATCAACTAGGAAACTTGCACGACTTTAATCCAAGTACCGATACTGTCCCCACCGGAAAATTATCTCTCATTGATCGCTGGGTCTTAGTGGAGACCGCAAAACTCATTCGTGAAGTCTCCGACGCCTGTGAGCGTTATGAGTTCCATCGTGCCGCGGCTGCGATTGCGGCATTTACGACCGGAACCTTATCCGCGACCTATCATAATATTGTTAAGGATCGTTTATACACCATGGCGGTGAATCATCCGCTGCGTCGTTCCACACAGACCGCGCTTTATCAAGTTCTGCAAGTATACTTAAAACTCATTGCGCCTTTCGTACCTTTTACAGCGGATGAAGCTTGGTCACATCTGCATCACAAAACCGAGTACAACGATGACACTGCTGTGCACTTGCAGGATTGGCCAGTAGTCGAAAGCGAGTGGGAAGATGCTACCGGCCTGGAGGCTCATGTGGCCTTTATCGCTATCCAAAATTTAGCCGCGCAGGTGAATATCCCTCTCGAGAAGTTACGTCAGGAGAAGAAAATCGGACAATCCCTCGAGGCCGCGGTGGACGTTTCGGCCGATCCTCAGAATAAGGATTTTGCCCTATTAAGTCGTTATTCTGAACTTTTAAGCGAGTTTTGGATAGTTTCGGCGGTGACTCTGACTCCGACGGTTGGGGCTGACTTGACATTTAAAGTAGACCACGCACTTGGGGTGCGTTGCCCACGCTCTTGGCGCTGGGTTCCTGAACTTGTGAATGCTGGAGAATTTGGTATGGTCTCTCCACGTTGCCGCGAAGCCCTCGCTTCTAAATTTTCACTCAGCTAATTTTCATGCCTAAGAAAACTCCTCCCAAAAAATCAGCCGCAAAAAAACCTGCAGCTAAATCTTCACCGAAGAAGCCTATCGTTGTTGCTAAAAAAATTACGGCGCCGATCAAAGCCAAGCCGCTTACAAAAAAGAATGTTAAACCTGCTGCTCCCGTCAAAAGTGCGAAGGCTCCGGTTAAACCTCTTACCAAAAAAGTAGACGCGAAGAAGCCTGCGGTGGTCGCCAAAGTGCCTGCTGGTAAAAACGCTAAGGGCACAGCCAAAATCGATAACAAGGCTAAGCACGACAAACAAAAAGCCACCCTTGATAGCCATCGTGATGCAAAAAATGTTAAAGTAGAAGCTGTGTTGCAGGCTCCCGTTCGTCCGAAGTTACAATTTTTCACCGTCGAAAACGTTCATGAGTTTTTAAAGGCCCATAAGAAGGGTGGCTCGAAACTGAATTTATGGGTGCCCGACGAGGAACGTAAGGCGCGTGAGAGAGCGGCCACTTCATCCCGTGCTCAACCCGTTAAAGTTCTTAATGTTGAATCCGCTTCGATTGCTGATTTATTGGGCGGATCTAATCCTTTCCGTAAGGGCTCTAGTGCGGGTGATGAAGTTAAAGAAATTCCCGAAAAACTTCGCCGCTATTACCACCTCTTGATGGCAATGCGTGAAGCCATTCAGAAGGGCTTGGCTTTTCACTCCGAAGAAGCACTCAAGAAGAACGGTAAAGAGGACGCTGGTGACCTTTCTGGCTACTCACAACACATGGCCGATGCGGGTAGCGATACCGCCGATCGTGACTTCGCGCTCTCCCTCATTTCGAACGAGCAAGAGGCCCTTAAAGAAATCTCGGACGCTATTGTACGTATGAAGAAAAACTCTTACGGTGTTTGTGAAATCACCAATAAGTCTATTCCGCACGCTCGTTTGATGGCTGTTCCTTTCACCCGTTATTCGCTCGAAGGCCAAAAAGAACTCGAACGGACTCGTCGCGCTAGCCGTCGTCGTGGGGGTAATCCTCTCGGCGAAATCGGTGATGAAGTCGGATTCGGTTCCGGCGGTGGCGGCGGTGAAGATGACACTCCCGAGACTTGAGCTCAGGCTTAATCCAGTTTGATCGGTTTCGTCCCTATCGCACATTCTGGTGCGTCATGGGCGTATCCGTTTTGTTGGATTGGCTGACCAAAGTTTGGGTCGTTCAAACGATTCCCTTTGGTGCTTATTTTCTCGATGATCCCGACCGCCAACCAATCATTATTTTTTCCAGATTTTGGTTAGTGCATGTCGGCAACAAAGGGGCCGCTTGGGGTCTGGGTGCGCAGCAGGATGTTAAGCCCATTCTTATTTTTCTGGCTTTTGCCGTGCTGGCTTTAATTTGGCGTTGGCGAAAACCTTTGATGCGTGAATTGAGTTACGGACAACTTGCCTTTGGTTTATTTGTCGGCGGTACCCTCGGAAACGTGATTGATCGATTGCTCGGTGATCACGTGATCGATTTTATTGATATTCATTTACCTTATTATCGTTTCCCCGCTTTTAATATCGCCGACTCGTGTATTTGTGTGGGGGTCGGTTTGTATTTATTTATGTCGTACCGCGAAGATAGTTTGAGACGCGAAGCGATGGCCTCACACGCGGGAGAGGATAATATTAAAAGATAATTGTGCTACGACTCGATGGTGCCGCGAATCTAAACACCTTTGCGTAGTCGCTTTAAGACCGTGGCGAAGTCGGTGGGCAAGGGCGCTTCAATTTCAAATGCTTTACCATCCACGACTCCTTCGACTTTTTGTAGATGAAGGAGTAAGCAGCGATGGAGGGGATGATCTTCGCCTTTATTGATTCTTCCGCGTCTGACGGTGTCGGCTAAAGTAATTCGACCCGTGCGTTCATAGTTTAATTCACCGGCGATTTTAATTCCGCACTCATGGGCGTGGATGCGTATTTGATCGCGTCGAGGGTAACGGGTTTTTGCCGTCCACTGTCGCCAGCCATTAAAAACTTCCCCGCCGATGAAATCGGTCTCTGCTTGTTTCCCGCGGTGACTAGAGATAAAGGCCCGCCTGCGGGTATCATCCATGCCAATCGATAAATCGCACACCCCGCCTTCGTTAGGAGCGTCTTCATTTTTAGCCATGAGCGTATAGGTGAATTGTAGTTGAAAAGACCCCAGAGCGTCACGCCACGCAGCTAAAGTGCTGGCGCGATCGGCGACCACGGCCACTCCCGAGACTTCGGGTTCAGGTCCGAAAGCTGAAGCAGGTTCTTGTAAACCCAATCGCACGATTTCGGGTTTACCCATTTCGAGTTGTGAGCGAATGGCCCCAATCAAATGCGTTTCTCCGTTTTGCCACGGATGGTCGTCGAAAGGAATTTGCCCAGGTTTAGAAATCGCGAACCAACCCTCGCCTTGTTGCAGGATATCGAGTCGCAAGGCTTCCTCGCCAAAGAGTCCGCTAGGAAATCCGATGGAGAGAGGCTTGGTCATAATTAAAATAAAAAACCCCGACGTCGTGAAGACGGCGGGGTTTTTAGGAAAAACTTTAAATCACTATTTTTTAGCAGCCGCTAATTTCTTCGCGAGGCGAGCCTTGATACGATTAGCCTTATTGCGATGAATCACGCCGGACTTAACTGCTTTGTCGGCAGCTGAGGCAACGAGTGAGGCGACTGCGGCGGGTGCGCCAGCAGTGAAACCTTTAACGAGGGATTTCAGACGGGTGCGGACGATCTTATTACGAGCGGCGCGAGCGGCGGTCTGACGGACGCTCTTTTTGTTAGCTTTGATGTTGGCCATGTGAAGTATTAGGGAAGCCGTGGCTAGCCCTCGGAGTCAACGCGGATTTAATCAAAATACCCGCTTTCTTCGGGGGCTTTGAAATTCCTGCTGGTGGAAGGGGTGGGATTCGAACCCACGAACAGCGAAGCTGAACGGATTTACAGTCCGCGACCTTTAGCCACTTGGATACCCTTCCAGACCAGTAGGAAGGGCTTATTTGGCACTCTGGGAGTATGATGACAAGCGCTTTTCGACGTTTTGAACTCTTTTCCTAATAATGTCTGAAATGGACTAAAAGGCCTTCACTCTTGGGCTGATTTCTTCACTCTATGGCTATGTCGATTAGCCCAGCTATTGTCCTCATTGACGGGGATTGCACGCTCTGTAATCGAACGATGATTTGGTTTAGTGCTCGAAACCAGAGTAAGCATTTCATTTTTGCCAAAAATGCGGGCGAAGTAGCCCGAATTTTGGGCGAACCTCCCGGGGGTGACAATGATACGGTGGTCGTTTGGGTTGGCTCTCGTCGATTAGTGCGATCGGCTGCCGTGATTTATCTTTTAAGTAAATCGGACGGCCTTTGGCCCTGGGTCGGTCTGAGCCTAAAAATTATCCCACGATTCATCCGCGATTTTTTCTACGACGTGGTCGCACGCTCGCGTAGTCGATTAAATTTATCTAAAGTCTGTCCGTGCTTGAGCCATGATGATCTCGCTGAATAGTAAAGCTATGAGATTTTTATTAACGAGCATCGCAGCTTCAGCATTGTTGATGGGTTGCTCCTCTTATCGCGAACGTTCGGAAAAAGAATCCATCGACCAGATGCACCGTGATAGTGAAGTTCGCCAAACGCGTTTAAAGTCAGGTAGTTCACTCAATGATAAAGAATATGAAACAGTTTCAGACCGCATGGGTTGGTCGCGTTCCGATGCGCGCGGTTTACCGCCACCTCCGACGACTGAAGAATTAGAGAAAAAAGTTAAAGCCGCTAATCCCTAATGTTTTTGTATGTGTTAAAAAGGCTGGCGGAAATGGTTCCTGTTCTCCTGCTGGTCGTCATTGCCACTTTTTTCTTAGCTCATGCCGTGCCGGGTGGGCCCTTCGATAAGGAACGTCCGCTGCCGCCCGAAGTGAAACTACGTCTCGAAGCTTATTATGGTTTGGATCAGCCCCTGGTTATCCAACTTAAGAACTATATTAAAAACTTATTACAGGGAGATTTAGGGCCTTCGCTGAAATACCCAGGATGGACGGTGAATGAAATTATTGGATCAAGAATCCCTGTTTCTCTTATTTTAGGAACCGTCTCAATTATCTTGGCAGTCTTGATTGGAATACCGGTGGGAGTTTTAGCTTCGTCGTACCCTAATTCTTCCTTAGACCGTGTGCCGATGGGCTTTGCCTTATTAGGAATCTGCTTACCGGCATTTGTTTTAGGTCCGATTCTTTCTTTATTATTTTCAAAAACTTTAGGTTGGCTTCCTCCTTGTGGCTGGGGTTCACCCATTCACTTGGTTTTACCTGCGTTGACTTTAGGTTTAATTACCGCCGCACCTTTGGCGCGTCTGACGCGCGGTGAGTTATTGGAAGTGGGCCAACTAGATTATATTCGCACCGCAAAGGCCAAAGGCATTTCGCCTTTCCGTGTAAGATTCATTCACGTTTTAAGAAATGGCATTCTGCCGGTGGTGACTTACCTGGGTCCAGCGACTGCCGCCTTAGTTTCCGGAACTTTCGTAGTAGAATCCTTATTCGATGTGCCTGGCTTGGGACGTTTATTTGTGACCGCGATTATTAACCGCGACATCACGCTTATCTTGGGGACCACTTTAATTTACGCCGTGGCGTTGTTGGTCTTAAACTTAATTGCCGACTTGGTTAAAGCGGCGCTCGATCCGCGCTTATTGCGCAAAAACACATGAGTGAATTAGCCCTAGATACGGCGGCACCCGCGACTCTTTGGCAGAGATTCACGCGAAAGTCGTTACCGCTTTTGGCCTTAGGTTTCTTGGTGATTTTAGCGACCGTCTGCTTTCTTTCTCCGTGGATTTCGCCCTACGATTATAAATCACAAAATTTATTATTAGGCCCCACCAGTCCGTCCGCTCAACATTGGTTTGGGACGGATTTATTAGGTCGTGATTTATTGTCCCGCGTTCTGCAAGGTGGCTTAATCTCGATTACCGTTGGTTTGATTGCTACGCTGGTCGCCTTATTCGTCGGAGTGATTTATGGCATCGTGGCAGCGGAGCTGGGTGGTCGCTTCGAAGATCTTTCGATGCGGGTGATTGATATCATCAGCACGCTTCCGTTAACCCTGATTGTGGTTTTATGTACGGTCGTTTTTGGACAAAATATTTGGCTAATCTTTTTGGCGGTGGGTGGAGTCTCTTGGCTGACGATGGCACGCATTATTTGCACGAAGACGCGTCAGCTGAAGAGCCGGCAATTTGTCGATGCCTCGGTCGCTTTAGGTCAATCCCGACTAGGAATTATTTTACATCATTATCTTCCCAACCTTGCGGGCACCATCGCCGTTTACGCGACGCTGACGATTCCGAATGTATTAATGCTCGAAGCCTTTGTGAGCTTCTTGGGCTTGGGTGTTAAGGCGCCCATGACATCGTGGGGTTTATTAATTAAAGAAGGCACGGATGTGATGGAGCAGTGTCCTTGGCTTTTAATTATCCCTGCCACCACTTTTGCTCTATCACTGCTTTCGCTGAGTTATTTAGGTGATGGCTTGCGCGATGCTTTTGACCCGCGTAGTAATAAAAATTAATCATGCCCCTTCGACGTTATATCGTGATTAAGTCTGACGGTTCAGAGGGTCAGGAGTTTGAAGTAGATTTACCGAAGGATGCGCCCGACTTCACTTTGCATCCCGTGACCAAGGAGCCCTGTCGTCGGGTGATTGATTCACCCAGTCTAACCATTAAGTATGGTGAAGGTGCGATGAAACAATCTGTCTCTGACGAAAAATTGCGCCAAGCCGGTTTTCAGAAATTAGAAAAAGACGGCGAAGGTGGATGGAACAAAATTAATTAACCCCTAAAACGAAACGCCCCGCGGTTGGGCGGGGCGAGACGTCGTCAGGGTGAGGCGTTTCCGCCGTTGAAAAATTTACTTAAGCTTTGGTCGTCGCGCGTGCGCGTTTGACCAGTGACTTAGCGGTGTCGGAAGGCTGAGCTCCGAGTTTGATCCAATGATCAACGCGTTCGACGTTGATCACGAGAGGGATGGCTTTGCCGCGTGCGCTTGGGTTGTAGTGACCCAAGACTTCAACGAAGCGACCGTCGCGACGGATGTGTTGTTCGGCCACAACGAGACGATAGGTCGGCTCGTTTTTGGTTCCGAAGCGTTGGAGGCGAATGCGTAACATAAATAAGGAGAAGGTGAGAGAAGGCCTAACTTGGGTTTAGCCAAAAGAGGAAAGAGAAAAAACGCAGGCGGAGGGAGGGGAGTCAAGCCTGCACCTCCCAAACTGTGCTAATTTATTTAAGGAGTTATTCACGATTTAACTAAAAACACGATTTAAGTGCCTAATAATGAACGGCTTCATTCGCTTGAAGTCGCTCATTTAAATTAGTCCATCGGGCAGAATCGGTTGAAATATAAAAAAACCCGCCAGAGCGGGTCTTTTAAAGTTAATCGAAAACGATTACTTAGCAACGGTTTCAGCCGATGGATCGTAACGCTTTTCTTTAACCTTGGTCGCGGACTTACCTTGGCGACCACGGAGATAGTAGAGACGAGCCTTCATGACTTGTGATACGCGTTCGACTTCGATTTTTTCGATGTTCGGAGAGTGAACTGGGAAAGTACGTTCAACGCCTTCGCCGAAAGATACGCGGCGAACGGTGAAGGTCTCTTGAACGTTACCACCCTTGCGGGAGATTACGATACCTGAGAAAACCTGCGTGCGCTCTTTGTCGCCTTCGCGAACTTTGGTGGAGACGCGTACGCCGTCACCGACTTTAAATGTGTCGTGACCGCGGTTAGCTTTAAGTTGCGACTGGGTCGCGAAGTGGAGGAGGGGATGGTTGCTCATGGCTAGTTTTATTTGTCTTCCAGTAGGTCCGGTCTTCGTTGCTTTGTCTTCTCGATTTGCTTTGTCCGACGCCATTTTTCGATTTCGGCGTGGTGGCCTCCGAGGAGGACCGGGGGCACTTCGAGACCATCATAAACAGCGGGTCTAGTGTACTGCGGAAAGGCGAGCAACTTGCCGTTGTAGCTATCCCCAGTCAAGGAGTTTTCCTCACCAAGTACCCCGGGGATCTGCCGACCGACACAATCGACCACAATACAGGCCGGAAGGGTGCCATTGGTTAACACGTAGTCCCCCACCGATATTTCACGGGTAACGCGGGCATCCCGGAAGCGCTGGTCGATACCCTCGTAGTGGCCAGAAACGAGGATTAAGTGGGACTTCTTGGCTAATTCGCGGGCTAAATCGTTGGTCAGTTGCTCGCCATCGGGGCAAAGGTAGATGATTTCGGCCCCAGGGGTGGCCAGGCCATCCACGGCATCAAACAGGGGCTGGCAGGTCATTAACATGCCGGGACCCCCGCCGTAAGGGACATCGTCCACTTTGTGATGTTTATCTTTCGACCAGTCGCGAAGGTTATGGGCTTTGAACTCAATCAGCCCTGTTTCAATGGCACGACCAATGACCGATTCCTGCAAGAAGCCGTTGGCCATTGCAGGGAAGAGAGTGATGAGATCGATGCGCACAGCCATACGATTGAATACACTAACCACGAATAGCCCTCACAGTGCAAGACGTGGATTTGATTAAATTTTAAAGTGTTTAAATTAAGAGAGAAAGTAGCCAATTAGTTTGTGGATTTATAAAGATTTAGGAATTTGACCCTTTCACCTTCTCCCTTCCTCCTCTTCATTATCCCAATAATTCAATTTAATGCCTTCGCCTTTCGATAATCTTTTGCCGCGTTACGATGCCGTCGTGATTGGCGCTGGTTTAGGTGGAATGACCGCCGCTAATAATTTAGCGAAATTTGGTCGAAAGGTTTTATTGGTTGAGCACCACTATCAATTAGGTGGATTGGCGACATTCTTCAAACGCGCGGGTGGACATATTTTTGATATTTCTCTGCACGGCTTTCCCCACGGCATGATTAAGTCCACTCGACGTTATTGGTCGAAGGAGATTTCGGATAAGATTCATCAACTCAAAGATGTTCGCTTTATTAATCCCGATTTCGACGTCCGTACCACTTTCGACCGCGTTGATTTTACGCGTATCATGATCGAGCAATTTAGAATCTCCGCAGAAACAGTGGAGGCATTTTTTGCTCATTTAAGAGAGATGAATTATTACGATAACGATCCGCGCACCACGCGAGAGTTGTTTGAGCAGTTCTTCCCGGGTCGACCTGATGTGCAGCGTCTTCTCTTGGAGCCGATTGCTTACGCTAACGGTTCAACTTTAGACGACCCCGCCATTACCTTCGGCATTGTTTTCTCCAATTTCATGTCCAAGGGCGTCTTTATTTTTCAAGGCGGCACGGACACGATGATTAATATTATGACGGCAGAGATGAAAGCGAATGGCGTAGATATTCGCCGTAACGTCTTGGTTGAAAAAGTGGTCGTCGAAAAAGATTCGGCCGGCGTGCGTCGCGTGGTGGGAGTCAAATTGCGCGGTACGCGCCTTGGCGAAGAAGCTGAAGTCGACTGTGCAACGGTCATATCGAATGCTAATATTAAAGATACGGTTTTAAAACTCAGCGACGCCTCGTCTTTTGATGCGGACTTTTTAGCCCAAGCTAAAGCGGTCCGTGTGAATACCTCTTCTTGTCAGGTCTACATGGGTATCCGTGAAGGAGAAAGTATTCCGATGATTGGAGATTTAGTTTTCACGTCATCGGCCAAACCCTTTTCCAGTCACGAGCTTACGGATTTCCATACAACGTCTCGCACTTATTCGGTTTATTATCCCGACACGCGTCCGCACACCAAGACTCCACGCTACGGAGTCGTTACCTCGATTAATCAACGCTGGGAAGATTGGGTAGATTTATCGGAGGCAGATTATCTGACGCATAAAAATCGCGTGATTGAAGAGTCGTTGGTTGGACTCGAAAAATTTATTCCGGATATTCGTCAAAAGGTTAATCACTTGGAAGCAGCGACCCCGCGCACGGTGAATCGCTATGTCCGACATATCGGTGGAACTTCATTTGGAACCAAGTTTGAAGGACTCAAAGTGTCGATGGGCCTACCCGAACAAGTGGCTGGTTTATATCACGCCGGCAGCGTGGGTATTATTATGTCAGGTTGGCTCGGCACGATTAATTACGGTGTGATTGTTTCCGCCAAGGCCGATTCTTATTTACGCGATCCTTTAGCAAAACCCTTAGGCGAAGCCGAAGCGAGCGCTGGAGTTTAAAATGAATTACCTCACTCTCATACTCATTGGATTAGCTTCGGTCTTGCCCGCGCGTGAACTGACTTTTTATGTCGGCACTTTAGGGCCCGAAGCAAAAGGCATTTGGCGTGGAACTCTCGATGAGCAGACCGGAAAAATATCCGCCCCTGTTTTACTTGCGGAAATTAAGAACGCTTCATTTTTAGCGCTTCGACCTGATGGGCAGACCCTTTATGCGACGACTGAAATGTCTGATGGCTCAGGCGGAGTCGCCGCTTTCAAACTAAATGCTGATGGCACAGTAAAATTATTAAACTCTCAAACGACGGGAGGAAAAAATTGTAATCACCTCGCGGTGGATGCGACGGGAAAAAATTGTGCCGCTGCTAATTACGGTTCGGGTTCGGTGGCTTCTTTGCCCATCAAGGTTGATGGATCACTCGCTGAGTTTAGTACATTCATTCAACATGAGGGTAAAAGTGTTCATCCGACGCGTCAGACGAGTCCGCATGCCCACGGAGTTTATTTTGATGCCACCAATCAATTTCTCGCGGTACCCGATTTAGGACTCGATCAAATTAAAGTGTACCGATTCGACGCGGATGGCGGAAAACTGAGTCCCGCTGATTCCGTAAGTGCGATTCAGAAACCAGGCGACGCTCCGCGCCATTTAGTTTTTCATCCAACTCAACCACGGGCTTATGCTTGCAATGAGTTAGCGCTCACGGTGACGGCTTTTCATTTTGATGTAAAAACGGGTGCGTTAAATCCGTTTCAAGTGATCGACACTTTACCTGCCTCAGCTGAACGTAAAGGTGCTTCAACGGCTGAGATATTTTGTAGTCCGAATGGCAAGAATCTTTACGTTTCCAATCGGATTCATGATTCCATCGCCGTCTACTCGATCGGCACGGATGGTTCGTTGAAATTGATTCAGCATCAAATGAGTGTACCCGCAACCCCTCGCGGATTTGGTCTCTCGCCTGACGGACAATGGTTGGTATGTGCTGGGCAAAAATCGGGCACAGTGAACGCCTACCGGATTAATCCCGAGTCGGGCATGCTCACCGACACCCAGCAAGCCGTGAAGGTTGGGTCGGCTAGTTGCGTTGTTTTTGCCAAATAGGCCGAAATCCCTTCATTGGTTTAATTGGGAGCGCAGTGTTTGGCCAAATAAAGTGGCAACCTTTTGGCTGGATGAGTGTTATACTAAGTAGCATATTAGCTAACAAATCATGCCCCGATTTTTAGTTTATAATATTATTATTTTTTTACTGGGCGGAGTCGTGGCTATTTACGCCGCGCCCAGTTCGGAATTACCGCTCATCGCGCAAAAGGCTTTAGAGCAAAGCCAGACTAATTTTAGTGCGAGTGATTTAGAATTTTTTGAAAAAAATATCCGTCCGATTTTATCTGACCGTTGTTTTAAATGTCACTCCGCCCAAGAAGGCGTTTCGAAAGGTGGATTAATTATGGACACACGTGCGGGCTTGTTAGCGGGTGGCGATACGGGTGCGGCTATCGTGCCAAATAATATTGAGAAATCACTTTTAATCACAGCGGTTCATCAGACGGATCCTGATTTGTCGATGCCTCCCAAAAAAGGTGGGGCTAAATTACCTGATGCCCAAATCGCTTTGCTCGAAAAATGGGTTAAGATGGGTGCCCCTGCACCGGTGGGCGCGGGAGCTGTTAAATTAACTGGCTTATCCCAAAAAGCACGGGACCACTGGGCGTTTAAATCTTTTACGAAACCTGCTTTACCGAAAGTGAGTAACGAAGCTTGGTGTCAGAATGAAATCGATTATTTTGTTTTAGCTAAATTGGACGAGCAGGGATTAAAGCCATCGACTCCTACCGATGGTGAATCGCTGTTGCGACGACTGAACTATGATTTAATTGGCCTGCCTCCTTCTAATACGGAGGTTGAAACCTTCAGTCGCGATTACACTAATGCCAGCGCGGTAGATTCGTATTTACTACAGAATAATAAACCCGCGCATGCCGTAACAGATCTGGTCGAAAAGACGGTCAATCGATTATTAGCGTCGCCACAATACGGTGAACGTTGGGCGCGACATTGGTTAGATTCAGCTCGGTACGCTGACACCCCAGGTAATGGTATTAAACGCGGCGAGGCTTACGCCAATGCTTGGACTTACCGTGATTATGTGATCGATGCATTTAATCAGGATAAGCCTTACGATCAATTTATCGTTGAACAGTTGGCCGCTGACCGCCTGCCTAACCTCGCTAAGGATGATCCCCGTTTAGCTGCTCTTGGTTTCATCACGGTCGGCAAACGTTTTGAAAATAATGATGATACGATTGACGAAAGAATTGATACGACGACGAAAGCCTTTCTGGGTCTCACCGTATCTTGTGCCCGTTGCCATGACCATAAATTTGATCCGATTCCCACGGCAGACTACTACTCCCTGCACGGTATTTTTGCTTCAACCTCTGAGCCGTTAGATGAGCCGATGATTAAGACAACGCGTATCCCCAGTGCAACTGAGCGGGCGGATTTTGATAAAAAAATGAAGGACTTGGTAGAGTCGAACGCGCGTGGTTATTATCGTTACATCCGCGCGCAATTGGCGACCTTGCACAAAGATTTTGCCGGCCGAGCTTTATCTGCGATGGCCGGATTTAAATCTACGCGTTCTGCAGATTTACAGAAGACTTATAATTTCGCGCTCGTTCGCGAGGTCGATACTTCCATCATTATCAATAAAATTTCGCCCATCACGGCGCCACTATTTCATCTGCAAAGAATATCAGCCGAGCAATTTGAAGAAAAGGCACCTCAGGTTATCGCTAATGTTTTAGCCGATAAAAAAGTTTCGATTAATCCGTTCGTGGCCGAGGCTTTAGTGAATTTAAAACCCAAGACGATTGACGATGTCGCTTTAGCCTACCAAGCGATGTTCAAAAAATACAGTTTGCAGATTGATAAACACCTCGACCTGCGGAGTACGCCGGGGCGGGCCGGGGAGAAGGATAATCCCGATATTATTCAGCTCGCGGCTTGGCCGTGGCCTTTGCCTAGTTATGAAGACATTGCGACTACACCAAAAATTCTTTCGTTAATCAATACACGTAGTTTTTGTTATGCCTGGCAGGATAAGCCGAATTTTATAAACAATAAAATTCCCGAAAAATATTTTCGCTTTAAAGAAATTAATGTTTTGGAACTTACTCACTCGGGTGGAGTAGGAAAAGCCATGGCAGTGGCCGATGTCGTTAGTCCCAAAAACAGTAATGTATTTTTAAGGGGCGATCGTAATAAGCGCGGGCCAGTCGTCGCCCGACAGTTCTTGGAAATTCTTTCTGGTCCGACTCGCGTTCCCTTTACCCAAGGTAGTGGTCGAGCTGAGTTAGCTCAAGCGATCGCGAGCCCAACCAATCCTCTGACGGCACGCGTTCTGGTGAACCGTGTGTGGATGCAACACTTTGGAGCGGGTATTGTGAGTTCACCGGATGATTTGGGAAATATGTCCGAAAAGCCAACTCACCCCGAATTGTTAAATTGGTTAGCGGTGCAATTTGTGGAGAACGGCTGGTCGATGAAAAATCTCCATCGCAAAATGCTCACTTCACAGACCTATCGACAGTCAGCCAATCCAACGGCGAATCCGATGTTTGCCAGTCGTGTTGACAGTAATCCAAATAAAATTGATGCCGGAAATAAATACCTCTGGCGCTCTAATTTACGTCGACTGGATTTCGAAAGTATTCGCGATGCACTCATTATGCTCACCGGAAAGATGGATTCCAAGGTCGGTGGCCGTCCGGTGAATATCACCGATGATCCTTTGAGCTATCGTCGAAGTATTTATGGTTTTATCGATCGTGAACACTTGAGCGATTTACAGTCCCAGTTTGATTTCTCGGATCCGGACATGCCCAACTCTCGTCGAAATTCTACCATCGTTCCTCAGCAGGCTTTATTCTTCATGAATAATCTATTGTCGGTTGAAGCAGCGCGAGCGGTGGCCGCGCGTCCGGAAGTAGTGGGAGCGATTAACGATGATGCTCGAATCACAACCCTTTACCGAATCATGTTTCAAAGAACACCGAAGTCTGATGAGGCACGTATGGCCAAGGAGTTTATCAAAAAAGTCACGGGTGTTACGGCTGAATCAGTCACTGCTCAACCCACTAAAGGTGAGAAAAAAAAGTTAGCTAAAGAGGCCCCTGAGCCGATTGAAAATCCTGCCGTCACCACGAAAATTGAGGGCGGAGTCATGAAGAATTTAGGGGTTAGAACTTCGCGAGCCAAGGTTTCGCCTTGGGAAATGCTCGCCCAGGCTATGATATGTTCGAACGAATTTGTTTATCTCGATTAACCCACTATCATTAAAATATGGATACCCCCAATTGCAGTAACCAGATCCCCGAGGCGAATTCTCGCCGGGAGTTTCTTCGTCAAACGGGATTAAGCATGGGAACCTTAGCATTCGGCACGATGCTCTCACGCGGACTGATTACCGATGCTCGTGCGGAAGGGCCGTTAAATTTAAAAGTACGCGCGGCACCGTTACCGGCTAAAGCCAAACATATCATCCATATTTTTGCCGGTGGAGCTCCTTCGCACCTGGATACGTTCGATTATAAACCTGGCATGAAAGACTTGGCGGAAAAATCTAAAGCCGGTCAGGCCGGAGTTATTTTTCCTACGCCCTTTGAATTTAAGCAGTGCGGAAAATCCGGTTTAGCGATTAGCGAAATCTTCCCTAAATTACAAGAGGTGGCTGATGACCTTTGTATTATCCGCTCCATGCACTCAGATATTCCCGCGCACGGACCAGCTTCTAAACTTCTGCACACGGGCTCAGCTATTTTAACCAAGCCATCCTTGGGCTCATGGGTTTTATACGGACTCGGAACTGAGAGCCAAGATTTGCCCGGGTTCGTCAGTCTGGGCGGTCAGGTGGAAGCACGTCAGGCGGCCTTTTTACCCAGTATCTACCAAGGTGCGAAAACGACTTTCCGGACCAACGTGGCTGCGAATCGCGTCATCCCTAATTTACAAAGTGAGTTCACCAATGAGGATGCGCAAAGAAAACAGCTCGATTTGGTTCATCAACTTAATGATCAGCATATTAAGACTGTTCAAAAAGATGAACAGCTCGAAGCCCGTATTGAGTCTTTCGAATTAGCTTTCCGCATGCAGACGGCGGCGACTGATGCCTTTGATATTTCCAAAGAATCACAAAAAACGCGCGATGCTTACGGTAAGACCGAATTAGGGGCCAAACTTTTATGTGCGCGTCGTCTCGTTGAACGCGGTGTTCGTTTTGTACAAATTGACGCGGGTGGTTGGGATCACCATACCAACATTCAACTCGCAGCAGCCCGCACGGGAGCAGCGATAGATGGTCCGGCGGCTGCTTTAATTAAAGATCTAAAGGAGCGCGGACTCTTGAGCTCTACGTTGGTCATCTGGGGTGGAGAATTTGGTCGCACGCCGACAACTGCAGGACGGGTCAATCCGAACAGCGGTCGTGATCACTGGTCTAAGGCCTATTGCGCTTGGATGGCGGGTGGGGGAGTGAAGGCTGGAATTAATTATGGTGAGACCGATGACATCGGTGGCGAAGTTGTTTCTAATGGCGTCGACGTTCATGACCTCCACGCCACTATCTTGCGCTTGATGGGCTTTGATCACACCAAACTTACCTACCGATACAACGGTCGCGATTTCCGTCTGACGGATAACTACGGTAAGGTTGCTGAAGGTATTATCGCGTAAATTATAAATCAACGTTGTCGATCAGGCGAGTGTTGCCCAGATAGCAGGCAAGGGCCAGTGCGCATTCACCAGGAATAATCTTGGTGACCTCGCTTAAAGTTTCGCGGTGCACGACTTTTAAATATTGGACGCGAAGCGAAGCATCCAGCGTGAGTCTTTTAAAAGCCGCCTTCTCAATGAGAATGGGATTCGTTTCACCTTTCTGTACTAACTCTTGAGCTACTTTGCAGGCGGCGGGTATCGCTGTAGCCTTTTGTAATTCTTCGGGGGTGAGGTATCGATTTCTTGAACTGAGGGCGAGTCCGTTGGGCTCACGCACCGTTTCATCGATGATCACTTTAACGGGCATGTGTAGGTCGTGGACCATTTGTTTAATGACCACACACTGTTGTAAATCTTTTCGACCAAATACGGCGCAGGTCGGCTGAATCACATTGAAGAGCATTGCGACAACGGTGCTCACGCCGCGAAAGTGTCCGGGTCGAAACGCCCCGCAAAGACCCGTGGTTACTTTTTCAACATCCACCCAGGTGGTTGCATTTTTTGGATAAAATTCTTCAACGCTCGGCGCAAAAATAAGATCTACGGAAGCGTGGCGGCAAGCATCGCAATCCGCTTCAAAGGTTCTAGGATATTTTGAGAAATCTTCGTTCGGACCAAATTGTGTAGGGTTAACAAAGATAGAAACTACGGTGAAATCTGCTTCACTGCGGGCGCGTTTAACTAATGCAAGATGACCCTCGTGAAGACAGCCCATCGTAGGCACCAAGCCGATTTTTTTCCCTGCGGCGCGAACTTTATCAAGTGCCTGACGTAGATCTGAAATGGTTTGTATAACTTGCATGCAAAGAGGTTAGCGAGCGGGTGGTATCGAAGTGACTATAAACATAAAAAAAGTACGCATTAATACAAGATATCTTCCTTTGCATCCATGGAACTTCCTGTAGAGTCAGATTAGTTGATTTAATAATTATTCACCCCGACCTCGCCCCTATGTCACTCCATCCTGTTACTCTCTTTACTGGCCAATGGGCCGATTTACCTATCGCGGAACTTTTACCTAAAGTTAAAGCCATGGGTTACGATGGCGTGGAGTTAGCCTGCTGGGGCGATCACTTTGATGTCTATCGCGCGGTACACGAACCTGCCTATGTGGAATCGGTTTGGAAACTTTTAGAAAAAAATGGTTTAGGTTGTTGGGCAATTTCCTCTCATCTTGTGGGCCAAGCCACCTGTGATAATATTGATGAACGACACAAAGCGATTCTCCCTGAACGCGTTTGGGGTGATGGCGTTCCAGAATCTGTCCGTCAGCGCGCCGCCGCAGAAATGATTTTAACTGCTCAAGCGGCCCGAAAGTTTTTTGATGCGGGTAAAAGTATCATGGCTAAGTTTCCCAAGGGAACGGGCAAGGCAGTCGTTAACGGATTTACGGGTTCATCCATCTGGCACGCCTTGTATGCGTTTCCGCCAACCTCACAGGCATACCTCCAAAAAGGTTATAACGATTTCGCGAAACGCTGGCTGCCGATTCTGGATGCCTTCGAGAAGCAGGATGTTTATTTCGGACTGGAGGTACATCCGACTGAAATCGCCTTTGATATCGTTTCTGCCCAGCGAGCTTTAGAAGCTGTGGGTCAGCACAAACGCTTCGGTTTTAATTTTGATCCCAGTCACTTGGGCTATCAGGGCGTGGATTATATTAAGTTCATCCACACTTTTGCTGCACAAATTCATCACGTGCACATGAAGGACGCTTGGTGGGGCCATGGTGATGGTACGGTTGGCGTCTTTGGTGGCCATACCGATTTCTGTGATTCGCGACGCGCCTGGGATTTTCGTTCTGTTGGCCGTGGTGATGTAAAATTTGAAGACGTGATCGTCGCATTAAACGACATCCGCTACGCCGGTCCGCTCTCGGTGGAGTGGGAAGATGGGCGGATGGATCGCTTCCACGGAGCTACGGAAAGTTGTGCCTTTGTGAAACGCCTGTCATTTCCACCGAGTAACATTGCTTTTGATGCGGCCTTTGATCGCCAAAAACAGAAAAAATAAATTATAAATATTCTATGACTATCAAAGTGGGAATTATTGGAGCAGGCGGAATGTTGCAGTATCACGCTTCAGGATTTCAAAAAGCGGGTGCTAAAATTATGGCGATTGCCGATCGCCATACCGCGGCTGCCCAAAAGGCTGCCGAAAAATATAAGGTGCCTAATGTTTTTGAATCAGTCGAAGCGATGCTGGCGGGCTGTCCGGAGCTCGATGCGGTCAGTATCATCGTCCCCAATAAACTGCACGCCCCACTGGCCATCCAATGTCTCAAGGCTGGTAAGCACGTTTTCTGTGAGAAGCCTCCTGCACTCAGTGCTCGCGAGGTAAATGAGATTATTGCGGCGGCGAAGTCTTTAGGAAAAAAAGTAATGTTTAATTTCAATAATCGCGCCCGGCCCGAATCGGCGGCGATGATGAAATTAATTAATAATGGTGAAGTTGGAAAAATTAACTCAGCCCAAGCGAAGTGGATTCGCCGTACGGGCATTCCCGGTTTTGGTGGATGGTTTACCACGAAAGAATTATCCGGCGGTGGCCCGCTCATCGACCTATTACACATGGTAGACTTAGCCATGTATTTCATGGGCTATCCCGAGCCGGCGCATGTCTTGGGTCAGACCTTCAATGACTTTATTCAGGACAAATCATTTAAAGGCCCTTGGGGTATCGCTGATGTCGTTGGTGGAGTGACTGACGTAGAAAATGCGGCCCATGGTTTTATTACTTTTAAATCAGGCCAGGTTTTAACGCTGCAAGTGTCTTGGGCCGAGATGGTGAAGCGCGAAGAGGTTTCAGTAGTGTTTCAAGGTACGAAAGCGGGTGGTAAAGTGGAACGACTTTTTGGCTCTGATGGATTAGATGATACCGCCATCGATACTTGTGAGTTATACGTTCAAGAAAACGGAAAGAGTGTGAACCGGGTTATCAAAACTCCCGAGTGTCTTGATATGGGCCGATCCGACTCCGCGGCTAATTTTATTGAAGCCATCGAAGGGAAGGCCGCTCCTTTAAATACACCCGAGCAAGCGCTACGCTTAATGCAAGTCATCGACGCAATTTACGCTTCCGCCCAAACCGGCCGCCCTGTATCAATCTAACGATTCAGTAAATAGATGCTCGTGTTGAGTACTGTCGCAAAGCTGACCCAGAGTAGGTGGGGGCTTTGCAGGTACGCCACAGTTCTGTTTTCTTGGTAGAGACAACGCACCCACGCACTGAGTATAATTAAGTAGAATGCGATTATCACTAGGGCCCAACCGAGTTGGTGATATTTAAAAAAGACCGGAGACCAGAGCGCATTAGAAACTAGCATTAAAAAGAAAAATATCTTGGTGAGTTTATTTTGAGTGGATTTCCAGACCATCCATTGCGAGATAACCATTAAAAGATAGAGGGTGCTCCAGACTGGGCCAAAAAGATAGTTAG
Organism: Opitutales bacterium; assembly: GCA_040398005.1. GTDB lineage: Bacteria > Verrucomicrobiota > Verrucomicrobiia > Opitutales > UBA953 > UBA953. The sequence continues at coordinate 83,772 of JBBAUX010000004.1, forward strand.
GGGGATTGAAAGTAGGCTTGGTGAGGTTTGCGTACCAGCCGGTGATTTCAGGTAATGTTGCACGTGAGCCCAGCCAGCCGATGCCGAGTGTCAGTAAAATCAAAAGCCCTAAAATACCTAAACTTCCTCGGGTCTGGGATGATTTCATAGGTTTAATATGTTCGTTATACACGCGGGGGCAAGGGAAGTATTTTGACCGCTTGCCATCTGTCGTTTTGTTCTTCTTTTTCGTGTCACTAAGCCATGTCTGACTCTTACATCCAAAATCTCTTCGCTGAACGCATTGGCGGAATTAATTACGGCAAATCTACCGCGATTTATAAATTTGAAAAAATTAAGCGTGCTAAGGCTGCGGCAAAAAAAGCGAAGCCCGATGTAGCATTGATTGATCTCGGAGTAGGGGAGCCCGATGAAATGGCTTTTCCTCAAGTGGTGAAAGCTTTGCAGGTTGAAGCCGCGAAATCCGAGAATCGTGGTTACGCTGATAACGGTGGTGCCGACTTCCGTTTAGCCGGCGCACGTTACCTCAAAAATCTTTTTAATGTCACCATCGATCCTGAGACTGAAATTCTCCACTCAATTGGATCCAAGGCCGCCCTCACACTTTTACCGGCCTGCTTTATCAATCCTGGTGATGTCGTCTTAATGACCGTCCCTGGTTATCCCGTACTTGGAACCCACGCTAAATATTATGGCGGCGTGGTTCATAATATTAAATTAACCGCCGAGCATAATTTTCTCCCTGATTTAAAATCAATCCCCGCCGATGTTTTAGCTAAGGCTAAAGTATTGGTATTAAATTATCCGAATAACCCCACGGGCGCTTGTGCAACGCTGAAGTTCTACGAAGAGGTCGTCGCTTTTGCAAAGACCCATAATTTGATTGTGGTTCAAGATGCGGCTTACGGTTCGCTTCACTTTGGCAGTGAGCAGGTTTCTATTTTACAAGTGCCTGGGGCTAAGGACGTAGCCGTTGAACTTCATACACTTTCCAAGAGTCACAATATGACGGGCTGGCGTATTGGTTTCGTCGCGGGCAATTCACACATCGTCCGTGCTTATGGTGACGTGAAGGACAATTCCGACTCCGGACAGTTTTTAGGAATTCAAAAAGCAGGCGTTGCGGGTCTCGATGACGTTTCGATTCCTCGTGCCATTGCTGCTAAATATTCTCGTCGGATGGATAAACTCGTCGGCGTTTTGGCAAAGCTCGGTTTCCAAGTGCGCAAACCTGGTGCCGGATTCTTCTTATACATGCCCGCTCCTAAGTCGGCGACCGGTCCATCGGGAACAGTTTTATTTGATTCTGGCGAAGCTTTTTCTCAGTGGATGATTTCCGAACATTTAATTTCCACGGTGCCTTGGGATGATTGCGGATTCTTCGTTCGCTTCTCCGTCACATTCGTTTCGGAAAAAGGTGAAGCCGGTGAGGCCGAGGTGATTGCCGAGGTCGAACGCCGTTTAACCCCCTGGAAATTCAATTTCTAAGAGATTTTCGCTAGTTTCTGTCGGATTGACAGGGGCGGGGTTAATTGGTCAGATTAACTTTCTAGTTTATGGCCTGATAGCTCAGTTGGTAGAGCAGGCGCCTGAAGAGCGCCGTGTCGTTGGTTCGATTCCGACTCAGGCCACCACTTTAAGAAACCCGTTTGAAACCTCAGACGGGTTATCTTTTGAAGAGTAAACGGAGGAGGTGAAATCTTTCGCCGTGATCGAGCGGTGGCACAAAAGAATTATCCATGCCGTGGTTAATTAAAGTAATCCGTTTCGCTTCCTTGCTTACTTTGTCACCCTTGGTCGTTTCTTCTACCCATTCTGCCTTAACGATGCCGAAGGGGATCGATTCATTGCGCCAGACGGCTCCCTCGATTTTGATGACCTGTTTTTTGACGAAGGGTGGATCGACATTGGTAAGACAAATCATATGCAATTTTTTGCATTCATAAGTTTTATTTTGGAAATCTAAGCGTTCTGTTTTTTTATCATCCACTAGAGTGTTTTCCGTAGTGTAGCCTGCAGTGCTGGCGATAGATTTTACGTCTTCGGGCAGCATATGCCATGAGCCAGTTTTAGGATTCGAAAATAGAATTTCGGCAGAGGACTCGAGTAACTTATTCGCGCCTTCACGATCTAGGTCCTTGGGTACTAAAAATCTTAAAGGGGCTTTTTCGCGTGACCCCAGCCAGGCCACGGGTTCGATGTTTAACCAAACGTAAGCTTTGCCATTTACTTCGCCGGCTGCCCAAACGGAAAGTTTTATTTCGGGTACTTTATCGGTCTTTGGAATATCAGTGCGGGCAATTTCGTAGGTTGCCCAGGAGCCTGCGGGTGGGAGATTTTCTGCAAAAATATTCCATTGGGCTTGGGCATGCGTGCAGAGTCCGAGGGCGAGCCAGAGCCACCATTTTTTCGCTAGTTTCACTTTTCGACCCTAAATTGCTCAATTTGCCCTGTCGAGTGCCTATCTTTTGCCTTTGTCTTTGACTCAATGTAAGGGCTTAATTTTAGTTAAATCTCTGCTATGGAATGCACGATACAGTCATCGACGAATCCGACCTTGAGTGGTCGTGCCTTAATTCCTGCGATTATTATTATCGGGCGATAAGTCCGCGAACGGATCGCTTTAGCGAATTCCCGTTCCGCGACAAATCGGAGCGGCGGTCTATCTTTTAACTCCACCCAACATTTACAAACCAACATGGCTCGAAAAATCGAAATCTATGACACCACACTCCGCGACGGATCGCAGGGGCTGGGGATTCATTTCTCGGTCGCTGATAAATTGCGCGTGGCGCAGGAGCTGGAACGTTTTGGCGTAACTTACATCGAGGGCGGCTGGCCGGGTTCCAATCCCCGCGATATCGAATTTTTTGCGGAAGCCCGAAAATTAAAATTTAAGAAAGCGAAACTCGCGGCGTTTGGATCTACTCGCAAAAAAGGTGTCCGTGCTGCTGAGGATAGTCAGGTTAAAGGCTTACTCGAAGTGCATACGCCCGTTGTCACCATTTACGGTAAGACATCGGCCTTACACGTTCGTGAAGTTTTACGCTGCACGCCCGAAGAAAATTTAGCGATGATTGCGGATACTATCGCTTATTTAAAGTCGCACGGACGTGAAGTTGTTTACGATTGTGAACACGCCATAGACGGATGGAAGGAAGATCCTCAATACGTACTGGCTTGCTTTAAGGCGGCGGCGGATGCGGGGGCTTCACGCATTGTTTTATGCGATACTAACGGTGGATCGTTGCCTGATGAAGTCGCCGCCTGCACACGCGCGGCGATGTCTGCCGTCAAAGCTGCGATAGGCATACACACGCACGATGACTCCGGATTGGCTTTGGCGAACGCTTTAGCCTCACTCGACGCAGGTGCGATGCATGTGCAAGGCACGATGAATGGTATCGGGGAACGTACGGGTAATTGTGATTTAACTGCGGTGATACCCGTGGCTCAAATCAAGCGCGGTTGGAGTTGTGTTCCCGTGAGTTCACTCCGTCGCCTCACAGAACTTTCTCGTTTTATCGATGGTGTGACTAATCAAGCGCCTGATCCTCGTCGCCCCTGGGTGGGTGCCGCTGCGTTTGCGCATAAAGGTGGAACGCACGTGGACGCCGTCAGAAAATTTTCTGCGGCCTATGAACACGTTGATCCTGCTACCGTTGGCAATGCGCGCGATGTTTTAGTGAGCGATCAATCGGGTCGCAGTAATTTACTCATGAAGGCTGCCGAGTTAGGAATCGAATTAGATAAAGATGCACCCTCCACCAAAGCTGCTTTAGAAGAGTTGAAGAAACTCGAACACCAAGGTTGGAGTTTTGAAGATGCGGATGCATCACTAGTTTTATTGCTCCGCCGTCATTTAGGTAAGACTGCAGTGGTGCCCTTTGAGGTCGTGAATTATAATGTATCAATCCAAGGCGGCAGTAAGTCGGCCTCGTGCGAGGCGACCATCCGCATGCGCGTTGATGGTAAAGAGTCTTTGACCGTCGCGGATGGAGAAGGTCCCGTGCACGCTTTAGATCAAGCGTTACGTAAGGCCTTAGTTAAAGCATTTCCCAAACTTAAAAAAGTTCATCTCGCAGATTACAAAGTTCGCGTACTCGCGGGCCAAGATGGCACCTCGGCGAAGACTCGCGTAGTCGTGCGCTCGACCGATGGCAAAAAATCCTGGGGCACCGTGGGCGTCAGTGCTAATTTAGTTGAAGCTTCCCTGCGTGCGATTGTCGAAGGCTACGCACACGCTTTAGTTTAATTCATGAAGGCTTTATCTATTATTTTCCTGATGGTTTTAACTGTCTGTTCGCAGGCAGCTAATTCAGCAGAATCGATACGAGTGGTTTCACCGCGCCTTCAATTAGCGACCAAGTTGCAAATTCGGGATGTAAATCTCGATAAAATCATCGAGCCGAAACTAATTAATTGTTTGAAAGAACAAGATGCGCGCGCGGATCATCCAGTGGACACCAAAAATTTCATTCAACGATTCAGCGATTTTTCTTTTCTAGGAGTAGATCGAAGCGAAAAATGTGATGTCTATATGCCCAGTGGTGAATGGAAAAATAATCGTCCTGCCGTATTATTTATACACGGGGGTGGCTTTAAGGGAGGCGACAAGGCTGAGTTTCGTACTGCCAGTGTTTGTGCAGATTTAGCACGGGCAGGCTATGTTGCCGTCAGTTGTAATTATATTTTATCGACCAAGGAGAAGCCAGGGGCCTGGCCGCAGAATATTGCCGACTGTCGCGAGGCGGTGAGGTGGATGCGACAAAATGCTAGAGACTTGGGTATTAATCCACAACGCATCGCTGTCGCTGGTGGTTCGGCGGGAGGCTATTTAGCGCTGATGGTTGGGTTGACGGATGAAAAACCTGAACTGGGTGGTAACCCCAAGGCTACAATCTCCTCCAAAGTTTCTGCCGTCATTGATATGTATGGTGTAACCAGCAGTGGAAAATACGCGAAAGACATGCTCGTCAATTTCGGTGCCGACACCGACAAGCTCTTTAGTCCATTAAGCTATGTTACTAGCAAAAGCGTCCCGGTTTTAATCTTACACGGTAACGCCGATAAAACGGTGGATATTAAGCAGTCTAGAAATTTGGAAGAAGCGCTAATTAAAAATAAAGTAGATTACAATTTTGTAGAACTCGAAGAAGTTGAACACACGTTTGATCTTCAAGGCCGTGTGGGTTTACTTACCCCTCCTGGCGGGAAGGGATGGAAGCTCTCTGGAACTTTTAAAGGTCAGTCTGAATCACGCACGAGTAGTGACCCTGATGTTAAGGCTGTGGTGGTTGAGTTTTTAGAGCGTACCATCGGTAAATAATTTTAAAAATTCTTTACAATTTTGAAACCTAAGCGAAGGTTTGGGGTTCAACTGCTGTATGAATTCACTGGTTTGTTTAGTTCTAATTAATTTTCTATGGGTCGCACCCTTGTTTGGGTACACTAAACAAGCAAATCCCGGTCCGTGGGGAGAGCTCGTTGTATCTAATATTTACTTAGAAGCGCCCGACTCAGTGATCGAAATTGCTGGCAAGCCCGACCCAGTGCCACGTTGGACTTTTCCAGGTTTATCGGCGAGCATGGTTAAGGACCTATTAATCCAATCGGGGGTCGATCTCGCTTTAGTTGAGCGTCTCACTTCATCGACTCAATTAAATACCAGCGGTGCCGAGATTGTTGTTTATCCCAAGTTGGAAGACTTGTTGCAAATTAAGGGAGCCGTACGTGATAAACTTTATACAGAAATTTCTAAGTATCTGCATAATGATTATTATACCGACCCAGTGTTTATTTTAGCAGGTGACGTCGAAGAATGGTTGGCCGAGGCTACCCTTAATGCCAATCAGAAGAACGTGGTTAGACAGTTAGTTTGGCACCGCGGAAATGCATTAGTGTTTAGCAATGTTGGTGTTTTACTCAGCTATGCTCAGAGTGGGGAAGAAATCAAAAATACCCTCCGAGCAATTACCCGTTGCATGTCCTTGGTGGTTAGTAAAAAATTCCCAATTAAAGAAGGGCAACGCGAAACATTCTTGCGTTATTGGATTGGCAATCAGCCAGAGTCTCCACGGATGACTTTTATTAAGGCTGTCGCAAAAGAGAATGATCTTAACGATACGGTTGATATCATGCATTTCTTGCCAGTCATCATGCGGGAGAAACTTTATACATTTCCCACGCTGAGAGACGGCGTTAAAGGTCGTTTGCCCGATTGTCATTGGACCTCGCTCAACTTTTTTAATCTCACCGCCCGCGATTATTATCGGAGCACTTCATTGGCAGCCATTCAGCTCACCCAGGCCTATAATCAAGTGTCTGGTCCTTATCAGTTTGGCGACGTCTTGTGCTATACCGATAATGGCGAAGGATTACATACCTGCGTTTATATTGCCGATAATATCGTACTCACTAAAAACGGGGAAAATATTTTAGCCCCTTGGGTCTTACTCACCATTGAGGATGTTTCTAAGATCTATAAGCGCAGTCCGACCACTCAAATTCAGGCTTATCGCTTAAAGTAAATCCGCTGTCCCCGACAGGAATCGAACCTGTATCCTCGGTTTAGGAAACCAATGTTCTATCCGTTGAACTACGGGAACGCGGACTAGGTTTTTAGGGGGTTTATACCCGTCGGGCAAGCCCTCATCATTTGACATTGAGCGAGAATTTCCCAATTCTTTTTCTATGACCGCCTATTTGTCAGTCGCAAGTACCCCGATGTTAATCCCGGGTTGGGCTTGGGTGGGGTTCATCCTATTTATCTGCGCCATGTTGGCCTTGGACTTAGGCGTCTTCAGCCGTAAAGAAGAAGCCCCCACATTTAAAAAGGCGATTGCCTGGAGTATCGTTTGGATTTCATTGGCTGCTGCCTTTTCTTTTTTACTTTCCTTCTGGCATGGATCCGAGACCGCTGAATTGTTTATCGGCGGATACATCTTGGAGTTGGCTCTCTCCGTAGATAATTTATTTATCTTCGTCTTGGTTTTTGCCCACTTTAAAATCCCCGCTCAATATCAGCACCGCGTTCTCTTTTGGGGAATTTTAGGAGCCGTCATCATGCGCGCTGTCTTTATTATTGTCGGCGTAGCGGCGGTGGATCGTTTCACGATACTCTTACCACTGTTCGGGTTATTTTTAGTGTTCACTGGGTTTAAACTTGTTTTCACTAAAGACCAAGAGGAGGGCAAAGGGGTGGCTGAGGGATTCGTGGTCCGGATGATCAGAAAATTTGTACCCCTGACTCCTGAGCTCCACGGTAAGGCTTTTTATATTACCCAAAACGGCCGGAGATACTTTACGCCATTGTTCGTTGTCCTGATTATCGTGGAGTGTACGGACTTAATTTTTGCCATAGATTCAATTCCTGCTGTGCTCGGCATCCTGCCTCCTGATATGTCCGTGGAGGAACGTCGCTTCATTGCCTTCACGTCCAATATTTTCGCGATCATGGGTCTACGCTCTCTGTATTTCGCCATCTCGGGCTTCATGGAGTACTTCCGTTTTCTCAAACCAGCGCTCGCCTTTATTTTAGTCTTTATCGGCGTAAAAATGATCCTTCCCTGGGCCGCTACTTTAAGTATGACGGAAGGACTGGTCACCAGCTGGATGCCTGCTTCCTTTATTACTGGTGGCAAGGTGCATATCCCAACCCAAGTTTCGTTAATGATTATAAGTATCGCCCTCGTCTTAGGAGTGGTGGCCTCAATCATTTTCCCCAAACGTAAATAAGTGAGTTTGGTATTTCCTCCGGCGGACCTCTGGCTCAGTCTATTCACGTGTTCAGAGCCCGTTACAAAACCTACATTCCGCATCTCAAGGGCAGTCGTCGCCTGTTAGTTTTAGCACTATTGTTTGGTGCCATTTACGCCTCAACCAATGCCATTGGATTGCCGTTTCTGGTCGGTAAGGTTCTCCCAACGATTTTTGGTGACGAAGTACAACGAGCGGCTCCACTCATCGTGCTGCCCAAGTGGATGGGCGGTGCATCGTATTACTTGCCTAAAGATTACGCCGTGACCTTCGCCGTCGCTTTTCTCCCAGCGATTTTTATCATACGTGGCGTTGCTGAATTCTGTTCTAGCTTTTTCCTAAATTTAGCCGGACTGCGCGTCGTTGAATCGGTGCGCCGAACGGTTTTCGAGAAATTACAAAAAATGCATCTCGGCTTTTTCGGAAAAATCCCCGTCGGTGATTTGCTCCAAAGAGTGATTAATGATGCCAACTCTGTTCGGTTGATTCTAGTGGATATTTCCAACGATATTTTAATTCAACCTCTCACGATGCTGTTTGCCGTGGGCTACGTCGTCTGGCTTTGTTTATCGAAGCCCAATGGCGTATTATTCTTAGCCTGCTTAGTCGTAGTTCCCTTTGCCGTCTTTTCGGTTCGAGCGATTGGTTTGGCTATTCAGAAGCGTGCCCGGAGCGGACTAACTTCGGCCTCTGATCTTAATTCTATCGCCGTAGAAAATCTTCAAGCGGCGCGTGATGTTCGGGCCTACGGACTGCAGGAGCGCGAGGCGTCCCGCTTTGCTAAGGCGAGTCATGAAGGTTTGCGTATCCAGGCTAAGTTGGTGCGTTATGAAAAAGTACTCTCACCGTTACTCGAAATTTCCGCAGCCTGTGGAATCGCTATTGCCATTGGGGTGGGTGCTTCCGTGGGCTTTAAATTCGAAGAACTCCTTTCCCTAATTACAGCTTTTTACATGGCTTATGGCCCGATTAAAAAAATCGGATTCGTCAGTAATCGTCTACACATGGCTGAACCGGGCTTAGTTCGTTTAGAAGAAATTATTAATGCTCCCATCGAGGTTGCCGATTCACCTCAAGCGCAGTCACTGGGTCGGGTGCGTGGCGAAATCGCCATGCAGGATTTATCTTTTGCTTACGGCAAGGAAACGGTTCTCAGCAATGTCACCATCACTATCCCCGCTGGACAGTCGGTAGCCTTGGTCGGACCGAGTGGCGCTGGAAAAAGCACATTCGTGAATCTCGTTCCACGATTTTTTGATCCACGCGAAGGACGCTTATTGGTCGACGGAGTCGATGTTCGCCAAGTAAAACAGGCCGATTTAAGGGCTAATATCGCACTCGTTTCACAAGAGCCGATTTTGTTTAACGAGACCATTGCGGAAAATATTCGAATCGGAAAAGCAGGCGCCACCGATGCCGAGATTCGCGAAGCGGCACACCTTGCGGGGGCCCTTGATTTCATTAATGCCCAACCTCAGGGCTTTGAAACGATGGTAGGGGAGCGTGGAGGTAGACTTTCGGGCGGACAGCGCCAACGCATTGCGATTGCGCGTGCATTTTTAAAGGATGCTCCGATTTTAATTTTAGATGAAGCGACGTCGGCACTCGATACCGAAACAGAACGTAGCATCCAGCACTCACTTTCTCGCTTAATGACTGGTCGCACTACACTCATCGTCGCTCACCGTTTCAGTACCATTCGCGACGTAGACCGAATTTTAGTTTTTGACGGCGGACGTATCGTAGCGGATGGCACACGCGAAGAAATTTATAAAACCAATGAACTTTTCCGCCGTCTCTGGGATAATCAGTCGCAAGGTTTAACTTAACGATGCGCATTTTGATTTGTAAGTTTGCTGGCTTACGGGGTGCTCTCGCTATTTCCGCATCCCTCCGTGCCATTAAAGAAGTACATCCGGGGGCCAATGTTACCTACATCACCTTGCCTGGGGTCGAAATGGCGACTCAGGGTTGCCCGGTGATTACCGAAACCGTTAGCTATAATTTAAATAGTACAGTCTCGCAGTTTGCCGCTCTCGTCTCGCATCTTCGTCGGCAGGATTTTGACTACGCCATTGCGTTATCTTCTCACCGTATGGCCCGGGCTCTCGTCGCTTGCAGTGGGGCCACGCGGAGAATTTGTGCAGGTAGAGCGCCATTTTATTTAGCACCTTTTTTTCATCAACAAGTCCGAGGATTATTAGTCGATCCCCATGAAGCCGCCCGCGATCACGCTATCTTTTCTGAGATTTTTAATATCTCCGCCGAAGTGCCGCCGATGTGGTATGCTTCCTCGCGGATGGAATCACATGGCTTGCTCGTCGAACCTCAAAAATATTTAGTGATTCATCCCGGAGCTTCCCAGCCTTCGCAGGTTTTAGAAATCGATAAATGGGCGCAAGCAACGCGTGAATTATTATCAGCAGGTTTAATCGAACGCGTAGTGGTGTCCGCTGGCCCTGCTTCTGAAGAACGCATTATGGCCGAGGCGTTGTGTGGATTAATCGGCCCCGCCGCCTCTTCCACCCGCGGTCAACTCACCTTAGCTCAACTTGCTCTATTACTCAAAGAGGCTCGATTATTCATGGGTACGGATTCAGCGATTTTACAATTAGCCTCGGCGGTGAAAGTCCCTGTTTTAGGAGTTTATGGCCCCTCTCACTATAATCGTTCGCGACCTTGGGGCACCTTAAGTCGTTCGGTGCGAATTGATACTACCATGTTCGAGGGCGAAGACTTAAATGATTATAATGCACGTATGAATCGTGCGATGGGGCGGATCACTGCTCAGCAAATTTTTCGGGCAGCCGAGGATTTATTAAGAATTAGTAAGGCCTAAGCAAAGGTGTCGCTTGACCCTTGGCTGGGCTTTTCAAATGTAAAAGCGTGGATTCCACCCCCGTTCATTACGACGCTGTTATTATTGGTGCAGGAATGTCAGGCCTCGCCGCTGCGGTACGCTTAAGCATGTTCGGTCAAAAGGTTTTATTATTAGAAAAACATAATTCCGCGGGCGGACTGAACTCCTTTTACGCGCGCGGTAATCGCAAATACGACGTGGGCTTGCACGCCCTGACTAATTGGGTGCCCGAAGGGGCCAAGGGTACACCACTCACCAAGTTAATGCGTCAGCTCAGAATTAAACGCGAAGAACTAGATCTTTGTCCACAGCTTGGTTCGCTCATCAAAATGGGCGGTAAACAATTGCGGGTGAATAATCATTTTCCGGATTTAATGGACGACGTGGCCCAGGCCTTTCCTCGGGCCATCGACCAATTTCGCGAATTAGATAATTTCATTTCTAATATCGATGAAGCTGCGTTAGACGCAAACGGCGGTTCCGCCCGTGCGTTATTGAACGAAAAGATTTCGGATCCGCTATTACGAGACATGCTTCTTCTGCCCACTTGTTTTTATGGGAGTGCTTTGGAAAACGATATCGAAGTCTCCCAGTTCGCTATCATGTGGCGCTCGCTTTTTAAAGAAGGTTTTGCCCGACCTTTTATCGGCGTAAGACAAGTCATCCGCCTGCTCTTGGATCGTTGTCGGGAACACCAAGTGGACCGTCGCATGAAATGCGGAGTGAAACAGATTGTGGTTCGTGGCTCCCGCGCCACGGCTTTGATTTTAGATGACGGCACTGAAGTTACCACGAACAAAATTTATTCATCCGCTGGGGCGGTTGAGACGCAGCGTATGAGATCCGATTGCTCCCCGCAAGTGGCGCAAGGCGAGATTGGTCGATTGGGCTATCTCGAAACTATTTTCACCTATCAGCCAGAAGAGTTTTCTAAATTTAATTGGAAAGAGACGATTATCTTTTTCTGTGACGAAGAGTGTTTTAATTATCAATCGCCCAAGGGCTTGGTCGATCCGAAGTCGGGCGTTATCTGCATTCCCAATAATTATAATTACGGCAGTGAGAGAAGCTTAGATGAAGGGTGGTTGCGCGTTACGGCTTTGGCGAATCATGATGGATGGTGTCGCTTGCCCGAAGAGGAATATTTGGCTCAAAAAACTGAATGGTTGAATCAGCTCAATCGGGTCGCCCGTAATCATCTTCCGTCGATATCAGATGCCGTGCACGATGCGGCGCTGACTTCGAGCGATGTGTTCACGCCGCGTACGGTGCGCAAGTTTACGGGTCACCTCAACGGAGCTATTTATGGATCGCCGGTTAAACGTCGCGATGGGCGGACGGATTTAGAAAACCTTTTTATTATTGGAACGGACCAAGGTTTTCTTGGCGTGACGGGAGCCATGCTTTCAGGTATTTCTATGGCCAACTTACACGGCCTCAAAGAATAATTTATGCAAGCCCCTAGCCCTGCAACGCCCCGTACTCTTTGGCAGGACCTCTTACAGCCGGTTGTCGTGGTTGGTGCGCTGGGTTACTTTGTCGATATTTACGATCTCACGCTTTGCATGGCGGTCAAGAATGCCAGCTTGGATACTTTTCATATTAAAGGTGAAATTGTGTGGTACGCCGACCCCATGAATTGGCAGATGTTGGGTATGTTAATCGGTGGATTATTTTTTGGAATCCTCGCTGACCGCATGGGTCGCCTCGCGACGTTGTTCGGTTCCATCTTACTTTATTCACTCGCGAATATTGCCAATGGCTTCGCTACGAACATTGAAATTTATTCGGCGTGTCGTTTTTTTGCGGGAATTGGCTTAGCGGGCGAACTAGGTGGCTGCATCGCTCTAGTTTCTGAAGTGCTTTCTAAGGAGCGACGGGGGTATGGGACAGCACTCATTGCCGCCGTCGGTGTTTCGGGTGCAGTGGTGGCCGGAGTCGTTGCTGAATTAGTTCCATGGCAGACCAACTATTTTATCGGAGGCGGCTTGGGACTCTGTCTTTTATTTACACGAATGTCGGTCGCGGAATCGGGCATGTTTCACCGGTCGAAGAGTGCTGATGGTCCAGGCGTCGTGGCGCGCGGTAATTTCTTTGCGTTATTTACTAATAAGATACGTTTCGAGCGTTACATTCGCTGTATTGCGATTGGATTACCCACTTGGTATATGATTGGAATTCTGGTTCAGAAATCGGAAAGGGTGTTCGCTCCCCAATTTGAGATTAAGGATGTACTCACCAATCGTGCGGTCGCCTTATTTTATTTGGGTTTAACGTTTGGCGATTTAGCCAGTGGCTTAGCCAGTCAGTGGCTCGGTTCGCGCAAGAAAATCGTCACGAGCTTCTTAATCTTTAGCGCCGGCTGTGTCGTGACGTTCCTTTACTTTTCACGTGGTTGGACGGCTACGCAGTTTTACACCTTGGTCTTCATTATGGGTTTAAGCATGGGGTACTGGGCTATTTTCATCACCATCGCGGCGGAACAGTTTGGCACTAATTTGCGTGCGACCGTGGCAACCACAGTGCCGAATTTTGTTCGTGGCTCGCTCGTGATCATGTCATTCACTTTCGGCACGCTCACCTCGTATCAAGTTTCCAGCCAATTAGCTGCTGCGCTCTTGGGGGTATTTTGCTTCGGTCTCGCCTTCTTAGCGGTGAATGGAATGGAAGAGACTTACGGAAAAGATTTAGATTATCAGGAACGAGACTAAAATTATTTAGTAGTTTCTGCTTTATCTTTCACACATCTAAAGCCTACGTGATTCGTTGAGCTGATCGAATCAATGCCCGATCGAGAAGCTGGTCGGTAGCGGAAGCAGTATCCATCGTCGCAGAGCCAGGAACCACCCCGCATGACGCGTTCCGTAAATCCTGTGCCCTTTGGGTCATAGGTTCCGGCGGCTGGCCCGAGCGGATTATCTTTAGGTGAAATATCGTAAAACTTTGGACTGTACCAATCTTCACACAGTTCCCAGGCATTGCCTGACATCTCATAGAGGCCGTATCCATTGGGTGGGAAAGATTTCACCGGCGCGATAGAGGTAAAGCCATCTTCGCCATTATCCTTTCCTGGAAATTGTCCCTGCCAGTAGTTGGCCATGAATTTTCCATCAGGTTTTTCTTCATCACCCCAGACAAATTTTTTATTTTGTAATCCACCCCGCGCGGCAAATTCCCATTCGGCTTCGGTGGGTAATCTTTTGCCTGCCCAAGCTGCGTAAGCCTGTGCGTCTTTCCAGGTGATGCAGATCACTGGATAATTCATTTTATTTTTAATATCAGATGCCGGACCTTGCGGGTGGCGCCAAGTGGCTCCCGCTGTAAATTTCCACCACGGGGTGGGCCCTTCGGGTCCACACTGAAAAGGATTTACGCCAGGAGTTAATTGAAAAATAAGTGATCCACCTTTGAGGTCTTCGGGTTTTGCTGTCGGAAAATCTCGGGGGCTAAAATCTTTTTCTGCATCGGTCACATGGCCGGTGGCTTCGACGAATTGGGAAAACTGTGCGTTGGTAACTTCCGTTGTATCCATCCAGAAGCCTTTGAGAGTGACCACGTGGGCAGGGCTTTCTTCGGAGTGTTTTTCACCGGCGTTTAAAGTGCCCATTTCGAATTCTCCGCCCGGTATCCAAACCATATCTCCGAGAGCGGCTTGCTTTGTCTTATTCGACCAAAGCCACAGACCTGCGAGTGAAGTTAGAAATAAAGTCATCATTATAGGGATGAGATTCTGGCTTTGTTTAATGGACTCAGGTTTTTCCATGGTGGGTTATTAAGTTAATCACCGAAAAGGGGCGAGAGTTTCTTTTTAATATGAATTTTCCGATATCGTCTCGCCCCGTGAGGTTTATTGGTGCTAATTTAAGAAGATGAGTTCGACCCAAGAGGAAGTCTTACAAATTTTCAGAGATTCACGTGCCTTACTTAATGGTCACTTTGTTCTTCGTTCCGGATTGCACAGCGGACATTTTTTCCAGTGTGCGCAGGTTTGTCAGTACATGGACAAGGTGACTCGCTTGATTGAACTTTTACGTCCTAAATTAAAAGACCATCCTTGTGACGTGGTCTTGGCTCCCGCGATGGGCGGACTCGTCGTCGGACAAGAACTCGCTCGTCAATTAGGAGTACGCTTTATTTTTGTCGAAAAAGAAAATGACAAGTTAGTCTTACGTCGGAATTTTTCCTTCAAAAAAGGGGAGAGGGTCTTAATCGCCGAGGACGTGGTTACGCGGGGTGGACGCGTCCAAGAGTGTTTAGAAATTATCCACCAACACGAAGCGATACCGGTCGCCGTCACGTGTTTGGTGGACCGATCGGGCGGACAGACTCAATTTGTTGCTCCGTTTATCTCCTTATTAGAATTAACTTTCCCGACTTATCCTGCTGACCAATTGCCACCTGAATTGGCCAAGATTCCAGCAATAAAGCCTGGTTCCTAAAAATCTCCGCAGAAAGGGGGTAAATGGAGGAAAATTTAGCTTTTTCTGCCTTGTGCCTTGCACCCGTGGGTTCCGTTCCCTAGCCAAAGGGGTATATTTCTATGGACCGTAAAAACTTATTTCTAGGTGTCGGATGTATTGCTGCAGCGATGTTTATTTTCGCTGTTTCGAAACCTAATACCCCCGCTCCCGCTTCAGCGCCAGCTAAGCAAGTTGCCTTGACTGCCGCTGCTGTCTCCGCTCCCGCTCTTTCGAGTATCAGCTCTTCCGCACAATCAATCGCTGATGCGCAGAAGACGGTCATTGATAACGGATATTTGAAGGTCACCTTTACTTCACGGGGTGGTGCGATTGAAAAAGCAGAACTTCTGAAACAGTCCGCTGATCTTTCTAAAAAAGAAAATATTATATTTAATGCTGGTAATGAAGATTCGGCGATGACGCTGGGCGTAACGAATCGTGCGACCAATCGCGTTGAGCCTGTTTATTCTGAATTTAAATTAGTATCGAGCAGCGCTACTTCCGTAGTCTACCAAGGCAAGTTGGAGGATGGCACTAAGGTCACCCGTACTTATACTTTACCTGTCTCCGATAAATCAGGCGCGGAACCTTATTCTATTCGTTTCCAAACCAAGGTAGAAGCCTCTGGTGCTGTGCCTACGCGGGTTTGGCACTCGACGGGAACTTGGCACTACACGCAAGGGGATGCTGCTCACCAATTTATGTCGGTCTTGGCTGATAACGGTAAAGACTTAACGCATGTAGGTATTGATGTTTTTCGTGATTCCAGTGGGTTTTTCGGTCTTGGTGCTCACCGTGCGGAATCCGAACACCTAGCCTTCGTGCTTGGTCAGCCCTTTAATTGGGTTTCTTCAGGCAACCAGTTTTTCGCTTCGATTATTCGAGTTGAACCCACTCAACGTGGTACGCGATCCGAGTTGGTTGCACGCCCTGTTAAATTCGATAACCAAGAATTAGGCATTCAAGCATTTGCTTATTGGGAAGGCGTTCCTGCTGCTGATTTAAGTGTGACTACAGAAGGTGACTTCTTTGTCGGTCCTAAAGAGTATGCACGCTTAGCAGCCCTGCCCGACGAACAAGCTTCTGTTTTACAGTTCTCCAAAATTCTTGGATTCATTTCTTTCGGTGCGATCTGTAAACTGCTCCTCGCTTGTTTAGGTGGCATCCACTCTTTGCTCACTTGGACCGGCGGATGGTCGTGGGGTTGGGCCATTGTCATACTCACGGTGATTATTAAACTGGTTACTTGGCCGCTGACTGCTGCTCAACAGCGCACCGCACAAAAGATGACGCAGTTCAAGGGTCCGATGGAAGAGATTCGCGAAAAATATAAAAATGATTCCGAGAAACTAAATAAGGAAATGATGAAGCTCTACACCGAGCACAAAATTAATCCTTTCGCTGGCTGCTTACCGATCTTCATTCAGATTCCTGTTTTCTTTGGACTTTATACCGCATTCCAAACCACCGTGGAATTACGCTTAGAATCTTTCCTTTGGATTCACGATCTTTCCGCCCCAGATACACTTTTCCACATCGGCAGTTTCGGCTTTAACTTACTGCCTATTCTCATGGGTGTGACCATGTGGTTATCGATGCGGATGACCCCGACTCCTTCGGCCGATAATACTCAAAAAACTATCATGTACACGATGGCCCTGTTATTCCCTGTCATCTGTTATTCCCTGCCTGCAGCTTTATCACTCTACATGACCTTACAAAATTTATTGGTTATGTTGCAGATGGGAATGAGTAAAACGCCGGATGCCATCGTCGAAGTTATCCCTCCGAAGAAAAAGAAAGTTAAAAATTAATTTTTTATGTCTGGTCATAGTAAGTGGCATACAACGAAACGGCACAAAGCCGTGATTGATGCGAAACGCGGAAAGGTTTTTTCCGTGTTGGCGAAAGAAATTACTTTAGCAGCACGCTCAGGCGGAGGTAATGCGGAAACGAATGCGCGTCTGCGTACCTTGATGGATAAAGCACGGGCATCGAATATGCCGATGGATAATATTAAGCGTGCGGTTCAAAAGGGCACCGGGGAAATTCCCGGTGTTGTTTATGATGAAATCAGTTACGAAGGCTACGCGCCGGGTGGCGTGGGTCTGATTGTGGAAGTGACGACTGATAATAAAAATCGAGCCGCCGCAGAGGTCCGCCAGGCCTTTAATGATAATAGTGGAAATATGGCCCAAACAGGGGCGGTTTCGCATAGTTTCCAACGCAAGGGACAATTTTTAATTGGGGCGAATCAAACCACCGAAGATAAATTGATGGAAATCGCTTTAGAGGCGGGTGCGGATGATATTATCAACCACGGCGATCACTTTGAAGTCCTTTGCCCAGTCTCCGCCTACGATAGCATGGCGAAGACTTTGCAGGAAAAATCCATGAAGCCCGAATCGAGTGAAATTGCCTATATTACTAATATTCCGGTGTCTGTAACGGATGCAGAAATAGCCAAGAAAGTTTTAGAGCTCATTGAGGCTTTAGAGGCGCTCGATGACGTGAAAGCGGTGCATGGGAATCACGAAATCGACCCTAAGTTTTTAGGTTAAAAGGTTTTGGGCTTTTCTAAGACAAGCTATTGCTTACGCTGACGAGCGTGGCTTCATCTTCGCATCGAGATTCATCCGGGGTACGAACCGCCGCTCGGGCGATCATCGTGCGTAACGAAGAGTTATTAGTCGTTCGGATAAAAAGTGATGAAGGAGAATTTTTAGTTTTACCGGGCGGCGGACAAAATCATGGCGAAAACTTACAGGCGACTGTGGTGCGCGAAGTGCATGAAGAACTTGGATTGAACGTGATCGTCGAAGAACTTGCCTACGTGAGAGAGTACGTTGGGAAAAATCATTCCATGCATCGCATTCACGGACACTTCCATCAGGTGGAGGCGGTGTTTTATTGTACGTGTGATGACTTTGCCTCGATTGGCGCGGGTAAAGAGCAGGACCGTCGGCAGGTCGGTTTCCTTTGGATACCTTTGAGTAAAATAGACCAGCACCCCATTTCGCCTCCCGGTTTGAGCAAAATTATCACACTGAAAACAGCGGGTGGGTCGGCTCGATATTTGGGGGATGTGCATTGAAGGCTTGCCAGCGAGCGATTGCCTATCTTTGTTACCTTTTCTAAGTTTTGGGGGTATAGCTCAGTTGGTTAGAGCGCCTGATTGACATTCAGGAGGTCGGCGGTTCAAGTCCGCCTACTCCCACCACTTAAAGATTAGGGGACACGTGGGCAAGGTGACACGGTGACAAGGGGGATGCATGAGGATGGGGGATTTTCAGTAAAATCTCTTCTTTTTCCTCGCACTAATACCCCTGTTATCCCTACCCCTATAGGTGATTAATTTCCTTCCATGAACAGCACCTCCATCACCCATGTTAAAGCCCGTGAGATTTTAGACTCTCGGGGTAATCCTACCATCGAAGTCGATGTGCACCTCGCTTGTGGCGCGGTCGGTCGCGCCGCGGTACCTTCGGGTGCATCGACCGGTACTTACGAAGCTCACGAACTCCGTGATGCTGATGTAAGTGCTAAACAATTTCCTAAAGGCGTTGATCCTAAAAAGCGCTACAATGGTAAAGGCGTCTTGAAGGCTGTTGCGAACGTGAACGAAGAAATTGCTCCGATGATTGTCGGACAAGATTCCCAAGACCAAGTCGGTATCGATCGTGCGATGATTGATCTCGATGGCACGAAGAACAAAAAGAAATTAGGTGCGAACGCGATCCTCGGTGTGTCGATGGCGATTGCTCACGCTTCAGCTAAAGCCCTCGGTCAGCCTCTCTACCGTTACATCGGTGGACCTAACGCTAAAGTTTTACCGATTCCACTCATGAACATCATGAATGGTGGTGCTCACTCCGACGCGCCCGTCGACATCCAAGAATTCATGATCGTGCCTAAAGGTGCTAAATCATTCAGCGAAGCACTCCGTATGGGTACCGAAATCTTCCATGCCCTGAAGAAAGTTTTAAAGGCTCAAGGCCTCTCCACTTCAGTAGGCGATGAAGGTGGTTTCGCTCCTAAGGTAGCTTCTAACGAAGCCGCCCTCGAAGCCATTGCTGCGGCGGTAAAAGCGGCCGGCTATAAATTAGGTTCTGAAGTTTTCCTCGCGCTCGATGTCGCCGCTTCTGAATTCTTCGACGAAAAAACTGGTAAATACACCTTCCATAAATCTGACAAATCTCAGCGTAACTCGGAGCAGATGATTAAGTTCTATCAAGACCTCCAAAAGCGTTACCCAATCGTTTCGATTGAAGATGGTTTCTCGGAAGCTGATTGGACTGGTTGGAAGAAAGCGACCGATGCGATGGGTGCGAATACACAATTAGTCGGTGATGACTTATTTGTAACTAATACCGAATTCCTTTCACGTGGTATCAAGACTAAGACTGCTAACTCGATTCTCGTGAAGGTTAACCAAATCGGTTCACTTACCGAAACCTTCGACGCTGTGGCCATGGCACAACGCGCAGGCTATTCTGCAATCATCTCACACCGTTCGGGCGAAACCGAAGATGCGACGATTGCTGACATCGCTGTCGGCTTGAATGCGGGTCAAATCAAGACGGGTTCACTCTGCCGTTCGGATCGCGTTGCTAAATACAACCAACTCCTCCGCATCGAAGAAGAACTCGGTCAGCACGCCCAATACGCAGGTACAACTTGTTCTTGGTAATTATTTACTAAGTTAAAACTGAGACGGCTGTTTTCGAAAGGAAGCAGCCGTTTTTTATTCTGCAGTACCCAGCCAGCCTTCAGCGGATCGGCGCGAGGGATGCGTTTCGCCATTCACGACGGCAAAGCCTGTTTTCCAAGGGGTGCAACCGGTGGCAATGACGGCCGCTGATAATTCACCACCTTTAGTCCACGTATCTAATGCTTTATTATAGATATGAATTTCTTTGGAGAAGCCGGGATGTTTCGCCGCTTCAATTTTTCCAGAAAGTTTTCCGTCATCACCGCCGAGTAAATAAATTTCATCTCTAATCACCGGGCAGGGTGTGGGTGCTGCGGCTAAAGCGTTGGGCATGGATTCACATTTTCTCCAAGTTTTACCGAGCGTGAAGGCGTAGCAGTCGGATAAATATTCACGGACTAGACCTTTTGGTCCGTTGTTTAAAGTGAAGCCACCGAATAAAAAGAAAGTATCTTTAATGCCGGCAGCTTGGGCGAGCATGCGACCCGAGCCACCCCACAATGGAAGTTCTTTCCATCCGCCGGTGAGATTGGCGAGATCGAGTGCGTAGGCCGCCGAGGAGGCAGCGGTGGCATCAGGTTTTTCGGTGCCGCCGGCGATGATTACTTTGCTTCCGCAGAGTGCGCCCGCGGAGTAAGCGAGCGGACGCGGCAGAAAGGGATAAGGCTTCGTAATGAGTTCTCCGTCTTCAATCGAGAGAAGATAGCAGTCGGGAAAATGTTTTTCGGAATTGGCACCACCGATAATGAGCAAACCTTCGCGAATGGAAATGGCAGTGCCGTAACCGATGGTACGCGGCAATTTGCCGATGGCTTCCCATTTACGACTGCGTGGACCGAGTGCATAAACCGTGTCGTGCCACAGTTTGACTCCGCCTTCCCAAGCGGGCTTTTGTGGAAAATTTGCACCGCCAGCCAATAAAAGTGATTTTCCGGCCGTTCCTAAATAAGCCCCACCTACGCCTGGCGCATTGGGAGTTTCGGGTAAATGGGACCACTGCATGCGGTAAGGCAAAGGGTAAGCCCATGAACTGTCCAGAGATTAGGGTATAGTCGCAAAGAATAGAGGGTTTTAAATAAATCAGACAAAACAAGGTCATGTAGTGAATGAGATTTGTTTGACAGTAAGCCCTCCTTATTGCCTTCATTCAGGTCCTTCGCACTGCCTGGTAGCTCAGCGGTAGAGCAGGTGACTGTTAATCACTTGGTCGTAGGTTCGATCCCTACCCAGGCAGCCAGCGAAGGGTTTTTTAAAAATCTAAACCCTCAAAAAAGGGGTTTAGTGCACCTTGTCCTTGACCCCATCAAAGGTTGAGTGAGGATGCATCCACTATGGGTCAGCAATCCAACAAAGTTATCAAACGTCGTCGTCGCCTCGCCTACCTTGAGCGCCAAAAAGACCGCATCAAGCTGGCCCGTGCCGCTGCGAGTAAGAAGAA
The DNA here is from genome assembly GCA_040398005.1 of Opitutales bacterium. Classification (GTDB taxonomy): domain Bacteria; phylum Verrucomicrobiota; class Verrucomicrobiia; order Opitutales; family UBA953; genus UBA953. The sequence continues at coordinate 104,999 of JBBAUX010000004.1, forward strand.
GTCCAAGAAGTGAACTGTCGGTGTATCACAACTTCTATCAGGGCTGTGCTTTGCGCACTGGTACTTGTGGCTTGTGACTCACCACCGCCACAATGCGTAGAAGTGCCGGGCATCGCCTATGTGCACACCCGCCGTCGCTCCGAAGATGACGTGGCTCGCGCTTCCGAACTTTTTTCAACGAAAGAAGACCACGGACAGGATATTGTTTTCCGCACCGTGGAAAATGTCCGCGCTGGATATTATTTTTATATTAAGCTCGATGTGGATCCGCCACCCGAAGGTCGCTTGGTTTTAGAAATTGTTCGCACTGAAGAATCGGCCCCCGAACGCTATGATTTTTCTCTTAAATTACTCCCGAAGTTTCCGTTCGGTGAGTTAGTGATTGGTCTCACCGGTAAAGACGCCGGCTTGGGTCGCTGGACTCCGATTGCATGGCGCCTAAGCGTGTTGGATGCCCAAGGCAAAGTGCTGGCCTCGGAACATAGTTTCCTTTGGGGAACGCGGGTTGATTTACAAAGTAAGTAATTCTATGACCACTCTTTCGTGGACCGATTGGCGGGCGTTACCGTTGTCTCAACCGGTTGCGGAAAAAACTTTAGCGGAGCAGCTCGATGGTGGTCAGTCCTTCCGATGGGAAAAAGATGCAGGCGGAATTTGGACGGGCCCGCTCGGCAATTCTCTCGTCGGCCTACGTCATCATCAAAATCATTTGCAGTGGCGAACTTGCCCATCGGCCCCCGATCCAGAGGGTTTACTTTTAAATTATTTTGATGCCCAAGGTCAGCAAGCGGTACTCATCAATCATTTGCCTTGGCGATCGGACCCCGTGCTCGACCGCGCTCTGAAAAATTTCCCAGGTTTAAGAATTTTAAAACACGACCCCCATGAAACTTTAATCGGATTTTTATGTAGTTCGAATAAGCGCATTTTACAGATTAGGAAAATGGTCGCCAGTTTAGCCAATCAACTGGGCGAACCGATTGCCGGTTCCTTTAATCAGCTTCCCAGTTGGTCAGTTTTAGCTCGAGCCACGGATGCGAAATTAAAAGCCTGTGCGCTGGGCTATCGGGCAAACTTTATCCGCAACACAGCCCGGGTTTTAGAATCACAACCGCAGTGGGTCGAAGAATTTCAAAAACTTTCGACGCCAGACTTAATTGAAAAATTACAAACCCTACCTGGAGTGGGACCTAAGGTAGCGGCCTGCGTGGCTTTGTTTGGATTTCAGAGACTAGAATCCTTCCCTGTAGATACGTGGATTGTGCAGGCTTTATCCTCTGCTTACGGATTGAATTATAAACGCCCGGCTGACTTCGAAACTTTTGGGCGCATTCACTTCGGCTCCGCCGCAGGGCTGGCTCAACAATACTTGTTTGCGTCCGCGCGTGCTGGTCAGCTTCTGCCGAGTGCCTAATTACTTATTTCCAATCAGCTTAATTAATGCGGTCGTAGAAATACCTTCGGGTGGACATTTTTGGATGACTCGCCCGGCCTCTAAAACTAAAATTTCTTTGCAGGATTGAGCGAGGGGCAGGTCATGCGTCGTACATAAAACCGCCGCTCCCGCCTCGGTAAATTCCTTGATGGCCAAGGCAATCAAGTGAGCACGGTCATGATCGAGGGCGGCGGTAGGTTCATCCAATAATAATATTTTTTGTAAAGGATTACCGAGCACGCTGAAGGCTAAGCTCAGATGAACAGATTTTCTCTCTCCGCCCGAAAGTTGGGATAATCGTGAATTGAGTTTTTCGTTAAGCTTGAACCGATTTATCCAGTGTTTAAATAAATCAGGATGGGTCGAGAGTTCACCAAAATCACTGACGGAAAAATCCCAGGCACAGGTGGAATTTTGTGGTAAGTAAGACAAAAATTCGGAACGGACGATGGGCGAAATATTTAAAACATTTTGTCCCTGGATACTGATTTCTCCACGGGCGTGAGGAATTAAACCCGCCAAGGATCTGAGCAGGGTGGTTTTTCCGGCGCCATTCGGACCGACAATCGCAAGACTCTGTCCGCTTAAGACCTCCAGATTAATTTCAGTTAAAATCGGAGAGCCCTGTTGCTCGACCGATAATTTACTACACTGGACGAGCGGCTTACTCATGGTGGCGTGAGGCGATCCAGATAAATACCGGAGCACCCAAGAGAGCGGTCATGGCCGCGGCGGAGATCGGAGTTTGTGGCCAGAGCGAGCGGCCCAGGGTGTCGGCTAAGAGAAGTAATATTGCTCCGATGAGGCCGGCCACTGGGAGCATGAACTTATGTCTGGGTCCGATTACCACACGGGCACAGTGTGGTGCAATTAATCCAACGAAGGCAACTTGTCCGACCAAGCACGTCGCGGCAGCAGCAGCTAACGCAGTTAATAATATTCCTCTCCGGCGAACCGAGTTCACCTCAAGCCCACGTGTTTGCGCGACTTCTTCACCGAGTGATAATTGATCGAGGGCGCGTGCTTGGACTAACAAGAGAATGGCTGCGGTAAGACAAAGTCCCATCGGCCACGCGACACTTGAAAACGTTGCTAGCCCGAGCCAGTCGCCCGTGATTCCACTCAATAAAACATCGCGCGAAGAGCTAAATAAATTGGCGATGATTAAAGTGCCCGCTGCGGCAAAGGCATTCAGTCCCAGACCGGTGAGAAGAAGTTTTGAGGTGGAACCGCGCCCGCCGACGATCACGAGTAAAATTGAAATGAAACTAGCCCCAACAAAAGCGGCTGCAGAAATGGCCCAGGTGTTTTCCCAAATCCAGGAGCCGCCGCTGGCCATCATGATTGCGATACCTAAAAGTGCTCCACCGAAGACTCCGGTTAATCCTGGGTCGGCGAGTGGATTGCGGAAGAGCCCCTGTTGAGTGCCACCGCCGATGCCTAAGGCGAAGCCCGCCACGACTGCGGCTAGCACTCTGGGTAATCGCAAGGCCAGCAGTTCGTAATCCTTTCCCCAGCCCCAGCCTGCTGAGCCTAGGGCAAGGGCGATAAGCGCAACGAAAACGATTACCAAAAGTCCCCCGCTGATGATGCTAAATTTATTTCTCAATTTTATTAGAGACCCAGAATAGAATCTAGTGGGTTAGCCCTTTTAGGCACCATGTTCGTGGGCTTAGGCGCGGTCGGAGCTCCTTGTGTCGGATTTTGATTTCCTGAATTAAATCCCGACTGAATATTATTAATCGCGGCTTGGAGTCGCTGCTCTAAGTCGTTCTTCAGATTGTTAATTGATCCCGTAAATTCAATGCCCGGACCTTGAGTGAGTCCATCGGGTGAGGGCTGAGGATTGGCGAAACCTAAGGCCGTAAAGTATTCTTTATATTCACCAGCCCCACGTAAATCGGCTTTAATATTTAAGGGCCAATCCATCATGGCTTTGCCCCGATCCGCAGAAATTTTTCCAGCGGCAGAAAAATTTAAAATGTCATTTTTGATTACGGTCTTATTAATTTTTAAAGTTCCATCGGAGAGGCGTTGAATTTCTACTTCCGCAGTTTTGTAATTAAACTGGGAAAGAGATTTTTGAAGTTTTCCAACTGCGGCAACGGCCAGGCCCACTTTGGCAATTTTTTCACCTTGCGCCTGATTTTTGGTAAGTGCTCCGGCTAAGATAGCAATTCCACCCAATAAATTAGCGGTTTCACCGGCTTTATTAGCGGAGAGCGCCATCAGGCTGTTTTGTTTACCAAAAGCTTGAATACGTCCGTCCTTAGAGAGCAGGCTCGCATTAACATTTAATTTATCGATGAGCAGTTCGCAATTAGGTGCAACGCCCTCAGCAGTCACCGTGGCATCGCCTTTGCCCTGAATGAAGTCACTGAGTGCGGGGAAGGCGGTGGCGACAATGCCGAAATCGAATTGGTTCAAGCTGACTTTACTATTTAAAATATAAGGTCCGCCGACCGTGGAAGGCTGGAAGACAAGTTTGCCGCTACCCGCTAACGTTCCGCCCGCAAATTTTCCACCCATCTTCGAAAGCGTGATTTGATTGTCGGTAGCGTCTAATTTTAGAGCGAGATTTTCGACTTGAATGCCTTGCAGCAGTGCGTGTTTAAAGGATAACTGAATATTTCCAGTGTGATTAGACCAGAGGGGTACGCGGTCCGCTTGTGTATTCTTTTTAGTGGGCTTCACGTTTTCTTCGGTGCTCTTCGACAGGAGTTGTAACACGTCATCGCCCTGAATAGATTCGAAACTAGCATTCACTTTCCAGTCGGTGTTGGCGCCTTTTACTTTTTGAGTAATCGAGATTTTACCCTCCGAGATTTTATCCACCTGCATTTTTACCACACCTTCGGCGGTTAAGCCATCGGAGTTCGGTATGCATTGGCCAACAAACGCCAGATTCTTAATTTTGGCGGGGCGATCTTTAAAACTCAAATCAGTCACCTTAACGGATGTGGATATTTCTCCACCGTTAACGACATTCGCTTTTATTTGGTAATTTCCAGTGGCGATATTGGCGATGGCCTCACCAAAGGGTTGTTCAGCGATGGCCCCCAGGTTGCCGGTGAGATTTAATGACGTGCTACCTTGGCCGAGACCAATCGTACAATCGCCGTCCGCTAAAGTCCTCGTTCGATTTTTCAAAGTAGCGCGAGTGAAATTCATCGTACTACTTTTCTCGCCGAAGAATAAATCAACCGATGCTGCTAAATCGCAGCGCTTCACCCAGATTTTGTTTTTCCAGCCGACGGTGGTATCAATAAACGAAACAGGCGATCCCTCGGTGCGGATAAATAAGCCATCGGCTTTAAAGCCCGCTACGAGTTCGGCTTTATCGAGACTGCCCGAAATACTTAAGCCAGGGACGAGGGCACCTAAGGATTCGAGGGGTAACTTCGTTGCCGTAAGTTCTAAGAGCACGCCCGTTGGCTTGGATCCATTCAGTGCGTAGGGCTGGCGAAGTTTGACCTGCAGTAAATCTAAGTTCTGACGGATGATTCGTGATTCCAGTTTTTTAACGGTAATAGTTTGTTTCGCATCGAGGCCTACTTGGAACTGGGTCACTGCACGGATACCTTGTAATTTATCCGCTGGTAAATCCTCCCAGCCTGGTTGGCTTGCTAATTCTGCGATACCAATATTCAGATTTCCATTCGCCGATCCACTGCCGTCCTGACTATAGTTTATGGAGGCTTCGCCTGAGGCGATGACGCCGCTTGGGCAACTCACTTTGAGCGGTACGAAAAAGACCGTGGTGCCTTCGGCGCGTATGGGAAGGTCGACGGTGATGCCTTGAACCAGAACTTTTCCACTGCGTTCGATGGTTAGATTTTCAAAGCGATGCGGGATAATCGTTTTAATCTGCGGTTCCCCCTTAACTAAACTGATTTCAGCTTCGCCCGACCACTGTCCATCGACCACGGCTAAATTCAGCGATGCCAAGATGGGATTCAGTGAAATCAGAGGCGCTTGGCGGGCGACGCAGTTTAATTTTGTATCCTTAATTTCCTGACCCGGTTTCCAGGATAGGGGCTGCACTAAACTTACGCTGATTCCATTACCCTCGATGGCTAAACTCTGAATGGTGAGACCCTCTTCACTCTTTTTCGCTTCGGCTTTAATATTCCATTCTGATTTGGTATTATTTTTAATAGCTTTTGAATAACGTGAAAGATTCGACCAAGCTAAATTGCTGTCGGTTTTTACATACCACTGGCCACTGAGTGCATCCAGTTCGGCTTCGAGTTTTCCAGTGATGGCACAAGCCGGTAGACTGTCGCTCAGGACGCCCAATTTTTTCGGATCGAGGCTGAACTGGGCGGTGCCATTGATTTTACCACCGAGTTCGGTGAGATTTAATTGAGCGGCAGTGTTTTGATAGCTGTCGCGCAGTGTACCGTTGAGAATGAGTTTACTATCTTTATCACGGGCTCCGATTAAATTGAGCGTCATACTTCCGGCATTGAGCGGGCTATCGTCTTTCGCAATGCACTGTAAATCGATGCTGCGGAAATCTTTGAGTAAACTGTCGATGCGGGTACCATCGCCGCCGAGCGGTCTTTGTAGGTCGGCCTTCAAAGTGATTTCGGCGCGGGGAGAGGTTTTATTCGTTCCGATGGTAAATCCTGGCCACGCGATACCTGCCCGTAGATCAATGCGTCCGGCTGAATCAAACGAATCACCGCGAACGCTGAAGCGAATTAAATAATCATCCGCGAGGGTGGCACGGCCGGTGATAGCATACGCACCAATCGTAAATTTAGGCAGTTTAGAGGTTGAGCTACTTTCCGGAACTTTGGGTCCAGCGACTTGGACGGGGTGGGAGAGGTCGACTTCAATATTTTTAATCTCGATTTTATCTAAACTCAGTGTGCCCAAGACGGTGGATAAAATATTTAATTTTCCATCGAGTGAGGCTACTTTGATTTGGGTGCCGTTGGGCAGGGAGAGGTCGACGCCTTCGGCGCTGAAAGTTCCGTCGAGGGCTGCTTGGACTTTAGTAATGCCGCCTTTGATTTTTGCTTCTGAGAGTAGAACGGCTACGCGTTTGCCGAGAGGTTCGGGTTTTAATTCCGAATCAATATAAAGTACGACTAAGCCGAGTGGTAGAACAATACTTCCGAGTACGATTAAACTAATACGAAGGGCGCGGGACATAGGGAGCTCTCCGTCAGATTGAGGGTCGATTTAATTCGGGCAACAAAAAGCCCGATGAATTTTTAAATCCATCGGGCTTTATACTGAATTCTACTTAGAACCGCTTAGGCTTGTCCGTTATTAGCGTCGGGCGTGGCAGGAGGAGGGGTGGTCGGATTCTGGCGTTTAACGCTACGGCCTGAAGCAATCTTACGACGAATCATCGCTGATTCGCTGGCCATCATTTTCATGCTTACTGCTTCACTCATATTTGTAACGATTCTACCACGTGCTGAACGTACCATGTTCGCTCGACCATAGCGCATCTCTTTCATCGCCATGACAGCATCTTCATCAAGCAAGTCTTTGAGGTATGCGATTTTTTGTTTTGCCCAGCTGGTGAGATCTGTGCGGTTTTCGATTTCGGCAAACAGTTCCTTAGCTTCTTTGTGTTTGTAGCGACGGAGGAGATCTTCGACCTGCTCAAGTTTTTCAGAAACAATCGCTTCGCTGACACCTGCTAAAACGTTCACATCGGATACGAGTGATGTGTAGGTGGTGAGGTCCACTTCAGGCAAGCCGAAGACTTGAGGACCAAACTTTACGTCTTCGCCTTCTTTGGTTTGTGCGGTGAAGTTCACGGCAAACAACTCATCGGGTTTCGCATTCTGTCCGATTTTAATTTCAACCACGGCGACTAGTGCTGTGTTCCAGGATAAGGTGCCGAGCTTACGTGTGCTGCTGATGGTATCTTCTAAGATTTCACCAACCAGGCGTGCTTTTACATCGCTGCCGCCTTGAATCTTGATTTCGACTTGGCGCAGGAAGGTGTTCGAGAGAATCGCGAATTGTTGTTCGAAGGCTTCATCCAGATCTTCCGGTGTTTGACCGAAATTAGCGACACCTTCTCCACTCTTCGCCATACCTGCGAGAAGCGACTCATTAAAGCCGTGTCCGAGGCCAATCGTCGAGGTGGTAATACCCGTACCGGCTAATTTTGAGACGTGCGTAAAAATTTCGCTTTCATTGAGCAGGCCCTGGTTTGCTTGTCCATCGCTCAGAAGAATGACGCGTGCAATACGTTCCTTCTTCACAAAAGGTGCTAACTGTTTCGCGCCCTCTTCCCAGCCTCCGAATAAATTCGTCGAGCCTCCAGATTGAATGGAACGAACGCGTGCTTCGATGTCTTTGGCATCTCCCACGGCGGTGAGCGCTTGTACGATATCAATCCCATCATCAAACGTGACGATAGAGATGTGATCGTCAGGACGCAGACCCTTGACGATGCGTACGGCGCACTCTTTGGCAGTCTCGAGAGGTTGGCCGCTCATGGAACCGGAGCGATCAATTACGAGGGCGATGTCGAGCGGAGTGCGGACGACGGATTCGGTAGTAGCAGGAGCTTCAGGAGCGACAATGCGAACGAGCGCATAAGTCGCATCAGCAGCGGCACGGAGAAAACCCTTTTTCAAGGGCAGGATTTCGATGGTAGGATGTAGCATGGAGTTTGGGAAAGGACTCCAAACATAACACACAATCCTTAAATGTCAACACCTGCAGAGTAACTATTTTATAATTAACACTAATTTGTAACTGTCAGTATTTTATAAGGCACTTTAAATCAGGGAGTTACGGAATTTTTCGACGAGTTGATTTATTTCAGATTCTTTTAATGAGGGCTTACCGTCGATGTTTAGATGGATTTCACACCAATGGTTGAGGCGTAGGCGGCTCCAGCGTTCGCGCTTCGGTTCATCGCCCCGGACGGTGGGATTAAAGGCCAGCAACTGTAAGAAAAGTTCTTTAGCTTCGGGGCTCAAGTCGTCGCGCATGAGTTCTTTTTTAACGAAGATTTTCAGGGCATCAGCTGGGCTTCTTGACTCCGAGACATCGCGTATTTTTTGGGCTTCTCGCGAGGGGCTGATCTTTCGGCGAAAATCGTCTTCGCTGTCACTCACTGACATGTAGTAATTAGCTTCTGGTTTGAGATCGCGGATGGTGCGCGGTCCTCTCATGGGTGCTGATTTATTACTTCCGAACTTATCAAACGAAGTGCTTTTAGTTTTGAAGAGGAGCTTTTCTGCCTCGGTGGGCGTGGCTAAACTATCGATGAGGCTATTTAATTTATGGGCAGAACTATTGTCGATGAGGAGGGATTTAATCCGGTCCAGATCCCAGCCACGCTCGGAGAGCAGTCGGGCTAAAAGAAGTTGTCGGACTTGGGTGGGGCCGAAGTTGGCCTTGCGTCGATCGTCCAGGGCGCGGTCGGCCTTGCTGATGATACCCTGATAAACGTAGAAGCGGACGAGGCGTTCGCTCGTGTTGTGTTGGGCGCCGAAGCCCAGTTCGACCAGTTTATTGGAGACGAAGTCGGCCAGCTCTTCGGCTGTGCCCATAAACTCGTCGTCATTAAGAATGGCTGATGGCTTTAACATGGTGTGCGTTAATTGAAGACAGTCTACTGTCAGCATTCCTCAATTGGCAATATCATTATGACATTGAGGGGTTTCTGATTCTTAGTAGCGCGAGAGGGGAGTGGGGGAGTGGGCAAATAAAAAGGCCGCTCATTGCTGAGCGGCCTCTGTTGGTTATAATCTTAAGATTAAATCAGGAGTTATAATTATAACCCTCTTCACCGTGATCGGTGATGTCCAAGCCACGAGCTTCTGCTTCTTCAGTGGGGCGAAGACCAACAAGGGCCTTCACAACGTAAGCGAGAACTACGGTAGCAACAATGGAGAGTACCAGGGTTACACCGATGGCTTTGAACTGTTCGGTGAGCAGAGTGTTACCTACGATATCTTTTAGGTTGAGATTAAGGTTACCGTTAACGTCGGCAGTTGCGAGAACGCCAGTCAAGATAGCACCTAAGGTACCACCGACTGCGTGAACGCCGAAGGTATCGAGCGCGTCATCGTAACCGAGTTTAGCTTTGAGGTAAACTACGGCGAGGAAGGGAACAACACCGGCGAGAACACCGATGAGCATCGCACCGTTAGCGGTGACGAAACCAGCAGCAGGAGTGACGACAACGAGACCAGCGACAGCACCCGAGCAGAAGCCGAGTACGGAAGCGTGACCGCGGAGAATCCATTCAAGAGCAGCCCAGGTGAATGCAGCAACTGCGGCGGCGAGCGTGGTGGTCATGAAGGCTTGAGCGGCAACACCGTCAGCAGCGAGCGCTGAACCAGCGTTGAAACCGTACCAACCTACCCAGAGCATTCCGGTACCGATTGCACAGAGAACCATGCTGTGTGGAGTCAGGGCTTTCTTGCCGAAACCAATCCGAGGTCCGAGAATAATACACAAGAGGAGTGCGGACCAACCAGAGGTCATGTGAACGACAGTACCACCTGCGAAGTCGATGGCTTTGATTGATGCAGCAGCATTCCAAACTCCGTTCATTTCGCCAGTGATACCCCAGATAGCGTGAGCCATAGGGAAGTAGACGAGGAACATCCAGCCAGTCATGAAGAGCATGAGAGCGGAGAACTTCATCCGTTCAGCAATTGCACCGACAATCAGAGCAGGAGTGATGATCGCGAACATCAATTGATACATCGCGAATACGTTTTGGGAGGTCCAATAAGCGTAGTCCGTATTAGGTAGAGCGTTTACTCCGTTTAAGAAGAAGAATTCGCTTCCACCGAAGATGATACCTAAGGGAGTTCCTGCAAAGCTCTTGCCGAAGACAAAAGAATAACCGACTGCCCACCAGAGAATGGCGACGAGTCCAGCTAAACCAAAGCACTGCGCAATGACCGAGAGAACATTTTTGCTACGCACTAAACCGCCGTAGAAAAGGAAGAGACCAGGTAAGGTCATGAATAAAACCAGCGCAGCACAGATCATCATGAATCCGTTGTGACCAGGACCGGCGGTCTGCGCGGCAGGAGTTAAGGCAACGGTGACATTACCTTTGGCATCTTTTAAAGGTGCAGAAGGATCGCCGTTACCGAGGTAGGCTTCGAGACCAGCAACGCGCTGTTCTAATGAAGGCGCAGGTGGAGGCGTTGAGGGTTCAGCTGCGTGGGCCCAGTAGGGTAGGGCCGCAAGAGCGAGGAGGGTTAATGATCTTAATAATGTTTTCATGGCATGTCCCTAATCGCAATGGTTGTGCCAAGTGGCTAGGATAATGCCGAACCGCTATTTTTGATTAAAATTAAACTTTAAGCTCAAAAAAGCCTGTCACTTTTCGAGCAAATCGTGGTTTTATAACCCACAAGATTGGGCTACATTGATTTAACGTTTTGTAATTAACCGTGATTATAGCCTTCTTCGCCGTGGTCAGCGATATCGAGTCCTTGCGCTTCTTCCTCTTCGGTTGGTCTCAGGCCAATGGTTTTTTGAACGAGTTTAGCAATGAGAGCCGTGGCGACTACAGAAAGAAGAATGCATACACCCATCGCGACTAACTGACCTTTGATCACGGATGATACGATTCCTTCCGTCGCTGGATTTACTTTTGGGCAAACGAGTAGAGCCGTAGCCATTGCGCCGATGGTGCCGCCGACTCCATGCACGCCAAAAGTATCTAACGCATCATCGTATTTCAATTTGCTCTTTAAGTACGAGCAAGCCGCGTAAGAAAGTACGCCTGCTAACACACCAATTAATACTGCAGAACCCGTGCTGACAAATCCGGCAGCGTTGGTGATTGTGGCCAATCCGGCGATTGCACCCGAGCATAATCCGAGGACCGATGGTTTACCGCGATGAAAAATTTCCACCGCTGCCCAGGACAGTGTTGCGGCCGCTGCGCCGAGTGTGGTGGTTAAAAATGATTGTACGGCGATGCCGTCGGCGGCGAGGGCGGAACCTGCATTAAAGCCATACCAGCCTGCCCAAAGTAAGCCTGTGCCGAGTACACATAGGACCATACTGTGCGGAGGCATTGCACGTTTACCAAAGCCTTCGCGCGGACCGACGATCATACAAAGAATGAGTGCCGACCAACCGGAAGTCATGTGCACAACGATTCCGCCTGCGAAGTCGATGGCTTTGAAAGTGGATTGCGCGTTAGCGATTCCAGAAAAATCTCCCGACTGACCCCACACGGCGTGAGCCATTGGATAATAAACGAGCAGCGTCCAGAGTGCTGAAAATAACATGACCGCAGAAAATTTCATACGCTCAGCGACTGCACCGATGATTAAAGCAGGCGTGATGGCTGCGAACATCGCTTGAAAGATCGCAAAAGCGCCTGACGAAATTCTTCCGTCATAATTACTCGCACCTGCCCCGATACCCGCGAAACCAAAATGCTCAGTGCCACCGAAAATATGACCGAGGCTCGATCCCGCGAGCGATTTACCAAAGACCAAGCTATAACCGAAGCCCCACCACATGAGTATCGCCATGGCGGTGAGCGCCAGACACTGTGCAGCAATCGACAAAACGTTTTTGCTTCGAACAAGTCCGCCGTAAAAGAGGAACAGTCCAGGGATGCACATCACTAAAACAAGTGCGGCGCTCACAAGCACCCACGCATTGTCTCCGGCGTTTACAGTCGAGGTAGTAGCAAAAATAAGCATGATGCTTTTTATTAAGCAAAGTTTGTGCCAAATTTTAAGCACACCCACTAACCCTCTTGCTTTCGAATGATTTAAGGATAAATAAGTTAATATTAATACTAATGCTGACTAAAATACGACAACTTGCTATAATTTGTGCAATTAGTTCGCCTCTGGTTGCCGCCGAAGTGGCCCCTGCCAAGCCTTGGATCGTGATGTTGGACTGGCAGAATGAATCCCAAGAGGTGGTTTCGCATTCAACCGTCGCAGGCAGTTACGGACGAAGTCGCTCAGGCGTCGAAGCGATTTATAAAACAGATGATAGTGTCATCGATTTAGAATATTATAATTATACCCACGATTTCTCCGGAGCCCTCGCTTCCTCAGATCGCCAGTTTGGCAAGACCAGCGATTTAATGATCACGGGCTACAAGCAGTGGAACTGGAATGAAAAATATGCGGTGCAATTAATTTACGCTTTGGAATCAGCGAAAGAGGATTCGCTGAGTATGTCCGATGGATTTCGCTGGGGCCTCGGTGGTGCGGCTCGTTGGAGACCTGATGCGGAAACGGATATATCAATCGGCGTATTACTGGAAGATCGTTTTGAAGACAGCCTTCTGCTTATTCCCTATATCAAATTAATTTGGGCACCTTGTCGTTACGCCGAAGTCGAACTGCGCGTGAATGGTTTACAAAATGGTTTAATTGTTCGGAACTTTTTAACGGATGATAAATCGACCACTCTGGATTTTACGTTCGCCTATGAAACTTTAAGCTTCCAATTAGCGGATGCGGCTTACGGCAGTCGCGCCGTCGCCATCGGTGAAGCAGTGGCGCGCGTTGGTATTACCCAGTTTCTAGAAAGCTCGGGCACTTGGTTTGTGCGTGGAGCGGTGGAGTGGACGCCTTTCAGTCGCTACACTTATAATCACAATAGCGAAACGCAGGCCGTCTTTCAAACCAGCAGTCGCGTCGGCTTAGCTGCCCGCGTGGGCGCGCGCTTCTAAATTTCCCGATGAAGCCTTATCTTGAATGGGTAGAGGCTGAGGTTTCTTTTGGAGACCAAAAAATTCTAGAATCACTTTCGTTGTCCGTGCAGGCGGGCGAATTCATTTCTATCCTCGGTCCATCGGGCTGTGGTAAGTCGACCCTCCTAAAAGTTGCTGCACAACTCCAACCTTTATCCGCAGGACACTATCACTGCGCGGCACAGGAGCAGGGTTTCGTCTTTCAAGAACACACTTTGTTGCCCTGGCTCAACGCCCAAGAAAATGTCGAATTGCCGATGATCCTGCGTGGTGAAAACGCGGAAAAGAATACGGAAAAGAGTCAGCAGCTTTTGACGATGGTCGGATTAGAGGGCAAAGAAAAATCTTATCCCGATCAACTGTCGGGCGGGATGCGGATGCGTGTTTCGCTCGCCCGAGCCCTCGCCCTCTCTCCCGCCTTGCTTTTATTGGATGAACCCAGTGGGGCCTTGGATGAAATGACGCGTAACCAACTAAACGATACGCTGGTAAATTTACACCAGACGCTTCATTTCACCGCATTGCATGTGACGCACAGCGTGCATGAGGCCGCTTATTTGGCGGACCGCGTATTTATTTTGGGTGGCCAACCGGCGAAAATCATCAAGGAATTACGCAATCCATTGCCGCGACCCCGCCGCGCCGACATGCGGGATTCTTTAGAATATCACCATTTCACGGTAGAATGCGGCCGGGCTTTAAGATTGATTTAACTTCAACTTACCCAACCTTTAGGGGTTTAATTGAGTACTAGGATGTCACCCAAGTTCCGATCCATTTTCTGTGTGTTATTTTTTGCCACGACTTTGTCGGCTCGCGAGATTGTCGTTAAAAATGACATTCAATTTAAAGCCGCTTTGAGTGCGGCAGCGAGTGGTGATGTGGTTCTGGTCGAGAGCGGTACCTATTCGAATATTGATATCAAATTCGCTCGTGCGGGAACGGAGAGTCGCCCCCTCACCGTCAAAGCCAAAGTGCCTGGAGAAGTAATTTTAAAGGGATCCTCGACCTGCGATTTTAATTTTCCATACGCGGTCGTTGACGGTTTATTCTTTTACCAAGGATCGATTAACCCGGGGGAGGGTGAAGATAATTCCGTCGTAAAATTTAGTTCTCATCACGGTGTTTTGAAAAACACGGCGATGGTGGATTATAATCCGTCCGATTTTAAAACATCATACTACTGGGTGTTTTTCGCGGGAAGTAATAACACGGTCGACCATTGTTACTTCAAAGGGAAAAATAATAAGCAACCGCTGGTTGGTAATGCGATTGATGAAAGTCGCTACAATGCGGTGAAGTTTTCGTATTTTAAAAATATCCCCTATCAAGTACTGAATGGGCGGGAGAATATTCGCGTGTGGGGCTCGGGTAAATTTGACGAGAAGGGGAAGGATGGAGCTTACTTCACGGTGGAAGGAAATCTTTTTGATCACGCCGACGGCGAAGGCACCGAAATCGTTTCACTTAAGTCCAACTACAACCAGGTCTTAAATAATACGGTAATCGCTACCGCTGGGTCTATTAATATTCGTCGCGGGTCCAATAACCTCGTGAAGGGTAACGTGATTTTAGGCCAGGGTGTTAAACAAGCTCAAGGCCTTCGGATGTCGGGTGCCAATAACACTGTTATTCAAAACTATGTTTCGGGCACCGAATATGGAATTCGCGTATCGGCGGGGGAATATATTGGGAGTGCGTTGACCCCTGATTATGAGCCCCACATCAAAGATCGGGCGGCGAGTGCTAAAAATACTGACGGTAACGTGACGTCTTATCCCCAGGTTAAAAAATTAATGTTAGCCCAAAACGTCGTGGCGAATGTGCAGGGTAGTTGTTTAGAGATGGGGTCTGGTTTTAAAAAGCACTGGCCGGCTTCGCAAATGATTCTGTTGCCCGAAGATTCGGATATTATGAATAATCGTTTTATTAACAAGGAGGCTGGTGCGGTGATCGAAGGATCTTTGCCCGATGGAAAAACCCCGATGGGTGGTATCACGACGAAACCTAATCGTTATAAAGGTAATACTATTTTAGGAGATGGAAAAATAAATTATCCGCCCGCAGAGAACGGATTTAAAGTAGAGGCATTGCCCTCTAATTGGTCGGAGAAAAAAGAGCTCAGTAATTTTAAGGTGCTGACCGCTCAAGAGGTAGGTCCGGCTTGGGTGATTGCCTTGCGCGAAGCGAAGAAGTTTCCGATGGAAGATGATCGCTCCTGTTATCCAGCCGACGAGGGAACGAAGGACAAGGGTTCCAAGGATAAATCCGATAAATCGGATAAGACTAAGAAGAAAAAATAATTTAACGTTGGTTGAGTTGAGTTAAAGAAGCGTGGATGATTTCGTCGCGACGACGGATGGCTTCTTCGAGTTCGGACGTGCGGAGTGAGCGTCGAATCCGCTGCGCCGTGTAATCAGCGAAGTGGAGGGTGTAGTGAATCCACCATGTCCCATTGTTGTTCCAGAGATGGTGACGGCGGTTCTCTGCGTTCACGCGCAGTGAAAGACGTGACGGAGTGACGGTGGGAAGGGAGGATGAGTCTGTGTTGATCATAGCGTGTTTGGATAAAGCGACGCATCACGATCGACCCAGAAGTGGGAAGGATTTGTGACCTTTCGGTCCTCATCTTAGAAACTTTCGGTTTCTAAAAACCACCGCGGCCGGTGAAGGCTCGGTTGGTGCAAAGGGGGCGGTTTGATGGCCTGCCCTTGCTCGTGATGTGTTATTAAAGAACAATTGTAGATATAAGTGTCGTTTCGAAAAAAGCAAGTCAGCGACTCTAGAACGTGTGTCATAAATTCTAAATCGAGGTTTTCTGCATGTTTTGGCTTTTATTCAAGGGGTGTTGCCAACGGTCGTCCCCCGTACTTAATCTTTATTTTTAAACCATGGGCTATTTTCGATTTCGCAAAGTCCTCTCGCTGGGTAAGTTTTTTAAAATAAATATTTCGAAGACCGGCGTGTCCGCGTCGGTTGGTCGACCGGGCGCGACGCTCAATATTAAAAAAGATCGGGTCGACGGCACGGTCGGATTGCCAGGGAGTGGATTGTCCTACAAAGAAAATTTATCGAAACGTGGATGCGCTTCGCTTTTCTTGATTCTTGGTTTGCTCGCCGTGGGCGTGGGCACGAGTTGGAAAATTCTTGGCGTACTATTCACGTAGTTCCAAAAATTTTCTCAATTACGCAAGTGCCCGGGAAAGGACTCGAACCTTCATGCCTTTAAGGGGCGGCGGATTTTGAATCCGCTGCGGCTGCCATTTCGCCACCCGGGCTTCTTGCGTAGAGACCATTCACTCCATCTCGGGGTGGCTGGGCAAGAAAATCCTCTTCACGGATTCACTTAGTTGAAAAATCACTGATGATTTAGACCTTAAAACAAAAGAGGCGCCTCAATGAGGCGCCTCTGTTTGAAGAAAGTAATTCGAAAATTACTTAGTTCCGAGGATCGCGTCCTTCGCAGCTTTCGCTACGCGGAATTTTACGACCTTCTTAGCTTTGATCTGGATAGTTTCGCCAGTAGCAGGATTGCGACCGAGGCGAGCTTTGCGCTGAACGAGAACAAGCTTACCGAGACCAGGAAGCGTGAAGGAGTTCTTCGCGTTCTTGTAGGCGAGTTGAGCGATGCTTTCGAGAATCGCTACAGCTTGTTTTTTGCTGAGATCATTCTTTTCAGCGATAGCAGCAGCGACTTGGGATTTGGTGAGGGCTTTGGACATAGTAGGTATTTGTTGGGTGCAGTATTGCGGGTTTATTTATTAGCCATGTGTGCGAATAAAACCAGCGAAAAATAAAGGTATTTTAGATGGGGGGTGCAGGATGGCCCAATAGGGCATAGCCCCGACTTGCGCTTACGCAATTTAGTGTCATCAGTTATCGGTCGTATACCCCTACGCCCCTTGCCATGAAAATTGAATTCTTGATCGCTCTGCTGGTCGCAATTTTTTTGCCCAGCTCGATACTCGCTCAGACAGAAATTACCTATCGTGGTGAACCCGCTTTTGGTCCTCTGAAATTTGTCCAGCCTCTCGGCCTCGTCTCAGTCCCGGGTCGAAAGGATGAACTTTTAGTCCTCGAAAAGTGCGGCCAAATCCAACGCGTAAAATTGAGAGAATCTGATGCAGAAAAAACGCAGATTCTAGACGTCAGTAAGCCGAGCGATGGTGTATTTGAGCAGGGTGGCGAGTGCGGTTTGCTCGGAGCGGCCCTCCATCCCGAACTCGATAAAAATCCCTATCTCTTTGTTTATTATAGTCTTAAGATTAACGGAAAACTGCATCAGCGCCTATCGCGATTCAAATTGGCCGATATTACATCGCTCAAAGTGCTCAAGGAGTCGGAACAACCTGTGATTACTCAATTCGACTCAGCGAGTAACCATAATGGGGGCGATTTGCACTTCGGTCCCGATGGCTACTTATATATAAGCTGTGGCGATGGAGGTCAGGCCGATGATCGCCTTAAAAACTCGGGCGACATCATGAAAGGTTTCCATGCGGCCCTCTACCGAATCGACGTCGATAAACGCCCGGGCAACCTGCCCCCTAATAGTCACCCATCAGTAATTCTGGATGCTCAGGGCGAGGCGTTTTATGCGGTACCATCCGACAATCCTTTTGTAGCGGCGACCACCTGTCGGGGGGTGAAATTAGACCCCTCCAAGGTCCGTACCGAGACCTGGGCCATCGGCCTCCGCAACCCCTGGCGCTTCAGTTTCGACCTCCCAACCGGTCGAATCTTCGCCGGTGACGTCGGCCAAAACCTCTACGAGGAAATCGATATCATCGTCCCAGGAGGCGATTACGGATGGAGCGATCGCGAAGGTTCCCGCACGTTTAATCAATCTACAAAGAAAGTTTATTCTGAAAAAAATAAACCAAATCCAAATTCTGGATACATCGAACCGATTCACGATTACGAACACAAAGAAGGAATTTCGGCAACGGGTGGATGTGTTTATCGCGGCGAAACGATTCCTTCATTAAAGGGCGCTTATATTTTTGCGGATTACGGACGTGGTTGGTTAAAGGCACTGCGCGAAGTCGAGGGAGTTTGGACGGATGAGTTCTTATATAATGATGTGACGGTGACGGGCTTTGGCTTCGATCCGCGCAATGGTGATATTCTTTATACGTCACTCGGCTTAGGCGAAGTCCGCCGCTTAACCGTTGCGAAAAAATTGAAATAATCATCACGCCCTCCGCACTCAAGGTAGCCCAGTCGGGCTAATGAGCGATTTTGATTTTAAACCATGTTTGCTATTCAGCGGGAGACTATCTAATTAGTAGAAAGTTACCCCAATTTTATGTTTCGACTTTCACTCTTATTTTTGGCCACTACCGCCTGGGCTGCCGATTTTAAATTTTATGAACCGAAGGAGGGTGGTGATGTTGCCCTCAACCTTTTCCAGGTACCTGAAGGAATGGAACTCACTTTGTGGGCACGTTCTCCCATGCTCGCAAACCCCACCAATTTTGATATCGATGCTCAAGGGCGTGTTTGGGTGACGGAAGGGGTTAACTATCGTCAGTATAATGTTGGCGGTAAACGTCGCCCCGAAGGTGATCGAGTAGTGGTCTTAAGTGATACTAAAGGAACGGGTCGGGCTGATACAGTGCAAACTTTTGTGCAAGACCCTAGCTGGTCCTCGCCCCTCGGCATTGCCGTGCTCGATAACGTTATTATCGTTTCGCATGCGCCGGACTTAATTAAATTCACCGACGTTAATCGCGACGGAAAATTTGACCCAGCCGTAGATAAAAGAGAAATTTTACTGACGGGTTTTGGCGGACAAGACCATGACCATTCACTCCACGCAGTAGTCGCTGGACCAGATGGTAAGCTTTATCTTAACGCTGGAAACTGTGGCGGAGTTTTTACGGATAAGTCCGGCAAGAATTTTAATATCGTCAGTAATTACGATGACCAACGCGGTGCTAAATGGCCGTTTGATCGTGCCAAAGCCCAGGGACAAAAAAGTGACGATGGGTTTGTTTGGATTTCAGGTTTTTCTGCCCGCATGAATGATGATGGCAGCAACGTCGAAGTCATCGGTAATGGATATCGCAATAGCTTTGAACATTTTCCAACTTCCTTCGGTGATTTATTCCAAGGTGATAACGATGACTCGATGAGTTGTCGTACTTCCTATGTTTTAGAATACGCGAGTGCTGGCTTCACGACGCCGACTGGCCAAAGTTTCCGCTCAGTTCGTCGCGGCCCCGCCCAACCTTTCTCCCGCGCACACTGGCGCCAAGACGATCCCGACACCTTTGATGTGGGTGATATTTATGGTTCGGGCTCACCCTCCGGTATGGTAGTTTATGAAAATGGTGCTCTCGATGAACAATGGAACGGCACGCTGCTCAGTTGTGAATCTTCCCGTAACACCATTTTAGCCTATAAGATTCAGCCTCAAAAGGCTGGTTTCAAACTAGACGCTGAGTCGCGACAAGAGTGGGTGACTTCGAATGCGGAAAAAGAATATTATGGCGTCGATTTCAATAAGCCTAAAAAAGAAACCACCGCGAAAGAAAAAGTTTTATTCCGTCCTTCCGATATTTGTGTGGGTCCGGATGGTGCTATTTATATCGCCGATTGGTACGACGCACGCGTCGGTGGTCACCAAACGCTCGATGATCAAGCCCAAGGTTCCATTTACCGTCTCGCCCCGAAAGGTTTTAAATCAGTCATTCCCAAAATTGATTTAACGACTCCTGAAGGCGCGGTTGATGCATTGCGCAATCCCGCCGTGAATGTTCGTCACCAGGCTTTTAAAGCGATTCAATCTTTTGGGCAAAAATCTCTCCCAGCGATTAAAGAACTTTTAAATGATAAGAACTCCTTTGTAGCAGCCCGTGCTGTTTGGTTGCTGCCTTATTTAGGAGACGAAGGAGTAAAAAACTGCGAAGGATTATTAAAAGACCCTAATCCGCAAAATCGCATCACCGCCTATCGTGCCTTACGTCGTGCCGGCGTGGATGTTTTAGGCTACGCTAAGGTTTTAGCCAATGATTCTAATAGTGCCGTACGTCGTGAGGTGGCGACCTCGCTGCACGGAGTGTCTGCGGATAAAGCATTACCTATTCTCGTTACCCTCGCTGCGAAGATTGATCACACCGATAAAAATTCTTTAACAGCATTCGGCGTCGGTTCTGCTGGAAAACAGGAAGAAGTTTGGGCAGCGCTTAAAACCGATGCCAAGACCTGGTCACCACAGATTGAGAAATTGGCCTGGATTTTACATCCTACCTCAGCGATTCAAGACTGTGTCATGCGCGTTCGCTCGACGGAACTTACGAAAGAGCAAAAACTCTTAGCGCTCGAAACACTTTCGTTTATTGAATCTAAAGAAGCGGGACTCGCGATGATTCAATTATGTTCGAGTGAGTCGGAATTAAAAAATGAAGCGACGCGTTGGGCGTTGATGCGTATCTCTGGCTTATGGGCGGCTTATGATTTACGCACTGAGTTAAAAAAATCTGGCGTTTATGATCCTGAAAAAATCGTCGTAAACTCTATCATGTCGATGGAGCCTCCGCGTCCGACTTATACGGAGCAGGATGTTCTTAATAAAAAAGGTGATCCCGAAAAAGGGGGTCAGCTCATTCTGCGTTGTACCATGTGTCACCAAATCAATGGTGCCGGTGTTGCGCTCGGACCCGAACTTCGTGGTTGGGGTACTCGCCAAGGAGTCCAAGCCGTCGTTCGTTCCATCGTTAATCCCTCGGCCGATATCGCTCACGGTTACGATGGATTTACCATCAAATTAAAAAATGGAGTCCAAGTGGACGGAATCATGCAAGGAGAGGGTGACCCACTGTCCGTTCTTTCCGTGGGTGGAGTCAGCCAACTTATTCCCAAAAGCTTTATCAGCCAACGATTTAACAAAGAAGGCAAGCCCGACGGCTTGGAGATCAATAAGATGAACCGATCACTAATGATGTCGGCTGAGCAACTCGGTTTAACTGCTCAAGAGGTAGCCGATATCGCAGCTTGGATGGCAACTTACCGATAAAACTGAGGTAAACACCCTATTTAGGGGCTAATCTTTAGGTAAATTTACCGCTTGCAACTCGCTGGCGGGTTACCAAGTTGAACCTTCCTTCCTCTCGTCAAGGCACGGCCGCACTACGCGGGCCCGCGACTTACGAGAATCTAATCCAAAATTTACATACAATTATGAAGCAGCTCAGTCTCTCCGTCACTAGTCGTCAGAACCACGGCCGTGGTCATTCCCGCCGCCTGCGTATTGATGGCTCAATCCCCGCCATTATTTATGGCCCAGCCGGCACGCACAGTGTGGCTGTCGACCAAAACAATTTCCGCGACCTCATGCGCCAGAAGGGCACGGCCGCTGCGCTTATTGAGCTCGAATTCAACGGTAACAAGATGCTCTCGATCATCAAAGAATTTCAACGTCACCCAATCACTCAAAAATTTCTCCACATCGATATTCAACAAATCGATCCTAACGCACCGATGTCGGTCGCAATTCCGATTCGTACCGTGGGTGAAGCTCATGGTGTGAAGACCGATGGTGGTACTCTCGCGATTGTTTCGCAGACCATCAACGTCCGTTGCTTGCCGAAAGATTTACCTGAATTTATCGAAGTCGATGTTACTGCTCTGAAAATCAATGAATCGATTCACGTGGGTGACATTAAAGCACCTGCGGGTATTACCTTCCCTGGCGATCGTGGTCGCGTAGTCGTGGTTTGCTCCGAAATGGCTGCCGAAGAAGCAGTCGCCGAGCCAGTCGCAGTTACTACTGCAACTACTGCAGACGGCGCCGCCGCTCCGGCTGCTGGTGCTGCTGCCGCTACTCCTGCTGCTGGCGCTCCCGCTGCCGCTGCTCCCGCCGCCAAGAAATAATTTTCCGCGCCAGGCGTTCCTGGTACCTGTTCTTTGAAGTCAAATGTCATTCTCGGTTATCGCCGCCCTCGGCAATCCAGGCCCTGAATACATCTCCACCCGACATAATGCCGGATGGATTCTCTTGGACGCACTGGCTCAAAAAGTCGGTGCGGTTTGGAAGGAAGAAAAACGTTTTTCCGTTCAAGTTGCGAAAGTAACTTTCGGAAATACTAACGTTTTTTTAGTAAAGCCCCAATCGTTCATGAACGAAAGCGGATCCCCTTTAACTAAGTTCCTCCACTTCCATCAAATTCCTGCAAGTGACCTCGTTGTCTGCTACGACGACATTGCATTTGAACCAGGATTGATGCGACTGACCCAAGGAGGTTCTGATGCCGGTCACAACGGTATCACGAGTTGTATGCAACACCTGAGCAACGATTTCATTCGTGCTCGTATTGGAATCGGCCCCAAGAAACACCCCGCCCAAGATTTAGCGGACCATGTACTCGGCAAAATACCCGACGATGACTTAGCTCGCCTTCGCCAAAGCTTACCAGACTTCATTCACGGACTCGAAATTTTAATCTCCCAAGGCCTCCCGGCCGCCCAAAACTTTACCAACCGAAAAAACCATTCACTATGACTACAGCCACCACACGCCGACGCCACTACACCGTCAGCTTTATTCTCGACCTCCGCGGTTCCGCCGAGGCTCCTGATGCCGCAATTGATCGTTTAAAAGAAATCCTCAAGTCCCTCGACTGTAAGGTATCCGAAGTCGAAAATCTCGGCCAACGTGAATTCAGCCGCGCCGTCGACCGCAAGTTCCTCAGCGGTCTCTACGTCCAAATCAAATTTGAAGGTCCAGTCACTGCGCCTGTTGCTTTCGCCGAAAAACTTCGTCTCGACCGCACCGTGGATCGTATCTTGGTTCAATTGGTAAAATAATTTCTAACTAAACTCACCCCATGGCTTCGTCCTACAATCGCGTTATTCTCGCAGGCAATATGACCCGCGACCCTGAAGCCAAAGCTTTGCCTTCAGGCCAAGCGTTGACGAAGTTCTCCCTGGCTGTGAATCGTGCCTACACCACCAAAGAAGGTGAGAAGCGCGAAGAAGTGACTTACGTAGACATCGAGAGCTACGGTAAACAAGCGGAAGTGATTGCCAAATATTGTGGCAAAGGTTCCGGCATCTTAGTCGAAGGCCGTCTCAAACTCGATCAGTGGGAAGACAAAAAATCCGGCGAGAAGCGTTCGCGTCTCGGCGTGGTTTTAGAAAACTTTACTTTCTTAGGTGGCAAACCCCAAGGCGGCGAAGAAGGCGGATCTGCCCCTCGCTCCCGTGGCGGCAACGACACTCCTGCACCCTCGGCACCTGAAGGTGGCGACGATGTCCCATTCTAAATTTTATAATAATAATTAAACCCGACCACCACTATGGCATACACCGAAGTTTTACTCATTAAGCCCGTCGACGGCCTTGGCGCCGAAGGCGAGCAAGTCCGCGTCCGCGCAGGCTACGCACGCAATTTCTTGTTCTTACAAGGCATTGCTCTCCCCGTTAATCGCGCTAACACTAAGTACATCGAGTCTTTGAAACAAGCTCGCACCGTACGCGAGGCCCGCGACCTCGAAGTAGCCACTACCTTGGCTGCTAAGTTAGCTGCGGTGAAATTAACCTTTGCCGTGAAGACCGGTGAAGGAGGCAAGATGTTTGGCGCGATCAGCACTGCTGAAATCGCTGCTAAGCTCGCTGAACATGGTATCGAGTTGGAGCGCAAGCGCATCCACCTCGGCCAAGGTCCTGTCAAATTACTTGGTAAACACGTCTCGACCATTCGCCTCCATGCCGACGTCACCGTCGAACAGGAGTTTGAGGTAATCTCGGAAAATCCAATCGAAGAGATTAAGGAAGTTGCCGAAGAGTCCGATCGTCCTGAGCGCGATAAGAAGCCTCGCAAGCAACCTCGCAGCGATAAGTCTGAGAAGTCGGACAAGAAATCTAAAGCGAAGAAGTAAAATCTCTTCTGCTCACGCAAAGAAAAACCCGCCAAGTTGGCGGGTTTCTTTTTGGCTCAGTGATTCTGAACTTAGCGAGGGAGGAGTAAGTTCGTATTATTAATCTCGAACTGTAACTCATTTTTATGGAAGTTCAGAATGCCGACCCACTGGACCGCAGTACCCTTGGCGACCGATTTAATAGACTGGGCGACTTTAGGATTGGAGATGTAGAGGTTATAAGTTTTCTCACCGACTTTTACGGCTGAGGTTTTCTTGCCGCCGCCGAGGAAGGTGCCGTCGATCACGAATAAATCGTTGATGGAGTTGGCGACTTGTTCAGCGGACATTTTTTCGAGTGAGCTGGCGCGTGGAAGTTTCGAGCGATCGATGGGTCCAGGGATTTCAGTCAGTCCTGCGCTCGGAGTTACTTCAGGACGCTTTAAGGGAATGGCTTCTTTGGCATCTTTATTGTAAACCGCGAATCTAGCCATGACAGGGAAGTGGTCGCTGACGCCGGCACCAGGTCCGTAAAGGGTAACAGGATTAGGCACGCGGGCCTGTGATTTGGCAGTTAATCCGTCGATGACGACTGCTCCAAAAGTATTACCGACGTAATCCACGCCTGAGCCATTGGCTAAGCTTTTCGAAATAATAATATGCATGAGTGTGCCCCATTCACCTTGGTAGGAATCGGAGCGTCTTTGGCTGGGTTCGACATCGTACCACAAATTATAAAGCAAGGCGCCGTTGTTATCTGCGGAAGTAAATTTTTCGATATTACCTTGTGAGCCGAGGACATCTTGAACTCCAGTGCGTCCCATTTTTGGGTAACGCTGAAGTTGATTGTAGTGAGCGTTTAAATCTCCACCGATGATGACATTGGCGTCGGGATTAGCTTTAAAAATTTCGTCGAGACGTTTGCGCAGTACGCCGGCATTTTGAATGCGAGTTTTTTCTAAACCCGCATCACCCGCGCCACTCTTCCAGTGATTCGCGTAAACATAAACGCTCTCGCCCGCGACTTCGATTTCGGCTTCCACGATTGTACGTGCGCCATCAACCCGGAGTTGTTTGGTGCTCTTAATCGGTAGACGTGTGAGAATAGCACAGTGAATCGCCTCTTTGCTGAGATCGAACACATCGCCCAACACGACTTGATAACCCTTAATGCCTTCGTCTTCGAGCGCTTTGACTAACCACGCTTCGATCGGCATGCCGCGCAGTTCATTGGAGAGGTCGTTCTTTAAAATATCTTTGTAGTTCTTATCTTTTTGGGCAGCGAGGAAATCGCTGACGCTGATGGTTGATTCAGGAGAGTGATCGGCTTCGAGTTCATCGATGATGAGTATGCTGGGACCCTTGCCGCCTTCCGCGGTGCGCAGAACTTCGGCGAGACGCTGTAACTTACCGGCGAGTTTTTCTGGAGTCCAGTGATGCTCGGTGGTGTTCGTTACGGGGAAGTCCGCGTAGATGGATTTGTCATCGAGATCGAAAAGATTCTCGACGTTGAATGCCATGACGCTGAGGTTGCTGGCCGCTTTGGTTTCTTCGGCGGCACAGACGTTGATAAATGAGCCGAGGAAAATTAAGCTCAGCGAGGTAATGAAGCGGGGTGACATACGGATTTACCCTAACCGCCTCATTTTAATTCTCCCACCATAATAAACGCGGGAAGTACTAATTCCTAATCGCCGTTTAAACCCCTACTTAATTTACATAAAATGTTGAATGATAAACAGATACAAAATATAAGTCATAATTGTCACAAGTCTGACACACAATCGTCAAGTTCGACCCAATCTATTTGTTTCCTATTAAGCAGTTTGCCTCATAAATCAATTTACTGATGAAGCGTTTCGATCCCCAAGTCGGACAAGCTGGACAAGGTATGTCCGCATCGGAAAATCATCGCAGTTTAAAAAGACTCTTACGAAATGCGGC
>JBBAUX010000004.1:131025-143474 GCA_040398005.1 Opitutales bacterium
AACTTCTGGAATGGTGCAAGTGGAGTATGGTCGAGTTCTTCAACCAATTGGGCGACAGCAACAGCCGGTGGGGGCACTACTGGCCTAACTCAACAAACCTCAGGTGCGTTGGTTTTCGATACCGCAAGTGCAGCTGTTACTGTTAATGGTACTGTCACTGTTAATGCTGGGCTAACTTTCGATGCTGATGGTGTAGTCATTTCACCTGGCACGGGCATCCCCTTAATGAATTTTAACGGGGCGAGTGCTGCTGCCAATGTAGTTACTGTTAATAGCACCTATACTTCTTCCATCGCCGTTAAGCTTACTGGATCCGCTGGTCTCACGAAGTCGGGCAATGGTAAATTAGTTCTCTCGGGTGATAACTCAGGCTTAACCGGAGACGTCACACTTTCAGCAGGCACATTGCGTGCATCAGCGGCCAACGCTCTTGGTGCAGGTACACTTTCGATTGGCGGTGGTACTTTAGAATTAGCGAGCAACAACGGCGTCTCCTTCAACCGTAACACCACCGTCTCAGCAGATGCTACGATTAAATCCGATCGCGCTGCCGCTGATAATGGTGCTGGAGCCACGCAAACTCTCGGCACTCTCTCGATGGGTGGACAGACTTTAACCATCGATCGAGGTGGTAACGTAGGTTCAGGAACCACCGGAATTACTTTTGGTGCCGTTACTTTATCGGGCGCGCCTACCTTTACGGTTAATGCAAATTCAGTTTTAACTTTAGCATCCGTCTCTGGATCCGCTCAAAATATTACCATCAACGGCGCAGGCGATACCACGGTATCAGGTGCAATCGCAACCACGACGGGCTCCATCACTAAATCGGGCAATGGTACTTTAACACTTAACGGCACGAATACTTTCACCGGTGGACTCACCATTAACGCGGGTACCGTTACACTTGGAAGCACCTCTGCATTAAATTCAACTGCGGGATCCGAAAACGCGGTCGTCTTTGGTTTGGGTTCAACGGGAACTTTAAGTCTCAACGGAAATAATTCTACAATCGCTGGGTTAAATACTAATAATGCGACCCCTGGAACGACCTTCGTTAAAAATGGAAGTGCCTCCACCAATGCCACGCTGACTATTGGTAATAGTACGAATGCCAGTACTTACTCGGGGACAATCCAAGATGGAGATACGCGCACACTTGCTCTTAACAAAGCGGGTGCGGGTACGTTAACATTATCAGGTGCCAATACTTATACGGGTGGTACGAACATTAATGAGGGTAAGATTATACTCAGTGGTGGATCGCTCGCTGCAGGTACGGTTTCGATTGCGAGTGGTGCTACGTTAGCGACGAGTGGTGTTGCTTCTGTCGGAAGTCTCTCACTCGTGAACGGTGCGAACTTAGATTTAACTTCGGCCGGATTAAGTTTAACCGGTGCGCTCACTGCATCAGGTGGAAATTTAAGTTACACCCTCGGAAATACTTTAGCGGTTACGGGTGCGCTCACACTTTCTGGTACCGTTAATATTAGTTTAGCCGGTACCTTCGTAGATAAGACGAGATATACTCTTCTGACCTTTAGTTCCAGTGATGCTTCAAATTTAAATGTTACAACCACACGCTTGGGCTGGACCATTACTCCAGTAATTACGGGCACAAGCTATTCCGTCGATATTGCCATCGCTTCATCGAGTCTGAATTGGAATTTATCGGGTGACGGCACTTGGGATGCGACCACGGCAGCTAATTGGTACAATAGTAAAAATTTCAGCACCCAGGCTTTTACCGATGGTGATAATGTCACCTTCGATAAATCCACTGGCGGTATTATTGATATTACTAGCACGGTTACTCCTGGTAGTGTCACCGTAAACTCGTCGGGTGAATATACTTTCCGGACGGGTAGTATTGCTGGCGATGGCGGTATTACAAAATCCGGTAGCGGAAAATTAACTTTATCTGCCGCTAACACATTCACCGGTGAAGTTGTTGTGAATGCCGGAACTCTTGCCGTCACTAACGCTAGCGCGCTAGGCGCTACGAGCACTGGCACGAGAATTATTTCGGGAGCAACTTTCGATATTTCGGGCAACCTCATACTCGTGGCCGAACCGCTTACGCTCGCTGGTGCAGGTGTAGCGGGCGTGGGTGCGCTCACGAGCTCGAGTGGTGCGAACACGATTTCAGGTCCGATCACTTTAAGTGCCAGCGCTTTAATTACTTCTCAAGGTACGACTGGTCTCGATATTTTAACTTTATCGGGCGCGCTTTCTGGATCCAACTCCACACTCTCGATTGGCGGAACTGCCGATACCACGATCAGCGGAAATATTATTGGTTCTGGTTTAGCTCTGAATAAAGTCGGTGACGGCGTCTTAACCCTCTCTGGCACGAGCAACGCTTACACAGGCGGCACTACCATCTCGGGCGGTAAACTCATCGCCGCGACCACAAATCTTACTGGAAATATTACCGCGAATGCCATTCTCGAACTCAATCAGTCAACCGACGGAAGTTATGCCGGAATTATTTCTGGTACGGGCGAACTGATTAAAGAGGGCGCAGGGTCGCTTACTTTGAGTGGTGCTAATACCGTCAGCACAATCACTTTAAATACAGGCACGCTCGTCCTTGCTTCATCCACCGCTTTACCTTTAACCGGTTCAGCAAATGTCACGATTGCGTCTCTGTTGACTCTTTTAACGTCGGGTACTTACGGTGCCTCGACTTATACTTTAAACCTCACGCCTACGAGTGCAGCTTCGATTGCTCTTAATATCGGAAGTGGCACGGCTGTTACTCTTGCGAGCAATGTTGCGATTAAATCGGAATCACAAATCGCGGTACCTGGAGCCAATGGTGTTCTAACGCTGAGCGGCCTCTTAAATGGCAATGGGAAATTAGTTAAAACCGATTTAGGAAAACTTATTATTTCGGGCACGAGTAATGGGATGACAGGTAGTACCGAAATTCGGAATGGTATTTTAACCATCAACGCTGGATCTACTTTCGGTACCGGTTCATTGACGATGAATGCGCTGGGTGGCCTAGCGACCTTGGAGCTCAATGAGTCAGCCACCCTATCTTCACTCATCAGCGGCGTTTCAACTGAGGCGAATAACATCATCTCCATTGCGACTGGAAAAACTTTAACGATTAACGAAAGTTCAATCAGAACATTCGGAACCACGGTGGGCTCCAACACCTTTACCATTAAGGGTCTGGGTGGATTAACGATGTCGGGCTCAGGCGAATTAATTCTCGATAGCACGAATAGTTATACCGGATTAACCTCGGTCACTTCGGGTACGCTCACTGCTAATACTTCCGCAGCGATTTCTTCCAGTGCCTCGGTCAGTTCAGGTGCGATTTTAAATCTTAAAGATAATCAAAACCTCACGAGTTTAGCGGGATCGGGCGAAGTTCGTATCGCTGACGGAAAAACTTTCACTCTTAATAATAGTAGCAACCAGAGTTTCAGTGGAACCTTCACGGCCGCTGGAGCTTCCAGTTTTACTAAGTCAGGCTCAGGTACACTGACTTTATCAGGGACTAATAATAATCTTACGCGGGATGTAGCTGTGAGTGCTGGTACTGTTAAGGTCACCAATAATAACGCTCTCGGTTCTGGCACCGTAACAATATCTTCCGGTAATGTTTATGCGGCTCCAGGAAATATAATTTCTAATAATATCACTATTGGAAATGTGGAAACTAGTGGAGTGACGGCTACGGCTGCTATCCAGACTTGGAATTTCAATGGTCAAACGGGTACTAATGTTACTCAGACTGCTAATACGGTAGCCACGGGTTTCGATACGGGAACCGTCGGATCGGTTACTTATAATACTTTAACCCGTGGCACCGGTGCGACTGTCAGTGCTGGTGGTAATTCTTTCCGTACCGTTGGATTCCAAAACAACGGCATCGCTACATCCAATACCGATTATTTCCAGTGGATTGTTTCTTCGTCCTCACAGAATTTAAATCTAAATTCTATCACCGCACGTTATAACGGAACTACGACATACTTTGTTTCGCCAGGCGTATCTACGCAGTATGCCTACAGCTTAGATGGAACTAACTTCACGTTGATTGGGTCCGCCGTTGTTGTCACGGTGAAGGACACGCTCACAACATACGATTTAAGTACAGTTACTGCGCTGCAAAATCTGTCAGCAGGCACCGATGTTTATTTCCGTTTTTATTCTAGTGGTCAAACGACCACGGGTGGTTGGGGTTATTCATCTGCTAACGCTACGGCGGATGGGTTAACTATGATTGGATCACTCAATACTTTCACGCCTGCTGCTGGTTCTGGCGCCCTCGGTATCGATGAAGCAGGCACCGCCACTTTCACCGGTAATGTCGTCGTCAACAACACCGCCGAGCTAACCGCGGCGACGGGTGGGACGGCGATTTTCAACACCGGTGTTATCAGCGGACTCGGTTCACTGACCAAAACAGGAAACGGTACTGTCGAACTTCAAGGTGCTAATACTTTTACCGGATCACTCACACTTTCTGCGGGTAACCTCAAAGTCTCCACGCTCGGTGCAGGTGGCACGGCTTCGCCTTTAGGTGCTGCAGCGGACGTTCCTGGCAGTATCATCTTCAAGGGAGGTAAGCTCGAATACGCTGGCTCGGGTGAGACTTTAACCCGCGATTTTACTGTAGGAAACGGGGGTGCAGGCTTTATCTCATCGGGCTCCGGCGCACTCAATATCGGACAAGCTGCGCAGATGGATTTTGAAAGTGGCACGGCTTCGAATCGAACCTTAACGCTCGGTGGTACGAGTGAAATGGGGGTCGAAAATATTTTCAATCCGAAGAAATTTGATACCAATGATATCAATAATCTCTTCACCAAACTCGTGAAGCAGGATACTAATAAGTGGATTGTGCAAGGTGCGGGTGCTGGCTTTGTCGATGACGCGGCTCTGGAAATGGATATCAATGGTGGTGAACTTGTTTTCGCGATGGGCTCACTTGGATCCAAATCAAAAATCAACGTCGGTTCTGCGACACTAGGTTGGTATGGTACACATACCGACGATATCTCGAGTCGCATCTCTTTAAATAATTCTGCCGCTGCTGCCTTCAATGTTCCTTCGGGAACCGTGACTCTCAATAGCGCGTTCAACGGTGGGGCCGTGACTACGGCGAGCCTTACGAAATTAGGAAATGGCACCTTGCAATTAGGTGCCGCCAATAATTTTAGCGGCGGATTTAATATTTCAGCGGGAACTGTAAAGGCCACCGCTGCAGGTGCTGTTGGTTCGGGCACCGTTACGATTTCGCGTAATGCGACCTTCGTCGTAAACGCCATTTTAGCGAATAGAATCAATGTTTCTTCAGGGGGCACGTTGGCGGGTAATGGTCAAGGTACCAATGACGTTGATGGAACGACCATCGAAGAGGATGGTATTCTTTCACCGAATGCGGACAGCCTTGGCACACTTTCTTTCAACAAGCTCGCGCTCAATGGTGGAGCGCATGTGAAGTGGCAATTGCGCGATGCCACCGGCGCGGCAGGTGCGGGTTACGATACCTTAGTTGTTTCGGTGCTTAATTTAAATAACGCCATTTCGACCAAGAAGAAAATCACTGTCGATGTGACGAGCACCGGTTCGTTCCTGAATTTTGATAAGTCTAAGACGAATCAATTTAAATTCGCTACGTTAGCCACGGCTTTGACTAATGGTATCAATGTCACGGATTTATTCTCGATTGATGCGTCGCAATTCGAAATCGCCAATAATTTAATCAACGATCACTTAGTGTGGTCGATGCAGCTCTCCGCGGATCGCGATGTGATGTATGTCACGACGATGATTCCGGAGCCCTCGACTTACGGTTTAAGTTTAAGTGCGCTCGCGCTCGCGGTGGTGGCGATACGTCGTCGGAAGAAAAAGAAAGTTTAATTTTTTCCTTAAACGATTCGTGCACAGCTTTAATTTATTTGTATCCATTATTCGGATACAAAAAAGGGCGCGTAGTTCAGGGATCGGCTCGTGGGGGACCATTGAGGGGATGGCAAGCCCAGGGAACTAGGGTGTTTACCCTAGATGGGGACTAGGGTAAATACCCTATGTGACACGATGTCCTAGGGTATTTACCCTAGTAGCGGCACCGGTCCGTTACCTTCTACCTATTTTTAAACAAAACCCCGTTTGGCTAGAAGCTTTAGGATGGGGGATCTGAGGGTGGGGGTGCGGAGAAAAATTCGGGAATTATTTTGGGGAAAATAGGGCTAATGTTTCAACCAGGTGACAAGTGCCGATGTGAATAATTTTTTTAGATTAAATTTAGGATTTGGCACGCGGGGGGAGTCGATTTTTTTACACGTTTTTTAGGCACAAATCTGTCACTCAATTGTGCAGGCATAAAGTGTTTTAGGGCTTTGCATTGGGCTCAGAGTCGTCAATTTGAATTTATCATTTTTATCTACATCTTATGAAAACCACCGCAATTACTCGTGCAAAGAAAAACAATATCGCGTTCCAGAATTTCCTGCGCAACGCCGCCGCGATCACGCTCTTCGCCACTGCCGCTGCATCCCAAGTGCAAACCGCGAAAGCAGCTGCGTATACTTTAACTAGCGCGAGCAGTTACACATACACACAAACTTTCGATACACTCGGATTAGGATTAGCAGATTCCAGTCTGACAGGTTGGGGAGTTTATACTGGCGGTAGCACCACCGCTCTCGGTACGGCATCAACCACCATCGTCTATACGGGTACTACAACCTCCTGGAGTGCCACTCCTGGAACATTCAAAAACGTTGCAGCCATAGATACAACTCCAACGGGCACAGCATCGTCCTCGCAGACAACAATTACCGATCGTGCTTTGGGCATTCAAATGACTGCGTCGTTTGGTGATAATACCAGTAGCTCAAATGCATGGGGTACTTTCGCTTTTAATTTCGTTTCCACTGGAATGACGTTCGCTGGAAACAGTACTGCATTGTCATTAAAAATGCAGGAATTTGCAAGCTCCGCGACGCGTTCATCTACCTACTCAATACAGTATGGCACTGGAGCTTCGCCAACATCTTGGACATCTTTAGGTACATGGGGTGACCCTGGTGCTGTAGGCTCAACCACTCTCACTTTTACTGGAACCCAACTCAGTGAACTTTCAAATCAATCTAATGCCTGGATCAGAATAGCTCCAACAGCAGCTACAGGAACTTCCGGTACCCGTGATGGTATAGCTATTGATGACTTCGTACTCAGCTATGCTTCTGCTGTTGTTCCAGGTAACTATTGGGTTGGTGGTTCTAATTCATGGAGTTCTTCCTCCACCTCTTTCGCTACTAGTTCGGGTGGTACAACGGGTTCAACTCAAGCGACTACCGGTGCTTTAGTTTTTGATACCGCAAGTGCAGCTCCTACAGTTAACGATACAGTCACTGTTAATGCTGGCATCACTTTCGGTGCCAACGGAATTTCTATTTCACCTGGTACTGGTACACCCTTAATCAGTTTAGCGGGTGCGAGTGTAGCAGCCAATGCACTTGCTGTTACCAATGCCGGAGATACTGCTACAATCTCAGTTAAACTTACCGGTAGCAATGGACTCACGATGTCCGGCCCTGGTAAATTAGTTCTCTCTGGTGATAACTCAGGATTAACTGGCGCGGTTACTCTTTCAGCAGGTACCTTGCGCGGAACTGTAGCTAACGCACTCGGTGGTGGCACTCTTGCCATCAGCGGTGGTACTTTAGAATTAGCGAACGACTCCGATACTTCATTCGGTCGCAATACCACAATCTCTGCTAACACTACTATTAAGTCAGATCGTACCACGAGCGGTGCGGGTACCACTCAAACTCTCGGTACACTTTCTATCGGTGCTCAAACTCTTACTATTGATAAGGGTAGCAATGTTGCTTCAGGAACTGCGGGTGTTACTTTCGGTGCAGTTACTTTAAGTGGTGCGCCAACCTTTACCGCTAACTCCGGTGCACTCTTAACACTGGCTTCAATTACTGGAACAAATACGGCTTTAGTATTCGGTGGTGCAGGTAGCACGACTGTTTCAGGCGCGATCGCTACAGGAACCGGTACTCTCAATAAGTCTGGCGCAGGTACATTAACCCTTTCCGGCACTAATACATACACGGGTAACACTTCTATTACTGGTGGTAAAATCGCACTTTCTGGTTCTAGTGCTGCTATAGCGGGTAACGTATCCATCGGTAGCACGGGTACACTCTCAACTGTCACAACAGGTGCTGCCGCGAGTAGCGTTGGTGGAAATGTCACCTTAGCCACGGGTGGTACCATGGATTTGACTGCTGGTAACTTAAACGTCGGCGGTAAATTAACCATAACAGGTGGTGATCTTAATTACGTCCTTGGTAAGACCATGGCGGTCACGGGAATTCTTGATGTATCAGGCAGCGTAAATATTAATCTCTCTGGTTCATATACCATCGGAAGTACTTATACTCTATTAACCTATGCATCAAGTGGTTCAACGAGTTTGACCAGCAACACTTTCAATATTGTTGGACCGGTGGGAGTTACCACCGCAGCTTTCGATTCTGATTTAACTACTGCTGGTGCGTTCAAAATTTTTGTCAGACAGCTCTCGTCGGCTTTAACATGGAATGCGACTGATGGAACATGGAATAAGAGCACGGCAAACTGGGTGAAGGCTGATACTACAGCTAGCGCCTTTACTGATGGTGACACCGTCACCTTCAACAAATCAACTGGCGGCACGATTACTATCGCAAGCACTGTCTCACCTGGCTCGGTCACTGTTTCAGCTGCGTCCGGAACCTATACATTCTCTGGTGCCGGTGGCATTGGTGGAACTTCCAGCACATTAACCAAATCAGGTAATGGTACATTGGTGCTTTCTACTACTAATACTTATACTGGAGACACAACCTTATCAGCGGGTACCTTGCGTGCAACTACCGCTGGTGCTCTTGGCACCAATAACTTGGTTATCTCAGGTGGTACTTTAGAATTAGCGAACGACTCCGATACTTCATTCGGTCGCAATACCACAATCTCTGCTAACACTACTATTAAGTCAGATCGTACCACGAGCGGTGCGGGTACCACTCAAACTCTCGGTACACTTTCTATCGGTGCTCAAACTCTTACTATTGATAAGGGTAGCAATGTTGCTTCAGGAACTGCGGGTGTTACTTTCGGTGCAGTTACTTTAAGTGGTGCGCCAACCTTTACCGTTAACTCCGGTGCACTCTTAACACTGGCTTCAATTACTGGAACTGCCCAAAATTTAGTATTCAATGGTGCTGGTAATACCACCGTATCTGGTGCGATTGCTACAACTACGGGTACATTAAATAAGTCCGGTGCAGGTACATTAACCCTCTCCGGTACTAATACATACACGGGTGCTACTAATATTACAGGTGGTATTGTTTCCGCCTCTGCTGGTGCGTTCAATGGTACATCGGGTATCACAGTTAATGGCGCGACTCTTACAGCTGTAGATTTTAATTCTGGTATTGGTTTAACCGTTGATGGTACTGGCTCTGCTACTTTTAACGGAAGTGCAAATCAAAGCGTCGGTGCATTATCCAATCAAGGAACTGTAAACTTTAGTGGATCGCGCACGGTAACGGTTTCAAGCTTGTCAGGCGCAGGTACAACTACCTTCGCAAGCAATGCAACGATTACTGGAGGAATTTCAACTGGTGCAGTCAATGTCGCTGGTAATTTATCTTCAGCAATTTCTGGCGGTACTGTTTATGTAACGGGTACAACCAATGGTGCGATTTCGGGTGGTAGCGCCACAGTCGGCGGAACTGCTGCGATTACTACTCTCTCCGGTGCTAATACAACTCTCACCTTAAATGGTGCGAACAACACTATCAGTACTGTTAGCTCGAGCGGAACCAGCACCTTAACTCTTGGTGGTACTACTTCGATTACGACCTTAACGACTGCAGGTTCTGGTGGCATTGCCGTCAATGCAGACACCACGATTGGAACTTTAAGTGACGCTGCTATCACGATTGCTGCCGACAAGATCTTAACCATCAATTCGGGTTCAAGTTCAACCGCGATCACCGGTAACGGTGCCTTAACTAAGGCTACGGTTGGATCCTTAACACTCTCGGGTGCTAATAATTACACCGGTGCTACCGCCGTTAACGCTGGTACCTTAAACCTTGGTGCTTCAGATCTCACGCTCGCTGCAGTAACGAATGCTGGTACACTTAATTTCACATCGACTAGCGGCACGGCTACATTAAGCAGCTTGTCAGGTGCAGGTACCACGGCCTTTAGCGCAGATGCTGCGGTTACCGCATTGAGTGGTAACGCAGTTTCGATTGCATCTGGAAAAACTCTTACCGTTTCAAGCGGTACCACATCCGGCATCATTTCCGGAGCTGGTTCGTTGACGAAGAATGGTAACGGAACTCTGACCTTAAACGGTGCTAACTCTTACACCGGTGCTACCACGATTAACGGTGGTACTTTAGCATTCGGTACAGCGCAGACTCTTAATAACCTCCAAGGTTCAAATAGCGCTGCTACCTTGGCCCTCTCAACAAATAACTTAACCATCAATGGAAGCGGCACTTCGACCTACCAAGGTGCGATCACCGGTACCGGTGCACTTGCTCATACTGGTTCAGGTACCGTTAACCTCTCGGGTAATAATTCTGGTTACTCTGGAAATATCACCGTCTCCAACGCTGGTACCTTAAAGGCCTCATCCAATAATGCGCTCGGTACTGGTGCAGTCACAGTTACATCGGGTACCGTTAATGCCGCTAACGGAATTACCGTTTCGAATGACATCGTCATTGGAACTGCTGCAGCGAGTTCAATGGGATCCACCACAACTTTACAAAGTTGGAACTTCTTCGGTCAAACTACGGTAGCTACATCTGCAGCACAAACAGTAGCATCTGGTATCGATACCGGAACTATTGGAGAGACCGCCCTCACTTATAATAACCTCACCCGCGGAACAACTGCGACGGCAAGTGCTGCTGCTAATTCATTCCGTACTGTAGGATTCCAAAACAACGGTATCTCGACATCGAACACGGACTATTTCCAGTGGGTAGTTTCTACCACATCTGCCGCTTTTAATTTAACTGAGATTGGTGCCAAATTCGATGGTACTTCTAGTTTCTATGCAGCCCCAGGTGTGAGCTCACAGTTTGCTTATAGCTTAGACGGAACGACCTTCAATTTAATCGGATCAGCAGCATCAATCACATCAGGACGTACGCAGACTGTTGATTTAAGTGGTGTCGATGCTCTACAAGGTTTATCGGCCAGTACCGATGTCTACTTCCGCTACTATGCTAGTGGACAGACTTCAACCGGTGGTTGGGGTTATATTTCTGCCAATAATACTTCAGCAGCCGATGGATTGTATTTAAAGGGTGCACTGAACAGTTACACCGCTGTTTCTGGTTCTGGTACGCTCGGTATCGACACCGCAGGTACTGCGAACTTCTCGGGTAATATCACTAATAATAACTTAGCGACCTTAACGGCTGCATCTGGTGGTACCGCAAACTTCTCTGGAGTTATTTCTGGTAAAGGTTCAATCAACAAGACTGGTGCGGGCACAGTTTATCTCTCGGGAACCAATACCTTCACGGGTGCTGTTACGGTTAGCGAAGGTACACTTTCTGTAGCATCCATCGGTAACGGTGGTGTTGCTGGTAATCTTGGTCGCGCAACCAACGCCGCCGCTAATATCGTCTTCGCGGGTGGTACGCTCCAATACACAGGCGCTGGTGAAACCACTGACCGTGCATTCACATTGGGCTCAGGTGCAACGGGAACGATTATCGATGCTTCAGGCACGGGTGCGTTGGTTCTTTCTGCGGCAGCTCACGCTTATACTTCTACAAATGTTGCACGTACTCTTACTTTAACGGGTACAAATACTGGAACGAATGAAATCAGCGGTCTTATTGCTAATACGGGTACGGGTGTAACTTCCTTGACCAAGACTGGTGCAGGAACCTGGAAACTTTCAGGTACCAATACTTTCACGGGTGTAACCACAATTAACAATGGTACACTTTCCGTAGCAACCATCGGTAATGGTGGTGTTGCTGGAAATCTCGGCCAAGCAAGCAACGCTGCTGCTAATTTAGTTCTCGGTGGCGGTACACTTCTCTACACGGGATCCTCTGCATCTTCGGATCGTAACTTCACACTCACAACTGGTACAACGAGCACGATTAATGTAAGTACAGCTGGTCAGACTCTGACGCTTTCAGGTTCTACTACTAATACTACGGGTGCATTAACCAAAGCCGGTGCTGGTAATTTAACTCTTTCGGGAACTAATTTATACACCGGTGTAACCACGATTAGCGCTGGTACACTTTCCGTTGCCAATATTGGTCTTGGTGGTGCTGCAAGCGGAACAACCAATCTTGGTCGCGCAACCAACGCCGCCGCTAATATCGTCTTCGCGGGTGGTACGCTCCAATACACAGGCGCTGGTGAAA
>JBBAUX010000005.1:0-86553 GCA_040398005.1 Opitutales bacterium
GGAATGATTTCGCCCGCTTTTTGAATACGCACGGTATCGCCTTCACGAATATCTTTACGCGAAATTTCATCGGCATTGTGCAAGGTGGCACGAGCAACGGTAGATCCCGCTAATAAAACAGGTTCAAGTTCTGCTACGGGAGTAACCACGCCGGTGCGACCTACCTGCATGCTGATGGCCTTAAGTGTGGTCTCTGCTTGGTCGGGCGGAAATTTAAACGCTACTGCCCAATGGGGGAATTTACTGGTTGTACCTGTACGTTCTTGATCGGCGATGCGATTCACTTTTACCACCGCGCCATCAGTCGGGAAGGGAAGAGTGCGACGGAAGGTATCGAGGTGTTGAATGGATTTCCAAGCGTTATCGATTCCTTTTTGCACACCGATATCGTCACGAATCGGAAAGCCCCATTCTTTTAATTGGTCTTTAAATTCTTGTAAGGTCTTGAAAGTCGCCGGATCACAAGCACCGAGACCATAGCAGACGATGCTCAGCTGACGTTTTTTAGCTTCATCGGTGTCGAGAAGTTTCACTGTACCAGCAGCAAGATTTCTGGGATTCGCGTAAAGCGCTTCGCCTTCCGCTTCGCGTTCGCGATTGAGGCGCTCGAACTCACTATTCTCCATGTAGATTTCGCCACGCACTTCGAGTAAATCGGGCGCGCCTTTGAGTGTTCTCGGAATTGATTTAATCAGCGCAACGTTGTGAGTGACATCGTCGCCGCGTGAACCGTTACCGCGAGTGACGGCTCGGATGAATTTACCCTCTTCGTAGGTGAGCGATACCGCTACGCCGTCGATTTTCGGTTCGACCACAAAGTCTATTTTGGGGTCACCGAGAATTTTAAGTAGGCGATCTCCGAAAGCCCGAAATTCCTTTTCGTCGTAGGTATTATCGAGCGAGAGCATCGGTTGACGATGGTCGCGCTGTTGAAAGCCTTCCGCTTGGTCGTCGCCAATACCGAGGTCAGATTCAGCAAATTCAGGGTGCAAGCGCTCCAGGTCGCGCAGTTGATCGACCATTTGATCGAATTCGAAGTCGGTGATTTCGGGATTATTTTTCTTCCGATAAAGTTCCTCGTGGCGCACGACCTCTTTGCGCAGTGCGAGGATTTTTTGTCGGATATCTTCGGACATAATAACGAGTCTGATAGTAGAGAGTTAGGGCACAAAGGGGAAGGAGGTTTTTCTTCTAAGTTAAACACCCTGTAAATCTATGCTGGATAGCAGGGTGGAGATTGCGGAACTCTTTATAGGATGTGGCGATGGCTCAGAGCGATTTATTCAAGATTTCGAAAGCCCGAAAGTTTGGGTCAACGCGGGGAACGTTTAGCGGAGAGGTTTTATCGTGATCAAGGTTGTGTCATCCTTGCTCGTAATTGGAGGTGCGGGCAGGACGAGCTTGATTTAGTTGTTTTGGATGGAGTCGTCTTAGTCTTCGTTGAAGTGAAGACGCGGTCGGTCGATTGGGGTGGGGTGGGATATCGCGCAGTGGACCAAAGAAAGAAGACTGCCCTCCGCCGGGCGGCCATTGGGTGGTTGCGTCAAATAAGTCCCGTTCCCCATCGGCGCTTTGACATAGTCGAAGTTCTGGTTTGCCAAGCGGGAAACGTACGCCTCCTTCAACATAAGGGTGTACCCCTTTTTCGAAAGCATCACACTTGAATCCGATGTCCGACTCTGACCGTCATCCATTTCTCGCCGGTTTAAGCAAGCACCGCGGTGCCCAGCCCACCTGCCTCATCATTTTCGGCGCCTCCGGCGACCTCGCTTCGCGTAAATTACTTCCCGCCCTGTACAACCTCGCGGTCGATAGTCTGTTGCCTTCGGATTTTTATTTAATTGGGTTTGGTCGTAAGCCGATTCCTGACACCGATTTCCAAACTTCGTCGGCTACCGACATTTCCAAGTTCTCCCGTCGAGAATATCGCGCCGACATTTGGAAGCGTGTCAGCGACCAGACTTTTTACCAAGCAGGTGGTTATGATGAGCCCGCAGCTTACGAGAGTTTAAAACAAAAAATCGCCGTTGCCGAAAAATCAGCCGGTCGTCCTCTGCAATTAGTATTCTACGTTTCAACTCCCCCTACAGTCTTTGAAGCGATTTTAGAAAACTTAGGAAAATCGGGTTTAGCGGCCCGCGGTCAGGGCACCGCCCTCGAGAGCAAAGTGATTATCGAAAAGCCCTTTGGTCGCGACCTCGACTCAGCCGTCCAATTAAACAAAGTAGCCGCAAGTAATTTCCTTGAGCCACAGATTTATCGTATCGACCACTATTTAGGCAAAGAAACAGTGCAGGATTTACTCGTGCAACGTTTTGCGAATCCGATTTTCGAACCTCTCTGGAATAATAAACACGTCGCCCACGTACAAATTACCGTGTCCGAAGAATTAGGCGTGGGTTCACGCGGTGGTTATTATGATCATAGCGGTGCGACGCGTGATATGTTGCAAAATCACACGATGCAGTTACTCGCCTTAACGGCGATGGATCAGCCCGCTTCACTTTCCGCTGAGCATATTCGTAATGAAAAAGTAAAATTACTGAAATCCGTTCAGCCTTTACGTCTCGGACCTAATGGCGATGCCGTGCGTGCTCAATACACCGCAGGATTATCGGGTGGCGAAAACGTCATCGGATATCACCAAGAAAAAGATATTCCTAATCATTCCTCCACGGAGACTTTTTGTGCATTGCGTCTCACGATTGATAATGCGCGTTGGGCGGGCGTTCCGTTTTACATGCGTTCGGGTAAGCGTTTAGCCCGACGTGTTTCTGAAATCGCCGTACAATTTAAACAGCCTGTTACAGGGCTATTTGCGGAAGATTCGCGCTACGACATCGCCCCGAATCGCCTGGTGATTCAGATTCAACCCGATGAAGGGGTGACGTTGGTGATGAATTCAAAAGTGCCTGGTTTAGAGCCACGCACACAGCCAGTGCGCTTGAGTTTCCGTTACGCGACGACCTTTGGTTCGAATACGCCCGAGGCTTATGAGCGTTTGATTCTCGATGCGATTGTCGGCGACCGCACATTATTTATCCGTGGTGATGAAACCGAAGCATCGTGGCGCTTGTTTACACCTCTGCTGAAAAGTTGGGAGCAGTTAGGTAAATCGGGTGTGGAGACTTATGCTGCGGGATCTTGGGGTCCAGCAGGAGCTGACGACTTATTATCGGCGCAAGGACACAACTGGCGTAACGCCGGGCGATAAACTATGGCTCATCCTATTTTAGATCACCTGTCGGGCTTCCCCTTAAAAGTATCGGAAGCGCTCAATGCGCTTAACAAGGCGTGGTCGGATGAGGGTGAAGAAGCCTCACGGGCTTCGCAGATGAATTTAATTTTAATGTTTGGTGCGAGGGTGACGCCGGCTGATGCGCAGGCTCGTTTCGATGAAGCCGTTTTATTTGCTCAGCGCTATCCTTGTCGTGTCATTGTTTTAGCCGCCCGTCCAACTGCCGAAGCTCATGCACCTTTAGAAGCCAAAGTGAATGTCGTTTGTTTCTTTGATCCTAATCGTCGCGGTAAACGTTGCTGCGAAGCCTTAATGTTAGCGCACGGTAAGCCCACTAACGAACTCGAATCACTCGTCTCCACTTGGTTGGAAGGCGATTTACCGGTGAATCTTTGGGCTCATGGTGTCACCGATGAGGAGATGGATCCTTGGCTCGTTTGGACGAAGTGTTGCCGTCGCATTGTCGCCGATCGCACGATTACGGGTAATGATTTCTTCTCACTGCCATTTCCGAAGCCCTCTGCCGTTCGCGATTTATCGGTCGCGCGTTGTTTGCCGGTACGTCAGGCCATTGGACAGTTTTTAGCGGCGCATAAACCTGAAATTTTAGTGAAAGGTTTAAAAACCGTTACCATGAATCACACCCCCTCGATGCGTGGTGAGGCGATGGGACTATTAAATTGGATGCGCGATTGCTTGGTCGAATGTGCCAAGGTCGCTCAGCTTCCACTACAGGCCGAATTTAAATTAGCGGAAGAGGCACCCGCGGGTGATAACTTAGATGCCGAATGGGTATTTGAAGATGGGAGTCGTTTTTCGTGGGAGCACGCGGATCAAGGCACGTGGGCTGGGTTACGTTTTACACGGGGTGAAACCACGCAATCCTTAGCTCAACGCGTGGCTTTCATGGGCCCAGCGCAGGCCCTCTCTGAAGCGATATTTTTCTAGAATCTCATTAATTAAGATACGATGAATTCGGATTTAGAAAGTAGAATTATTTTAGTCGAAGATTTACTAAAGAGTAATCAAATCGAGGAAGGTAAAAAAGTAGTCGATGAATTAGTAGCTTTAGAACCTCAGCACTTCCGAGTCATTTTTTTATCGGGATTGGTGTACGCGATGAGTGGTCAATTGAATGAAGCTGCTGAAAGATTCCGTAAAGTACTCGAGTTGAGTCCTCTGCACTTTGGTGCGATGGAGAATTTGGGCTTATGTTTATTGAAACTTAATAAACTCGAAGAAGCCGGAATCGTTCTTAAAGAAGCCCTAAAAATAGATCCGGAGTCCTTCTCTGTGCTTCGGGCGTTGGGTACTATCACCTTTAACCTAAAGAAGTTTACGGAGGCCTATGTCTATTTGGATAAGTTAAGAAAAGTTAATTTTTTAGACACTCGGTTAACCACCATTTACGCCTACACCTTGTACAAGGTGAATAAAGTTAATGAGGCCCTCGGGCTTTTAGCAGAAGTTAGTATCAGGGAGCCAAATCAATATTTGTCTTTGGCTTACCAGGGCCAAATTCTCTTCGAACTAAAA
This sequence comes from Opitutales bacterium, assembly GCA_040398005.1. Taxonomy (GTDB): domain Bacteria; phylum Verrucomicrobiota; class Verrucomicrobiia; order Opitutales; family UBA953; genus UBA953. The sequence continues at coordinate 4,775 of JBBAUX010000005.1, forward strand.
AAATACCCAGAATCACTTAAGTTTTTTGATAGCGTTTTGAAAATAGATAATAATTTAGCTGAAGCATGGAGTTATCGAGCACTCAACTATCTTGAATTAGAAAAAAATCCTGAGGCGCTTTTTGCTTTTCAGAAAGCCGCCCAATTAGAGCCTAGGAATGATGCCTATTGGGCCAATCTTGCGGTTTATTTCGTTCGCAATAATGATAAACAAAAAGCGGTAGAATGCTTTGAGCGTTGTTATGAGATTTGTTCCGAGTCAGGTAACTACCTAGGTGCACTTTTGCATATGAAAAAGTTTTGTGCCGATTGGAATGGCTACGATTATTTAGTGAAAAGAATGAAACAGGGAATTAGCCAAGGTTTGCTGGTTACTTATCAGTTTGATTTATTAAGTACTTCCGACTCGGAAGAAGAACTCAAATTCAATGCTATTACTAATGCTCGGACTATGTCCGCTCCGACTTTGCCCCCGGCTATTTTTCCCAAAAAGGCCAATGCGAGTAAAATTAAGATAGGTTATTTGTGTGGTGAGTATCGTAATCACGCCATCGCAGTTTGTTTAGTAGGAGTCTTAGAAAATCATCATCGTGACCAGTTTGAGATTTTAGCTTTTGATTACACGCCTGATGACGGCAGCGAAGTCCGTCAAAGAATACTCAAGGCTTTTGATGGTGTTCATGATATTAAAGATATGACCGATGCTCAGGCTGCGTCATTCATTCGACAAAAAGAAGTAGATATTCTCATTGATTTAAACGGCTTTGCGGATCGCCCTCGCCCAGGTGTTTTTGCGAATCGAGCCGCGCCTGTGCAGGTAAATTATCTTGGCTACCCAGGTACGCAAGGGGTCGATTATATGGATTACTTGATTGCCGACCCCACGGTAGTTCCCGTGCTGAGCCAGTCGTACTATAACGAGAAAATTGCCTATCTGCCGCACACTTATATGCCGAATGATTTTGGTAAGGACAGGGAAATTAAACTGTCACTCTCCCGGCGGGAGTATGGCCTACCTGAAGAAGGTTTCATATTTTCTTGTTTAAATATTAGTTATAAAATTACTCCCCAGATTTTTGATATCTGGATGAATATTTTAAGACGAGTACCGGAGGGCTTTCTTTGGTTGCCTAAGAATAATGATGCCTTCCAAAAAAATATTCGTCGCGAGGCTGAACAAAGAGGGATTAACCCCGAGCGAATTATTTTTGCTCCACGTATTGCCGAACGCACAAAATACATTGCACGGTATCGAGTGGCTGGACTGTTCTTGGATACTCTGCCCTATAACGCCCATGCGACGGCGAGTGATGCATTATGGGCTGGGGCTCCTCTTTTAACCTGTGTGGGCAAGACTCTACCAGGACGAGTGGCCGCTGGCATACTCAAAGCTCTCGATGTGCCTGAATTGATTACTGATTCATTAAAAGACTATGAAGACAGGGCCGTTGAATTAGCGACTCACCCCGAAAAACTTTCCGCGATTAAAGCTAAAATAAGAAATAATCGCTATACCACTCCCTTGTTTAATACGGCACAATATACTAAGCACCTAGAAGCCTTGTATATGGAAATGTTTAGAAGATTTCAGGACGGACTACCGCCTGATCATATCGAAGCCAGGTCCAACTAAACGCCTAACTCATTTTCCTTCATCCAATGGACTAATTGGGCGAAGGCTTTGGCGCGGTGACTGTGTTTGTCTTTGGTTTGAGGTTGGAGCTCGCCAAAAGTTTTATCGAAACCGCTCGGAATAAAAAGTGAGTCGTAACCAAATCCTTCGGTGCCGACTTCCGCTTCTAAAATACTGCCCCAGCATTGACCGAGGAATTTTTGCTCTTCGTTGTTCGGACCGAGGATGAGTAAATGACATTCGAAACGTGCGCCACGTTTATGGAGCGGAGCTTTTTTCATCGCATTCAAAAGCTTCGCACGATTTTCGGCATCGGTCGCATTATTTCCCGCGTACACGGCGGAGTCTACACCTGGTCCACCTTGTAAGGCATCGCAGCAAAGTCCGCTATCATCCGCGAGCACCCAAGATTTGTAGGGTGCGATTCTTCGAAGGGCTTCTGCTTTCAATCGGCAGTTTCCGGTGAATGTGCCCGTGATTTCTTCGACGTAGGGCATCCCGCCAATCTCTTTGGCTGAGAAGACATTTATATTCAGTCCTGCCTTTTTAAATAACCGACTGAATTCCTCGGTTTTATGGGCATTTCCAGTGGCTAAATACAGATCCATACCCCAGCGTGGGGATAAATTTATGAAATGGAAAGGTTGAAAAGACCTCGAAAGGCTCGCCTTCACTCTCGCCCTCAGTGCCGCCATCCTCCAAATTATTTAAAGCAATGCCACTTCGTTGTTTAATCACCGCAGGACCCACCCGGGAGTTTTTTGATCCCGTACGCTTTGTGAGCAATCCCTCCACCGGCAAGATGGGTTTTGCTCTGGCGAAAGCAGCCAAGGCCGCAGGGTGGACCGTCGATTTAGTGAGTGGACCCGTTTCACTGCCCGAGCCCGAAGGCGTGATGTTTTATCCGGTGGTAACGTCGGAAGAGTTGATGCGTCAGACCGATGCCTTATTTGGTCCGTGCGATATTTTAATTATGACCGCCGCGGTCAGCGATTGGCGTCCTAAACAAACGCTTCCCCAGAAACTGAAAAAAGATGGCACGGACTTGAATTTAGAAATGGAACCGGTGCCGGATATTTTAGCGGCGATGGCGGCACAAAGAAAACCGGGACAGCTCTTAGTTGGATTCGCTGCCGAAACCGAAAACATCGAGGAACATGCTTTGGCGAAACTCAAGCGTAAGAAAATCGATTTGATTGCCGCTAATTCGGTAGCGGGAGTCGAAGGCGCTTTTGGGAATGACGATAATACGCTCATTTTATTGGGAAATAATGGATTTCGTCAGGTCTTAGGTCCGGCCTCCAAAGATAAAATTGCCGATTTATTAATTCAGCAAATTAGTCATATTATCGCTGCCCGAGTCGCATGAAAAAAAGACATTTCAGTCCCTTGGATAAAGTGTTGAGTCGTATCGACGGTCTCGACTCCCAAAACCTATCGATTTTGGTTCGTCGAATCGAACGTGAGCGCGATCTGATGGAAACCGTGCTCGATACCTTACGCGAAGGCGTGATTGTTTTATCGGCAGATGGTTCGATTGATTATGCTAACTCCGCAGCCGTACAATTACTCGGGGTGAGTATCGAAAAAGTGACGGGTGCCGAGTTGCGAAGAATTTCTCCTGATATTGCCAAGGCCTTGGAATTGCCTGAACTCGTGGAAGCACTCACACGCGAGATTGAAGTGACTTATCCAGAGTCACGTTTTCTCCGACTACATCTTACCCGTGTGGGTTCGTTGAATGATTCAGAGAGCTCAAGAAGAGTGGCGGTATTGAGCGATGTCACGAAGGAGCGTGTACAAACAGAAGATCGGATTGAGAGTGAACGGATTGATTCGATTGTCGCCTTAGCGGCAGGTGTAGCGCACGAGATTGGTAATCCCCTGAATGCGATTGGCCTGCATTTACAGGTCTTACAGCGCGCGGCGGAAAAACTGGGAGAAAGTCCTGAAGCCAAAAAAGTGCGCGACGCAGCGGAAGTTTGTCAGGGTGAAATCAAACGCCTCGATGGTATCGTCCGTGATTTCCTCGGAGCCGTGCGTCCCACTAAACCAAACTTGGTGGATACTGACTTGGTCGCAGTGGTGGCTGAGACGATGAATTTATTACAAGACCAATTGAAGCAACTCGGCATTCGCGTGTCAGTCGATGTTGGCAGTGAGATCCCTTTAATTCACGCTGACCGTAATCAGATTAAACAGGCCTTGTTTAATGTGATGAAGAATTCACTCGAGGCGTTGGATCGCGGAGGAGATATTTTTATTAATTTTTTGACGGATGATGAATGGGTGATTTTGGCGGTTAAAGATACGGGCGTGGGAATTCCTGCCGATAAACTTACCCGCGTTTTCGATGCGTATTACTCCACTAAGGCGTCGGGCGGTGGTTTGGGTATGATGATTTTACTTAAAATCCTTCGGGCCCACGGTGGCACCATTGATATTGCAAGTACGCCCAATGTGGGGACGACCGTAACCCTGCGTTTTCCACTGAAACATCGCCGGGTTCGTACATTAGATGCACCGAAGGCTTGAAAGCTTGGGGGAAGGTTGCACTTTAAAGGTGTGAAAGTCATTCGAGCTAAATCGGCTGGATTTTGTTGGGGCGTAGAACGTGCCATTGATATTGCACGTGAGTACGCTTCGAAGGGTCGTAGTCCGGTCTATACTGACGGACCGCTCATTCATAATCGTCAGATGATGGAAGTTTTGACGAAAGAGGGGATTCGCGAAGTGGGAGACTATAGCAGCCAAGCGGAATTGAATGTGAAGAAAGAAGATCAATCTGTGATGGTTGTGCGGGCCCACGGGATTTCTCCTGACCGCCGAAAATATTTAAAAAACCTTGGCATGGAATTTCGCGATGCGACTTGTCCGGACGTCGGTATTATCGCCGGTAAAGTTCGTATGTATGCGAAGAAGGGTTACGTCACTGTGATTTTTGGAGACCCAAAACACCCCGAAGTCATTGGCTTATTAGGTTATGCTGAGTCTGGTGGTCATGTGATTACTTCCCATGAAGAAATCGCCGCGTTACCGGCGTTAGGTGAGAAAGTTTGCATGGTATCGCAGTCGACCATGTTCACCGATGAATTTCAGAACTTGGCGGCCGATTTAAAATCACGTTATCCGAAGGCTGAAATTTTTGATACCATTTGTGGGGCGACGAAGGATCGTCAGTCAGACGTCGTTGAATTAACCAAGCAGGGCTGCCAGGCCATTGTGGTGATTGGGGGACGTCACTCCGCGAACACGGTGAAGTTGGCCAAGTTAGTCGAGCTACAGGGCTTACCTTGTTACCATGTTGAAACGGCTGCCGAGTTAGATTTTGGACAGTTACAGAAATATCAGACAGTTGGGGTGACGGCGGGTGCTTCGACCCCTGCTTTTTTGATCGATGAGGTTTGTGTCAAATTAGAGGCGTTGAAGTAATTAAACTGCTATAAATTTAGTATAAAATTATCAGTTTAGTTATTTCATCTTACTTGCGAAATAGGGGAAGAGGGTTAAATTTCAAATAAATCATCCCCATGCCAATCGTCCTCATCGTTCTTTTAGGTTTTTTAGTATTACTCGTCATTGTCGCCCTCATGGTGGTTGGCGTTTACAATACGCTCGTCACATTGCGCAATCTGTTCCGCAATGGTTTCTCACAAATCGATGTGCAGCTGAAACGCCGTCACGATCTGATTCCTAACTTAGTTGAAACCGCCAAAGGTTATATGGCTCACGAGCGTGGTACACTTGAGGCGGTGATCAATGCACGTGCTAAAGCAACCCAAGCCAATGTCCAGTTAGCTGGAAATCCAAACGACCCTAGCGCTGTTCGCAATGTCATGCAGGCCGAGTCGGGACTTTCGGGTGCCTTAAGTCGTCTCATGGTCGTCGCCGAAAACTATCCTCAATTAAAAGCCGATGTGACCATGAAACAGCTCATGGAAGAACTCGCTTCAACGGAAAATCGTATCGCTTTTGCCCGTCAGGGTTACAACGACAACGTCCTGCAGTTTAATAATGCTCGCGAAGTTTTCCCTAATATTTTCGTGGCTAATATCTTTGGTTTCGTTGCCGCCGACTTCTTTAAGATTGAGACGGAAGCCGAACGCGTCGCTCCAAAAGTTTCGTTTTAATTAATATTTTATGAGTCTGAATGCTGAACAAACTGATTTAGTAAACCGCGGTATTAACGCCAAGAATCCGTTTGATATCGGATTCTGTTTTAATGCTGCCATGGAGGCGATGAAGAACAATTTTTGGACGATTGTGATTGGCCACATTATCTGGATAGTGGCGGTGATTATTTTAGAGTTAACCTGGGTTGGAATTTTACTCGTTCCAGCAATGGCTATTGGAATGTTTAGATTTAATTTAAGTTGTATCAGAAATCAGTCTGTCACGATTTCAGATATTTTTAGAGGTTTTGATTTATTCGGACCATCGCTGGCGTGGCTTTTTGTTTATACACTTTTAATTATTTTAGGGTATTGCCTGTGCATCCTTCCCGGCATTTATCTTTCGATTGCTTGGGTGTTTTCTCTGATGATTTTGGCCGATAAGAAATACGGTTTCTGGGAAAGCATGGAAATGAGTCGCCAAGTCATTACCGCAAACTGGGGCTGGATGCTTCTGCTGTTGTTTGTATCATCGGTGATTGCCGTGCTTGGAGTTTTAGGCTGTTTTATTGGTTTATTCATCACGATTCCATTTTCCTATTTAATGCTCGCAGCTGCTTACACTCGGGCGTTCGACAGCCAAGACGCCACGGTTGATATCTAATTCGTTGGGATTGGAATCGGGAGGTAGGCACGACGAAGTCGTGCTGACACAACCCCGTGTCCCCATGTCACCTTGCCCCCGTGTCCCCTCGCGAGCGTTAGCTCGCGATCAACGACTCACCCGTCATCTCAGCAGGCTTGGTTAAGCCCATGAGATGAAGAAGAGTAGGGGCGACATCAGCGAGACGTCCGGCAGGGCGCGTTTTGAGTGCTTTACAGCCTTCACCATAGATAACTACTTCAACAGGATTTAAAGTGTGACGAGTGTGTGCACAGTTTTCTTCGGGCTCCCACATTTGATCGGCATTTCCGTGGTCAGCCGTAATCACTGCTTTGCCGCCGACTTGATCAATGGCTTTGAGTAATTCGCCCACGCCTTGGTCGACCTTTTCACAGGCCTTACAAACGGCAGCGAGTGAACCCGTGTGACCTACCATGTCAGGATTAGCGTAATTAACTACGACGAGTGCGTACTTGCCTGAAAGAATCGCTTCCTTTGCCATGGCAGTAACTTGGTCGGCCGACATCTCAGGCTTTTGATCGTAAGTGGAAACGTCTTTAGGACTTTGGGCCATGCCACGCTCTTCGCCCGTGAATGGCTCTTCGCGATAATCGTTGAAGAAGAAAGTCACGTGAGGGAATTTCTCAGTTTCCGCGGTGCGGAATTGTTTGAGTCCCTGTTTCGAAACCCAATCACCGAGAATATTTACCATCTTCGGTGGCTTATCAAAAATCACATTCGGGCAGAGACCCTTTTGGTAATTGGTCAACGTAGCGTAGAAAAGTTTGAGCAAGTGTGCGCGAGGGAAGCCATTGAATTCAGGATCAATGAAGGCGCGGGTGATTTCGCGGGGGCGATCTCCTCGGAAGTTGAAGAATAAAACGGAGTCACCATCTTTAATAAATTCTCCGCCTTTGATACGTGTCGCGGGAACGAACTCATCGCCGGTGGTATTCGCGTCGGTCGGTTTATCGTAGTAAGCTTGAACCGCAGCGGTGGCCGAAGTAGCTTCAGGTGCGGGTGCGCCCGTGAGTGCATCGTAGGCCGTCTTTACGCGTTCCCAGCGATTGTCGCGGTCCATCGCCCAGAAACGTCCTGAGACGCTGGCGACTTTGCCGATACCGATTTTAGCGAGCTCAGCTTCGAGTTGTTTAAGATAACCAACACCGCTCGTAGGAGGACTGTCGCGTCCATCCATGAAAGCGTGAATGAAAACTTTAGAGAGACCTTCTTCTTTTAACAGACGAAGAATCGCGTAGAGGTGAGGGAGGGTGGAGTGCACGCCTGCTTCGGAGCACAGTCCCATGAGGTGCACAGCTCCGCCAGTGGATTTGACGTTTTCAACGATACCGCGGAAAGCTTTGATTTGGCGCATCGCTTGAGGATCGGTCAGACCTTTGTCGATACGGACAATTTCTTGGTCGACGATGCGACCCGCGCCGATGTTTTGGTGTCCGACTTCGGAATTACCCATGATACCAACCGGCAGACCGACATCGAGTCCGTGGGCCATGATTTCGGTGCGTGGCCAATTCTTCGTCAGCTCGCGCGATACCGGAATGTTCGCGACCTTGAGTGCATTAAACGCGTCGTGCTTAGGGTTATGATTTTCGCCCCAGCCATCACGAATCACAAGAAGTACAGGTTTCATAAAAGTAATAGGACTTAAATAGAGGACTTTGGCCTAATTAGGCAAGTAACACTATACCTCGACCCACTTACCTTTTTCTTTAATAAGATCGACGAGGCGTTCGACGGCTTCTTCTTGTGCAATATTAAACTTCACGGGTGTCTTGCCGACGTAGAGATTGATTTTTCCGGGTGCGCCACCGACGTAACCGAAATCAGCATCCGCCATTTCACCAGGGCCATTCACAATGCAACCCATGACGGCGATGGTGACGGATTTAAGATGTCCGGTACGCGCTTTAATTTTAAGCGTGGTGGATTGAATATCGAAAAGGGTGCGACCGCAGGAAGGACAGGCGACGTATTCGGTCTTGGTTTGGCGTGCACGTGCACCTTGTAAAACATCATAACCAAGCGTGAGAGACTTCACGGTGCTATCAGGCGTTTCACAGGAAATTAAATCGCCATAGCCATCGACCAATAAACTACCGGCGAGAATTGAGGCTTCGAGGAGACGTGATTGGAATCCTTGATCTAAAATCGCAGCATTCGCTTCAGTCGCACGAATCCACAGAGGTGCTTGCACTTTTGCTTCGCTGAGGAGTCGGATGATTTCGCGATGCGCTCCGATGGCGTGCAGTCCATTGCAAGGTCGACTCACGGAAACAATGAGTTGTCCCTTTGGAATTTTTGAAAGTACCGGTGCTAATGACTGCGTTGATTCGATGTCCAAATCAGCAGCGAGAATCGCCGCGTTTTTATTACAGATTTCTGAGTCGGATTTTAATTCAGAACTTTGATTAGCTTTATAGGTTCTAACGATTACTAGTTTGGAGCCTTCGCCTTTGAATACTTCTGAGTCGAGTGATAAAGCAGTTTCGACAAATACAGCGGGTACTGCGAGTCCGAGTGCTTTGCGTAAAGATTGAAGGGCGGGAATCTGTTCTGAAGAAGTCAGTTGAACGAGTAGACCTTCAACGCGGGCTTCGCGTTGTTGATTATGGGCATCGAGCACTTCTTTAGCGGCTTCTTGCCAATTATTTAAGCCAGCGACACTTCGCACAATCACGCGAGGGAGTTCAGTGGCGCCAGCGTGACATTTTTCTGAAAGTGAAATGCTGTCGGTAATTCTTCGCGCGTAACTAAATGGATCAGCGGGATCGTCTTTAAGTTTAATCGAAGTCGCTTTACCGTTTTGAATGAGTCTATCTGAGCGTGCGACTAATTCGCGACAGACCGGGATTTCATACCAAGGATCTTCGGTGAGTGAGACGCGAATGGTATCACCTAATCCATCAGCGAGCAGCGAACCAATACCGATGGCTGATTTAATGCGCGCATCTTCGCCTTCACCGGCTTCGGTGACGCCGAGGTGAAGAGGGTAATCCATTTTGAGTTCCGACATCCTTGCAGCAGCCAAGCGGTAGGCCTCAATCATCACCTTCGGATTCGAAGCCTTCATGGAAAGAATCATATCCTTATATCCATGTGATTCCGCAATGCGTACAAACTCGAGGGCTGCTTCCACCATGCCATTGGGCGTGTCACCAAATCGATTCATGATACGGTCGGAAAGCGAACCGTGATTTGTGCCGATGCGTAGGGAACGTCCGAGAGTTTTAGCGCGAAGGACTAAAGGTGAGAAAGCTTCGTGGAGACGTTCCAGTTCTTCGGCATATGCGGCGTCGGTGTATTCAAGCACCGCGAATTTTTTCTTATCCGCATAGTTGCCAGGATTGACCCGAACTTTTTCCACGTGCTCAACTGCTTCCATTGCCGCCACAGGTAAGAAATGAATGTCAGCAACGAGCGGTTGGGAAAATCCCGCCGCGCGAAATTGTTCATGAATCGATTTGAGAGCGACCGCCGCGGCTTTATTGGGAGCGGTGATGCGAATGATTTCGCAACCGGCTTCGGCGAGTTTGATACATTGAGCGAGGGTAGCGGCGACGTCTTCGGTGTCGGACGTCGTCATCGACTGAAGACGAATTGGATTCGATCCACCGACGCCGACATTGCCTACTTGGACGACGCGGGTGAGGCGTCGCACGGTTTGATGTCGGGAATGACAGTAGGCCAAAGGCATTGACTAACCACTAGACCTTTCCCGTGGAGCGTCAACGCCTTGAACAAAATTTACTTAGGCTCAGAGAAGCTAACGGGGCGTAAAACGTGGCGATTAATGATTTGTTGCTTTAACTGCATTTCATTATCGCCCGAACAGCGGCGGACATCGTTAAGCATGATGTAGCCCATTAAACTAAAGAGCATGGCCATACAGGCAAACTGCACGATGGTGACGGCCTTACTATTCAGGCCACCTTTGATAAAGCGATTGAGTGTCGCGATGAGCATGTGGCCGCCATCGAGCACGGGAATGGGCATCAGATTTAAAATCGCTAAATTGATATTAATTAAAACCGTGAACCAAAGCACGCGACGTAAGTCATCCGAAATATGGTAGTAAGTTTTGCTGATCGAAATCACTGAGGCGAGTTGGTTGACTTTGATGTCGGAGCTACGATCGAAGAGTCGACCGAGTGTCGTGAAGGTCTGTTGAATGATACGCGTGCAGGTTTCAAACGGATTATAATAAGCAACTTCTGGGACCGATAAGAATTGTGCACCAATGAGGGCACGATCGAGAGGTTTACCTTGCTTGATTTCTGCGTTCTTTAAAATGACTGAACCATTTTCACCATTGGCACGTTTCCAATAGAAGGTGAGGTTTTGTGGACCTTGATTGGTCGCGTTGTTTAAGTCTTCGAGTGAGCGCAAGATGGTCAGTTCTTTGCCGTCGATTTTATCAAAAATCGTTCCAGCTTTCAAGGAATCGGCGCGCTCATTGTCTTCAGGAAAGACGCTGAGAACCATGAGTTGGTTGCGCGGGTTTTTCTCATCACTGGAAAGAAGATTTGGGGTAACGGGAACGAGGATGATGGAGCTTTGCTTATTATTTTCTCCGTAGGTGATGACTGCGACGGGATTAGTCATCGTTTTCATTTGCGGAGTTAATTTCACGATGCGTTTAGTGCCTTTATTTTCGCCGAGGGTGGATTCCACTTCGATAATGCGTTCGTTCGCTCCACCTTTGCGTAAAACCTCTTGAAACTCGGTGGTGTTGTTAATCGGTTGGCCGTCGACTTTCAGAATTTTATCTCCGGCGACAATGCCAGCGATAGCTGCGGGTGATCCAGGCATCGGTTTATCAATCACCACATGGGTCTTGGGCATGATACCAGCGACGCGAATGCGGTCACCACTGCGTGAATTGAGTTCAAGGAGCACCGGCTTAACCGTAATCACTTTCTGTTCATCACCACGTTGAATGGTCAAAAAGCAGGTAGGCTCGCCTTCAGAGTTTTTTCTGTTTCCCAGTAGAATGGCTTCGCTGATTTGACCGAAGGTTTTTACAGGTTGATCATCAACGGCTAAGATTTTGTCTCCCGATTTTAAACCCGCCGCGAAAGCAGGGCCTGGAGTGGTTTGACCTAATCCCAATTCCGCGAGTGAATGGGAATTGGTAACAATTTGTTCTTGGACGTAGCCGATGGTCGTATTGTTGCTGCCTTCGGGAACAGGAACGCCGGTGAAGAATAAAATACACGCTAGGCCAAAGGCGAAGATGACGTTGAAGACTGCACCCATCACGGCGACGAGCATCTTGTCGGCGTAGGAAATCTCGGGAAGTTTTTCTGCTTTTTCGTCGGTCTCTCCTTCAATCGCTGAACTATCACCCATTTGAGGGAGGGCGACGTAACCGCCGAGAGGAATCCAGGAGACGCGGTAATCCACGCCGTCTTTTCCGGTCCATCCAAAAATCTTTGGACCAAAGCCAATCGAGAATCTTTCGATTTTTAATTTACGCCAGCGGGCGGCGAGGAAGTGTCCGAGTTCGTGAACAAAAATAGAGCCGCCAAAAAACAGACCGAGTAATGCGATACCACGGATGGAGCTGAGGATTTCGGATAAAGAATTATTTTCCATGAAAAGTTTTTAGCGGGCGAGCCGTTGGATGAGTTGAGTGGTGAGAGAGCGTGCTTCGGCGTCGGCTTGAAGAACATCGCTTAAGGAAGAAGGTTCCCGAGTTTTCGATTGAGTGAGAGTTTCTTCAATCAGACGTGCAATATCAGTAAACGCAATTTTTCCTTCAATGAATGCGCTCACCGCTACTTCATTCGCGGCGTTAAAGATGGCAGGCGCGGTGCCACCGGTGGTGGCGGCTTGTTGGGCGAGACGTAAGCATGGGTAGCGCGCGGGATCCGGCGGCGACATGCTTAAGGTGATCAATTCATTTAAATTAAGACTGCGAGCCGGACAGGGCAGACGTTGCGGATAAAGCAGGCAGTCCTGAATCGGATACGCCATGTCGGGCGGAGAGAGCTGAGCCTGTAAAGTTCCGTCGGTGAGTGTCACCAAAGAGTGGATGATGCTTTGCGGGTGGATAACGACATCGATGTGTGAAACCGGCATGTCGAACAACCAACGAGCTTCGATAATCTCTAATCCTTTATTGGCCATCGTGGCTGAATCGATGGTGACCTTTGGGCCCATATTCCAATTGGGGTGTTGGAGTGCCTGCGCAGGTGTTACATTTTTTAACTGTTCGAGTGGTGTGTCGCGAAACGCACCACCAGAAGCAGTTAATACTAAACGAGCAATTTCTTGTTTCGGTTTATCGCGCAGCAATTGGTGAATCGCATTATGTTCGCTGTCGACCGGCAGTAAGCGTGAGCCCGATTTCTGGGCGGCGGCGGTGATAAATTTTCCAGCGAGCACGAGCAGTTCTTTGCTCGCGAGGGCGATATCTTTTTTCGCAGCGATGGCAGCTAAGGTGGGTTGCAGTCCGGCCGTACCAACTACGGCGGAGACGACGGTTTTAACTTCGGGGAGGCAGGCGATTTCGGTGAGGCCTTCAATTCCTTCTAAAATACGAACGCCATTAAATTCTCCTGCGGCGCGAGCGGCTGCGGCGGCGGCGGGATCGGCTAGAGCAATCGTCTTAACCTTAAATTCTTTGACCGGTGCAATCAGTTCGCGCCAACGAGAGTGCGCGGCTAGTCCCGCCACCGATAAAAGAGTCGGATGGGCACGAACAACTGCGAGGGTAGTTGTTCCGATAGAGCCAGTGGCTCCGAGAATAGCAATCGGCCTAGTTTCCATGCACGCAGAGTGGTTTTAAGGCAACCGTTCGGGGTGTCAGTGGCAAGCAGGTTTAACGGTGAATCGAATCAATTTATGCTTCTCCGCTTGTCCTTTTGACGCGGTTTGGTTGCCTATCTCTCATGGCAACTGAGCCTCAAGACCTAAAAGGGCTATCCCACCTCGGGAATACCCAAAACAAACCACAACAAACGTTAGAGACTTTTCCTAATCGTAATTTGGGAAGACATTACGTGGTCGAACTTTCGACGAGCGAGTTCACCTGTCTTTGTCCAGCGACTGGTCAGCCTGACTTTGCGAAGATTTCGATTCAGTATATTCCTGGTCCAAGGATTGTAGAATCGAAGTCGCTCAAATTATATTTCTGGAGTTACCGTCAACAAGGTGTGTTTCACGAACACCTCACGAACAAAATTTTAGACGATCTCGTGGCAGCTTTGGATCCAGTGTGGTGCCAAGTGACGGGTGCATTTGAAGTGCGCGGTGGTATTGCGATTACTGTTCGCGCCGAACACGGGAAAAAACCTCAAGCGTGAAGCGACGTCCCGTCCAGAGTGATGACGGGGAACCCGCTCACTGGCCTGGTTCAGAGCAAGTCTTAGATTATTTAAGCCGACAACTTGCCGGCCGTCGACTGGCTGCACGTACCTGTTTAACTTATGGTCGCTCACTGAAAGGCTTTGCACTTTGGATGAAGAGTAATGGCGGCTGGGATGGCGATTGGTCGAAGCTGACTGCGCGAAATTTAAGAGACTTCGTGATTGAACGTCAGTCCTCCCACAACCGCAGTTCTGTGCATAATCAGGTTTCGGCCATTCGCGCGTTTTTAGCCGATTTACGGGAGCGTGGTGGCATTAATTCAACCCCCGCCGCAGGCTTGGTTTTACCTAAGTTACCAAGGTCCTTACCTAAATTTTTAACGGAAAATCAGACCACCGATTTATTAGAATCTCCCGCTGGAGAAAAGGAGTCGCCCGAAGTGCAGTCGCGTGATCAAGCGGTGCTAGAATTACTTTACGGCGGCGGTTTGCGGGTCGCGGAACTCTGCAGTATCAAATATGGTGACTTAGATTTAAACACCGGACTCGTGCGTATTTTAGGTAAAGGTTCGAAAGAGCGTGTCGTACCGGTAGGTGAGTCAGCCATTGCAGCCGTCAAAAAATATCTGACCTTACGGACTTCGATTAAGCGCGGTGAGCCTCTGTTATTAGCTCCGCGTGGTGGGCCCATGCATCCACGTGCGGTGCAGTTGATGTTGAAGAAAAAATTAGCGGCGGCGGGATTGCCGGCGGATTTGACACCGCATAAACTCCGCCACGCTTGTGCGACGCATTTATTATCCAACGGCGCGGATTTACGTTTAGTGCAGGAGCAACTCGGACACGCCTCACTTTCTACCACGCAAATTTATACCCACTTATCCGTGAACAAACTAAAAGAAGTTCATCGTAAGGCTCACCCCCGAGCTTAATTTTTTGTGATTTTCGAAACCGCTCCAGCTAAATTAAATCTCTCACTCGCCGTCACTGGCCTGCGCGAAGATGGATTTCACGAACTGCTGAGCTTGGTGGCTTCGATTAACCTAGCCGATCGCTTAGAGTTCAAAAAGGCAATGAAATGGAGCCTTTTATGCGATGATGCTTCGCTGGCTACGGATCGCACTAATCTGGTTTTAAAGGCCGCAGAAGTTTATCAAGCGCAGCGACCCGATACGGTGGTCGGAGAATTTAATCTTAAAAAATTAATTCCGAGTGGGGCAGGGTTGGGTGGCGGAAGTTCCGATGCGGCAGCGGCTTTGCGTTTGTTGGATCGCGCGAATCCTTCACCGCTCGGTGATGAGACTCTTTTGCAGTTAGCGATGAAAGTGGGATCGGACTGTCCGTATTTTATAAAGTCGACCACGGCGATTATGAGTGGGCGCGGAGAAAATTTAGAAACCGTATCACCGCAGGTTGTGACGAGTTTAAAGGGTCGCCGTGTGATGATTGTGAAGCCGCCGTTTGGGGTAGCGACGCAGGATGCTTATGGGCTGTTGGCAAAAAGTAAGGCTTACGTCTCGCCGTCTGCGGCAAAACAAAAACTGCAAGATTGGCTGAGTCTGCCCGCAGCAGATCCTTCGCTTTTGGGAAATACTTTGGAGCCGGTTGTTTTTAATAAATATTTAGCGCTCCCGGTGGCTCTGGCGGAGGTGTCGCGTGCGACGGGGATAAACTTTAGAATGACAGGGAGTGGCAGTGCTTGCTTTGCGTTCTGTCCTGCGAAGTTTGATGCCCAGGCCGTTCGACAGATTTTAGAGCGTGGTTGGGGTAAGGGGCTTTGGGTTTGCGAAACTGAAATTTTATAGAGTTTCGGCTTTACTGTCCCTCGACCTGTTGCCTAGATGGGGTCCAACAACACACTATGGGAAGCCTCAAGAAAAAGCGTCGTTTAAAAATGAATAAGCATAAACGCCGTAAACGTTCCAAAGACATGCGTCACAAGAAGTAAGCTTTTGCTTATTTCTAGGGCCTTTAAGCACAGGGCGACCTCACCGGTCGCCCTGCTTGTTTTTCGGGCTTGCCCAACCTCTATTCCGCCCCCAAGTCTTAACCTTCAAACCCAAACCAAACCATGGCTCGCGAAACCATCATCATTGAATGCACCGAAGCACGTAAGGAAGGCAAACGCCCTTCCCGTTACATGACTACCCGTAATAAGAAACTTTCCCAAGAGAAGCTCGAGCTCAAGAAGTACAACCCTTCACTCCGTCGTCACACTCTCCATAAAGAGATCAAAGGTTAATCTTTATTAACCCACGATAAAAAAGGCCGAAGTCATCACTGATTTCGGCCTTTTTATTTTAAGTATTAAATTACGCCGATGGCTGTATCCGGCGTTCGTTACGCCAGCGGGCGCGATGATTACGCGTCCAATCTAAAAGGGCTTTTTCGAAGCCGATATCTTTGCCGGCTTTTTCTGACTCGATCCATTTATAACGAAGGATTTCATCACGTTCTGCAAGCCACTGAGCGTATAGAGACGAACGACCCGCAAAAATTTCACCTTCGGATTGGCTCTTCTGCAGTTCGTGCATTCTTACTCTCAATAAAATTAATTTAGCTGAATTAGCAAGAACGAGATGGGGTATTTACTGCGAAATTTGCCCTAGTTTATGCATAATTGTGAGGGCAACTGACTTAAAAACCCTGGCCGCGTTACTATCCGGGTGGCTGATGACGATCGGGATGCCTAAATCGCCCCCTTGTCGCACCGCCGTATCTAAAGGTACTTCGCCTAATAATTCAGTATCTAAGGTCGTCGCAACCTTGAGGCCACCGCCTTGACCGAATGGATATTGGCGTGACCCGTTGGAGTCTTCGAAGTAGCTCATGTTTTCGGCGACGCCGATAATCGGGATGCCTACTTTGGCGAACATGGCCGCGCCACGAAGGGCGACAGATACGGCCGCGGTTTGAGGCGTGGTGACAATGACAGCTCCGCTCAGAGCCATCGATTGAGCGATGGATAATTGGGCATCGCCCGTGCCTGGAGGAAGGTCGATCAGCAGGATTTCACACTCGCCCCAGCGGACATTCGAAGCGAATTGGGAAATCGTTTTCATGATCATCGGACCGCGCCAAACCACGGGCGCTTCCGCATCGATTAGCAGTCCCATCGACATAATTTTGACGCCAAAATTCTCGAGCGGGATTAGGACTTCGCCCTCCATTTCAGGTCGGGTATTCACGCCAATCATGAGGGGCACGGAGGGACCGTAGATATCGCAATCCATCAAGCCCACGCGACCCGGTTGACCTTTCTCGGTGAAACTTCGGGCGAGGGCACAGGCGAGGTTGACGGCGAAGGTGGATTTTCCGACGCCCCCTTTACCGCTAGCGACGGCGACGATGTATTTTACGTTTTTAACACCCGCATCGATGGGCAATTTATTATCGGTGGCAGTCGTGCTGGCAGCCGGGGCGTTTTTAGGGACGGTAACCGTGATGGCGATTTCCGGGTCGATCACGCCAGCTGCTTTTAGGACCGCTTCGATATCGTTATAAAGTTTCTTAGGAATCTCGGGGTCGGCCGTCGTGACCGCTAGGCCCACGGTGACTTTGCCATCGGGGGTGACTTCAATTCCTCTTAGTAGTCCGAAGGAAAGGATGTCTCGGCTGAATCCGGGGTAGCGGACCTGGCTAAGAGCTTTTTCTATAGTTTCCTTATCAATGGGCATGAGCAGGATTGAACTCCCGCCCTAGTTTAGGTCAAACTACGAAAACTTAAATTTCATCCATGAAGTCAATAAACGTCATTTTCATCTTTGTGGCAGTCCTGTTGAGCACGGGAATGCGAGCCGAAGAGCGTGTGGTGATTAACGACAACATTGAAGCCACAGTGCAGTCGGGCGTAATTCCTATTTCCATTAATTGCGATGATGCAAAATTAGGTGCGATGGTGCGAGCTGCCCTGAATGCGCACGGTGCATTCAGTGTGCGTAATGGTTCATCCGTAAAATTAAATATTGGTCGGACCGCGCTCACGGCTGCCGTCGCTTGCGATAATCCACGATTTAATTTTCAAGACACTGTCGAGGCACGTGATGAAGACGATTTAGCAATGAAGGTCGCGGATGCTGCGATTGTCGGTCTGGGTCGCATTTGGCAACTCAAGCCGATGTTTGCTAAAACAAAAATCGCTTTTGTTTCTACATCCTCGGGTCACTCCGAAATTTATACGACGAATTTAATTTATTCACGCATTCGTCGGATTACCGATTTCAAAAATACTTCCATTTCACCACGCTGGTCGGCTGATGCCGGAAAGATTTACTTCGTTTCCTCCATGCGCACGGGCTTCCCCGAAATTTTCACCACGAAGGGAACGGGCGACTTACAAAAAGTAATTACGGATGTGCGTGGCGCGTTGGGCGGTGCAAACTGTGGACCTGATGGACGTATCGCTTTTGCCTCATCGAATAAGGGCTCAATGGATATTTACGTCGCGGGGGGCGCGGGCGAAGGGCCTCGTCGAGTGATTGCTACGGCAGATGTTGATGCCGATCCCTCGTGGTCGCCTGATGGTTCCAGAATCGTATTAACCAGCGGGCCCTTGGGTCGCCCCGGTATTTACCTATCTTCGGCCTCGGGCGGTTCACTCACACGCCTATCCACGGGCTACAGCTATTGCACCGAGCCGCGCTGGAATCCTAAAGACCCCGCGCAAATCATTTTCACTTTTCAGTCGGGTCGCCTCGGCCTTGCGGTGGCTGATCTCAGTAAGGGCGAAATCGTTGCCGTGCCCACGACATCACCATTAAATTTATCACACGCTTCATGGTGTGCCGATGGTCGTCACGTGGTCGCCACCCAAGCCACCAAAACTACATCGCACTTAGTCATCGTCGATACGAAGTCAGGCAAGACCACACGACTCACCGACGCAAAAATGGGCAACTGTTCCGAGCCCGATTGCTGGGTGAGCAGAAATTAATTCGAGCGCTGGCGGAGTCGATCAATGGCCACGGCAGTCACGATGATTGCACCGGTGATGATACGTGTCGTGCTTTCGCTGATTCCGTTAAGCGTACAGCCCGTGCGAATCACGGTGATAATGAGTGCACCGATGAGTGAGCCGAAAATCGAACCGATACCACCGTTGAGGCTGGCCCCACCAATGACGACGGCTGCAATGATATCGAGCTCGTAGCCCGTTGCGCCAGTGGGGTCGCCTTGACCTTGGTAGGACACGAGCATGAGTCCAGAGAGGGCAGCGAAGGCTCCGCCAATCATGTAGACAAAAAGTTTGGTGCGGTCGACTGCGACACCACAAAGGCGGGCGGTGTTTTCATTGGAACCCACGGCGAATACATGGCGTCCGAATACGGTGAAACGTAAAAATCCGGTCGCAACGAGAGCGAGTGCGATCATTAACCAACCCCCTGGAGGGATGATCAAAAATTTCATATCATCGGGTAGACTATTCAGCCAGAACCTCAACCAGTTGGCCTCTTGTGCGTTGATGGGTTGCGAGTTGGCCAAGGCTAAGGCCAGTCCGCGCAGAATGAGCAACGTCCCGAGTGTCGTGATGAAAGGAATTAATTTTGCCCGAACGACGAGGAGTCCGATGAATAAGCCAATGAGGAGTCCGCTGATTAAAGTGACGCTCACCGTAACGAAGGGATTAGTTCCAGCAACGGCCAGTTTAGCACCTACGACGGAGCAGAGGGCAATGGCCGAACCAATTGATAAATCAATACCTGCGGAGATGATAATAAAAGTCATCCCAATCGCCGCGATACCAATGACGACGGTTTGTTGAACGATGGATTCGATACCTTCGGCCGAACCAATGGCGCGATTACCGAGGCTGAAAAATAAACCCCAGATAGCGACGAGTGCAATAAATGTCCCGAGCGAGTTGAGGAGTTTTTTGGGAGAAGTGGTGTTGCTCATAAAATAATTATTAATTTCCGGTAGCGGCGCGCATCAGTTTTTCAGAATTGGTTTCGGATACGGGTACGGCTTCGCTTAATTCGCCGCGACAGACGGTAGCGATACGATCGCAGACGCCGAGTAGTTCGGGTAGGTAACTGCTGACCATTAAAACGGCCTTGGGATTTTTCGGATCCGTAACGAGGCGGTTAATGACTTCGTAGATTTTCGCTTTCGCGGCGATATCGATTCCGCGCGTGGGTTCATCGAGTAAGAGAATGTCGCAATCGGCTTCAAGTAAGCGAGCGATGGCAGCTTTTTGTTGATTGCCACCAGAAAGATTGCCAATCGGTTGGTCGGGTCCTTGGCAACGAATGCCAAAATCTGAAATCCAACGCGCGGTGTGCAGGCTTCGCTGGCTCGGTGAGATGAAGCCGACTTTACCTAACTTAGATAGGGCAGGGAGGCAGACGTTGTCGCCAATGCTTAAATCGAGTGCGAGGCCTTCTTCTTTGCGGTTCTCACTGACAAATCCCAAATGGGCCTGCCAATTACTGCGAGGGTCGGAGGTTTTTTGGGTACCGTTAACCAAAACATTTTTCCCTTCAATGGTATCGAGACCAAAGATGGCTCGGAGAAATTCGGTGCGGCCGGCTCCGACTAATCCGCAGAGTCCAACCACTTCACCCCGTCGTAAGGTAAGTTTACCGCTACCAGGAATGGTTGCTTCTAATAAAACTGGTCCGATATTTCGTTGGCTACGGGGATAAAGATCTTTGACTTCGCGACCGACCATTTCAGCGACGATTTTTGCATCATCAATCGATTTGGTTTCGTAGACGGCAACGGATGCACCATCGCGGAGAATGGTGAGTCGACTGGTTAAGCGTCGCACCTCCTCGAGGAAGTGTGAAATATAAATAATACTCAGTCCGCGTTTCGCTAAGGTATCAATTAAGTCGAACAAACGTTCTACATCAGCCTGGGCTAAGGAACTCGTTGGCTCATCGAACACGATGATTTTACAGCCCATGGATAACGCGCGCGCAATTTCCACAATCTGTTGTTGGCTGACGGATAATTCTCCAGCGGGTTCGTTTACATCAATGTTACCATGACCCAAGCTCGCTAGTGTTTTATTTGCTTCGGCCCGCATTTTTGCGTGATCGATGAGCAAGCCGTTACGTGGCTCGATTCCGAGGAAGATATTTTCGGCAATACTGAGGTGGGGAGCGATGGAAAGCTCTTGGTAAATCATACCCACGCCGCGGCGACGAGCTTCGGATGGATTAGCGGGTGCGTAAAGTTTTCCGTCGACCCACATTTCTCCGCTGTCGGGCTGGTAAGCTCCGGACAGAATTTTCATCAAGGTACTTTTCCCTGCGCCGTTTTCACCAACGAGGGCATGGACTTCGCCAGCCGAGAGTTTTAAGGAAACTCCAGCCAAGGCCACTTGTGCACCGAACGTTTTTTTAATGCCCCTCATTTCGAGGCGAATGGAATTACCGTTATCCAAACTTAGTCGTTACCGAGTTGTGGTTTAATGACGGCCTGAATTTCAGGAGTGTCTACATTCTCGTTGGTGACGAAGGAGACTCCGGTATCGATATTCTTTTCGACAGGTTTTCCGGCAATCTTATCAGCCGCCGCTTTAACGGTCAGATAGCCCATGCGATAAGGATCCTGAGAAACGATAGCGCTTAACTCGCCTTGTTTAAGTGACTTGATTAACGAAGCAGTAGGGTCGAAGCCTACGAACTTAACTTTACCAGCGAGTTTGCTTTGTTTGAGGGCGGTGAGCATTCCGTAAGTAGTGCTTTGGTTCGAACAGAAAATACCATCAGGAGCTTGGTCGCCCGAAAAACGGAGGAGGAGGGCTTTAGATTTATCAACCGCCATGGCGACGGTCGCGCCGGCGTATTGTTCGTCGCTGATGACTTTGATATCAGGAAACGCTTTGATACCAGCAGCGAAGCCTTCTTCACGGGCTTCGGTGGAGCTGGAACCAGGGTTGTAGCGCAACATGAGAACGCGGCCTTTACCGCCGAGAATTTTGGCGAGTCCATCCGCACCACGTTTTCCAGCCGCATAATTGTCGGTGCCAACGTAACTGATGCTTACGCCATCGGCTTTGCTTAAAGGAGAGTCGAAAATAATGACAGGGATATTGGCCTTCGTTGCTTTTTCTGCTTTTTCGCGAAGGGCTACTCCGTCGAGTGGGGCGAGGCAAAGTACGTCGACCTTACGAATGATCATGGAATCAACCATGCCCATTTGTTGGCGACGATCGTCTTCGCGCTCAGGTGCTGACCAAAGAACTTGGACGCCTAAATCTTCACCAGCTTTTAGGGCACCGGATTCAACGGACTTCCAGAAGACGTGAGCAGAGCCTTTCGGAATGAGGGCGATCACAGGCTTCGCTTTTTCTTCAGCCACCGAGGGAAGGGTGATGCTGAAAAGACTGAGGAGGAGGATGAGGTAACGCATGGGGGTAAAATTATTCGGCGGCCGTGAAGGGTGAGGGTGTGATTGATTCAGTGGGGCGAGGGAATAGTTCTAAGCCTAAAAGTACCGAGTAGGGCACCGTACTTCCGACAGGATATTTCGCTTGGAGTTCCGCACTGACTAAAAGCACGAGTGAATCGGAATCTTTTTCCCGGGCGACATTCAGGAAGTACCATTTGGGTGAAGGGCGACGAATAGAAAGTTCGCGATCCCCGACGCGATAGCGAACGACGAGCGGACGGTCTCCAGTAACCGTGTGGGTAGTAACTTTATATTGTTCGCGTGCTAAAAAGACATCGCGAGGAATTTGGGTCGATTGAATTTCTTGGTTCGCTAAAAATTTCGAACCCCAAGCTAGAAAAACGCTGTCCCCGTTGATTCGGGTGCTCACCAAGATACTGTTGGCGGCGGTGTTTTTATCAAGATTGGGACATTCGGGAATGGTGAATTCACCGCTTTCATTAACCGGAATAAGTTTTGCTTCCGTGCTTAAAACCCAGGCCGCTATTTCAGATCCGGGACCGCTATTAAATTCACTCCATACTTTTTTTCTATTGTTCTCATTATACCAGATTCGACCGCGATTTTCTAGATCATGTAATTTACCAGCATAAGCGCGTAAATTATTTCCCCACGTGCGACGAATTTTGGCGTCTTCGGCGAGAGGTCCACCTTTTGCTTCATTTTCTTGGGCAATTCTTACGGCTTCTCGTGCGGCGTATTCTACACGTTCGATGTTGGCCCTAATTTCATTTAGTTTGAGATATTTTAATTCATTTTGGAGGGCGGCTGACTCGGTAATGGTAGTCTCGTGGGGGAATGAGCTGATTAAATCGGATTTGATTTTTTCGAGCGTCGCCACATCGGCGACGGGTGCTAAAATCGTTTCAAGCACGGCCGTTTGGTCGGTGACTTTTTGGGATACTTCCGCCGGAGCTTCGTTCGGTAACAAATAGACTTTAATTTCCGCGTCGGGCTTAATGCCCCAACGTTTGAGCATCTCGTTTAAGGGTTTTAAATCGATTTTTCCGCTCACGGTGTAGCCCGTTGTGGCGGGAATTTTCAGGCGGTTATTTAAGGCAGGTTGAATGGACTGGCCACCCATCGGTTTGGCGAAAACCGCATTTTGACTTTCCGTACGAAGTTCTTCGAAGCGCTTCGTTTCATTCGAAAAGCGGCGCATGGAGTCCGGCAACTTCGGATCATCTTTGATAAATTGGCTGACTACTTTACCGACGAGTGATCCGCCGATATCGGTGAAAAGTCCGAATGACACGGTGGCTAAGAGCGTGAGAACGAAAAAGGTTCCCACGACAATTTTATTTCTCTTATTAATCCGCTTTAAATTATTTTCGTGCTGAGCCAGGATGGTAGTGGCTTGAGTTTGATTGACTTGATCGACCGTGGCGGCGTCAGCCAAGCGGTACATCATGAGTTTTCGACGGTCATCGGGGTTGAGGCGATTGGCCTCGAGGGCAATTTCCTCTTCGCTGGCTTCTAATCTTTTACTTAACTTAATTTTAGCAGCAAAGGTGAAGAACTGTGATGCGGGCAACCATTCGGTCGCGCCTTCAGGCATACACGGGGTGTCGGCAGCAACCGTACCAAGGTTGATCAGTTCTTGAATTTCGGTCTCGGTGTGTGGGCCGCGAACTGCGTTGTCGATGTAGAAAGTAAATGAACGCATAAGACGCGTGGATGCAGAAAAATAAGGTCAAGCCAAGGTTGGCGGTGGGGTACGCTTAGGCAAGCCGATTGGCGACGCTTCGTCTTTGCAAATTCGCTCATAACCCTTTATGACTTTTGACCATGGCCAATCAAGGCATGAACCAATCTCAAAAACAGGTGCAGGGTCTTATTTTGACCCCGCAACTGCGCCAGTCTTTGAGAATTTTACAAGTGCCTGCGGCTGAATTATTGAGCGAAATTTCCGATGAATTAGCGGCGAATCCTTTAATTGAAGAAGTGGAGCCAGCGGGAACTGATTCTACTCCCTCCGCCAGCGAGTCGGAGGGCGAGGATGATTCTCCGCGTGAACTTAAATTGGGTGATGACGATTTTGACGCTTTACGACGGATGAAGGATGATTGGGACGAAAGTTATTACGAAGAGGTCCGCTCGCAGGGCTACTCGCAGGAAGACGAAGAGCGTCGCCAACACATGTTCGAATCGGTCACGGCTGAGTCTTCGCTCTCCGAGCACCTCGCCGAACAGGCGCGGACCGCATCGGATGATCCAGAAATCCAAGAGGCGCTTAAACTTTTAATTCACTCACTCGATGATCGTGGATTCCTCGACGAGGATCTCTCGAACCTCGCGCTGCGTTCCGGACAAAGCTACGAAGCGGTTGTGGCCGCGCATACTTTGTTATTGGGTTTTGATCCGATTGGAATTGGGGCACGCGATCTGCGTGAATGTTTCTTAGCCCAACTCCGTCACCGCCGTCGCGGTCTATCTTATGCGGCTAAACTCGTGGCGAATTGCTGGGAGCCCTTGATGGCGCGTCGACTCGAAGAATGTGGACGGCTTTTAAATCTCGAGCCCGACCAAGTGCGCGAGGGATTAGAAGAATTAGGTAAATTGGAAACCGTGCCGGCTCGACGTTTTCAGAAAGACGAAAACCGCGCGATTACGCCCGATGCCACGATCGAAAAAGATGATGACGGAAAATGGAAAATTACTTTAGACGATCGCCACGTCCCTAAATTGCGCTTGGTGCCTGCCTATAAAGATATGTTGGCCGGTAATTCACTGAGCGAGAAAGAGCGTAATTATATTTTAGAAAGAATGCGCCAAGGGAAATTCCTGATTGGGGCGATTGAAGAACGTCAACGTACGGTGGATCGTCTGGCTCATATTATTTTGGAACGCCAAGCTGACTTTTTTGAACATGGTCCATCGCAATTAAGACCCCTCACCATGACCGACGTCGCTAAAGAGATGGGCGTTCATGAAACCACGGTCGGTCGAGCCGCTGCGAATAAATGGATGCGTACGCCTCATGGGTTAAAAGAGTTTCGCTGGTTCTTTACTTCGGGTGTTTCCACCGAAGATGGCGGCACGGTCGCTCAAGAAGGCGTGCAGGAAATGATCGCCGATATTTTAGCTCGGGAAAATCCCGCCGCACCTTTAGCCGATGAAGCGATTACAACAGAACTTAAAAAACGCGGTATTAAAATTGCCCGTCGCACGGTAGCAAAATATCGCGAGGGTCTCGGTCAGCCTCCCGCCCACTTACGGAAGAAGCGTCTCTAAGACAGCTGAGTTAACAGTTCTTCCCAGCCTAAATGAGTCATATCGGAGAAGAGGAATTGTACGCCCGCGGTTAATCCGCCCTCTAATTTTACAGGTGCCGCGAGTGCCGGTAGTCCGGCCAATGTTGCGGGTGCATTTAACGCTAGCAGGCGTTCGCGATGTTGAGCGGTTAAATCTTTCTTCGCCACCGCTGGCCCGAATGTGCACGGTAGCGCAATGAAACTGTATTGTTTAAAGAGGGTACGGAAGGTATCGGTAATCTTAAGGCGATAAATTTCCGCTTCGCGAACTTCCTCGGCGGTACGTTTACTCGCGATGTTTAATCTTTCCCAGACTATGGGATCGTAAGATTTTTTTCGCTGATTTAACCAGGCGGCATGAACGCGGGCGGCGGCAGTTCCACCAAGCACCGGAAAATACTGATGCGCTTTGTTACTATTGATGCGTAGTAGTTCGGTCGCTGATTTATCTTCAGCAACATCCAGAGGGCGTACGAAATTTCTCAAAGTATTTAATACTGAGGAGTCCATACCTAGACCCAGATCGCCGACCCAAAGTCCTTTACCCAGTTTCGGAGATTTTCCTAAGACGGCTTTCGATACGGTAATAAGATCTGTCGGGTTATGCGTCATCCAACCTTGAGTGTCGTAACCAGGAGAAAGAGGGAAAATATCTCCGACTGGACTAATATCGGGCGTTAGACGTAAACCCCACACGCCGCAGTATCCGCAGGGCACACGAATGGATCCTGCGGTATCTGTCGCAAGAGCGAAGGGCACAATTTTTTTAGCGACCGCCCAAGCGGAACCTGAACTTGATCCGCCCGAAAGTAATTCAGGATGGGTGGGATGTTGGCAGTCGCCGTAATGGGGATTTTCCCCGCTTAAACCATAGGCAAACTCGTTGAGTTGGGTGCGTCCACATTCGACCGCTCCAGCGTCTTTTTGAAAGGCTGAAGGTAAAGATGAAGAGGTGCGTGGGATGCCGATTTCTTCAGGTAGAAAAGTTGAACCCGCGAAAGTGGGATGTCCGGCTCGGAAAAATAAATCTTTGGTTAAGAACGGTACGCCACCGAGACTATCCTCTTTTTGTGCCCACGCATTTTCAAAACGCTGGGTTAAACTTTTAGTGTCGGGTAAACCCGTTAAAGCGAAACGTTGCTCCTGCGCGCTGAGTGAACCGAGCTTCAGTAAAAAAGCTTCGGCGGACATACGCGGTCCGCGCGTGCTAAAAAAATCACGCCAATCAGAAACAGTTTCGAGGTTTGTGCTCACAGATCAATCGCTACGCCAGGCTCGGGATCGTGGATCCGAGTGCCGGGTAATAATTTTGTCAGAGTCTCTTTCATCCAAGCTCGGGCGGGGGGATCGCCGTGCGTGAGAATAATATCCTTCGGACTGAGCGCTTTGGCAAAATCAATTAATTCTTCTCGGTCGGCGTGGCCGCTTAAGTGAAAACGTTCGACTTCCGCTTTTAAAATAGAGGTATGATCGAGGCCTTTAAATTTAAATTCGGCGCCTGATTTCATGCCAATCAACTCACCCCCTGGGGTGTCGGGATCGCAATAACCCACAAAGAAGACGGCATTTTCTTTCGTATCTAAAATATTAGCAGCCACGCGCCAAGCGGGCGTGTTTTCGACCAACATACCGCTCGAGAGAACGTAAATTCCTTGGACGGGTAAATTCTTACCAGGTTGGACGTAGCGGCGTGATAAAGATTGGACGCCGAGGTCGCGCAAAACTTTCTGACTGAAATTAACCTGCTTGGTCTTCTTACTCGCTTCTTCGAGATAGCCACAAAGATCCATGCCCAAGCCAGAGCAGAAAATTGGGACGTCGACTAAGTTGCCCTCGGCGGCGCTTTCATCTAATAATTTTAATATTTCCTGCATGCGACCGAAAGCAAAAGCGGGTAGCAGAACGGAGCCGCCATTATCGATGACACGATTAATGGATCGGATTAAACGTGCTTCTTCTTTACCTCGAGAAATATCCGGAATGGTGGTGGTGGCTCCGCGTGTGCATTCCATGACCAGAGTGTCGACGGGCTGACGTGGAAATTGGGCGCCGCCGACGGTGCGTTGCGCTTGGAAGTGAACATCGCCGGTAAAGAAGTGACGTTTCTTACGGTGTTCGATCATCAGTCCCACGGCACCAGCCACGTGACCGGCGAGATGGAAGGTGAGCGTGATTTCTTCTCCGCCTTGTCCAATTTTTCTGGGGTTGGCGATGGGCACCGCGGTGAGAGCGTGTTCGACGCGTTCAATATCTTGTTCAACGTAAAGAGGTAGATCCACATTACCCGTTTCTTCCCGCTGCCTTTTCATGACTTGCACAGAATTAGCGAGTAGTCTTCGTGCAAAAAGTGCTGATGCACCTGAAGTAAATACCCGCGTGCCAGGGTGTTGGCGGACCAAGAGTGGCAACGAGCCCAAGTGGTCTAAGTGACAGTGAGTGAGGATAACGCCATCCACGTTTCCGGGAATGAGATCGAGACGCGGCAGGGCTTGTTTGCCGGCGTGCTTGGGATGCATGCCGCAATCGATGACGAAGCGGAGTCCTCCAAACTCAGCGAGCATGCAATTCGCTCCAATTTCGCGGCCGGAATTTAAATCTGTTATTCTCATTAAGTAGTAGAAGAGGGTGGAATCATTTCAAAAGATGGGATGCGGACAAACACGCGCTCGCCGTCTTCGGTTTCACCGTGAAAGGCACCTTCGGCGGTGACCGGTTCGCCGGTGAGATGATAGCTGTTATAGGAAAACTGTTCGCCGGGCGGGATGGTGGGAGTTTGGCCGACGATGCCGTCGCCCTGAATCACCTCTGTCGAACCATCGCGATGGCGGATGATCCATTTACGTCCGAAAAATTTAACGGTATGGGGTGAAATATTATTAATAGTAAGAAAGTAAACGAAGGCGTGGGGCGTTTCGGGTGGAAAGTTGGGGTCGCGATGGTGAACCAGCTTATCGATGGTCACCCGTAGGCCGGGCAATTCCTTGGCGGAGGCTTCCACATTCAAAGACAAGAGGTTTAAGACCATTAAAGGAAGCCATAAATTTCCCGATTAACTAATAAATATCTTCCCTCCTTGCACCCCGTGCTTGGGTGGGTTGAATAAAAGTAATGCAGGCTTTTGACCAAAGTAAGGCAAATCTTCGGCGAGTGCCCCCCAAATGGTGGATTGCTGTGACCTATGTTGTCTTGGTTCTTCTTTCCAATACGTTCCCTATTTTCAGTGCGGTTGAAAAGCAATCGAGCCAGAACCCGATTTTGGTTCCGGCTTTTGACTATAAAGACGACCGAGTAATTCCGACGGAAAAGCAAATTCCAATCCACGCCAACTTTTACGGATTCGATCAAAACAACAGCGCCGGTGATAAACCCGTTTTAGTGTATATCCATCGCGTGCCTTGGGACAGCCGAGGAAATCAATTTTGTGCAGACCTTGCAAAGTCAGGAAAAGTTGCGGTTGTTGAACCCTATCTTCCCGGATTTGCCTCGTCTTACGGAAATGTTCCCAGTCACTCCATGGAGGCTAATGCTCATGTGGTTGCCGCGTTACTCGAACAAAAGGGAATAAAAAAATACCATTTATTAGGGCAAGGACTCGGCGGTGTCGCGGCGCTGGAATTAACTAATGTGCATCGTGGCCGAGTCGAATCGGTGACGTTGCTATCCGCTCCGGGGGTGCAAGCTTTCGAATTACTCGGCAATCCTTTGGTTAATAAAATCGTTTACGGATTTCAAGGTGCCTTCTTTTGGGGTGTAGCCCGACTCACTCCTAATTTCGGTGCGGCGGATTTACTGCCCTGGGATCGGGATTATGCGAAAACAGTTTTCGATACGGATTTATCGGAGAATAAAAGATTAATCGATGGGCTTAACCGTCCATTATTAATTATTCACGGTGATAGGGATTTACTTACGCCGGTAGACGCCGCTAAGTACACCGCAAAATTAATACCGAGTGCGCGATTGAAAGTTTATCACGGCGGGCGCGATGTGGTCTTTGAACAGAAAGAAGCGGTAGCTGGTGAGATTGTAGATTTCACAACGAATCTTCCAAAACTTGGTCCGCCACTGCCTCCATCAAATCCGCCCATCCCTAATGCCATTGGTATGCATTATTGGATGCTGTTATTATTTATTATCGTTTGTACGTTTGTCGCAGAAGATCCCACCTGCTTGGCCTCGGGCTTAATGGTTTCGGTGGGCATCATCGACTTTTGGTCCGCTACCGTGGCTTGTTTCGTGGGGATTTTTATCGGAGATATGACACTCTATATGATTGGACGAGTGTTCGGTCGTCAGGCCCTTGGTCGCGCGCCCTTTAAGTGGATTATCAAAGAACATAAAGTGAATCAGTGGGCGGGTTGGTTCTCTACGCCGAAGGGAATGTTGGTGGTCGTCAGTTCACGATTCGTTCCGGCCAGCCGTTTGCCTACGTTTATCACAGCGGGTATTATGAAATTAGATTTAATGCGCTTGGGCCTGCTTCTGATGGTCGCGGCGCTGATTTGGACGCCTCCCCTTATTTGGCTTGGTTATAAATTCGGCGATGATGGTATGCGCTTGCTTCACAACTTTAAGAGTAACGCGGTTTGGATTATCGTCGGACTCTTACTTGCATTGCATGTCTTAACTCACTGGTTGGTGCCGGCGTTGACTTGGCGTGGGCGTCGACAGATTATCATGAAAGTGCGTGGCTTCCTTCAGCCTTCACTTTGGCCCAACTGGATTGTTTATTTGCCGATTCGGATTGGGATTATTTTCTTAACTTTGAGACACCGCAGCCTCACCGCTTTCGCTTCGGCCAATCCCTCCTTCGGGCGGATTGGTGGATTTATCGGTGATCCTAAATCTCTTTTATTAAGACCGTTCCAGCGCGATTCGCGATGCTGTCCCCATCTTGCTTTGTCCATGGAAGATAAGCTCGAAGAGCGATTAAAAGAAGCTCAAGCCTTCGCGGTTTGTCACGGCTATCCCTTGGTCTTTAAGCCCGAGGTTTCCGAAGACGGTGCGGGGCTTCGTTATATCAAAAACGATGAACAGTTAAATCGCTGGGTCGGTCATGCTAAAGAAGATTTTATTCTCCAGAAATTCATCAGCGGTTTAGAGTTTGAAATCGTTTGGCGGAGAAATCCTGGACAGGACGACGGACATATTATGGCCATCGTACAGAAGAATGATATCGTGGTGATGGGTGATGGGGAGCAAACCTTGGAAGAACTCATTTGGCTCGATGAGTTTGCCGTTTCCCGCGCAGAATTATTTATTCAGTGTCATGCACGCGATTTAAATAAAGTCATTCCCGCCGGACAAAAAGTTATCTTAAATCTTTCAGGAAGTCACGGCCATGGCGCGCGCTGCTTACATCGCCCCGATTTAAATACACTGGCTCTCGAGCAAGCCCTCACTACGTTGGCTAAACGTTTTCCAGCCTTACACTATGCCCGATTCGATTTACGTGCTTCGACTGAGGAAGAATTGAAGGAGGGTCGATTTGTAATGACGAGCGTAGGTGGCTGCTGTCACGTTTCTAGTCTGGTGCGCGACGAGTCTCTGCTCTTTCGCCGATCCTACTCCCAAGTCTGGCAGCAACTTAAAGTCTGCTTAGAGGCAGGCGCTTATAATCTTAAACAGGATGTGCGTCCCGTGCGTTTAGATGAGTTGATGGCACGCTGGAGCCAGGCCAATGGCCGCTCTGATAATTTCGTGGTGAGCGAAGAGTAATTTACCCGCGTGCCGTAAAGGCGTGGCAAAGAGCAATTGCGGCAGCATCAGATTCGTCCAAGGGTAATTCACTGTGAAGATTCAGAATAGATTTAATCATTTTACCGACCTGTTCTTTGCTCGCACTGCCGTGTCCGGTAACGGCTAACTTGATACGTTTAGGGGCGTATTCCTTAACATGAATATTGAGTCGAGCGAGGATACTTAAGGCCGCCCCACGCGAGGCACCCATGGCTTGGGCAGTCCGGAAATTTTGTACGTAAATGGTTTCTTCAATAGCCGCTTGATCTATTTTAAATTTCTCAGTCATACCTTCGACCGCTTCAGCGATTTTACCCAAGCATTCAATCGCCGTGAATTTAGGCTTAAGCTTCACCGTGGTGCTGGCTAATAATTGATAGGGCTCGGTTCGGGAATCAATGACCGCTAAGCCAGTTCCGCGGAGCGAAGGGTCGATTCCGAGAATGATTCCCCGAACGCCACGATGTGAATTTTTCTCGACGGCTTTTTTGGTGCGAGGCGATTTGCTGGCCGATGGTGCAACGCGTGCTCCGCCCTTAAGGTGAGCTGTCCAAAGCGCGCGCGAAGATTTTCGAGCCATACGTGAGGTTTAGATTCAATTAGTTTAAAAGCAAAGGGTAATTCTCGAGGTTGCTTATTTTGATTTTATTAAAACTATTATCCCTATGCGGTTAGGATCACTCTACTTATTGTTAGCACTCACTTTAGGGGCAGGTGAAGTGTCGGTGATTGTGCGGGAAGTTCCCGAAATGGACGCCTTTCAGCTGCAAACCTGCGCTAAAGTAGATAAGAAATTAGTGCCTGAATGTTCGGCGCTTTGGGCTAGTCAGCAAAACCCTGGAGTGTTTTGGACTCTTTCCGATTCAGGCAACAAACCAGAAATTATTCCGCTTCGCAGCGACGGAACTTTGGCTTGGGGTACTAAGGGTATTACCATTAAAGGTGCAAAAAATTACGATTGGGAAGCTCTGACGGGTGATGCGGAAGGTAACATGGTCGTGGCCGATGTGGGAAATAACATCTCTAACCGCCGTCAGTTGAACCTCTATTTATTTAAAGAGCCTTCCGCTAAGAATCTAGAGGTAGCCGAGGTTAAAACGATTTCGTTTATTTGGCCCGATCAAAAAGAATTTCCTGATTCGGAATTAAAACATGACTGTGAATCGGTATTTAAAATCAGAGGTAATATTTATTTTTTAACTAAGCATCGCCGCGATACCTTCACCGAATTATGGCGCATCGATATTCCTAAATTAAATGAGCAGGCTCAATTAACGAAAATAGGTCAATTCGATGCGAAAGGCATGGTCACCGATGCTTCGGTTTCTCCTGATGGGAAGAG
Source organism: Opitutales bacterium (assembly GCA_040398005.1). Classification (GTDB taxonomy): domain Bacteria; phylum Verrucomicrobiota; class Verrucomicrobiia; order Opitutales; family UBA953; genus UBA953. The sequence continues at coordinate 37,249 of JBBAUX010000005.1, forward strand.
TTTGGCCATTTTAACCTATCGTGCGGTTTGGGTAATCACATTACCTGTCACTGGCGAAAATATCTTTGATGGTTCAATGGTCTATGCACCGCTCTCGCCCCCTGTACTTTCTTGGCAGATTGAAGGCTGTGCGTGGTTAGACGCTCAAACTTTATTGGTGGGCTCGGAGCAACGTGACCTATTTAAGATACCGCTCAGTGCTTTGAAGCCCGTAAAATAAAAAGAACGAAGACCCGAGAGTCTTCGTTCTTTTATTCAGAACAGTGTTTAAGACTTAGAGGGCTTTCGCAGCAGCGACCACCGCTTCTTTAGTCATACCACATTCCTTCATGGCGATATCACCAGGGGCGCTTAATCCGAAACGATCAGTGCCGAGGGCCTTGCCAGTGAGGCCAACGTAGCGACCCCAAGAAATAGTTACACCCGCTTCAATGCTGACGCGTTTAGCGCAGCTCGAAGGAAGAACTTCTTCTTGGTAGGACTTAGATTGGCGAGCAAAGGCTTCCATGGAAGGCATGGAAACAACCCGAACGCCGGCACCTAATTCTTCAGCAGCGGCGAGAGCGAGTTGGAGTTCGCTACCTGTACCGATGAGAATGTGAGTCAGGGCTGCGGTTTCTTTGCGTGCGATGTAAGCACCTTTGAGTGTGCCTTGGCGACGCGTCGAAACAGGAATGCTGTCGAGCGATGGAACATTTTGACGGGAGAGAATGAGGGCAACGGGACCATCGCGACGAGCGACGGCGTGAGCGAAGGCGGCAGCGGTTTCTTCAGCATCGGCTGGACGCATGACATCGAGATTGGGAATACAACGCAGGGCGCTGACTGTTTCTACCGGTTGGTGGGTAGGTCCGTCTTCACCGACACCGACGGAGTCGTGAGTGAAGATATAGAAAGCTTGAAGTTTTGCTAAGGCAGCAATGCGAATCGCCGGGCGGAGGTAATCGGAGAACGTGAGGAAGGTTGCGCCGGATCCTTTAAAGATTCCGTGATAAGCGATACCATTGACGATGGCGCCCATGGCGTGTTCCCGAATTCCGAAGTAGAGATTACGGCCCGCGGGCGTGGCGATGTCGAAGTCACCGACATCTTTAATATAATTCTTGGTTGAGCCGTGTAAATCGGCTGAGCCTGATAAAACGAGAGGGGAGGCTTTAGCGACAGCGTTGATGCATGTTTCACCCGATACGCGAGTAGCTAAGGCGTTTTTGCCGAACTCAGGAATTGCGGCGAGGAGGGAAGCGACATCGCCGTGATCACCGGCTTGAGCTTTTTTAAGTAAATCGGCTTTCGCTGGATTCACAGCAGCCCATGCCGCAAAAGTTTTTTGCCATTGTGCGTATTCAGCGGCTTGGGTGACTTTGCGAGCGGCGAAGAATTTTTTAGTTTCTGGTGAAACGAAGAATTTTTCTTCGGGCAGTCCGATCAGTTTACGAGCTGCGTCGATAAACTTTACGCCGGCTTCGCCGTGACCTTTGGCGGTGCCTTCAACTTCAGCGATTCCTTTCGCGATGACTGTTTTACAGATAATTAATTTAGGTTTACCGCTTTTGCTGGCGCGGGCTTTGTCGAGCGCTTCAGCAATATGGGCTAATTCATTGCCTTGTTTGACCATGAAGACTTCCCAGTTCGCGGCTTCGTAGCGTTTAAAGGTGTCTTCATTCTGAGTTTTTGAAGCCATCGCATCCAAGGTAACGTCATTGGAATCATAAAGCATAATGATGTTATCGAGACCGAAACGTCCGGCGAATGAAGCGGCTTCGTGCGAGATACCTTCTTGTAAGCAACCGTCGCCGGCGAGACCAACGATGAAGTGATTGAAGAGGGTGTGTTCAGGAGTATTGAAATGAGCGGCGGCCATTTTGGCAGCGACAGCCATACCCACAATATTTCCAGTACCTTGTCCGAGAGGACCGGTGGTCGCTTCAACGCCGACGGTTTCACCGAATTCAGGGTGACCAGGAGTTTTGCTGTGGAGTTTGCGGAAAGCTTTTACTTCTTCGAGAGGGAGATCAAATCCTGCGAGGTGTAACCAGCTGTAGAGGAACATTGAGCCGTGACCTGCGGAGAGCACGAAGCGATCACGATTAATCCACAGAGGTTCGGCAGGATTGTGCTTTAAAAAGTTTCCGTAAAGAACGGCGCCAATTTCGGCGGAGCCCAAAGGAAGGCCGAGGTGTCCAGAGTGACAGGCGGCGACGGCGTCCATGGAAAGTCCGCGGGACTCAGTGGCGGCGCGGGAAAGGTCGGTTGTGTTGTGGAGCGACATAATGCCCTATGCGTAAGGATAACGGCTTCAATATTCCAGCCTTGAATGCAGGCCCAAGTATCTTCTTTATGCTTAATATGTCCGATAAAGAACTAGAAGAGGGGTCAACCCTGCGTTTGGACTTCAAAAAACTCCGAAAAATCGGCTCGGGGCAGGAAGATGTGATTCCGGCCATCGCCCAGGACGCTCAAACGGGCGAGGTGCTTATTTTAGGTTACGTTAATGAGTTGGCTCTAAAAACTGCGCTCAAGGAAAAGAAGGCGACGTTCTGGAGTACTTCAAGAAACGAACTTTGGATCAAGGGACTGACGTCGGGAGATTTTTTAGAATTATTAGAAGTCCGTGTGAACTGTGAGCAGAATTCGATTCTCTATAAAGTCCGTCCAGCGGGAAAGGGCGCATGCCACACGAAAGATGAACAAGGCAAAACACGTTCGGCTTGTTACTACCGTCGATTAAAAGCGGATGGCGGATTAGAGTCTGTTTAATTTTCTTAAGCAGTTAGCCATCGATTTTATTTAAGCACAAAAAAGGGGCGCCGAAAGGCGCCCCGAAGAGTGTAGCATTGAATCCGGGGTTTAGTAACCGCCACGATCGCCGCCGCCGAAGCCGCCACGATCGCCGCCGAAACCACCACGTCCGCCGCCGCCGCCGCCGCCGAAGCCGCCGCGACCACCGCCGCCGCCGCCGAAGCCGCCACGACGTTCACCGCCGCCTGCGCCGCCGCCGAAGCCGCCGCGTCCAGCACCACCACCGAATCCGCCACGACGTTCGCCGCCACCGAAGCCACCGCCCGCAGGGCGTTCTTCACGTGGACGGGCAACATTCACCTTCAGGGGACGACCCATGAAGTCGATGTTCTCAGTCTTAGCGATCGCATCCTGGGCTTGCTGTGCATTGCCCATGGTTACGAAGGCGAAGCCACGAGGACGACCTGTGAACTTATCCATCATTACTTCCACGCTTGTCACTTCGCCCGCTTGGGAGAAATGTGCGCGGATGTCGGATTCTGTAGCAGCCCAAGGTAGGTTGCCTACGAATAACTTATTTTCCATATATGTTGTTTTCTGTTTTATGACCTTCACCGCATTCCCCGTTTCCTTCTTGGATTTCGATTTGCCGTCTTGACGACCGTCAACTCACCGGATTCTTGCGGGGCATTGTTCTTGGTTTGGTTATTTTCAGAACAAGCCTGACCCAAAGAGAGACTCTTTATGGGGCATTCTGCAAGTTTATTCACAATAGGGTCTATTCCTTAGGCAAACCGTTGACAGTTTAAGGGCTTTTTTTATGATTAATCGGATGTCCACTCCCTTAGATTTAGATCAAATTAAGCTGGCCTTGAGCAGTCTAAAACACTGGAGATTTGAAGACGATAAGTTGTTGATGGATATTAAGTTAAAGAACTTTTCCGAAGCCCTATCTTTCTTGGTAAAAGTGGGTATTGAGGCCGAAAAGCTCAACCATCACCCGGAAATTTATAATATTTATGATAAGGTGACCCTGAAACTGACTACTCATGATGCTGGCAACAAGGTGACGCAGAAGGATATCGTCTTGGCTCGGGCAATTGAGAACCTCGTCCCCTAATGGATCCTGCGCAAGCCATCGATGCTCTCTTAGAAGAATTATATAGGCAGAAAGCTGCTGGGGTAAAACGTGTCAGTGTCTCCGACGAAAGCGTTGCCCTCTTAAAAGAATTAGCGGGCGGAGCTGCGGTCGCCGTTGCCCCGAAGTTCACTGCTCCCGCTACCATCGCGCCCGTGGTGAAGCCCGTGACTCGTCCAGCAACTTCGGCCGTAAAAAATGAGGGAACGATTATTGTTTCTATTCCGTTGCCCGTTCCACCCGTCGTTAAATTACCTTCCGGCACCAAAGCGGAACAATTACTTTGGTTGCAAAAAACCATCGCTACGTGCGAGGTGACCCAGAAACATCTCGAAGGTAAAAAAGCACTTTTCGGTCGCGGATCAGAAAGCGCCAAAGTTTTTTTTGTGGGTGAGGCGCCGTCCCTAGAAGAAGTAGAAGCGAACCGTTCGTTTGTGGGTCCAGGGGGTGAATTACTTAGCAAAATTATTTCAGCAACCGGCCTGACCGAAACAGAATGTTACTTTGCTAATTTAATGACTTGGCGTCCCAAGCCCCCGACGGCGTTTGGTAAACGGCCACCCAATGCTTCCGAGGTCGCCTTTAATCGCCCGTATTTATTGGCTCAAATTGAGATTATTAAACCGCAAATGATTGTGGCCGTGGGAGCGCAAGCCTTTGGTGCGCTCACGCATTTAACGACGCCCATCATGCAAATTCGCGGACAGTGGCAGAAGGTCGATGGTCTAGAAGTTTTACCAACCCTGCACCCCAACTATTTATTACACAGTCCGAGTCTTTCTAATAAGCGTTTGGTCTGGGAAGACTTCATGCAAATCATGACGAAACTTGGCATGCCGATTTCCGATAAACAGCAGGCCTACTTTTTAAGTGCGTAAACTTAGCGGACGCTGCTGTTTAATTTTTTAAGATTAAACTGGAGGACGTGAGAATTTCTACCGCTCAACTTAAGTTCTTTTCGGCGAGCCGCCGGTAAATCATTTTGCGATCCGGCGACAAAGCTACAGGCGGATTGGAAGAAGCCTTGGGTTTGTGTAGTGAGGGCAATGAGTTTTTTAGCGCCGAGGCTCTTCGCTGTTAATTTCGCGTATTCGACGAGTTTTTTGCCCACACCGCGACCGTGATAAAAGGGCTGAACGTAAACGGCGCAGACTTCCATTGATTTACCGCCGGGGTAGGCACGGAGGGCAGCACACCCGATGATGCTGTCATCAATTTCATAGACAAAGAATTCCTGAATCGTTTGTTCGATTTGTAGACGTGTCCGTCCGACTAACGCATCGGTCTTCGCGCCGTGCTTCGCTAAATTGTAGAGAGCTTGGGCGTCTTTCTTTTTGGCCTGGCGGATTTGATCGTAGTCGTTGGCGTGCACCATGGTGCCCAATCCCACTTTATCAAAAATTTCAGTGAGTAGTCCGCCAAAAACGCGGCCATCTAAAATGTGGGCGCGGGGAACGTCTTGATCTAAAGCTTTAGCGGCTTGCACGGCTTTGCTTCTGATCCGCGGGTCTAATTTAATTTTCTTATCGCTCAGGATTTTTTTCAGTTCGTCTTCGGGTAAGTTAACTTTGACCTGACCATCAATTTGCAGTCCAGCAAAGGGTGTGAGGTAGATCAGCTTCGATGCACCCATGGCAGCGGCCAGTTCCATTGCTAAATGGTCACTATTGACCCGTAAAGATTGGCCTTCGCGATCGCAGACGATGGGGGTAACGAGCGGTAAAATATCTTGCGACAGCATCGTTTTCAAAATCTCCACATCTACTTTTTCGACTTTACCGGTGAAGAGATGATTTTTTCCTTTGATCACGCCGACGTTGGTGGCGCGGACGGCGTTGGTGATGACGCAACGTAAACCCGCTTGAGAAAGATGTTCGAGGACGGTTTGAGAAACTAAGGCGGAAGCTTCACGCGCGAGCGACATGGTCGGGGCGTCGGTGATGCCTTCGCCTTGAATGTCAGAAATCGTCATATTATGTTCACCGGCGAGAGTGACGAGTTGTTGTCCGATGCCGTGTACTAAAATAACTTTGATTGAAAGACTTTTGAGCACCGCAATATCCGTCACGATATTATTAAAATTTTCGTGACTGACGATTGAACCATCGACGGCAATCACGAAGCTATGATCCCGGAACATGGGAACATACCGGAGGATGCCACGAAGGTCGGTGGGCTTCATTGCCCGTTCACGCTGACTTGCCATAAGGGAATCGTTATGGACTCTTTCCCGTGAGTGCAATAAAAGATAGATACATGGGTAAGTCGCGTCAGACAAAGAGTAAGGGGGTGCCGCCCGATTTGCAGGAGTCGGTGGATTCTTTTTTAGCCTATTTGGCCTTGGAGCGTGGATTGGCGAAGCTTACCACGGCGGCGTATGAAGACGACTTGATACGTTTTTCTAAGCACTGCGCGAGTGCGGGTCGGACTAACTGGGTTGACGTTAAGTTAGGTGACATTGAATCCTGGGTGAAAGTTTTAAACCGCAAGGGTCATGCTTCGGCTTCCTTGGCGCGTCGAATTTCCGCAGTACGAACTTTTGCGGCACACTTGGTACGATCGGGATTACGCCGCGATGATTTTACGGAGCTTGCCCGCAGTCCTAAAATGAAACGCAGTCTACCGGCGATTTTATCTCCCGAGCAGGCCGCCCTGGTCGTGTCCGCGCCTGATACATCTAAGCCACAAGGTCTCCGGGATCGTGCGATGTTAGAATTGATGTACGGGTCGGGTCTCCGTATTTCGGAATTATGTAGCCTCGAATTGCAAGCGGTAGACATCGAATCCGCTCTCGTGCGCGTGAGAGGTAAAGGTTCGAAAGACCGCGTGGTGCCAGTGGGTGAATCTGCCTTAAAAACCCTGCAGCATTATTTAAAAGATGGTCGGCCTAAACTCAGTCGTCCCAAAACGGGAAGCGCGTTGTTCTTGAGTGCGCGTGGCCAAGCACTTTCGCGAAAAACTTTTTGGTTAAGTGTTAAGCAGGCCGCTCAAAGAGCGGGCGTTGATGTGCCCGTAAAACCTCATTTGCTTCGGCACGCTTTTGCGACGCACTTATTAGCCGGTGGGGCTGACTTGCGATCGATTCAGGAGATGCTCGGGCATGCGGATATCGCCACGACACAGATTTATACCACGGTCGAACGTACCGCACTCAGTGCGGCCCATCGTAAGCACCACCCGCGCGGTAAAAAATCGAGCTCTTAGACAAAGAAGAGTAAGCCGCCGATAATGGTCGCTGCGGATAACGCACCGATGACAAATTTCGCAGTGGCGGATACTTCAATCGTTTCAATGGTTTCATCCCCGACACTGGGTCTAACCACCGCTTCGCGAATGACGGAGAAGTAATAGTGGATGCTGACGGCTACGCTGAGAAGAACGGCGCTGAAGACCCACCATAATTTTACTTTAGCGAGTAGTATTAAAATAAATAATTTGGCGAAGAAACCGATGGAGGGAGGAACGCCTGCCAATGAACTGATACCAAAGCCTAAGCCACCGGCAAGAATCGGTGAGCGTCGAATTAAACCGCGTAGTTGTAGTAACGGACGACGATGATCTTCGAGAGCGGGAATGGAAATGAGTGCTTGGGCGACCAGGAAACTACCGATGGTGTAAGCGATTAAATAATAAGCTAAGAGGTTGGTATCATAATCACCATTTTCACCTGCGACTAAAATGCCGGTGATCGCTGCGAGAATAAAGCCGGCATGCGAGACGCCGGAGAGTGCGATGATACGCTTGATGTCCGTTGCGGCGAGTGCGGCGAGGTTTCCGGCGATCAAAGTAAGGATCGTGGTGATAGCGAGGACGGGTGCTAACTTAGAAGCCAGCGGTTGAAAGGGACCCGTAACTAATAAGAATAAGGTGAAGGCACCGGCCGCTTTGGATGCGGTACCGAGTATCGTTGTGGTAGGTGTGGGTGCCCCTTGATAAACATCGGGGATCCAAGTTTGGAATGGGAAAGCACCGAGCTTAAAGGCCGCTCCACTTAAAATGAGTGCCACACCGGTGAGGGTGAGGGCGGTGCCATGTCCGGCTGCCAAGGCTTTAGCGATTTGATCGAAGTTTAAAGAATCGGGCGTGGTCGCACCGAGTGAACCATAAACTAAAACAATGCCCATGAGAAGAAGTGCGGAACTTAAGCCACCCGCGACTAAATATTTAACGCCGGCTTCTAGTGACGCCTCACTTTTGCGGAGATAACCGACTAAAATATAAAGTCCAACGGCCGCTGTTTCGAGGCTCACAAATAAAGTCACGAAGTGATTCGACTGAGTTAACAGCATGAACGCGGCGGTGATTACCAAGACCACGTGGTGATAATCGGCGACGACGGCGTGACGTTCCTCGAGGAAACGTGTCGCAATAAAACTCGTCAGTAGTGCGGAGATTAAAAAGCTGAGACGAAAACCGCAGGTGACATCACTGAGTTGAAGTAAGCCTGAAAAAGTGGTGGTGGCTACGCCTGAGCAGGGATTCCATGGAGTGAAAGGAATCAGTGACATTAAAATCACTAAGCCCAGTCCGATGCGTGCGGTGGTGGGGATGAGCCAGTTGAGTTTTTTATTTAAAAACATCGCCTGAATCAGGCAGAGCAAGGCGAGGCCCGCTACGGAAATTTCAGGCAGGATCGAAGCCCAGTCCGTATTGCGTGGGGCGAGTAATTTTAAAGCGAGTTCGGTGGAAGCCATCGGAGAAGTCATGATACGAAAGTTTAGTTGCGGGGAGATTCTTGAACAGGAGCTGCCTTAAACGGTTTGGCTTGGGCAATGCGGGCCAGCGCCTGTGCTTCCGGGTTGGTGTAATTAGTAATCAGTGAAGGAATAAATCCAATCACGAGTGAGCCACCGAGAAGAATGATGGTTGCGGTACGTTCGGCGCCGTTGAGATCGACAATCGGAGCGTAAGCATGACGGGCTTCGATGGTCGAAGAAACTTTTCCGAAGAAAACGGAAGCGACGGCGCGTAGCGCGTAGATTGCAGAGATCACAACGGTGGAGACGACGAAGACTTGAAGGATGAACGGTTGATTTCTGAGCGAGAGGAAGACGCCCAGTTCGCCCCAGAAATTTCCGAAGCCGGGTAGACCAATGGACGCCATGATCGCCGCGATAAAGAAAGCCGAGAGCACTGGAGTGTGTCGTGCGAGACCACCCAGTTCATCGAATCGATATGTACCCGTGCGGGTACGAACCGCATTGGCTAAAAGGAATAAGGCCGCGCAGGAAAGTCCGTGTGCCACCATCAAGAAGATGGCTGCATCGAGACCTTCGGCGACGCCTTGCGTTGCGCAAACCCAGATGCCGACAAAGATAGGACCCATGTGAGCCACAGAGCTCCAGGAGAGCATTTGTTTTAGGTCGCGCTGTCCGAAGCAGATGAGTCCGACAATAAATACGTTAGCCACGGAGCACCAGAGGAACCAGTGACTGAGTGTGCCGTTGCCCATTTTCATGGTGGCAGCGACAATCATAATGATTCCGTAGAGGCCAAATTTCTTAAGTGCTCCAGCGTGGATCATGGATACGGGAGTGGGTGCAGCGGAGTAACCTGGTGCGGCCCAAGAGTGGAAAGGGAAGAGTGAGGCCAGTGTGCCGAATCCAAATAAAGTAAGCGCCGTAGTTGCCGCTGGTAAGGGCAGTTGTGACTGATGGAACGCTAAGAATAATTGTTCGAAGGTGGCGTCTTCGATGCCCAGCCCGACCGTTTGCATCGCAATCACGATACCCGCTAATGAAAGCATGGCGCCGACGGTAAGGTAAATGGCCATTTGCATCGCCGCCGAACGTCGACCTTCGCCGCCCCAGAATAACGTGAGTACAAAAGTGGGAATGAGTGCGAATTCGTGGAAGAAATAAAATCCGATAATATTATTTGTACCAAAGACTCCGAGCGTTCCTCCGAGCATGAAGAGAATTAAACCCAGATAAGCATTTCGTGATTCAACTTCTTGATCGAGTGCTTTGATTCCCGCGGCGAGCCCCACCAGCGCAGTCATGGCGATCAAAGGTAAGCTGATGCCATTTAAGCCAAAACAAAATCCCCAGATGTTGGTTTGACGGTATTGAGTCACTGAACCGTAGGATTCGGCGCAGGGTAAGAAAAACCAAACGGTGATGAGGGCGGGCAGGGTGAATGCCGTGAGTGCAAATCCCGTGGCAAAGGAGCGAGGCAGATTTCGTCCGACTAAGAGAATCAATCCGACGAGAATCGGCGTAAAAATTGCCGCGAGTAGAAGAGAGGAATTCACAGTATTAAAATTTTCCATAAATTAGCGGACAAGGAACCAGATGAAGAGGAGCGAACCGAGGGTGATCCAGATGGCGTAGGCACGAGTCTGTCCGCGGTGAAAAATGGCATTGGAGACATGTCCCAGAGCGGCGAAGGTGCCACCGACAGTCCAGCGTACGGCGAGACCGTTGATTACGAGTAAATCGAGGAATACAATGAATTCGGCGAAGCGGCGCTGAACTTTATCAATGTACCAATTGTAAAATGTGTCCATCCATCGGTATTCTAAAATTTGATAGGTGCGTGGAGAAATTTTCTGTAAGCTATCCTGCCCAGCAAACCATCCGTAAAATTTGAAACTTAAAAATCCAAGGATTAGGGCAGCTGCTCCCACGATGGTTGCAGGAGCGGTTAGGTGGAACGCCATTTCGTTCAGCGACTTTTCAACGACCTGAAGGGATGAGTGGGGAATTAAAATATTGGCAGCAAAACCGGCGCCGATGGCATAAACAATTCCGAGCACGCTGATGGGAAGAGTCATCGTCCAAGGGGACTCATGGGCTTGCGTTGCCGCCTTGGAATTAGGTGCACCCATGAAGACGAGACGAATCATGCGGCCGCTGTATAAGCACGTCGCAATGGCGGCGAGAGCGAGGAAGCTGAAAACCCAGAAGTATCCGCCGTGCCAGGCTGCTTCGATAATGGCATCTTTCGAATACCAACCTGCAAAGAAGGGAACCGCACAATTAGAAAGCGTTGCTGCAATAAAAGTTACTGCGGTGATCGGCATCTTTTTGAGCAGGCCGCCCATCTTTAACATATCTTGTTCGTGGTGACATCCGTGAATCACTGAACCAGCACCTAAGAACAAGGTCGCTTTGAAAAAGGCGTGCATGGCCATGTGCAGCACAGCGAGTTCAGGATGTCCGAGTCCAATCGCACAACCCATTATACCGAGGTGAGCGAGAGTGGAGTAAGCCAAAGATTTTTTGATGTCGGTTTGGGCGAGTGCACAGAGACCGGCGAGCGCGGCCATGCCGGCGCCGGAGATTGCCATCCAATGAAGAACTTCCGGAGCGAGCAGGAAACTGATACGCGCCATGAAATAAACACCAGCGGCAACCATCGTCGCAGCGTGAATGAGGGCGGAGACGGGAGTGGGACCGGCCATTGCATCCGTTAACCAAACGTGTAAAGGGAACTGGGCGGATTTTCCGAGAAAGCCACACATCAATAAAAGTCCCAGGGCGAACGGCACGGCTGAACCCGCTTGTAATTTTAATTCAGCAAAATCGAGTGTGCCGTAAAGTTTTAAGCAAAGGGCGATACCCAAGATGAATCCCAGATCGCCAATACGATTAGTGATGAAGGCTTTTTTGGAAGCCTCGGCCGCAAAATCAGTATCAAAATAATGAGCGATGAGCATGTAGGAACTAAAACCAACCAGTTCCCAGAAAATGAAAGTCATTAATAAATTATCGGCGACGACGATACCGAGAATCGAAAACATGAAGATGGAAAGTCCGGCGAAGAAACGTCCGCGGGCCTCATCTTCCTTCATGTAGCCGACGGAAAATAAATGAATCCAAGCGGCGACGAACGAAACGACGAACAACATTAAGCGTGCGTGGGCATCGATTAAATAACCAAAGCCTAAGGAGATTCCGCCGATTTTACCGAGTTCATAATGCCATTTAATATCTTCCGAAGTTTGGGTGAGAATCGTGAGGGCGAGACCCGCGATGATAAAGGCGGTCAGGGTTGAGAACCAAGCGGCGAACGCACCTTGACGGCGAAGGAAGAGAGCCGAAAAGGCGGCGGCGCCTAGTGGGAGAAATAAAATCCAGTGTAAAAGAGAAACAGAGTTCATTGCAAATTAGTCGCAGAGGGTGGTGAGTTTTTCCGAGCTAACCGTTTGGCGTTGGCGGAAGAGGGCGACGATGAGAGCGAGTCCTACGGCAACTTCAGCGGCGGCGACGGTGATGATGAAGAAAACAAAAATTGCGCCATCCATTGTGTTATTAAAACGGGAGAAGGCGACGAGGGCTAAGGTTGAAGCGGTGAGCATCAACTCAAGGCACATGTAGACCACGAGGAGATTGCGACGGATTAAGACTCCGGAGAGTCCAATCACAAAGAGCATTCCGGCGAGTAAAAGATGGTGGGAAAGGGTCGTGTGTTCCATAGTGTTTTATCAGTTTTGGATTTTGGAATCTTTGCTGATTGAAACCACGCCGACGAGTGCGACGAGTAAAAGGAATCCAGAAATCTCCAGAGGGAGTAAATATTTGGTATAAAGTAATCGACCAAAAGATTTGGCGGCGGTGGTGAAGACTAACGGATCGCTAGAAACTTCTGGCGGAGTGAATTGGACTTGGTTGGAGGGAACGGCTCCCGACCAAACGAAGAGCCAGATGACACCCGCGGCTAAGAAAAGGAAAACGGCCAGACCGGCCACTGCATGACGCCAAGGGTAGGTGGTAGGATTTTCTTCCGTATCCGAAAGTAACATGATGATGAAAAGGAATAGCACCATGACGGCGCCGGCGTACACGAGCACTTGAAGAACGCCGAGGAAGTAGGCATCGAGTAGGAAGAAGTCAGCCGCGACACCGACGAGGGCTAAAATCATCCCCATAGCGGAGGTCACTGCATTGCGACTGAGAACCAGAAGAGCTGCAGCGCCAATCGTCAGCGCGGCAAAAAATATAAATAGTCCATCGGGCATGGTTCGAACCTAGGTGAGGGGGGCTTGTTGGAAAGGAGAAAAACGCATTTTTAAACTAAATTTTCAAAGATTTTTAGGTTGTCAGGCTATCCGTTTTTACGCCGAGCAAACGGGTGTGTAAATCTCAGCGATTTTTGAGAGGAAAGTGTTTCCGCATCACGCACTGGGCGTGAGATTCGATCACTTCACCTTCATCAAAAAGTTTTGTCCAGTCGGGGAAAAACGCATCGGCTTCTGGCTCTAAGTCTACATGAGTGATGATGAGTTCACTGCACCAAGGAAGGGCTTCCGCGTAAAGGACAGCTCCACCCGCCAGAAAAAGTGTTTGATCGGGAGCCAACTGTGCCGCTTCAGCCCAAGATTTTGCGGTTAATACACCTGGAGCGGTGAAACCTTGTCGGCTGAGAACAATAGTGGTGCGACCGGGAAGTGGACGTCCGATGGACTCGTAAGTTTTCCGTCCCATGAGCATCGCTTGGCCCATGGTAGTCTTTTTGAAGAACGCGAAGTCTTCCGGAATTCGCCAAGGCAGTTGATTATTTAAACCGATGGCGCGGTTTTTGCCAACGGCAGCGATTGCGATGAGTGGTCGGCCAAAAAAATTCACAAAATTAAATAGCTACAGGGGCTTTAATGCCGGGATGAGGATCGTAACCCTCGATGGTTATATCTTCATATTTAAAATCGAATAAGTCTTTAATTTCAGGATTTAAAATTAAGCGAGGGAGGGGTCGAGGCTCACGCGAGCACTGTAAATCAACCTGTTCGAGATGGTTCGAATAAATGTGTGCATCGCCAAAGGTGTGGACAAAGTGTCCAGGTTTCAAGCCGGTCACTTGCGCAATCATATGCGTGAGTAACGAGTAACTCGCGATATTGAAGGGCACACCTAAAAATAAATCTGCGCTACGTTGATAGAGTTGGCAACTCAGACGATTGTCCGTCGAAACGTGGAATTGATAAAGCGTGTGGCAGGGTGGGAGGGCGACTTTATCAGCTTCGAGTGGATTCCATCCGGTGACAAGATGTCGGCGACTGGCAGGATTCTTTTTCAGTTGTTCAATCAGTAGTTTGATTTGATCAACGCCGTCGGAGTTATAAGTGCCGTCGGCTTTTTTCGTCGCACCAAAATTTCTCCATTGATGTCCGTAGACGGGTCCGAGTTCACCTTCGCCGCGCCCAAACTTTGCACACTGTTCTGCGGTGGCCCATTCATTCCAAATACTTACACCTCTTTCGGTGAGCCACGCGTTATCCGTACGGCCTGCTAAAAACCAAAGCAGTTCTTGGATGATTGATTTAGTGTGAACTTTTTTCGTGGTCACCAAGGGGAAGCCTTGGGCGAGGTCGAAACGTAATTGGGCTCCGAAAATTCCGAGGGTGCCAACGCCTGTTCGGTCTTTGCGTACTTCGCCCGTTTGGCGGACATGCCGAAGTAAATCTAGATAGGCCTTCATGGATTGAGGGTTAACCTTGATGAACCCCTAACGGCAATACGGAAAGGCGGGCGATTTTTGAACCTTTCGCCCTTGCCAGCCCGCCCCCCAAAAGACACCCCTAAAGGTGTTAATATGAGTGATAAGCCCGACCTTAATACCATCTCACACGACCTTCATGCAGTTCGTTTGGAGAAACTTGCTCAACTTCGTGCAAATGGGGAAGATCCATTCCGCGCAAATTGGAATCAGTCACATATTTCTAGTGAGTGTGTTCAGCTTCTGCCTGAGGGCGTTGAAGAAGGCCCCGAGGTTTCCGTCGCCGGCCGCGTTGTGGCGATTCGCGTCATGGGTAAAGCGAGCTTTGTTAAGATTCTTGATCGTGCCGGCATCCAACAATGTTACTTCACGCGCGACGCTTTAACGGAGCGCTACGATACCCATTTCAAAAAGCTGATAGATTTAGGTGACTTTATTGGCGTTCGTGGAAAATTATTTAGAACGAAGACCGGTGAAGTAACGGTACGTGCTGCCGATTACGGTTTGGTTTCTAAAGCCGTTCGTCCGTTGCCTGAAAAATGGGCTGGCTTGACCGATGCCGAAAAAATTTACCGTCAGCGTTATCTCGACTTAGTGGTGAATGAGGAATCGCGTAATCGTCTCTTCATTCGCAGTCGAGTGATTGAATCGATCCGTAAATTTTTATGGAGTCGTCAATTCACTGAAGTAGAAACTCCTGCTCTGCACTCCGTGGCCGGTGGTGCTGCAGCTCGTCCCTTTGAAACACACTCTAACGCTCTTGATTGTGATTTTTACTTACGCATTGCCCTAGAATTGCACCTAAAACGCTGTTTGGTCGGCGGTATGGATCGCGTTTTTGAAATTGGACGCGTTTTCCGCAATGAAGGTGTTTCGATTAAGCACAGTCCAGAATTCACGATGCTCGAAGCTTATCAGGCCTATACTGATTATCGAGGTATGATGGAACTGGTGCGCAGTCTCATTCAGAATGTCTGCAAAGAAGTTTTAGGCACGACCGTCGTGACGCGTCCCGATGGTGTCGCCATTGAACTCGGTGGTGAGTGGCGCGAAGCTAAGTATAAAGATTTAATTATCGAACGCACGGGCGATGCTCAATGGTTCTCGCGCAGCAAAGAAGAAAAAATTGCAGCGTGTAAAAAATTAGGTCTCGAAGAGCCGCGGACCGATTGGGAAGACTTTGAAGTGACCAACGAAATTTTCGGAAAACTCATTGAGCCGACTTTATTACAACCCACCTTCGTAACGCATATACCTAAAGAGTTATGTCCATTGGCTAAGGTGACCGTGGGTGACGATTCCACCATCGATGTATTTGAGCTTTGTATTAACGGACAAGAAATTGCTCCGGCGTATTCGGAGCAAAACGATCCGGGTGTGCAAAGAAAGATGCTGGAAATACAGGCTGGCGCGGAAACTCAGAAAATCGATGAAGATTTTCTTTTAGCACTCGAGCACGGTATGCCTCCAGCGGGCGGCTTGGGTATTGGCATTGATCGCTTGGTCATTCTGCTCACTGGGGCTGCTAATATTCGTGATGTGATTCTCTTCCCAACTATGGGTCCCGATAAAAACGCTTAAGCACTTAACTTGCCCTGGTTTCTTCAAATCGCCCTTCGTCAACTCTTTCAGCCAGGAAAGCGTTTTCCAGCGTTTGCGATTGTTTCTATCTTGGGTGTAGGTCTGGGCGTTGCGGCGTTGCTCGTTGTCCAGACGGTGATGAATGGATTTGGGGAAGAACATCGTTTACGAATTAGAGAATCGTTTGGTGACTGCGTTGTGCTCACCCGCAACACGATTGCGAATCCGTCCGAGCTCGTAAAAAAATTACGGAAGGATGATGAGGTCATTACCGCTGCTGCTTTTACGGAAGGCCCAGCTTTATCAAGACGCGGACAATTTTCCGGCGTCGCCTTCGTTCGCGGCATCGACTTAACAGTTAAGGAACAACCTGCTCGTCCGTATATTGTGGCTGGTTCGTTTGATGATCTGGATGATGGACGGGTAATTTTAGGCTATGGTTTAGCAAAAACCTTACGCGTTAATACTGGAGATAAAATTGAGCTGTGGTCACCTGCGATGGCTGAGTTGGCTGAAAAAGGGCAGGCCCCTTTACCTGCAGAACTTGAAGTCTGTGGCATTGTGCGAACTGGATTTACCGAGGTTGATGATCGCGCGGCGATTATTCCGATTCGTCGTTTTCGCGAGCTCTGGGCGATGGGCTCCCAGGCTCATGGAATTACTTTACGATTTAGAAATCCGAATGACGCTCCGGCGATTGCGGCACGCTTGAATGTCGACAGTCCGGAAATGCATTTTGTACCTTGGCAGGAAATTAAGAAAAATTTCCTAGAAGCGATTCGTTTCGAAAAAACGATGCTCTTCTTTTTAATGTTCATTATTACTTTAGTCGCATCCTTTTCAATTGGTAGCACGCTCTTCTCGGCCGTGATTCGTCGTACGCGTGAAGTAGGTGTTCTCGTTTCGATGGGTGCGCGACGTTGGCAAATCGTCGCACTATTCGGCATTCAAGGTTTGCTCATCGGACTCCTCGGCACGCTCTTAGGCTTTGCGCTCACCTGGACGATTTTAGCATTACGCGAAAATATTTTAACAATGATTAATAGAGTTTTCGGTAACGGAGACATGGTTGCTAATGTTTATCAGTTTTCCAAAGTTCCGTTACACTATGATAACTCCGACTTCATCGTGGCCGCTGGATTCACCTTATTAGTCACCACGCTCGCTGGATTGGTACCTGCTATTTGGGCCGCCAGCCGCAAACCCTCGGAGGCCATGCGTCATGTCTAAAGTCTTACTAGAAGCTAAAGATCTTAAAAAATCTTTTTCCACGGCCGCCGGTTCGCTCGATGTTTTACGTTCGATTAACTTAACGGTTAATGAAGGTGAATCAGTTTCGATTCGGGGACTTTCCGGATCCGGTAAGACAACACTATTACAACTGTTGGGTGGGCTTGAAGCACCTGATGCGGGTGAAGTCTTGATTGATTTAAAATCTCAAGGCCTCGTTTCTCCCCATTTACATTTAGGACACGGTGTCGGATTTGTTTTCCAAAATTTCCAACTCATGCCCGAGTTGAATACTTTGGAAAATGTGATGTTAGCGGCAAAAATTCTCGGTACACCTGATGCCGAATTTAAGGCCCGTACGCTGATTGAATCGGTCGGCCTCGGTTCACGCTTGAATCACTACCCGTCGCAACTCTCGGGCGGAGAATGCCAGCGCGTGGCCATTGCCCGTGCTCTAATTAATGATCCGACCATCGTGCTCGCGGATGAGCCCACGGGTAACTTGGACGAGGTTACGGGGCAGCAGATTATCAATTTATTACTGGGTATTGTCGCAAAAAAGCAAATGGCCCTGATTTTAGTGACGCATAGCCGCGAGTATGCTGAGCGAACCCAACGCCAGTTATTACTCACGAAGGGTGTTTTGTCCCCGGGCTAGTTTGACAAGGAATTCGAACTGACTTGTATGAGGTGCTATGCAACCCGCCACATCGCCAGACCAATTAATTTCAGCTTTAGAATGGCGCTATGCGACCAAACTTTTTGATACCAAGAAATTACCAGCGGCCACTTGGTCGGTGTTAGAAAAATCTCTTCAGCTGGCTCCCTCTTCATTCGGACTGCAGCCTTGGAAGTTTATTGTAGTCGAGAGTCCAGAAATTCGGGCAAAGTTACGTCCGGTATCCTGGGGTCAATCACAAGTGACCGACGCCTCTCACTTAGTTGTTTTTACTCGTCGTACCGAAATGACGGAAAAAGACGTGGATGCTTTTTATAATCAAATGATTTCTGACCGCCATGCCGATGCGTCGAAGCTCGAGGCCTACCGCCAGATGATGATGGGTGGAGTGGTTAAAGGAAAAGATGCGACTGCGCAGAAAGAATGGGCGGCTCGTCAGGTTTATATTGCGCTCGGTCAATTCATGGCAGCGGCTGCTGTCATCGGCGTAGACACGTGTGCCTTAGAAGGCATTGATCCAGCGGCCTATGACGATATTTTGGGATTAAAAGGAAGTGGCTACGAAACGATTGTGGGCTGTGCCGCTGGCTACCGTTCGGCCGATGATAAATATGCGGCCATGAAAAAAATCCGCTTCCCGCTAAGCAAAGTTCTTCAAAAAGTTTAACTTTTCTTAACCCACTGCTGGAAGCTCTCGTCGTTGATGAGAACTTCAGGGTCGCCGTATTCCGTCGATAAAAGATTTTTATAAGTCTCGTCGGCGAAGCGTCGGCAGTGGAGGAGAACTCGGGCGGTGTGTCCAGGGGCTCGTACGAGTCGACCTAAGGCCTGGTTCACTTTACGCATGCCAGGCCTTACATAAGCGAGGGCGAAGGCGTCCTCCGCGCCATCTTCGACGAACATTTTTCGGCGAGCTTCTTGGAGTGCATTCACTTCGGGGAGTGCGGGACCAATGACTACAGCGGAACGAATTTTTCCACCGAGTAAATCAACGCCTTCGCCCAGGGATCCACCGAGGATTAAGCAAAGGATGGTTGATGTTTTCAGTGAGTCATCAACGAAGCGAGCCGTGCGATCGGGTCCGAGTCCCCGAGGTTGTAAAGCAATGGATGTTTCGGAATTTATTTTCTTAATTTCTTCAACAATCGCCTCAGCATATTTATAGGAAGGGAAGAAAGCGGCGACGGAGCCTTCTTCAGAAAGTTTAATTAACGATTGAGCGGTCCGCTGGTGGTGGCTTTCGCGGGTTTTTAAGCGCGTATCGATACGACCATCGATTGCCACCGTGTAGGCGCCTTGTCGCCACGGGGCGAGGGCGTCGACGCGCATGATGTGATCATTGTTTAATCCACATTCTGAGGCGAGGGCGCCGCGCGGTCCGGGCGTCGCAGTCATTAATAATACGTGGGCGAAGGATTGCAGCCTTTCGCCGGTAGCTTTGGCGGCCGTTAAACAATCCAGGTTGATTTGTCCGGCGTTGGGTGACCACAGTAGCCAGCCAAGGTCGGCCTGTTCCAATCTTTGCGACCAAAGCGCAGCACTCCAAACGGCGTTGCGTGCTTCTTCGGGTAGACTATCTAAATCAATAGGGAAGGTGCCGCCCAGCGGTGCCAGTTTTTCGGTTAACGTCATCGCTTCGAGGCGATCATCGGGCGATAAAGAATCGGCTTTAGGCAGTCGCCCCACGAAATCTGCCCAAGCCTGGGTGGCAAGACACCAAGGTTCGGGGGCACGAAATTTAGTTAAGGTAAAACTAAAATCACTCGCTGATTGAGCGTCATCACGAAGTGATAGACATTCAGCAGCACGTTCGGGAAGATTATGAGCTTCGTCCACAATCAGCATGGTGTCGTGATCATTCCAACCAGGAATCGTTTCGAGAGCGGAACGATTACGTGGCGAGAACACATAATTATAATCGCAAATGATGACGTCGGCATGACCCAGCATCGCTTTGGTAATATCCCAAGGAGGAACGCCCGCGACTTTTCCAATTTCTCTGATGCGTTTTAATTCTGCACCCTCAGCCAGTAGGGCTTGTGGATCAATCGCGGCACGTACCCAATTTTTTCGAATTTCTTCGGGGTCATCGGTTAAGCCATCCATTTCATGTTCACTGCGTGGACGAAGAACCATGCCACTCAGTTCATTCGATTTTGCTAAACGTCTCAGCTCGGCCAAAACTTGTAACTGTCCGGTTCCTTTACCGGTTAAATAAAGCAGACGTCCCACGCGTCCGCTGCGTAGGAGTGCGAGGCCGTGCCGAAGGGCGGCGGACGTTTTACCGAAGCCGGTGGGTGCGACCATAAGGCGTATCGGAGACTCCAGTGCGGCTTGATCGAGATCGGCACAAGACTGAAGCCACTCGATTCGGGGTTCGTCTTTGAAAGGCAAGCGATCGGGCAGAAGTAATAATCGCGCATGGCTGGCGCGACGATTTTCCGCGTGGCTGGCGAGAACCTCGGCCTGATTTAATAAATCGCTTTCGGCGCTGTCGGGCAACGGCAGCGTTTGTTTGGTGCCATCTTTGGGATCAACAAAAACCAGTTCACCCACGACGCTTTTAATATTCGGTAAAATGCGTGCGGCGTGACAATAGATACCGAGTTGCAGAAAATGATGCGGGTAGCGTTGGCGTAGAAATTCGGTTTTACGCGGTAATGATACGGTGACCGTTTTAATTTCGCGAATAGTGACTGCGCTATTTTCTTCACGCCATTGATCGGTTCGCCCGGTGATACAAACGACCCACCCGAGAATTTTAATTTCGCAGGCGATAGATTTTTCAAATTCCCATTGATTATTTTCAGCATCAGCATGGATTCGAAGCGTCTCGTGCCATTGGCGACCCGCTTCGGCGCGCCAAGGCGAGTTACCTGAGCCAGCGGTGGGTCCGGGTCGAAAGGTGGCAAACTCTTGGGCGCTGACCTCAATGCGTTTGGTTTTAATATCAATACGCATTACGGCAGAACGAAGTGAATTTCTCCGGCGGCCCAATGTTCTAAATCGGTCGAGAGTTTGGCGACGGTTTCCTCATCGCAGGTTTGAGCATCGAGCGGTTGCGTGAGAATGCTTCCGGCTAATTCTTGTCGGTTGCCTAAGTGGGCCAGCCACTGTTCATGGACGGGCCAGCCACCATCTTTAATAATCAACCAAAGCCCTTTAAAATAAGCCGCATCGGGGCGTGGACGTTCGGCCATGGCGGCAAAGGTTTCGAGAGCGATGCGGTAGCAGACTGGGGCCGACTCAGGCGGAGGTGGATTTTTCCGGATCATCGAAGCGAGGCGACAAGCGCGCTCGAGGGTGCGGTGATTTTTAGCGATGCCTTGGTGGCGGGTGATTAATCGATAATCTTTCGCGAAGCGCGTGCCGCCATCTTTTGATTTTTCGATTTGAATTTCACACTCATCAAATAAATCGGGAGCTGTGGTGGTTTTACTTCGCGTGAGACGAATTAAGCAACGGTCCAAACCTTGGTGAGGTTCAAGGAAGGTTAAAAGAGTGTGAGATTCTCCCGAGGGATCGCGTCCGAGAATGAGACAGCGCAGGGTGGCTGATGACATTCGTAATTACTCTTTAATTTTGGGCTGAGGTACGACGGAACCGAAACTCATCAGAAGTCCTAACGCTTCCGTGACGGTTAATTTAGTTTCCTTAATTTCATCGGCTTTCACTTGTAGGACAAATCCAGCGGTGGGGGCGGGGGCAGAGGGCACAAACACATTCACTACTTTTTCGCCGATAGCTTCGGAGAGTGCGGTGGGCTGTTCGTTAGTGATGAACGCGATACTCCAGCATCCAGGGCGCGGGTATTGCACCAATACCACGCGTCGAAAAGTATCTTTATTTCTTCCGCTCAAGGCATCGACCATTTGGCGGATGGTGTTATAGAGTGCCCCTAATCCAGGCATACGTTCTACGATATTGCTAATCCAAGTATTAAATATTTTTCCGAAAAGTCGTTTAGAGAGCCATCCTAGAGTGATTAGGATGACGGCCATGATGAGTGCCGAAATCAGAACGAGGGCGACGTGAGCGGGCCCCGATTGGAAATCGGGCAGCTTCGCATTTTCGTCATAGAAAAAGGGCAGTAAATTTTGAATTAAAGTCTGAACCGGTGAAGCGACGAGTCCGATTAAAATGCTAACGATGTAAAGAGTTAGCCCGATCGGCAAAACCAAGAACATGCCGGTCAAAAAATTATGACCGAGGCGTGATCCGAACGAAGTTTTGGGGCTAAGATTGGGCATGTTTAACAGAATCTTTAATAACGAATAGGCCCGAAGCGTCAATCGTGTGAGTAGGTTTGCAAACCTTGTTTTGATGGATAACTTAATAGTGATGAAACTACCCCAATTTCTTATCATTATGACATCTATTATCCCAAGTTTTGCGAGTGCTGCCGAGGGAGATGCCTATGCCCGGACTTCGCCCGGACAAATTGAAATTAAAGAGTTACCGGCGGCGCGCTTGATGATTTCAAAATCGGAACAACCTTACTTCTCGGGCAACAATAAACTTTTTGGAAAACTTTTTAATTATATTCGTGAAAAAGAAATTCCGATGACGGCGCCCGTCGAGGCAAAAATTAATCCCGGGGTGATGATTTTTTATATGGATGCAACTTCCGCAGTGCGCACCGATTTAAAATCAGGTGCAGAAGTTGAATTACTGAATCTCGACGCTCGAACGGTCATAGCGATTGGCATCCGTGGATCTTATTCGAAAGAAAACTACGAGGAGGGATTAGCGCGTTTACAAGACTGGTTGAAAACTCAGTCGCAACTCGAGGTCATCGGTGAGCCCTACGGAGTTTATTGGAACAGCCCATTCGTGCCGTTTTTCTTAAAACAGTCCGAAGTGCACATCGCAGTTAAAGTTAAAAAATAAACGTATCTTAACTAAACCCAGGTGCGCTGACGCCAGGCAAGTCCTTGGGCGATTTCTTTAGCCAAGCCTGGTCCGCGGAAAACTAAGCCCGAGTATACTTGGACGAGGCAGGCGCCTTCGTCCATGAATCGGCCTGCATCTACAGCAGAGGTGATTCCGCCACAACCGATGATGGGAATTTTTCCGTTCGAGGTCTTACTTAAAAATCTCACCACTTGAAGGGATTTTTCGAGCAGAGGTTTTCCGCTCAAGCCGCCGCGCGTTTCGCATCCTTCGGTTCCGTGGGGTCGTGTAATGGTCGTATTCGTGGCGATGATACCCGCAAATTTCGTTTCACTGACGACACTCAGAATATCTTCCAGTTGCGCGGGGTTTAAATCGGGGGCGACTTTTAACAGCAAAGGTACGGGACCGCCTAAAGTATTTTTATTTTCTGCCGTGAGTGTTCGGAGAAGTTTAATCAGAGGTTCACGATCTTGGAGGGCACGCAGTCCGGGTGTATTCGGGCTGCTGATATTAACGACTAAGTAATCCGCGTAAGGGGCGAGGAGTTTGAATGAAAATAAATAATCCTCTTGGGCTTCTTCGAGCGGAGTGATTTTGGATTTCCCAATATTGATACCGAGAGGGCAGATTCGTTGGCCACGACCCGGTTGATTTTCTAAACGATCGCGGAGCGCTTCGGCTCCTAAATTCGGAAAGCCATAAGCGTTTACGATGGTTTTAATTTTGGGGTAACGCCATACACGTGGCTTTTCATTTCCGGCTTGAGCGTGCCGTGTCACCGTGCCGACTTCGACGTGACCAAAGCCCAAGGCCCCGGCTCCGCGCCAGCCCGATCCGTCTTTATCAAATCCAGCTGCTAGACCCACGTGATTAGGGAACTTTAAACCAAAGACATTAACCGGTTTTGATCCTTCGGGAGAAAGTCCACGTTCCATAAGCCAGCGAAGTGGGGCGATACTTCCGATTAATCCCATTCCGCGTAGTCCGCATTGATGGGCCAACTCAGGGTCCATCGCATAAAAGGCCTTAGATAGGACTTTTTCGTACAAAATTGACATAGTAAATACATAAACTGTTATACGACGAAAGGGAAGCGGAGAACATCTCGAAAGCGAAACAATGTTTCAACCCCTCTTGACTCTCCGCAGAACTTCCACAAATCCATTCCCCCATGCCCCTTACCTCATCCAAACTCACGTGGTGCACTATTAGACTCAGAAAAGATACTAATCGCTGGTGGGTGAAAGAGAATTCCGATCCCAAGCATTATGAGCCTGACGGTCTAGGTATTCTTGATCCCTATCAATTACCTTGGGTACTCGATAATTTAGATCCTCTTCGTGAGTATGGTCTTTCCAATGAAATTCTAGAAGCGGCTTTTGTGCCCTTTCAAATTCACTCAATCGAAAAAGATAAAGATGAAACCGTCCGCCTCGCTCGCGTGGCTGAACATATTCTCGACTCCGAAGAATTACTTTTTGCTCTCCCTAATGTTAAAGATGGCGAAAAAGGTTCCTATGCTGATTTTCTCGAACACATTACTCGTCTTCGCGTAAAATTTATTAACGATACCATCAAGCTAGAGCAGAAGTTAACCATCGAAGACGTTGATGAACAATTGAGCGATCTGCGCAATCAGGCTTTGATTGAAGGCCGTGATATCCATCCTTTCGAAGAAATTACCGATATTTTAGAATTCGTTCCTGCCGGACATGAAGTGCCGACGGACGACGACGATGATGATAAGCCTGCTCGCCCTACTTCTGCGGCTGAAGAAATTACCGACTTACCTGAAGTTGAAGATGACGATAAGCTGAACAAAGAATTGAAGTGGGACGAAGAAGAGCGCCCAGAAGATGTGGAAGGCGAAGAGGGCGGCGAATCACGTGGTAGCAGCCGCCGTCGCTAATCTTTAAGTCCTTTAGTCGACACTTTTTTGTCTTCGTCGTCCAATATAGGCGAAGGCAAAAAATAGTCCGCCTATCGCTACCGCCCAATTGCCATGCTGAACCCAAAAGGTTTCAGGCCGATGTTTTTGAGTGAATAGCGGGCCGACCACGGCTTGTCCTGCAAAATAGATACTCTCGTTTTGAGTCATCGCCTTGGCTTGTCCAAAGCGGTTGATGGTTCCACTCCAGCCTGCATTGCCGCATCGAATCACGGGTAGTCCAGTTGAGGCTGCTAAAAGTATAGAATGGGCGTTGTGTTGATAGGCACCCGCTTCGCGACCGTACCAAGCATCGTTCGTTATCACCACGAGGAGGTTCGCCCCGGCGAGTGCATGCTCGCGCGCGAGTTCAGGGAAAACATCTTCGTAGCAGATGAGTGCTCCCGCGATGGCGGTTTGTCCTTTGCGATTGGTGATTGGAAATAAATTCGGACCACGCCCCGCCACACAGTCTTCGCTGATCGGGACAACTTTTCTGAGTGGTAGAATAGTCGCAAACGGTACGTATTCACCGAAGGGCACCAAGTGGCGTTTAGAATAAATCGGTCGCTGTAATCCTTCCGTCGTAATCACGGCGACGCTGTTGGTGTAACCGGTTTTTTCTTTATCGATTGTCCCAATGATGAGAGGCGTTTCGGTTTTAATAGCTAATCGCGTGAGTAAATTGATGTACGGCTGACTGGCTAAGGAGATGGGCAGGGCGGCTTCGGGCCATAAAATAAAATCAGGACGTTCACCTTTGGCGTTGGGCTGACTGGCCGTCAAGGTGAGCGATTCAATTTTTTCGATGTGATCTTGTAGTCGGACTGAATCCCATTTCGCATTGGGATCAAAATCGGTTTGTACCACTCCAACGGTGAAAGGAATTAAATCAGCGCGTGAGACTAAACTTTCACCGCAGGCGATGAACCCAAACACCACAGGTGATAAACAAAGATAAAGTTCTGGCGTGAGACGACTGAACCAGCCTAAAGGATTAACGGCTCTCAGGTTAGATTGCGTGGTAACTTTAAGTCGAAATATCCAACTGGCGAATCCGAGATTGATGAGAACAAGAAGGGCGGAAAGACCGTAAGGTCCGACCCATGCACACAGATTGAGTAACACGGCATTGCCTTCTTGGCTGGCTGAAAGTGGAAGCCAACCGAAGCCCGTTAAAAATATTGAGCGAACCCATTCGAGCAATCCCCAGGCACCTGCTAAACCAATCAGATAGAGCAGACGAATGGGAAGTGAGGCATTTTCAGTCGCAGGAAAAATCCAACGTAAGGCAATCAACCATAAAAATAAATACAGGGCGCAGTAGGCGGTCAGTAGCACTAAGCCGATATAACCCAGAGGCGGGTAGACGTGTCGTAGCCAGATGAGAAGTCCTATCCAAAGAATCCAACTGACGCCCCAGGCTGCTTGTCGCCAAATCTTCCAAGGTATTTTCTGTGTTGTTGCAAGAATCGCCGGGATCAGGGCGAAGAGGGCGACGAAGGGATGTCCGACGGGGCTAAAAGAAAAAAATAATAACAAGCCGGTTAGGCCTGTTCCCAACCAAGCGATCAGGACTGGCGATTTGAAGAGTGCGGGCCGCTCAAGTGTCATTCGGAAACAGGTTCAACAACTTCCCAGCCCTCTTCGCGAACGAGCACCTCGGCTTTTTTCCATTTCATTTCTTGAACGTCGTCACCTTTGCGAATTTTCACCACGTCATTGCGCCCGATTTTGGGAGTCGCGCGACGGAACGGTTCCGACTTGGTTTGATTGTCGGAAGTTTGACTTGCGGAATCTTCCTGGGTGCCTGGCTCGGCTGGTCCGGTGGTGATGGCACGGCCTTGGGCTGAGCGCAGTAAAGATTCGAGAGCTTCCATCGATGAAGCGGTGCGGAAAAGTCCAGAGCAAACTTCGGAGCGCAGCTGGCGCATTAAATCGGCGAAAGTACGATAGGCTTCTGTTTTATACTCATTTAAGGGGTCTTTTTGGGCATAGCCACGGAGGCCGACGGCCCGACGGAGTTCGTCCATGTCGGTCAAATGATTCTGCCAATTTTTATCAATCGCCCGAATTAAAAGATGACGTTCTAAATAATGCAGCGCTTCTTTTGATTCATATTTTTCGCGACTCTCTTGAAGCTCGTTAATTTTCTTCATGATATAAGCGGCTGCTAAATCACGATTCAGTGTAAGAATTTCATCAATCGCGATGCGAATGGGGAAGCATTGTGAAAACCAAGAAAGAAAAACTTCAGCACCTTCGCGGTCCGCCATGCGATGGCTGTCGGGATAAATTAAATTAACCCGCTCTTCGACTTCTTCAGCGATGACTTCGAGGATGTTTTTGCGGGTATTGGCATCGACCAATGAACGATTTCTTAGACCGTAGATGATTTGACGCTGATAATTAAGCACGTCGTCATACTGTAAGAGACGTTTACGTTGAGAGTAATTCTGACCTTCGACGCGCTTTTGGGCGGTGCCGATGGAACGATTCAGTAAAGGGTGTTCGAGGGGCTCGCCTTCTTTAAAAGATTTTTCCAAGAGTGATGAAATAATACCCGCGTTCGAGAAGAGACGCATTAGGTCGTCTTCGAGAGCGATCAAAAATCTGGAACGACCTGGGTCGCCTTGACGGGAGCAACGGCCACGCAATTGACGATCGACGCGACGCGATTCGTGACGCTCGGTACCGAGTACGAAGAGTCCGCCGAGTTCTCGCACGCCTTCACCCAGGCGAATATCGGTTCCGCGTCCGGCCATGTTGGTGGCAATAGTTACCGCGCCTTTTTGGCCGGCCATGGCGATAATATCGGCTTCTTGTTCGTGGTGTTTAGCGTTGAGTACCTTGTGTGGAATTTTTGCATTGGTGAGCATTCGACTTAAGGTTTCGGAAGCCTCAACGGAAGCGGTGCCAACGAGGACGGGCTGACCTTTTTGGTGTGATTCGCTAATTTGCTTTATCGAATAGCTATATTTTTCCCGACGTGTTTTAAAAACTATATCATTTTCATCGATGCGAATGCAGTTTCGATGGGCGGGGATGGTCACGACCGTGAGACCATAGATTTCATGGAATTCAGTGGCTTCGGTTTCAGCTGTACCCGTCATGCCCGCCAACTTTTGGTACATGCGGAAATAATTTTGAATGGTGATGGTCGCGTACGTTTTATTTTCCTTTTCCAGGGCGACCCCTTCTTTGGCTTCGATTGCTTGGTGGAGTCCATCGCTCCATCGTCGACCGGCCATAATGCGTCCCGTATTCTCGTCGACGATCATGACCTTGTCTTCTTGGACAACGTAGTGACGGTCTTTTTCGTAGAGGCCGAAAGCTTTGAGTAATTGGCCAATAGCGTGGATATCTTCAGAAACTTGAACGTAAGCGGCTTCGGCTTGGGCGCGTAGTTCATTACGTTTTTCTACGGTCAGCGATTCATCTTTATCTAATTCAACGTAGCGCGTCGGTAAATCGGGTAAAACGAAAGCATCGGGTTCGCCGGGGCGTAAGGTGTCGCGCCCGAGTTGAGTCAGGTCCGATTCATGATTCCGCTCGCTGATGGAGAAGTACAAACGCTCCTTGAGATAGTAGCGGCGATCTTTTTCGACTTCGCTCGCCAGATTGCCTTCTAAAGATTCGAGTGCTTTTCGCCAGCGACCTACTTCCATCAAGCGGCTGAATGATTTATTGCGCGGCATCCCGTGGGCGGTCAGCCAGAGTTTATCTAAGGTCTCTTGGGAAGGTTCTTTATTTTCAGGAACTTTTTTTAGTTCAGCTTCGGCTTCATTGATGATGCGTGTGACCAACTTAGTTTGTAATTCAAAAAGTTTACTGATGGGTTCAACTAAGCGAGGAAAAGCGGGTTCGCGTTCTTCGGTGGTGGGTCCGGAAATAATCAGCGGGGTGCGCGCTTCATCGATGAGAATCGAGTCGATTTCGTCGACAATACAGAAGTAGTGACCGCGTTGAACTTGTTCTTTGGCGGCTAAGGCCATGCCGTTGTCACGCAAGTAGTCGAAACCGAATTCCGAAGCGGTACCATAGGTAATATCGCAAGCGTAGGCTTGTTGGCGTTCTTCGTTGCCCATTTGATTTTGGATACAGCCCACGGTTAGGCCGAGCCAGCGATAGAGGTGGCCGATCCACTCGGAGTCACGTCGCGCCAAGTAATCATTCACCGTAATCAGTTGACAGTTTTTACCCGTGAGTGCGTTGAGATAAAGGGGAAGTGAGGCGACTAAAGTTTTCCCTTCGCCGGTGGCCATTTCGGCAATTTTATTTTGGTGGAGAGCGATGCCGCCGACTAACTGAACGTCGAAGTGCACCATTTCCCAGTTTAACTCATGTTCGCAGACCATGGCTTGGGTGCCGCAGAGTCGGCGGGCAGCATTTTTAACGACGGCAAAAGCTTCGGGTAAAAGGGCGTCTAATTTTTCGCCTTTGGCCAAACGCGCTTTAAATTCGGCTGTCTTGGCGCGGACCTGTTCGTCGGAAAGTTTTTGGTATTCTAATTCCAGAGCATTGATGCGCTTAACGAGGGGGGCGCACTTGCGGAGAAAACTCCGATTGTGGCTACCAACAAAGAGTTTGAGGATGCTTTGGAACATAGGTGACCGGAGGCGAAACTTAGCAAACCCTCGGTAGAAAAGGCGAGCCAAAGCCCCCGTAGCTCAAATAATAAATGGGGGTAAATAAGCCCAGACTGTGGTGATTTCGGCTAAAAAGCCCGATTTATTGGGCGTTTTGACCCTTTACGGTCCCTCTGGACACCTGGGCTTTCGGTGGCGTAAGGTCTGCTATCTCCCTGTGCTAAAGCTTTTATTTAAGTCATTAACTGTTTTCGCCCTGTTCGTTGGCGGACCAATGAGCGCGGCGGAAAGTCCCAAGGTGGTTATTTGGAAATTTGATGATGTGCGAGCGGGAGAAAAAGTTCGATTGCTGCCAGGATTTAAAAAAGTGAGCGACTGGGCGGTAAAAAATAAAACCGTTATTTCGATGGGCGTGATCTGTGATTCATTGGCCAATCCGAATACTGATGATGTTGCGTGGATAAAGAAAAATGCGATTGAGAATGGTGGCTGTGTCGAATTTTGGTTACACGCCTGGGATCACAAGAAAATTAAAAAACTCGATGGCACCGATGGCTCCGAATTTAATGGGTCGGATTTAGTAACCCAGCAAAAGCATTTCAAAGACGCTTGTGATATTTTTAATAAAAATACTCAACTCAGGTTCAACACTTTTGGGGCACCCTATAATCAGAGCGACGAAAATACGGCGACGGCGATGGATATTTGTCCGAATCTGACGAACTGGTTTTTTGGACCGAAAGATAAGAAGCGCATCGTTTTGGGACGTTCGATTAATATGGAGGTCGCCACGGGGATGGTGAGTTACGACAAATTCGCGGATGCCTATAAAGCCAAGACACCGGCTAGTCCTCTGGTTTTACAGGGTCACGTCGGCCAGTGGGATGACCAATCCTACAAGGATTTTGTTAAAATTGCTGATTTTCTGAGCAAAGAAGGTTGGATTGCAAAAACACCCAGACAATGGGCGGAGTCGCTCAAAAAATAATTTTGCGGCATCGATGTCAGACCCAAACACGTGAAGCTCGATTTTCTGTCTTGCCGTTACCTCAATCCACTCAAAATTAAAAACTCTTTATGGCTGAAAACGTATTAATTTTAGGAACGGGATGTGCGGGTTTAACCGCCGCAATTTATGCTGCCCGTGCAGGGTTAAGTCCACTGGTTCTCGAGGGTGGTCAGCCCGGCGGTCAATTGACCACGACTTCCGAGGTCGAAAATTTTCCAGGTTTTGTGCACGGGGTGGATGGTAATGAATTAATTACTAATATGAAAGCTCAGGCGGAACGCTTCGGTGCACGTTTTGCTTGGGATCGCATCGAGAGGGTAGATTTTTCTGGAGCCACCAAAAAACTCGTCGGCGGAGAAGCGACCTACGAAGCTAAGGCAGTTATCATAGCTACGGGTGCCTCACCTCGCCTCATGGGTATCCCTGGTGAGAAAGAGTACTACGGCGGTAATGGAGTGACCACCTGTGCTACCTGTGATGGTGCGTTTTATCGCAACGTACCGGTTGTCGTGGTGGGTGGTGGTGACACGGCTTGTGAAGAAGCTTTATTCTTAACCCGTTTTGCCTCCAAAGTAATTTTAGTTCATCGTCGTGATAAATTCCGTGCTTCTGAAATCATGGTACAGCGCGTGAAGTCTCACGAAAAAATCGAACTCGCCCTTAATTGCACACCGCTTGAAATTTTAGGGGGCGCAGATGGTAAAGTGCACAC
The DNA here is from genome assembly GCA_040398005.1 of Opitutales bacterium. Classification (GTDB taxonomy): domain Bacteria; phylum Verrucomicrobiota; class Verrucomicrobiia; order Opitutales; family UBA953; genus UBA953. The sequence continues at coordinate 68,186 of JBBAUX010000005.1, forward strand.
CATTAAAGTGAAAGAGGCGGACGGGAAAACCCGTGAAATCCCCTGTAAGTGTGTGTTTATTGCCATCGGACACATTCCTAATTCTCAACCCTTTACTCCTGCCTTAAAGGTTGATGATAACGGTTACCTTATCGCTGAAGCCAATACCGTGAATACTCAAGTCCCTGGTGTTTTCGTGGCGGGTGATTGTTCGGATCACGTTTATCGTCAAGCCATCACCGCGGCGGGTATGGGTTGTCGGGCCGCGATTGAGGCTGAACGTTGGTTGTCGGAGCACGCTTGATAATTAACCCATAAAAAAAGGTGCGGAGTCCGCACCTTTTTTATTTCTAAGAGAAGTGTGATTACTTCGTGAGAATTTCCATGGCCGATTTCTTCTGAGGAATAAACGGCAACACGTGTTCGGTGTAAGGAACAACGACATCGAGTAGGTAAGGGCCATCGTGATCGAGCATTTCGCGAATCGCATCGCGAAGCTCTTCGCGCTTCATGACCTGACGTGCTTTAATACCGAAGCCATTAGCAATCTTAACGAAGTCAGGATAGAGTCCGCTTGGATTGTCGGGGCTACCGATATTGGAAGCATCACCTAATATGGTATGTCCGCGAACGCCGGCGTAGAAGCGATCTTCCCACTGCACCACCATGCCTAAGTGTTGATTATTAAGGATGAGAATTTTGGCGTTAATCTTTTCAATTTTCATACACGCCAATTCTTGAATATTCATTAAGAATGAGCCGTCGCCGTCGATATCGATGACCTGCTTTTTGGGGCAAGCTACTTTAGCGCCGATCGCAGCGGGCAGGCCGAAGCCCATCGTTCCAGCGCCTAATGAGCTAATGAAAGTGCGTGGTTTATTGAATTGGTAGTATTGCGGGGCCCACATTTGGTGTTGGCCCACGCCCGTTGAGATAATCGCTTCACCTTTGGTTTCCTCGTAGAGGGCTTCCACGGCTTCTTGAGGTAAGATATGCTTTGAGCCCTTGCGATCGTAAGTGAACGGGAAGGGGTGTTCCTTTTTCCAGCCATTGATGGTAGTGTACCACTTTTTGAGATCAGGCTTTTTGAAATTCTTTTTGGTCAGTGCTGCGAGACGTTTGAGCGCGTGCTTAACGTCGGAGTGAATCGGATAGTCTGCGAATTTATTTTTATGGTGTTCGGAGCGATCGATGTCGATGTGGACAATCGTTGCATCAGGAGCAAATTTTTCAATCGCCCCGGTGATACGGTCGTCAAAGCGCGCACCGAGTACGATGAGTAAGTCGCTCTTACAAACGGCCCAGTTACCCGCAACGGTACCGTGCATGCCGTACCAGTAGAGTGATTGTGGGTGATTGGCTGGGAAAGAACCCAAGCCCATGAGCGTGGAGGCTACTGGAATGTTAGTCGCTTCCGCGAATTCCATTAACTCTTTGTGAGCGTCGCCCGAAAGAACACCGCCACCGATATAAAGAACTGGCTGTTTGGCTTTTTCGATTAAGCGAATAATCGTTTCGAATTGGGCGTCGCCAGGCTTAGGCGGAACGGCTAAACCAGGAATCGATACATCGTCGATTGACTTAGGAAATACGGGCACAAACTCTACTTGTTGTACGTCCTTAGGAATATCGATTACGACGGGACCTGGGCGACCGGTTGTCGCAATTTTGAAAGCCTTATACATGATCATCGGCAACTCTTCGTAATTTAATACGAGGAAGGAGTGCTTCACGATGGGCAGAGTCATGCCATAGAAATCAGTTTCTTGGAAGGCGGCACGTCCGATGAATTGTTGGTAAACTTGTCCGGTGATGCAGATTAATGGAATGCTATCCATGTGAGCATCGGCAATCGCGGTAACTAAATTGGTAGCACCTGGGCCTGAGGTCGCCATACACACGCCAGGTTTGCCCGTGGCGCGAGAGTAACCGTGAGCCATGAATGCTCCGCCTTGTTCGTGACGAGGTAGGATAGTGCGAATTTTTTTGGAACGGGTGAGGCCTTGATGAAGTTCCATCGAGGCACCACCTGGGTAAGCGAAGATCGTATCGACGCCGAGATTCTCGAGGCAGCGGACCATGACATCACAACCGCGCATTTTCACGCCCGTGGTGGCGGAAGAGGTGGATTTTGTTTTAGAGGTCGATTGCTTCGCAGCGTTCTTTTTTGTCATGGTCGAATGGCGGGATGTTTACCGCAGGGAATGGGTTAGAAAAGGTGTGCAAGGCGAAGGGGCAAGTGTGAATAACCTTTGAGGGTTAAAAACATCCAATTTAGGCTAATTAGGTCGAAATTTGACCCCGTTTTTTGCCTAGAATCTAGTGCTTAATGTGCTTTAAACCGGCGACTGAAATAGGGGAACTCATGCCCGCCTGCAGGTAGGCATGTCCCGCCACGACAGCTGATTGCAAATCTTTTCCCAGCGCGAGGTGTGCGGTGATGGCTGCGGATAAAGTGCAACCGCTTCCGTGAGTATCGATTTCTTTGATGCGCTTTGCCTTCAGCACAAAAGTTTTTCCATCGGGCCAAGCGAGTACATCGATCAGTTCATCGCCTTGCGCATGACCGCCTTTGAGTAAAAAAGGTACGCGATAGAGTTGAGCTAGTTCGCGTGCTTCTATTTCGCAGTTCACACCGCCAACGGCAGTTTTACCCAATAAAATCGAGGCTTCATCGAGGTTGGGGGTAACTAAGGTGGCTAAGGGTATCAGGTTTTTTTTGACCGCTTTAACGGCATCGGGTGACAAAAGACAGGCACCACTTGAGGCGACCATGACGGGGTCGATCACACTAGGAATTTTTGTTGAACTAATTAATCGTGCGACCGCTTCGACGATTTCTGTATTCAGCAACATCCCTGTTTTAAGGGCGCGCGGCTGAAAATGTCGGATTACTTGCTGGCATTGCTCGATGACAAAGTCTGCTGGCGTAGCTTGAATTCCGCTGACTCCTGTTGGATTTTGAGCAGTTAAACAAGTGATGGCGGTGGTTCCGTAGACTCCATTCGCCGCAAATGTAAGTAAATCGACCTGTATGCCCGCACCTGCGCCACTATCGGAACCGGCAATAGTGAGTGCCGAAGCTAACGCATTATATTGGCTGTGATGTTGATTATCGGATTTCATTTTGAGACATAATTAGCCAGCCACCGCATTAAGTATTAATTGTTATTTGCTATTTGTATTATTTGCAATTTAGAAAGGTAAAAGCACACAAAATTGAGCCCCGATACTAATAGTTCACCCCAACGTCGCTACATCACCTCCGATGCTCAGGCCGCTTTGGAACGTTTAGTCGTGGGCCGTGAGTGTAATAATTTTGATACTTTTAGTAGTGCTAGAAAAAGCATGGCTTATCTTATTTTATTAAAATTAGGTTTAATCAGTGCGACGGTTAAAGATGTTCCCGATCAATCCTACCCCGAGGTGACTATTCTTAGTGTCACCCCGCTGGGACAGAGGACCTACGAGAATCAAATCAACTACAAGAAAAAGCCTTCCGCCAAGATCCCACAAATTTTAGTAGCATTAACTTTAGTCGGAATTGCCGTGATTATCGCCTTAAAGTTTTTGAAAGTCATTTAAGGTTTGGCCTACCTTCAGTCCTCTTAAACGGTGTATTAAGATTTTCTAATGACCCATCATTTTTTGGTGTTATGAGCGAAGATGAAGGTTTTTTGAGCCCCAAATCCGTTGACACCTTCGAGCGCTTTCTTCTTCTTTTAGTTCCCCCAATGTTCATCGGCTTGCCGTTGGACTGTTCATTTTCTCACACCCAACATCCCCATGGCTAAAAATAAAAAAAGTAATCATTCACCCACCACAAAATCTACAAAAGTAGTTTACACTTGGGGTGGTGGCAAAGCCGATGGCGATGGTTCCATGAAAGCGCTCCTCGGTGGCAAAGGTGCCAACCTCGCAGAGATGACCCGCATTGGTCTGCCCGTTCCTCCAGGCTTCACTATCACCACTGAAGTTTGCACTCACTACTACGCGAACAAGCGTACCTATCCATCCACCCTCCAAGCGCAGATGGAAGCGGGTGTTAAAAATATGGAAACTATTATGGGCACAAAATTTGGTGCCACTCAAGGCATGCCTCTCTTGCTTGCGGTTCGCTCGGGTGCTCGCGATTCCATGCCCGGCATGATGGACACCATTTTGAATCTTGGTCTTAATGATCAATCAGTCGTCGCACTTGAGAAAGCCACCAACAATGCCCGCTTCGCTTGGGATTGTTACCGTCGTTTTATTCAAATGTATGGTGACGTTGTGCTCGGCGTACAAAAACGCGAAGGTGAAGACCACGAGCCTTTTGAAACAGTCATCGAAGAATTTAAACACAAAAAATACGACGCAGATATCGAAGACTCCAAACTGACCGCCGCCGACCAACAAGAGTTGGTGAAGCGCTTTAAAGCTTTGGTTAAAGAGCGCACCGGCCGTGTTTTCCCTCATGATCCATGGGAGCAACTTCGCGGTGCTGCGGGTGCGGTTTTCAGTTCTTGGATGAATGACCGTGCGATCGTTTATCGCCGTAAATACAATATCCCTGCGGAGTGGGGTACCGCCGTTAACGTTCAAGCCATGGTGTTTGGTAACACCGGCGAACATTCCGGTTCAGGCGTAGCTTTCACGCGTAATCCTGCTAACGGCGTCGATGAGTTTTACGGAGAGTTTTTAGTGAACGCCCAAGGCGAAGACGTCGTCGCTGGTGTCCGTACGCCGGAGCCCGTCATCAAATTAAAGAACGTCATGCCTAAGAGCTACGAACAATTATTGAAGGTTCGTCAAATTCTCGAGAAGCATTTCAAAGACGTTCAAGATATCGAGTTCACTGTTCAAGAAGGTAAACTCTACATGTTGCAGACGCGTAATGGTAAGCGCACGGCCGCCGCCGCACTGAAGTTTGCTGCCGACATGGTGAAGTCCAAACTCATCGATTGGGAAACTGCCATTCTGCGCAATCCGGCCGATCAGTTAGAACAATTGTTAGCTCCGATTTTTGACGTGAATGATGTCAAGAAGGCGAAAGCCATTGCGACGGGCCTGCCAGCAGGACCTGGGGCTGCGACTGGACGAATTTATTTCAATGCGGAACGTGCGGTTGTGGCTGCGGATAAAGGCGAAAAAGTTTTATTAGTACGCGTCGAAACTTCTCCTGAAGATCTTCGTGGGATGATTGCCGCGGAAGGTATTCTCACAGCTCGTGGTGGTGTATCATCGCACGCCGCACTCGTGGCCCGTCAAATGGGTAAAGTCTGCGTCTGTGGTGCCGCTGCGGTGCAGATTGATTACGATAAAAAAATCGCGACCATTGCCGGCCATAAGTTTAAGGAAGGGGATTACTTATCCATCGATGGCACAGCGGGAACTGTTTATGCCGGACAAATCAAGACCGCCCCTTCTGAAATCGTTGCGGGAGTGATTAATAACGATAAAAATGCTCAGAAGACCGAGAAATATAAAAATTATGTGCAGTTGATGAACTGGTGTGCACAGGCCACTCGCTTACAGGTTCGTACGAATGCTGACAATCCAGAGCAGACCAAACAAGCGGTCGCTTTCGGTGCACAAGGTATCGGTTTAACTCGAACCGAGCACATGTTCTTCGAAGGAAATCGTATCGATGCCGTCCGCGAAATGATTCTCGCCGACTCTCTCGAAGGTCGTCGTAAAGCTCTCGCCAAGATTCTTCCTTATCAACGCGAAGACTTCATCGGTATCTTTAAAGCACTCAATGGTCTGCCTGCGACGATTCGTTTGCTCGATCCACCCTTACACGAATTCGTTCCTCATGATGATAAAGCCCAGGCTTTATTGGCTAAGAAACTAGGAATTTCTAAGGAAAAAGTCATCGCGCGGGTTCACGCCTTACACGAATTCAATCCAATGCTCGGTCACCGCGGTTGCCGCTTAGGTATCGCCTATCCTGAAATCACCGAAACCCAGGCCCGTGCTATTTTTGAAGCTGCTGCTTTCGTCATGAAGAAAGGAATTAAAGTTAAACCTGAAGTCATGGTACCTCTCGTTGGCTACAAACGCGAATTAGACTTACAAGTCGAAGTCATCCATCGCGTCGCTGCCGAAGTCCAAGCGGAGAAGAAAGTGAAGATTGCTTATTCGGTTGGTACCATGATTGAGGTTCCTCGCGGTGCCTTAACTGCTGATGAAATCGCACATACTGCGGAATTCTTTAGCTTCGGTACGAATGACCTCACGCAGACCACCTTAGGTGTATCGCGTGATGACATGGGCAACTTCCTGGGTGCTTATACCGAAAACGAAATCTTCAAAAAGAATCCGTTCGCAAGCCTCGATCAAACGGGCGTCGGTCAATTAGTGAAGATTGCGATCGAGAAGGGTCGTCAAACTCGTCCCGATATCAAACTCGGTATCTGTGGTGAACACGGTGGTGAGCCTGAGTCCGTTAAGTTCTGTCACCGCGTAGGCTTGTCTTACGTTTCTTGTTCGCCTTACCGCGTGCCCGTTGCTCGCCTTGCCGCCGCCCAAGCGGCGATTGAGGAAAAACGTGCAGCCAAGAAATAGTCGGTTGGCTTAATCCGATAAAGAGGGACGAATCGAAAGGTTCGCCCCTCTTTTGTGCCTATAAATAAAGGGAATAAAATTTATTGAGTTTTGTATCGTGCAATCGACCCCTTTTCCAACAAAGTAAGAGGCAGACATGAATCGACTTTATGTAGAAAAGAAACCCGCGTTTAGGTCAGAGACCAATGCGCTTCTGCATGATCTACATGATTCTCTTCGCCTCCAAAATTTAGAGTCTCTTCGCATTCTTCAACGCTATGATATCGAAGGGGCAAGCGAAGCTTCTATTCAAAAGGCCACCCCTACGGTTTTTGCTGAACCTCCGGTCGATGATGTTTATTTAGAAAACTTTCCATCTTCATCTGACGAAATTATTTTCGGCATTGAATATTTACCTGGTCAATTCGATCAACGATCCGATTCCGCCGCTCAGTGTTTACAAATTGTCGGTGGAGGTGAACGTCCCACCGTTGCGGCAGCACGCATTTATTTAGCCAAAGGCAAATTAACGAGCGAAGAGATTATTAAACTAAAAAAATATTTAATTAATCCAGTCGACTCCCGAGAAGCCGATTTAGCCAAACCTGTGACGATTCGCCGCGTCGCCCCTGAGCCATCAGCCGTTCCGGCGATTAAAAATTTCTTAATTAAATCGGTACAAGAACTCACGGCGCTTCGTAAAGAACTTGGGCTGGCGATGTCGGATGCCGATCTTCTTTTTTGCCAAAATTATTTTACAAAGGAAGCCAAACGTGAACCTTCCTTAACCGAGTTAAAATTACTCGATACGTATTGGTCGGATCACTGTCGCCACACGACTTTTTTAGCTGAATTAACTGCGGTCGAATTTGCGCCTTCGCCATTACTCGAACCTTTTCGTTTAGCCTGGGAAAAATATAAAAAAGTTCGGCTGGGTCTTAATCGCCAAGGTAAAGCGATTTGCTTGATGGATATTGCGACCATCGGTGCACGAGAATTGAAACGTCGCGGCTTACTGGACGATCAAGAAGAGTCGGAAGAAGTGAATGCGGCGTCGATTGTGGTGCCGGTCGAAATCGACGGAAAAATGGAAGAGTGGTTGGTGATGTTTAAAAACGAAACCCACAATCACCCGACAGAAATTGAGCCTTTTGGGGGTGCCGCTACCTGCTTAGGCGGTGCCATTCGCGATCCTCTTTCGGGTCGCTCCTACGTCTATCAGGCCATGCGCGTGACGGGTGCGGCTAATCCGTTAACGCCTTACGATCAAACACTTCCTGGAAAACTTCCTCAGAGCAAAATCACCCGAGGCGCTGCTGCGGGATATTCATCTTATGGAAATCAAATTGGCTTAGCGACGGGTTTAGTTTCAGAGCATTACCATCCTGGATATGTCGCTAAGAGAATGGAAATCGGTGCAGTGGTAGCTGCGGGCCCACGTGCATGTGTTCGTCGCGAAGTTCCTTCGCCTGGTGATGTGATTGTATTGGTCGGCGGACGTACGGGTCGCGATGGCGTAGGCGGTGCCACAGGTTCATCAAAAGAACATACGGAAACTGCGTTACAAAATTCTGCCGAGGTTCAGAAGGGCGATGCCCCGACTGAGCGAAAACTCCAACGTCTTTTTCGCGATGCTACAGTCAGTAAACTCATTAAACGTTGTAACGATTTCGGTGCGGGTGGCGTTTCCGTTGCCATTGGAGAACTGGCTCCATCGCTACACATTCACCTCGATCGCGTGCCTCTTAAGTATGACGGTTTAGACGGAACGGAAATCGCATTATCTGAATCGCAAGAACGGATGGCCGTGGTTTTGGATCCTAAAGATGTTAATCAATTTATTTCTGCGGCTCAGAGAGAAAATCTAGAAGCGGTTTTAGTGGCTGATGTTACGGATACTGGCCGGCTCATCATGGAATGGCGCGGGCAGCGTATTGTCGATATCACCCGAGACTTCTTAGATACTAATGGAGTAAGCCAGTCGGCTATGGCTTCGGTCGTCGCTCCTGACGCTAATCATCATCCCTTCTTAACGAACGCAAAGCCACTCAGTGCTGACGAATTTAAAACCGCATTGTCGAGTCTCACTCTGGCTGCGCAACGTGGCATGGGTGAACGTTTCGATTCATCCATTGGGGCTAATACAGTTCTCCATCCGTTTGGAGGATTAACCCAGACTACTCCGCAGGATGCGATGGTCGCCAAACTGCCTGTTTTAAATGGCGAAACCGATGTTTGTACGATTATGGCCTATGGATTTAATCCCGAGGTTGCACAGTGGTCGCCGGGACATGGCGCTGTTTGTGCAGTGGTTGAATCACTCGCTCGTCTTACCGCCGCTGGTGGAAATCCATTGCGAGCGCGTTTAACTTTTCAGGAGTATTTTGAAAAATTAGGTAATGATTCCAAGCGCTGGGGTAAGCCGTTGGTTGCATTGTTGGGTGCACTTGATGCTCAACTAGAATTTGGTACAGCTGCGATCGGTGGTAAGGATAGTATGTCGGGTTCATTTAAAGATCTCGATGTTCCACCTACGCTGGTTTCATTTGCGATTGTGCCTGCGAAGTCGGGTGAAGTGATTTCTACAGAATTCAAAAAAGCAAACTCCGTCATCGTGCTCGTCGATGTACCACGAACCGAATCTTTATTGCCTGATTTAAAACTAGCTAAAAAACAATGGGCTGCTGTGCATAGTTTGATGAAGCAGGGCAGGGTTTTGGCTGCGTCTGCGGTCAGAAACGGTGGCGTCGGACATACACTCGCACGGATGTCGTTTGGTAATCGAGTGGGCGTGGATCTGAATGCTGCACCTTCGACTGATTTCTTGGTGCCTCATTACGGATCTATTATTTTAGAAGTAGAGTCGACCGTTGATCTGGGTGAATTGTCGTATCGTATTTTAGGAAGAACTCAGGCCATCCCCGTTATTTCTTGGCCCAGTGTAAGTGTCTCCATTGATGAACTATTAAAAATCAATGAAGGCGTTTTAGAATCCATTTTCCCAACTAAAGCTAACGAGCCTGCGGGTGAGCCACTCACCTTTGATTTTAATACACGCTTAATTCATAAGCCCAAATTTAGAGTAGCTCGCCCACGCGTAGTCATCACCGTTTTTCCTGGAAATAATTGTGAGTACGATTCAGCGAGGGCATTTAACCAAGCCGGTGCTGAGTCAGAAATATTAGTATTTAGAAATGGCAATGCTGAGTCGCTCGCAGAATCACTGCAGGCCTTGGCCGAGGCGATTAAACGCTCTCAAATCTTGATGATTCCTGGAGGTTTTTCAGCGGGGGATGAGCCAGACGGTTCAGGTAAATTTATTGCAGCAGTGCTTAAGTCGCCCGCGGTTCGTGATGCCACGATGGATTTATTAAAATCGAGAGACGGCCTAATTCTCGGCATTTGTAATGGATTCCAAGCTCTGATTAAAACTGGCTTAGTTCCGTATGGTGAGATTCGCGATGTCGATCACCATGCGCCGACTTTATTTCATAATTATATCGGCCGACATATTTCACGTTATGCTTATACGCGTGTCGCTTCCGTAAAATCACCTTGGCTCTCGAAGATGTCGGTCGGACAACAGCACACGATTCCGTTTTCCCATGGAGAGGGCAGATTTGTCGCGTCGCCTGGAATGATTAATGAATTGGCCCGCCATGGACAAATTGCTTTCCAGTATTGTGATTCAGCCGGTCAGCCTTCACATAAAATTGATTTCAATCCGAACGGATCCATTCATGCGATTGAAGGCATTACTAGTCCCTGTGGACGTGTCTTAGGTAAGATGGGTCACAGTGAACGTACGGGGCGCGACGTTGCTAAGAATATTCCTGGTAATAAATATCAGCCGCTCTTTGAAGGCGGTGTAGAATATTTTAGTTAGCTCCGTAGTTTCTTAAACGCAGCCAAGGCGCGATCGCGACCCTCGATTAGACCAATAGCTGGCTTTGGGTAATTAACGCCTAACGTGACGCCTGCGGCTTTTAAGACATGGGCAGGAGCATCCCAAGGTTTGTGAATCCATTCGGCGGGCATGTTGGCTAGCTCGGGAACGTATTTACGAACGTAGTCACCGTTGGGATCAAACTTCTCGCCTTGAAGGACGGGATTAAAAACACGGAAGTAAGGTGCGGCATCGGCACCACAACCACCAGCCCACTGCCAACCGAGCGTGTTAGAAGCCAAATCGGCATCCACTAAGGTATCCCAGAACCATTTAGCTCCGTCCTGCCAGGGTTGCAGTAGGTGTTTCACTAAAACAGAGGCAGCAACCATTCTGACGCGATTATGCTGCCAGCCGGTCAGCAAAAGTTGTCGCATGCCCGCATCCACAATGGGGAATCCGGTTTCACCCTTTTGCCAGGCACGTAGAAGTTTGGGATCAGACTGCCACGGAAAATCGTCGTACTCTTTACGTAGGGCTTTTTCGGGAGTGTGGTTGAAATGGTGGAGCAGATGGTAACCAAATTCCCGCCAGCCAATTTCGGCGATGTAGCGCTGACCGCTCTTGGTTTCGGCAAAGGCGGTTTCTTTAATCGCGGTATAAATTTCGAGTGGTGAGATTTGACCGAAATGTAAATAGGGGGACAGTCGCGAGGTGCCGTCGATATTGGGAATATCGCGTGCCTCGTTATAATCTTTAACAGGGGCTTTTTTGAATTCGGCGAGACGGCTTTCGGCGCCCGCTCGTGTGGGATTCCATTCCTTGGAGAATTGTTTATCCCACTTTATCTTAGGCAGTAGTTTTAGGCTATCGACGGACTCTGTTGATAAGGACTGACTAGGACCCTGAATTTTTTTAGGTGCTTTCGTGGGCGTACCAAACTGCAAATTAGCTAAGCAATTTTTCCAAAACGGCGTGAAGACCTGGAAGGGATTGCCCGAAAGATTTTTAATTTTCTGCGGTTCGTGTAATAAGCTGCCATTGAAAGATTCCGCTTTGAGTCCGCTATTTCTTAATTGGGTTTTGATTTCGGTATCGCGCTTCACAATCAACGGTTCGTAACGACGATTCCAAACGACGCTCGTTGCCCCCGTTTCTTTGATTAATTTTTCTAATTCTTTTAAACTATTGCCTTCGCGAATGATTAAAGGACTGCCCGCTTTGTTGAATTGTTCAGCGAGATCGAGGAGGGCGTGATGCAGCCACCATTGAGTCGCTCCACCCGGACCCCATTCGCCTTCCGATTTTATATCGTGAATATAAACAGGAATGACCGAGTCGCCGGCAGCGACGGCGGCCTGCAGGGCTGGATTATCAGCGAGACGTAAATCTTGTCTAAACCAGACGAGGGTAGGCATAGTTTTAGAGTGAGGGATGCACTAAAAGGTGCAAATAGCACCGCGCATTTATTACCAAGTGTAATTTTGGTTTTTCTTAACTTGGCTGGCGAATTCAACCAGCAGCTGGACGCACTGCTCAACCACGGCGAGGTCCACGACTTCGCCAGGGGTGTGCATATAACGCAGAGGAATGGATACCAATCCGCAGGCCACGCCACCATTGGCCATTTGGATAGCACGGGCATCGGTGCCCGTGGGTCGAGATTCAGCGGCCACTTGATAAGGAATGCCGAGTGATTCGGCAGCGGCTACCATTTGGTCGAACACGAGTGGATTAATATTAGGTCCGCGACTGATGATAGGTCCGCCCGATAAAGTAAATTTACCGAACTTGCGATTATCGGCGTCGGGATGATCGGTCGCATGCCCGACATCTACGGTGATCGAAACTTGTGGGTTGATTCCTTGGGCTGCGACTTGAGCGCCACGTGTACCGATTTCTTCTTGGGTGGTGGCAACGGAGACAACGCGAGCGACGAGGTCTTTTTGTTTAGCGAGACGGCGAAAAGCTTCCATGCAGACGTAGGCACCTGCTTTGTCGTCGAAAGCGCGAGCAACTCCGATGGAGCCACGAAGAATTTCTGGACCATCGACATAGATTGCGGGATCGCCGATGCGCACGATGTTTAAGGCGTCGGTGCGATTGTTCACCCCGATATCAATCCACATGTCGTGACGTTCGGGAACGCGTTTACGATCTTCAGGAGAGAGGAGGTGGACGGCGCGTTTTCCGGTAACGCCAAGAACGGGTCCATTGCGAGTGAGAATATGAACGCGCCGACCCGAGGGGATGACATGGTCGTGACCGCCTAAAAATTCAAAATAGAGAAATCCTTTATCATCGATGTGTGAAATGATGAGACCGATTTCGTCGATGTGACCGGCAAACATTAAGGTCGGTCCACCTTTACCTTTTAATTCGGCAATGCGATTACCGAGTGTGTCTTTATTATAACTATCGGCCGAGTCTTTCACATAGCGGTCGATCACCGCTTGGGCAGCGAATTCATGGCCTGTGGGAGATTTGGCATCGAGGAGTTCTTTGAGAAACTCGGGATAGCCAGTCGGCGAAAGTTTTTTGGACATGGAATACTTAATAAGAGTTTGGGCTTAAAAGTCGAGCGAGGGTAGTGAGGGATTTAGACATAAAAAATGCCCAATAAAATTGGGCTTTTTGTAGGATTTAGGCTTAAATTACTTCGAGCTTAGATCTTTGATTTTAACATTTTTAAACCAAACTTCGTCACCGTGTTCTTGGAGAAGAATGTGGCCAGACTCCCATTCGCCGAAGTGCCCACCGTATTTTTTATCAGCGTATTTGCTCTTAGCGACGAGGGCTTTGAATTCATCGGTAGTACGATCGTACGAGACGACGAGCATGCCGTTTAACCAATGTTCGGTTTTTTTACCGTCGGTCTTAACGAGTGCTGTGTTCCATTGTTCGGTGGGACTAGGCTTCTTGTCTTTGTTAGCGGTGATGATATCGTACAACGAACTGATGGTGCGGTTGCCGTTGGTGCCCAATTTTGCATCGGGGTGATTTTCGTCATCGAGCATTTGGAACTCTAAACCGAATGCTGAACCTGCGCCTTGGTTGAGGTTGGGTTGGACAAAATATTTTAATCCGCTGTTAGCACCCTTGGTCAACTTGAAGTCTACACTGACTTCAAATTTGGAGAACTTATCGTTGGTGATAATGTCTCCGGCGGCGGCCGATTCTTTCCCGCCCGTGGATTCGGTGTGGAACTGTCCATCGACAATAGACCATCCTGCTTTCGGAAAGTCAGGTCCTTTGGCAGAGCGCCAGCCTTCGGTGGTTTTTCCGTTGAACAATAATTTCCAACCCTCGGCTTTTTCAGCGTCGGTTAACTCATTATCGCCAGCAAAACCAACGAGGGGGATGAGTGCGGCTAATAAATATTTTTTCATATTTAGAATTTAGTAGGAATTTTGAATCCGGCACGGCCTTCACGTTTCGCCACGAGGTCGCGGTTGGCGGCTTCGGAGTTGGCGCCCGTGAAGAGTTCTGTTTTGGGATCTTGGGAGAGTGGAGTGCCTAGGGTTAAACTAGCTGGATCAACCTTAACGCCATTAATACCCAAGTAATCTTTCATGCGGTTGTAGGCTTCGGAAAGACCGGAGCTTGATTTAATCGCCTCAGTAATTTCGCCGCTATTTTTCTTCGCACCGAGACGGTACGAAATATTCGCCGCGTGAACGAGGTTCGTCGAAATATGGCACTCGTGTAAGGGCGCATGGATGTCGGAATTAGATCCCGCACGAATACATTCAAACCAGTTAGCATGGTGACCGGACGCACCGCCTGACATGTCTACTTGGCTGGCTTCTTTACCGTACGATTTAATCACGGCACCTGAAGTATCATATGCTTTAGCGGAGTGGTAGTCGGGAACGATAATGGTCGCGTTTTCGCATTCAATGACGATGCCGATGCTCGCTTTACTGAATTTATGGATCTTATCCATGGGGCCATCCATCGTTCCGTCCGAGGTGAGTCCGCGAACTTCTGCAATGAGAGGTGCTGCTGCATAATTATAAATAGCGAGGAAGTTATTCGGTGTTTCACCGCAGTCACTGTAGGATAGGCGACCACCGATGGACATCACTTCTGGAGCGACTTCATGGGTGTTGAGGAACCAGCGTGCGATATCGATTTCATGGATGGCTTGGTTGCACATATCGCCACCACCGTAGTTCCAGAACCAATGCCAGTCATAGTGAACTGACCCCATGCTTTTTGTTTCTTTAAGGGGATCGGTTTGATTTCCGCGAATGGATTCTTGAATGTCGGCTGGTCCGTTCCACAAATCATAATCAATATTGCTTGGTAATTGGTTCTTTTTAGCGGGCCCGATTGATTTACGACGTTTGTAACAAATTCCACGAGCCACTTTTACTTTTCCGTACACGCCAGCATGAACATCTTTGACTGCGGCACGAATACCCACACCTGATCGGCTCTGGGTACCTGCCTGAATGACTAATTTATTAAAATAATTTCCGGCAGCTACGAGTTGTTGACCCTCAAAAATATTATGGGAAAGAGGTTTTTCCATGTAGAGGTGTTTGCCGGCTTGCAGTGTCCAGATTCCTTGAATCGCGTGTTGATGATTCGGGGTAGCGTTGGAGACGGCATCGATATTTTTATCTTCCAGCATCTTACGAATATCGGTGTAACCTACGGCACCAGGACATTCTAAGAGACCTTTAGCGAGAACGTCTGAATCAACATCGCATAATGCGACAATGCGTACGCCTGGAACTTTTTTAATTTCCTTAATGTGTTCTAGGCCGCGACTGCGAAAGCCGACCACGGCGACACGAATGTCTCCATTGGCACCAGCAGACTGGGCGAAGCTACGTGCGCTTAATCCCACTGCGGTAGCAGCGAAGGCAGTGCTCTTGATAAATGAACGACGATCGAGGGGTAACATAAAATAGGGGTAGATTGAAGGATACTGAGATTGTAAAACAGTCGAGAAAGTTCCCTTTAAAGTGAATAAAAACTTTAAACCCTACCCAGTTTTATCACTTAACTTTTATGGGATAAGCCCTTGAGCCAAGTGGTCCAGCCCGCGGGTAGACTTCGCGCAAGTGCCCCTCTAATAATTGTATCTAAATAGGCTTTGGCGGGAAGGTGAGGGCCGGTGGGATCAATCACCTTAAAGGCATCGCACTCAAAGGGGCAGTCTTCGACGCCAGCTTCCCAGACGTTGATGGTTGTGCGGCGATAGCCTGGACCCTCGGCTGTGGATAATCTTACCCAGTCATCTGCGGTGAGTTCATAGATGCATCCCCACACGCCGGGTGAAAGTTCGTCATCGATGATATCGGCTGACCCGCCTCCCCAAGTGGTGCTCGGGTGAGTGAAGGCTAGACGATGTTTAGGGAGAAATGCTTTACAACGATACTGCTGTCCTGGGCAGCGACGCTCCATTTGACTGCTATCGAGATTTGAACCGTAGGCGAAGTAGTACCGACTCATAATTAAGGAGGGTCATACTAGTTTGCAATCCACCGCCTTGGCAAGGAAGGGAACTAAAATTTTACCGAATATGAGAGATAGAACGAGCGGGGTTGGGCGGGGAAGCCCATGCTGGCAGGTGGGGCTGTTTCATTAAACAGATTTTCAACATGTAATGATAATTCCTGACCAGTTTTATAATGATACACCAGCCAGGTGCGCCAATAGGTTCCGTTAGGGGCTTTCACGACCAGATAGCTGACGGGGTCATAATCAATTCTATTAGCAATATGATTCACCGATAGACCATAAGTCCATGCTGCGGCTGGATTTACTTCAGCGCCTAAAGTGAAAATGAGATCGGGCCGGCGGATTAAACTGTCCTGCGTGGAAAAATCTTCGGTCTTTAAAAACGTGGCGTTACCAAACAGTTTAAGTGTACTCGTGATTTGTGACTGTATTCCGAATTCCACCCCGCGCGTCTTAGCCTCACTAATATTATAAGCAGGGTAGGGTGGATTGAAATCGAAAGCAATGAGGTCGGTGAGATTATTTTCAAAAGCCACCAAGGTCCAACTCAGGTCTTTGCCATTTTCATAACGTAATCCGATTTCTTTGCCGTAATTAGTTTCGGCTCGTAGGGGAACGTTTCCGACCGTTCCACCCGCTAAATCATTGGCAGTGGGAGTGTGATAGGCAGTAGCGATTTTGGCATGCGCGCTGATTTCTTTGGTTAAGTGGTGTCGGTATTGAATATCCCAAGAGAAATGATTTTGAAAATCGGAAAAGGTATCTTGTCGGAGGGTGATTTTGAGTTGATCCGTGGGGGTGATTTTCCAATCCGCCCGCGTCCAGAGTCCGACGGACTCCATCGTATCCTGCCAAACTTTGGGTGTGCTTTCACTTTGGTCATAGTGATTACTTTCATAACTTACACCGAGGCCTAAGTTAAGTTGAGCATTAATTTTTTGGTCTACATAAGCGGTCAGTTCATCGCGCTTAATTTTATAACTATAGTCCGTCAAAAAGAAGTAGCTGCTGGTTGACGTCTCGTTGTGTGACCAAAACACGGCGGCTTGGGTGGCATCGTCTTGGAAGAAAAAACCAGGAGATAGAAGCCAGCCGTGATCATTTTGCCAATCGTTGGGAGTGGGGAAGACGTCGGTACCGGATAGCCGTGCGCGACTGGTGTCTGCGGAGCCCAAAATATCAAAACTTATTTTATCCGAAATTTTCCAGACTGATTTAAATAATAAATTTGAAGCGTTGCGAGAGCTATTATCTCTCCATCCATCATTCTGCGAGGTGGTGAATGTTACCGTATTGCCTTGGGTAGCTGGCTCGCTGCCTTGAGTATTATTATTAGTGGCGGAGATGCTCAGTGACGTATAACCATAGGATCCGATTTCAAAAGTAGAACGAATACTACTGGCTTCGGATAAAGGATTGGGTAGTCGGCAATCAATCACTCCGCCTAGGGCATTAGCTCCGTAGAGTGACGATGAGGGGCCGCGCAAAATTTCGACCGAGGAAAGTCCATAGGTTCGAAAACGGTAGATTTCATAATTTCCAGAAAATCCTTCCGAGAGTCGTCGCCCATCCAATAAGAAAGCGGTGTGCGAGGAATTGGTTCCGCGGAAAAATACGGAAGTAGATGAGCCAATGCCGGCTTGTTCGCTCGCATAAACGCCAGGGGTAGCCGAAAGGATACTGGAAAGGGTACCGTAATTCGAAAGTGAACTTTCTTGTGGATTGATTTTTGAGACCGAGGGTGAGGCTTCGCTCAATAATGTGGGTCTGCGGGTTTCAATGACAATAGTTTCGGGTAATTCCACTACCTCCTGTTTGGTTTCATAGAGTTCAATCTTCAACTCAGCCGGGGGTGGGTTGGCCTGTGCTAATGGGCTAGTCTGAGCTAATACAAGGGCGAGAAACGTAATCATACCTTTCACAAGGGCGGATTTTTATTTTCGTCAAACTGAAAGTGCTGGCTGAAATGGGATAATCTGTCATAAGGACTCAATGACAGCTAAGACTGAGAAACATCCTGATGACGGATCCGTAAGGCAATTTTCAGTCTTCGTTGAAAATAAAGTAGGTCGCCTCAATGAGTTGGTAGAGTCATTCGGCAAAGCGGACATTCATATCATGGCGCTATGTTTAGTCGACACCACGGACTCGACCATCATCAGAATCATTGTCGATTATCCGGAAAAAGCGGAAGAGGTTTTAATTGAACACCGCTTTGCTTATGAAACTGTTCCCGTTGTCGCGATCGAATTACAGTCCGAGTCACAATTAAAAGATGTAACCCGTTTTTTACTCGGTGCTGAAATTAATATTTATTACGTCTACCCATTTTTATTCCGACCCAACGGACGCTACGGTCTAGTTCTGCGCACCGAAGCTCAAGACTTAGCAGCCTCAGTCTTACAAACGCACGGCATCCAGGTGATTGGTCGCGGTGATGTCGCGAGATAGTAAGATTAGGGGACAAGTGGGCACGGTGACACGGTGACAAGGGGAGATG
>JBBAUX010000005.1:86653-88554 GCA_040398005.1 Opitutales bacterium
GGTGACACGGTGACAAGGGGAGATGTGAGGACGCGACGCAGTCGCGCCCCTACCTATTAAATCGAATTCAGGAAATCCAACAGTTGTTGTTTCTGATTTTTATTGAGTCGATTAAAGCGATCGCGGGAGATTTTGGCTTCACCATCGTGCGCCTTAATAGCGTCTTCGATAGTCATCGCAGTGCCATCATGTAAGTAGGGTGCGCTGTATTTTAGGCCCCAGAGTGGCGAGGTGCGCATTTCGGATCCGTTCGCTACGCCTTGGACGATACCATCTCCGAGTGTGCCCATATTGTGTAAGAGTAAGTCGGAATAGAGACGAACTTCCTTATTACGCAATGCGGCGTAGGGGCTCTTCGCATCAGTCATCATCGATGGCGTGTGGCAGAGTGCACAGCCGAGATTTACGAAAACGTTTTTACCAGCTGCAGCATTAGGCAAGAGAGGTCCGCTGGGAGGAGGTGCCAAGAGGGTCATGAAATCGGCAACCTTATCGATGTCGCTTTTGCCAGTTACTGGATCGACTTGATCTTCGGGATCCGCCACCGTGTCGAATTGCGCCAATTTAGCTGTATCACCATTGGGAGGATTTTCGTATGGGAAAAAGCGATTCGTGATACCCATTTCATTGAGGTACGCGTCTGCTGAAAAAGCCAAGATGGTGGCTTGTTGTGCTTTCCAGCCGAATTTTCCAACCATGGTTTTGCCAGAAACAATATCGGTTACCATCGAGGCACGACCTTTAACACCATCACCAGGAGTGCGACGGGCATTATCTAAAATAGCTCTATCAGGAATAGCTTCGATGAGACCTAGACCAAACAGCGGAGTCGAATTACGAAAGGAAGTGTGATTAGCTTCAGGTGGGATAGTTTCAGCTACCGCTGGATCAATGGCGTGATCTTGTAAGAGGGTACCGCCCAAAGATTCTAAACCGTCGAAGCTTCGATTGGAAATAAATGTAAAGCGGGTGACGTTTACAGAACTACTTCCGCCGGTTACAGGACTCGAGTGGCAGGCAACGCAGGAGTCGCGATTGAAAATAGGGCCGAGTCCACCGGCGACCGTTTCCGTTGATTCGAAATCATCTTTACCTTCCGTAAATGCCTCGAGTTGTGCAGCCGTTAATCCTGCAAGAGGGTCGCCGATTTGACCCTTCACTTGATTAGGAAGCATCGGCTTATGGTTGTGAGTGTTCTGATGTCGAACAGCTGGCTTCATAACGCCAACACCAGGATTTGTTTCACTCGGCCCTTTATCGGCTCTTAAACTATCGGTGGGATTGATGAGGATCGCCGCTACCAGATAAATTAAGTTTCTCATGTGTAGGTATCCTATCAATAAACCCCTTCATTATAAGGTAGTTGCGGTAAGTTTTAGAAATAATTCAAAATAATAATTAGGCCCGTGGGGGTTGTCACTTGACCTCATCCATGGGTCGATTTACTGATTGATTCCGTTCAAATTTGGGCGGACCTGGAGAGGTGGCTGAGTGGCCTAAAGCGCCCGTTTGCTAAATGGGTGTACCCCAAAAGGGTACCGTGAGTTCGAATCTCATCCTCTCCGCCACTTTTACCAAGTTGAGGGGACAAGTGGGCACGTGGGCAAGGTGACAAGGAACGCGTGCGCTGCACGCGAGGGGACAAGTGGGCACGGTGACAAGTGGACAAGGGGAGATACAACGATGCGCCGCAGTCGCGCCTCCTATCTATTGTTAATTTATACACTACCCCTTGCCAACCTGTCCCCATGTCACCATGTCCCCGCAATTTTAGATTGGGGCAGAGCCCTGAAGCGAAGCGCAATCAATCTCATCCTCTCCGCCACTTTATTGTAATCTAGGGGATAAGTGGGCACGTGGGCAAGGTGACAAGGAACGCGTGCGCTGCACGCGAGGGGACA
>JBBAUX010000005.1:88654-108145 GCA_040398005.1 Opitutales bacterium
AAGTGGGCACGTGGGCAAGGTGACAAGGAACGCGTGCGCTGCACGCGAGGGGACAAGTGGGCAAGGTGACACGGTGACATGGGGGAGATACAAAAGACCCGACGCAGTCGTGCCCCTACCTAATTAAATCGAGGGGAGAAGTGGGCACGGGGACAAGGGGAGATGCGAGGCTGGACTTTAATTGAACTATTACCTAGGTAGTTTCTTTGAGTTTATTAAATCTTAAGTTAAAGTCCTTAATCGTGGTAGGAATTGTTTTATGCCTGGGCGCCTTGGGCTATTTTAGTTATTTGAAAAAACCAAAACCAGAAGGTGTCATTAAAAACGAAACAGTGGTGAGCTCGCCTACACCCATTTCACCAGTGGCTGTAACTAAGCCTGCCACCGTTTATAAGGAAAATCTGGATCCGCAGACTCTGTTAAAAGCGTTAGAATTTAAATTGAGTGAGGCGCGTCTTAAGTATGAAAAACTAATACGTGTTCGCACCGTCATCGAAGGACATATTAAACTCAGAAACGATTTGCTGAAGCCCGCTCAAGATCGGGTCACGCATATACAGAAACTTCAAAAAGAGGGTGCACTGAATGATCAAGATGTTGAATTGGCCCGCGGTCAATTTGTCTCTATTGAATCTTCGATTGAAAAAGCGCTGAGGGATAAGGAAAAAGTAGCTCAACTTATTTCCGCTCAAGAATTGGAAGTATCGAAAGCTGAAACTGAATTAAAAAAGTTTAAAGCTCTCTAATTTTTGAGCGAGCCCATATCGATTACGAATCGATACTTTATATCCTGTTTGAGCATGCGTTCCCAGGCTTCGTTGATTTTTTGAATAGGAATGAGTTCAATCTCGGAAACAATTTTATGTTCGGCACAGAAATTGAGCATCTCTTGAGTTTCGGCGATACCTCCGATACATGATCCGGCCAAGTTTTTGCGCGGGAGGATTAAACTGAAAGCGGAAACGGCTAAGGGTTTTTCCGGCACTCCTACCAGCGTCAAGGTGCCATCAAGCTTAATCAAATTCATGTACGCATTGATGTCATGGAGTGCCGACACACAGTCTAAAATAAAATCGAAACTGCCGGTGTGTTTAGCCATCGCTGCAGGATCGGTCGACAAAACAACTTCGTGGGCGCCTAGGCGTAATCCATCGGCCACTTTGTTGGCAGAGGTAGTAAAGAGCACAACATGCGCACCGAAAGCGCGTGCAAATTTAACGCCCATGTGTCCTAGCCCACCCAAGCCGACAATTCCTACTTTTTTACCGGCCGATACTTTCCAATGTTTGAGCGGCGAATAAGTGGTGATGCCGGCGCAGAGGAGGGGGGCGGTGGCTGCTAAATCTAGACCCGCCGGAACTTTTAAGGCGAATGATTCATCGACCACAATGTGCGATGAATAGCCGCCCAAGGTATGTCCGCCTAAATGTTTGTCTGCGCTGTTGTAAGTAAACGTAGCGTAATTTACACAGTACTGTTCAAGTCCAGCTTGGCAGTGACTACACGTGCGACAGGAATCAACCATGCAACCGACCGCGCTGGTGTCGCCGACTTTAAATTGAGTAACCTTTGATCCGACTTTAGTGACGCGACCGACGATTTCATGTCCAGGAACACAGGGATAGACGGTGCCCGGCCATTCGCTGCGGGCTTGGTGGATGTCGGAGTGACAAACGCCGCAGTATAAAATTTCTATTTCAACATCGGTGGCACCTGCTTCACGACGGTTGATAGTTAAAGGCGCTAAAGGATTTTTTGCTTCAGTGTTACCAAATGCTTTAACGGAGAAAGATTTCATAGTGCTCGTAACGTTACGGCACTATGAAAAAATCTCAAGTGTTGGTAGTAGTTTACTCGGGTGAGTAGACTTGCCATTCCGCAACGCCGGCTGGTCCCAGTTCACGATTCACGTAGAGTCGGATTTTTTGAACCTTAATTTCTGTAAATCTAAACAGTTGTCCGTGTCCGTTGGTTGGGGCTGTGAGTAGCTGACTCCAACCTTGGTCGGTCTCAATTTCGACCCGAACCACTTGTTTATAGCGTGGCCAGCGATCGGGTTCATCCACCGCGAGTGCGTGAATGAGGGTGGGCTTACCTAAATCATATTCTAAATAAGGATTTTTATCTTCTGCCCCAGCTTCCCAATATTGGGTGGCATCACCATCTTGCGCCGCGGCCACTGGATTTTTGGGCGACTCACTTGTAGCGGTCAGTTTTTTCTTAAACGAAGCGATGGGTTCGACGACGAGTTCTTCAGCTACTTCGAGTTTGATTACGGAAGCGACGCTGTCAGGCGCTTGTTTAGGTAGATAAATAATGGTGCCCGTGGCATCTTGAGTGATTTTCAATTCCTTGCTGGGGTCGACGAGCAGTTTCGTGCTCTTAATTTTGCTGTGGAGCGGTAGGCGTAACTCACCGTTCGCTGGCCAATTAAAGACGTGAAGGTAAACGGTTTGATTTTTTCGAGTCGCGGCACCCCAGGAAAGGAAGGTGAAAGGTCCCGCAGTCGTTCCATAAATAGATTCACCATTTACTTTGAGCCACTGACCTACTTCGTTGAGTCGCTTGATGCTTTCCTCTGGAATTTCTCCTTCGGCAGTGGGTCCAACATTGAGCAGGAAATTACCACCTTTCGCACAGATGCCGATGAGTTTCTGAATCAGTTCGGATGATGATTTCCAATTTTGATCCGCCGCATTGTAGCCCCAATGTTTATTGAGTGTCATGCAGGTTTCCCAATCGCCCTTTAAGCCGGTGGAGGGTACAAATTGTTCCGCGATATGGTAATCGCCAAACCCTCCGCCGAGTCGGGTATTACTGATAAGATTAGGGCTGATTTCTTTGATTAATTTGGCAATCGGCTCAGCCCTTGGCTTGTACATGTGTAAGGGCGTATCCCACCAGAGAACATCGATAGGGTACTGGGTCAGAATTTCGCGTATCTGAGGCATCGCTGTTTTCTCAAGGTAAGAATCAAAGGTTCCTTTTTGAGACTCGTCCCAACCATCTCCCTCTTTAAATGATTTAATCGCTCCGCCGCGATTGTTCCAATCTTGGGAGTGAGAATAGTAAAAACCAATTTTCAAATCTTGCTCGTGAGCCGCTTTAACCAGTGGGCCTAAAAGATCTTTGCCGTAAGCCGTGGCATCAACGACATTCCACTTACTGGCTTTGGAGGGGAAAAGTGCAAAGCCATCGTGGTGTTTAGAAGTGATTACCATGTAACGCATACCGGCATCTTTCGCAATTTTGGCCCATTGATCTGGGTTGTATTTAACCGGATTAAATTTTTTAGCGTAACCTTGGTATTCGGTGGGCGACATCTTGGTGTTCCACATGATCCACTCGCCGTAGGTATCAACCTTACCGTACTTACCAGCGGGTACGGCATAAACTCCCCAATGGATAAATAAACCGAACTTCGCTTCACGCCACCAAGCCATTCGGGCATCGCGTTGGGCTGGTGTCTCAGCGACGACTGAATTAGCTGAACTCATTTCCACAGTCACACCTTCATCGGCCCCAGAAGCATTTTTAGCGTCCACGGTTGGGGCCAAAATTAGACCAAGAATCATTATCCAGGATGTCTTATTCATAGGGAATTGGGGTGAGTTTTGATAAATTAGATCAGCGATGATGTCACTCATTTTGATTTATATGAGTTAATTTGAAATCGGCTAATGTAAGCAGAGTTTATCGCGATATCGCGTGAGGTTGTTTTGACGGGTTATGAAAATAGGGATGATGATCGGATGGAGTCCAATCAACGGGTTGTTGGGTCTCACTGTCTGTTTCGGGGATGGGATAGGCGCGGGTCTGAGCCGTCATTTGCTCGATTTTCTCGAATTTTTCAGGATTTACCGGGGTGATTTTAAAATTCCTAAAAATAAATCCTGCAATTTATTTATTATATGAAATTATAAGGAAAATATAAAACCCCGATGAGACACTTGTCCGCCTGTTTTTTATTAATCGCTAGTACAGGAGCAGTCCTGCCGATGTCAGCCCAGGCGGCGACCCTCACGCAAAGTGCTAACGCTTTGTCTTTGGTTCCCAATCAAGATTTCAGTCTCCATTCATTTTTAACCTTCAACAGTTCCTGGGGCACACTCAACAGCGTCACCTTGCGCGTGGATTCGGTAAGTGTTGCGGGAAGTTTAATTTTTAATCAAGGGGTAGTCGGTAGTTCCACGATTCAAAGCATTGAGTCGAAGCTTTATGTTTACCAAGGCGATACCGAGCCAGGTGTTTTGTATAATGGTCTATCCGCTGATTTAGTTTCTGCGCCCACTACTTTATCGGCAGTAAGTCCCACGTTGCCACTGTCCGTTGCAGAAAATAATTCTGCTACCTTTACCCTCAGTAATGGGCAATATGTCTTCACTTCATCTTCTCCATTAACGGTGACGCTGACTCAGGCCGGCGATCTTGCTGATTATTGCGGTAGCGGGGTGAGTTATGCTCCGGAGTTTATCTTTAATTTAGACGTCAGCTTGGTCGGAAGTATGGGAGGAAGTCCTACCTATGATTATGCGGGAGTTTCTTCATTGGCGAATGTGTCGTTGACCTATGATTACACCGCCGTGCCAGAACCGTCTACCTACGGTCTCGTTTTAGGGGCCTTAGCGCTGGCTGCGGTTGCTCTTCGTCGTCGTAAGTTAAAGTCTTAAATAGTTTTTTTAGGAATCAGATTAATCCTAGCAAACGCCTGGGGCATCTAAGCGATTGGGGCTTTGGTTCAGCTAGCCAAAACCTGGGGTATGCTTGTCCGCACGAGTCCCCCAAGATGCATCGGTAGATTAACCGCCATCGTCGTGCTCGGTATTTTATGCCGTCCAGTCGATGCTCATGCCGTCACGATTCAGACGCAGGTCCAGACGGTTGAAATCACCTCGGCGATTTATCTCACTTATAATTATAGTAAATTTATAAAATTTGATACTAGGCTAGGAACGCTCCGCGCCGTCACCCTCAAACTTAACTCATTTTCTCTGGGCGGAAGTTTTACGTTTACCCAGGGGTCCACCGGTAGCTCCACGATTTCTGCCTTCAGTACAGGCGTACTTTTCTACGCTGCTTCGAGTTCAGACAATACGGCCAACAATGGTTTAAAGACTAACTACGATGTCGGAACACTTCCCAAAACTGGAAGCGTCGCCGTCACCAATCAAACCCTCCCTAAGACGATTGCACGCAGAGCAGCAGCGACATTTAATTTCGATGCTACTCGCAATATTCTAACCGCACCCGTGGTTATTTTAAATTTATCTGCCACCAATGATTTAGCCTTTTATCAAGGCACGGGTATATCTTTTGCGCCTGCCTTTACGTCGGTCACTCGGTTCTTAGCGACTGGTACTTACGGAGGTACGCCGACTCGCGATTACACACTGTTAACGACAACAGAAAGCATGTCATTATATTACGACTATATTCCCGCCGTTATCCCCGAGCCTAGTTATTATGGTCTAGGCTTAAGTCTGGCGACACTCGGTCTCTGCGTTGGCCGACGATATGCTAAGCGCAAACATCGGTCATCGGCAGTCTAGTTACTTATTGGGCAGGCGTGTTAAGCAGGTAAGGCTTAGCCGTTTCGTTGACTTGAATATCTCCCGCCTTGTTGTCTTTCACGAAGCATTGGCTGAAGTAATTATTTAGGCCGTTTTTATTGCCTGTGATGATACCAAAGTCGGTATTACGAGAGCACTCGTTATTAAAGTAGAGATTAGAACTCGATAACTTAGTAGCGTCTCTTCCGCCGCAGCTGAGTCCGCGACGATTCCCGTTACAAACGTTGGCTACGATCGCATTGTCGGTTGTATTGCCTTTAACTTCTTCATTCCAGACGTGGACAGCGGAATTGAGGTTTCCATTTAGTTCATTACCGAAAAGAATATTATGGTGTGAGGCCTCTTCGATGAAGATACCGTGACGTTTATTTTTAACCGAGGTGTTGAAAACGCAGATATTATACTTGGCGCCCGCGTCTAAATCGATTCCGTCCTTACCACTGGTCTCCACATAGTTTTCAATTGCGAAAACGGGTCCGCTTACATGTGGCCAAATGCCGCGCCCAAAGTTATTCGAAAAATTACTCTTGGAGACAATGAGTCTCGATTGTCCATTGCGATACTTGGTATAAACGCCATCGCGTGCTGCATTATAAATAGTGACATCTTCAATCACACCGTGATCCGATTTTCCTGAGGAAGTACGGATGCCGTAGAAAATTTTCTTATTACAATCAAGTTTGCCGCCCGAGACTGCGCCATAGCCTTCTTTGGGAAACTCAATCAACTGAGTGGGTTTTTCGCCTTTAACCCAGGGTGGACTGATGGGACTATCGGTGTCTGCGATGATAGTGCCATCGAGCACGATACAACTATTTGCCGGCATACTTAGTCCTTCCGGCGTGCGTGCCGCAAAGTTGCCCTTCAGGTGAATCACGATGAAGTCTTGGGGGTGTTGCGCCCGTGCTTCATCGGCTTGCTTCTGGGCTGAACTTAAGTCCGGCCATTTTTGGGTATCCGCACTTTTGTCGCCTTTGATCTCTAAATCAAATCGTCCCATACCAGGCAGAATCTTGCTGTCTTTATGAGGATTTTTTGAAGTGGGTGGATTGAAGACAATGAGTGTAGGCTCGTTGCTGGTTTTCAGATTAGGATTCTTATAGATAAAATGATTGGCAGGGGCGTTAGCCGCTGTGGAAATCTTACCGGTCGTAGTGTTATCAAAGAGGGTGTGTTTTTCGCCTTCTAACTTGATGAGGACTTCATTGCCCTGATTTTTATTTTGCGAAATGAAGGCTAATTTACTTTCCGCTGTGGTCTCCAAAGCAGTCTGGCAGTTAACAAACGTGTTGCGCACAAAAGCAGCATTTTCTCCGCCAAACTGGAAGGCCTTCAACACGTTATCAAAGCTGTTTCCCGCCAGCGTGGCATTGGGTGAATTGACCGTAATTCCTGTGTCCTTAATATCTTTAAACGAATTATCAAGTGCCACAAAACCATTGATTTTATTAGCGATTAGTGCGTTTTCAATTTTCAGGAACTCGCAGCGGGTGACGGCGCAAGCTTGATGAATCAGGCTGGCTTCTTCGCTTTCGATTTTAACGCCTACGGATAAATTTTCGAAGTGAACTTGATCAATATTCACGCGTGAACTTTTGCTGATGATAATGCCCGCCGCCACTTTCCCGTTTCCTTTTAAGATACCTCCTTTTTTGGACTTGCCGTAAAGGTTTAGGTTTTCACTTTGCTCAATTTTAATTAAACTTTCTGCGGTCGTCTTTTCATCGGCTACAATGCTCGATCCTTCAGCGAATTCTAAAAAGTTTTTGCTACCGAGGACTAAAGGCGTAGCTTTAACGGTCAGCTTACCTTTAAGCACAAATACCCAAATGGCTTCAGGGTTTTCTAAACGGCAGTTCTCAATTTGGCTTTGGGCTGCTTCCAGGCTCACTGTATTTAAATCTATTTTTTTGAGAACTTCCTTCGGGTGGATGGCAAAAGTTGCATTAGGCTCCCGGTAGAATTTATCGGAAATAACGGGATTGATTTCGACGGCGAGCAGGGAGGTGCTAAGCCAAAGCAGTGAGAGAACGAGGCGCATGGTTTTTAAATGAGGTAACTGATACGTGTGGCAAGCCATTCGACTGCATTACCATGGATTTGTTCCCCCTTCAATTACGCTCAATTACTTGGGTTCTTTAGCGTAGGCTTTGCCCGTTGCACTGAGCGACTTTCCTGAATCGTCGTAAAGATATGATGTGCCTTCACCCGAGCTATGCCACGCGTAGCGCTGTACCCAGGGAGTTCTCTCCATCCACCGAGTCACTTCGCTAATAAACTGATTCACCTCTTGTTGACTGAATTTTTTCGGATCTGATTTGGATGACTCGGAGGTTTGGCAGGCGAACTCGGTTATCCATAATGGCAAATCATAGGCTTTATAGATGGCCTCCATATCATCGATAAATTTTTTGGAATTGGCGCCCTTGTACCAATGAACCGCAATCGCATCTACCTTGGGTTTGGCTTTCATGAAGTCGGGCAACCAGTCATTACTGATTGGATCCTTGCACATGGCTGGACTGACCACGAATTTGCCTTTCGCTGTTACCTTCGACCAATTAGCTAGGCCTTCTTTGACGCTGATGTCGTCTTGTTTCGGGTGATCGGGCTCGTTGTAGCCAAGAATGAAATCACCTCGAGTTAATCCTGGGCCAACTTTCCCGGCCCGCAGCATAGGTATAAACTCAACACTGGTATTAAATTTCGAGTTGGTGGATTGCCAGTTATAGAACCAAGCGACGTTTAATTCTTTTAATTCTCTAGCTCCAAGCCAGTCAGGAAATCTGCCCAGACCTACACCTTTTTTTACGCTGGCCTTTTCTTTTTCAACTTTAGCGGCCGGTTGGGCCAGAGAGAGGGAACTTCCGAGCGAAATCAGAAAAATAAAAATGCAGGCAGAATAAA
Organism: Opitutales bacterium; assembly: GCA_040398005.1. Taxonomy (GTDB): domain Bacteria; phylum Verrucomicrobiota; class Verrucomicrobiia; order Opitutales; family UBA953; genus UBA953. Next base: position 97,132 of record JBBAUX010000005.1, read on the forward strand.
TTTTATTCCACATGAAACCTATTTTTTGCCGTAGCCAGCTTCGGGTTTACCGTCCGGGCTGAGACGATTGACTGACCAGAGTAAGCCTCGAGTAATAAAATCAAGATAGCGATTGTCGGCGACCGTTTTATTGTCGTGCCCCAACGTTGTACTAAAGATGCGAGTCTTATTAGGTCCGTATAAGTTGGTCCATGCGATGATCGCCTCCACTTTATTTTCTACTCCAGTTTTTTTGTCCTTCACCATTTGGCTGCCACGCACCAAGGGGGTGATTTGAAAAATTTTAACGTTATTATAGAGCTCTTCGTTGGGGATGGTTATCCAGTCAGTTAAACCTTTGGTGATAGGACTTTCTTGATTAAAGAATGAAATATCCAAGGCCAACTTAGGGCCGTGACCGTTAGACTGTAGACCAATCATCTCGTACCAGTGTGCGTTATCGGCGCCTTCGGTGACGGGTTCTTTGTAATTACCCCAGCGATAACTGTGCATTGCGCAGTGGAGATTAACGGCGGGTTTACCATCACGGTGAGCTTTTAAAATATTTTCAACGTACGCTGGCTCAGTCACATCGGCCGCACATTCATCATGGATAATCACATCATAGGCATCGGCCCAGTTCGGTTTTTTATAAGCTTCAAAAATAGGCTTCGTACCTTTGGTATCATTATAAGCGATTTCTACGGTGGCATTAATCCGGGCTTCGATACCATTTTTAATCACATCTTTTTGGGTCGCATAGTCGTGGCAACATCCACCAATCACTAAAAGAACTTTAATCGGCTTGGTCGTCTCTTCTGCGAAGGCGGCGACTGCACCAAAAGTAATTAAGTAAACCGCGACGATTTTTTTGACGAGTGATAACATGACTAGTTTTTAGTAGAAACTTTAGCGGGTTTTAAGGGAAAGTCTTCACCATGCACCATTTCGCCTCCGCTGTGTGCAGCGTAGAACATGGTAACAATGGCCATAAATTGCACAATCAGGCGAACCATTCGTGATTTGTGCAGGCAGTACCAAGAGATGGATGCCCAGCACGATGTACCTATACCCGCATAGAGGTGCGTCTCGACATCGGTTCCTCCAAATCCATTGAAGTGTCCGTAAATGATTCCGAGTAGGGCGGCAATCCAAGCGCTCACTGCGCCGGCCATACAAAGTCTGCGCGTGCCGATTTGAGCCAACTCGGTATTGTCGAGCAATTCAAAGAGTGGAACGATGAGTAGAAATGCGATGGGTATGTGTAGGGCGAGAATATGAAAATTACCTAAGATGGAAATAACGGCTGGTCCGCGGGTTTGTCCGTCCGCTGGCAGAAAACTCATCGCCGCAAACAAAAGCAAGACAGGTGCAATTGCTAAAAATAATCTTAGCCAAGTGTTAATTGCGTTTCGCTCACTCATGGGTATCTATTTTTTAATTTTTATAAGATTAAAGGTCAACCGCCGAAGAAATGTAAAAAGTCACTTCAGAGAGCAGACTTTTTGATAATTAATTAAGAATGTTACTTCGCCAAAATCCACGCCTTCAATTTAGCCAATTGCTCGGTAGTCAGAGGTTCGCTTTTAGATTTTTTAGGGGGCATAGCAAGTTCTTCGTCGCGCGCCGTTGCTCCCAGGTGGGCGAGTCGGTAAAGTGAACTTTTCTCTAAATCGCCCCAAGTGATTCCTGGGCCTTCTGCTTTTCCGCCTTTTTCTAAACCTTCAATCGTTGTGGCATTGAATCCTGCCTTAGGTTTTTTTCCGTCCTTACCGTGGCAGCCGATACAGCTCTGATCCAGCATCGGTTTGATTTCCTTATTATAAGTAGCCAGCCGTGCAGTTGTTTTAGGATCTTCAGCTGCAAAAGATGAAGTAGCTGAAATTAATAGGGCTAGAACGGAAAGACGTTTCATGGGGGCTTGGTCATGAGTAATAACCCCTATTTTCTGCCAAAGTTCCAGACAAAAACTCTAACTTCTCACTGCCCAAGGCAGGAAAGTGCTCTGTAGGCGTTCCGGTACCACTGCAACAATACGCGTCCCTGTCTCATCCGCTTTTGCAGAAAGAATCGAGGCCGAAGCGTATAACTTAGAAAGTTGGCTATACTCAGCGTGAGGGATAAAAAGATTTAACTTCAAATCATTTTCTGACGCACAGTCTTCGAGTGTTTGTAAAAGTCTTGGCAGTCCTTCGCCGGTGATGGTGCTGATAATGATAGCTCCCGGGTGTGCCGCAAGCGCCTCAGCCCGTGTGGCTTCATCAACTATGTCTGCTTTATTTAAAAGGGTGATGATCGGTCGATCGCCCGCTCCGATATCCATCAACACATTCAAAGTGGTTTGCGCATGCTTAACGCGTTCGGGAGACGACAGGTCGACTACGTGTAATAAAAAATCGGCCTGCACGGCTTCTTCCAAGGTCGCTTTAAAAGCTTCCACCAGTTGGTGGGGGAGGCGACGCACAAAACCCACGGTGTCTGTCAAAAGTACGGCACGACCTGAGGGTAATTTTAATCTTCGCGTGGTTGGATCCAACGTCGCAAATAATTTATCCTCTGCCAAAACATCAGCCCCCGTGAGACGATTGAGCAGCGAGGATTTTCCAGCGTTCGTATAGCCCACAATAGAAAAGGAGGGTAACGGAATGCGGTGCCGTTGTTTGCGTTGCGTCGCACGTTGCGCTACGACCGCCGCGAGATCGCGTCGCACTTTCGCAATCTTATCACGGATTTTTCGTTGATCCATTTCCATCTGCGTTTCACCCGCGTCACGCTGCATCGCACCGCCGCCACGTTGACGATCCAAGTGCGACCAGAGTCTTTTTAGTCGCGGTAACTGTTGTTGTAATTTTGCTAATTCGACCTGTAAAACTGCCTCTTTGGTCTTAGCCCGAGTGACAAATATATCTAAGATGATTTCTTGTCGGTCGATGGCTTTGAGTCCGCCCGAATCTTTTTCCCAATTGCGTTGTTGGGCCGGAGTCAGCGCATCATCAAAAATAATCAGGCCACATTCTTTAGATTTCGCGAGCGCGACAATTTCTTCCATTTTACCCGAGCCTACTAAATGCCTTGGACTCTCTTCGCGAATTCTGGCGATGACCGCGTCGCGAATTTCAACCCCAAGATTACTCACGAGCTCATGGAGTTCGTTGAGTAAGGCTTGAGATTCCTCGGCCGTATCTTCTTGGCGCTGTAGACCTACCAAGATAGCACGATTACTCCGGGCAATAACTTCCGGATCGTACGGATCGAAGGCTTTAGGTTTTTCGTCAGCCACTAAAAATTAAATCAGACCGAGTTGCATTTTGCCGTCTTCGGAAATCATCGACTGGGTCCAAGGTGGATCCCAAACGATGCTCACTTGCGCACGATTCACACCGGGCACCGTTAAAATTCGATTACGTGCATCTTCGGCAATCACTGGACCCATCCCACAGCCGGGTGCTGTAAGCGTCATGGCCACTGTGACGCTATGATTATCGGGCGAACCATCAATCGATTCTATCTGCAAGGAATACACTAAGCCCAGATCAACAATGTTCACGGGAATTTCCGGATCAAAAACGGTCTTGAGCTGAGTCCAAATGGTTTCGTCGCTGGGTTTGCCTTGGTGTCCAGGGTGCTCGGCTGTTCCGATAGAGCCATGGGCATCGGTCTTACCTTCTGCTTCATTCGAATCGGTCGGAATGGATTCACTGAGAGAGTCGGCATCGGAACCGCGAATACGGAACATGCCCGAATCACAGACTACCGTGAAATTACCACCGAGACGATGGGTGATGCTGACTTTGGTGCCCGCAGGTAAGACGGCAGGTTCGCCCGCAGGAATGACGGTGGCCTGCACATCACGCGTGAGGGTACGGTCGTGGGGACTCGGAATGTGACGCTGGCCTGTGGTGTCTTCGGACATATTAGGATTGATGAAATTTTTGACGGAACATTTCTCTTACGACCGAGGCAGATTCTTCGTCATCTACTTTAGATAAAACTTCTTCGAGGAAACCTTCGGCGAGTAATTCTTGAGCCACCGAGAGGGGAATACCGCGGGCTAAAAGATAAAAGAGCTCTTCCGGATTTACTTGGCCAGTAGTCGCCCCGTGCGAACATTTCACGTCATTCGCTTCGATTTCTAAACCAGGCATCGAATCGGCTTCCGCTTCGCCCGAGAGCAAGAGATTGCGATTGGTTTGATACGCATCCGTTTGCTGAGCATCGGGCGCAACTTTAATCAGACCCGAGAAAATGGTTCGAGATTTACCGAGTAACACATTCTTAAAGAGTAAATCTGACTTCGCTTTGCCAGCATTGTGGATTTGCAGCGTACGTTGGTCGAATTCTTGTTCACCCGTGGCCACGCTGATACCATAGAGACGAACATCGGCACCAGGACCTTCAATACGCACAGTATTTTCAAGACGTGCACGACGACTGCCCAGCGCGGCATTGACTGATGAAATGAGTGAGTCCTTCGCACCGCTAGTATTAGCGATTTCGAATGATTGTGTTTCCGTGCTCCAACCTTGAACGGAGAAGCGAGAAATATTGGCACCCGAGCCAGCATAAAGATCGGCGGCTGAAATGGCTAATGCCTTCGTGTTTGGCTTAGCGCTTAAATTATATTCGTGGACAGATACTTTTGCACGATCATCAGCGATGACTAAGGTGTGAGGGAAGATGGCGACACCTTCAGTGAGCGTCCAATTGACGGACACAAAGGGCTGTTTGATTTCAACACCCTTCGGTACATGAAGAACATATCCGGACTGAAGGTACGCTTGGTGGAGTGCTAAAAACTTCGCACCGCCTAAACCCGCTTCGTGTTTCAATAAAAATTCCTTTAAAAGAGCAGGGTGGTGTTTGAGTGCGTCTTGAAGTGATTCGAATTTCACACCTTGCGCGGCGAGCTCAGCACTGATGGCGGGACGGAGGACGCAATGTCCGTCGACGTGGATGATGAGTCCGGCAGGTCGAGAAATAAAATGAGACTGTGCAATTAACTGATTTACTTCGTCTTCGCTGGGGATTTTTCCGATATGATAGTTTTCTAAACTGAGTGAACGTGTATCGGAATAACGCCATTTTTCATCAGTGCGAATGGGCATAGGCAGGGCGGTGAATTTTTCCCATCCCTTTTGTTTTAATTGGACAAACCAGTCGTGACCGACCTGTGCTTGCGACAGATTCTTCTGGGTCGCCTGATCGAGAATATTAACGGCGGAAGTAGAGAGAGTAGTCATAATTATCCGACGGACCCTTCCATTTGTAATTCAATCAGACGTTTTAATTCTACCGAGTATTCCATCGGGAATTCTTTGACTAAATCATTCACGAATCCGTTGACGGCGAGGGACATCGCTTCGCCTTCTGAGAGTCCGCGCTGCATCATATAGAAAATCTGTTCAGCGGAGACTTTAGAAACACTGGCTTCGTGTTGCACGAAGTTTTTCTGACCGCGAACGGAAATCGCTGGATAAGTGTCGGTGCGACTATGCTCATTGATTAAGAGCGCGTCACACTCGGTATTATTTTTACAGTTTCTAAGAGTCTTGGGCATGTGCACGAGACCACGATAGGTCGAACGACCTGTACCCACGGAGATAGACTTGGCGATGATGTTAGAAGTAGTTTCATCGGCGGCGTGAATCATTTTCGCGCCAGTATCTTGGTGCTGTCCGTCATTTGCTAAAGCAATCGAGAGCACTTCGCCACGGGCTCGTTTGCCGCGTAAGACAACGCCAGGATATTTCATCGTGAGGCGTGAGCCGATATTACAATCAATCCAGCGAACTTCCGCGTCTTCTTCGGCAACACCACGTTTGGTCACTAAGTTAAATACATTAGCGGACCAGTTTTGTACGGTGATGTACTGAATTTTGGCACCTTTGAGTGCGACTAATTCGACCACGGCTGAGTGTAAGGTCGCCGTTTCAAATTTAGGAGCCGTGCAACCTTCCATGTAAGTGATTTCGGATCCTTCGTCTGCGATGATGAGCGTACGTTCGAATTGTCCGAAGTTTTCGGCGTTGATACGGAAGTAAGCTTGGAGGGGCTGAGCGACTTTGACGCCTTTAGGAACGTAGATAAATGAACCACCTGAGAACACTGCGGAATTGAGTGCGGAGAATTTGTTATCACCGATGGGGATCACTTTACCGAACCACTTGCGGAAAATCTCAGGGTGATCGCGCAGGCCTTCGGTCGGTCCACAGAAGATGACGCCGAGTTTCGACATTTCATCTTTCATGCGAGAGTACACGGCTTCGGAGTCGAATTGTGCTTCGACGCCAGCGAGGAATTTTCTTTCCGCTTCGGGAATGCCGAGGCGTTCGAAAGTTTCTTTAACGTCATCGGGAACTTCTTCCCAGGTGCGACTCACTTTTTGTCCTTTCGAAAGGTAATAGCGAATCTTGTCGAAATGAATATTTTTTAAGTCGTCCGTCGCCCAGTGGGTGGGCATAGGCATATCGGTGAATGTTTTCAGCGCTTTTAAGCGGAACTCACGAATCCATGATTCTTCACCTTTCACATCGGCAATGTAGTTAACGACTTTTTCCGATAGGCCGATGCCGGCATCGAAGGCATAATTTTCTTCGTATTTAAAATCACCCTTCGTGCGATCGACATCGATCGCTTCGCGTTGGGCTTGAGTGTCGTCGAATTGGGACATTTTATTAGGCGTTGGCTAAATCTTTTTTAACCCACTCGTAGCCTTTTGCTTCGAGTTCAATCGCAAGTTCTTTGCCACCGCTGTGAACAATGCGTCCGTCGTACATGATGTGAACGCGATCGGGTACAATGTATTCGAGGAGGCGTTGATAGTGAGTGATCACCAGGAAGCCCATGTCAGGTCCGCGCATGTGATTAACACCGTCGGAGACGATACGCAGGGCGTCGATATCGAGGCCGGAATCGGTTTCATCCAGCACGGCATACTTTGGCTTGAGCATCATGAGCTGAAGAATTTCGCAGCGCTTTTTTTCGCCGCCCGAGAAACCTTCGTTCACGAATCGCGCCGTAAATTTGCGATCCATTTTTAGAGCGTCCATCTTGGCGTAGAGTTCAGCGTAGTAGGCTTTAGCGTTGAAGGGTGCACCCTTAGCTTGGCGAGCAACAATGGCCGCGCGAATGAAGTTAGCGATGGTCACGCCAGGGATTTCGCTCGGGTATTGAAACGCGAGGAAAAGGCCCGCACGGGCAATGGCATCGGGCTCTTGGCCGATGATTTGTTCACCGTCGATAAAAGCTTCGCCGGATTGAACAGAATAGTCGGGGTGGCCTGCTAAAACTTTAGCGAGGGTGCTTTTACCTGTGCCATTGGGTCCCATGATGGCGTGCACTTCACCTTTGGGTACGGTCAAAGAAAAATCTTTGAGAATCGCACGTTCGCCGATGGAGGCGTTGAGGTTTTTGATGACGAGAGAGTCGGGCATGTTAAAATTAATTTTGGGTGGAAGATTTGGTGCGACCTTGGAAACTGATTTCGATCGTTTCCGTTTCAAAGTTAGCGGGTAAGATTTTGGTTAATTGATCCAAAATTTCTTTGGGGAGTTCGATATCATGCACGCGGCCGGTGGACTCATCGCGGAAGTGGGCATGCGGGGCGAGGTTGGGGCAGTAGCGGGTGGATTCACGTTCGTGATTCACTTGGCGGACAAGGCCGCAACCTACGAAAGTTTCCAGACAGTTGTAGACTGTGGCGAGTGACAGACCTGGCATCGTTTCTAAAGCGCGATTATAAACTTCGTCGACGGTCGGGTGATCGCGTTGGGCCAAAAGAACCGTGTACACAATCTCACGTTGCGGGGTGATTTTTTGTCCGCTTTTTGCGAGAGCTTCGTGTAGAGAGTCCCGATCGTGCTTATTGAGATTTTGAATCATTCTAAACGACTAATGAGTTGGAATGATTCCAAGTTGCAAGTTAAACCTAGTCTAAAACCTTGGAAAATAGCCTATTTACCCAAAATGCTAATTTAGCCCGAGATTAGGGGGCTTAATTTCGTCATCGAGGTCTTTTTGGGCAGTTAAAGCGGAAAGGACTTCGGCGACTTTGGCGATTCGTTTGATGGGTGACAGGCACTCGAGGAGTTCACGTCGGATATCCGTTTGCGCGACAAGGTGACCGGCGACGGCATCGGCTAATGCGCCTGGCTTATTGGCCAGTCCGCGGAAGCGATCGAGGAGCGGTTGGACGTCCTCTTCAGCATCAGACAAAAGATGTTCGGTGAAGGCGAGAGTTCGGGCGATTTCGCGGGTGAAGGCGATGGAGTCAGCCTCATCTTCGTCGATCACTGGGCTGATTTCTAAAAGCGGGTAGGGCCCTTCGTGCGAAATTGAGTGAACTTTAGCGCGTCTTAATCCTTCTAAAATGATTTGGTGGGTACCATCGTCTAATTCAAGATGTCCGGTAATCCTGCCTACGCAGGTAAAGGGGTAAGGCTGCTCCTGTTTAGTTTTAGAAGTCTTCGCTTTATCTAATTGAGAGACCGCAAACATTTGATTTCCCGCTAAAGCTGCTTTGAGCATTCGTTGGTAGCGCGGCTCGAAAATGCGCAAAGGCAGAAGCTGTTGAGGCAGAAAAACACAATGTGCCATTGTCATGACTGGTACGACGATAGTGGTTTTCATTAGGACAATTTACGCATAGCCCCATGAGTGCAAATCAAACGTCCAAAAAACTAAACTTTAAGACACTCTCTCAAAGATGGCAAAACCGTTACGTAGGGCTACCTCACGAGCGATTATTTTATAACCCGGGTGGTTTAAGAGCAGTTGGTGGGACTGAAAATTCTTAAATGCATTGATATCATCTAGGGCGATGATTTTTGCACCAATCACTGCACTAAGTTCGGCACTTCCGGTAAACTCTGAACCATCAATCAAAACCATATCAAAAAATTCGATACCTTGATCTTTTTTAATGAAATCAATACCACACGCATCAAGGCCACTGCTTGCGATGTAGTTAAGATCTTGTTCGAGCCAGCCGAGCACTTGTTCTAAGGGGTAAAGATTAAGATTAGTCTTAAAATTTTGATAAAAATGGATGACCGCCTCTTTCGAGGGAAACTGGTTAATGCTGACAGAAGAAAGGCGATAGGGTTTAACGAAAGAATCATTTTTGTAATTTTCGGCTAATTTCTCAAAACGGGCCTGACTGATTTCCATACAAAATAGTTTAACGGAATTTTGATCGGGTCTTTGTCGGATGGCCTTGACGAAGGCATCGGTGCTCCCTTCTCCGCTTGAAGAACCTATTTCTAAAATCGTTTTAATATCTGATCGGCTGGCACAATGAACCAAGGAATGATAGAAATTATCATCTAAAACCTCGGGTGGAATGATTTTGTCATTAGACATATTTAAGATAACTTCCGAAAAGCTACTTGGTAGTTGGAAATAACTACATTCATCTCGTCTCTGTAAACACTGGCAAAAGCATTAATACCGGGTTTAGGATATTCCAATTCGCCCAAGGTTTCGGGCCATTGCCAATGATAGTCATCGAATAGAATAATTCCCCCTACACGGAGTAAGCCCCAACACATACAGGCATCGGCTAAGACATCCGGCGCGGTGTGACTACCATCGACGTAAATAAAATCGAAAGATTCATTATCTTTAATTAATTGAGCTAAACCTTGAAACGAGCGTTTTACTTGGACATTGATGGTTTGTTTTTCCGCGATAACGCTTTCTACGTTATTTTGCCAGCGCTCAAATAAACCGGCAAGTTGGATGTCGGTGTGCTCGGGCGATCCTTCAAATGTATCGATACAGCAAATGGTGCCATCGGCTTCTAAAAGGTTTTGTAACATCCAGCTCGTGCTGCGACCTTCAAAACAGCCAATTTCTAGAACGCGACTACGTCTGGGTAACAAGGATTTTATCTCCAAGAAGTTTGGGATATTATTACTAAACCAATCGGGTAAAAGATAGTTTTGCATCAGTGGTAATCCTTTGAGTAGTAGGATTAAAGTTTTCTTAGCGTCAACCGCCCTAAACGGTAGAGTATTAATTGAGTCGATATTTAGAATATTTTATAGTTAATTTACTTAAATGACTCACAGTCTTTACGAGAACGATTGTCGGTTCGTTAGTTCAAGGGGAATCTTGAAATCCTGCGATATCCATAGCGACACCCCAGTTTCTAGTATTAAAGAAATGATCAACTACCGATGGGAGGGTTTACGCCCAAGTTCGACGGTTTATGTTTGTACCTCAGCTATTGGTCAACTCGTACACAACCTCGAACGAATTCCTTATCCTATCGTTTTAGTTTCAGGCGATGCCGATGAAGATGCGCCGACTAATATTTTTTCGAGTGAGCAGGACTATCTCAATTTTATTGAAAGCCCTAACATCATTCACTGGTTTGCGCAGAATGGTATCGTCAGGCATCCGAAGTTTTCACTGATTCCGATTGGTCTGGATTATCATACTATGTCTCAAGGTGATAGTCACTGGGGTCCTAAATTATCTCCGACCGAACAGGAGCAATTATTGCAAACCATTCATCAAACTGCCGCGCCTTTGTCTCGGCGAATTCCCAAGGCTCATGCTAATTTTCATTTTTTAATGACGACCAAATATGGTGCTGATCGTGTTCGGGCAAAGCAACTGATTGCACCTGATTTAGTCGATTATGAATCACAGCGTGTTGATCGCGAAACTACCTAGAGAAACCAGTCCAAATATGCGTTCGTGATTTCTCCTCACGGTAATGGCTTGGACTGTCACCGCACATGGGAAGCCCTGTCTTTAGGCTGTATTCCAATAGTAAAAACATCCCCTCTTGATTCTCTCTATGATCAGTTACCCGTTTATATCGTGAATGATTGGAGCGATGTAACAGAGGAAAATTTACGCCGAGTCTTAAATGATTTTTCTCAACGTAAATTCGATTTAAGTCGCCTGACGCTTAAGTACTGGATGGACAAAATTAACTCAAAAAAGATTTCTTAGATCCACTGATCTAAAAAGAGTTTTTTCGAATCAGGGTTCGGTGTCTCGGAAAAATAAATAGCCATACGTA
>JBBAUX010000005.1:108245-135686 GCA_040398005.1 Opitutales bacterium
GCAACCGTTTTTTCAACGGCGAGTTCGATAGCCTTAGCTTCTGTTTCTAAGCCGAAAGAGTGACGAAGCATCAGCGCTGCGGAAAGAACTTGAGCACAAGGATTCGCTTTGTCTTGCCCGGCAATGTCAGGCGCTGTGCCGCCCGAAGGCTCATAGAGTCCATAACCTTTGCCGTGACGATTGATATCCATGCCGAGTGAGGCCGAAGCCATCATACCAAGGGATCCACAAACGACGGCCATTTCGTCAGATAAAATATCGCCAAACATGTTTTCAGTCAGGACGACATCAAACTGTCCAGGGCGAAGCACTAACTGCATTGCCGCATTATCAATGTAGATGAAGGCTAAAGTGATATCGGGTGCCTTTTCTTTAACGCGGTCAGCCACTACTTTTCTCCAGAGCACCGAGGTTTCAAGCACATTGGCTTTGTCTACTAAGGTGATGTGTTTGCGGCGCGCACGGGCCGTCGCAATCGCTACATCGGTGATGCGTTCAATTTCCGATTTACGATAAACCATCGTATCAATCGCTTCAATATCACCATCAGGTAAGGTGGTGGTTGATTTCGCACCGAAATAAAGTCCGCCCGTGAGCTCACGAATGCACACCATGTCGACGCCGCTAGGAATACGATCCGGACGAATGGGCGATGTCTCGATTAAATTCTTAAGCAATAAACCGGGACGAACATTCGCGAAGAGTCGGAAATGTTTTCTTAAAGGTAAAAGAGAAGCGCGCTCGGGTTGTTCTTTGGGGGGGAGTTTTTCCCACTTAGGTCCACCGACTGATCCAAATAAAATCGCATCCGCTTTGCGGCAGGCTTCCAACGTGGAGTCGGGCAAGGCCTTACCGTGATTATCAATTCCTGCACCACCGACGTCATGCGTCGAGTGCTCAAGCGTGTGACCCGATTTCTTGAGCACAGCTTCGAGTACAGGCAAAGCCACGGCCATGACTTCAGGGCCGATGTAGTCGCCAGGCAGAATTGCAATTTTTAGGTGCATAGAGGAAAGAAAATAAGGCAAAGCTCGGTCCCAAGTGCAAGGACAAGCGATAAGCTGTGAATAATTTAATTCTTCGGCATCGGACCCGATCCGAACCCACCACGTACATCGACTACATACCAGGCTTCTACTTTCTCACGTGCCCAAGGCGTGCGACGCAGAAAAGTAAGGCTGGATTTAATAGAAGGATCATAGGTGAAACAACGAATGGGGATACGATTACCCATTTCCTGCCAGCCATATTTATTCTGTAAATATTCGAGAACTTTTTGCAGGGTGACCCCATGAAGTGGGTCGCGCGGGTGTTGCGAAGGCGAAGTCATACTAACCTTATTGTCTGTCCTTGGCGAAGGCCTCTGCGAAATAAGTTAAAATCAAATCGGCACCGGCGCGACGAATGGCGAGAAGGGATTCATCGCGGGTAGCTTTAAGATTGAGCCAGCCCTTTTCGGCGGCCGCATGAATTTGTGCATACTCACCAGAAACTTGATAGGCTGCAATCGGGAGTGCGGATGATTCACGAACATCGCGAATGATGTCTAAATAAATTCCTGCTGGCTTAACCATTAAGATATCTGCGCCTTCGAAGTCATCTAAATGCGCCTCGCGGATCGATTCGCGACGATTGGCTGGGTTGATTTGATAAGTAGCTTTAGAGAGAGATTCACCCGATTTTCTAGTGCTACCGACGGCATCGCGGAATGGTCCGTAATAGGCCGAAGCGAATTTTGCAGAGTAGGCGAGGATGCCTGTTTGAGTCAGGCCATTCTGATCAAGTGCCTTGCGGATAGCATTAACGCGCCCGTCCATCATATCCGACGGCGCAACAAAGTCCGCTCCAGCTTGAGCCGTGAGCACCGACATCTTAACCAATGCATCAACGGTTTTATCATTATCTACATCGGTCTTTGCACTATTTAAAATTCCATCGTGTCCGTGTGTGGTATAAGGATCCAAAGCGATATCCGCGAAGACAACCATCTCTGGACATTTCTGTTTTACTTCACGAATGGCACGCAGCGCGAGGTTGTTTGAATTATGTGCCTCTGCTCCGTCGGCCGATTTTTTACTTTCATCAACTTTTGGGAATGGTGCGATACCATGAATTCCTAATTTAAGTAACTCATGACATTTCGCAGCGAGTTGTGAAAGTGGAATGCGATTAATTCCTGGGAGGGAAGGAATCGGTTCTAAGCTTTCACCCTCCGTGACAAAAATAGGCTGAATGAGATGGCGAGGCTCGACAGAAATTTCTGTGAGCATGGTACGAATGCCAGCGGTAGCACGTAGACGACGTAAGCGAGTAGATGGGTCGAGTGATTCCGACATCGGAGGGTTGAGTTAGTCGAGTCGCTGTCGAAGGGCAAGGCGAAGGGCAGAGTTCGACCTTCGAGACACAGATTGACTGTGACACTTTGTCAAAATGCCCAGTCACCGTGTCTTAAACCCATGCTGTATTCGATAAAAACCTCAATTTTATGGGTATTTATCGTTGGCACATGCCCTGCCATAGTATGACAAACCCAAAACAATAAACTATGAGTAAAATAATCGGAATCGATCTCGGAACTACCAACTCCTGTATGGCCATCCTGGAAGCAGGTGAAGCTGTCGTCATCGCCAATTCAGAAGGCGCACGTACGACGCCTTCAGTCGTCGCCTTCACTAAGACAGGTGAAGTCCTCGTCGGCCAAGCGGCGAAGCGCCAAGCGGTCACCAACCCGAAGAACACCGTTTTCTCGGCGAAGCGCCTCATCGGTCGCAAATTCTCCGAAGTTAAAAATATCGCCTCCAAACTTCCTTATAAGGTTGTTGAAGGAAAAAATGGCGACGCTGCTATCGAATGCGATGTCGAAGGAAAACCTCGCGTCTTTGCCCCTGAAGAAATCGCGGCAAAAGTTTTAGCCAAACTCAAGGCCGATGCCGAAGCTTACCTCGGTGAAAAAGTTACCCAGGCCGTGATCACAGTGCCCGCATACTTTAACGACTCCCAACGTCAGGCTACCAAAGACGCCGGTACCATCGCCGGTTTAGAAGTGCTTCGTATTGTGAACGAGCCAACCGCTGCATCCTTGGCTTATGGTTTAGACAAGAAGGGTGATGAGAAAATCGCGGTTTACGATTTAGGTGGTGGAACGTTCGACGTCTCGATTCTCGAAATCGGTGGTGGTGTTTTCGAAGTTAAAGCAACCAACGGCGACACCGAACTCGGTGGCGACAATTGGGACGAACGCATTATCCAATGGCTTATTGATGGATTCCGTGCTGAACAAGGAATCGATCTTTCGAAAGATCCGATGGCTCGTCAGCGACTGAAAGAAGAAGCAGAAAAAGCGAAGATTGCTTTATCCTCTTCGAACTCAGTCGATATCAACTTACCGTTTATCACGGCCGATGCGACTGGTCCAAAGCACCTTAACGTCACTCTCACCCGCGCCCAAATGGAAAAGGTCTGTGATGATCTTTCCGAGCGCACCAGAAAGCCTTTCGAAAGCTGCTTAAAGGATGCAGGCCTTTCGATTAGTGAAGTCGATGAACTCGTCTTGGTCGGTGGGATGACTCGTATGCCTAAGATTAACGACATCGCTCGTTCACTCGCTGGCAAAGATCCACACAAAGGTGTGAACCCTGACGAAGTCGTTGCGATTGGCGCTGCTATTCAGGCCGGTGTTTTGAAGGGCGACGTCAAAGACGTTCTCTTGCTCGACGTTACACCGTTAACCTTGTCGATTGAAACCATGGGCGGTGTATCGACCGCGATGATTGATCGTAACACCACGATTCCTACCAAGAAATCACAAGTGTACTCCACGGCCGCCGATAATCAGCCCGCTGTAGATATTGTTATTCTCCAAGGTGAACGTCCGATGGCTAAAGATAATAAACACCTCGGTACATTTAAGCTCGATGGCATTATGCCTGCAGCACGTGGTACTCCACAAATTGAAGTGACCTTTGATATCGATGCGAACGGTATCTTGCACGTCAGCGCGACGGATAAAGGAACTGGCAAAGCTCAAAAGATTTCCATCACGGGATCTTCGGGTCTCTCGAAAGAAGAAGTTGAGAAGCTCCGTAAGGAAGCCGAACTCCATGCCGATGAAGATAAGAAAGCTCGTGAGGGTGCCGAAGCTCGCAATCAACTCGACGCCATTATCTTCCAAGGTGAAAAACAAATCAAAGAAAACGGCGACAAGTTCCCTGGCGAAACCAAGGCCCAAGCCGAAGCTGCGATTAAGGAAGGTCAAGAGCTCCTCAAGAAACCTGAAGCCACCGCTGAAGAGTTCCAAAAGGCGCACGAAGCCATCATCAAGCCACTCAGCGAAGCCGCTCAGGCAATTTACGCTGACGCCGCGAAACAAGCCGAAGCTAACCCTCAAGGTGGCGCCGAAGCTAAAGACGGAAAAGCGAAAGATGGCAAAGTGGTCGACGGTGACTTCGAGGTTGTCGACGACGGTAAGAAATAATCTCTCATAATGTTCTTAAAAGGGCCAGCCAACCAGCTGGCCCTTTTTGTTTTTATATCGCTCAGCCGTTGACCAAATGCCGTAGCTGTGTTGGTTTTGAAGTGTGAAATCTTCCGAGCAGTTATTCCAAGAAGCCCTAGCGATGATTCCGGGTGGGGTTAATTCTCCCGTGCGAGCCTTTCGCTCGGTCGGTGGAATACCTTTTTTCACGAAGTCGGCCAACGGTGCGCGCTTAACGACCGTAGATAATAAGCAACTGATTGATTTCGTTTTAACCTGGGGGCCAGCGATTCACGGACACAACGATCCGGAAATTAGAAAGGCGATCCAAGAGGCCTTGGAGGCTGGAACGAGTTTTGGTACACCTAATCCTCTCGAAGTTGAAATGGCTAAACTGATTTTAGAATGCGTGCCAGCAGTTAAAAAAGTACGGATGACTAATAGTGGGACCGAAGCAACGATGTCGGCTATTCGCTTGGCTCGCGGTTACACGGGCCGCGAAAAAATTATTAAATTTTCCGGATGTTATCATGGTCATGTTGATTCTCTTTTGGTAAAAGCTGGCTCGGGCGCGCTCACCCAGGGAAATCCCGATTCAGCAGGCGTGACGAAGGGTACAGCGGCTGATACGTTGGTGGCTGAATATAATAATTTACCCGATGTAGAAAAAATCTTTGAAGCCAATCCCGGTGCTATCGCGGGTGTGATAATCGAGCCTTATCCTGCGAACGTTGGATTAATTTTACCGCAAAAAGGCTTTCTCGAAGGCCTGCGAAATCTTTGTACCAAACACGGTGCCGTATTAATTTTTGATGAAGTGATGACCGGCTTCCGACTTTCACTAGCGGGCACTCAGGGATTACATAACGTCGTGCCTGACTTAGTTTGTTTAGGAAAGATTATTGGTGGTGGGCTTCCGGTTGGAGCTTTCGGTGGTAAGGCGGAGATCATGGATAAACTCGCGCCGCTGGGTCCGGTTTATCAAGCTGGCACACTCAGTGGAAATCCGCTCGCTATGGCGGCTGGTTTAGCAGCAGTCAGAAAATTAAAACGTGAAAATCCTTATCAGAGACTAGACCAACTTGGTATAAAAGTTCGCGATACCTTATTGTCTGCGGCGAAGGCCAAAGGAATTCCACTGCACGTACCTCAAGTGGGTTCAATGTTCTCATTATTTTTCAATCCCGAGGTAGTTAACAATTACGATCAAGCGATTGCGTCGAACGGTGACCTTTATCGTAAAGTATTTCGTTATGCTTTAGATCATGGGGTGTATTTAGCACCTTCGCCTTATGAGACGGCCTTTTTATCGACCGCTCACGAAGGGGTCGACATTGACCAAGCCTGTGCTACATTGGATTCAGCAATTCGTTCACTTTAATCACCATGGCTAAACTTTCATTCATCGGAGCAGGGCGTATGGCTGGGGCTATCGTGCGCGGTCTCATTCGCTCTGGTGCCTGTTTGCCTGGCGATATCAAGATCATCGGCGGTGCCAATCATTCAGCAAAAGATTTAGCCAAGGAAACGGGCGTAATCATCGCCACCAGCGCGGAAGATTTATTTGCGGGTGCGGATGCGGTTGTGGTCGCCTGTAAGCCACAACAGTTTCCGATGCTCAATGAGTCCTATGGGAAATTAGCAAAAGATAAATTAGTCTTATCGGTTTTAGCGGGAACGCGTTTGGCGACACTCACACAATTTTTTAGTTCATCCCGGAATGTTGTACGGACAATGCCAAATACACCTGGAGCGATTGGTAAGGGTGTGACCGCGCTTTGCTCTGCGAAAACTCTTACCACCAGTGATAGGGCGATTGTGTCAGCCATTTGTGATGGCTTAGGGATGACTTTAGAAATCCCTGAAAACATGTTCGATGCGGTGACTGCTGTCTCCGGCAGTGGCCCTGGATTTTTCTTTGAAACCATTTCAGCCTATGAAGAAGCTGCTGTGGAACTTGGATTTACGCCGGTGCAAGCACAGTTGCTCGTCAGACAAACATTCATCGGTTCACTCGCCTTATTGCAGTCGACCCAAGAGACGCCTGAAAATTTACGCAATCAAGTCACCTCGCCTGGTGGAACGACTAAAGCAGGTTTAGAGGCTCTCTCTAAGAATCAATTCCGCGAGACGATTAAGGCTGCCTTATTAGCCGCTAAGAATCGCTCCGAAGAACTTGGGAGGTAGATGGGGCAGGGTAGAGACGCGACTGCGTCGCGTCCTCGCATCTCCCCTCGTCACCGTGTCACCTTGCCCACGTGTCCCCTCAATAATTATTTATTCCAAGGGGCGCGGGCCATGAGGAGTCCCATGCCGCACCAATCAGTAATTCCCGCAAAAATAAGTCCGGCGCCGATAAAAGCACTGAGGAAATAAAAATTGGGATT
The DNA here is from genome assembly GCA_040398005.1 of Opitutales bacterium. Taxonomy (GTDB): domain Bacteria; phylum Verrucomicrobiota; class Verrucomicrobiia; order Opitutales; family UBA953; genus UBA953. The sequence goes on from JBBAUX010000005.1 coordinate 115,107, forward strand.
AACGAAATATCCGAGTGCTACACCTAGACAAATTATACTTCCAGCACCGATGCGCACTTGTCGCTCAATAGAAATCACTGCCTCTCCGCCTTTTTCAATGGGAAGATTCGCTTCAACGCAGGCATTAGTTCCACCTTCGACCACGAGAAGATTGAATGATCCCGCTTGAAGAATTTCCGCAGCTTTGCGTGCACGCCCACCTTTTCCACAAAGTAAAATAATGGCCGGATTTTGTTTATCACCAATGAGTTTTTGGACGTCAGCGCAACTGATGGTATTTAAAGGTAGATTGACGGCGCCTTGAACACGCAGGCTGCGGTATTCCGCAGGCGATCTGACATCGACTAAAATTTTATCATGTCCCTCGAGCTTCTGTAATTGCTCAACAGAGATGACTTTAAATTTTTCACTCATTTTAGGAGAGGCGATTGACGGCGCTGACTAGTGCTTTGAGGCCAGCGATTTCAATGTTCGGATCGACGCCACAGCCCCAAACGGTCTTGCCGCTATCGGACTGTAATGAAACATAAGCAGCAGCCGAGGATTCTTCGCCGGAGGATAAAGCGTGTGAGCGGTAATCGCGCAAGGTGAACTTAGCCCAACCTTTATTCGCAATGGCATGAACCAAGGCGCTGATCGGACCATTACCTTGGCCTTCAATATTCATTTTTTCTCCGCGGTATTTTACTTCAGCGGTGCACTTCACTGATTCCTTGCTGGTGGACTGGGTGTTGAAATCAATTAACTCAAGGGGCTTAGAAATATTCACGAAATCTAAACGAAATTTTTCGTGAATTTCTTTAGGCGATAATTCGCGTCCTAAGCTATCGGCGTATTGTCCGATGGTATTGCCCACTTCAGGGTGCATCAACTTAGGTAAATCAAAACCGAACTCGCGGTCTAAAATATAGGCGACTCCACCTTTACCGCTTTGGGAATTAATACGAATGATGGCTTCGTAGGAACGACCAATATCCATGGGGTCGATTGTGAGGTAGGGGACCTGCCAAGCGCTGTGTTCGCCGTCTTTATTGCGACGATCCATCCCTTTTTTAATCGCATCTTGGTGTGAGCCAGAAAATGCCGTGAAAACTAAATCGCCAGCGTAGGGGTGACGTTCATGAACGCTCATGCGTGTGCAGCGTTCGTAGATTTCCCGAATCTGTGGTAGGTTTTTAAAGTTCAACTGAGGATTAATGCCGTGCGAGAACATGTTTAGCCCGACTGTAACGATATCTAGGTTGCCCGTGCGTTCACCGTTACCAAATAAAGTGCCTTCAACACGATCAGCGCCTGCCATTAAACCTAATTCAGTAGCAGCTACGCCCGTTCCGCGGTCGTTGTGGGTGTGTAAAGAAACCACGGCACTCGCTCTATTTTGTAAATGAGTGCAGAACCATTCAATCTGATCGGCGTGTGTATTCGGTGTGCCGGCTTCAATAGTGAGTGGTAAATTTAAGATAATTTTTCTTTCCGCGGTCGCACCCCAAGCTTTCGAAACCGCTTCACAGACTTCTAAAGCGTATTCTGCTTCAGTTAAGACGAAGGTTTCTGGGCTAAACTCAAATTGCCAATCCGTATCAGGTAAGGCGTCGGTTAACTCGCGAACCAATTGAGTGCCGGCTACAGCCATTTCCAGGACTTTTTCTTTCGATAAGCCAAAAACGATTTCGCGTTGGGCCGGATTGGTCGGGGTATAAAGGTGGACGATGGCACGACGGGCACCTTTTAATGACTCGATGGTTCGACGGATCAAGTGTTCACGGGCCTGAACTAATACCTGCACGGAAACATCGTTCGGAATTAATTTCTTTTCGATGAGTTCACGCGTGAAGGCAAATTCCGTGTCGGAGGCAGAAGGGAATCCAATTTCAATTTCCTTAAAGCCGATATCGCACAACATTTTAAACATCTCTAATTTTTCAGAGACGTTCATCGGAATCGCTAAGGCCTGATTACCGTCGCGCAAATCGACAGAGCACCAGCGAGGCGCGTGCGTGATTGAGGCGTCGGGCCATTGGCGTTTTTCTAAACGCACCGTTTGGAAGGGACGGTATTTGGAGCCAGAGTTTTGCATACGCCGAAGGTATTAGATGAAGGATGAGAAAAAGAGGAGGGCTAGGCGAGCGTGGGTTTTGGTCTTAAAACAAAAAAGCCCGCTTGGAATGTCCAGGCGGGCTTTTCGCAAAAGGGTGCGACCCGGACTTAAGCTTCTGGTTTAGTCTTAGGAAGTTTGGTCACGCGCTTGATATCCTTGATGGTACCGCGTTTCTTGAGTAACTCAACGCGCTCGAAGCGTTTGAGAACATTGCGTTTGGCACCAGCTGAACTGGCGCTTGATTTGAAACTGTTGTGCTGGGTCATGTCCGTAAGAAGTGGAAAGGTGGAGAAAAGGGTTGGAGTGTTCGGGGGCAAGGGGAAAACACTCAAAAATGATATTAATTGAATAATTAGACAGTTTGTTGGCCTGGAGTTATGGTTTTACAGCCCCACAGCCCGTTCAATCGATAACCTTTGGGATTGCTGGCTGGGGCGACTCTGCTGACATCGGTGACGGTGCGTTTACTCGATCGTTATATTCTCTCAGAATGGGCCAAGGTTTTTAGCCTCTGCTTTGCGAGTTTTTGCGGAATTCTCATTATATCCGAAGCCTATAATTGGATTCCTGAATTCATTAATCTAAAAACCTCTGTTTTAAACGTCCTTATTTATTTCTTTTATAGCATCGTAATCCGAATTTCAACGATTGTGCCGATTTCGTTGATGGTCTCCACAGTGTTTGTTTTGACCACCATGAATCGCAATCAAGAGCTCGCTGCATTGCGTGCCGCGGGAGTGGGCATCGCGAGAATCACCGCTCCGCTCTGGTGGGTCGGCGGAATTTTCACCGCGCTACTTATTTTACTCAATGCGGTGTTCGTACCTGATGTGATTGAAGCACAGAACAGTCTGCTCGAACGTGAACAGTTTAACGCCCTACGTGCTAAGAATGTAACTGTATTGCCTTCGGGCCAGTCGGACTTCGTCTCATTCGAAAATACCAAGAAGCACCGCTTTTGGCTGATTACCCGCTTGGGTTTAACGACCGGTCAGGCCTTCGAGGTATCCGTAGATTCGTTCGACGAAAAGGGTCGTCGTATTCGGAGTATTAAGGCCGACTTTGCAGAATTTAAAAAAATAAATAATCAATGGGTCTGGATTTTTAAAGAGGGCCGCGACCTAAAATTTAACGCTGAGACGGGTTCTCTTTTATCGCAGCCACGTTTTAAGGAATTAAATATTCCTGATTATGATGAGGATCCTGAGGTAATGCTTTTTGCGAAACGTGATCCCGATACGCTATCCTTTCGTGAAGTGAATCGATTTGTGGATCAAACAGGTAGCAATGCGGGTGGACGTAATGCTGCTTATGCGATGCGCTATCACTCGATTCTGGCTGCACCCGCCATCTGTTTGGTGGTGATTGCTGTGGCTATTCCCTTCTCGGTGGTCGGAGGTCGCGTGAGTCCGATGGTGGGCGTGGCGAAAGTCTTTGGTCTGTTTCTATTATTCTATTTTATATCGGCACTCTGTAACGCCTTTGGTAACAGCGGAGCGATTCCGCCTATGATTGCTGCATGGTTGCCGGTTATACTCACTATTCTTTGGATCACGCCCAAACTTAGGGCTGTAAATTAAAATGCTGCAAACTCTACGTCTCAAAGCGGGCCCTCCGGCTCGCGTTCTTTTTGGTCACCCCTGGGCATTTCTCGGGGAAATAATTACCAATGGTCCATTGCCTAAATCGGGTGAGTGTGTGGAGCTCCTTGATCTCAAAGGCAAAAGTATCGGTTCTGGTCTTTGGAGTAGTAAGTCTCAAATCGCGTGGCGCCGTTATTCCCACCGATTGGTTTCGTTGGATGGCCCGTTACTCGATGAACTGATTGTGACAGCGATTCGCCGTCGTGCTAACAAACCTTTCTGTCGCCTCATTTGGTCGGAGGCGGATAATTTACCAGGCTTGGTTGTGGATCGTTACAACGATTTGCTTTCGGTGCAGGCTCTGACTTTTGGCATCGATCAACGCTTGCCCCAAATTATCGACTGTTTGAAACGCGAGTTGCAACCCCGTGAAATCGTGATTCGCAATGACGCTTCAGTTCGAGAACTTGAAGGCTTAGAGAGTAGCATCACAACCGCCTCGGGCAACCCACTCGAACCGTGCTGGATGAAGATAGGGGATATCGAAGCCCGCGTTGATTTAGTGGGCGGTCAGAAAACGGGAATGTATCTCGACCAAATCGAACAGCATGTGCGCATCGCTCAATTCGCGAAAGGCCGTCGCGTGCTTGATGCTTTTTGTAATCAAGGTGGATTTGGCTTAGCCTGCGCGAAGGCCGAAGCTCTTTCCGTGCTGGGCTTGGATTCGTCGGAAGATGCTATTAAAGCCGCTCAGTTGGCCGCTGAACGAAATAGCCTCAATGCAAAATTTGAAGTCGCCAATGTGTTTGATTGGTTTGGTGCGAACCGCGAGGTGACCTTCGATTTGATTATCTTAGACCCTCCACCATTCGCCCGCAGTAAGGAGTCGATCGACGGAGCGATGCGCGGATATAAAGAACTTAATTTGAGAGCTCTTCGCCTGTTATCACCGAAGGGTATTCTTGCGACCTACTCCTGCTCGCATCGCATCTCCGATGAAATGTATTTTGACGTAATAGAATCCGCCGCTCGCGATGCTCGTCGCCAGGCCATACTGATCGATCGCGTCTCTCAACCCTCCGATCACCCGATTCTCCTAAATTTCCCGGAAAGTCGTTATTTAAAAGGTTTTATTCTCGAAGTTCGGTCCTAATCATTATTACTTAATCTGTACTCATGATAGTTTCCCTCCGCGGCAAATTAATTGAAGCCTCTGTGCTTCGCGTTGTTATTGAATCTGCCGGCGTGGGCTATGAAGTAAATATTCCCGTAACGACGGCGGAACGCTTACCTAAAGTAGGTTCAGAAATATTTTTATTAATCCATCATGCCTTTCGTGAAGACGGCCAAGCGCTGTATGGATTCGCCGTTCCGGAAGAGCGTGATTTTTTCCGTCTACTCGTCGAAAAAGTTTCGGGTGTCGGTCCGAAATTAGCGCTCACGATTTTAAGTCGCCTTTCCTTGCCTGTATTGTGCGATGCGATTTCACGGGGTGACGTGGCACTTTTATCTCAGTGTCCTGGTATTGGTAAAAAAACTGCCGAGCGTTTAGTCATCGAACTGCGCGATAAAGTAGGCGCCGGTTCTGGTACATCTTCAGTGGGTGCAAGTCTGCCCTCGGGTGTCCAACCTTCTGCGGTGTCCGATGCGGTCGCTGCCCTTATTGCTTTAGGTAATAAGGCCGTTGATGCAGATAAAGCTGTCCGTGCTGCTGTGTTAAAACTCGGTTCAGGCGCTACCGCAGATCAATTGGTGAAGGCTGCGTTGGGGAGGTAGTAATAATTGAGGGGACACGTGGGCAAGGTGACACGGGGACATGGGGAGATGAAAGGACGCGACGCAGTCGCGCCCTTACCTATAAATTAAATATATTATGGTAAATTTATTATAGGAGATTAAAACTTTAGATATTAACCCCGACACATCCTCATGCTCGCCAAGAAATTAGCTCTCGGTTTCGGTCTCGCCATCATTTTTCCGATGATGATTCATTACGGCGTCAGTACTTTTTCTCCCGCGCCTAAATGGGAGAACCATGAACAGAGAGAGGAATTTAAACAACGATCTACTCCCGAGGAAAAGAAACAAAAAGAAGAGGCTAGGGAGCTTGCTCAAAAACAGTTTGAAAAACATCTCTACATGGTTGCTGTTCCACTCGGTCTGGTTGCCATTCTCATCGGAGCTTTTTCACGAGTTCAATCCATCGGCTCGGGATTAATGATCGGTGGAATTTTTTCGATTACCGACGGCTATATAAACTACTGGAATCATTTAGCTGACTGGATGAGGTTTTTATCCCTCTTGGCTGCATTCGTCATCCTTCTCGTTGTTGGCTATAAGAAGATTGAGAAGGCTTCATAACGAGGGGACAAGCTGGCAAGGTGACACGGGGACACGGGGAGATGCATTTACATTCTTAGGAAGGTAGGGGCGCGACTGCGTCGCGTCCATGCACTACCCCTTGCCAACTTGCCCACGTGTCCCCTCAATTCGATTACTTCAACCCCAGGACGTCTTCCATCGAGTAGAGGCCGGCTGACTTGCCTTTAACCCAATGGGCGGCTCTGACAGCTCCACGTGCAAAGATTTCACGGTTCGCAGCTTTGTGCGTTAACTCAATGCGCTCACCTTCCGCAGCGAACATAACGGTGTGATCGCCTACAACATCGCCACCACGAATCGCATGAACTCCAATTTCACCCAGAGGGCGTTCACCGACTTGGCCTTCACGTCCGTGCTTCAGAGCATCAGCCGCGAGCTTACGTTCTTCGAGTAAAATTTTGAGTAAGGTTTCAGCCGTTCCACTCGGTGCATCTTTTTTAAGACGATGATGCATTTCGGTGACTTCAATATCCCAGCGACCTGCTTGGTTTAACGCACGAGCGGCTTGACGAACTAAAGCGTTAAGAAGGGTAACACCGACGGAATAATTTCCAGCCCAAACCACCGGAATACCTTTGATGGCTTCGGTGATTTGTTTTTTTTCTTCCGCGGTGTGTCCGGTGGTTCCGATGATTAAAGGCTTTTTGTGTTCTGCACAAATTTTAGCTACAGCGAGAGTGACGGAGTGAAGTGAAAAATCGATAACCACGTCGGCACCGCTGATGGATTTTTTCAAATCGTCACCTTGATCGAGTCCGGCAAACACGTGTGCGTTCTCGCTGCTAGCAATCGCGGTGATGGCTTGGCCCATGCGACCCTTGGCACCATTCAATAAGATTTGGAGGGAGTGGCTCATCGGATGGAAGACTTATAAGCGTCGGCGGTGGCTTCGACAAGTTTACGATTCGCCTCGGACATCTCACAGAGGGGGAGACGTACTTCGGCGGACTGGATTAACCGATCGCGATGCATCAAATGTTTAACGGGCACTGGATTAGGCTCAACAAAGAGCACTTTGAAGATTTCGGCTAATTGATTATGCAGGACCTTGGCCTCGGCGAATTTCTTAGCTTGGACCAGGTGGGCGAGTTTCGCCACCGGGGCGGGTAGCCAGTTTGAGGCCACCGAGATAATTCCTTGAGCGCCTACTTCACCAAAGGCTACCGTTAAGGAGTCGTCACCGCTGAGAACTAAAAATTCAGGGTCGAGCTCTTTGACTAAGCGTGCGGCTTTTTCCACCTGTCCGCCGGCTTCTTTGATACCGATGATATTACGATGGGCTTTGCGCAGACGCACGACCGTTTCGGCGGCGATTTCGACTCCGCAACGACCAGGGATCGAATAAAGCATAATCGGCTTAGCAGTGGATTCGGCGATCACTGCGAAGTGACGATAGAGACCCTCTTGGCTCGGCTTGTTGTAGTAAGGAGCAACAAGTAAAAATGCATCAGCTCCGACTTCTTCAGCACGCTTGGTTAAATCTAAAGCTTCGGTGGTGGCATTGGATCCCGTTCCAGCCATGACAGGTACGCGACCAGCGGAATACTCAACCATACGTTGAATCACTTCGATGTGCTCATCGTAACCAAGCGTGGGTGATTCGCCCGTGGTGCCCACGGAAATCAAACCATGGATTCCAGCGGCGATTTGGAAATCGACCAATTTCTTTAAATCATCCCAAGCTACTTTGCCGTTCAGGAAAGGAGTAATCAGCGCTGTGTGTGCCCCTGCGTAAACTTTAGGGTCGTTGAAGCGAGTGGACTGGCTGGTGGATGACATCGTGCGTTGGGTCGACTAAAACAAACTCTTCAAAGCTTCGGCTGACAAACCAAAAGCCAGACTTTCACCTTAAATCTGAAATATTCTCAATCGAATCGGCTAGTTTGGCATGCTTTGCTGTTGGGTGAGCGATTTGAAAATAACCATTGAGCAAAGACTTAAATCGGATTGGTCTGATGTTCATGGCCAAAGTTTTACCATTAGCGGCACGTGAACTCGGCGGTAGTGGTTCACCGATTGTTATTTTACATGGTCTCTTAGGCTCATCGCGTAATTGGCAATCTGCGGGTGTGGCTCTCGCGGCGAGTGGACATCGCGTCATCGGATTAGACTTACGTAATCATGGAATCTCTCCCTGGGATGATGATTGTAGTTACACCGCTATGGCTGAAGACGTTTACACTTTCTTGCAGTCCGAAAAATTAGATTCTGTTCATCTGGTGGGACACAGTATGGGCGGAAAAGTCGCGATGCGTTTGGCGTTCAGTTATCCTAAACTCGTGAGTCGTCTCACCATCGTTGATATCGCACCTCGTACTTACTCGGATCGCATACGGGTAGAATTTACGGCGATGAACTCGATTGATTTAACCAAGATTAAATCTCGTCGTGACGCGGAGAATCAACTGATGGATACGGTCACTGACTGGGGGATGCGTCAGTTCATTTTAACCAATCTTAATAGTGATGAAAATGGCGTGTGGAAGTGGACGGTTAATCGCGAAGCCCTCACGCAATCCCTTCAATCCATTCTCGATTTTTCGATTAATGATAACGAGACTTTCAACGGCCCCACGCGCTTTATTCGCGGAGGTAAGTCGAATTACATCACGGACGCAGATACTATTTTAATTAAGAAACACTTTCCGGCTGCGGATTGGGTGACGTTGCCTGAGAGCGGACACAATCCGCACTTCGATTCTCGGACTGGGTTTGTGGATGTGGTTCTTGAAACTGACTAAACAAAAAGACCTTCCGGGTGGAAGGTCTTTGTTTGGAAGCACTTTAGTGAGAATTACTTTGTGTTGGCTTTAATCCATTCAGCTTCACTGACATCGCCACTCTTGTCGGCGTCATAACGAACGAAACTCTTCTCGGTTTTGGCAGGATCTTTTTTGCGGACCGCTAAGAATTCTTCTTTGGTAACTTTGCCGTCTTTGTTTACGTCAGCTTTCTTGTAATCAGCAGAGATTTGTTCTGGGGTTTTAACTTCAGCAGGTACGGTTGTTGCAGGTGCGGTTGTTGTTCCACTGGCATTGACGCCACCAAACATGGTATCTTCGTCTTTACTCTTGGCTGTAGCGTCTGCGATTTTTACTTTCTTAGTTTTGCCAAAGACAACCGCATTAGGATTGGGTGCAGTGATGGCTGCAGGTAAGAATTTTGAAAGACGTTCAATCACTGCTTTGTTTTCAGGCTTATTAGCTAAATTAACAGGCTCGGTCGGTGCATTTACCTCGTCGTATAATTCAGTATCATAAATCTTATTATCTTCGATGCCGCGCCAGAGGATTAAGCGCCAGCGTTCGTCGCGGATACTGTAACCCATGACGTTACATTTGCCACCTTTGATGAAGCCATCTTTAACTGCTGTAGCTTCTTTGTTTGCTTTAGGATATTGGCTAATGGCTACTTCTTTAACCTTCACAGTCTGATTTTCTAAGACTGGGCGGAGTGATATGCCGTCCACATCAGGTTTAGGTAATCCGCAGAGATCAGCGAGGGTTGGATACACGTCCACAAATTCGACCAGGGAGTCGGACTTACCGTTCGCATTCTTCATATTGGGATAGCTAACGATAAGGGGTACGCGAGTATCGGCTTCGAAGTTAGTATGTTTGCCCCACTCTTGGTGGTCGCCGAGTTTCCAGCCGTGATCGCCCCAGAGAACGATGACAGTGCTATCAGCGAGGCCTTCTTTTTCTAAGGCATCAAGAACGATACCCAGATTAGCATCGGTGTAGCTGACGGCTGCGTAGTAACCATGACGCATGTCTTTGGTTAATTTTTCAGGCAGAGCAGTGAAGCTTTGTTTTTTCTCTTTAGGAGGAATGTTGGTGTAGGAGTGTAACTCACCGCTATCGCTATCGTTCGCATAGAGCGGGGATCCTTCAGGGTATTTACTGCTGGTATCAGGTAGTTTATCGGCATCATACATATCCCAATATTTCTTAGGGGAAACGAAGGGGAGGTGAGGTTTGGAGAAACCAACTGCCAGGAAGAACGGGGAATCCTTTTTCTTTAATTCACCCAGAGTTTTTGCAGCGAGACGTGCAGTTTTTCCGTCAGTGTAAAAATCATCGGGTACATCGCCGGCTTCGAATGCGGGACCTTTAATTTTTTCTGCACCGCTCTTTCGGGAGTTTTCAAGAGCTTGGCGATTTTCTGGCTTCGCATAGATTTCAGCTTCAGGAGTTCCCCAGGGTACTGACCAACCCACAGCATCATCCTGACCACCGTGAAAAATTTTACCCATACCTTGAGAGAAGTATCCGTTCTTGATGAAGAACTGTCCGAGGGAGACCGCGTTGGGGAGGGCAGTACGGAAGTGTGTTTCTAAATCCCAAACGCGAGTGGCGTCCGGACGTTTACCCGTCATGATGGATGCTCGTGATGGAGCACAAACGGCTTGTTGGCAGTAGGCGCGATTAAAAACCATGCCGCGTTTAGCGAGACGATCAAAGTTAGGGGTCTTGATGGCAGTATTACCGTAACAACTTAATTCAGGACGAAGGTCATCAATGGCAATAAACAGCACATTCATTTTTTTCTCCTGAGCACAAAGCTGGGCGCTGAGTAGTCCGAGGGTTATTAAGGTAAGTAACTTTTTCATTATTAAGAGTATCGTTAGGTTAGGAAACACCTCCAAGGCTAACAAGTTCCAAAATCGTGAAATTGGCTTAAATAGAGCAAATTTTCGGAATCTTGCTATTTCGATTTAGGTAACCTACCGATGGAGCAACTGCATGTCGGAATCTCGCTTAAAGTTTAAATTAGAGGCCAAAGCCTCCGGCTCCAGAGCGCGAGCGGCGACATTCCATACCCTCCATAATGAGGTTAAAACTCCTCTGTTTATGCCCGTGGGCACGCAGGCGACGGTTAAAGCACAAACCTTCGAAACATTACACGACTCGGGATCGCAAATTCTCTTAGCGAATACTTATCACTTATTACTGCGACCAGGTCCCGAGGTTTTTCAAAAGTTTGGTGGTATTCACTCCTTCATGAATTGGAGTAAATCGGTACTCACGGATTCGGGTGGCTACCAAATTTTTTCACTTCCGCATTCTCGTTCAATCGGCGAAGACGGCGCGGAATTCAGAAGTTACGTGGATGGTAAAAAAATTCTGCTGAGTCCGGAAGTGAGTATCGCCACGCAAATGGCCATCGGCAGTGATATTATGATGGTGCTGGATCAGTGCATTCCGTCGACCGCGGACAAGGCCACCGCAAAACGTGCTTTAGAAATTACCCAACGCTGGGCGGTGCGTAGTTTGAAAGCTCGCGGAGAATCTCTGCAGTCGATGTTCGGTATCGTACAAGGTGCGCTTTATCCCGAACTGCGAAAGCAAAGTGCGGATGGACTAACCCAATTACCCTTCGATGGATTTGCGATTGGCGGTCTCGCCGTCGGCGAAGAAAAACAAGAACGCGAAGATACGTGTGAAATCGCCGCCGCACTTTTACCCGAAGATAAACCACGCTATCTCATGGGCGTGGGAACGCCGCTCGATTTACTTGAGGCCGTGCATCGCGGGGTGGATATGTTTGACTGCATTATCCCCAATAAAGTCGCCCAATTTGGCACTGCTTTCACCTCCAAGGGCTTACTTCAATTACGTCGATCGGTTTACAAATTCTCGGAGGAGAAAATCGATGCCTCTTGTGCCTGTCCGGTCTGCCAAAAATATTCTCGTGGTTATTTACATCACCTAACCAAGACGCGTGAACCCTTAGGTTGGACGCTGCTCGGTCAGCACAACATCGCTTTTTATCATCAGATGATGCGGGAGATTCGTCAGAGTATTTTAGAAGATAGATTTTTAGAGTACTACAATAGTCGTCGAACTATTCTTGCCGTTGAAGATGCGGAGAATCCGGCCAGCCCTCCGAAGGTCGGCAAGGAACGTCGCCCACGCATACTCGGCGATTATACGGTGCATATCGCCCCCGCGGGCTTTGCGAGTATTAAGCAAGTATCATCGGGTGAAATCATGCATTCGCATACGCCTCCGATGGACGAAGCGAAATCACTTTACGTCGATCAAGCGGAGCTACTGAAGCACTTACGCTTACCTGAAGGAAAATCTGCACAGGATGTTTCTGAACTGATTATTTGGGATGTGGGACTCGGTGCAGCCACGAATGCGATGGCGGCGGTGCAGTGTTATGAGAAACTCGCGAGTGAAGGTGAAGTGCGTCGAATGAAAATCATCAGCTTCGAAAATAATCTCGATGCGCTCCGTTTAGCCCTCACCCATAAATCTAAATTTGAGTATCTTCGTCACAGTGCTCCCGATGCCATTCTAGCCCGTAAACATTGGGTATCTCGACAGTTCTCAGGCTTAAGCTGGGAATTACACGAAGGCGATTTTTGGGAAATGGCTCCAAAGGTTTCGGAAAAACCTGACATCATTTTCTACGATTTCTTTTCGCATAAGACCGATACGCATGGGTGGCATCCCGATGCGTTTAAAAAATTATTTGCGATGGTGAAATCAGATAAGTCGCTCGCTCTCTTTACCTACTCGGCTTCGACCGCAGTGCGGGCAAGTTTACTCGCGGCTGGTTTCAATGTGGCTGCAGGTGTGGCCACTGGCGTAAAAAGTGAAACCACCATTGCTTTAATCCATCCCGAGAAAGCGTTGAGCCGTTATGCTTTACTTGATCGTGAGTGGTTGAGTAAGTGGGAGCGGTCCAATGCGAAATTTCCTGCGATGCTTGCCGTGTCTGATCAGCCCAGTTTCGAGCAAGCAATTCGGAGTCATTCGCAGTTTAAATCGTAAGCTCGAGTTGTCCGCACCTATAGTGTTAGGAAACTTGCTCTTAGGTTTAAATGACTTTGTTTAGTCCTATGGCTAACACAGGTATTCGTCGATCATCCGAGCGTGGTTTCATGGACTACGGTGCCGTGCAATCAAAACTCAGTTTTAGTTTTGGAGATTATTATGATCTCAAGCACATGGGATTTCGTACGCTGCGCGTGATTAATCAGGACGTCGTTGCAGCCGGTGCGGGCTTTCCAACGCATGGACACAAGGACATGGAAATTTTTAGTTATGTTTTAGAGGGGACCATTGCGCATCGAGATAGTTTGGGGAATAATGCTGAATTAAAACCTGGGCAAATTCAAGTGATGAGTGCCGGTTCGGGGGTGAAGCATAGTGAGTTTAACCCTTCAAAATCAGAGGTCTTACGTTTCATTCAAGTTTGGATCATGCCTAAGGCGAATGGTTTAGCGCCGAGGTATTCCGAGTGGAAGCCGTCCGCCGAAATGCAGAGCGCGGCGAAGGTTTTAATTATTTCGGAAGATGGACGTGAGCAGTCTGCCAAAGTTTATCAGGATGTTTCGGTGTATCGATTGAAGTTGAGTGCGAAAGAAAAAATCGAACATGTATTGAAGCAGGGCAGAGGACTTTGGTTGCAGGTGATTTCTGGTACCGTGAATGTTGGACAAGATTCCTTACAAGCGGGCGATGCATGGAGCACTGAGCAAGGTGGCAAATGGCAGTTTGAAGCCCTAGATGATTCGGTCGAAGCGCTACTTTTTGATTTAGCCTAAATTAATTTTAATCTTCCTCTCTCGTTTTTAGACACTAACCTTAGCGATGTATGAAAACCCTATCCTCCATTGTCGCTACCCTACTTGGTTTGATGTTCGTGGTCTTTGGCCTGAACTTCTTCCTTCAATTCATTGCGATTCCATCGCCGGCAGAGGGCACGCCCGCGGCAGCGTTTCTCGGTGCGATGATTGGCAGTGGCTATTTCAAGTTGGTAAAAGTTTTAGAAATTCTCGGGGGTGTTCTGCTTTTGTTACCACGTATACGTAATTGGGGCTTGGTGATTATCGGTGCGATTGTGGTGAACATTGCTAGTTTTCATTTATTCTTCTTCGGTGGCATCAAGGATCCGATTGTGATCTTCGCGATCGCTGCGGTACTCTTTCTTGCCTATGTTGGCCGTCGCGGTTTCTGCTGTCTGGCCTGTTGTGGTTCCGGTTGCTGCGCTAAGGACGGGGACAGCTGCTGCTCGACCTCGAGTGGTTCCTCTTCCTGCTGCTCCAGCGATAAGAAGTAATTTCGCTAAACTTTGACCCTAAAAAGGCCCGTTAGCCCTCGAAAGCTAACGGGCCTTTTTATCGAATTACTTGATTTTAAGCTAATTTGAATCTTGGCGGCTTGCGAGTTGGCTGGCCTGACCCGTCTTCTTTGTCTAAAATTAGGCAATTATTTATTATAATTACGAGTATGAATTATAAAATTTATGTAAAAATAAGGCTTAAAATCGTTGTGCGGGCAGGGCGTTTTAGTTGATTTTACGAGAAATCCATTTTAGCCATTAAAATAAGGACAAAAATCACCATTTTACACTTTATTTAATCAGTGTTTTACCCCCCCTAAATTTTACACAAATTTTATCATTTCTCACTTGTGCACAAACATAAGATTGGTACATTTTGAACACCCCAAAAAAAGTTTTATGAAAAACCCTCCCTCTAAGATTGTATCAAATTCACAACGCGTTCGTGCCAACGCGGTGTGGCTGATGAACGCCGCCTCACTCGCCATTGCGATCGGCGCCGCTAGTTCAAGCGACAACGTTTCTATTGTGACCAAGGCTAAGGCGGTAGCGTACACGTGGGGTGCTGGAGGCAGTGATTCTGGTATACAGACGACTGCTAATTGGTCTCCCAATGACGGATCCAACATGAATTGGTCGAGTTCCTCATCTGCTACAAACAACACTTTTCTATTCGGAACTGCGGGCACATCCAAAATGACTGTGAGTGTCAAAAACAATGGTAATACGATTTTTGGCCAAGTTACTTTCGACGCAGTTGGCAATACGAATAGTGGTAGTGGTTGGGTCGTTAACGATCCGGGAACAGGTGGAAGTTTCCAACTTGCAGGTAACACTCCTACTACCAGTACCGGCTCAACATTACTGAACAATTATACGGCAGGAAATTTAACATTTAATGTTCAGGTTATTCAATCAACATCTAACAATACATGGACAACAGTTGCTGGCGCCAACACGATTTTTAATAGGGCTGTGTATGCTACGAGTTCTAGTTCGGTGCGATATCTCACCTTGAATGGTGCTGGTAATTTTACTTTCAACAGTGGTATCAAGAATTCGTATATTACGAATAGTTCTCAAACTCTTACCACTAGTTCTACATTAACCATCTCTAACACTGGTACTACGACGATAACTGGTGCGATGGATCTTCGTGGTCAGGTCGAATTTAGGACCCTAGGTGGTACTGTGGTTCTAGACGGTGATAATTCTACTGTTGGTGCAAGTCTTACACGTGTCCCTGGAACGGATACTACTTATGCCTTCCGTTTTACTCAGGGTAATGTAAAACTTAATAATGCTCTGGCTCTAGGCAATCAGGATTTAGTCCTCGGTAGAACTTCTGGAACGAGTTCATTCTTTGAACTAGGTGTTTATACAAATGCAGCAATCACGGTAGCCAATAATTTCACATTAGGTGCATCTACTGGTTCAGTTTCTGTTCTTAATGGTTACACACTCGGCGGTAGTTCAGCGAACACTTCCATTTACTCGGGAACTGTTCTCTTAAATAAAGATGCTAGATTTACTCAGGTTACAGGTGGAACATTAACCTTTTCGAATGCGATAACTTCTAGCGGTTCAAGAAACCTTACCTTGGATGGTGAAGGTAATATCAATATCACCAATTCAATTGGATCAGGTATTATTCCTATTGTCGGAAGCACTTCAACCTCATCGAACCGCGTCGTTACCCTCTCTGGGTCGAATGCATTTACGACTGGTGTGACCATTAACTCAGGTGTCTTAGCCTTGGGTAGTTCTGGTGCCTTGAATTCAACAGTGGGTTCCGAAAACGCGATCACTTGGGGTGCAAGTACATCAAGCGGTACTTTAAGATTAAACGGAAACTCCGTTGTCGTTAAGTCCTTAACTACCAATGCAACAGCTGGTACTCCTATCATTGAGAACGCAAATGCTACAGGTTCTATTTTAACAATCGGTAATTCGACCAATGCAGACAGCACCTTCGCAGGTGTCATGCGCGATGGTACTGGTGCTGGCACTCTCGGTGTCAATAAAGTAGGTACAGGTATATTAACGCTTTCCGGTGCTAACACCTACACTGGTGCGACGACCATCAGCGCAGGTACTTTGGCTTTAACTGGATCTTTAACAGGTTCTGCAGTGACTGTCGGAGCTAGTGGTACTTTAAAAGGTACTGGTAGTACGAATGGTTCACTCAATATCAGCGGTACTGTTAACCCAGGTTCTGCTGGTGTGGGTACATTAACCACGGGAGCAACCGATTTAAAACAAGGTGGTACATTAAATATTCAATTCTTCAGTGGTTCAGGCACAGCCGGTTCCACCGGTTGGGACTTACTTTCTACTGGTGCTTTAACCACAACCGCGACCTCTGGAAATAAGTTTAACATTAACTTAGTTTCGATTACCACATTGGGAGCAGACACCACGGGTGCTGCATCAGTGTTCAGTAACTCCTCCGACCAAACATTTGAAATTATTCGTGCAAGTTCTTTAGCGACCGCTTTTGACGCTTCACTCTTCAACTTATCTACCGTCGGATTCACTAATAGTTTAGGCGGCGGATCTTGGTCACTTACCAGTTCTAACAACAGCATCTATGCTAATTTTGCTAAATTTGTTGCGGGTACCATTTCGTATTGGAGCGCTGGAACCTGGGGCGTTACAGCTTCCGGAACCGGTGGTGCTGGATCATGGGACAATGCTTCTGGATCTTGGGATGCAACAGGCGGTAAGACTGCCGTATTCGCTGGTTCTTCTGGCGATGCTGTAACCGTTGGTACAGTAACAGCGAAGAAGGGTATTACCTTCTCCACCACTGGATACACTCTATCAAGCGGCTCCATTGCCTTAGCCGATACTTCTGGTCTCAACACTGTGACCGTAGACTCCGGTACAGCTACCATTGCCTCGGCCTTAACGGGTTCTGGTGGTTTCACAAAAGCAGGTTTTGGTACCTTAACCTTATCGGGTGATAATAATTCTTTAAGTGGCGGAATGACGATCGGACTTGGTACTTTGAAAGTCGGTAGCGCTACCGCGTTAGGTGCAAGTGCAAGCAACGTTTCTATTACGAGTGGTGCAGTTCTCGACTTAAATGGAACAACTTACACCAACGCTAACGCACTATCCATTGCTGGTACTGGTGCCGTAATCAACTCTAGCAACACTGCTGCAAGTTATAATGGTAACGTTACTCTCACAGCTACCTCTAGTATCGTTTCGACTGGTGCTATCACCCTGAGTGGTACAACCAATCTTAGTGGTTTCGGACTTACCCTGACAACAGGAGCTGGAGATATCACATTATCGAATAACATCTCGGGTTCCGGTGCTTTAACCATTAGCCCAGCGGGTGCAGGTAATGTTACGCTTAGCGGCTCTTCGATCAACAATACGGGTGCCATCTCCGTCAATTCAGTTACTGGTGGAGGTAATACTACTATCTCTGGTAACATCGGTAGTTCGGTCACTAACCTTGCATTAGGTACAGTTAATACCACTGGTTCTGATCGCACAATTACCTTGAGCGGTACAAATACTTACACCGGTACGACCACCATTAATGCTGGTACTGTTAAACTCGGAAGTCCATCTGCATTTAGTACCAGCATCGTTACTGCTAACGGCTATGGTTCGGGTGTCGCAATCGATCTTAACGGACAAACTATTGCTAATACCCTAAAAGTTCGCGGCACTGGTATTAGTGCTACGTCTGGTGTTATCACTAACACATCTTCTACCGCTGCAAAGGTAACAGGAAACGTTGAATTTAACGGAGATTCTACAATCGTGGCTACCGCTGGTGATATTACCTTGGGTTTAACTAATCCTGACACAGGTGCTTTGATATCGGGTTCACTTAAAACAGCTAGTGCAACCAATAGAACAATCACTCTTGCTGGTACTAGTTCAGGTGGTATTACCAATATTTACGTAAAAACTGGCGTACTTCAAACCAATGCTGTGGGATCGGGATACATTGCCTTAATCGTCGGTACCAGCGGTTCCGATAAAGTTAAAGTAACTCTAGACGGTACACAGGTACTTCAAACCAACGGAAATATTAAAATCCAGGGTGGTACGCTCGCGTTGGCTACATCCTCTACACTATCCTCTTCCGGTATGTCTTTGAATGCCGGTGGATCCTCGGCTGATAATAGTACTTTATTGCTTACAGCTGGTAACAATTACACCTTCGCTTCACTTGGTAACGGAGGTAACTTAACCTTCGACACCACTGACTCTACAGGTAATGCAAGTATTACCTTCACGGCGGGTGGTAATGCTACTACCAATGTCTCCTATGGACAAACTGGCAATGCTGCCTCCAAAATCTTCAGCGTAAATCGTGGCGTATCACTCATTGTGGGTTCCTCAGGATCATCCACATTCTTTGACTTAGCTGGTTCTAGCGCTGTTGCTGGTACTAACAGAACATTGAAATTGGATGGTGCTGGTACTTACACTTTCAATTCCGTTATTCGTGATACAAACGTCGTCGGCGTTACAGGCGGTATCAATAAAACCGGCGCAGGTAACGTAGTTTTAAATGCCGCCAATACATATACTGGTGGTACTATTGTTGGTGCTGGTACCCTGAAGGTTGGCAATGCAACCGCGCTGGGTGCGGATGCTTCCGCTGTTACAGTATCAGCGGGTGCTACCCTGGACTTAAATGGTACCACGATGACTGGCACTAATGCCCTTACCTTATCTGGTACAGCTACGAACGCTGGAGCATCTGCCGCAACCTATCACGGTTCACTGACCCTCGGTGCAAATACGGCCACATTGACTGCCGACGCTAACAATCTCACATTTGATAGCAGTTCTGACGTCACTGGTGCCTTCACGTTAACACTTAATGGTGCTAGTAACGGTTCACTCTCGGGTGCATTAAAAAATAGCACTGGTGGATTAAATAAATCCGGAGCCGGTAATTGGACAATAAGTGGAACCAACGCTACCTATACCGGTGTCACCAACATCACTGGTGGTACACTTACAATGGGTGCCAGCAACGTAATCGGTTCAGGCGATATTACCATCAACGGTGGTACCTTGGCTATCGGTGCGAACTCCGACACAGTGGGAGCCGTCACTCTAACGGACGGTACAATTTCGGGTTCATCCGGGGTTCTCACATCTTCAGCAGATTTAGCCGCTTCAGCCGGTACAATCAGTGCTAAAATCGGTGGTACTAAAGGTCTAACCAAGACAGGAAATGGATTACTGACACTTTCAGGTCTAAGTACAAACACGGGTGTTACGACCATCAACGGTGGTACAGTCTCCGTCTCTTCTATCGGCAATGGTGGTGTTGCTGGTAATCTTGGAGCAGCAAGCACTGGCAGTGCTAATATAATTATTGATGGTGGTACTTTAAAATACACGGGTGCTGGCGAAACATCCGATCGTAAAATCAAAGCTGGCACTGCATTGACGATTGATGCCTCAGGTACTGGTGCCCTAGTCCTTTCCAACGATCCATACAGCACAGTTACTAAGCTCGGTGCATTCGTAAATACTAATACAAATTCTGTCTGGACGCTTACGGGTACTAATACCGATGACAATACTTATCACGCAAGATTGGTTGATAACGGCACAGGTGTTACAAGTTTAGTTAAATCTGGCACTGGTACTTGGGTAATTACTGGGGACATCAGTGATTCCGCTACCGTTACCAATCCATTTACGGGTGGTACCACAATCAGTGGTGGTAAATTGAAAGCAACTACTGCGGATATTAGAGGTAACATTGTTAATAACAGCGTTTTTGAATTCACTAATGGTTCTGCTCTGCCTGGATCCTACACCAGTGTAATTTCTGGCAGTGGTTTACTGAATAAGAGCGGTGCAGGTGCGGTTACGCTCACCGGTGACAACACTTACACGGGTGTTACTAATATTAAATCTGGTTCACTCGTTCTCGGTTCTAATACCGGTAAGATTTCTGGATCATCCGCGATTAATGTTTTCAAGGATGCCACCCTGAAGTCGACCAACACAACAGACTCAATTCTACAGGCCTCAGCGATCGTCTTAAACAGCGGTGCGATTGTTGATTTAACTGCTGGTAACTTAACTGCCACAAGTCTGACGGTCAATGCCCTCAGCGGTGCTGATGTGACCAAGATCAACTTCGGTATTAATAAAGGTCTATCGCTTACTAATCTCACCTTAACGGGTAACCTCGCTGTTGATTTACTGGGTACTCCTTCTGGTATCGGTACTTACGATGTCTTAACCTGGAGTGGTACTAAATCAGGATCTGGAACGGTCAATCTCCTGACTACAAATACTTCCGATTGGGTTTACTCGCTTATCAGCTCTGAACCTGGCAAATACCAAATCAAAGTTGCTGTTGCATTCGTTAATGGTGGTGATCTCACGGGTGGAACTGTCACAGTTCCAAGCGGCTCAACCGTGGGTGCTGTCTCT
>JBBAUX010000006.1:0-19258 GCA_040398005.1 Opitutales bacterium
TGCCCACCTGTCCCCTCAACTTGCGCCCCCTCAACCTGATCCCCTGAACCAGACCCAAAAGGGGTCAGACTACGACAACGGGGTCAGACACCATTAAAGGGGTCAGACTACGCTGATGGTGCCTGACCCCGTTAATAGGGTCAGACTACGTCGACGGTGTCTGACCCCTTTTTCGTTGGGGCTGATTTTAGCTTATTATTTTCCGAATTTATTTTCAAACTTGCGAGTAGTCGTTGCGATCCATGGGTAATACTTCTTAGCAAATGTAAGTGCCGGAGTGCGAATCGTTGAAGGCATACCCCAAAGAGCCTGACTGATGGAGCCGGCTATCGCTGCCAATGTATCGGCATCGCCACGTATCGAACAAGCAAAGCGCACGGCTTGCTCATACGATTGCGTGCGAGTAGCAATCGCAATACATTCAGGCACACAGCCTTGGCAGGTTTCGTTGTAAACATGCTCACGGCGAATGACATCTAACTCAGGCAACGCACTATAATATCGTTGTGCCACCCTTCTCACGGCCTCCGGGTCCTTGGTCGTTCTCGCCGCCCAAATACAGTGTGCCGTGGCCTGCGCACCGCGAATGCCTTCTTCATGGGCATGTGAGTTAAGAGCCGTGAGCTCAGCATGCCTAAGCACATCCGATTCTTTATCATAGGCCCATGCGACCGGAGAAACACGCATGGCTGACCCATTGCCGTACGAGTCACGCAGATCGTTAGCACCCTGAATCACCCAATCATAAAATCCACTACCCCAAGTAGGTCCAAGCGGTGGCTCACTCTTAGGGGATTCTGAAAGCGTAACACCCTCTAAAATATAACGTTTATAATCGGTCGAACCATCCAGACACGCTTGGGCGATGGCGGTGGTAAGTATCGAATCATCCGTCGGACTAGACGTAGCAACGAACAATTCGAAGTTTTCATCCTCGTTTTTTGAAAATTCGTGGACGGATCCAATAATATCTCCAGCGATAGCACCAAGCATACTAATTCAATAAACCCTTCTAAATTATTTGCAACTCCACCCACCCAAAAAAGGGGTCAGACTACGTCAACGGTGCCTGACCCCGTTAATAGGGTCAGACTACGTCAACGGTGTCTGACCCCTTTTTCCTAAGGCATGCGTGATATTGTAACGATACTTTAAGAGGATGATCCTCGTGCATGGCTAGAACTCTCAGAATAGAAAACCCCAACTCAGTCTTTCATGTGTTTTCGCGCGGAAATTATCGTCAACCGATTTTCCAAGACCCACAAGCTGCTCAAGTATTTTTAAAATTACTAGAGGAGACAATCGTCCGAACAGATTGGCATGTGTATGCTTTTACAGTCATGCCAAACCACTTCCACATGGTAGTGAAGGCGCCCCGAGCCAATTTATCCCGTGGCATGCATTTACTATTAACCTCTTTTGCTCTTCGATTTAATGGTTTCCGCGATGAACACGGACATGTCTTTCAGGGCCGTTATCAAGCAAAGCGCACGCCAACCGGATTTGATGTCTCAAAGGTAATAGACTACGTTCATCTTAACCATGTACGTAAGGGTTTACTGAAGGTGGAAGAGCTACCACTCTCTAAACTTAGCAGTATCTCACTATTATTAAATCCAAGTCGTCGCGGAGTGTATCGAGTCGAGGAAGGTCTTAATTTTATTGGCTACCCAGATAATTCAAAAGGATGGCAGGCTTACTTAGAGCATATTCGCGGAGTATTTTTGAAAGATACCGATTCTAAGTTATTTGATTATGAGTGGGACGTAGCGATGAAAGCTGAGAAAATTTTGCTAGATAAAAATCCACAGGCTCTCGATAGGCCATCGGATTTACCATATGCGGAAATTATGAAATTAGATAAGGCGCATACCGAGCAGGTTATACAACGCTTGATAAACGAAGCAGGAAAGAACGATACGGACCTAGTACTCGATCGTGGTGTCGTAGATTGGAAGCTCGAGTTAGCCATAAAGATCTTAGCAACTACAACCGCTTCCGTACCACACATTGCCCTAAGATTAAAAACCGGCGACCCCGGTAATCTTTTAAAGATAATCAAAAAACGGGGTCAGACACCGTCGACGTAGTCTGACCCTGTTAACGGGGTCAGGCACCGTGCACGTAGTCTGACCCCTTTTTTATTTGGGGGTGAGGAACCAGGAGCCGAGGTACAACCACAGGGGCGTGATGATTGGGCAGAAGGCCATCGTAAACACTGAGCAGCGCAATGCTATGGGTACATCCCCCTTGTACATTTCAACAATGAGAAAGCTGAATATCCCCGCGGGCATAGCGGCCTGTACGAGCATTACTTTTCGTAATTCAGGATCCTGTACAAAATAGGCAGCCACGACTAGCAACGCCACGGGTATAATTATCCAACGAGCTAAGATAATTCCTAAAGTGATTCTTCCTTCCGCAAAGAACTTATACCCTTTCATGGTTTCATGAAAATAAATCCCAGTGAGAATCGTCCCAACCGGAATCGCACACTGCCCTACCCAGTGTAAAATACCTGCCGTGAATGTCACCGGTGCAGCATCACCCCAGCCAATAAGATTAATGGTTAGCGCAATCACCAGCGACAGCGTCATGGGTTGCAGTAAATTCTTTAAACTACTCCAGCCCTTCTTGCCCGATAAATAGGCGACACCAAACGTCCACACAGCCGCTTCAACCCCGACATTGTGTACTAATAAAACTCCGACGACATCTTGATCAAACAGCGCCGCGGTAATAGGAATACCGAGATAACCAAAATTATTAATGCCAGCAGAATACGCAAAAGTGCGCTTCGCGACCCCTTCTTCAAAACCCATTAAATTAGCCAATAGTCTTCCGATTAAAATTCCGCCCACAATCATGAAGAATCCAGTGCCGAGATACAGACCGGCCTGAGCGCTGGAATTCAAAAGTTTATTATTACAAACGCGGGAAAATATGAGCGCTGGAAAAAATACCCAAATCACCAAACGCATAATCGGTAAACGTGAAGCTGGGCCTAACCATTTACGACTCGCCATAAACCAACCGATTGCGACCAACAGACACACATTCAAAAGGGCCTGCGCAAATTCGATATTAAAGAAATTCATTAGCAGACATAGCCCACCCTAGTCTGCACTGAGTTTAAAGAGTAAAAGTCCGCTTTATATCAGTATTTTTGGGTCGCTTGACTTATCAGCGTTTTCGGCGATACTTAAACAGTTCCTTCTCAGTCGACCCCGATTTTGTCGACGTAACCATTTCGGGGGTGTTCCGGATTCGATTCCCACCAAGATATCATGACGGCATGCAGAGGATGTCAGTTCCCTCTTAAATCCAACTGGCAGCATATAACTGCTAAAAACACAATCACGTTCGAGAACGGTAACGCTCTCGCACTCGCTGCTTAATTACAGCGACGGACCCTAGGGCCTGACCTGTATCCCTAGATCAGTTCGGTTAACGCAGGCGATCCCCTCCTTTCGTCTCTATCTCCGGGGTAAGTGAGAATGAGAATAGGCCGCACGGATGCTCATCTCCAAACGCGGTCGAGATCAATGATGTAGCTACGCATGTAGAAGTTGCGACGTACGGGTAGGAAGACGTGGGTTCAACTCCCACCACCTCCACCATTTGATTCAGCTCATTCTCCACCAGGGAATGGGCTGATGTCGTTTACCCAAATTACATCTTCATATACATTTCCATCTTACAATCATAACCGCCCAAGTCGACGATCTGACGATACACCCGACGCAAAGACTTATCCTTCGGCTCAACGCGCCCTGGATTCACAAAAATTAAGCGACCACCCGGACGTAAGACCGCGCCCGCCACTCTAAACAGGTCTTCAAATAAGCCTTCTAAATTGGGCACGCGAACGCGACGACCCAAAGGCGGGTTGGAAATAATGAGCGATACATTCCGCTTCTTTAATTCAGGAATGATATCAATATTTCGGAAATCGCTGGTGTAAAAGGCACCACGCACTCCGTCGAGTTTCGCTGCTGCAAAATTACCTTTCATCATCGCAATGGCCGAATCACTTAAATCCGTCCCCACGACGCATTTCACTTTCGCATGCATGGCCATCTCAATGAGTTCGAGGCCCGATCCACAGAACGGATCCCAAACCATTTCTTGATCATCGGTTCCAGCCAATCTCGCCATACAAGCTGCGATAGGTGGATGCGATGCCGCGTTCACGGCCTTTAATCGATACGCTAAACGAGGATCAGGTGAAACGCGCGGACGGATTTCTGCAATCGTCGCACCGGGTGCTAAAAATACATCGAGCGACCACGGAGCTTCGCGCGCATCATTTAAAATCTTGGGATTAATTTTGAAAGCAGCCTGCGTTACTTTCTCCACAACCGCATCTTGGTTATCACTTCCCGAAAAAGCTAAACGGTAACGCCATGAGCCATCTGTAAAATGTTCCATCAATCGCTCCGTGAGCGGTGAGGCAATGACCTTGGCTAATTCATTAACCGCGTCAGGCGACTGCGGATCGCGCACGCGACCAATGTAAAAACCTACGGTATCAAAACATCTCAGTTGATAGATATCAGCCAAGCAAAATGGGGATTTGGCCGCTACTACGACGTGGCAACCGCGAATTTCTAAGAGTTTAAATTTACCACCCTTCGCTTCGGCTTCTTTTACTTCTTCAGCTAAAATCGCTTCTAAACCACGGCGACAGCGAAGACTGATTCTTAAAGTATCATAGCGATCCAAAACAGCATCCATGCGGATTTTGGCCGGACTCTCCTTACGCGCTACATTGGCACGAACCTTCTGTTCTGAAATCGGAAGAGCAGTAGTTCCACCGACGGCTTTTAAAGTTTCTTCACCTGCGATTTTTTCAAGAGCCGAACCCGCTTTCTTTTTTTCGCGTTCCACTGAACTCGTTTTCAAAATAGTGATAATTTCTTTTTCGGCTTCGACATCGCCACCCAGTTTAGGAATCGCCGCCATCGCGTAGCGACGAACCTTTTCGGAGGGATCGGACAGCAATGACTTCACCCAAGACTTCACTTCGGTTTTCTGTTTTTCGTTTTGGCTATTGGCAAATACGACACCGACGGCGCGGATGAGGGCGACCTGGCGACCCCGCTCCACCTGGCTCGCCTTGTTGAATTTGGGTACCTCGACGGTCCAAAGTTGGTCGGCTGACAACTCGCGGAGCCGGCGATACAAGTCATTATCAGCTTTCATAGCGTTAAGTGTGTCGGACTGCTGGGCTGCGATGTCAAGGGCGACCAAAATTATGGCACAAAGGAGATTTGAACTCAAACCTCTGCAAAGTGTCCTATTTATGCTAAAAAATGCACCATTTTTGGACAAAATATTTGCATCCAACCGGCCACGACTTGCCGACATCTCGCCCGAACGAACCAGCAGTGGAAAATCTAAAAATCTGCCCCTATAAGTTGCCTTTGACAGAGACCAATTATTGTTCACTAGATTCAATCCCCTTGCGGATTACCAAAGGGGGGTCTCACACACCAATTTCATAAACCTGTCACCTCTTCGACACTTTCAAACATACAAGAAATGAATAATCCCGGACTACCCGAAAAACAGGGCCTCTATGACCCACAGTTTGAACACGATGCTTGTGGCGTCGGCTTCGTCTGTCAGATGAAGGGGAAACGTTCCCATGATATCATTCAGCAAGCGCTGACCATCCTGGTTAACCTCGATCACCGAGGCGCTTGCGGTTGTGAAGTGAACACCGGCGACGGCGCAGGTATTCTCATTCAGCTCCCTCACACTTTCTTAAGCAAGGTCTCCAAAGACGCAGGCATCAGTGCCCTGCCCAAGCCCGGACACTACGGCGTCGGTATGCTCTACGTTTCGCCCGATGCAAAAATCCGCACCGAGTCCGAAAAAGTATTTACAGAAATTGCAAAATCCCAAGGGCTCACCGTCCTCGGCTGGCGCACCGTTCCTACGAGCAATCAATCACTCGGACAAACTGCCGTAAAAAGCGAACCGACCGTTCGCCAAGTATTTATCGCGCGTCCAGCTGATTGTGCGACCGACCAAGATTTCGAGCGTAAACTCTTCATCGTTTCAAAACGCGCCCATAACGAAATCCGCGCCTCCGGAAAAGATAACCATTACTACGCGTGCAGTATGTCCTGCCGCACTCTCATTTATAAAGGCATGTTAATGCCTGAGCAGGTTGGAAAATATTTCCCTGACTTAAATGACCCGAGCATGGACACCGCATTGGCGCTGGTTCACTCGCGTTTCTCGACCAACACCTTCCCAAGCTGGGAACGTGCGCACCCTTACCACTACATCGCACACAACGGCGAAATCAACACCCTCAATGGTAACGTCAATTGGATGAAGGCCCGTGAGCCATTGCTCGCTAGCCCGCTCTTTGGAAAAGACATCGAGAAAATTAAGCCGATCGTAAATCCGAACGGTTCCGACTCTGCTAAGTTTGATAACGTTTTAGAACTTCTCGTGATGGGCGGACGCTCACTACCTCAAGCCATGATGATGATGATTCCAGAACCTTGGAATGGTCACGAATCGATGAGCGAACAAAAGAAGGCGTTCTACGAATACCACTCTTGCGTGATGGAGCCTTGGGATGGTCCTGCCTCAGTTGTCTTTACCGATGGTACGATGATTGGTGCGACGCTCGACCGTAACGGTCTCCGCCCTTCTCGCTACTACGTCACCAAAAATGATTTAGTCATCATGGCTTCAGAAGCCGGTGTTCTTCCTGTTCCGCCCGAAGAAGTCGCAAGCAAAGGTCGCCTCCAACCTGGACGCATGTTCCTCGTGGACATGGAAAAAGGTCGCATCATCGCCGACGAAGAAATCAAACAACAAATCGCGAACGAAAAACCTTATCGCCAATGGCTCGATGGTAATCTCATCAAGCTCGATAAGATTCCTAAGTCGAAAGAGGTTCCAACCACTAACCACGAAACGGTTCTGCAGCGTCAATTAGCCTTTGGTTATACGTTCGAAGATCAGCGTAAAATTTTACTCCCGATGGCCAAAGACGGAGTCGAAGCCATGGGCTCAATGGGAACAGATATTCCCTTAGCAGTTCTCTCTAACAAATCGAAATTACTTTACGATTACTTCAAACAACTCTTCGCCCAAGTTACCAATCCTCCGATTGACTGTATCCGCGAAGAAATTGTCACGTCGTCCGTCACCACCATCGGACCTGAGCGCAACTTGTTGGACCCTAATGCGCATAGCTGTCACCTCATTGAATTAACGACTCCGATTTTAACTAACGAAGAGTTAGCAAAATTACGCGACGTGACCCAAGGTCAATTCCGCTCAGTTACGATTCCAACACTCTTCAATCCTAAAGCAGGTGCAAAAGGTTTAGAAGACGCGATGAATGAGATCTGCCGTCAGGCCAGCCTCCAGATCGATGCCGGTGTTAATATTATTATTCTCAGCGACCGCGGCGTCGATCGTAGCAACGCTGCGATTCCTGCCCTCTTAGCAGTATCCGGAATTCACCACTTCCTCATTCGCGAAGGTAAGCGTACGAAGGTAGGCTTAATTCTCGAGTCAGGCGAACCACGCGAAGTTCACCACTTCTGTACCCTCATCGGTTATGGTTGTGCCGCAATCAATCCTTACCTGGCCTTCGAAACACTCGATGACATGATCCAAGAAAAACTCTTGGAAGGCGTCGATCACTACACCGCTTGCAAGAATTTCGTGAAGGCTGCGACCAAGGGTATCGTTAAAGTCGCGTCGAAGATTGGTATTTCCACTATTCAAAGTTACCTCGGTGCACAAATCTTTGAGTGCGTCGGTCTCCAACAAAAAGTGGTGGATCAATATTTCACGGGTACAGCTACACGTATCGAAGGTGCGGATTTAGCCGCGATTGCTGAAGAAACTATCAGCCGTCACGCCAACGCATTCCCTGAGCGTGTGGAACATCCGCAAACGCTCGAAGTCGGCGGCGACTACCAATGGCGCAGCGAAGGTGAAGGCCACCTCTTCAGCCCACAAGTCATTCACTCGCTCCAAAAAGCCGTTCGCACGAATAATTTCGACACGTTCAAAACCTATTCGTCGTTGGTCAACCAACAGATGAGTCAGATTTTCACGCTTCGTGGTTTGCTCGAATTGAAACCACAAAAATCGATTCCAATCGAAGAAGTGGAGAGCGTTGAACAAATCTTAAAGCGTTTCAAAACGGGTGCGATGAGTTACGGCTCGATTTCAAAAGAAGCACACGAAAGTCTCGCGATTGCGATGAACCGCATCGGTGGAAAATCGAACACCGGTGAAGGTGGCGAAGATCCTGATCGTTTTACTTGGACGAATGAGCGCGGTGATTCCAAAAATTCCGCCATCAAGCAGGTGGCGTCTGGTCGCTTCGGTGTAACCAGTCTCTACCTCACCCAAGCGCGCGAATTACAAATCAAGATGGCCCAAGGGGCCAAGCCTGGTGAAGGCGGACAGCTCCCGGGCGCTAAAGTCTATCCTTGGATTGCTAAAGTTCGTTACTCCACTCCTGGCGTCGGACTCATCTCACCTCCCCCACACCACGACATTTACTCGATCGAAGATTTATCCGAACTCATTCACGATTTAAAAAATGCTAACCGTGCTGCACGCGTCAGTGTAAAACTCGTTTCGGAAGTCGGCGTTGGAACGATCGCTGCCGGTGTGGCGAAAGCCCACGCGGACGTCGTTCTGATTTCTGGTTTCGATGGCGGTACTGGTGCATCACCACAAACTTCCATCAAGCACGCAGGTTTACCGTGGGAACTCGGTCTTGCCGAAACTCACCAAACTCTGCTCCTCAACAATCTACGTTCTCGTATCGTCGTTGAAGCGGACGGACAATTAAAGACTGGTCGTGACGTGGTTATCGCTGCCTTACTGGGCGCTGAGGAATTCGGTTTCGCGACGGCTCCTCTCGTTTCACTCGGTTGTATCATGATGCGCGTCTGCCACCTCAACACTTGCCCTGTTGGTGTTGCGACCCAAGACCCTGAACTCCGTAAGAACTTCACCGGCGATCCTGAACACGCGGTTAACTTCATGAACTTTATTGCTCAAGAAGTGCGCGAAATCATGGCTCAACTCGGATTCCGTAAACTTACCGACATGGTAGGCCGTACTGACATCCTTGAAGCACGTCACGCTGTCGATCATTGGAAAGCTAAGGGAATCGATTTATCCAAACTCCTCTACTCACCTAAAGTGGGCAGCGAAGTCGGTCGCTACTGCACCGAAGTCCAAGATCACGGACTCGATAAATCACTCGACTTAACTCTCTTACTTGAGAAATGCCGTCCCGCTATCGATAAGAAAGAAAAAGTAGTCATCAATTCTGAGATCAAGAATACGCATCGCGTGGTCGGAACGATTCTCGGTAACGAAATCACCAAGAAGCATTGGGAAGGTTTACCCGAAGGAACGATTCAATTGAACTTCAAGGGTAGTGCCGGACAAAGTCTTGGTGCGTTCGTTCCTCCAGGCGTGACCATCACCCTCGAAGGCGATGCCAATGACTACGTCGGCAAAGGCCTCTCCGGTGGTAAGATTATTATTAAGCCTGACGCTAAAGCGACCTTCCCTGCGGAAGACAATATCATCATCGGTAACGTTGCGCTCTACGGTGCAACTTCGGGTGAAGTATTTATCCGCGGTGTAGCGGGCGAAAGATTTGCCGTTCGTAACTCGGGCGTCACCACCGTCGTTGAAGGCATTGGTGATCACGGTTGCGAATACATGACGGGTGGACGCGTGGTCGTGCTCGGTGAAACCGGACGCAACTTTGCCGCAGGTATGAGTGGTGGTGTGGCTTACATCCTCGATGAGAAGACTGATTTTGCGGTTCGTTGTAACAAGCAAATGGTCGGACTCGAAAAACTTGAAGAGAGAGATTTAACCGTACTCAAAGAATTAATCCAACGTCACGCTGATCTCACTGGCTCCAAAAAAGCTGCGAAGATTATCGCTGACTGGAAAAACTATTCGACGAAGTTCGTCAAGGTCATGCCGAAGGACTACAAGCGTGTTCTCGAAGCGATTGAACAAGCTCAAGCTAAAGGACTCAGCGGCGACGCTGCCCTCGACGAAGCTTTCGAAATCAACGCCCGCGACGTTGCTCGCGTCGGCGGAGGATAATCCTAAACACCTAACCACCAAACGATTTAAATCATATGGGAAAACCAACCGGATTTGTAGAATTCCAACGTGAATTACCAGCCGATCGCGATGCGCTGACCCGCATTGGTGATTGGAAGGAAATTCACCATCACCACAGCGATGAAAAACTTCGCAAGCAAGGCGCACGTTGCATGGATTGCGGCGTACCCTTCTGTCATACTGGAAAAATGATCAGTGGCATGGCCAGTGGCTGTCCGATCAATAACTTAATTCCTGAGTTCAATGATCTCGTGTATCGCGGACTCTGGAAAGAAGCATTGGATCGTTTACACAAGACCAACAACTTCCCGGAGTTCACCGGTCGCGTTTGCCCTGCTCCCTGTGAAGGCGCCTGCGTTTTAGGAATTAATAAGCCACCCGTTACTATTAAAAATATCGAAGTTTCGATTATCGATAAAGGTTGGGAAAACGGTTGGGTGATTGCTCGTCCTCCTGCAAGACGCACGGGCAAAAAAGTGGCCGTCATCGGTTCGGGTCCTGCCGGACTCAGCGCTGCGGCACAATTAAATCACGCTGGTCACAACGTCACCGTTTTCGAACGCGCCGACCGTCCAGGCGGCTTACTCATGTACGGTATTCCCAACATGAAGCTCGATAAAAAAGAAGTCGTTCTCCGTCGTGTTCGCTTACTCGAAGACGAAGGTGTTACTTTCAAATGTGGCGTGAATATCGGTAAAGATATTTCTGCTGAACAACTCCGTAAGGATTATGATTCAGTTGTTGTTTGCACAGGTGCAACGAAAGCACGCGATTTACCGATTCCTGGTCGCGAAGGTAAAGGCATCTACTTCGCAATGGATTTCTTATCCGCGAACACCAAGTCAGTTCTCGATGGAGAATCCAGCACCGATTTTATCACCGCTAAAGGTAAGGACGTTGTGATTATCGGTGGCGGTGACACCGGCACTGACTGCGTAGGCACTTCCCTTCGCCACGGATGTAAGTCTGTGGCTCAGGTTGAAATCATGCCGAAGCCAGCGCTCACCCGCCAAAAAGATAATCCATGGCCTGAGTGGCCCAAGACTTACAAGGTCGACTACGGACAAGAAGAAGCAGCCGCTAAGTTCGGTTCCGATCCTCGCGTCTATGTTACGACCGCCACCAAGTTTGAAAATGATGAAGCCGGAAATGTGAAAGCCGTTCACACCGTTCAAGTCGAATGGAAGAAGAACGAGAAAGGACAGTTCGTTCCTCAAAACATTCCTGGAACTGAAAAAGTAATGCCTGCTCAATTAGTCTTATTGGCGATGGGCTTCCTGGGACCCGAACAGCCGTTGCTCGACGCTTTAAATGTCGAACGGGACGCTCGCACCAACATCAAAGCTGAGCACGAGAAGTACACTACAAGCCTCCCTGGCGTCTTTGCCGCCGGTGACTGCCGTCGTGGTCAAAGTCTCGTCGTTTGGGCCTTTAATGAAGGTCGTGGCGCTGCTCGCGAGTGCGACCGCTTCTTGATGGGTACGACCGAGCTTCCGTAAGTCTCGCCATCTATCATCCAACCAAAGCCCAGCCTTAAAACTAGGCTTTTTGTTACCCCAGTTCATTGGGTTTGCGATACAAGGGAAATGTTTGATGATGCCAGCGTGAGCCAACCTTCTCTCGATTCACTCAAGACCTTAGCCGTGTCGACCGCTCAAGCGGCCGGCGAGCTTCTGCTTAATGGAGCGACCAAAGAGATTAATTCTGAGACGGACGATGACGTCAAAATGCAGGCGGACGTGGATTCGGAAAATCTCGTTAGAGAAAAACTTAAATCATCCGGAATCCCGATCATCGGTGAAGAACTCGGCGGCGATGCTTCACTGTTTTCTGGCAACGAACTTTACTGGGTCGTGGACCCTCTCGACGGCACTTACAATTACCTCCGTGATCAACCCTGCACGTGTGTGTCGCTCGGACTCATGCGTGGTGCCGAACCGGTCTTAGGAGTCATTTATAATTTTAATTTAAAGAAAACTTATTTGGGCGTTCCGGGCGAAGGCACGTTTATCAACGGAAATAAAATCAAACCCGCGTGGGCCCAGAAGATTAATGATGCCTGTATTATGACGGGATTCCCGGCGGCGGCAGATAAGAGCACGCCCGCGATGGAAATATTTATAAAAGAAGTATCACGTTATAAAAAAATTCGTATGATTGGATCCGCCGCACTCGCTCTCGCTTATGTGGGTGAAGGCGTCGCGGATACCTATTATGAATCGGGCACGAACTTATGGGATGTGGCAGCGGGTCTCGCCATCATCAAGGCTTCGGGCGGACACTACCGCATGATTCCCACAGGCAAGAAACCCTTGAACTACGACCTCTGGGCCTCGGCGCACGAGGCTTGGACGGTCTAACCTTCAGCGTAGACACTGACCTTAATTTTCTTATAAAAATTTCATCAGTATGAACATTCCTAACCTCACCCCCCTCACATTCGAGAGTGCAGTTAAACAGTACGCTGAAGCCATCCTCGGTCAGTCCTACGGCAACGGTTCGGAAGTCGGATTCTGGATCGCCCTCGCGATGGTCGTCATTTACGTCCCAGTGCTTGGTCGTTTAGCCGCTCAACATTTCTTTGGTAAAGACGGATCCGTCTGGGCGATTGGTGCGGTTGGACTCGTTTCCGTTGGACTGACTTTCGCAGCCATCTGTATGGCCGATACCAGTCTCTCTAGCTTTGTACCGAAAGCAGTGCAGACTCTGGTAATCTCACTTTGTACGGGCACGGTTGTTCTGCTTGTCACGAGCGCGGCGACGCAGGTGTTGAGCCTAGGTTTCGGACCCTCCCTCGGCCTGCAACTCGTCTTTTGGAATATCGTGCTTATTGCGCAGCTCGCGACAAAGTTCTTAACCGACTTCTGGAAGCATATTTAAATCAACCCGTCGCTTGCAGACCTGCGGCGATAGCGTTGAGCGAAAGGAGCATCTGCGGAAGTAAGGCGTCGGCTTCTTTGCGATCACCGTCCGCCGATTTCTTTCTCCAATCCTTGAGAATGGCGACCTGCTGTTCGTGCAGAAGGTCGATCGCTTCTTCGCGAAGCTTGATGACTTTACGGAGACGCGGACGGCCTTCCGTAAGTTTTTTGTTCGATATCTCGTTCAGCAATTTTTGAGCTAGTAAATGTTCATCCAGAATACGCGTCAGGAAAATATTCTTAAGTTTCTTGTCCGTAATCATCGAACCATAGAGACGCATCATACCGCGGTTCGCAGCCATGACACTGGTCGCTGCATTCTTAAGCATGTAACGCAGGGGCGGCCAGGTGTCGTACATGTCTTTCAATAAATCATAACCCTTTGGATCTTCTTCTTTAAGACGGGCTAAGGCTGACCCTACGCCATACCAACCCGAGAGATAGAAACGCGCTTGGCTCCACGAGAACACCCAAGGAATCGCACGTAAGTCTTCGAGGGAAGCGGCACCCGTACGACGGGAAGGACGCGAGCCGATACGACTGGCTTCAATGACGTCGATGGGAGTGACCTGACGGAAGAAATCGATAAACTTAGGAGTCTTGATGAGCGACTGGTAAGCCTCACGAGAAAACTCAGCGAACTTGTCCATCACTTTGCTGATGGCTGCATCTTGAGCTTTTTCTACTTCATCAAGAATCGTATGCTGAGTCACACCCGCGAGTAACAATTCGAGATTATTTACTGCGGTGATGTGATTAGCGTATTTCTGGGTAATGCTTTCGCCCTGTTCGGTGACGCGTAATTCGCCGTTGATACTTCCACGCGGTAAAGCGTCGATAAAACGGTGAGTGGGTCCAGCACCACGAGAAATCGTACCGCCACGACCGTGGAAGAATACAATACGCACACCGTGCTTAGCTCCTACTTTAGTTAAATTCTGTTGCGCGCGATAGAGATTCCAGAGCGAGGCAAGAATACCGCCGTCCTTATTTGAATCCGAATAACCAATCATCACTTGCTGCGTTAAGCCACGAGTGATTCCGGCATCGCGGCGCATCTCGAGCGTACGACGAGTGAAAGGATGTGAAAGGAAGTCATCGAGAATCGCGGTGCTACGTTCTAAGTCGTCGATGGTTTCAAAAAGTGGAACAACCGGAAGTAAGCAATACGGACTGTCGGATCCGCCGGCGGTTAAGCCTGCTTCACGAGCGATTAAATAAACGGAAAGTAAATCGGAGACCGAGCGGGTCATACTCACGATTAAAGAGCCCAAGCCCTCTGAACCGTAATGATTGATATGGGCAACTAAGGAGCGATGGCAGGCAATGACGGCGTCCGCTTCAGATCCGATACTCTCTTGCGAGCGGATGAAGGGACGCGTTGAACGTAATTCTGAATCCAGGAAGCCCAGTCGACGAGATTCATCCCAGTTCGGATAGTCGGTATCATCTAAACCAGCGACGGTCATGAGTTGTGAAATCGCTTTATCGTGGAAGGCGCTGTTTTGACGAATATCCAACGTCGCCATGTGGAAACCAAAAGTACGAATGAAACGAATCAATGGATCGATTTCATAACGCGCGATTTGTGCCCCACCCACTTCAACTAATGTTTCTCTTAGGAAAAGTAAGTCAGCGACAATGCCTTCGGGGGTCTTGTGTGAACCATCGGGACATTCACCGACCGCAGGCGGCATACGTAGACGAATAAGATTAATATACTGTCTCCAGGTTTCACCGATATTGCGAGCTACGGCATGCTCACCGGCTTCACCGAGTGCCGCAGCATGCTTGTTAACCTGTTTGATAAATACGGCGGGAGGAAGTTGTAAGTGATCACCTAAAGAAAGACGCTGACCCAGAGTCTCGAGTCGCTCGGTAACAATATTCAACGCAGTGGTACGGAAAAGATTGAGCGCTCTCGTAGTAACTTCAGCGGTAACCAATGGATGGCCATCGCGATCGCCGCCCACCCAGGTTCCGAGTGTGATTAACGGTAAAGCATCAGGGTGTTCAATCTTCTCAGGCGAAAAACCAGCCTCTTCCCAGGCTTGGCGCATCCGTAAATCCATGCTCATAATTGCGTCGGGGAAAACCTTAGATAAGAAATAATTAATATTACGGAGTTCCGACTGAACTTCGGGCTTTTGTTGATAAAACTCACCTGTTCTCCAGAGACGTTCGAGCGCGACTTTAATTTCATCACGGATCGCACGTTGTTCTGCGGCCGTCCACATGCTGTTTTCTCGACGAACTAATAATTTGTAAAGCTCGCGGTGAATTTCTAAAACGGTGGCACGTTTTGCTTCAGTTGGGTGCGCCGTTAAAACAGGTTCGACGTGAATATCGCCTAAGCGCTTAGCGACTTGTTTCTCGGTCAAACCCTGATCACGCAGACGATTAAAAGTTTTTCCCCAAGAACCGGGATCGGAGGCGAGCCCACTTTTATCTTCACGAATACGTTTCGACTGAGCAGAGGCATTTTCTTCCACCATGTTGAGCAACTGAAACGCAATCGAGTAAGCTTGCACACCACGGTAAGAGAAAATTTGGACGCCACGTAATTTACGTTTACCCATCCAAGGTAAAGTACCGGCTAAATCTTTGTGACCTAACTGCTCAAGCACTTCAACGAAGCACTCCATCATGAACGCGAGATCGCGATCCACTTTTTTAAGTCCTTGTACTAGGTCCTTAGTGATAGGCATGTTGGTAATTATTAGCACACGGAGTCCGATTGTCGCAATCGCAAACACCCATTGGCTTGCGTCTAAGTTCAAGTAGGATTTGCTCAAATGTAGATATGTCGGAACAACGTCTCATCCTGCCCGACCTCTGGCAACAGACCGCCCTTCGCGCCCTTCGTGCAAGGAAGGACGTGATTGTACAAGCACCGACGGGCTCAGGAAAGACCCACGTCTTCGAGTTATTTATTAAAGGCGGCCACCAAGGCCAAGCCGTGTACACGGTACCGACCCGAGCTCTGGCCAATGACAAACGGGCCGAATGGTCCGAACTGGGCTGGGATGTCGGCATTGCCACGGGCGATATCAGCGAAAATCTAAACGCCCCGATCATCGTCGCTACTCTGGAAACCCAACGTCAGAAATTTCTGGAAAATAAGGGGCCCGATTTATTAGTCATCGATGAATATCAAATGCTCACCGATAACCGTCGCGGTGCAGCCTACGAAACTGTTTTAGCCCTCGCTCCGAAAACAACACAGCTGCTTTTACTCAGTGGCAGCGTCGCCAATCCTAAAGCAGTGGTCGAATGGCTTACCTCACTCGGACGCGAGGTCACCCTCGTCGAAGAACACCGCCGACCCGTCCCCTTAGAAGAAATCTGGCTAGATGCACTTGAGACAAAAGAACCTGAAGGCGTTCGCAGTAGCATCGCACGGGCGGTGATTAAGGGTCTGCAGTCCGACCTTGGACCAATTTTAGTTTTCGCGCCTCGCAGAAAAGCCGCCGAACAAATCGCCAAAGACATCGCCTATGCCCTGCCCCTCGGCAATGGACCACAGTTAACAGCAGAACAGAGAAAATTAGCTGGGGATGATTTATATAAATTATTAAGACAAGGCGTTGGCCTACATCACAGCGGATTAACCTATCAACAACGGAGCGAACTGATCGAACCCTGGGCAAAATCTGGCAAATTAGATGTCGTCGTGGCAACCACCGGACTGGCCGCTGGGATTAATTTTTCTCTGCGTTCGGTACTCGTTACGGATCGAAAATATACCACCGAACATGCGGCACAAGAAATTCGGCCCGACGAATTATTGCAGATGTTTGGTCGGGCAGGTCGACGCGGACTCGATGAAAAAGGTTATGCTCTGTGGTCGGGCGACTCACCCCGACTCGGCGAAGCAAAGCCTTTGCAAATCAAACGCAGTAAGGGATTGGACTGGCCGGCTATACTTACGGTGATGCGTCACTCGGATCAGCATAAAGAGTCGGCTCAGAAATTTGTACAAAGCCTATTCACGCGTGAAACGATTGAGCTGGGACTGAGCAATCTCACTGAAATTGAAAATACTCCGACTGAGGAACTTCCAGGCACCATCCGTCGCGTTGAGGAAATGTTAGG
Organism: Opitutales bacterium; assembly: GCA_040398005.1. Classification (GTDB taxonomy): domain Bacteria; phylum Verrucomicrobiota; class Verrucomicrobiia; order Opitutales; family UBA953; genus UBA953. Next base: position 17,172 of record JBBAUX010000006.1, read on the forward strand.
ACGAAACGGAATTTGGCAGCGTATCCGTCCCAGCAAGGTAGTACCCATGAGCGAAGCACTCATCAGAATTAAAGGTGAATGGTATCCGGCGCTTTCGAAGCCTGATTCACTCAAAGCCGTGACTTACGGAACACCGTGTAAAATTAAGCAAGAGAATGACGTCACGTTTTATGGTCGAATCGTTCCGCTGGCCCATTTCCCGAAGACTAATGAAACCAATGGCTTAACCCCGGTAGAATGGCTGCGAAAAGCCCTTCAAAAATGGGCAGGCAAGAAACCACGGACCACGATTTGGACTCTTGAACAAATCGAAAAAGAAATTTTGCCGCTTTTGCCTCAGCTCACGCAAGGTGGACGTCCGATTGAGGGCATCCAAATCCAACGCGAAACGGTGATGGTTAAATTAGATTATTCCTCGGCCCAAGTTCGCGTGATTCCTGACGCGCAGGAAGAAAATCTCATTAATCCGGACCGACGCTTTGTTGATAAAGAAGATATTAATCTAAAAAATGTTTTGGGAACTAATCAGTCACAACTCTTCACCGCGCAGTCGGGTAAACTTTGGCTCAAGCTAAAGCTCATCAAAGCCGATGGAACGCCAACCGAACGTGGACAAATTGCTTCACTCTTTCAACATGGTGAAGGACTAGCAGTCGCTGCCGCGCTTGAAGATGAAACCTATAATGTCGAAGACCTTTGCTGGGATCTTGCGGAGCTGCGGGCCGGCGACCGACTCGGAGCGGTGGCGAGAAACTCCAGTCGACTCGGTGCTTGCTGTCGCCTGACTTATAAATCTCTGACTGCGGAAGGCTATCTGCATGACGGATTACCCGACGGATTTGGTGAAGGCTGTGCAGAATTACTAAAAGATTTCGCGCTGCATAATAAAACTAGTCAGTCCACTGACCCCGATGGACGTGGACCCGGGCGGGGTGATTTAGAAAGAGCTCTGCTGGAATGGCGGAGTACGCTTCGACTTATTTCTAATGGTGAAAGCGGATTTTCGGAGCGCTGGGACCAGCTACAGAAATCAGCTAAGTCAGTTCTCGCGCAAATCACACCGGACCACTCTTAAAAATATTTACCTGATTAGAGGTTAGAAAACTCGTTCAATTTGAGGTGAGTGGAGTTTAAACTTTTCAAATTAGGGAATAAAATGTAGAGTGTTGGGACAGTCATATATGCGTATTCGCACGGGTTAAACCGTGAGGAAAGTCCGGACACCACAGGGTAGGATTCCCGCCGCAAGTCGGGGCACGGCGCAAGTCGTGACGGACAGTGCCACAGAGAAGATACCGCCGTTACCGCAAGGAAAACGGTAAGGGTGAAAAGGTGGGGTAAGAGCCCACCGCTCCAAGGGTAACCGAGGAGGCAAGGTAAACCCAATCCGGTGCAAGATAAACAGGAGCCGCTACTAGGTCACCCACCGAGGCTCCGGGTTGTCGCATCGCCGCAAGGCGGGACTTAAAACGTCAGAGAAATGAATACGCAGAGGTAAGGTGAGTACCCCCTCAGACAGAATCCGGCTTATAGTATATGACTCAACAGACGGAGAGCTGATCGGAGACGATCGGCTCTCCCCCTTTGTGCTTGTGGTTAACTTCTTGCCATAAAAGCCCTGCCCGACATCGATTAGCGTTCATGGAGAATGTTGCAGCAGCCAAGGCCCTGGAGAACCTACTGCAACAGGACACTCGTATTTTAATTCTAGCTCCACATCCCGACGACGAATGTCTCGGTACTGGTGGATTGATTCAAAAGGCACTCGCCAAAGGAGCTAATATTAAAGTTATTTTTATTACCAACGGTGATAATAATCCGTGGCCACAAAGGTATCTGGAAAAAAGATGGTTCGTCGGACCCGAAGAAAGAAAACGCTGGGGCGACCGAAGAAAAACCGAAGCTCAAAACTCACTAGAAATTCTTGGGGGCGGTAAAGTAGCTACGGCGTTCCTTGGCTTACCCGACGCTGGAATTTTAAATCTTTGGAAAGAAGGCGACCATCATCTTTTAGAAGTCTTAACCAGCGAGTTTATCGCCTGGCAGCCCACCCTGCTCGTTCTACCCAGTGAATTTGACCGACATTC
>JBBAUX010000006.1:19358-53269 GCA_040398005.1 Opitutales bacterium
TGGTGGAGACTCGGCACCCTCGGATTGATTGATCCCGATGAACCATTCTACGCACTAACTACGCGCGAGATGGTACAAAGTGGAGATTGGGTTACCCCACGTCTTTTTGGCGAACCTCAATTCGAAAAACCGATTTTCTTTTACTGGCAAACTTGTCTCTCTCAAACGGTCTTCGGTGATAATGAATTCGCCGCCCGACTTCCGGGAACTCTCGCGGCGACATTTTTAGTGTTTCTCACTTGGGGAATTGGCCGAAAACTTCTTTCACCCACCGCTGGATTTCTCTCCGCCGTCGTTCTCGCAACGGGATCCATGTTCGTGATCATGTCACGCCTCATGCTGACCGACATTTCTCATACTGTTTTTATTACAACGAGTATGTTCTGTCTCTGGCGGGCATTTCATGACGAGGACAATAGACTGAAATGGCTGGTCACCGTCACGGTCGCCTCTGCCCTCTCCATGCTCACCAAAGGGCCACAGGGCTTGTTTTTTGTGATGATGGCAGGTTTCTCCTACGGTTGGATTCAAAAGCTTAAACAACCTTGGTCAGCAAAGAGTTTAGCCATCTGCATTCCGCTGTGGCTACTCCTGGCGACCCCTTGGTATCTGGCAATGTTCACGCTCCACCAATCCGGCCCCACCGCACCAGGAACCGGTTGGAGCTATTATTGGAATTCGTTCTTCGTTCATGAAAACTGGGATCGTTTCTTCCATTCCGAGCACCAAGGAAACAATACTTGGTATTACTATTTAGAAATCCTTATCGGTGGCACGCTTCCTTGGATTCCTCTCACCCTCGCTGCGATTTGGCAAAACATCCGCACGCCATTTAAATACTTACGCGAACACAAAGGAATTTGTCTGATTCTCTGTTGGCTCATCCCTTCGTATACTTTTATGAATATAACTCAGACTAAAATTCCGAGTTATGTTTTCTTCCTGCTCGTACCTATCGCTTTACTCGCGGGCCACACTCTAGAACGTTGGATAAAAGATGGTTTCACACGCCGTGAATTTTGGTTCGTATCCATTTTTACACTGATTGAAGGCGTTATACTCATCTGGTACACTCCAGTCTTTCACCCAAGATCGATGCCCTTCCTCGGCCAACTCATTGCACTGGGCTTGCCGTTAACCTTTGCGAGCATTTGTGCTTTTAGAAAAAATGCCTTTGGCTGGGTGGCCTTCTCTACTTCTTTCAGCTTAGTCTTAATCTTTATCGCCTTCTTCTGGATTGAAGACCGACTCGATGGCACCGTGGGTAGTCGCGACATCTGTAAAATCGCCGCCGAGGTCAGAAAGCCCAACGAGACGCTCATCACTTGTAGCTTCCTGGGCCGTGCAGCCAACTACTACCTTAAAGAAAAACCCGCTGCGATATTTGTAAGCTCACCCAAGACCCAAGAAGGAAAAGCCAAAGATAACTTCCGTCCGTTTTACCCCTTCTATTCCTACCACGCCTTACGTCAGATTAAGTTAGAAAACGAATTACTTAATTTCGTCCAAGAAAAAGGTTCGGTTCTCTGTATAGGTGAACGACGCGACTTTGATATGCTCAATACCAGCGAAGTGTCTTCCGTCAAAGGACACTGCGAACTTCTCGGTGCGACGGGCGAAAGGCCTGGTCGATCAGTCTTCCGTATCCACGCCCAAGAATTTAAATCAGCTAAGCCCTGATTAAATTCGCCAGAGCAGTTTAAAGAAACGAATCGTATCACGCATCGGGCGAATCTTACTTACTTCGCCTTGGTAAATGGTTTTCACCGGGACACTACGAATGACTCCTTTAGCACGAGCAATGAGAATAAGAACTTCGGACTCGTAGTCGAAGTGATCGCTCTTGGCTGCCGTCACACAGGGATTCGCGACCGCAATCGCACGGTAGCCACACTGCGTATCCGGAATGGAACAGTGACAAATCCGACTGATGATCCAAGACATGGTACGGTTAACCAACCAGCGGACTTTGGGCATGCCCTGCGCGTTGGAGAATCGATTCCCAATTACCATCGTAGCATGCGATTCTTTTATTTCTTTTATGAACAAGGGTAGATGGTTGGGATCGTGCTGACCATCCCCATCCATCGTTATGCCATAATCATAACCCATTTCTGCTAATTTTCTAAAAGCGGTTTTTAAGGCCGCACCTTTGCCTTTGTTTACCTCGTGCCTAACCACAATGGCTCCAGCGACCTGGGCTTCATCGGATGTATTATCGGGCGAACAATCATCGACAACGACCACGGTGGGTACAAAAAACTTTATCGCTTTCACTACGCGCGCAATGCGTTCCCCTTCTCGATAAGCCGGAATGATAACTGCAATGCGTGCTTCTTCAGGACCAGGTGACGACATAGATTAGTTCAGAAGAGGACGGTGAACCAAAAAACTAGGCGCGTTTTTCAATCGGGACGTATTTTCGTTCAGTATTACCAACGTAAATTTGACGTGGACGATGAATCTTTTGCTTAGGTGTTTCCGCAATTTCCTTCCAGTGTGAAATCCATCCCGGCATCCGGCCAATCGCAAAAATCACCGTAAACATTTCCGTCGGAATACCAATGGCCTTCAAAATAATGCCACTGTAAAAATCTACATTCGGATAGAGATTACGCTCCTTAAAATAAGGATCGTTTAACGCTGCATTCTCTAAGCGCATCGCAATAGCTAAAAGCGGATCGTTAATTCCGAGAACCTTGAGAACTTTATCACACTGGGCTTTGATGATCTTCGCGCGGGGATCGTAGTTCTTATAAACGCGGTGACCAAAACCCATTAAACGAATCTGTTTGGTCTTATCTTTAGCGTCGGCGATAAATTTCGAACCGTCGTCTCCCGAGTTATGAATCTCTTGGAGCATTTCAATGACGGCTTGATTAGCACCGCCGTGTAAGGGACCCCAGAGCGCACAGACACCGGCCGAAACGGAGGGGAAGAGATTAGCACCGCCCGACGCCACCATTCTGACCGTCGAGGTCGAACAGTTTTGTTCATGATCCGCGTGTAAAATCAGGATTAAATCCAAGGCGCGAGCGACTTCAGGATGTATCGTGAAATCAGCATTAGGCTGGGAAAAGAGTAAGTGCAGGAAGTTCGAGCAATAATCTAAGCCCGGTTTAGGATAAACGGGAGGCTCACCTTCTTTGGAACGGTGAGCCAAGGCGGCGAGTGTGCGAACTTTCGTAATTAGAACGGCGGCCGTTTCGTCAAACTTAGCTAAGTCGTGCGTACGTTCATTGGTACCCAGCTCAGGATAATAACAGCCGAGCGTATTCAAGGTCGCCGATAATACGGCCATCGGGTGGGCATTGCTTGGGAAACCGCTGAGTGCGATACGCAGGCCTTCGTGAATTTGCGAATTATCGAGAATACGTGCTTTGAACTTCTTGATTTGTTCAGCCGTCGGCAGCTCACCGTAAATTAATAAATAAGCGGTTTCGATGAAGGTTGATTTTTCCGCTAATTCTTCGATCGAGTAGCCACGATAACGAAGCAGACCCTTATCGCCGTCAATGAAAGTGACTTTCGATTCACAAGCGCCCGTGTTCGCGTATCCGTCGTCAAAAGTCACATAACCAGTCTCGTCGCGTAATTTGCGGATATCGACAGCTCGTTCGGACTCGGTGCCTACGATTACGGGGAGGACAATTTCTTTGTCATCCAATTTGAGAATAGCGTTTTTAGAACTCATGACGGTGATGGGCCGCCAAGGGAATGACCTTAGCGGTTCACTAAACTCAGAAAATTGCGGTAGATTTGCAAGCCTTTGACCTGACTTTTCTCAGGGTGGAACTGCGTCGCCAACACCCTCCCCCGCTTAATTCCACTTACAAATCGGCCCGCATATTCAGTCTCGCACCAAATGAGCGACTCCTCGGTCTTCACTAAGCGGTAACTATGGACAAAGTAAAAGGGCTCGCCCTCGACCTTAATACCCTCGGTGAGCGGACCCGATTCTCTAAAAATCGCCTCATTCCAACCCATGTGGGGAATACGCAAGCGAGGCATGGACTCAAAGCGCGAAATGACTCCCGGAAAAATCCCTAGACCAGCGCGATTACCTTCTTCCGATCTTTCGAATAAGGCCTGCAGACCTAAGCAGACTCCGAGAAAGGGTTTATCTGATTTAATCCACTCTTTCAAAAAACTATCGAAGGATGTGCGACTCAAACAATCCATACAATCGGTGATGGCCCCCTGACCTGGAAAAACAACGGCATCAGCTTTTTCGGCATCGCGTGGATTCGCAGCGAGGTACGCATCCGCACCCGCGGCGATTAAAGCACGACTCACACTGCGTAAATTGCCCATGCCGTAGTCAATCACCGCTACACGAGGACGAGGCTGAGAATCCGCAGTACTCACAACTTAAGCAAGTGTACCTTTAGTACTAGGCACGCGTCCATCTTGACGTGGATCAATTTCGACAGCGGCCCGCAAGGCTTTGGCAAATGCTTTAAATAAAGCCTCGGCGATGTGGTGAGGCTCTTCACCGTACTCCACTTTTAAGTGCAGATTGCAGGCCAATGCATTCGCCAGGCCTTGGAAAAATTCGCGGACTAACGCGATGTTGAAATCCTTCACCATGAAATTGATGATGTCTGCTTGGTAGACCAGCATCGAGCGATTGCTTAAATCAATCACGCAACGCGCCAAAGTTTCGTCCATCGGCAGAATAAAGAATCCGTAACGACGAATTCCCGCTTTGTCGCCGAGGGCTTCTTTAATGGCAGAACCTAAAACGATACCCACATCCTCGACGGTGTGGTGATAATCGACATCGGTGTCGCCGGTAGCTTTAACTTTTAAGTCGATCATCGCGTGACGACTAAGCAACGTCAGCATGTGGTCAAAAAAGGCCACCCCGGTGCTGATTTCGGATACGCCCGTGCCGTCTAGATTTACCGATAAATCTATCTTGGTTTCGGCGGTATTACGTCGAATCGTCGCTTGGCGAGTTCGTGCAGTCATACCAGAGAAATCATCGCTCTAGGGCTAAATGTCAACCTCACCCTTCCGACCAAGCCCTGGCGACCTTTAAAAAATCGTCCATTTCGGCATCCGTTCCCACGGTTATTCTTAACGACTTTTCGGTTAAAGGATGATGGGGAAAGCGACGTACTAAAATTTTACGCTCCTTCAAAAAGTTAAACGCCGACTCCGCAGTGGCACTCGAAAATTCCTGCGTCTTACTTCTCGGTTTAGCTAAAATAAAATTTCCTAACGAAGGATTAATCTTCCACCCCAATTGGGTGAGTTCGCTAATGAGTCGCGTACGCGTAGTTTTAATCTTGGTAATATTTTCGCTCAACCAGTCACGATCCTCCAAGGCGGCTACGGCAGCAACTTGGGCCAATCGATCGACATTATAACTATCGCGAACACGATGCAGAATCTCCGCGACCTTCGGCGAGCAAAGCGCATAACCCACACGCATACCGGCCAAGGAATAAGATTTGGAAAGTGTGCGGGTGACCACGACGTGCGGATATTTTAATGGCAATTGTGTACAATCTTCTTCGGCGAAATCTGCATACGCTTCATCGACGACTAAAATACCTGAGAAGGCCTGCGCCAACTCTTCGACTTGTTGAGCTGAAAAAGAAATTCCTAAAGGCGCGTTGGGATTAGTCAGGAAAAAAATCGGTGCCTTACAATTTACGACTGCGGTAATATCCAACGTAAAATCTGGAGTAATCGGCACTTTGACTACGGAGGCACCTTGAATCGCGGCAATCACCGGATAAAGCGAGTAACTCGGATCCAACAGGCCAATCGGGCGATTTAAATCTGCGTAAGACCTGACCAATAAATTAAGAATATCGTCCGAGCCATTACCCACGACAATGTTATCAGCGTGGTAGCCGTGCAATGCAGCGATCGCTTTACGCAGTGGGGTAGAATCGGGCGATGGATAAAGTCTTAAGGCCGCACCGTCGGTTTCTAAATGCTTTTTAATCGCTTCAACTACACGCGGACTGGACGGATAAGGATTTTCGTTGGTATTCAATTTAATCCATCCACCACCCTGCGGTTGTTCACCAGGAACATAACCCTTAAGCGATACAATGTGCGGATTGGGCAACGGCTCCGATGACATTAGCGTGACTTTAATTTAGTTTGGGAAAACTCATTCATCCGATTCTTAATCTGCGCCGTCTCCGTCATCTTGAGTACACTTTCGGCCAAAGATTTCAATTCGGCATGCGTTGAATGTCGTAAAATAAATCTCACTTCAGGAATCGACCCCGGTGACATACTTAATTCATCTACTCCCATACCAAGGAATAAAGGGGCCCAGAGTGAATCGCCGGCTAATTCTCCGCACACTGCGGAAACAACATTATTCTTTTTAGCCGAAGAAAATATCTTATCGATGGTGCGGATAAACCCAGGATGCGCGGGCTCATAGAGCGTGGCGACTCTTTGGTTACCGCGATCCACGGCTAGTAAATATTGAACTAAATCGTTAGTGCCGACACTGAAAAAATCGACCTCTTGGGCTAGCTCTTCCGCAACGGCTACAGCAGCAGGAATTTCGATCATCGCACCCAGACGAATCACTTCCTTGGGCGTCACACCTTCACTGGCGAGTTCGGTGGCGACCCCGCGGAGAAATTCTTTCGCTTTACGTAATTCCTCGAGACTCGAAATCATCGGGAACATAATGGCGGCGGGACCTAATTGAGCCGCGCGTAATATCGCCCGTAATTGCGGTCTAAAAATATCGGGGCGATCCAAGCACAGTCGAATCGCGCGATAACCCATAAAGGGATTAGCCTCATCCGTTAAATCGCCTAAGCGCTTATCTCCACCCAAATCCAGTGTACGAAAAGTAACTAATTTGCCGTGCGCTTGTTTAACGACTGCGGCGTATTCTTCATACTGTTCTTCTTCGGTCGGCCAAGCATCGAGACGTAAAAATAAATTTTCAGTGCGATAAAGTCCGACGCCGTGCGCGTAATAACGGTCCATATCTTCCATATCTTCGGGACCACCGATATTGGCTTGGAGACTAAAACTCACGCCATCGAGGGTGCAATCGGGCAGACCGATTTCTTTCATCACGCGATCGCGACGATTCTGGATGGTCACTTCTTTGGCCTGATAGCTCTCGATCGTCTGCGCCGTCGGATTAATAACCACGAGACCCAATTCGCCATCCACTAAAATAACATCGTCTTCATTCACGGCATCGAGCAATCCGCGCACGCCAACGACGGCGGGAATCTCGAGCGAACGGGCCATAATCGCGGAGTGGCCGGTGCGACCGCCCTCTTCAGTCACAAACGCGATTACGCCGTCGGTCGGCAGGGTCGCTGTTTCCGACGGGGTTAAATCTTTGGCTGCCACGACGGGTTTACGCAGTGGAGCTCCGACGCGCTGCGGACTGATGCCCACTAATTGATTCATGACCCGACTCGTCACATCACGAATATCGGAGGCGCGCTCGCGGAGAAAAACATCCTCCATCTTTTCGAAAATATCGATGTAGTGTTGGGAGACTTCCTGAAAACAAAATTCAATATTAAATCCAGTTAAACGCACTTGTTTGATTACTTCATCAACCAAGGCCACATCTTCTAAGACCAATAAGTGTGCATCAAAAATCGCCGCTTCTGATTCCCCTAATTCGCCAACCACTTTGTCTCGGAGATGAGTGATTTCATGTCGCGTGGCGATGAGAGCCTCTTCGAATCTGCGAATTTCCGCATCGGGATCTCCCACCTTCACACACGTCGCCAACGGCAGACCTTTCTGCAGTAGATAAACCGGGCCACGACCAACACCGGGAGCAGCGGCGATGCCCTTCAAACGAATTTCTGGCCTAGAATTTTCGGCCTGTTGCATACAGCGATAAGCACATTCGGCTCGATGCGATTAAGCAAGGAGGATTGTTATGCTTCGGATGACTCCAGCTCATCTATCGGTGAAAGAATATCATTATTTTCACTATCCGGCATACTCATGTCGGACAGATCATCTTGTTCGGAATTAGCGAACACTTCGTGCGTCGAAATCCCATCGACAAAATCGTCAGCCTCATCGGCCATCGCTGCACTCAGGTTGTAAAGCGCACCCGTGTACTCCGAGGGTAATGTCACCCTGAGTTGTACAAAAACTAAAGCGATTAAACAGGCGTAAGATGCCACTTGGCTCATGCGTTTAACGTAAACCCGCAACCAGGCAAATGAGTGATAGGCCTGCTTGGTTTGATGAGCAGCCAGACACTTATTCAGAGCCTGATGTAAGCGTACCTTGGCTTTAAAACGTTTTTGGAAATCTGGAGATTCCTTAATTAACTCGAGTAAACGCGACTCTTCTGCCCGAGAAATATTTCCGTCGAGATAGCGTTCAACTAAGTTTTCAAATTCCGTAAAACTCACTTTAAATACTCATCTCCTATGAGTTCGCGTAAAGCCTCACGTGCGCGATTGATTCGACTTTTAACCGTGCCGATTGAAAGTCCAAGTTCTTCCGCAATATCATCATAGGACATATTTTGAATATTACGCATGGTCAGTATGAGAGCATGCTCGGGCTTTAATTGTTCCATGCAGTCGGCAACTTTTTTAACGAATTCATTCTGCTGTGCTTCGTGACCTGGACCCTGTGCACCGTCCGACAAAATATCATGCAAGGTTGCCCCAGCATCTTCTCCGAGATCTGCGTCTAGTGACATCGACTCATCACGCTTGCGGCGGCGCCAGTACCAGTAGCGATTCCTCGCTAAATTAGTTCCGATTTGATAGATCCAAGTCGAAAAACTGGCATTTCCACGAAAGGTCGCGAGTGCACGGTGGGCCCGGATAAAAGTATCTTGGGTAATCTCTTCGGCGTCTTGCCTATTTCGTAACATCGAAAAAACCTTAGCAAAAATTCTCTCTTGGTATTTTAGTACCAATTGATTGTACGCATCTAAATCACCCTTGCGGGCACGATCTAGGTTAAGGTCATCTGATTCATTATCCATAATTAGGGCTAATTAATGGTGGGGTATCTGAGTATAGTACTGACATCCTTGCAGAATTCAACTGCTCTCTTTAGTCTATTTTAGGCCCCCAAGGAACTATGTTCACCTCCAGTAAGAAGAAAGCGATCGTGCAGTGGTATAATTGCACCCTAGGCACTAAGGGCAGCTTTGAAACTCTGCCCGCCAAACTCCCCGCGGAGAGTCTTTTACCATCCATTATTCTCACGCAGACTCCGACGCATATTTCCATCGAATCGGTGGCGGGTAAAAAGATTTTCGTGAATGGAAATTTACTGATTAAGCCCACACCGATTTCTGAAACAACCACTCTGCAATTTCCTGATTCACTGTGGGTGATTGCTCCAAATCCTGAAATCAATTTCGGCGAAGTAAATAATACGCTCTGGGTTTTGTTCGATGCTTCGACCGGCGAAAACATTGGCCAATATCCACCTAGTCAACTTTTGAATGCAGCCCAGCACCTGGGTCGCGCACCCGAAACCCTGGCTTGCACTCCTCACGGTTTAGAAGTGGGTTTTAATCTTTCGCAGATTGCCAGCCACCTCAGTCCCCACGAAGAAAATTTTGTGAAGACTAAATCTTCCGTCACTTTAGCCGAAGAAAAAAATAAAGGTAGTCACAGCTGCCCAGTCTGTTGGACCCGATTTAATCCAGGCGACGCTCTGAGCATCGCCGTACACGAAGATCTGCGCGGTGATCCGATTCTTGGTAGCGATGCTCGACTACGCTTCCACCCCACCCGCTTCAACGATCATGGTCTCGCACTCGACCCCATGGGCCTCGCCTGCACCGACATCGCTTGCCCTCACTGCCGTCGCCAACTCCCGCCAGGCTATCTGGACATGCCGCACCAGATTTTATCGATCATCGGAGCCCCTAGTGCCGGTAAATCCTATTATTTAGCCGTACTTACTAGAATTCTCCAAGAGAAACTACCGACCGACTTAGGATTGGCCTTTAAGGACGCCGACCCGACGGGTAATCTGCTCCTCAATCAAATGCGGAACTCGCTCTTCTCCGCCACCACACCGGAAGAAGCTCTCCTGGGCAAAACCGCCCTCGAAGGTGCCACCTACGAAAAACTTCCGCGACTCGGACGCATTGTCTCTCTGCCCCGTCCGTTTATTTACACGCTCTGCGTGCCCAGCCAAAAACAAAAAGAGACCTCGATTATTTTCTACGATAACGCCGGTGAACATTTTGAGCCGGGCATCGATATCCATGACTCGCCAGGCGCGATGCACGTCGCCACCGCAGCAGGACTCATCTTTCTTTTCGACCCCACCGCGAATGCGCGCTTCAAAGCAAAATTAGTCGGCGTCGACGATCCTCAGCTTTCCATCAAAGGTCGCATCGATCAGCAAGACACGATTCTGGCTGAAATGGAAATACGGATCAAACGCGTCATGGGAATTTCCCACAAAGAACGTATCGCTACTCCTCTAGCTTTTGTCGTCGGCAAGTGCGACACTTGGCAATTCCTCCTCACGTCACCACTCGAACCTATTCTCCATAACGGTAAAATTGATCTGGAAGCCATTCACCGAAATTCCGACCGCGTTCGTGAAGTTCTGATCCAACTCTGCCCAGGACTCGTTGCCACCGCCGAATCTCTCACCCAAGAAATTCGTTACTTCGCCGCGACGTCTTTCGGACACCAACCTGTCGTAATTGCCGAAGGCCCCAATAAAGGTCGTATCGCACCCGACCCCCAAAAACTCGCGCCTGCCTTCGTCGAAGCCCCGGTTTATTGGCTCATGCATTTAGCTTCGCCAGAATTGATTCCTGGAAAGTAATTTTATGCCTCTGCAACTCATATTCACTTCCGCCCCACGTGGCCTCGTGGCTGGGCGTTCGGGGTATTGCACCGTGGCACGTCATCGTTCGATTCCCGATCGGCTCGCCCAAATTTTAGAATCACTCGGCACCCCACATCAAAATCCCAAAGGCGCCACTTTCACTTTTCGCATCATCGAAGCGAGTAATACCAATTGGTTTGTCTTATCACGATTCGTGGCTCGCGGACTCGACTACTCACAACGCGACAATCGTCTCGCCCATCATTTAATTTTCACTGCCGAAGAAGCCGCCGTCCTACCTCCACCCTCCGCCATTGCCTTTCGCTGGAATGGTTGGTTAACGGAATGGACCAAAGAACCGACCTGGCTAGCCGAAGACACCCGCCCGCTGCTACTCGATAACTCTCCAGGCCTTCGCCCCGCATCGGGATGGCGCGAATTCTCAGGCACCGGTGCGAAAGCCGCTTGGTTAGTGAATAAAGTTGGACCCGTAACACTTTGCCTCACGCAACCACCCGAAGATAAAATCCTTCTTCGTCTCTTAGCAGAATCCGCCGCCTTGCTCGGGCAATCGGCGTGGTACGCGACCTTCACCACGAATGTGATTGTTACAAAATCAGATGGATTTAATTGGGCCGTTGGCGCAGTCGCTGGTCGACCCGAAATCAATCTCAGTCAAACCCATCAACTTCCTGCCCCCACCGGTGAACTCGCCGTCCAAGCAGCCACGGGAAACAGTGCACCGATTCCGGCTCGCACAACTGGCGAAAAAAATAGCTCAGCGGTTAATCATGCTAAATCAAATCAGTCTAAACTGCCTTGGAATATAATCATAATTTTCTTCAGCTTAGGAATTTTAGCCATCCTTGTCGCCCTCGTCATCGGCCAGATCGGTAACGGTTCTAAAAATACCGAAACACCCAGCAATCCAAGAGCTCCGGCAATTAATACGACGCAAAGTAGCGATATTTACCGCAGTAATATTGCGATACAAGGGGTCGCCAGTTTCCTCGACAGCGAAAGGTATGTCGACGCCGGTAAACTCTGGCTCGAAAGTGTAAATCATTCCCCCACTTTTGCTGAGCGTTATCGCGAGCAGTACTTAAGACGAATCACCAAAAATTACTCGGAAATAACTACGAACCAACTTTTACAGCGTCTCACCCTCCCCAATCTCGAAAGCAATACCATCACCGAGATCGCGGAAGACGCCGCCACCGCCGTACGGGTTGGCACTGAATTAAATATCCCCGTCGACGCTCCTTGGAAAAAATTAGTGAACATAAATGAGCAAATTCAAATCATTTCTCAATTAGATATTCGTCCAGTTATTTTAGTCAGCGGTAGTTGGCAAACGACTGACCTCGGAAAATCCGCGCCCTCTTCCGCGGAGTTTAAATTGAGCAATGCGGGTGCGGAAAAGATTTTGAAATTTATAGAGTCAACCAAAGTCACCCCAGAACTTTCACACAGCGCCCGCGTCCGTTTACTTCCGTTAAATGCCTTTCATAAGCGGGATGACAAAACACCCTATTATAATGCCGAAATACGCCGTGGCGGTAAAATTTATTGGATTGAAACCACGGGTACCGCGGGCACGGCCCCAATCATTCTTGGCATTGGACCTAAGAAAAATTCCGTCGAACTTAATTTTCCTGACGGAGCTGCCGCCAGTTTACAGGAACAAAATCGCTTACTAGAAATCGTTCTACCTAATGGCACTCGCCAGTGTATCGGCCTCATTGCTGATTGGAAAAAAATCAAGCCGCTGAATCTTGGCACTTGGGCTCTCGATGTCGAACGTGACACGGGGGTGGTCCATGCCGCCGCTTGGGCAGAAAACGCCTTACGCGCTTTTCAACCTGAAGCCGGAATGGTCGGACTCTACCCCACCGAACACGAATTCCCCGATCGTGACCTCGCCTCTCTTCGCGCCACGCGTTCGCTTCTCGAAACTGACTTACTCCGTAACGAATACAAAGAAAGCACGCGCATCTCGAACAAAGAAGTCATCAAATCGCGCAAACAGTTCTTTGCCCAAGGCGATTATATCAACGCAGGACGTCCTTGGTCACTCATCATCGTCAGCCCTAAAGGCGATGCCGCTGCCACCCTCATTGAGTTTCAATAAGCTGAATGCAAATTGATAAACTGATTGCACGGATTCGCGGACAACTCGAAATTGGCACGCCCGACCTCGAAGCGCGTACCTTGGCGAGTGAGTACTCCGCACTTTGCCAACGTGCCCGTGAGCGTCTCGAGCAATGCAATACTCTGATTCGCAATGGTAATGACTACGCAGCTTTTCAAATCGCCGAAACTGAACCCGATTTACTGACGCTCTGTAGCCAACTGAGTTTTGCCGATTCGGAACGGTGGCATACACTCTGTCGCGAACGCGGACTCCCCTCTGGTTTCATTCTCGATGAACAACCTATTTTAGCGGTCGAAGGTTTATACGGGAAATCCATCGGTGAAAACCATCAGCTCTATCGCGAGTACCGTGATGCCATGCGCACCCACGATGAAGATCGAGCCCTCAATGTCCTCCGCTCCATCGTCAGAATTAATCCCGAAGACCCGACCGCTCGCTCCGAGTTGATTCGCTTATCCGCCAAGTTTATTCGCGAGTCGCTGCATAACTTAGAAAAATTATTAGATGAAAATAAAGATGATGATGCGATTAACTTGATGGGGCAAATGGAGCGCTTTGGTGATGATGACTTAAATTCCAAACCCGAGTGGGTCAGTGCACTCAATCGCCGCATCACGATTTTACGTCAGAAAGCGTCTCAACAAATCCCCACACTCATCAAAGAAGCGGAGTCCGCGAAAAGTAATCAACTCTGGGAATCATGCATTCATTCATTAGCAAAAATTAGAACACTCGAGCGCGACCACCAACTGAGTCTCTCCGAGAATATTCAGTCTTCCCTTAAAAGTCTCGAAAATTGGGCAGGCGAACTGGCGGCGGCTCACGAATCAGAAGCCGCGATAAAATCGAATACCCAACATCTCGTGACGCAGTGGGAAAATCTTTCGGAAAGTATTCAAAAAGGGAACTCGCCGGTCATTTTAATCTCTAGTCTAAATGACTGGCTCGAACGGGCGAAGAACTTTGCTGAATATCTTCCCAGCGGATTAATTGATAAGGTTAATTCTGCGCTGAAATTAACCCGGGCCCGCCTCACGCGTCGCTACGCCCTCTTAATTTCTACCTGGATTGCCGGTTTTCTCATTCTGGTGGGCGCACTCTTCTACGGCTATCGCACTCAAGAATTAAAATCGGAGGCACGACGTAACTTCCAAGAAATTCGATCTCTGCTCGAAGTCTGGGACACCGAAACCGCTGCTCAAAAACTAACCAGCGATAATAAAAATACTATTTTAAACGATAAAAGTTCAGAATTCTTAGACGAATATACGGAAATTAAAAAAGAGATTCAAACACAGCGCGAAACCCTCACCACCCTGCGCACCGAAGCGAGTTACCTCCAACAGGCCTTCCAATCGGGCATCACTCTTTCCAACTACGCGGAAGTTAATACGCACGCCAAGGCCTACCTCCAAGCCATCGCCCAAGTGGGACCCAAGGCGGCCGAAGATTTAAAGAAATTATGTCCCGACCCTGCTCTTATTCTTTCGAGCTGCCAAAAAACCACGGAAGAGAGTCGCGCACAATTATTCAATCTCCGCATCCAGCTTAAAAAATCTATCGGTAGTAACGATAAGATTTCGGATTTACCGAGTGCGCTTAACACCATTGAGAAAATTCGTCCACTCATTCTCAGTCTCTCGATTGCAGGGGTGAAAGACCTCGATGAAGCGAATGCCGAAATTGATCGGGCGAACATCCGGATTGAAAGTGAAAACCACGCCCTCTCCCAACTGCAGAGCCTCACCCAAGCCACCGATCTCAAAGTGTATCTCAATGCCCTAGGCTCAATCATCAAAAATAATACAACAAGCTCCCCATTAAATAAGAGTGCGCAAAACATTATTAATCATTCACCTAAGATTCTCACTCTGCCCCGCTCTGTTTTAGCGCCCCACATCGGAGCCATGTGGGATAATATCCCGAATACTGATTCCTCCGGACTGTTTCAGCCGTCGCAACTCACGCCGTATGAATCGAATATTGTTCAAGCTTTAGCTGATAGTCGTACTGCCCTATCGATGCGCCGATATTATGTACGACAAACGTCCTCCGAAGGGATTAAAAAAATACGCTCTGTGGTGATCTCTGGCGAACTCGACATACAACGCAAAGGCTTCAATGGCGGCATGGAATATGTAGTCACTGGCAAAGAACTAAATCGTGATGGAGAATTAACCGACACTTCATGGAGTCGCCGAGAATTCCGAACCGAAAAAGGTGAAATCATCTCGAAGGGCGAAGACCTGGTTGAAGAAACCCCTGTGGGTGAGCTCGATTACCTCCGACAGTTCAATCGCTTCTTCGAAGTTAAAAATGGTCAACTCTCTGAACCCATTATTCGTAAACTCGATTTAGTCCGTCGGAGCCCCGCGCCATTCTTCGAATTGCGCGCCTATCAACTGCAAGAACTTTTCAAAGTCGCCAATCAGCGTCCGGAAATTTGGGGTATCTTGTATTCACCTTCGGCCCAACGTGACGCTGAGCAACTCCGCCGCATTACCCAAAACTCCATCAATTCGTACGACTTCCTCTTTAAAGAAAAATGGACCGATGCGCTCGGTGAGCTAAAATCCATTCTGCTACGTCAGGGCGGTTGCACCTACGCTGAAGAAGCGCGTTTTTGGCGAAGTCTCTTCGCCAATCTGCGCACAAAGAAAATGATTTACGTCGGCTTCCAATCCGATGACGGCGAAGCGATTCTGCGCGAAAAACTTTCCGATACTCTTATTTTCGGTATAGATAATGAAGGTAAAGCGAGTGTGCTTTATCGTGTCGATGCCGATGGCAACCGCACCCGTATCAATGAACCCGCGCCTCTCTCGCCTCTGCTCCGTCTTTCGACAACCATCACGGAGGCCGCTAAAGCTTCCAAAATTCCGACTAACCTCAACGTACCCGAAGGAGGCTGGGAAGTCATTCTCCTTGGCCGTGATTTATAAACGATGAGTAAACAAACTTCATTTCGTCTACGCTGGAAGGGTGCCATTTCCGAACCGCTTTCGCTTGCCCAGATTAGTGATAAATTACGCTCCGGTGAAATTAGTTTAATCCATAACATCGAAGTCGAAGGCTCTTGGATAACTATTCGCGAGTACTTCCGGACCATTGGCTTAAGTCGCTCGCCCCTCACCACAGCCACGCAAATTAAAAATCAGGAATCAGACAGCAACCTTCCCGAAATTAAAGCGTCCGAGACGAGTCATAAAAATAATCAGCCGAACCTCGAACACACTGTACGCATGGGCTACCTCTGGTGTGGCTCCACTTTTATTTTCCCACTTTTATTTTCCCTCATCGTACCCATCTTAGAATTTTTAACTAAGGAGACTTTTCCGTTCTCCTCCCGGTTTGTCCTTCTGGCCTTTGGCACCCTTATGGGATGTGGACTTCCCTACTTATCGATCCGACATATTAACGGTTACATTCAAGACCACGGACTGGGCGATATCGTCAAAGATCAGCAAAAACTTTACGTTACCCTCGCCACGGCTAGTGCCCTCGTTTGGCTCATAGTTTTCTGGATTTTAGCAGGGTCTAAGGCCTAATTCTTCAATCCGCTTGACGCATTGAGACGACCTGATTGAAATACTTTCTTCCGGTTTTCGGTAGCGTAGCTCAGATGGTTAGAGCGCGGGACTCATAAGCCTGAGGTCGGCAGTTCAATTCTGCCCGCTACCACCACCGGAAATTTATTATTTAATAATCGAACCTACGGGGATGTCTAAACCATCGCGCCAGAGGGATTCCATGCTGTAACTCTCACGGACATCGGGGCGGAAAATATGCACGAGAACGTCAAAGCCATCGACCACGGTCCAACCGCTTTCCCGTTGCGACTCCGTTCCGCGAGCAGGTGAGCCGACTTCATCCAAAGCTTTTTCAACTTCGATACGCAAGGCACGCAAATGCGGATCGGATGTACCCGTCGCAATGACCATGTAATCAGCGACGGACGAAAGTTGGCCTAACTCTAAAACGCGAATCGACTCTGCTTTTTTGTCATCGAGTGCTCTGATAATCGCAATGACGTGTGCTGGAATTTTCGAAGCTACTTTTTGGGCCACAGGCTTGACCGATTCCGAACGGGTCTTCGCCTTACTCGCCGCAGGCTTTTTAATAATTTTACGGCGTAAAGGTTTGGGACCCGCTTTTGATTTTAAAGCAGGTTTAGATTTTTTCTTTTTAGGTACGGCCATGTTAGGATTGATAAAGTGAATGCTCATCGATGTAGGCACGTACCGACTTGGGCAAGCCGTTTCCAAAAGGCTTTCGTTCCTTTAACGACAAACGCAATGCCGTGGATGAAACCTTCACGGGGGGCGCCTTCAAAATGGTGACTTTTACTTTGTTTGCAATCGACCGAGGTGGCTCCGTCGAAATGTCATCCCGACTCAGCACCGCAAATTCGACGTAACGACCCAGTTCCTCCACGTCTTTCCATCGATCCAGTCGAGCGAGCTGATCGGCCCCAATAATCCAAACACGTCGAGCATTCGGAAATTCCTTAGCTAATTCGCGTGCGGTATCGACTGACCAACACACACCCTCACGTCGAACTTCGCGGTCATCAATCACCGCCCATGGACAAGGTTCAAAAGCGAGTCGCGACATCGCCAAGCGATCCGCCGACGTCGCCAAGGGCAATGCCGCACGTAATGGTGCCAGGCCTGCAGGAATAATTCTGATCTGATCAAGAGAAAGTTGACGCCATGCCGCCGTCGCCGCCGCCACATGCCCAGCATGCGGAGGGTCGAAAGTACCTCCCAATATGCCAAATGAGGCTGACATATCGCTACACTTGCAGACTTGAGCCCTCTGGCAATCCAAAGCAGGCTTGAGCCCAGCCAAATACCGAGAAACACTGCACCCATGGCCGTAGCCACAAAATTTTTACCTGCTGGGTTCGATCTCAAAAAGCCCATTGCCGTCATCGCCGGTCAAGGGCGCTACCCCGCTCTCCTCATCGAATCCGCCCGTGCCCAAGGTGCCAACATCAAGCTTCTCTCATTTGAACAAGAAACAGATTCGAAATTAATTGAGACATTTTCTGCACAGGATCATCGCTCTATCACCGTCGGAAAATTAGGACAACTCCTCGACGCCCTAAAAGAAGTCGGCGCGGCAGGTGCAGTGATGGCCGGACAAATCACCCCGCGAAAACTTTTTTCAGGAATGATTCCTGATTTAAAATTGGTCGCACTCTTTGCTAAGTTAAAAGAGAGAAATGCCGAAACCATTTTTGGCGGGGTCAGTGAAGAGATCGAAAGCCTTGGTATCAAGATGCTCGATGCCCGTGTCTTCTTGGACGACCACCTCGTTTCAGCGGGCTGCCTCACAGGCTGGTCCTGCGGTGTTTCCGATACGGAATTAGAATTTGGCACACGCATGGCCCGTGAAATGGCCCGTTTAGATATTGGTCAATCCGTCGTTACCGCCAAGGGAACCGTCATCGCCGTCGAAGCTTTTGAAGGTACTGATCAAATGCTTCAGCGCTGTACACAGACTGGCGGAAAAGAAATGCTTTTAATTAAGACATCGAAACACGCACAAGATTTTCGCTTCGATGTCCCCTGCTTTGGAATGCAAACTTTAGAAAGTATGGCCAAGGGTGGCGTCCAAAAAGCTGCGCTCGAAGTCGATAGCGTCATTCTCATCGATCGCCCCGCCGTGATGGCGCACGCTAAAAAATTAGGCATCGATATTATCGGCTTTCCGAAAAAATAATTTTAGCCGTCGAAAAAATTCCAAGCGAGAATTGACTCGGCCAGAATCCAGCCAGCAATCAGCGCGAAAACTAAAATAAAAAATCGGCGATAGCGGACCCAGTAGCGCGAAGGTTCTTCAGGCGTTTGCACATAGCCTTCGGAGTCGAAAAATCTTTTAATCATATCCCAAATTGAGAAATTTTTCCCAGTATCGATTGTTTGATGACGATACCCCATGGGCCGATAATCTTTGGGTTTAAACCTCTTAAAAAGGTTGAATAGCATATTCTGACCCTAAAGACATCTCTGACGCTTTACAAGCGACACCTCTAAGCCTTATGACATCTCTGTGAAGTCCACCACCCGGTCCATTCGCGCACTCAAGGGCACCCGTCCCATCGTATGCCTCACCGCCTATGATGCGATCACCGCACGAATCGCCGACCAAGGCGGGGCCGATCTGATTCTCGTCGGCGATTCCTTAGGAAACACCGTTCTCGGCATGGAAGACACGGTCGGCGTCACCCTCGAAATGATGATCCACCACACGGCCGCCGTGGTTCGCGCTAAAACATCCGCCCTCGTCATCGCCGATCTTCCCTTCGCCCTCGCGCACGAGCCTTTTCCAAAACTTCTTAAATCCTGCCGCGCGCTCATGCAGAATGGTGGAGCTCATGGAGTAAAAATTGAAGGCGGCGCCACACTCGCCGTTTCTATTCTTAAATTAGTCGATGCCGGCATTCCGGTGATGGGTCACGTCGGCCTCATGCCGCAACGCGTTCACTCCACCGGTTACAAGCGCCGTGGATTAAATCCTGCCGACCAACAAAAAATATTGATCGATGCCCAATCCGTCGCCGCCGCTGGAGCGTTTAGTATCGTGATTGAATGTGTGGACGAAAAATTTTCGCAGCAACTGACCGAGTCTCTCGAAATTCCCACTATCGGTATCGGTTCAGGTAGTGGGTGCGATGGACAAATTCTCGTCATCCATGATTTACTCGGACTCACCTCCAACCCTCCTCCCTTTGTTAAACCCGAAGCTCAGTTACACCGCGACGCTGTTGCCGCCGTTCAACGCTGGGCTAAAAAAGTACGTAAACCAGGACTAAAAAAATGAACTGCGTCGTCTTTGGTGCCGGTGCGTGGGGCACCGCCTTTAGTTTACACTTAAGTCGTCAAGGCCACACCGTGACGCTCGTGCCTCGTCGCATCGAGCAAGCCCTCGAACTCGCGACCACGCGTGAAAATAAAGATTACTTGGCCGGACATAAATTACCTCTCTCCATTCAAATCGGACTCGAAGCTCTGCCCGCGTTAATGGATGCGGACATCGTATTCCTCGCCTATCCTTCCAAAGGTCTCGCGGATTTACTCAAACAAATCGGCCCATCTATTAAATCATCGGAAACCGTGAAGATGGTAGTTTCACTCACTAAGGGACTTGATCAAAAAACTTTACAGCGTCCGTGCGAACAGATGTCACAAGCCTTCGGAAAAATTCCTGTCGGCACATTTAACGGCCCCAGCAACGCCCAAGAAGTCGCGCGCGCCCAACCGACTGCGATGGTTCTTGCCTCCAATGCTGACGAAAAAACTTTAAGCGAAGTCCAAGCCGCCATCAGCGGACCCTCTCTGCGTGCTTATACTTCAACGGATATCGCTGGCGTCGAAATCGGTGGTACTTTGAAAAATGTCTACGCCCTCGGTGCCGGTCTTTGCGATGGATTAAAACTGGGCGATAATGCTAAAGCCGCCTTTCTCACTCGTGCCCTCCAAGAAATGATGCGCGTGGGCCAAGCGCTCGGCGGTAAAAGCGAAACTTTCCTCGGACTGAGTGGAGTCGGTGACCTCATGGCCACCGCCCACGGTTCCTGGAGTCGTAATCGCGCCCTCGGTGAAGCCATCGCTCGCAATGCCACACAGGCTTTAGCCGGACTCGCCTCACGTCGTGATGCCGTTGAAGGCCATCGCGCTACCGAAACGGTCAGTCGCTTAGCGAAGTCACGTAACGTCGACGCTCCGATTTTATTTTGTTTAAATAAAATTCTTTTTGAAGGTCTCGACGCTCGTGCCGGAGTCACCGCGCTCATGACTCGCGATCTCAAATCTGAAATATGAGTACCTGGGACGTCACCACACGCCCCTCAGCTATTTCGGGTCAAGGTCTCTTCGCCACCCGTACCTTTTCTCAAGGCGAAATCATCGCACCCTACTTGGGAAAAGTTCTGACCTCTCGACCGGTAAAATCTTCGGAGTCATCCGCTACTTACATTTTAGAAATTAAACCCGGGCTCTGGATTGATGGATCCGACACCGAAAATCCCGCTCGTTCAGCGAACCACTCGTGTGAACCCACCGCCGAACTGGTGATGAATGAAACCGAAAGCTTCGCCAACCTCCGTGCGTCCTCTCATATTCTGCCGGGTGACGAAATAACCCTTGATTACGGCTTTTCGTTGTCGGAAAGCCTTTTTAACCCCTGTACCTGCGGGAAAATGAGCTGCGCCGGTAAAATCATCGCCGAACCACTCCGCCCCGCCCTCCGTCGCCACCTGCGTTTTTTACGTCGAAGGGATTGACCACCCTCCCTCCGAGCCTCACTTTTCAAACTTCTATTTATCTATACCCTTAAATGAAAAAAGTAGCCATTACTGAACTTGATCCTCGCCTGCAGAAGCAAATCACTGCCGCCGATCAACAGCTCAAGACCAATCCTCAATACGCCATGGAAGTTCTTTCCGGTATATTGTCGCGTAATCCTGGTTGCTTAGAAGTCCGTCGCTCACTCCGTCGTTCACAAAAAGCAATTCTCGGAGTTAAAAAAGGAATGTTCGATGGATTACTCGGAGGCAATGCCGACAAGGCAGCCGAAAAAGATCCCCTCGCCGCCATTCAAGCCGCTGAAGATATTTTCGCTAAAAAACCTGGTGATATCGGTGCCAATAAATTACTCGCCGCGGCTGCGCTCAAACTCGACTTCCCCGAGCTCGCTGCTTTCGCCTACGAAGAACTCACTCAGGTCGACGCCAAAAACGTTCAACACTTTATCGACTTAGCTAACACCTGGATCACCGCACACGAATACGATTCCGCGCTTAATGCTGCAGACGCTGGTTTAAAACTTTTCCCTGGAAACGGCGACCTCCAAGAATCCGTGCGTAAAGCTTCAGTGAGCAAGACGATGCGCAAAGGAAACTGGGAAGACAAAGGCGACTTCCAATCCAAACTTAAAGATAAGGACGAAGCTCTCCGTCTCGAACAATCCACCCGCACGGTTACCGATTCTGGTACCGCACTCGAACAAGCCGCCACACTCGCAGTTAAAATCCAAGCACAACCTGATAACCTCGATCTTTACCGTGAAATCGTTCGTCAATTCATCGGTGCGGGCGACCTCGATAGTGCCGTCGCTTGGTTACAACGCGGACGTCTGACAACACTGGGCAAACAAGACTCTTCTCTCGAAAGTCAGGAAATCAGCCTCATCACTCAACGCTTTGAAAAGGTTTCCAAACTTCTTGCGGAAAAAGTTCAGGCAAATCCGGCCGACGCTGCTGCCGTCGCCGAACTCGCCACGAACGATGCAGAACTGACCGCCTACAGACTGCAAACTACCGCAAGCCTCGTGGAACGTTACCCGAACGATTACTCATTCCGCTTTGAATACGGCAACTTACTCCTCAATGCCGGTCGCCTCGACGAATCGATTCAACAATTACAATACGCCCAACGTAATCCTAAATTCCGCCAGGCCTCGATTCTCGCCATCGGCAAAGCTTTCACGGCCAGCTCTAAATTCGATTTAGCCGTCGACCAATTCAACTTAGCTAAATCCGAATTACAGGTGATGAATGATCTTAAGAAAGAAGTGATTTACGAGCTAGCGAGTGCCTTTGAGAAAATGGGTCGCACCAAAGAAGCGATGGAAGAATTTAAAGCTATTTACATGGCCGACTCCGGATATCGTGATGTTTCGAAGAAAATTAATACCTTCTACGAAAACCAAAAAGGACCTGCATCGTAATTTTGTTTTGTATTTTTTGCTAAGCAGGAGAATACTCTCTTTTTCTCCTTCCTGCTGCCATGTCTCTGACTCCCTTTAAAAGCCTCCTCATTGCCGACGTCGGCATTAGCATGGGCGATGAAGGTAAAGGTCGAGTCATCCCCGAAATTGTTCGCGAACTGCAACACCTCACGGGTCGTCGCGATGTTGTCGGCACCGTGCTCAAAGTTAACGGAGGCGCCAACTCCGGCCACACGGTCGCTGGCCTTAAATTAAATCTTTTACCAGGTGGCGTTGCTGAACACGACGTCGGTTGCCTCGCATTGGGCTCAGGCGTCGTCGCTGACCCACGTAAAGCCCTCTGGGAAGCTATTCCAGTTGAAAAGCTAGGCTACCCAGTTCTCTCGCGTCTCCTCATCGACGAGCGTTGTATGGTGAGCGACATCTCGCACCGCATTCTCGATCTCGCTTGGGAAGATTATCGCGTTACTGTTCTCGGACAAGACGCACGCGGTTCCACAGGTCGCGGCATCACTCCCGCCTACGCTGATGAAGTTGGCCAGATGCAAATTTATTATTCAGAGTTTCTTGGAATTAAATCCGACTATGCCAAGCGTCTCTCGGCTCGACTCAACCGCGCCGCCGACATCGTCCAAAACGTTTGCAAACTCAGCCCCGAAAAATGGTCCACCCTTTTCACCAAATTAACTGAAGCCGAAATCCGTGCCAATAAAGGTGCCATCGATGCCGGAGTTTTCACGGCCGCTGAATTCGACTTCACCCGCTTCGCTGGACCCACGCCTTTCACCTTTAATCACGAATCCGTCTTAGCCGCTTATTGGGAAGCTGGTTCAAAACTCGCCCACACCATTGGCGATGTTCGTGAACGTATTTTATCAGACCTTGCAGCCGATCGCCGCATCATCGGAGAATTCGGGCAAGCCTACTGGCTCGATAAACGCGCTGGCTTCGCTCCTAACGTTACCGCGTCACACACATACACTCCCGAGTTCTTTCAATCCGCTGGCATTCCCGTTCAAGCAATTCACACAGTGGGTTGCTGCAAGGCTTACGACACCAAAGTGGGCACGCACGTGTTCAGCACCAAAATGGAAGAGTCTCACCCTCTCCAACGCGCCCTCGCTAAATTAGAATTTGGGACCAGCACCGGCCGTCAACGCATGGTGGGCTGGTCTGACCTCGTAGAAAAAGCCGACACCCTTCGTTACGGTGGCTTTGATGATTTAGTCCTCAATAAACTCGACGCTCTTTCACCACACGGGGAATGGACCGGCGGCGATTTACAACTTTGCACAGGTTACCGCGATAGCTCCGGAAAAATCTATCTGGGCGTGCCCCGTAATGACGCCGTCCGTCGCACCCTCACGCCTATCTACGCGACCATGCCAGGTTGGAAGTCGGACATCTCCAAAGTCCGCTCCTGGGCACAACTCCCCACCGAGGCTCGTCGCTATGTTTCTTTTACGATGTCCGAAATGGTCCGCCTCGCCTCACGCGGGCATACCCTAAAGTCTTTGCCTAATTTAAGATATATCGGAGTGGGACCTGATCCTGATCAAATTATTTCCGACGTGCCTGCGACATCGGAATTAATTAAACAGTAATTTATCCCTTGATATACGGGAGGAAAATAAGTCCCGCGATCAGGAAGTAGATAACCAATCCGGTGACGTCGACAATCGTCGCCACGAAGGGTGCGGCCGCTTTGGCAGGATCAAATCCGAGTCGTCGTAAAATAAACGGCAACATCGCACCCGATAAACTTCCCCATAATACTACCCCAATCAACGAGAAGAAAATAACGAGTCCTAATAAAAACCAATGTTCACCGTAGCCGGGTGTGCTACCACAAAGATTAGGGAAGAAAAAGTGCCAAATCGCAATGCGGGCAAAACCGATGGTGCCTAAAATAACTCCGAGCCCCAGACCGCTCGTGATTTCCCGACGGAAGACCTTGAACCAATCCTTTAAATTAATTTCAGCCAGAGCCATCGCACGAATGACTAAAGCCGAGGCCTGTGATCCCGAATTACCACCCGATGAAATAATCAGGGGTAAGAATAAAGATAGAACGACCGCCTTCTCAATCGCACCTTCAAAGAAACCCATCGCCGTGGCGGTAAACATTTCCCCAACAAATAAAATGACGAGCCAGCCCGCACGTTGACGAATGAGCTGAGTTAAGGGTGTATCTAAGAGAGGTTCTTCGGGCACTTCCACTGCACCCAAGAACGCGATATCTTTTGCGGCTTCTTCAGTGGCGGTCTCTAAAACGTCGTCCACCGTCACAATACCCAACACAATCATATCCGCATTAACTACCGGAATAATGGTGCGAGAGTGCTTACGGAATAATTTTACGGCATCCGTCTGTGAGTCGGTAACCTTCAGGTAAATGGGAGGGGCCGCAGGTAAGTCTGACACCTTAGAGGTAGCATCGGCCGTAAAGATATCACGAATCCGGTGTACGCCTAAGAGTTTGCCTGCCTCATCCACCGAGCAAACCACGTGAACGTAATAAACATCCTTCGCCCGTTCTTTAACGTAATCTAAGGACTGTTGAATGGTCCAATTCTGACGGATCGAAACAAACTTCGTCGTCATCATTCGACCCACACTATTCTCGGGATAGCCGAGAAGTTGTAGCGCGACTCGTTGCTGCGCGGGGTCGAGCAAACTCAATAAACTTACCGCATGCTCCGGACATTCTTCAAGGAAGGCTGTGCGGTCGTCATCCGACATCGCATTTAAAATCGACGCCGCATCTTTCTCTCCCAACGCTCGAATTAAATCTTCCTGGTGATTGGGATCAATGTATTCAAAAATTTCTGCAGCGACCGTCTTCGGTAATAAACGAAAACTCACTGCCATCTCGACGGGCTCTAAATGCTCGAGTAAATCAGAAGCATCCGCATGCGGTAAACCAACTAATAATTGACGGATTCCTTGGAAGTCGCGCTTCTCAATAAGGAGATGAACAATCTCAATATGCTCTGGAGTTGCCGTCATGCTTATAATGTGCCACTTATGCCGAGACTTGGGCAAACCCTAAAATTGATTTTCACCACTTCGTAACCTTGCCATCATGCAACATAATTTTGCACTCCCCCTCTGGTCACTCGTCGACCAACGTAAAATTGAATCAGGTAAATCAGACATGCGTGGCTTAGCCAATCAACTGGGTCGCTGGCTTAATCATAATTTTGATATAGATCACAAAGGGACGGCCATCGAAGAACCTACGGATGTTACGGGTTTTGCTGAACCCATACTCGTCATC
Organism: Opitutales bacterium; assembly: GCA_040398005.1. GTDB lineage: Bacteria > Verrucomicrobiota > Verrucomicrobiia > Opitutales > UBA953 > UBA953. Next base: position 45,326 of record JBBAUX010000006.1, read on the forward strand.
GCAGGCGTTGAACAAGCCAAGTGGCCCACGATGATTGCCCTCGCCCAAAGCAAGAAGACCCAACTTTTCGTCGTGCTAATTAATGAGGCCGGACAGTTCACCCTGAAGGAATTGAACTTACCCGAAGGTTAAGCGGTAAGCCACCCAACGGCTTAGTTCTTCGCTTCCCGCACCAACCGCTTTAATAAAACGGTCGCGTCCCCCGCCCCCTGGTCGAAATTAAAGAAGACGTCCCCGCCCGAGTCTTTACCGATTTCAATGCCGTTATTATACTCCTTAATATCCAGAATCTTGTTCAGCTTGAAATTTATGTTTTTGTATTCGCCGTTAAAAATTACTCGTTGGTCCGTAAAAATCGCCGTCCCGCTATCTATTTTAGTCAACTGATCTTGCGTTTCGCGCTGCACATCGAAACTGCCGACGCGATAACGCAAACTGCCGAAGATTTTTATACTCGAAGAAAATCCGCCATAGTTTCGGCGTACCACGGTGCGCTTAACCATTAATAAGCCTACGGGCTGCATCCAATAACAGATTTCACTGCCTAATTCCAAGTTACACTCAACCGGCGTGAGCTGACCTTTCAAGAGCGTATAATATTTCTGTGCCCGATTAAACGCAGCTTGGACCGCAGGATAATTCGCTAAGTGCAAATCGAGATCTACAGCTACTTGATTGTACTGTTTAACATTATCGGGTGAGATAATGAGCTCTCCATCCAAAGTTTCACCGAGGAATTTAATCTCCTGCATTAAGACTTCACCCCAAATGATAGTGTTCAAACTATCCATAACAGTATCAGGCAGTGGAATACTCCCAGCTAAGGTGCGTATTTGCTCCCGTTTCTCAGCAAACTCTCCCGGTCCATTTAAAATACTCTGAAAAGCTTTTTTGTAATATTCTAAAAAAACTTCTTTTTGTATTTCATAGGCCCTCTCTTGTATCATGCCCAAACTGTACATGAGATTATTTAAATTAGTCTTTTCCTGTGAGGTGAAAAGATGATCCTCTAAATGAGCTTGGACCATCAAAAGATACCACGCCTCTAACTCTTTTTTGCAGCGACGATGTAAATTAGATCGGGTCGCTTGATTGATTTGCTCAATATCAGCTGCGGTTAACTGACACTCCTGCTGCGCCGCCGTTAACTTATCCCATAACATCGCCAGCATCATCGGCTTGCTCTCTCGGGAGAGTAGCTGATCCCATAGATTAGCTGATTTTTCTTCCGGACGTGGAAAAGGTAATTTCCAAACCTTCTGTGTATTTACTAAATCATAAAGTGGCTTCCAGGCGGTCATCCCAGAACGCCAGAAAAAATCCGTTTCCATCAGCTGACCACTGGTAATGAGACTCGGAATTTCCTGAACGGCAAACAGTCCAATCTCCTCCCCACTACGAGCAATATGTACGCGGTCAGCTACCATACTAAACTAATAAAATTCTAAAAGATTTAATCAAGTTTTGGTTTAGTACTCACTCACCCTTCTTCACTCCCCCATCCTTTTTAGTCGCCTTGCCTGGCGTTACGATGACGGGGTGTATTTTTTTACTCAGGGCCTTTAATTCGCTCATTATCGAAGCAAACGCCTGGTCCTTCGCCAAATTCTTTAGTTCCTGTGGATCATTCTCGTGATCATAGAGTTCCACACCCTTCTCTCCATTTTGCCACTCGGTAAATCTCCAACGTTCAGTTCTCACACTGTAACCCTGTACCTTATCTTTACCCTTCGTCACTGTTTGCGTATAGGCCGCTCGACTCCAGGGCGCATCAGCGTTCGCTAATAACGGACGCAAACTGACACCCTCTAGTCCATCAGGTGCCTTCACACCTGCCAAATCAGTCAAGGTGGGATAAATATCCACCAACTCAATGGTGCGCTTAGAGGCCTTGCCATTGGCTGCCGCTTTGGGTGCCACAATAATCATTGGCACCCTCGCCGCTTCCTCAAAACAGGTCTGCTTCATCCACAATCCGTGCTCACCTAAATGATAACCATGATCACTAATAAAAACGATAATCGTATTGTCCGCTAAACCTAATCGATCTAACGCATCAACCACTCGACCAATCTGCGAATCTACATAAGAAATAGTCGCATGATAAGCGCGGCGACATTCCCGTGCCTGCTCTGCCGTTACTCCGTGATATGGCCAATTTACACCCGTATCATAAACGGCCGCTGGCACTGTCGATTTCCAATCATCGGCAATCGGCGGCAGAACCTCATCTTCCACTTTATACATATCAAACCATTTCTTGGGAGCTACCCAGGGACAATGGGGTTTATAAAATCCGACCGCTAAAAAGAACGGTTTATCTTTATTCGCGTCCAGCAACTTAATCGCCTCAGTCGCTACCTTACCATCGGTGTGCTCTTCATCTTTGCCTGTGCGATCTGCCAGAAGTGACATCGATGAACCCAGCGCAGTTGTGGGCGGATAAATCAGAATATCGTTTTCTAAAGCCGTCTTATCGCGACCCGCTGGATTCACGACCTGATTCCATGACGCTGGATCGTCCGCACCACTAGTGCCAATATCTCCAGGATTTCCATAGTGATAAATTTTTCCAACCCGTGCCGCAAAATAACCCGCCTTCATAAATGCCTGTGGCATCGTCACCACGTCCGGCATGCCTTGACGAAAATGATAAGCTAGATCCATGACCTTCGTGGTATCCGGACGTAACCCTGTCATAAACGAGGCCCGACTCGGGGCACACCAAGGAAACTGACAATAAGCCCGATCAAATTTCACCCCGCGCGACGCTAGCTTATCTAAATTCGGTGACTTCACAAACGGATGACCATACGCACCCAAATCATTATTCATATCATCCGATACAATAAATAAGACATTCATCTTTTTGTCCGACTCCACTGCCCACCCCAAAGTCGCCATTAAAAATAAAGCTAACAGAGTTCGCATACATTTTATCTACCACATTCTTTTCTTTTCAACCAGCCTCTATTAAAACCCTCCGATCAAATACTCCACTTTGTATATAGTAGATAAATCATCATATTTTGCAGCCACCGAAACATACTCAGGCTTCTTAAATAGTATCGAAGCCATACGCATCTCTGGTAAGATTTCAGGGACTTCAGCCTTCTTCGGTACAATCTGTTTAAACGGCCAAGGCTTACGAGGCACATCAAGATAAGGTAGTAAGTAATCGAGAGCGATTGCGATGCATCGTCCATCCTTGGTTTTATAATTCCATAAGTCGACTCCGACGTACTCACCCATAATCGCCAAACTCGTGAGCGCCTTCAAATTAAACTGCGAGTAACTCAGACTATTCGTACGCGCTAACTCCAATGGTTGCTTTCCGTCGGGCTCAATCTGCAAAGCGATACGTTTCTCTTTCGCCCGTTCTAAAAATTCTTTAGCCACGTCCGTCTGACCCACATGCAGTGCCCATCTCACGATTTGTGCATCGTAGTGTGATCCGTGGTTATTCTTAGACTCCCCTTCTGCTTTTCCTAATTCACCTTTCAGCATCCACTCAAAAAAATCTTTAAACCAAACCTCTGCAGCTTCGCGTTCGCCAGCCTTCCAGGCTTTGGAATTCACGAACAGAGCCGTTGCATCCGCCGCCATAGAAATATGTCGCCCGTCCATCATTCCCGTGAACCGACCGGTCGATTCCCCTCTTACGCCCTGCGAAAATTTCATGTGCGGATTCATTTTAGTTTTTTCGTCCACAAACCACACCCGAATCTGTTCCACCGCTTTAGCCCCATATTTTTCATCACCGGTGAAATAGTAAGCTAGTCCAAGAGTCTTCATGCGACGTGCCAGAGCCAATACCCGCGTGTCATCCGCAAAATCTGTATTCTTACTATCAGGATTCACTTCGCCATCTTTGCGAATATAAGGCAGTCCATCAGTGGTTTTCGGATTCGGCCAATAGTACGGTGCTAAGCTGACGTAATCATGAAGATCGCCACTCGGTCCAGCAATTTTCTTATCCGTAACCGTCAGCACCTTATCATCTAAAGTTTTATCCGCTTCCTTCACTAAGCTTTTTAAGACCGCCAGAGCTTCCTTGTCACCTTGGGCAATCAACGCCTTCGTCTTCTCTAAGGCGCCTGGACGATAACCATAATAAGTCGATGTCATTGCTACAGGCGATGCCGCGGGTGACGCAACCTCAGCAGCCACAAGCCCCACCGATAGCCATAAGATTGATAAAAATTTCATAAGAATAGTTATACACTATAACAACCGACCTAAGTAAATGTTCCTCTTTACTAATTTTTCTTCCTTGGACCACCACCTTGCCCGCCTGATCCAGTTCCCGTGCCCGACCCCGGACCGGCCTTGGGCTTTTCAACCTCAGGTAGCCCCGCAGTTAATTCATCTATCTTAACCGAAAGCTTCGTAACAATATCCAACTGCTTCGCTACCAAATTATTTTTTTCAGAAAGATCATCCTTCAAATTATAGAGTGACTTCTTTCCATCCGAAAACTTAATGAGCTTCCAATCTCCATCAATCACAGCCGTATCACTCACTGAAATCACAAACGGATCTCGAACCTGAGCCTTACCCGACAACCATGACGGGAGTTGATTAACTCCATCTATTTTAACTTTCGCTGGCATCGCCGCACCTGCTGCTGCTACTAAAGTCGGATATAAATCCTGCACACAAATGGGCTGCACTAATCCAGATCCAGCACCCATCCTTCCAGACCAACGCACCAAAGCAGGTGTATGAATTCCTCCTTCGTACACACTCCCTTTACCTGAATTTAAAGGCGTATTATCGCCGCCTTCTCGCCCAGCCGCTCCATTGTCAGAGAAAAATACGACCAGCGTATTATCTTTAATTTTTTCCGACTCCAAAACATTCAGCACGCGCCCAATCCCCTCATCCATCGCTTCAACCACAGCCGCATAAAGTCCCAGCTTCTCGCCTTTTGCTTTATGCTTCTGGACTAATTCAGCTGGCGCACTCAACGGATCATGCGGCGCATTCATGCAGAGTTGAATATAAAAGGGCTTGTTCTTATCGCGGGACTTTACCTGACGGACCACATCATCTGCTAATAAATAAGTCGAATAGCCATCCTCCTCCACCGGCTTACCATCTCGCTGCCAATCAGGCTGTCCATTCTTCGCAGTGTGTTTATAATAATCTACCGACGCCGAAACGAATCCGTAAAAATGCTCAAAGCCATTCCCCTGTGGCACCGTCGCTTTTCCCAAGTGCCATTTGCCAACGAGTGATGTGCGATAGCCGGCTGATTTTAAAGTCCCCGCAATCGTCGATAGTCCCGCCGGAATCCCCGGATCATTTCCATTAAGCGCCGTGACAATCCCAAATCGGCGTGGCATCTGACCCGTCAAAAGCGCCGCACGGGTCGGACTACACACAGGATAAACATAAAATCTTTGTAGCTCGGTAGACTCCTTCGCTAGCTTGTCCAAATTCGGCGTCGGCATGGCCTTGTTGTGATAGCCCACGCCCGCCCAACCTAAATCATCCACTACAATAACTAAAATATTCGGACGACTCTCGGCTCCCTGCACTGTAACGCCCACCATCAACGCAAGAAAAAGTAGAGCAACGAATCGCATTAATTAATCAACCCCACCAAAGCCCAGAAGTTCCAGACCAGTATCTCAGTTAGGGGCGCGACTGAATTGCCTCTCGTGTTTTAGTTTCTCCCCTTGTCACCGTGTCCCCTTCTCGCCGTACTTCTGTTTGCAACTTGTATGGGTAGGGGCGCGACTGCGTCGCGTCCACGCATCGTTGTCTCTCCCCATGTCACCGTGTCCCCTCGCGTGCAACGCACGCGGCCCTTGTCCCCTCAGTGAGCTTCCATGGGTAGGGGCGCGACTGCGTCGCGTCCTTCACAACCCCTTGTCACCGTGTCACCTTGCCCACTTGTCCCCTCAATTAGTCCACAACACCGGCTGGGTAATCGCGATATTACGGCGCACTTCTAAATCTGTCGGATCAGTCGGTAATTTCTTCCAAAGCTCAATGTACTTGGACTCATTGTAAGCCAGACCCGCAAAGAGTAATGCAGGCTGACGCGATGGCCAACCATCCCACGCCATAACATCGGGCTTCTTCGGCCAAGTAGATTTGTCCGCCAAATAAGGATACAACCAAGCGACGGCTTTCTTAATGCTGCGACCTTCTGGTCCTTCGTAATTCCAAAGATTTTCTTCAGGCGTCGATAATACCTTACACAAAGCCACCATATTATCTAATTGGAAAATAGAATACGCATAAGGCTTAGTCCGCGCGGTTTCACGAGGGAAACTTCCATCAGCAGCCATCTGCACATTAATAAATACATCCTTAAAACGCGTGCGACACTTCGCCAACGTTTCTTTTTCATTATTGAAATCCGCAAACACCGCTACCTGTAAAAAGTAAGCTACCGCGTGATTGTTTACCGACTCGCCTTCATCGATTCCATTCTTGTGCGTCAACATCCAGTGATTCAACTCTGCAAACCAAACATGGAGTGATTTCGCTAACTCAGGATTAAAGGCTTTCGACTTCTCTAAGGTCTTAATAGCCACGGGAATCTCCACTAAATGGAGTCCGTCAATCACACCGGTCTTTGAACCTGTGGTGCGACCAGGAATCGCCTGAGTAAACGCTAAGTGCGGATTCATCCGCGTCTTCGCATCAATGAAAAACACCTTCAATAATTCCGCCGCCTTCACGACATACTTATCGTCACTCGTCACCTTGTACGCCGCAGCTAATGCTGCTACTGCATCCTTAGTGGTACGCATCGCCATCCGGTGCGCCACGAAATTATCAGGATTAGTTTGTCCATCACGCTGCATGTAAGGAACACCATCGGGCTTAGCAGGATCTGGCCACCAGTAGTCACCATTCGAATAAAAATCATTCGGTCCACCAGTCGTGTACTTCGCCACATCCGAGGTAATCGTTAATGGTTTCTGACTTAACGCCGCATCAGCTAATTTTAAAATACGTGCACGGTCATGCTCACCGACATTAATCTCTACCTTGCTCGCAACTGTCGTGCTCTGTGCACTACAGGCCACTAAGCCTGATAGTGTAATTAAAAAGACTGAACTAATTTCATGCAGAAACTTCATAGAATTATTTCTTGAGAGTGAGGTATTGGGTTTCGAGATCAGCACCCGACAAACTAAAGATCGCTTGGGTTCCCAATAATCGTGCCTTAATGATGGCTCGTCCGTTGTAGAGTTGAACCGCACGTGACCCCGTCGATGTACCTAAATTATCAATGAGTTGAGCGTCGCCCAACTTATCAAAGCGCACGAGTACTGGAGAATCTAGACAAGGCACACCGTTCACATCGAAAATCTTCGCCTGCAACGTCACCACGCCATCCTTCCGCTCCAACTCAGTGAGAGCTAACTTCGCCGGCTTGCCCCACGCCGCACTTTGATAGCCGACTTTAATTTCATCTGAAATTTTTTCCTTCACAGCCACCGCTTTAAGCTGATTGGGTCCTTCGTTTAATACCACGTCCCAACGTAAGCCAGCCGCCGGAAAATCTTGGCTGTTACGTTTCTTAACTCCCATGGATTTTCCATTCACCATCAATTCAACCTCGGAACAGTTGGAATAAACCCGAATCTGTTTAGCCTCTCCTGGTTTACCTGAACGTGTCTGCCATTCGTGACCAAATAAACGAATCATCGGTTTATCCGACCAGAAACTCTGGAAAATATAATAGGACTCCTTGGGCGTTCCATCGCGCTCGATTAAACCTTTTTGATTCATACGGGGAACCGGATTCTCTGGACGTAATGGCGTAGCAAAATCCTTGAAGATCCACTGCGCACTTCCCGTTAACCAAGGCATGTTCTCTTGTTCTTTTAAATGCCAATCAAAGAGATTAGCCATGTAGCTCTCCGACCAATCGCCGTCTTTCGACATTCGAACTTTGCCGCCTGAGCTGCTCTTATA
>JBBAUX010000006.1:53369-83753 GCA_040398005.1 Opitutales bacterium
CCGACCAATCGCCGTCTTTCGACATTCGAACTTTGCCGCCTGAGCTGCTCTTATACGCTTTGCCTTTTTCAGCCGTACCTTGACCGACTTCAATTTTCTCAACCATGGACTCAGGATTTTCTGAGTAACGTCGAGCATGACTATCACCACCCCACTCCGCATGGAAGAAACTTTTAACTTTCTTATCTTCATTCGCAGACTTCGCCGAAGCTGCATACTCTTGGTAGCGTCCCGAATACCAACCCGCCCAAATACTTGGTGAATAAACATCTACAATATCCTTACAGAAATCACAGCGACGAATGGTGGTCACACGCGATGGATCAAGTTTGTGTGAGTTGTCATTCAACTCTTTCATGAAAGCGATAATAGCCTTCTTGTCCTGTTTCTCAAAATCTCCAGGCCAATCATTCTCATTACCTAATCCCCACATAATAATCGCAGGGTGGTTGTAATGCTGATCAATCATCGCCTTCTGCATATCTAAACATTGTTGCTTGTAGCGTTCACCGCCCAGACCGCCGCGGCACCAAGGAATTTCTTCCCACGCGAGTAATCCTAACTCATCACAAAGTTCTAATACCAAGGGAGCCTGTTGATAGTGACCCAAGCGAATGAAGTTCGCACCCATATCCTTAATCATCTGCATGGTCTTGCGTACTTCTTCATCAGGTACCGCCGCCGCCACACCCGCATGGTCTTCGTGGTAATGCGTACCTTTTAATAATAAACGCTCTCCATTTAATTTAAACGGACCATTCTTCACCCACTCAGTCGTGCGAAAACCTAGCCGCGAAGTTACCACTTGCTCTCCGGCAACAGATTTAATAGTTACTTTGCACTGATAAAGATAAGGTGAACGGGGTGACCACAATTGTACTCCGCTAACAGCAAAATTCTGAATCTCTTGTTCGCCCGACCACGGAGCTAACTTCTTCGTCGCAGTCTGAATCACTTTTCCATCTTTATCCGAAATCTCTACCGCTACTTCTACTTCATCTTTCAACGAAGTCGGATTTCCCAAACGAGCACGAACTTTGACCGTGCCACTAGCACCCGTTAATGTAGGCTCAACATGCACTCGCTCCAATGAAATCGCTGGAACATATTTTAAATATACATGGCGATAGAGTCCGCCGTAACGATTAAAGTCGCTGAGATCCGAAGGAATCATTTCCGCATCGCGCGAATTATCGCAAAGGACAGCCACTGGGACTTCGCCATTCGCACCCTTGCGGGTTAAAGATTTCGCCGCAGCATCCGTGATGTCGACCTCCCACTGATCATAACCACCTAAGTGCTCTCCTACTTTTTGGGTGTAGACGAAGACCTGAGATTTTTGACCCGCTCCATCAAAATGTAAAATCGTGCGACCGTTCGGATACGGATTATTGATTTTTAATTTAGTGCGATACCAACCTGGACCTTGATAATAACGAACGTCCGGATCGACGGAGTCGCGTCCATTAAAACAATGAGGCAAGGATACAGCATTCCAGGTGACGTTGTCAGAGGCCGCCTCGCCACGCCAAACTTCCCAGGCGCTGCCGAGCGATCCCTGATAATACTCCCAACCCGTCGAGAGACGTTGGGAATTTGTTTCAACCGCTTGGGCCGTACCAAGCAATGCAACCAACATCAGGGCATTCAGCATCGTGCGCATAGACCTCCCTCATTGACTGATTTTGAGAAAATGTAAATACCTGCCTCGGGTAGGGGCGGCTGACCCTAGCCGCCCTAGCAAATACTCGGTGGGGGCGACCCTGCGTGCCGTCCAGATGTATGGGTTGGGTAGGGGCGCGACTGCGTCGCGTCCTAGCTTCGCCCTTGTCACCTACCCCCTAGTACACAGGGCACGATCAGATTTTTGAGTTTCTGTCAAGGGGTGCAACCCCACTTTTTTTATTAGAATACTAAAATAAGTAAAATTTTTCAGGGGGCCGAACCCTTGTCATAAACTCAGTGATATGATATAATTTATGGCTCCACCCATGACTATCCCCTACGACTACCTATGGAAACAAGTAAACGAAGTTCTCAAATCCCGCACACACATTGATTGGGCCTTAGTTCAATCAATGCGAGATGACGTTCGATATGTTCTTACCTTAGGACCTTGTGTTGGAGAAAATATGCGTCTGCTTGTTACCGGACCTGACAATACAAAACCAGGTTACACTGAAATCTCTCTTGGAGTTGGGCCCGAATATTTCAAACTCACTCAGGAATATTTCGCAGCTCACCCCGGCATTGAATCAGACCCCGCTTTCACCAAACACTCGGGCGGACTTTTAATATCCCCAACCGATCCGCATGCGACTGGACCCGATAACTGGAAAAACGGTGGCTACATCTACTTTGCAGCTCATTACAGAGAACCCAATTCAGACAGACTCTTTAACATAATGGCAATATGGCTAATCGATAACCTCGAGTGCATTCTACTTCTCCGAGAAAAAATAGCCGACTGGCACGATACTCGAAATTAAAAAGTTGAGGCGCCACTGCGTCGCTTCCTGGATGTCAGCGTGCTGCGTTAATTTTCTTCAAAAGTTCCTTAGCCCTCCTCCTTGCCAACGTGCCAACTTGCCCACGTGTCCCCTAAATTTATTTATTTCTTTAAGAGCGGAATAATACTATCGGCGACGGCTTTGCCCATGTAGTCATACCCCTCTTCCTTAAAGTGGACGTCTTTGACGTTCTGATACTCCGCTACTTTGGGGGTAATGACCGAGAAGAGGTCGTCCACGGGGACGTTATTCTTTTTCATAATCTCAATGGCGGCCTGATTACGCTCAACCACAGCCGTTGCGGGATTAATCTTCTTGGTCGGATCGTCTTGAATGGGAGTAGTGGTAGCAAAGACGACTTTCGCGCCCGTTGCCTTAAGTCGACCGACAATAACTTCCAGATTCTTCAAATAGGTCTCCGCTGAGATAGATTTCTGCACGTCGTGAATTCCAAAATTAAAGTGAATGACATCCCACTTACCCTGCCCCATCCAATTATCTAACTTCTCAACCCCATTAACCGATGAACCACAATTAGTAGGCGCACGGTGCACATTGGCTTTGCCAGCTAGGTATTTGCGGGTAGATAAAGTGTATCCGCGGGAAACAGAATCACCGATGAGCAAGACCCGTGGTAGTGCTGGATCATCTTTAACATAATCCCAGGCCGTTGATTTACCCGCGAGCTTATCTTTCTTATGATGCGGAAGATAAAAGGATCCGAGGTTAGCTTGAAGTTCTTTTTCCCAGGCTTGTTCATCGGGTGTGAGTGTTGCGACTAATGCCTGATATTTCTCATCGAGGACTGCGGCCTGTTTGGCTTTCTTCGCGAGCTCTTCAGGTGTCGGAACTTTCTTAGTCTCCGTGGGGACGTCTAAAGCAGCTGTGGTAACGGGAGCTACTGGCTGAGTCTGAGCGTAGACGACAGTCGCACCAAAGAGGAATGTAAGAAAATAAAGCATAGATTGTGGGGTATTTCCAATTTCAACCAACAACCAACCATGACAACCGCAAATAATCTAAGTAAACCTCCCTAGGGCATTTTCTGAAGGGGTCAGACACCATTAGCGTAGTCTGACCCCTTTTTTCGGTCTGGGTGGGTCACTTGACAACCCCACCACCCATTTGGGATAAGGCAGAGTTATGAAACATATTATCATGCTTCCGATCTATATTGTAATGGCAGTCTGCATCGCAATTTTCGAGACCATCATCGATACGGCTTGGGCGATTCGCTGCTTCCTTCTCCGCAGAGATGATTAAAAGTTCAGGGGACAAGGGGTTGAGTCAGTAGTAACTTTCCCCATTACTCGTGTCCCCGTGTCACCGTGTCCCCTCAATTTTATCAGAAATCGAAATTAAAGTGTTCGGTGACGAGGCCAATGATGAGGCGGCATTCCTCGAGGTCCCATTTACAGTGCACGGACAAGATCAATTCCCCATCGCCACTCGTGACCTGAATAACCTGATCAAGCACCACTTTTTGATCTTTGTATAATATAGTTTTAACGTAGCCAGGTTTGGCGCGATAACGTTTCAAGGCTATGCGATACGAAAATGAATGGGGAAGACTTTGCATCAACCGCATACGCACTCCCTTCGTATCTGCAATCGCCGTCGAGAGCTGCTCAAAATCCTGGAAGCAACATTCGCGGGCAGACTCAATCGCTGACTCGGTCACCAGACAGTTTTGTTCTAATTGTTTTTGCTGCAGTCTTTCAAAAAACTTTGAGACGCTTTCACAGAAGTCCATGATGTCTTGTTTAGACTCCGTCCCCTTATGCTCTACCACGGCCGTACCGAGCCGATTAACCAAGTACTGCACCAACTCTTTATCGCCTGTGCGATAATCAATCATCACCATCTCCACATTCTCAATATTACACTGGTTAATCACAATCATGCCAGCTTGGTTAAATCCATGAATTTGGAATTGGCTAGGAAGTCGGCCGGTGATGAACGACCCCGCAAAGCGCGGATCGCCGCCCACAAATGATTCAAACAGCGAACGAATGAACAGGGGCGTGAGCTTCGTAATATAAATACTATTATCGAGCGTGAGTTCTTTTGATTTAGGTGAGTAGTAGAACATGAGATTCCGTCCAAAACCCTGGATGTGATTTCAAAAAGCCCCCACTCACTCGACTACGGAGCGAATTGATCTTAATGAATAGCTGCAAACTTACTTGAAAGTTTCAAAGCGAAAACACAGCAGAAGTTATGTCGTGACGGGTAATTAGTAAGCGATGTCGAGGGACTGGTTGACGTGGCGCTTGGTACTAATCACGTCCATGACACTAGAAATCCGTGCCAAACTAACAAGAGAAATTTCTTTAAAATGATTGTAAAAAACTAGTCCCTTTTGAGAGCTTCTTCGACCCTATTGCTCACGACCATGTACAAGGCATAACGGGCACGGGACATCCCTACGTAGGCCTTCCGTCGATCCCGCACGGAGTCTAATTTATCAAAATCAGTCAGGACCACCGCATGGGATTCCATGCCTTTAAATTTATAAACCGTAGAGCACCGAATAGTGCCACTCTCATAGGGCTTCATGGGGTCGTAAGGTATCAACTTAAGCCCTGCGACCATATCCTTATCTTTATACGACTCACGCCCGGCCCCATGCATACTGATAATGACGACGTCTTTGGGATCGAAATCCTTCAGTACTACTTTCTGTATCAACGCATCGAGCATCGCGAACTCTTTCCCTTCCTTTAAAGGTGCAGTGGCGATGGCCGGACCAAAAATACGGGATGATTGCTTAACGGTCTGCCCCATCACCTTGGCGACCTTCTGGGCAATCTGTTCGGTGTTACGCCAGTTGTTATCTAATTTAGCGAACGGAGCTTCGTCTAATATTTCTAATAATTCTGTATGGTCATGCAACGGCGGCTGAGTGGGCTCAGGATTTAGATACTGATCAGCGTCTTCAAACCATCTCCAACGTCCGCGTTTCAATCCACTTTTTAATAAAGTATCCATCAACAACAGCATATCACCGTCGTCACGAAAATCCTGCCCTTCATCGACCACTAACAGATCATATTTATCGTCCTGAGAAATTTTCTTGGCAGCGACCAGAGCTTGGCGCACGCGCTGTGCATAATATTCGGGATTCGTTTCCCGTTGATCGCCGGGCGTCCCGATGAGTGTGTCACAGAATGAATAAAATGAGCCCGCCGTTACAGTGGTGAGCGTTTCGCGTTGGACGACGTCGTAAAGAAATCCTCCGAGGTAACGATTAAAACAAATCAGCCCGATTTTTGCGGTGGGCGTTTTTTCTAATTCACGTCGACACATCTCCATCGCAAGGAGCGTTTTACCCGAACCAGGACCGCCCGTAATGCGTAGGCGTTTATTCTCCGTGACCATATCCAGGGCGTGTAATTGCGATGCGGAAAGACGGATCAGTTCGATATCCATTTCATCAGCCGTAAGATTCGCCGTCAGACGGAAATCAGGACGCAACTTTTGGGCGACGGCAACCAGTTGCTCAGAGGTCAGAGGCTCAGGTAATTTCTTTTCAGGAAATCTTTTGAGGTAACGCTCAGCGGCATCGTCCAATAATCGTTCACAAATTTCGGAAAAGTCGGCTTGAGCTAATTCTTTGCGGTCGACGATACGGCGCAGGGCGACTTCGATGGTTTCGACATTAAAATCGACATCGGGAAAAACGATGGCTTGGTCGAAAACCATACTACCTTCGGGTGATTCTTTTCCGAAAACTTTAACCAGGTAATCGTGTATTTCGTAAGAGTTATCACGAGACTGATAGAATGGCGGGACCATTTTTTCGTAGCGCGATCCGCGCTCACGCATCCATTTGCCGCTTTCGCAGACGATTTGGCCGCCTTTGACTTCGAGCACTAGCCGACCTCGGGGATGCAGGACGACGAAATCAGCTTCGGAATCGAATACACCATTTTGACGTGGAATTTCTAAACACGGAATGACGATGTAGTCGTCGGAAAGTTCGAAACGCAAACGTTCCAAGATGTCGCTTTCCGATTTCTCGTACTGTGCGGTGTGCAATCGTTCCGGAATGCATCGTGCCATATCGCATCTCTTATGTCACTCGCCCTCCCCGCTGGCAAGCCCGACCACTTGCCGTTACAAGATTGTTGAAAATAGTGACTTACGGATGGGCGGTTTAGCGAAGCCAATGTTGTGAATATTATTATACAAAAATTTCTACAATAATTTGCATTTCGAATGTGGGTATGCATTATCGGTGTTATGGCGATAAAAGTAGCACGTGGCGGAAAGGTCATTGGGGAGTTTGAGGCCAAAGAAATACCTTGGCGCATCGAGCAAGGGATCCTTCTAAATACCGATTACTATTGGACGGAGGGAATGAAGGACTGGATGCCCTTAAGTCAGCTCCTGCAGAAGCCGGACATCGTGGAGACCAAGTCTTCTGGGTATGGCCTACTCAATTTACTCACTTTTGGCCTATTTGCAGCTTGGTTGTCGCCGGGATCCACTGGCGGTGGGGATGGCGGAGATGAGGGCGGCTTTTGGAGTCCACGCCCAGGCCCCATGAATATTGAAGAAGAGGACGACGAGGAAACCAACGAGCGATTGGAAGACATCGCCCAGGACGATCGGGACAGCGGCGACTACGACAGCGACGCGTAAGACTGAGTGTTATAAATTTAGTTAGAAATTATTCTTCGCCGAACTTGCGTACCCATAGCACCTGGGCTATTAAATCGTCCCCTTATATTGAATGTCTATTGAACGTCATTTTATTGGTTGGAATGGAAGTTTAGCTGAATTAACGGCGAAAACCATTTTAGCGGCAGCCTCGCCTGCTCCAGGGATGAGGGCGATTGATTTAAGTTCTCATCGCGTCATTGTACCATCGCAGTTTGCCGGACGACTTATCCGTGAGCAGCTGGCTATTCAATCTCCGCACGGAGTGTTACTGCCAAAAATCGAAACCCCCGAGAGTTTTTTAAACTGGGGTGAGACCAATACGGTAACGGCTACCCCTACCGATGCACTTTTAACATGGATTGAAGTTTTAGAAAAAACCGACCGTAGCGAGCTACGAGACCTGTTTCCCGTCTCAGAAGGTGGGCGTTTTGATTTCAATCATGCAAAACGTTTTGCAAAGATACTTTGTGAGCTACGTGACGAACTTGGGGGGTCAGCAACTATCAATGACTTTGCCGGAGTTGCTAGAAATCCTAAAAATCCTGAGGCTCAACGCTGGTCTGATTTAGCAAAACTAGAAGAGCGTTATCGCGAGTTATTAAAACACCTAGGATTAAAAGATCATAATGACTTACGCGTTGAATTAGCAAATGGTACCGGAAAACCTGAAGGCGTTACACACATTTGGTTAGCGTCAATCAGTGAACCACAACCACTTTTCCTAACAGCACTTAAACGAATTGAACCAAGTTATCAAGTTCACGTATTAATCGGTGCAGACAAAAACGAATCGGCAAATTTTGATTCATGGGGTCGACCCAATCCAGAAATTTGGCGTGAAAGAAAGTCTGAATGGAAAGACTTTAAAAATAACGTACATGTAGTAGGAAGTCCTAACGATAGTACTGTTAAATTGCGTCAACTATTAGGAGCCGCTAAACCACAGGACTGCGTTCACGCGGTTTGTGCGTGTGATCGAGAAACTGATGCGCCTAAAATTACTGCTTTGATTCACAGTTTGGGGGGTGAAGCCATCAACCCATTAGGTAATGCACATTCCTCCAACCCACTCCACCAAACATTATCTGTACTCATTAAACTCCTGGGAAAAGATGAGCCAGATTTAGCAATCACCAAGGAAGCAGTATTAATACCTTCTATTTTACAGCTGATCTTTAAAGACGCTTCACCGAAAAAATTCACTTATATAAATAAAACAGTAGATTGGGCAGACCAGTACTTCTTCCGGGGATTACTCAGCGATACTTGCTCTGAAATTCAGAGAATTAATAATACAGAAGAAGAGAAATTAACTATTATTTGTGACACTCTTAAAAGTGTTGTTTCTTGGAGGGATCATCATCTTTCTCTTGATTGGCAATCCTCTCTAACAGACATAGTTGATGGATTGATAGACAAAAAAAACTTAGATGAGGATAATCTAGATGACGCATTTACACTCGAGGTAATCGAATCATTATTTAAACAAGCTACTCAAGTTAACGCGTCCTTCAGTAGCAGATCAGATCTTAGTCATCAGGACTTAATGGGACTAACACTCGATACCACTGCCGCTCAACGTTTTCGTCGCAACGATGCAAAGGAAGCTGTCAATTTACCTGGCTGGATTGAGGCACCTTGGGAGCCAGTTCCACATCTCATTATTTTTGGGCTTAACGATCACTTAATTCCTAAAAGTAGACATGCTCACCCATTCCTTCCAGCCAAACTTTGCGAAATGGTTGGATTGTCTACAAACGAAGAGAAATTTGCGGCGGCAGCTTATACGTTCGAACAACTCTGGCGACAGCGTCAAGAAAGCGGCCTTTTAGATATTATTGTACCGCAGCAGGACACTGAGGGAGAACCATTAAGGCCCTCACGACTATTATTCCTAGGACCAGACGAGCAGCTCTGTACAAGAGTTCAGCATCTTTTCACCGATACACCAAATCAGGAAGCACAACCCTACTGGGAAATACCCGAAGAGCATAAATTGATTCCGCTAGCTGACTCAGAATCAGCTGAAAAGGCCAAACGCAGTATTTCTGCGACAGCCTTTAAAGACTTTCTAGGCAACTCTGCAGAATATTGGCTAAAACGCGCACTAAAACTTAATGCAGTCGAGTATGGCCAAATAGAATTAAATAACAGCGGCTTCGGGACCTTAATCCATGGTGCACTAAAACTTTTTGGCCAAGAATATATCAACAAAACAACAGGCGACCTAAATGAAATCACGGAAGCTCTGAATCGATGCTTCGATCAGCATGTAAGAGATACTTTTGGAGAAAATCCTACGAGTAGCATTACTGTTCAATTGGAATCTGCTAAAACTCGCCTACTCGCATTTGCCCCAAAACAACTCGAGCTATTTAAAGAAGGTTGGTTAATTCATAGTGTGGAAACGCCGCTACCTAAATTGGATAAAAAAGATTTTTTTGGTGTAGAGATTACTGGTACATACGATCGACTAGATGTCCATAACGACGGTATTCGCTACCGTGTTTACGATTATAAAACATTTAAAGAAGCAGAAGACACAGTCAAAAAACATCTAGAAACCGCAGATGATAATGATGTATTTAAGTCTGAAATAATAAATAAAAAAGGCAAAATAGAAGTTAAGCGATGGATAGATCTTCAGCTACCCGTTTACCATTTATGTGTGTCTACTAATCTAAAAAAAAATGGGAACGCGGTGTCAAAGGTTGAAGTAGGCTATATTTGTCTACCTGAGAATAATATTCCGGTAATAAAAATTTGGGAAAAGTATACAGAAAATAATTGTGATAAGGTAGCACTAGAAACTATTAAGCGTGTTTGCGAAAGAATCAGCGAAGGCACACCCGAAGCCTTCCAATCAATTTTACATGAAAGCGAATATCCAATACTAAAAACGCTTAAAGGAAGGCCAATCGAAAGTTACATGAAAATAAATCAATTAGGAGAAATTCGAAAATGAAAAACTTTCCTGTGAAAAATGAAGTGATACTTGCTGCAGCCGGCTCAGGTAAAACTTTCAGACTTTCTGACCGCATTATAAAACTACTTGTTAACAGTGCAAAACCAGAAGAAATCGTTGCATTAACCTTCACACGTGCAGCTGCTGCAGAGTTTATTACCAAAACATTTTCTAAATTAGCCTTGGCTGCAAACAATGAAGATGAAGCTAACGAACTCAGCAAAAGGTTAAAACTATCCGAGCCATGGAATGCCAAACAATACCGAAATTTACTACGCGAAACATTGATTTCAATGAATCGACTATCGTTTGGTACACTGGATAGTTTCTTTTCAAAACTAGTAAGCAACAATGCAGCCGAGGTCGGACTTGATGGCGGTGAACTTAAAAACTTAAGCGAGGTAGAACAAAATTCTATTCGCGGAAAAATTATATCACAAATGTTGGCGGAGCTTCAATTATCACAATTATGTGGAGACATTAGGCATATAAATGAAGGAAAAGTAAGCGCAACGCCACTCAAAGTGCTTGATGAACAAATTAAAGAATTGCACGATCTTTTAACGCTAACACCTGAAGCAGAACTCTGGGGCCAACCCGAAACAATTTGGGGTAAGCTACCCTTAAAACTTACTATACCACCTGAGAGCGAAGTAGAGTCTGCAATAAAAATTATTTATGCCTGGATAGAAGCTAATTCAACCGCTCATGCAACTTTCTTGAAATCCCTCAAAGCAAATTCTAAAATTATCGCTGAAAATAAAACATGGACCTCCGATTTTTCTAAAGCTTTAAAGTGGTTTAGGAACAATCTCAATGGAGTACTTGATGCATCAGAAAATATTTCATTCGAGACTACATTCGCAAATTCACCGAAAATAATTTTATTAGATCCTAATACGTGTAAATCAATTCGCATATTAAACCGCAAGGGTTACGGACTAGGCATACGAATTAAATTAGATTTAACTCAAAGTATTTATAAATTACTCACTATATATGAAGAAAAATATAATCATACAGTAAGACAACAAGGCAACTTAACCTTCTCCGACAATGTCACTCTTTTACTTAAATCCGAAACTAAAGCTAATATTGATTATCGTTTAGACTGTAGCATTAAACATTGGCTTTTTGACGAATTCCAAGACACCAGTACCAGGCAGTGGAAAGTGTTACGTAATAATTTAGACGAAGTTGCGAATAATAGTTCTGATGAGCCTCGCACAAGTTTCTTTGTCGGCGACTTAAAGCAGAGTCTTTACGGATGGCGTGGCGGTAACCCCGAAATTCTTCGAGCTGTGAACAATAACTCTACCTTTAATGATAAAAGTGAAAAAAGCTCCGAAGAAGACTCAATTGAATACACTACAAGGCGGTGTTCAGCTCCAATCGTCGAACTAGTTAATGCATTTTTGGATAAAGACCGGTTGATCGAATTCGGACAATACTTCTCTAGTGGTGCGGCCCAAAAGTGGGCTGAGTCATTCCGTCAACATGTTAGTATCGCAAAAGACAAAGAATATGGTGAGGCAATGTGGGTAAGATTGAAAGATGAACTAACACTTCCTAATAACACAGAAAACGGAGATGACTCTGGATCTGACGCTGAGGATATTGGCACAATTATTAAGCAAGCACAGTGGATAGGAGAACATTTGCGTCACACCGGATTAGTTGAAAATCGACTTTTAAAACAAGGAGTCACCTGCGCCGTTTTAGTTTCGTCGAATGATGTTGCCGCTAAAACTACTGAAACACTACGAAAAATAGGCATAGAAGCGGCCGACGAGGCTAATGCAATCGTCTCAATGGATAATCCATTCACTGCTGGTTTAGTAGCTTTAATAACAAATACAGTACACCCCTCTGATAGATTTAATGAGGGACTTGCAAAAATGTCTCCTACTGCAAACAAATACATAAATAGTTGTGGGAATTTAGAAAACGCCAGACTCCGATGTGCTACTCAATTTATACAAGGAGGTGCCGAGGCCCTAGTTCAGGATTTCTTAAGATTTGCTGACTTAGAAGGAGCGGATAATTCACACGCATTTCTGCGTAAAAGAGCACAACAAGTTATTACCTTAGCGGTAAATTTTGATCAAAATGGAATTAGAAATCTTGGTGCGTTTTCAAGTCACCTGCAGGAATCTTCGCTACGCGACACCGCAGATCCTCGTGCTGTCCAAGTTTTAACAATTCATAGGTCAAAAGGATTAGAATATACAGCGGTCTATTTGCCAGGCATGAATAGCAGAATCCATAAACATACCATTGCTGCTGAACGCGAAACAAATCCATTAATCTCAAACAATACTGAAACATTTTCACCTAACTGGATATTGAGTCGACCCAATAAAGTTTGTAGCGAAAGAGATAGTGATATTTTAAACCAAGCACTTGAAACAGAACGAGCGAATGTAGCCTACGAGAATCTCTGTAAAATTTACGTGGGGATGACACGAGCAACCAAACGGCTGGTGATAATCAGTAATGAGCTCTCAAAAACATCTAGAGAAAAATTGCTGACCGAAGAAAAGTTTGGTAAGTATGATTTTGCGTGTTTACTGGAATCTGTACTGGGTCAAAATAGTAAATCTCCCATAAAGTACAATTTAGCGGGGGTAAATAAGGCGGAAATTGTATGGTCTAGCGGATTAGATGAATGGATAGATAGAATCAATCCCCCAATTGTTGAGCCTGCCATAACGTTAAAGAGAGACACCTCTAAACTTATAGCTGTTTCACGCGTACAAAAAAATCAGCCCTCAAAAATCGCTAAAGTATCTAAAAATAAAAAGCAGCCTAAATCAAATGAAGCACGGGGTAAAGAATTTGGTACTCTCGTGCATAACCTATTTCAAAATTTAGAATGGGACACCAAGACTTTTATTGCGAATATTAATAAAAAGATCATCGGCTCGCCTGAAAATAGTTATCTAACCCAAGCTGTGCGAATTATAGAACAGTGCTTAAAATCTGCAGATATTGTAAAACTTCTAGAAGATAACTCGCAAAATAAAATCCTGTGGAAGGAGAAACAGGCGGTTATAATGCATGAAGGTAAGATGATTGATGCGGTATTCGACCGGGTGCATATTGTCCCTGGTAAAGAGGCGACCATTATCGATTATAAAACAAATTTCGACTTTAGTGATGATGAACTCGAGATAGAATACAAAGAACAAATGAGTCTATATCGTATAAGCATATCAGAATTAAGTGGAATACCCATAGACAAAATAAAGTGTGTTCTCATCAATGTTCGCCAAGCATCTTCACGACACGTTAAATTTTAACTTTTAGGTGGAACTTAGGGCGGGGGTTGGTGTAGATTACAGATACCCCACCCTCCTTATGAAAAAGTTTCTATTGGTATTAACCTTAGCACTGGCTTCCGCATTACGTGCGGCGAATCTCGAGTGCTCTGGTATCTTCACCGACCACATGGTCCTACAGCGCGAAAAGCCCGTCGCGGTCTGGGGCTGGGCCGACGCCGGTGAAACGGTCACGGTTGAATTTAACGGTCAGAAGAAAACGACCAAGGCCGCTGCCAACGGCAAATGGATGCTTAAACTGGACTCCATGAAGGCAAATGCGAGTGCGCAGAAGTTAGTCGTCAAAGGAAATAAGCCGAACACCGATGCCGCGAAGCCGCGTGAATGTGTTTTTGAAGATGTTTTAATCGGAGAGGTCTGGCTCGGTTCAGGACAATCTAACATGAGTTGGCCAGTCGCACGCGCGGCAAATCCTGATGTAGAAAAGGCAGCGGCGAATTACCCTCTCATTCGTGAGTTCGGCGAGAAGAGCTTATCTCATGCTGAAGCTAAAGATAATTGTAAGGGCAAGTGGACCGTGTGCTCACCTGAAACCGTCAGTGGTTATTCCGCTTCACTTTATTTCATGGCTCGCGAACTCCACAAAGAACTTAAAATGCCCGTTGGCATTATTCAAAGCTCGGTCGGTGGCACCCCAATTGAAAACTGGATTAATGTTAATACCCAACTCGCCGTACCAGAACTTAAAGAGGTCACCGAAGCTAAAGTAAAATCTTGGAAGGCATTCGACGAAGTAAAAGCCCGAGCTAAGTACGAACAAGAATTAGAGGATTGGAAAGCAGCTAAAGAAAAAGCTAAAGTTGACGGTCAACCTGAACCTACGGCTAAAGCACCCGTCGATCCTATCGTGAAACGCAAAGGCAGTGGCGGTCCCGGGGAACTATATAACGGAAAAATCGCTGGACTGATTCCTTTCACCGTTCGTGGATTCATCTGGTATCAGGGCGAAGCCAATTCATATAGCGTGGAGCGCGGTTTACTTTACCAAACTCAGCTAACCACTCTCATCAAAGATTGGAGAAAACTTTGGAACGAAGAACTGCCCTTCTGCTGGGCACAGCTTCCGAATTATGCGGGTGGTTCTCAGTGGCCGTCACTACGCGAGTCACAATTAAAAGCCCTAAGCCTCTCAAACACTGGAATGATTACCACTATGGATATTGGGGATAAAAATGATATCCACCCGAAAAATAAACAAGAGATTGGACGACGTTTTTCACTTTGGGCTTTGAATACAGTTTACGGTAAGAAGGTTGAGTACAGTGGACCCCTTCCAGTCAGTCGCGAAATCAGAGGCAGTGAAGTGGTCGTTAGTTTTTCTCATGCAAGTGGTCTCAAAATAAGAGACGGGATTGAACTGAGAGGTTTTGAAATCGCTGAAGCCATTATCAAAACGAAAGTTTTGGACGAAAATAAAAAAGAGGTAGAAGTCAGCGAATATAACTATGTACCGGCTCAAGCGGTGATTAAAGACAACAAAGTGGTGATCAGCGCAGCGACCATCACCAAGCCCATCGCCGTGCGTTATGCCTGGGCTAACAACCCAGAGTGCAGTTTAGTGAATCAGGACAACCTCCCTGCGTCCCCCTTCCGCTTCGAAGATAAAAATTAAAAGTCCTTCGTAGTTTAGTGAAAAATAGCGTGCCAAGTTGACGAAAAAACTGAAAATATTTTGCCGATTTTGCACTTAAATTTGTTGCCAGAAAGGGGTCAAATTTTATAGTGTTTGAATGCTATTAAAAGAAGCTTTCTGGCTCACAGTATCTGCGGAATTAAAGAAAAGGGGCTCGAAATTAAAGATCAGCGAAATCAGTCCCTTTGAGGCTACCGTCACCGGCAGCACGCGGAGAAGCAGCGAGCTTCCACCCCTAAAAATCGACCTCACTTACCAACCTAAAGAAGGGAGCGTAAAAGGAAGTTTTATGATTTCACTGACGGTTGAGCCTACATACCGGAATCAAATTCTAGAATACCTAAAAAAGAAGCCTAGCAAGTCCTTGGCCAAGATTATACCTGGTCTTAACACGGCGCTTCAAATGACGCCCGAGGAGGAGCAAGCCATGCAGAGCTTAATGATATCGCCTTATGGCGAGGAAGATACCCCTGAGCCCATGGGACGGGCCTGGATTTATACCGTGGCCAACGTCGTGTCACCCCACGGACAAGATTTTATCGAACGAATCAGCCCCTGGATTGCCGAATGGTGCGATAATATCAACCTACTCCACGGACAGCTGAATAAACACATTAAGAAACTCACAGAGTAGTTTTGAGCGTCCCGGGGCGTTGAAATCGGGGTCGGTTTAATACTTTTCTTTTGACCCTACCGAAGGATAGAACACCCCTATACCTAATCCCTTTTATCGTTCATGACCTCCGCGCAAGTCCGTCAATCGTTCCTCGACTTCTTTAAGTCCAAGCAACACTCGATTGTTACCTCATCGAGTCTGATGCCCGACTCCCCGAACTTGCTGTTCACGAACGCGGGTATGAACCAATTCGTTCCGATTTTTTTAGGTCAAACCCAGTGCCCCTATAAACCCGGTCGCGCAGCCGACACCCAAAAATGTATTCGTGCGGGCGGAAAGCATAACGACTTAGAAGACGTCGGGCTCGACACCTATCACCACACCTTTTTCGAGATGCTCGGAAACTGGTCCTTTGGAGATTACTTTAAACGTGAGGCGATTGATTTTGCGTGGGAGCTGATCACTGAAGTTTGGAGATTCCCGAAGAATCGATTATACGCGACCGTGTACTCTCCGAATAAGGCGAACGGCGACCCTTCGGAATTCGATCAAGAAGCTTGGGATGCGTGGGCAGAAAAATTCCGCGCCGCTGGGCTTGATCCCGCCGTCCACATTGTTAACGGAAACAAAAAAGATAATTTCTGGATGATGGGTGACACCGGCCCCTGTGGTCCTTGCACCGAACTGCACGTTGATTTAACGCCGAATGGCGACACCCAAGGCAAATTCGTGAACGGTAGCGACGCACGTTGCATGGAAATTTGGAATTTGGTCTTCATTCAATTCAATGCGAATCCCGATGGCACCTTCTCGCCCCTGCCCGCTCGTCACGTTGACACCGGCATGGGCTTTGAGCGTGTGGCTGGCATCATGCAATGCACGAAGAACTTCAAAGATTTCTCCGGTACCATTTCAAATTACGAAAGCGATGTTTTCTCGCCGCTGTTCCGTCGACTCGAAGAACTTTCCGGTAAGAAATATTGTTCGACGCTTCCCGTTGCTGGATCGACCGGTGACAACGAGCAGGAAAAAATCGATGTCGCCTTCCGCGTTATCGCTGACCACATCCGCACACTTTCCTTTGCTATCGCTGACGGCATTCAACCTGGAAACACCGATCGCAACTATGTCTTGCGTCGTATTCTCCGTCGCGCTGTTCGTTACGGTCGCACGCTTGGGTTAAAAGGTGGATTCTTCCACAAGTTAGTCGACGTGTTAGCTGAGACGATGGGTGATACTTTCCCTGAGATTCGTACACGTCGTGCCATTGTTGCTGATGTGATTCGTGCGGAAGAAGAATCCTTTAATCGCACACTCGATAAAGGTATCGCACTCTTTGAAGAGGAAGCGTCGAAACTCAAAGCTGGCGGCTCAATTACCGGTGCCCTCGCCTTCCGTTTATATGACGAACAAGGCTTCCCCTTAGATTTAACCCAATTGATGGCCCGTGAACGCGGTTTAACAGTCGACGGTAATGGTTTTGAAAAACTAATGGAAGAGCAACGCGCACGTGCACGTGCTGCGCAGAAAAAAGAAGTCATTACTCTCTCCGATGTTAAAGCCGATCACGCGACAGAATTTGTTGGATACGATTTAAACACTACGGAAGCCAAAGTGTTACAGGTCGCAAAAATCAAAGACCGCAACGTTGTGATTCTCAGCCGCACCGTATGTTACGCTGAAATGGGCGGACAAATGGGAGATACTGCAATTTTATCAGTAGGTGGTCGGGAGTGGCGTGTTGTCGATACACAGAAATCGGGTCAAACGACCGTTCATATTATTGAAGGCAGTGATACGCCTGAGGAAGGAGCGACGGTCACCGTGACGCTCGATCAATCACGTCGTAACGCTATCCAACGTCACCATACCGTGACACATATTCTGCACTGGGCTCTCCATGAAGTCGTTTCCAAGGAAGCTTCGCAAAAAGGTTCAGCCGTTGCACCTGATAAACTCACATTCGATTTTAATGGTCAGGCCCTTTCACCCAATCAACTAGCGGATATTGAACATCTGGTGAATGAACGTATTTTAGCTAATGAAGTCGTTTCCTGGAAGGAAGTTAAACTCACTGAAGTTAAAGGCCGTGCCGACATCATGCAGTTCTTCGGCGATAAATATGGCGAAACCGTTCGGGTCGTTCAAGTGGGCGGCAAGGCTCATGGACTCAATGGATGGTCGATGGAATTGTGTGCAGGAACGCACGTACATAGCACTGGTGAAATCGGATTATTCCGTATCATCGGAGAAAGTGCTATCGCCGCAGGGGTACGACGTATCGAAGCCGTCGCTGGATTAGCGGCCTACGATCGGGTCCGTCATGAATCCGAAATTTTAAAATCCTTAGCGCACACTCACAATACACCCGTGTCTGAGTTAACTAAGAAAATAGACGCGCTGAGCGAACAGGCCAACGCCGCGGAAAAGAAATTAAAAGTTTATCGTGATAAAGAAGCTTCACAATTAGCCGATCAGTTAACTCACGAAGCGAAAATTAAAAACGGTTTAAGTTTCGTGATTAAACAAGTGGCGATTGAAAATCCCGTTGAGCTTCGCGAAGTCGGAGCGAAAGTAGCAGGCAAGATTGGTGCTGCTGCCGTGATTATTTTAGCGAGTGTGAACGCCGGAAAAGTTTCGTTGGTTGTGAACTGCGGTGCCGATGCTGTGAAGGCGGGTCAGCAAGCAGGCAAGATTGTGGCCGATGCCTGTGGACGTCTCGGTGGCAAAGGCGGAGGCAAGCCCGACGCTGCGATGGGTGGTGGCACCGACGCTTCAAAACTCGCTGAAGTCCTCGCTAGTTTGGGATAAGTCCCGAATATTCTGTTTTTTATTAAGAAATGAGAAGCCTTTCGCACTTTCCCTTTCTTATTAAAACCGCATAGTGGTTTTTCGCCACCATGACTATTCGTCGCTTAGCACTCTTCGTCAACCGCACCAAGCCAGGGGTGGAAGAGATTATGCGGGCGGTAGAAGAGACCACTCGCAAGGCGGGAGTGAGTCTGACGATTGCCGATGCGTGGCCCGTAAAACGCGAAAGCATTGCGGGCTGTGATGCCTGTGGTGTGGTCGGTGGCGACGGAACTTTTTTAGGACTCGCTGAAGCTGCCGCACTCGAAGGCATTCCCCTTTTTGGTATTAATCGTGGCAAGTTAGGATTCTTAGCGGCGTATCCGAGTGAAGATGTGAGCGCTTCGATTAAATCTATTTTAGCGGGAGACTATCGACTCGATCGCCGTGCGCTGATTGAGATTCGGTTTGCCGATGGTTCATTTGCATTAGCACTCAATGATATTGTGCTTAAGACACGTGAAGTCTTTCGGATGGGACGTTTTGTGGTAAAAGCCAATGGTGAGGTCGTTAATGAATTTCGGGCGGATGGTTTAATTTTAGCTACGCCCACCGGGTCGACTGCTTATAATTTAGCGGCGGGTGGCCCCTTGGTGGATCCGGCGGCGGCGATTATTGCGCTGACGCCGATTTGTGGGCACACGCTTTCCAATCGCACCATGATTTTCGACGGCGAAGCTGAACTCCAAGTAAGCAGCGAGGACGTGAATCTCTTAGGTATATCGGTCGATGGACGGGCAACGCTCGAGGCCCAAGGTCGCCTGCCCTTGCAGGTTCGCACAGCCAAAGTGCAGTTAAGCCTTATTCGTCCGAAGAACTTGAGCCATTTCGAGGTTATTCGAAATAAGCTGAAGTGGTCGTAATTTAGAAATCTAAGCCAGACATTGACGAACGTGGCAAAGGTTGTTTTTGCTATGCTGACTGTATGCTCACGATAGCCAATGTTTCTAAGTCCTACGGACCTCGCGAATTATTCGCCGAGGTTTCGCTGAACATTGCGAGCTACGATCGCCTCGGACTCGTGGGTGCGAACGGTGCTGGAAAATCGACCCTCTTTAATCTCATTCTCGGAAAAGAGAAACCTGATGATGGTATCATCGAATGGGAACGCGGTTCTGACTTTGGATTTCTTCCTCAAGAAAGCGCACCGGTCGGCGATGAGACGGTGATGCAAATTGCCACCAGTGGTCGCAGTTTAAATCCTGAGGATGAAGATTACGATTACACACTCGAACCGAAGGCGCATAAAATTTTAGCGGGTTTAGGATTTCGTGAAGGCGATGCCGATAAGCAGGCGAAAACTTTTTCAGGTGGATGGGTCATGCGTGCTCACCTTGCACGCCTCTTAGTCAGCGAACCTACCCTACTCTTATTGGACGAACCAACCAATCACCTCGACCTCGAAGCTCTGCTTTGGTTTCAGGACTACCTAATGCGTTATTCGGGCGGACTCGTCGTCATCTCGCACGACCGGGCTTTTCTTAATGCATTATGCACCGGAATCATTGAGTTACGGGGTCAACGACTCCATCGCTATAACGGTAACTACGACGAGTATTTAATCGAAAAAGAAGCCCGCAAATCACAACATCAGTCCGCTTTTAAAAATCAGCAGCGTGAAATCGAACACTTGCAGAAATTCGTAGATCGATTCGGTGCGAAGGCGTCCATGGCGTCGCGAGCTAAGTCTAAGGAAAAGCAAATTGCTCGATTGGAAGAAGTGGCGATTGATGAGCCCGAAGACGATTTAAAGAAAATTCATTTCAGATTTCCGCAGCCGATAAGGTCGGGATTAAAAGTCGTTAACCTTGAACACATTCAACAATCGTACGGTGAACACGTCGTTTATGAAGATCTCAATTTCACGTCGGAGCGCGGACAACGTATTGTGTTGGTCGGTCCTAACGGCGCGGGTAAATCAACCTTACTCAAAATTTTAGCCAATGTAATTCCCATTAAGGGGGGTCTGAGAGAATTAGGCAGTAATGTTATCCCTGGTTATTTTGCACAGAATCGGGTCGATAGCCTCAATCCGAGTCTGACTGTCTTAGAGAACGTGATGGAATTACGTACGATGGAAAATAAACTCACGGAGCAACAAGCGCGTGGGCTTTTAGGTTCATTTTTATTCAGAAAAGACGATGTCAATAAGCCGGTGAAAGTTCTGTCGGGTGGAGAAAAATCGCGCCTAGCCTTGGTGCGTCTGCTCGTTAATCCACCCAATTTATTACTGATGGATGAGCCAACCACTCACTTGGATATGGGGTCGATTGATGCACTCATTGGAGCGCTGAAAACTTATGAAGGTACACTGATTTTTATTAGTCACGACGTACACTTTATCAAAGCTATCGCACAAAATGTATTACACGTGCACTCCGGTCGCCTGACGCCTTACTCCGGCAACTACGATTATTATTTAGAAAAATCCAAAGCAACCAATGAACGGGCGGCATTGACTGCAGGATTCACGGATGGTCGTCCGGTACAAAATATCAAAGCAGCTGAGAAGGCCTCCAAGCCTGTGGAAGCAAAACCTAATCCTGCTGATATTAAAAAAACCAAGAATCAGGTTACTAAATTAGAGCAACAAGTTGCCGATTTAGAGGCGAAACAGGCCAAACTCATGGCAGTGCTCAGCGATCCTGCAACCTACACTCAAGGAACTAAGGTGGCTGAATTAAATTCAGAATTAAAGGCGACCAACGAAGCCTTGGCATCGACCACGCAGCTCTGGGAACAAGCGGCGACTCGACTAGCGACGCTTTCTAGGTAATTATTCAGCCATGCGGAAGGTTTTCGTATTTCTATTATTAGCCTGTCTTACCCAGCCGACTCAGGTATGGGCCCATATTTCCGGCGAAGAGTTAAGCGTATCGGCTAACAAAGTTATCAATTCTCTTGATGACAAACAAAGAGCCAAAGCCTGTTTTGATTTCGATAATAAAGAGCGAACCCATTGGATTTACGTACCCAGTGTTCGCCTTGGCTTGGCCATTAAAGAGCTAACAGAAACACAGCAAAAGTTTGTGCAGGATTTATTGGCGACATCGCTCTCACCTGTCGGAAAAAATAAAGTCTTAGGGGTAATACTACTCGAAGAATATTTACGTGTGAAAGAGCAAGGAAAAGGTCAGTTCGTAAGAGATCCAGGACTCTATACCATTTCTTTTTTTGGAACACCGACGGCGAATGGTACTTGGG
Organism: Opitutales bacterium; assembly: GCA_040398005.1. Classification (GTDB taxonomy): domain Bacteria; phylum Verrucomicrobiota; class Verrucomicrobiia; order Opitutales; family UBA953; genus UBA953. Next base: position 75,157 of record JBBAUX010000006.1, read on the forward strand.
GTTGGCGCTGGGAAGGTCATCACTGTTCGCAAAATTTTACGATAGTAGACGGTAAACTCATCGGAGCGACGCCCTCATTCATTGGGGCAAATCCAGGTAAGATTAATGATGATAAAAGTGCGAATAACGGATTTGAGTTACTGGCTTTTGAAGATCTCAGAGGTCGTGAATTGGCACAATCGCTCACTCCGGAACAATTTAAAAAAGCACTGATAAAGGGCGCGACCCCGAAAGATATCGTGTCGAAGAATACTGCGAGGCTTGGCCTCATGGCATCTCAGGGAATTCCTTTAAAAGACCTATCACCCGCACAGAAAAAAATTCTAGGGCAAATCATCATCGAATACGTTGGGCGGGCACGACCTGATTTTGCGATACAGGAAATGAAGGAAATTACCGCTACACCCGAAGATCAGATTTATTTTGGATGGTCGGGTGGCCTCGAAGTTGGACAGCCTCACTACTATCGCGTACAAGGTCCGACCTTCTTATTTGAATTAGATAATACGCAAAATAACGCCAACCACGTGCACACCGTCTGGCGTGACCTAAAAAAAGATTTCGGGCATGATGTATTAGCCGAACACCTCAATACGGCTCACGGAAAATAATAGAGGGTTTATTTATTGGGCTAAATCCCCTTCCCGCTTGCGACTATCGTTTTCATTGGTTGGATAGGGTTTATGGCTGGGTTAACAACCATTCGAAATACCAATGCACTCTGGGGAGCGGTCGGAGTCAGCACCCTTGAATCACTCGATTTAAAGCACGTCGTCATTTCCCCGGGTTCACGTTCTACACCCTTAGCAGCGGTCTTTGCCGAATCGAAAAAAATTACATCATACTCGGTTTTAGATGAACGTTCCGCGGCATTTTTTGCTTTAGGAATCGCCAAGGCCTCACGTCAACCCGTGGCGCTCTTATGTACATCGGGTACAGCGGTCGCAAATTATTTACCCGCGGTCATTGAAGCGCGTTTATCGGCGACGCCCTTAATTATTTTGTCGGCGGATCGGCCACCCGAGTTACGCGACTGCCATTCGGGTCAGACCGTTACGCAAAATAATATTTTTGGAACTTATCCAGTGTGGGCGACGGAAGTAGCGGTGCCGTCGAGTGAGATAAATCTTTTGAGATATTGGAGGCAGACCTTGGTTGATGCGTGGCAGCGTGCGCAGGGACCTGTAGCGGGTCCGGTCCATCTCAATCTCCCCTTCCGTGATCCACTGAATCCGAGTGAAAAAGAACAAGGGTTTAAAATGCCTAAGGGTTTCAATCTAAAGACCTTCACGGCTTTACCTCAGACGCTCAGCATTACTCCTAATTTATTGCCTGAAAGTGTTGCAACCCTCCTTCCGAAGACTGACCGCGGAGTGATTATCGTCGGACCCCATGCCTTTGCCGATCGGGCGGAGTCTGCTCAAGCCATCTTACAATTAGCTCAACTCACCGGATGGCCTATTTTAGCGGATGGTGCGGGAACATTACGCGGCGATTTAGCCAAGAGCGGTCAACTCGTCAGCACATACGATTATATTCTGCGAAATGCAGCGGCCGCAAAACAACTCAAGGCCGAGTATGCGGTAATTATTGGTCCCCTACCTACCAGTAAAGTTTTACGCCAATGGCTCAAAGCTGCCGACTTGCCTGCGATTCAGTTAAATCGTCCGAGTGATAATACGGATATGACGCACTCACGTTGGACGCGTCTGGACGGCCTATTACAGGCATCGACTAAGACGTTTAAACCCAAAGAAGGTAAATATTTATCATTATGGAAAAAACTCCACAAACAATCCCTGGTTAAACTAGAGAAGATGGTGAACGTGGATTGGGCGTTTGAAGGAAAAGCCATTTCGCTGATTGATGAAGCGCTCGGTGCTGATGATCGCTTATTCATTGGCAGCAGTATGCCGATCCGTGACGTGGAATGGTTTTATCATCCAGCAGGTGCAGGTCCAGAAGTACTCTGTAATCGGGGTGCTAATGGTATCGATGGAACTGTTTCTACCGCACTGGGAGCGTCGGTTGAAGGTAAGCACAATGTATTCGTCTGTGGTGATTTAACCTTTTTACACGACAGCAATGCCCTACTCACCGCATCAGGCCACACGGGTGATTTAACTATTTTAGTCATCAACAATCAAGGGGGCGGCATTTTTAACCATCTCGTAGTGGCGGAAAAAAATAAGCATTTCGAAAAACTTTGGGGTACGCCGCAGATTGCCGATATTGGAAAACTCTGTGCCGCACATTTAGTACGTCATAGCACGGCCAATACTTGGGCAGAGTTGAGAAAACTTTTAGAGATTCGTGGACGCGGAGTGCGCGTCATCGAATTCTGGACGGATCGCAAAAAGAATGCCGAGTATCGGCTTAAGTCTTTCGGCACTAAAAAATAATTTTACTTAGCCCAACCCCAGCGTGGACCGAAGGGATGCAGAATGACTACGGGTCGACCGACGACGTCTTTTCCTGGCACCTCACCCCAACCGCGTGAGTCAAAACTATTCGCGGAGTTGTCTCCGAGAGCGTAGTAATGTCCGGCCGTCACTTGGTATTCACCGGTCAGCGGAATAGAGTAACCGAAATTTCCGATATCGGCCAAATACCCGTAATAATTACGTGAAATGGCTCTTTGAGAATTCAGCGCCATCGGCTCAGGGCTAGTGACCTCACTACCGTTCACGAATAATTTTCCATCACTACCGACGCGAAGTTTATCACCGGGGGTGCCCACGAGTCGTTTGACGTAATAATTTTGGGAAGGTACGCCTTGAACCGCTAGGCCGGGAATATGATTGGTGCGGAAGACAAAAGTATCACCCCGCGACGGGTTAACGAAATTATACGATACGCGATCGACGAAAAGCATATCACCAGTAAGAATATCAAAGTTTAATATAATTTCTCCGGCCTGCACGGTCATCGCAGTTTTTAACATCGGACCGTTGTTAGTCTCTTCGATTAAGTTATTCAGTTGAGCCTGTGCGATTACTTTTTCCCAGCGCTCGTTATCCTGACGACGCAACGGCATAGCGGCGTAGTTCGGGTAAAAGGTGCGCAGTAAAACACCGTCTAAATTAAAATCCTGAGGTACGGAAATAGCTTGGGCGCGATTACCGATGTAAATTTCTTGGTGGTCAGCACCCGTGGCACGATGACGTAGGCGATAGCGTCTCACAGTACCATCGTAGCCAAGGAACTCTAAGGGTATTTTAACGATGCCTGAGTCTTCTGCCTGAATTACATAGTTTGAAGACCAGTCGGTAATTTTACCGATGATCTTCTCTTTTAAAGTCGGGACAGCATCGGAGGGTGCACGTACCACGGAAGTCATACCGTTATAGGTCGGCCACATCGAGTTCGTAGGAATCTTGAAGGGCTGAAGAAAGAAACTACGGATACCGCCGGCGACGATGGCAGCCATCACCAGCATCTCAACCCAATCACCGAGCATGGTTACTGGGAAAATCTTTCCGCCGTATTCAATGAGTACTTCCTTTAACGCGGTGGTGTCGTGTTCAAGTTTTTCAGCGTTAAACTCTTTCGCTTTAAAGGTCACTTTAAGTTCAGTCTCAAGACGCTTGATATTTTCAACTACGTCGGCCGGTAAAACATCCTGACGATAAAGCACGACTTTCTCTGCACCTTCCAACACCGCCTTAGCTTCTTTGCGGAGCGCTTGTTTTTCGGTGAAGACAGGGAACATGACGAAAAGTTAAGACTAAAATCTTAAAGTGAAAAGAATAGAAATTAACCTTCGTTCTTAAGAATCTTAATAAAAGCCTCTTGAGGAATATCGACCTTACCAATTTGTTTCATCCGTTTCTTACCCTCTTTTTGTTTTTCGAGTAATTTACGCTTACGGGTAATATCACCGCCGTAACACTTAGCGGTCACGTCTTTACCGACCGATCCAATAGTTTCGCGGGCGATAACCTTGGAACCGATAGCGGCTTGGATAGCTACTTTGAACAATTGGCGAGGGAGGAGTTCTTTAAGTTTTTCGCAGAGGGCACGACCACGACCTTCGGCCTTGCTGGCGTGGACGATGGACGAAAAAGCGTCAACCGGCTCTTCGTTCACGCGAATGTCCATTTTCACGAGGTCGGATGTCACATACTCGCCCAACTCGTAGTCCATGGAACCATAACCGCGGGTGATGGATTTGAGACGATCGTTAAAGTCGACCAAGATTTCGTTAAGCGGCAATAAGCAGACCAAGACCACGCGTTCGCCGTCGATGGTTTCGGTTTTTTCGCAGATACCACGCTTCTCTTGGACGAGCGCGAGCATGTCGCCAATCGAGGTACCAGGAATATGGATGTGAGCGCGGATGGTTGGCTCTTCGATGTGTTCGATGGCCGACGGATCGGGCATAACCACTGGATTATCCATGATGTGTTCAACCCCATCGGTCGTGAAAACTTTATAAACAACCGATGGGTACGTGGAGAGAATGTCTAAATCGTATTCGCGACGCAGGCGCTCTTGCACGATTTCCATGTGGAGTAGTCCGAGGAATCCGCAGCGGAAACCAAAACCCAAAGCTGTTGAACTCTCAGCCGTGTAAGTGAGCGAAGCATCGTTAATCGCTAATTTTGATAATGAAGTTTTTAGTTTTTCGTAATCGGCTGTGTCTAAAGGATAAATACCGCTGAAGACCATGGGACGTACTTCTTTGAATCCCGGAACAGGTTCTTTAGCGGGATCGTTAGCGAGCGTGATGGTGTCCCCTACTTTCGCATCAGCGACTTCACGAATATTAATCACAATATAGCCTACGGAACCGGGACCCAGTTCATCTTGCGGCTTCATTTTAGGGGAGAACACGCCAACTTCTTTAATCACCGAGCGAACACCATTGGACATCAGCTCAATCGTTTGGCCGGCTTTGAAAGTTCCAGAGAATACGCGAACGTAACTGATAACACCTTTGTAAGAATCGAATAGTGAATCGAAAACTAAAGCGCGGTGTTGGGGATATTCTGACCAGCGTGGGGGTGGAACGCGTTTAATAATCGCAGCAAAAATCTCGTCGATACCGATGCCCGATTTTCCTGAAGCGAGAACGGCATCCTGTGCGGGGATGGTTAAAATATCTTCGACCTGACGACGTGCTTCCTCGGGGCGAGCACTAGGCAGATCGACTTTATTAATAATCGGAACGATTTCCAGACCTTGGCTCATGGCGAGAGTCGCATTGGCGACCGTTTGCGCTTCGACGCCTTGTGAGGCATCAATCAAAAGCAAAGCACCTTCACACGCAGCCAGAGAACGAGAGACTTCATAAGCGAAGTCAACGTGTCCGGGAGTATCGATTAAATTTAAAATATATTTTTTACCATCGGGTGCGGTAAAATTCATCGTCACCGGGTGGCACTTAATGGTGATACCCTTTTCGCGTTCTAAATCCATCCCGTCGAGCAACTGCTCTTTCATTTGGCGCTTCTCAATCGTCTTCGTATGTTCGAGCAAGCGGTCGGACAGCGTCGTCTTACCGTGGTCGACGTGAGCGATAATGCAGAAATTTCTTATATGATCTAAAGACACAGGTGAGAGCGGAAAGGTTTAATAGGATGCGAGTGCGGGGCCTTGTCCAGCATTAGCCCCAAAGAACAGCAAATTAGGCAGGAATCTCAGCAAACTCGTGAATCGATGTAATCGGAGCGGTGGGAGCGGTGCGCTTCATCATACCTGCGAGAACGCCACCAGGGCCACACTCGTAAAATTGGGTGATACCCGACTCAGCAGCGGCCCTACAATCATCTTCCCATAAGACCGAGGACACCACCTGTTTAACCAAGGCAGCACGTAAGTCATCGGGGTTTTTCAATACTCCACCCGTGGTGTTTGAATAAACTGTAACGCCAGGAGTTTTGAATTCAATCGTCGCTAAGAACTTTTCGAATTCTTTGCGAGCGGGTTCCATGAGGCGACTGTGATACGCACCAGCAACGACGAGAGGTTTAACTAATTTGAAAGGTCCAAATTCTTTGGCACGAGCTACCGCTACAGTTACTTTTTCGATATCACCCGATACAACTACTTGGCCAGGGCAATTAAAGTTCGCGGCATCGATATCAAATGCAGCACAAAGTTTGGCGATGTCTTCACGAGATCCACCGATGACGGCGGCCATGCCGCCTTTCGTTTGATCGCAAGCGAGTTGCATGAGACGTCCACGCTCGGCGACAATTTTCAGACCTGTTTCAAAATCCCAAATACCAGCGACGGCGTAGGCGGTGAGTTCGCCTAAAGAAAGTCCGAGACAAGCCGTGAGATTATTGAGTTTACCACGTTCACGTAAAATTTGGGCAATCGCATAACCCTGAACGTAGAGTGCTGGCTGGCAGACGCGTGTTTCGGTGAGGACTTCGGCGGGGCCTTCGAAGCAGACCTTTTGGAGGTCGAACGGCAGCACTTTATTGGCACGATTATAGAGGTCGCGGGCGGTGTTTGAGCCTTCGAAAAGGGACTTACCCATTCCGACGACCTGAGCACCTTGGCCTGAGAATAATAACGCGGTGGACATATTAAAATAAGGAGGGGAAATGCCTGCAAGGGTCAAGGGTAAGAGCAAAACCGCCTTTCCTTGACCCCCGAGTGCCAAAACCCTACCTCATAGTGCTTACTTTTATGCCTTTAGCCCTTCTTTCTGTAAGCGATAAAACTGGCCTACTTCCCTTCGCCCAGGCGCTCGTTGCGAAGCATGGTTATCAACTTCTCTCGACCGGCGGAACAGCGAAAATTTTACGTGAAGCGGGTCTACCCGTAAAAGACGTCAGCGAACACACCGGCTCTCCAGAAATCATGGAAGGTCGCGTGAAAACTTTGCATCCGAAAGTTCACGGTGGATTACTTTGTCGTCGCGACTCCCAAGAGCATCTCGATGAGGCCAAGAAACACGGTATCGATTTAATCGATTTAATCGTAGTAAATTTATATCCCTTTGAAAGCACGGTCGCGAAAGCGAATTGTACATTTGAAGATGCAATTGAAAACATCGATATCGGCGGACCTTCCATGCTGCGCAGTGCGGCTAAAAATCATTCCGCCGTTACCGTAGTGACTGATCCGAGTGATTACGAAAAAGTTTTAGCGGCTTTCGAAAATCCTTCGACGCTCGGTGATCTCCGTCGTCAACTCGCTCTCAAGGTATTTCAACGCACCTCGGCGTATGATGCGGCGATTGCTAATTATTTAGAATCTCAAGCTCAACCAGGTCTCGGTAACATCTTAGGTTTACCCGCCATTTACAGCACTACCCTGCCGATTGCCCAGCGTCTGCGTTATGGTGAAAATCCCCATCAACAAGCGGCACTCTACGGATCCTTCCACGAAGTCTTTGAACAACTGCAAGGCAAGGAACTCAGCTATAACAATATTTTAGATATCACAGCGGCTACTTATCTCATTGGTGAGTTTGAACGTCCGACCTTAGCGATCCTTAAACATACTAATCCGTGCGGTGTGGCCTCAGCTGAAACCTTAGTCGAAGCTTGGCATAAAGCGTTTGAGACCGACCGTCAGGCTCCATTTGGCGGAATCATTGTCGCTAATCGCACCGTCGATAAAGAATTAGCGGAAGCGATTTCGGAAAGTTTCTCGGAAGTCATTATCGCACCTGAATTTAATGAAGATGCTTTGGCTATTTTTGGTAAGAAGAAGAATCTTCGACTGATGAAAGCTAAAGTCGGACTGCGTGCGGACAGCTTACGCGAGGTGCGTGCGGTGATTGGCGGAGTACTCGTTCAAGACCGCGATCAAAAGCCAATCAACTCAAGAGACTTTAAAGTGGTTAGCAAACGTCAGCCCACTGCGGATGAAATGACCGCCATGATGTTTGGATGGCGCGTGGTACGACACATCAAATCCAATGCGATTGTATACACTGGTAAGGAACGCACGCTCGGCGTGGGTGCAGGTCAGATGTCACGCATAGACTCATCGCGCATTGCCGTCTGGAAGGCCCAAGAGGCCAAACTCTCATTACAAGGTTCAGCGGTGTGCTCGGATGCCTTCTTCCCCTTCCCTGACGGTTTAATCGCGGCAGCGGAGGCGGGATCCACTTGTGCGATTCAGCCAGGAGGTTCGGTGAAAGATGCTGAAGTCATTGCTGCTGCGGATGCGCACGGCATGGCGATGGTCTTCACGGGGATGCGACACTTCCGACACTAAGAAATGTCGAAATAAAAAAGCCCACGAACCGTGGGCTTTTTTATTAATACTTGTTTTTAGTAATTAGTTTTTGGCGACGTAAACAAGCGCGCCAGAGGTCTTTTCAACTTTAGATGCACCCTCGAGTAAATCGGCAATCGGATCCCATTTACCAGTGATGAGACCTTCACGGGCCGAGGAGGCAATCGATGCTTTCCAAGATTTATCGCCTGCGGTGACCGTTAATTTTTCGATATCGATAGTGACTTCAATCGTTGGATTTTTTTGGACGAAGTCGGAGAGTTGTGCGAGGTCATCTTTGGAAAGAGTGACGCAAGGTACGCCGAGCGTGGTGGAGTTACCGAAGAAAATTTCAGCGAAGCTACCACCGACGAAAGCCTTGAAACCAAAGCGCCAGAGTGATTGGGGAGCGT
>JBBAUX010000006.1:83853-121039 GCA_040398005.1 Opitutales bacterium
AAGCTACCACCGACGAAAGCCTTGAAACCAAAGCGCCAGAGTGATTGGGGAGCGTGTTCACGGGAACTTCCGCAACCGAAGTTGAATCCGACCACCATGATGCTGGATTTCTTAGCTTGGTCAGAGTTCATCGGGTGAGGACGATCAACGCCATCAGGGCCCGTGCGTTCATCGCGGAAGGCGTGTTCGCCGAGACCATCAAAAGTCACACAACGCAAGAAGCGTGCGGGAATAATGCGGTCGGTGTCGATGTCATCGCCAGGAACAGCGAGAGCGAGACCTTTAACTTGGGTGATTTTTGCGAGCGACATACGATTTTAAGAAAGTGAAGGAGTGAGTTTAGAAACTTCCTGCCAACCATCAGTGTGGATGACACAAAGAGGGATGAGTAAAGCAGAGGCTAGAGATTCTGCGCGTTGCATCGCGATGGATGGAGAAATTTTTGCGTCCATCCACTGCACGGCGACACCATCAATGATATAATCAATAACCACCGGGCAAACAGGCTTGCCGTCGAAATGCGCATCCACCGTCACCATGGTTTTAATATCCACGCGTTCAATTTGTGCAGATAATAAAATCGATTCACCGCTGATAGCGCGATCGAGTACGCGAGCGACTGTTGATTTAATCGGCATTAAACTTTGAATACTTCGCGAGCGTCGGTGACTTCTCCGGTAATGGCAGCAGCGGCAACCATGAGAGGACTCATTAAAACCGTACGACCAGTTTGAGAACCTTGACGGCCTTTGAAATTACGATTGGAGGAACTAGCGCAAAGTTGATCGCCTACTAATTTATCAGGGTTCATCGCGAGACACATCGAGCAACCTGCACCGCGCCATTCAAAGCCTGCGTCGGTGAAGATTTTATCGAGACCTTCTTTTTGTGCCTGAATGGAAGTGAGCATCGAACCAGGAACGACAATCGCCTTCACGCTCGATTTAACTTTGTGACCCTTGAGGTATTTAGCGACTTCACGGAGGTCAGAGATTCGTCCGTTGGTACAGGAACCTAAGAATGCGACGTCAATCTTCGTACCCTTGATTGGGGTATTCGGAGTGAGCTTCATGTGCTTGTAAGCATCTTCTGCGGTCAGACGATCAGCGGCGTTAAGTGTTTCCAACGCAGGCATTTTTTCGTCGATGAAAATCGCTTGGCCTGGAGTGATACCCCAGGTGACGGTTGGACGAATATCTTCGGCCTGATAAACTTTAATGTCGTCGTATTTACATCCTGGATCCGAAGCGAAAGATTTCCAGCGAGCGACGGAAGCATCCCAATCAGCGGCTTTAGGGGCGAAAGGACGGCCCTTGATGTATTCGCAAGTTTTGTCGTCGGGATTAACATAACCACAACGTGCACCACCTTCGATGGACATGTTACAAACCGTCATACGTTCCTCGAGCGAGAAGTTATCAAAAGTCGAACCAGCGTATTCGTAAGCAAAACCAATACCACCGTTCACACCGAGATCACGGATGATGTGGAGAATCACGTCTTTCGCGTAAACACCGGGTTTTAATTTTCCGTTCACTTCGATGCGACGAACTTTGAGCGGGTTGAGTGCTAAAGTTTGTGTCGCGAGAACGTCGCGAACTTGTGTGGTGCCGATACCGAAAGCGATCGCACCGAAAGCGCCGTGCGTTGCTGTGTGTGAGTCACCGCAAGCGATGGTCGTTCCAGGTTGGGTGATACCTTGTTCAGGACCTACCATGTGCACGATACCTTGCTGACCGGTGTTTGTATCAAAAAAGCGGATACCGTAGTCTTTGGTATTTTTGCGCAGAGCTTCGATCATCTCTTGAGCGATCGGATCCGAGTAAGGCTCTTTGATTTCGTTAGTCGGCACAATGTGGTCGACTGTGGCAAAAGTGCGATGCGGGTACTTCACTTGGAGACCCAAGTCGCGAAGCATGCCGAAGGCCTGCGGGCTGGTCACCTCGTGAATCAGGTGGGTACCGATAAAGAGTTGGGTTTGGCCGTTTGGTAGCTGCGTCACAGCGTGCGCATCCCAGACTTTTTGGAACAATGTCTTTGCCATCTTGAGTAGAGTGAAGGTTCAACGTAGGAACGGAGGCAAGTTGGTCAATCCCCTAGCATTCAGATTTTTGCCAAAGATTGTCCCGATTTTGCCAAAATTGGGCACTCCCCACCCCTAATACTTGACCCTTCCGCCCCCAACCATTCTCCTACGCGCATGACCCGAACGTTAACCCTCAGTTTTTCCTGTCCCGATACCACCGGTATCGTGGCCGAGGTGTCTACGTTTATTGCAAAGCATAAAGGCTGGATCACGGAGGCGAGTCAGCACACCGAAAATGAACTTTCACAATTCTTCATGCGGGTGGAAATCAAGGCCGACTCCTTAGACTTCCCGCCTGAAGAATTTAACGTCCGCTTCCAGCCCATTGCCCAGAAATTCAAAATGGATGCAAAAGTGTCCGACTCCGCCAAAGCAAAACGCGTCGTCATTCTTTGCTCCAAACAAGAACATTGCTTGTACGATTTATTAGCACGCTACGTGGCTCAAGATTTCGCTTTTGTTATTCCCTGTGTGATTTCAAATCACGAGAACCACCGAAAAATCGTGGAGGCACATGGTTTAACTTTTCATTACGTACCGGTAACACCTGAAAACAAAAACGCGGCGTACCGAAAGATGGAAGAAATTTTCCGTAAAGAAAATGCAGACTTAATTGTCCTCGCACGCTACATGCAGGTTTTAGACGATTCGCTTTGTCGCTCCTTCGCTGGAAAAATTTTAAACATCCATCACTCCTTCCTTCCCTCTTTTGCGGGTGCAAAGCCTTATCACCAGGCGCACAGCAAAGGTGTTAAGCTGATTGGTGCGACCTGTCACTTTGTGACGCCTGAGCTGGATGAAGGTCCGATTGTGGAGCAGGATGTCATCCGCGTGGATCACTCGGAAAGCCCCGAGGATATGGCCCATTTAGGTAAGGATATCGAAAAAGTCGTACTCGCCCGTGGCCTGCGTGCCGTGGTCGAAGACCGGGTTCTTATCGCGGGCACCAAGACGGTTGTTTTCCGATAAAACTGGCGGTTAGTCCCTAAAGTCAAAGGACCGGAGATTATTCCTTCTGCCTCGCACTTTTGTATTTCATAGTCTAATTATGGTTTAATTTAAGATGTCACTCATATCCAAACTTTCTGCTCGTTTACAAAATCACCCCAAGCGCGTTGTTTTCGCCGAAGGAGAAGATCCTCGGATCATTCAAGCGGCTCGCCAATTTGCCACCAAGAAACTGGGGGTTCCGATTTTACTCGGTGATCGTCAGAGAATTAAAATCGCCGCCGCGCGTCTGAATATTAATTTAGATGGCATTCGGATCATTGAACCTGAACGCAGTGATGAATTAAAAAGTTTTGCTGAAAAACTCGCCTCCATCCAAAAATACGGAAACACGCAGCTTCAAGGAAACCCCGAAGAATTGGCTAAATTGCGTAATTACTTTGCCTGCTTGATGGTCGCGACCGCGGGTGCCGATGCTTTGATTTCTGGTGCAACGCAACACGCTTCATCAGGCTTAAGAACTATTTTACAAGTCATGCCACGTCAGCATGGCGTGGAAACAGTTTCATCGATGCTCATTCTTGAATCTGAAGAAGCACGCTTTGGTTGCGAAGGTGTTTTATTCTTAGCGGATTGTGGTGTGATTCCTGAACCTACTGCAGAACAGATGGCGGATATCGCCGTAACAACCGCTGCTTTAGCCGGTCACCTCACCAATACTTTACCGAAAGTTGCTATGCTCGCCTACTCAACGCATTCCGAGAATGCTCGTTTAGCTTCAGTACAAAAAGTTCAGTCAGCGACGAAGTTAGCCAAGATTCTGGCCAGAGATTTGGGAATTAATGCGGATATCGATGGCGAACTCCAGGCAGACGCCGCGATTAATCCCTTTGCCGCACTGTCTAAAGGCGTCACAGGTAGCGTAGCTGGTAAAGCGAGTGTGCTCGTCTTCCCTGATTTAAACTCTGGTAACATCGCCTCCAAGATGGCGCAATTTATTGCCAATATTCCAGCGTATGGTCAGATTTTAACCGGTCTGGATCGCCCAGCCGCGGAAATTTCTCGGGGCGCCAGTGCGCATGATATTTTCGGTACCGCCGTGATTGTGGCAGCACAAGCGGTAGATAAATTATTCCTGTATCCTAAATTAAAAGACTAAGCAGGTTGCACTATGGCTTCAACCAAACGCTTCGCTGATAATATTCCGGGCTTATTCAGCAGCCCCATGAATAAAGAAACCAGCCGTATCTTTGTGGCGGCGACGCGGATGAATGATGGAAAGACTACGACCTGTTTAGGTTTAACTGCGGCCCTGCAAACGATGGGTCTGAATGTTGGATATATTAAACCGATTGCACAACGCATTGTACAATCGGGCGACGATCAGGTGGATGAAGATACTTTACTCATCGATGGATTATTTTCTCTAGATATTCCTATCTCGGCGATGTCGCCTGTGGCGATTGGACCCGAGTTCACTAAAAACTATTTAGAAAATCCGAACGAGATTGGACCTCAGTTAAAAGACCGAATCTGTCGGGCCTTCGACCGTGCCGCTTACGGGAAGGATATTATTGTGGTGGAAGGTTCCGGACACGCAGGTGTCGGTTCGGTATTCGGTGCGTCCAATGCTGATAACGCTAAGGTGTTAGGCTCTAAGGCTCTGATAGTGGCAGCGGGCGGGATTGGTAAACCGATCGATGAAATCGCTTTAAATAAGGCACTTTTTGACCAATCAGGCGTCGAAGTGGTCGGCGTCATTTTAAATAAAGTTTTACCCGATAAAATTGATTTCATTCGCGACTTCGCCAGCCGTGGATTGAAAAAATTAGGCATACCTTTAATTGGAGTCGTCCCCCTGCAAGAAACTTTAGTTTATCCGAATCTTGATCAGGTAGCCGAAGAAACTAAAGCGCGGTGGATTCACCAGCCCGCGGGATTACGTCGAGTACGTCGCGTGGTGATTGGGGCGATGTCAGCTCGCCGTGCCGCTGAATATTTCCGGGTCAATGGTACGCTCGTCATTGTTCCAGGAGATCGTGAAGACCTACTAGAAGCTTTCATCGAAGGTGGCGGTGCTAAATCCTTATCAGGAATTATTTTATCGAATGGTTTACTGCCAAACGATGCCCTCATGAAAAAATTGACTGATGCGGGCATCCCTGTCGCAGCTGTCGAAGCCGAGTCTTTTGCGGTGACCGCACGTATTAATAATATGACCGTGAAAACCATGCGTCAGGACTCTGATAAGATTCCCATTATTGAGAAAATGATTCGCGAGTCCGTTGATATCCCTGCCCTGCTCAAATCAATCAAGAAGTAGTCGATCGCTGGTAGGTTTTACTCAATAAATACCCTATTAATCATCACTTGTCGCGGGTGAGTCGTTTTGGTTCTTGGGAGCATGTTTGCATCCCTTCATTCAGCTGCACTGGTCGGTGTTGAAGCGGTGCCTGTTGAGGTGGAAGTGAATACAGGTGAGGTCGGTGATTTAAGGTTAGAAATCGTGGGTCTGCCCGACAAAGGTGTGAAGGAATCGGAAGACCGTGTTCTCTCGGCATTACAAAATACTGGCCTTCGGGGATATGAGACTAAGACCACCATTAATTTAGCGCCGGGTGATTTACGTAAAGAAGGTTCGATGTATGATTTACCGATTGCGATCGGGATGGCAGCGGCGACGGGGCAAATTAGTAAAGATAAGTTATCCGACTATTTAATTGCTGGCGAATTAGGTCTGAGTGGCGGAACCAGGGCGGTCAAAGGTGGAGTGGCTATTGCCCTACTCGCCAAAAAATTAAAATTAAAAGGTGTCATTTTACCCAGAGCTTCGGCGGAAGAAGCGGCGTTGGTGAAAGGCGTCGAAGCGGTGGCGGTAGATTCGCTCGATGCTGCCTTACGATTTTTATCGAACGATCCGAAGTTTCAGCCACTCCCACCGAGAGATGAAGATTTGTTATTAGCCACGGATGAAGGAGAGCCCGATTTTTCGGAGGTGAAAGGACAAATTAAAGTGCGGCGAGCGGTCGAAGTCGCGGCGGCGGGCGGGCATAATATCATCATTTTAGGCCCTCCAGGCTCAGGGAAATCGCTTATCGCGAAACGACTTCCTTCGATTTTACCTACGCCCAATGCCGATGAATATATTCAAATTTTATCCGTACATTCGGCGGCTGGTTTAGCTTTTCAGGATAAGAATCGTAAATGGCGGCGGCCGTTCAGATCTCCGCATCATACGATTAGCGACATAGGATTAATCGGCGGTGGCAGTATTCCTGGACCCGGAGAAGTCTCACTCGCACATCTGGGCGTATTATTTCTGGATGAGTTACCGGAGTTTCGTCGCTCAGCACTCGAAGTACTTCGTCAACCCCTCGAAGATGGCTGTGTGACCGTTTCGCGGGCGGCAGCGAAAGTAACCCTACCCGCCCGATTTATGTTAGTGGCAGCGATGAATCCCTGTCCCTGTGGGCATTTAGGAGATCGCCAGAAGGAGTGTCGATGTTCTCAAGTTCACATTCAACGCTATCGAGCAAAAATATCGGGCCCGCTGTTAGATCGGATTGACATTCAAATTGAAGCACCAGCGCTTTCGATTGAAGAGCTCAGAAATACTCAACCCGGTGAAGCGTCGAAAGAAATTCGTCAACGCATTGAAGTGGCGAGAGGCATTCAGAGAAAAAGATTTCAAGATCAGCCCTATGCCTGCAATGCCCTGCTGTCGGGCAAAGGCTTACGAGATAACTGTGTATTAGATCGTGCCCAAGGAGATTTATTACAACAGGCCATGGAGAAATTATCACTGTCGGCACGAGCTTATGACCGCATTTTAAGGGTGTCGCGGACGATTGCGGATTTAGCCGGTACGGAACAAATTGCGACGTCACATTTACTTGAGGCGATTCATTATCGCTCGCTGGATCGACGATAATTTAGGTATGCGTGGGCTTGCTTTTATCTACAAAAACGAGCCATTATACCCTTATGCGCTTTGCTAAGTATCATGCCCTCGGAAACGATTATTTGGTTTTAGAGCCCAAAGATTGTCCAACCCTCTTTTCGCCTGAAGTCATCCGCAAAGTTTGCCATCGTCACTACGGCTTAGGTTCAGATGGTATTCTTTATGGTCCGATTGAACGCAAGGATGGTGCTTTTGGATTACGCATTTTAAATCCTGACGGATCCGAAGCAGAGAAATCTGGAAACGGTATTCGAATTTTCTGCCGTCATCTTTTAGAAACTTGTCGCGTTAAAGAAGGTGAAGAATTTAAAATTCATACTCCGGGCGGTTTAGTGGGCTGTTCCGTTTTCGAAGGCGGCAATCGCATACGCGTTGAAATGGGTAAAGTCTCATTTCGCGCACCGCAGATTCCTCACGTCGGTCCTGACCGCGAAGTCTTGGGTGAAGAAATCACCGTAAAAGGTAAGACGTTTAAATATTGGGCGGCGACCGTGGGAAATCCACACTGCGTGATTCCGGTAGACAATCTTACTGCTGATTTAGCTAAAACTTTCGGACCTGACCTAGAGTTGCACACCAATTTCCCTAATCGCACGAACGTACAATTTTTAAAGATCTTGGATCGTAAGAATATCCAAATTGAAATTTGGGAGCGTGGTGCGGGTTACACTTTGGCGTCGGGCTCTTCCTCATCGGCCTGTGCAGCGGTAGCCTATAAAATGGGGTTAGTTGATGCTGATTTAACGGTAAATATGCCTGGAGGTAAGATTGTGATTGGCATCGGGGCCGACTACTCCATCGTGATGACAGGTCCGACGACTCCGGTAGGCATCTATGAGATGCACCCTGGTGTAACGGACCAAGACGTCGCTTCTTAAGCGAAAAGTCTTTCCTCACATTCATTATTTGATGCTTCCACACGTGAAGCATCTACCCACGTAACAACCACTAATGGCTCCACGTCAGCCGTTGCCGAACATCTCCGAAGACGAGCTCATTGAGCTCGCCGGTGGAGCCACTATGCTCCTCGCCAAGGAGCTGATTGCCAAAAGCAAAGTAAAGAAGGCCAATTGGACTTTTCCCGAAGTTAAAGCGGTGGTCGATGACGGTAAAGAATCGCGTGAGGCCATTTGGAATTTAAGGTCAATCACCTTCCAGCGCAATGAGTGCGCCTGCGAAGTTTCCTTGGTTCAACGCAAACTCTGCGTCCACTCCTTGGCAGCGTATTTAGTTTTAGCGGTTAAAGAAGGTTATCTCAAACTCACCGATGAGATTGAGCCAACTAAGGTAAAAACCAATGCAGACAAGCTGGCGGAAGAAAAGAATACCGCCCCCGCCAATAATTTATCGAGTAGCGGTCCCAAGTTACGCTCGATTAATCTTTCTCCGAAAAAAGGTGATCCCATTGAAGTCCGCTTTATTATTCCACCGAATATTGCGACCTCTTCACAACGAGATGAAATTATTTGTCGTCTAGAATTACGCATTAACGACATCCAAGTGGCGCCAGAAAATATTGATCGGACGAAGGCGTGGACGATTGAGACCGATACGGTTATTTTCCTGTCGATTTTAGAGAACCTTTGTAACGGAAAACTCCAAGGAATCCTCCCGCTCACGCGTCGACACCTGCGACAACTTCTAGCCTTCGGAAAAGACCTCACCATTTTCCGGATGGCGAACGCACCGGAAACACCGATGGAGTGGAATGGCACCCAACTCGCGGGGGTGCATGAATATTTAGACGACCCTAATCCCACTCCGCAAACGACAGCGAACGGAGAAGAGTTAGATGACGAGAAAGAAGAAATTCGCGCGCAAGATCGGGGCAGCGAAGATACCACTTGGGTGGATGGTTCGATGAAGTGGCTACGCATTCGCCTACCGCAAAAAGCTGGCGGAGCAGTCGCTGAATTGCGTGAAGTTTTACAACGTAGTGGATTTATTTTAGAAACCAGTACGCGGGAGTGGAGATTAGGCGGCACGATTCAGGTCCTGAATTTTTTGGCCCGACATCACAAAATTCTTTGCGAAGATAACCATGCCTATTTTACACACAATTTATCGCACTCGCTACGTAATGTGCAGTTAGCCAAAGTAAAATGTGCAGCCGCTGAAGATACCGAAGGCTATCGTTTTGCCATCGGCATTGATCCGGAAGGCAAAACACCGAAAGTCGTTCAAGAGGCCTTAGCCAGTGGTAGAATGTTCTTCTATACTGACCGCGGGCCTCGTCTGATTACCCCCGAATTACTTGAGTCAATTCGCAATGCCCAACGTCGTATCACCGGCGAATCCAAGCGCGATGTAGACTTAGATATGGATTTGAAAATCGGCTTTGCTGACTTAGCGAGTGCCGACGCGATTGCCGAAGAATTACAAGCGGCCTTTGCTCCTCCCGAAACTTGGACCAAACGTTCCGATGCAATTCGGAATCTCTCAAAATTACAGCCCGCACCCATTCGTGAAGAATTGGATCAGATGCTGCGCATCTATCAAAAATTAGGCGTCGCGTGGTTATGGCACTTACACCGAAATAATTTAGGCGGTTTACTCGCTGACGAAATGGGTCTCGGTAAGACTGTTCAAGCGTTGGCTTTCATGGAAGTGGTACGCCGAGAACGTCCGGCCGACGGACCCTGTCTCGTCATCTGCCCTGCTTCGTTGGTTGAAAATTGGCGACGGGAAGCTCGCAGATTTACGCCGAGCATGAAAGTTTTACCGCACCACGGTCAGTTCCGTGAATCATCGCCCGAATTCTTAAAGCGTTACGATTTAGTCATTACCTCTTACGGTACATTGGCCCGCGATATCGGCTCCTTCTCAATGGTTAATTGGGGGGTGGCGATTTGCGATGAAGGGCAGAATATTAAAAACCCCCGAGCGCAGTCGACCAAGGCCGTCAAACAACTCATCGCTAAAGGTCGTTATATTTTAACCGGTACGCCTGTGGAAAACTCACTCGAAGACCTTCGTTCCCTCTTTGGTTACCTGATGCCTGGTTATTTACCTAAGGTTGAAGAGCGTATTGCAATTGACGACCGTAAGTGGCACGACGACCGATTATTACAAATGGCAGCGCCGTATTTACTACGTCGTTCGAAGGTGGCCGTAGCTCCGGAGTTACCCGCGAAGATTGAACAAATCATTTACTGTGACTTCGAAGACAATCAGAAGAAGTTCTACGACGAGATGCAGGAGAACACACGTAAGGAAATTTTCGAAATGGAAATGAGCGGGGCCAAGGAAGCCAGCATTCGAATGGCGGCGTTTAATCAATTACTTCGTCTCCGTCAGATTTGTGCCGACCCGCGTATTCTGGATCCGAAAATGGATGAGGCCGATTCAGCAAAACTGCAGGCCTTCCTAGAATTACTAGAAGAATCCAAAGATGCTAATCACCGCATGTTAGTCTTCTCCACTTTCGTATCTGCGCTTAAAATTCTCAGGAAAGCACTCGAAGAAAGAGGCGTCAAATATTGCTACCTCGATGGTTCCACGACCGATCGACAATCCGTTTGCGATAAATTTAACAGTTCGCCTGATATTCCGGTTATGCTCATGTCGCTTAAAGCAGGTGGCACCGGGCTTAATCTCACAGGTGCCGACACCGTGGTTCACTTCGACCCTTGGTGGAATCCAGCAGCAGAAGCTCAGGCGACGGACCGCGCACACCGCATTGGGCAGACTCGCACGGTCACCAGTATTAAATTAATTGCAACGGGGACGATTGAAGAACGCGTGATGGATTTACAGAAATCGAAGTCAGAAATGTTGCGTAAACTCTTGAGTGAGTCAGACTCTGTCTCCTCAGCCATCAGCTTGGATGACATCAAAGCTCTCCTCACTGTCTAATCATGCTTTCCTCACTCATCCGTAGAAAAAGAGAACGTAGCGAGATGACTTTCCTCGAGCACATTGAAGATCTGCGTGTTTCAGTGATTCGTGTTTTAATGGTCTTTGCGGTAGGAATGGTGGCGGCTCTGATTTACTATGAGTATATTCCTAGTCTGCTCAGTCTTCCCTTAAATTGGGCTAAAAATCCGGAGACCTCTCCCCTGCACTTTATTATGGGTCGGGCGGATGAGTCATTAAAGTCTATGAGCGAACTCAAAGAATTTACTTTCATGGGGGTGTGGTCGGTTTTAATGTATGCTGCATTCTCAGCGGGCGTGGCGGTGGCCTCCCCAGTCTTTCTTTATGAAACTGCACGGTTCGTTGGGCCGGCGTTAACGGCGAAAGAGAAGAAAGCGTTGATTCCATTTTGTGTTGCGGCCTTTTTTCTTTTCTTAGCGGGAGCGGCGCTCGCGTTTTTCTGGCTGACGCCTATTTCCATTCAAGTCTGGCACCATTTCGCCTCAGGTATGGGCATGGAAGTGATCTGGAAAGCCTCTGACTACTTTGGGCTCGTCACCATGATGAGTTTAATCACCGGAATCACTTTCCAGTTTCCGTTAGCGCTGATTATTTTAATGTGGACGGAAATTGTTCGTCCGAAAACTCTACTCAAACATTGGCGAGGGATGCTTTTTGGTATCGTCATTGTGGTTGGCGTACTTACGCCGATTGGCGATATCATTTCGTTAGCGATTTTAACGAGTATTCTCTTTAGTTTCTATTTACTCGCGATTGGACTGGGCAGCATGCTGGTGCGTCGCAAGCGAGTCGCACGAGGCGACAAGCCGTATCCTGAAGAAGATGAACCCTACGATTTAGACGATGAGGATGACGATGAAGAGGATAGCGAAAAGAATGTCAAAAAGCCTGCTTCTAAGCCCAAATCGAGTCCACCCTCGACCGATGGTGATATCAGTTCCTTAGACTAATCTAGCGGACTTTTAAAATTATACCTTAGATGTAACCTAGCACTTGCCAGCGTTGCGTGGCTGGGACACTTTGCGGAAGTGAATATCGACCTCCATGCAGGATTTGAGACCCACTTCGCGGCGCTTAAAACTTTTCTTGAAGAACAAGAAAGCTGTTTCGAGCCTGAAGTGCATCCCTTACTTCGTGGAGTTTTAGCACATCCTGGAAAAAGATTACGACCCCTATTAGCTTTTGGTTCGGGTGCCGGAGTGGGTCCACACGCTTCCCTTATTAAAGGAGCGGCCATTGTTGAGCTAGTGCATTTAGCCACCTTGATTCACGACGATGTGTTAGACGGTGCGGATAAGCGACATGGAGCGGATACACCCAACCAGATATACGGTGCCCATGCGGCGGTATTATTTGGTGATGCTTTATTTGCTCACGCGCTCGTTTTGGCCAGCGATCACACGTCATCAGAAATTTGTTCGATTGTGGCACGGGCATCGCGCGATGTCTGTTCGGGCGAAGTCTGCCAAACTTTTGCGCGGGGCAATACGGGATTAACGCTGGAGGAATACCGTAAGCAAATCCGCATGAAAACGGCGGTATTATTTGAAGCCTCCTGCCGCGTCGGTGCCCTTTTAGCCGGTCATCCTCGTGAGCATATTGAAGCCTGTGCGCAGTTTGGATCGCACCTCGGTATTGCGTATCAAATCTACGATGACTTCGTTGATTTATTACAGGACGACAAACGGGCGGGGAAAACCTTGGGGACAGATGCAGCCAGTGGAAAACTTACCTTACCGATGATTTTAGAACGCAATCGTCGCGGCGGCGATCCCGCAAAAGAAATTCGAGAGGGGGCTAATCCTCGAAAAGTTATTTCGTCCGAAACCTGGCGTGAATGCTTCCGCGCACTCGATGCTGAGATTGCACAAGCAGAACAAGCGCTGGTACCAATCGCAGGCACACCATCACCCGTTCACCTTCTTCGATTAACCGAATATTTAAAATTCAGTGCGGCAAAACTTGCGCCGGCCCCATGAAATTATTTTTAACGACTTACTACGAACGAATCGCCCTAGCATTCGTTCTCAGTAGTTGGATGGTTTGTGCACTTTTATTGGCGATTTGGCGCGCGCTCTGAAGTTGCAGAAAAATACCGCTGCACGTTAAAGCCACGAGCGGTCAGGGCCTCTTTAAGTTGCGCGAGATTAATGGTATCACCCGCATTCACTTGCGAAGCGGCATACCAACCAGCGGGCATTTCGATACTGAAGCGAATGCGTGAAGATTGTGAAGTCACCTCGGTGAGGTCGTCTGCTTTCATCGTGCGGATTTCAGCAATGACTCCATCGGCCTGCACGAAGGCGATATCCAAATCCAGCGGAGTATCCTTCATCCAAAAGCGCATCACTTGATCGGCCTCATACATGAAAATCATCCCCGTATCCGTTGGTAATTTTTCAACGCCCATGAGTCCGCGACTCTTTTCGAGGTCAGTGCCAGCAATCTTAAGATGCGTTACCTTGCTTCCTTGTTGAATCGTAAAAACGGTATCGATCCCTGCCTCTTGAATCACTTTATGAGCGGATGGCCTGGTGAGCTGATCGCAGGAACTGAACGCCAAGGTCAGAGCGATTAAAGCGATTCGAAGCATGCGTAAGATTTTCCTAGGGTTGCGCAATTGGCAAGAGTGGCTTGAAATATGTTTATGGCAGACGACCGCCAAGCCCACTGGCTCAATGCACAAACCGCGCTCAATTATGCGAGAGCGGCCGTGCAGGTCGGTCTCTGGGCATCGGAACGGATTTTAATTCATCAAACCTTTCCGAATAAATCTGCCAAGATATTGGAACTGGGGTGTGGCGGGGGTCGAGTGGGATTGGGTCTAGTGAAAGACGGCTACCATCATCTAACCGTCACCGATTTTTCATCTGTGATGGTCGATATTACCCAAGGGGTTTTTGCCGAAGCGGGTATGGCTCAATCGGCGACCATCGAAATCGCCAATGCCTGTAGATTAACCTATCCTGATCGGTCGTGGGATGGTGTAGTCTTTGCGTTTAATGGACTCATGTGCCTGAGGGGTCAAACCGACCGCCTGGAGGCGCTGGCAGAGATTTATCGGGTGCTTAAACCTGGTGGTAAATTTCTTTTCTCGGCGAATGATCGCGAGAAAGGCGAGCATGTGGACTTATGGAAAAATGAATCCGTTCTGCCGGGATGTCAAAAGGGTGATCGCTGGCATGAAACGGATTCCACTCCCGTCTTTATGCATAGCAGCACGGAGAGTGAAACCCGTCAGGAACTTCTGAATACGGGATTTAAAGTCATCCATAGCACACTTCGGTCAGAAGTAGCTTTGGAAGATTCCCGCGTTAAAAACTTCGCAGGCGAAACCCGCTTTTATATCGCAGAGCGTGAGTGATTACTCGCTGCGGCGACCCATGAAGAATTGGATCACGTAAAAGAGTAAGGTGACGAAGGCTGAGAATAAAATAAAGGCTGCCATCACGTAGTCTTCAGTGCTGCAGCTATTCTTAATCTGGTGAGTCTGATAAAGGATGACCGTAGCCATCAATAGAATCATCGCTAAAGCGAACCATGTGCCGGGGTTGATACCCATAATGCTGAACATAATCACTGCACCGATTGCACAAATGGAACCAATCACAATGACGATACGTAAGAACGAGAAATCTACCTGAGTGAATTGTACTGCGAGTGTGAGACCTAAAACTAAAGCACCGGTAAGAGCACAAGCCGGCATGAGAATAGTTTCAGCATTACCGCCGGTCTTTAATGCCACAATATAGATGAGTGGTATAAAGATGAGAGCCTCTAACAAAACATAGAGTCCGAGACCTGCGTATTGAGACTCGCGAGAGGCACCATTAGCAGCGAGTTTTTGTGCATAATACGTGCCAGCCCAGAATACTAACATCACGATCAGCCAAGTAAAACCGCCAAGGGAGTTAAACATGGCACCCAGCGTGCTCATGAAAATATCGGCAACCGGCGTGAGTTTAAAGAAAGTGTAAAGTAAACCAGCAAAGCCAGCGAAGGCTAAGGCAACGAGGCCGTAGGTTTTACGGTAGAATTGAGCAGCGTCAATCGGGTCAGCTTGTGCGACGAGTCGTGAGGTGTTTTCCATAGTCATCATTTTATCTGTTTTTTCGGTCAGTCAAGCCTGACACGATTTTACCATAAACCCCCACCCTTTCTGTGGAGCATAATGCCCAAGTTGTCACGGTTGCTTAGCACAATTCAACGCATGAAATAGCCTTCAGATTATGAAAACCTCTCTAAAAGACAACTTAAAGAAAAAGCCCAGAGACACAGCCCCACCGCCTCTCCCTGCGGCTGATTTACGTAAGACGATTCTGATTGTCGAAGATCAAGCGGCGATTCGAGAAATGATCATGGAGGTTCTCAAGTCGTACAATCAGTTCAAAATCGTAGGTACGGCAGCCGAGGGGCAAGCGGCGGTGGAATTAGCACTACGATTAAGACCCGACGTTTTATTGCTCGATGTATTAATGCCTGGTTTAAGCGGTATCGAAGTTTTACGACGGTTAAATAAATCGATTCCCCGAATGCGCGTGGTGGTGTTTTCGGCGAAACAGGAGCCACAAATAATCCGCGGACTCATCCAAGAAGGCATGCATGGGTTCGTTAATAAAAATTCTTCGCTCTCCGAACTTCGACAGGCACTCGATAAAGTTTCACAAGGTGAGAACTGGTACAACGATACATTTAGTCAAACCGTCCGAGAGGCACTCGCTAAACCCAATTCACATGCTGACTCCATGATCGAATTACTCACACCACGCGAACGAGAAATCACCGTGCTCATTGCCCGAAGTAATAGCAGTAAAGAAGTCGCGAGCCAACTGAACATCAGCTTAAAAACATCGGAGAACCATCGAGCAAACTTAATGCGTAAATTAGGGGTCCATGACGTCGCGGGCTTGGTGCGGTTTGCGGTACGTCATGGTCTCGTCGACCCATCCATCGACCCGTAATGTCAATAGGGTAAACACCCCATATACTTAAAGTTTTCTTTACGCTCTAAATCACTCATTTTAATCTCAATGATACCACAGAGTATTACTACGCCGCGTAGTCCATCGGTGATGATTATTGAGGACCAGACGGTGGTCAGAGAAATGTTAATGCACGTCATCGAAGAAAAATTAAATTATGCGGTGGTGGCGACGGCTTCGACGGGTAAAGAAGGAGTCGAATTAGCGCTGCACCATCAGCCCGATATTCTTATTTTAGATATAAGATTACCCGACATCAGTGGAGTAGAGGTTTTGTATCGTTTAAAGAATACCTATCCCGAAATTAAAATTTTAGTTTTTTCAGGAAAAATCGAGGGTAAGATTGCGCGGTGCCTGGTTCGCGATGGCGTGCGAGGATTTGTCAGTAAGAACGAAAATATGAGCCAATTAAAAACTGCTTTAGAAATTATTGCCCGAGGAGAAACCTGTTTTAGTCATGAGTTTAATGATGCACTCATTACCGCACTGAAAAATCCCGAAGTGACGGTGGATCAGATGGCGATGATGTTAACAGACCGAGAACGTGAGGTGGCGGTGATGATTGCAAAGAGCTTTTCTAGTAAAGAAGTCGCTGTGGAACTTAATATAAGTGTCAAAACCGCTCAAAACCATCGCACCAACTTGATGAGAAAGCTTAATGTTCATGATTCTGCTGGGGTTATAAGATTTGTTATTCGTCAAGGGTTGTATGACCCCTGCGAAGGACTCTAAGGTAGCGGGGTGAAACTACCCCGTCGTCATTTTATCGCCCTCAGTGGCACTGCCCTGCTCGGTGCAGCGCTGCGTGCGCAATCCGATAATACAACCGAGAATTTTGATGTCTGTGTTTACAGCGCAACAGCCTCAGGTATCGCCGCGGCGATATCTGTAGCGGAACAAGGTTTCAGCGTGGTGATTGTCGAACCCAGCCGATGGCTCGGCGGCATGAGTGGAGGCGGGCTGCACCGTATCGACTGGGGTAACAAAGCCAGCGTGGGCGGACTCGCGTTAAAATTATTGATTGATGACGATAACGTCGCGATGCGAAAACTTTACACGAAGTTATGTGCAGAAAAAAATATTAAAGTAATTTACGAACATCGCTTAAATAAAGTCGTCAAAGAAAACAGCCGCATCCAATCCATCACTTTAGATTTAGCTCCGCCTGATTCTTTAGGTGTACCAGCAACCCAAGCGAAACAAGTTGAAGCTCGTCGCATTGCCGCCCGGGTGTTTATCGATTGCAGTTACGAAGGGGATTTAATGGCTCAGGCCGGAGTTTCGCATACCTACGGACGCGAAAGCCAAGACACTTACGATGAATCCTACGCGGGGGAACGTCCGGCCCTCGTGACCTACGATATCGACCCCTATAACACGCCAGGAAAGCCCTCCAGCGGGCTTTTACCCTTACTTCAAGACTACCAGCCGAAAGGTGCTGGCAAAGCGGATAAACTGACCATGGCGTACTGTTTTAGATGGAAGCTCAGCCGCCAGCCAGACCGCATTCCCTTTGCCTCACCTGAAAATTACGACCCACGTCAGTACGAAATTTTCCGTCGTGCCTTTAAAAATAATATTAAAATTAATGCCGGGCTAAAAATGCGTCATCCAGGAAAATTAGAAGACTATCCGGGTGGTGGCGTCTTTAACGAAAACTCCAGTCGATCCCTCTGGGCACAGTCAATAGCGGGATCGAATCAGGAATACCCGATGGGCGATTGGGCAACGCGTTCTAAGATTTGGAAGTTCCATCAAGATTTCGTTCGCGGCATGGTCCACTTCCTGCGCACCGATGAAGTGGTTCCAGAAATTTATAAAAAATTAGCGAACGAGACGGGACTCACTCCAGGAATTTTTGATGAGACCGCCGGCTGGCCGCACCAATTCTATGTGCGTGAAGCGCGACGTATGCAGTCGACCTACGTCATTACCCAGAAAGATTTAGAAGGCAGAGCTGGCTCAATCAGTGATTCCATTGGGCTCGGTTCGTACGGTATCGATGATTGGCCTTACGCGACGTATGCCGATCAAGGAAAGATTTCTATCGGCGGCGGAGAATTCAGCATTCTTAAACCTAATCCTAGTTTTGACGGAGTACATGCTCTGCCCTACCGGGCGATTGTGCCCAGAGTTGAGGAATGTACCAATCTGCTGGTGCCTGTGTGCTGTTCGGCGAGTCACATCGCTATGACCTCCATCCGCATGGAGCCCGTGTGGATTATCCTTGGTCAATCCGCCGGCCATGCCGCTGTGCAAGCATTACGCGAAAAGGTTCCTGTGCAAAATATCAACGTGAGCAATCTGCAGAAAACTCTGGTCGCCCAAGAACAGAAAATTTCCTGGACTGGAAAATAAATTAAAGGCGAATACGCAGTCGCGGAGAAACCGATGTGCCCGTTGGGGTCGGCTTTTTTATTTTCGCAGGAGGACCATCGCCCGATTCGCCTAAGGCCGCTAAAAATTCTTTGGGCAATGGTGATTCAACCCTGAAATGGAGTTTTTCGCCCTGCCAAGCGAGAGAAAGTTCGGTGAATTGAGCGTGTAGAAATAATCGTTTTAATCCTCGAGCCGTACCCGTGGTCTTATTGAAATCGAAATCTCCGTAGGTGCGATCGCCGAGAATGGGATGTCCGTGCTCAGCCGTCTGTACACGTAATTGGTGCGTACGACCCGTCCGCGGTTCGAGCTGTAATAAGGAAAGTGGTAAATTATTTTGGGCCGCACGCACCCATTGATAAACGGTGATGGCCTGGGAGCCACCAGTTGATTTAGCGGAGGAGCGCACACTACCGCCTGGACCGGTTGATTTCACGAGGGAATCTTGCCAAGTACCGCGAGGGCTACGCAGACCGCGACCTTTCACAATCGCCGCATATTTTTTTGAAACTTTTGATTCGGCAAATAACTCCTTAACCGCATCCGCCAATTTTTCGTCGAGACACAGCAGTAAAACTCCGCTGGTGGGTGAATCGAGACGGTTGAGGAGATAAACTTTTCTCACGCCACCCTTACCATCGCGAATATGGAAAGCCTCTTCGGCCATGGAATAATTAGTGTCGATGAGAACCGTTTCTTTTTCTTTTTTTTCGCTGGAATTAGGATGGGCCAGAACGCCTGCAGGTTTTTCGACCGCAAAGAGTCCAGCGGGGTGAATTTCTAAAATCTTCACACCAGAGGCAAAAGGAATCCATTCCAGTGTCGTCATTGTTTTAGAGGTAGTGAAACGTGATAGTCACCGTCTGCTCATTCCCAAAAAGGGCAACCATATCTTCGCGCCAGTTGTCGAAGGGCGCTGGGGCCATGACCGCATCTTTACAGGCCAGTGCCATCACTTGGGCGACGTCGCTGTGAAGAATTTCTGCATTCACCACGCTGCCATCGCGACAAAGACTGAATCTTACAACGACACTGCCCCGCGACACCGATTCGAAACGTGCACGATCAATGAGGGCCCACCAGCTGGATTGAATCGCCTCCATCATCCGTTGGGAGTAATCACCATAATTACTGAACTTGGCATCAACCGCAATGGCACCCGCTCGATTTACACCGACATTATTCTTGAGCAGAATACCCATCGTACCCGAAGGAATCGTGGCCCGGGGACGATCGGGAATTGATTCACTTTGATTGGATTTTTTTGTCTCTACTAAATTCTTTTTAGGTAAATTTCCGTTCAGTCCAACAGTAGGGGTTCCAGCACTTTGCGATTTATCCGACAAGTCACTTTCTTCAATGGCACGAGGGATGCCTTGAGAAACTTTAATCGCGCCAGCACTCTCCCCTGCCGATCGCGGCAAGGAAGAGGTGGTTTTAATTTTTTCCGGAATTGGCTGGGCAGCACTTTGATTTTTCGCTGCGATGTAATCTGATTTATCGGGAACGGTACGATTGGCCTGAACATTCACTTCAGCCAGACGCATCGAGGGAGGTAAGCGATTTGCGGGGACCACCACGGGTGCTACCTGTACTTCCACGGGATGGAGCGTAATTAATCGCTGGGTAAATACAGGAGGAACAACGAGCCACAATGTGAGGTGTAGAATAACGGTAATCGCAAAGGCGAATACTGGCGGAACGACCTCGGTGTATCGTGGGTGCAACACGCCCATAACCTAATTATGAAAGCACAGACCGCAAGAACGACTCACGAACGCTTCCAGTGATTTTCTAAACCCAGTTCTTTAATACGTTGCACAACAAATTCAATCGGGAGTCCCATAATCGTCGAAATAGGTTCTTGGTAAGATTCAATGATTAATTCTTTACCCTGTTGGATGCCATAGGCACCGGCTTTATCTAGTGTATTAGTAACCGATTGATAGCGTGTGATGACCTCATCTCCAAAGGGCTTAAAACGAACCCAGGCAGTGATATCATGACACTCGTGAATGTTGAAGGGCGGATAAATAAAACAAACACCCGTGTGCACGGTATGTTCGCGTCCGGATAGACTCCGCAGCATTTCACGTGATTCCTCCAAGTTTGCGGGCTTATTCAAAACGCGATCACCGAGTGCCACCGTGGTATCCGCACCTAAGATAAAAGCGTGCGGATGAAGTTTCGAAACGGCGTCAGCTTTGATGCGCGCATTATGCAAAACCATATCGCGAGGATTACTCGTCGGGTCCTCGTGTTCGGTGACTTTGGAGACTACGATTTTATGAGGAATGCCGGCTTCGTTCAGTAATTCAGTGCGACGCGGTGAGCCCGAAGCTAAAATAAACTGAATCACTTCGCCCACTCGCTTAGTGATGACTCGGTTTCCAACGCACCACGCGGTTGGCCAAGTATTTCACGTACACATCTTGATCATTCAAACAAGGAATCTGTTCAAACGATTCACCACCGGCGTGCATGAAATCCTCTTTGCCTTCTTCGCAAATTTCTTCGATCGTTTCTAGGCAATCGGCGGTGAAGGCTGGGCACATCACGAGAAGTTTTTTGATACCCTCATCAGGCATAGCTTCTAATCTTTTATCGGTGTAAGGCGGAACCCATTTTTCTGGTCCGAAACGAGATTGGAAAGCGACTTCGACTTGCTCAGGACGTAAACCGGCGGCTTCGGTAAAGAGACGAGTGGTTTCGACGCACTGATGCTTATAGCAGGTCGCGTGACAGGGGCTGGCAACGGCACAACAATTGGGGACCTTGGTGCAATGGGCCTTGGAGGGATCGCCCTTACGCAGGTGTCGCTCGGGCACGCCGTGATAGGAAAAAAGTAACTTATCGAAAGGCTTACTCAACCAAGGTTTAGCAGATTCAACCAACGCTTGAATATAAGCGGGGTCATTAAAGAAAGGCTGCAGAACATGATACTTTAAATCGGGAGCGAGTCGTTTGAGTTCTTCTTGAATTTTAACCACGACGGTTTCGTACGAAGACATCGCATAGTGCGGGTATTGCGGCATGACGAAAAGATCGTCGATGCCCATATCGATAACCTTTTGCACGGCTTCAGCGCAGGAAGGAGTTCCGTAACGCATACCAGTGATTACAGGAAGACCTGTGGCTTTTTCTAATTTAGCACGGAGCTTTTCGGTCGTTACTAATAAAGGTGCACCTTCAGGTGTCCAAACCGTCGCGTAAGCGGCGGCGGATTTTTTAGGGCGAGTGCGGAGGACGATACCTTCGAGGAGAGCGAAACGGAAAGCCGCTGGATAATCGATGACGCGTTCGTCGCCGAGAAATTCTCGCAAATAATTTCGGACATCGGGTACGGAGGTACTTTTCGGTGAGCCTAAATTGAGGAGTAAAATTCCTTGGCGAGACATAGGTTGAGAAAGTCAGGAGCGAGCCGAAAGTCAAACGCCTGAATGAACAACTGTATCAAGAACGGCGGCTAAAGTATCGATTTGCGCATCGGGCGTAATACCATGGCCCAGATTAAAGATATGACCCAGGTCGCCGGCGTTATCCTTTAAAATTTGCTGGGTTGCTTGGATAGCGGCATCGGGCTTCCCGACAATGAATTCAGGATTCAAATTACCCTGAATACAAAGGGGGCGATCGACCAAGGCACGCACGTTTGAGATCGGCATGGTCCAATCCACTCCGAGACAAGGGACTCCCGTTTTTGCTAAGGCAGCGGCATCGGCCGACTTACCTTTAGCATAAAGAATGATGGGGGCTTGTGGTGGGAGCAGTGCGATGACTTCGCGGATGTAGCGCAGAGAAAATTCTTCGTAGTCCTTTCCTGCCAACACTCCGGCCCAGCTATCAAAAATCTGGATCGCATCGGCACCCGCTAAAAGTTGTTCCTTTAAATAACCTGCGACTGTTTGAGTGAGAACATTTAGAATCTGGTGAACAAACTGAGGGTTCGATTTCACCAAAGATTTCATTTTGGGAAATTCTTCTGATCCGCCACCTTCAACGAGGTAACAAGCGAGGGTCCACGGTGAACCCGCAAAACCGAGGAGTGCTTTATTCGTTCCCAATTCTTTTCTTAATAATCTTAAAGCCTTATAAACATAATCTAGGCGCTCGATGGCACCCGCGGGTTGGAGTAACGCTAAATCATTTTCCGTCTGCAGGGATTTTTCCATGGCGATACCGCCCTCATCACGAAAGCGGTAACCCACACCGAGGGCTTCAGGAATGACTAGGATATCACTGAAGAGAATGGCCGCGTCTAATTGCGCGAAACGACGTAATGGCTGTAAGGTGACTTCGACCGCTAAATCGGGTGTGCGCACCATCGTGACGAAGTCGGATTGCGCTTTGAGTTTCCGGTACTCAGGTAAATAACGACCCGCTTGACGCATGATCCAGACTGGGGGGCGTCCGTGAGGGAGGCGATGGAGGGCAGCTAAAAAGCGGTCACGTGAATTCATACGCTTTTATACCCAATCTCTTGGTTTGAGATAATGCGAGAGCAGTTTTGCTTCGGCGGTGCCTTCGGCCGGTTGATGGCCGTAAACCCAACGAACCAGCGGGGGCAGCGACATTAAAATAGATTCGGTACGACCGCCTGATTGGAGTCCGAAGATAGTTCCCCGATCCCAAACTAAATTAAATTCGGCGTAACGACCACGACGAATTTCCTGCCAGGTTTTTTCGTGTTCGGCGTAGGGTAAAGATTTTCGACGCTCAAGAATTTCGCAATACGCAGGACCGAAAGCGTTGCCAACTTTTTGTATGAGTGCGAAGGCGTTTTCGAATCCACCTTCGGTAAAGTCATCAAAAAATACGCCACCTACGCCGCGTTGTTCTTGGCGATGTTTAAGACGAAAATAGTCATCACAATTTTTCTTAAACTTCGGATAATAATTTCCCGTCGCATGAGCGGAGGCTTGGTGCCAACTCACGACGTCTTCATCGAATCCGTAATAGGGCGTTAAATCAAAACCTCCGCCGAACCACCAAACCGGGGAAGGCCCATCGGTGCAGAAAAAACGCACGTTCATATGGGCGGTCGGACAATAAGGATTTAAAGGGTGTTGAACGACTGAGACGCCCATCGCGCGGAATGAGCGTCCAACGAGTTCGGGTCGAGTTGCGGTGGCGGATGGTGGAAGTGAGTGGCCTTTAACATCAGAAAAAGCGACGCCACCTTTCTCGATTACTTGGCCACTGGAAAGGGTGCGAGTGATACCGCCCCCGCCCTCCGTTCGTTGCCATGGATCTTCTTTAAAACGTCCGACGCCGTCGACAGACTCCAATTGCGCGCAGAGGCGATTTTGGAGGTCGAGCAAATAGCTGCGGACTGTTTCTGGATTCATAGTGCAATTTAGGAGGCACTGGACATAAAGGTCAATGATACCCAGCAAACAAAGAACGAATCCTTATCCGAGCCCCGATTAATCCTACTATTTCAATCGATGAATCCTGAAACAAAATTACTAGGCCTACTTATTTTAATAGGGATATTTGCGGGGCTGAGTCCTTGGTTGGCGTGGCGAAAAATTCAAGCCCTCGAAAAGAAACACGGCTCCAAACTTTTGGTCAGAGGAATTACCGGGGAACAGGCCGCAAAGATTATTCTGCTGCGTGGCGGGATCTCCCAAGTGAATGTGGATGAAACTTCGGTCATATTTTCGAATCAATACGCTGCTCACGAGCCCGCGATTAAATTATCGAGCGATGTCTATTATGGTAAGAGACTTTTTGATGTAGCCAGGGCGGTGCGATTAGCGGGGCATGCCTTACAGCATCGGGATCGACAATATGGAAAATTAAGTGCTTGGGAATCGCTGGTTATTTTCTGGGGCAATACCTGGCCACTGTTTGTTCTCCTGTCGCTATTAGGTAAGTCACGATTCTTGAGCGCCGTTGCCGTTTTCGCCGTGATCACGACCTTTCTGACGGTGGTACACTTTCTTAAATACTCTCAGGTTCGCGATGCGGCGGCGCGCGGGAAAATCGTGTTAGCCGAGGCAAAACTCTTGGAGGGACACCCCTCCGAAGAAATCGATGCCGCCTTTAAGGCTGCTTGTTTAGACTATTTAGCCCTACCCTACACCAGAACCTGGTGGCGATGGATGTTTTTTAAGTGAACTTTTGTCCGTTTCTAGTGTTTTATAGTTATCAACTTTTATGAATAAAAATCGGTCATTTTGGATACTCACAATCTTCGTGGTAGCAGGCGGTGGATATCTCGTTGCAAAATTTGTTAACCCCGAAGGCACGCCGGTGAGCAAGATACCCTCGAGGACAAAAGTAGAAGCAACTAGCTCGAATGAAGGGAGTCGATCCGTCGCTCGCCCTGCTAAGGATTTAAAACTCGATACCAGAAATAATATTAAGCCTGATAAAGGTGAAGAGCCCACGAGTAATCCTGTGGTTACCAAGGAAGCCCTAGAAGAAAAATTTAAAAACTTCCGTGAAGAAGGACGGAAAAATTTTGAAGAGGCCGTGGGTGCAAATTGGGGTCGATTACGTAAGGTGATGGAAGCGAATCCCGAAATTCAACAACTCTGGATGCAACAGCGTGAGCTTCGCGAGAAGTGGGCGACGATGAGCGACGAGGAAAAACCGGCGGCGCTGGAGCAAATGACAGCGTTGAGAGAAAAAGGTCTGGGATTAATCAAAGTGGAATTTGCCAAGCCCGAGACACCTGACCCTACGGCAGCACCAGCAAATCAGGGCACAGCCGAGCCAGCGCCACCCCCGGAGCCCACCGCGGAAGGACCAGCACCTAACGCACCACCCCCTGCCGTTATTCAGTGAGAGTGTGGTCAGAGACTAAACGGCGATAGCCGTGGATAAGTTTTTTGATGGTCTCAAACTGACTATTTTTTTCGGCCATATTCTCGTCGATGTAGAGATCACGGCGGACTTCAATCATCACGGACTGAACTCGACGATCTATTGATTTATAAATTTGTGCGGGAATTATAGTTCCCTGAAAAGGTTCATTTAATCCTACTGATAGTCCGTGAGACTTAAAATAATTTTGGGTCAGTTCGATAAGTTCAAGCGAAGTAAATGAATCATCGGTGCCGATACCGATTTCGGGAGTAGACATATAATTTGTCTGAGTGGGTAGTGGCTCAGTTGGGTAGCTATGTCCGTCGATAATCACACAACGATTAAATCTTTTAAAAATCTGATTTACCTTTTCGTTAAAAATTTGGTGATGCGGATCGTAATAGTTTTTAATGAGCTCTTCGCGACGGAGAGGAGACAGATTGCGCAGAGGTGCTCCCCCTGTTGTCTTCACGTAAGTTACGCCCATTCCTACTTTAGCGCAGGGCTCTTCGTCGTCGGACGCAAAACGTTCAACATCGACGACTAGTCTAGAATGTTGGAATTGATGTACGTTTTGCGGGGCCCAGTCCGCTCCGAATAACTCATCTGTATACCAGTCAGTCAGTCGGATCAGTTCACGCCACATTTCCCCTTCCGAAGGCAAAAAGTCCTTAAAATCCCCCTTAGTTATAGCGCTAGACGCGTGGGGAATATGAACTAAGACGGGTGAATCCATGGCAATATCCTAAAGAAAAATGAGGGGGTTAGCACCTTCAGCCTGAGTCATAAAAGTTTTCATGAAACTCTCGACAGACTTAGGTGTTATAGAGATGAATATACCCTCCCCATGAAATCCAAATTCCTCCTCCTCTCACTCCTTGCTGCTGCCGGCTTAATCGCTGCAGACGCTCCAGCTGATGCTCCTGCTGGCACTCCTCCACCACCTGCTAAAGGTGAAAAAGGCGAAAAGCCCGAAAAAGCTGAAGGCAAAAAAGGTGCAATGCCGGAAGTTCCAGGCGTGAGTAAAGAAGAGATGCAAAAGTATCAAGCTGCCCGTAAAGCCGCTGCTGAAACTCCTGAAGTTAAAGCCGCTAAGGACAGCAAAGATAAAAAAGCTTACTACGAAGCCCTCAATGCTGCGATTATTAAAGCCGATCCTACCTTAGCCGAAGTTGTCAAAAAAGTGGACGACTTCATGAAGTCTAAGCCCAAAAAGTCGAAAGCTCCTAAGAAGCCTGAAGGTGAAGCACCCGCTGCTGCTCCTGCTGCCGCAACTGAAACCAAGTAAAATAGCCTAAATTTAGGCTACTATCAAAGACCCCCGGTTAATTTCGGGGGTCTTTTTTTGTCATTTTCAATCAAATGATTAGAAATTATGGACAAATCGACCGAAATTTATTTTTCTAAATCTCCCTAATATGAAACTCCCCACCCTCCTCCTCCTCGTTAGTGCAACTGGACTCTTCGCTGCTGAAGAAGCCAAACCTGCTGCAACCACCACCGCCGCGCCTGCTGTTACTGCACCTGCAGCTCCTGCCGTTGCTCCTAAGGCATCCAAAGTTCCTGGCGTCTCCGACGAAGACTATCAAAGATATATGAATACCCGCGTAGGCATCGAGAACAACGATCCCGAGATTAAAGCCCTTAAGGCAGCTGCAGAAGCCGCCAAGGCCGAAGCAAAGTCTGCTACTCCAGCCGATAAAGCTGGAGCCGACAAAAAATCCAAAGATGCCGATAAAGCATTCTCTGTAGCACGTGCTGAGGCAGTAATCAAGAAAGTCCCAGAACTCGCTGATGTAGCCAAAAAGATTGGTGATTTCTGGGCTAAGGAAGCGATCGCCAAAAAGAAAAAGAAAGCAGCCGAAGCCGCAGCACCTGCGACTAAGTAATCCAAGAAATCTTCTCATCAAAAAGACCCCAGCGATGGGGTCTTTTTTTGGTCTAGTGAAACTTTAGTTTAGAGAAAGTGTTTAAAGAATATGAGAACATTACCCGTCCTTTATTTAGCCGGCTCATTATTATTAATACCCTGTTTTGCTGCTAAAGAATCGACCCCTAAAGCTGAGGCAACCAGTGCCGAAAAAGGTAGTCAGAACAGAGGTCCTGACTTCACCAAACTAACCGTTACTGGGGTGAGTAAGGATGAGATGACGGCCTTTGGTTTGGCCTGGCGGAAGGCCAATCAGAACGAGAATGTCATCGCCGCGAGAGAACGCCTAGCCGAGGCCCGCAAAAGACTCCAGGAGGCGGCTGGAGCGGAGAAAAAGGAGGCCATAAGTGCGGCGCGATCGGGGACGGATGAGTTGAGAATAGAAATCCGTAAAGCAATTCAATTGGCCGACCCAAAACTCAAAATTGAATTAATCGAAAAACTCATGGATGCGATGGAAGATCAGATTAAAAATAAAATGCAGGACAAAAAGAATCCAGGCACCGCGGGCGGTGCAAAGAATTCCTGAATTGACCGTTTAACTTTTGAATTAGGCGACGGACGGATTCTTCTTCTGTTTACGACGACGAACGGCAGCAAGCGCCAGAGCGAGTGCACCGAGGCCGAGACCATAAGTCGAAGGCTCGGGAATCGCTACCACGTAAAGATATTCGCGGTCGGCGGAGGCTGTCATCTTCCAGACTAGGTGATCCGTTTGTAGCCCGTTGATGAACTCGAACTCCGTGGCATCAATTTCAAACAAGTCAGTGACATTAAGGGCATCGGTCTTACTTAACGCATTCGTTAGCTTAGCAAATTTGAAGGTCTGGACCGCGGTCTTATCAAAGTTAGAGGCTGCGACAGCTGATGTACTTTTAACATTTACGCGAATGCGCTTAGAAATTGAGGCATCCGTTAGGAGCAAGCTATTGACGATGAATGTATCGTAGCCGATTCCTGCTTGCCTATAATCGCCAGCAACTGTAGCGCCCGAGGCATCACTTATTTGCCAATTCACGATTGATCCACCTTTGAGAGTGAGATTACGGACGGTCATTGTACCGATTACATCACCACCTGGAATGAGGATACCACCACTCATAATAGTGGCATCTTGGATAGACTGGTCTGGGTTAGCGGTGTCGATAGTGATAATACCGCCAGAATTAACCGTTAGCGTGTTAGTAATAGCCGCCCCCACCACCAACGTGGAACTAGAATTTACGGTGACATTTCCGGAACCCATTGATCCAACGGCACCCGCTTTAACGATACCACCACTGATGGTGAATCCGCCGCTGAATGAGTTGCTTGTATTTAAATTAAGCGTACCCGCACCGGTTTTTGTAACACGAGCGTTACTTGGATTACCCCCGTTAAGTGCACGGGCAAATTCAACCGTGTTACCGGATGGAATATCAAAGGCCGCATGAGAGGCACTACGTAAATTAACTCGGGCAGACACGTCTTCGGTATTTCCGCTAACCCAACTCAGCGTTGCTGTAGCACCCACCCCAGTAGCTCCGAGTGTAATCGTAGACTTAGTACCAAGCGCACCCATCGCGAATCCTAGTTCGCCATTTTGAATGTCGATTTCCGTTTGGGCATCTTCGACAAAGCCTGCGCCTGCGCCGAGCACGATCCACTTATTGGTTTCTTGTTTTACTAATTTTGTGAAAAGATTTTTGACATCGGCTTCACTTATTTTGGTAGGATTATAAATATTTTTGATAGCGATATCAGTCGTACCACCGAGTGAGAGTGTGCGATTCGATGCTGAAGCATCGGCAAAGTCCATATCCCCTTGGATAACTAAAGCACCTGACCCGATGGAAGTAAAACCAGCGCCACCGTTACCCACGGTGAAACCGCGAGTCATCGTTTCTCCTGTACCAGTGTATTGTAATTTTCCACCTTGGAATATAAGGTTCTCAGGAGAGTCCGTCGCGGCACTTAAGGCACTAAGAGTGCTTACACTCACAACGCCGCCGTTGAGGGTAACTGAACCTGTTAGTGAATTAGTACCACTGATGGTTAAGGTACCCGCACCCGTTTTAACAAGGGAAGCGATATCCGTGCTACTGAGATTACCAGCGAATGTGCCAGAGCCGACGGTTAGAGTAGGTGTACTACCTGACAGAACAACTGAGCCTGCACCACTCAGACCTTTTACCTCTAAGGCCGTTCCAGACAGATCAGCGGTACCGCCTGTGGCTACGGTAAGCGATACATTGGCGCCTAAGTTTACCGCAGTTAAATTCGCGCCGTTGTTAATGGTGATAGCGGTTGAGCTACCCGATAAAACATCCGTATAAAGATTAAGCTTTCCAGCATTAACGGTGGTGGCGCCTGTGTAGGTGTTGGGAGTAGTGCCCGTGAACTCCAAGGTTCCGGCACCATTTTTTGTAATCTGGGTCGCATTAGCTCCATCATCAATAAATGATCCTGAAATTTTCAGTACGGCACCCGTGCCGACATTGATACGTGAATTTGCGCCCGTGATCATGTCGGTTGCGCTGATGGTCGCGATAGAATCAGCTTGGGCTATAATATCTTTTATGAAATTAAAACTGTAATTAGATGTGCCCTTGGTGCCTGAGATTGTCGCACCCGAGTTTAATAAATTAACGTCAGCATTCAGATCCACTTTAACACCGTTGGCGATGAGTTCAGGGCTTCCGCCGATAGCATCAAGATTAAGAGTGATGGTAGTATTAAGGAAACCGCCGGCAGGAATTTGATTATCACCGTTACCCAATTCCAATGTGCCGCCGAGAATGCTGACCGTTGGCGCGAGACTGCCAGAAGTTGAACTCAAGGTTAGTTTACCGCCATTGAGCTTCGTGAAACTAGTGAGACCAGTGACTGAACTATTAAAGACTACGTTGTTTCTATTAGTATCTAACTGAGCGTAACCTGAGGATAAATTACTGGAAACATCAAGGGTCACTCCTGAGTCTAATTTTAAGACACCGAGTGTGCCATCAAATCCAATTTTACTGTTAGCAGCCAGGGCAGTGGTTGACTGTAACTGCAAGATACTATCCTTGATCGTAATCTTTGAGGTGAACGTATTCGTTCCAGCTAGGTAAACTGGGTTAAATTGATCACCCGTATTTACGGTTATACCATCGGCACCATTCAGTCCGCTGACATTTTGTAGCCTGCCCTTAGTCCAATTAAAGGCGACATTTGCCCCTGCGCCAGATGTACCGATGGCGTTTCCACCCATGTCGAGCGTGCCACCGTTCAGATTCAAATTAAAGGCCGATGTTCCTGCACCACCCGTGCGGGTGATATTTCCGCCCATCGTCAGAGTTCCACCGGACACATTTACATTTGCCGTAGCCGTAGTATTAGCTGCCGCGGAAGCACCCGAGATTGAGGCGATCGAAACTGTGCCAGCCGTAATATTGATGATACCCTTTGCATCTGGCGCTCCGCTCACTGAAGAAGCTGCGGTGGCCATGGTCACAGCGCCGACCGTGGATGTGTTAGATCCGAAAAACTCGATTAAGCCTTGGACAGTGCCACCCAAGTTGGTTGCACCATGTCGGGCTAAATCAACAGTACCAATATTTACCGTGCCGCCACCGAAGGAAGCGAGGCCGACAATATTTCCGGCAATGGTTTCAGTATTACCAACCAGACTTTCACTGGCACTGCCGTTAAATGATCTATTAGCTATATTAAGGGTGGTGGCATCAAATATTCCTGTATCAAAAAGTAAGGAACCAGAGCCGGCTGCTTTACCAAGCGTAATGGCGTTAGTGTTATCGCGCTTACCGATCGTGACGGTGCCAAGATATAAATCTGCGGAGTGACCCCTAACATCAAATATACCAATCTGGGGATTTGCAGTACTATTATTTGAGTTCTGAACACTCAGCGTGGCTCGGCTCAATCCATCTTTCGCTTTAACGGTCAAACTTCCAGTGCCTGAATTAAAATTTATAGTGTTATTAGAACGAGAACTATTTCCGCCTACCGTGATCGTATCAACGTTTAGCGTGCTAATACCGGAACCTAAACTTAATTTAAATAACTTACCACCTGACTCTAACGCATCCATCAGAATCGTACCGGCAACAATTTTGGTATTTGTAGGTAAAATCACCGTAACGCCATTACCAGTACCACCTACACCTCCATTCACATTACTATCCGCACCTATTTTAAAGACACCAGTACCCAAATACATATTCATCTCAGCAAGTGCACTCATATCCCAATTCACATAGTTTACCCTATCAGTCGTTACAGAGGCACCGACGTTAACATTTGAATTCGTTGGTAAGAGCAAAGTTCCGATATTCAGCGCCCCATTACCACTCATCGTTAAATTTGTAGTGGGATTAGAACCATTATTGACACCCACAGTTACCAGACCACTTACATTGAGTGACTTACCCGTACCAATGATAATATTGTTAGTAGGCAACGTCGCACCCGTGGTGCCTAAATCCGTTTGGACGCGTAATGAACCTACGTTGATAGATGCATTCGTTAAATCGAGCGTGGAGTGAGTGGATGATCCCGCTGTCGCACCAAATTTCAATTCACCCGCAAGATTAATTTGATTATCAGTTGTGACAAACAAACTACCCGAAGTACCAATGGTTAATTTACCTGTA
The DNA here is from genome assembly GCA_040398005.1 of Opitutales bacterium. GTDB lineage: Bacteria > Verrucomicrobiota > Verrucomicrobiia > Opitutales > UBA953 > UBA953. The sequence continues at coordinate 115,466 of JBBAUX010000006.1, forward strand.
CCCGTGCCCGTGATAGTATTGCTTAAGGTGGTGTCGCCTAGGCGTGAAAGAATTAACTCCGCACCTGTCGCAATCGTCACCGCACCTGCACCTAATGAACCGGTGCTTGTTCCATTGCCGACAATAAGCGTACCGCTCGAAATCGTGGTAATACCTTGATAGGAATTATCTTTCGTTAGATAAAGTTTTTTACCCAAACCAATATCAGAAATCAAAAGACCAGTTCCACTAATCGGAGCGGCAATAGTATAATCCGCGTGAGCACCAATCGAGAGAGTGCCGTTGTTAGTGATCGCGGAAATAGAGCTAAATGAACCGGTGGAGGTGAGCGCATAGCTTGCACCTGTGCCGATCGTGAGGGAGCCGGACAATGAATTATTGCCAGTTTGCGAAACACTTCCTGCGGAAATAATAAAATTACCTGTACCCGAAATGGTACCTAAACTGTAAGCTGAAGATTTAGCATACTCAAAAGTACCATTATCGACAATGGTTGCAGATGCCGAAAGACTTCCCGTTGAACCGATGGTTAAAGTTGTACCAGAATAAATAGTAGCAGTGCCCGTGAACGTATTATTACCAAGTAATTCAAGTTCTCCGTAATTTAAATTAAGCGCACCCGAACCAGAAAATACAGCGGAAGTAGACAGTTTGCCGGTTCGGTTAAGATTTAATATTGCCGACGCGTCGATGGAGATATCTCCACCGACCTTTCCAGTTGAACCGCCATTACCCAACTGCAACGTGCCATTCGTCACCGAAGTCTGACCTGTTAAAGTATTATCGCTAGTTAAAATTAAGGAGCCGCTTCCCGTCTTAGTTAAGTTCAGTGCATTGATGGCGCCATTTTGCATGACTCCATCAAAGGTATTAGTACCAGATGCGATATTTAAGGTGAGCGTAGAGTTCGTACTCGAACTACCATTCTCAATAATCGGCGTTCCAGGATTTCCGCTATTATTTGCAAGGCCAGTGAGAGTCGCATTATTGCCTTTCAGACTTAATTTTCCGCTAGCTCCCGAACCGAAGGTAAGACTATTGGTTGTATTCAAAGCGCCTGAAGCACCTAATTCCAAATTAGCGGCACCATTTAAATTAATGTTACCACTGAAACTGTTGCTACCATTGTTCAAGGCAATCGTTCCATTATTCACGGTAAGACCACCCGTAATGTTAAGGGGGGCATTTATCTCTAGTCTGCTCGTACCATTTTTAATTAAACTCGTAGAACCTCCGATACCGAATGTGGTAGCGACCGCAGAATTAACTATGTAATCATTAGCTGAGTTATCAAAAGTGAGACCATTAGGAGTAACCGCTTCAGCAATCGAAACTGTGAAATTGGTGGCCGTGTCATTAAACGTAACGACATCGCCTGCTAAATAATCAACAGGATCGCCTGAACTATTGAGCTTCCAATTAATATTGCCTGCTGTCGATGTCCAGGTGGAGGACTGCGACCCACTCCACTTCAAAGTATCACCCGTCGTCTTTAATGTTAGTAAACTATTATCAGTATCGTTAAACAGAGATACAAATTGGCGATTATAAGTACCCGTCACCGTGCCCAGTTTAAAAGCAGTAATATCACTCAACGAAGCATACTGTAATAACGTAAAAGTACTATTATCAGCAAGCTGTGTAGCGTTAATAATGTTTATCGTAACTGAACCCACTCCACCCGACGTAGAAATATTACCGGCCTTAAGTATCGAGGCAGCGGTATCCGTATTGATGTTAGCCAGATTGATAAAGCCCACATCCGAAAATGTAAGAGCAGAGACGGTCAACGCACCGCGCGAAGCATCGGCGAGTGCGGTGTCACCTGCGGTGATAATACCGTTAGCAGAGACGGTTATGGGTGCGGTGATAGTGCCCTTCCCGGTTAACGTTGCCGAACCTGCAATGGTAACTGTGGAACCAGCCAACGTTCCATTCACTTTAAGTGTTCCAGCATTGATGTCGGTCGTACCCGTGTAACTTAAAATTGATGAAATGGTCTGCGTACCCGATCCCGATTTGATTACATTACCGCCACCGGTAATATCGCCCGAGAAAGTTCGATTGTCTCCGTCATTGATAGTGAGAGTTGCAGTGCCGAGTGAAACAGTTCCAGCATTGGCTAGTCCTTTGATACTTTGATTGGTGCTATTTAAATTAAGCGTGGCACCCGATAAAACAACCACGCTGGAGTTGGCAGATAAATTACCCGCGGTGTCGGCTTTTAACTCGCCTTGATTGATTGTGGTATCGCCCGAGTAAGTATTGGCGTTGGTGAGAGTCAGTACACCGTTGCCATTTTTAGTTAAACTACCACCCGTGCTTGTTAAGGCCGTACCCACGGTGACGGACTGTGCATTCGTATCTAAATTATACTGCTGCCCTGCCGCGGTACTAAAGCGACTGGAGTAATCCGTTGTGTTAGTAGATGTAAATTTAAGTGAGCCACCCGTAAAACTAATGGTACCGGTCGAACCAATGGCATCGCTGCTATCCAATTGTAATGCACCTCCTGCTAAAGTCGTGCCACCATCATAGGTATTAGTTCCATTGAGTATCAACGTGCCCAGGCCGGCTTTAGTTAAGCTACCGCCCGTGCTCGCCAATGACTTAGCCCATGTGACTGTCACTCCATTCGTATCGACATTATATTTTTGAGCGGCAGCGGTGCTGAATCGTCCGGAGTAATCGAACTGATTAGCCGCAGAGTATTGCAAGTAACCGCCATTCATGGTTAAAGTTCCCGCCGAGCCTAAAGGCCCCGAAACGCCTTGAGTTTCAGATGATCCGACATTGATATAGCCCGCACCAAAAATGATGCCGTAGTTAAAAGTATTGGCACCCTTAAGTGTGAGTACGCCGTTGCCGCTGGCTTTGTTTAATCCGCCAATGAAGGCCAGTGCAGTGCCGCTCGCATTGTTACGAACTTCTCCGTTAAAGGTAATATTACCATCGCCCTCAATACGGAGGTAGCGATTACTAGCCGACTTATCCCCGATTAGGTCAAACGTTCCAGCGACAACGAGATTCACTCCTGAATTAATGATTAATCTTTTTTCCGATGAACCCGTCTGAGCGCTTCCAGTAAGCGCATCAAAGGTAAGTGTCGAACTTGTTGCACCGACATTAGAGAATGTTAAACGACCACCAAAATTAAGTTGGTTCATGTGGTACGAATCACTGTTGGGCAAGCCACCCGTTAAGATTAACGTACCCGTATCACTCAAACTGCCGCCCGAATCCAAATTCGAAAGTGTACTTATGGAATAGGGGTTGGATAGTGTTAAACTTCCACCCACAACTTTCGTTACACCTGTATAAGTGTATGGAACCGAAACCGTTCCAGTAAAAGTAACATTGGGACTGGCCGGGGTGGTACCGGTGTTACCGATGGTGATGGATAAGGCACCCGTGCCGTCTTTGATGGCTCCCGAACTAAATTTGATATCCCCTGCTCCCGCTACATTGAGTGTTACACCTGCAGCGAAATTGCTAATTACTCCGCCCGTAATATTCAATGCGTTGCCGTTGGTGGTCGGTGCCTGTGTAATCGTCGTTCCGCGATTCTTTCCGATGGTGATGAGACCAGAATAAGTAGAATTAGCATCGAAATTACCACCCAATGTAGATGTTGAATTATTCGAAGTGGTAAAAATCGTGACCGGATTCGCAATCGTTACAGCGGCATTGGTTAAAAGCGTAAGCGTGTCCGTGGCTACAGTATTTGCATTACCCAACGAAATAGTATTCGAAGCAGCACCAAAAGCTAAACTGTTTCCTAAAAGAACTTTACCACTGGTGATCACATATTTGGTGGATACACTTAAAGCTTCGCCCAACACGGTATTATCTCCATTAAGCTGAACAGTACCAGTACCCACTGCGATATTCAGTGCACCACGAAAAGTATTATTGCCCTGTAAAATCGTGGTTCCGGTATTTTTAACAAAGAGCGTCGTTGCTGCAGTCGTTTGCACAGCTGAGCCTGTAGTATTTAAAACTGCGGAATTAAAAGTAAAATTTCCTCCTCCCGTTAAGGTCAGCGATCGACTCAAACCCGAAGTATAAAGATAGACGGAGTTATTAAAAACAGTGGTAGAACCAGCAGCACCCGTCCAAGTATTATTTTGATTAGCGTTCTGAATATTAAGATTAAAGGTGATGGCACCATTCGTGAAATTATTCGTCAAGGATGGCGTGCTGGTACCTGATACCCCCGCAATACTCAGCATCAATGGCGATGCACTTAAACTCGTGAAAGTGTAACCAGTCGTCCCAGCCATCGCACCAAAAGTAACCGCACCAAAATATCTATTACTACCAATGCTGACAGTGGGTCTTGCTGTGCCTGTCGAATCAAATGTTTGTGTGTTATTTGTAGAAGCTGAAATCGAACTTCCGTCATTATAAGGAAGGTTCCAGTTGGAGGCAGTATTAACATTATTATCCACGCCACCGCCCACCCAAGTCCACGCCGTCGCTTTAGCTTTGTAGGGACTAACTACGGCGCCCATCGCGACAACCATCGACGCTGCATTCATCAACCAGACAGCATTCTGACGATTAAGATATTTACTCTGGCGGGGGTTAACCATCTGAAAATATTACTTAAAAAAATGTAAAAATACAATAAATTTGCCGAGCAATTTGATGATTTTAATAGGATGTCTGCCCCTCTCTGATTTACGTCCGATCACACTCATGGAGTGGTAAATTATGATGGATGGATTAGAAGTCCTGGTAGCAATTTCAACCGCAACCCTATCACGTAAAAAAAAAGGGGTCTCATTGCTGAGACCCCTTTTGTTTCGTGATACCTTTAAGACTTAGACCGTTGCCTTCTTTTGCTTGCGGCGACGGATGGCAGCTACCGCGAGAGCGAGAGCGCCGAGGCCGAGACCGTAGGTCGAAGGCTCAGGAATCGACATCATCAACACGGTGTTACCACCACTGGTGACGGTGTACATCTTGATGAGGTCCGCGATGTTTTGGCCAGCGTACTTAGCACCTGTTACAGTGGTACCATCAGAATACTTCAGATTGTCGGTGTTGATGGTGAAGAGACTAGCAATACTGCCAGCTCCACCAAGAGAATGCGTGACTGAAGCGGCTTGGAGGAACTTGAAGTCGTAGAACGGACTCTTTTCGAATCCAGTGGTTCCATTAACTGCATCAGTGGAGTAAACTTGGATGGTGATTCCACCCGCGGTTACACCCGTCAAATCCAAGGTACCACTCGTAGTGAGGGTGCTGTAAGTCACACCGGCATTATTACTAAGATCGAAGTGAGTGTAATTGGTATCAAAGCCTGCCGCGCCTGCGTTGGCAGTCAGACCCGTGGTATTTACGCTACCAACATAGACTCGGATAATTGAACCATTAGTGAGCGCGTAGCCACCTGTGCTGAGTGTGAGAGCATAGTTGGCTGCAGTACCGACTTGGAGAGTCGCACCACTAGCAACGTTCACGATGCCGGTACCCGTTGCAGAAGCATTATTAGCAATTAAGGTCGCGGTGTTTTGGACGAAGGTTGGACCGTTATAGGTGTTGGCCTGCGAAAGGGTAACTGTACCA
>JBBAUX010000007.1:0-99620 GCA_040398005.1 Opitutales bacterium
ATAACTAGAACCCACTATGACGGTACCATCTGAAGAAACAGCATTAGCATACGAGGAATTGTTTGGGTTGGTTCCTAAGGCACCAAGATCAGTAATCGTCACCGCATGCGCTGCGTGTGATAAAAATACCGTGCTGAGTAAGAGGGGAAGGATGAAACGTGAGTGTGATTTTTTCATAGAGTATTACTTCTAAATTATCCTTTCGGATCTCTCCTCATTAACAAGGTTATTCAGAGGAATAATCTGATTATCAAAAATCCGCTGGTGGCCGGACGGGGACTTGAACCCCGAACCAATTGATTAAGAGTCAACTGCTCTACCATTGAGCTATCCGGCCAATCAGCGGAAAATTAAGAGAGTGTTGTGGGAGGTTTTTTTCAAGCGAATAAAACCCGCGATAAATCTTAGTTTTGTTCGAAGTGGCCGGACGGGGACTCGAACCCCGAACCAATTGATTAAAAGTCAACTGCTCTACCATTGAGCTATCCGGCCTAACGAACCCCTTCAACAAAGAGGTTTAATCGTGATTGGTAAAGAAATAAATCGCCTTAGCGGTGTCCACGCTGCCTGACGGCCTCAAAGAGACAAACCCCTGTAGACACGGATACATTGAGGCAGGGAACCTCACCGAGCATCGGAATCCGTATCAGGAAATCGCAGGTCACGGCGGTTAGATGCCTAATCCCGTCGCCTTCTGCACCCATGACGATGGCCAGTGGCCCCGTGAGTTTGGCGGCATAAAGCGACTGGCTGGTTTTGTGGTCGCTGGTGCCAGCGATCCAGACTCCGGCAGTTTTTAATTTTACCAAAGCATTTCGTAAGTTACCCGCCTGAACAATCGGTAAACTTTCGGCGGCACCGACCGCTACTGTGCGTACGGTCTCATTGACGGGTGCCGAATTCTTTTTGGTGATAATGACAAATGCACACCCAGCGCATTCAGCTGAACGAATACAAGCGCCAAGATTGTGAGGATCCTGAACACCATCTAAAATTAAAATCAGTGGGTTGGGATTATCTTTGAGCAGGTCGGGGATATCGTTCTCGTTATACAGTTTGAGCGGACGTTTTAAATCAGCATGTCGAGGCGGGCGATCGTCGGACCGAGGCATATTACTTACGGGCGAGTTTGTTGCGTTGGTGCAGGGCTTCCGCGATTTGGATCGCGTTTAAAGCGGCACCTTTCCAGAGCTGATCACCACAGACCCAAAGGGAAAGTCCATTATCAAAAAGGGAGTCCTTACGGATACGTCCGACCCCACACTTTTCTTTACCAGCATAATCTAAAGGCATGGGGTAAATCTTTTTAGCAGGCTCGTCACAGATTTCAGAACCAGGGAATTCAGAAATCACTTGGCGAGCGATGGCCACATCAACCGGCTTCTCAAATTCAGCACTGATGGCGATGGAGTGTGCGCGGAATACGGGAACGCGAACGCAAGTGGTTGAAACCTTGAGATTAGGAAGGTTCATAATCTTGCGACCTTCGTGTAGCATTTTCATTTCTTCTTTGGTGTACCCGTCTTCTTGGAAGGAATCGACCTGAGGAATTAAATTAAAGGCGATGGTGTGAGGATAAACTTTAGGGGGTGATGCTTCACCCTTAACCGAGGCACGGACTTGAGTATCGAGTTCGCGCATGGCTTCGGCTCCTGTGCCGGAAACGGCTTGATAGGTTGAAGCGAAGAATCGTTTTAAACCGAAAGCTTTGTGGAGTGGGTAGAGTCCCATCAATGCGATGGCGGTGGAGCAATTGGGATTTGCGATAATACCTTTATGGTTATCGAGGGCGTCGGCATTGATCTCGGGGATGACCAGGGGGACGTTGGGATCCATCCGGAAGGCAGAACTATTATCGATGACGATGACGCCACGCTTAACCGCCTCGGGAGCGAGGGCTAATGACACAGATCCACCGGCACTAAAAATGGCAAAATCTAAGCCCTCAAAGGCCTCAGGTTTGGCTTCCTGGACGGTCCAATCCTTGCCGCCGTAGCTGATCTTGGAACCAGCTGAGCGGGCCGATGCGAGGGGTCGAAGTTCCTTTACGGGAAAATTTCTTTTCGCCATAAGTGAGAGCAATTCTTGACCGACTGCGCCAGTCACGCCCACGATGCCTATACGATATGACATGTTTAGATAAATCTTTGGTTTTAAAAGAGGAGTTGGCCGAGCGCCTAAAGGTACTGGGACTTCCTAAGGGAAAAGATTGCTTGGTTGTGTCGATTGACCAGCAAAAACTTTGGCATTTTAACCAAAATAACTGTGTAGCCTACGTGGTGAGTACGGCTAGGGCAGGTAAGGGCTGTGTGAAGGACTCTTTGCAGACACCCACGGGTCTCCATCGCGTTGCCGAAAAAATTGGCACCGAAGCGCCCCCAGGGATGATCTTCAAAGCTCGAAAACCCACGGGACAAACTTGGAATACCATTCCAACAACGGAAGATAACTTAATCACGAGCCGGATTCTGTGGCTCGAGGGCTGTGAGCATGGATTGAATCAGGGCGTCGATTCCGTGGGCAAGGTAGTGGATACGAAAGAGCGTTACATTTATATCCACGGAACTAACCAGCACGAAAAATTAGGGACTCCGAATAGTCACGGGTGTGTTTTATTATCTGATAAAGATATTATAAAACTTTTTGAAACCGTCGCGGTGGGTACTTACGTCTATCTCAGCTAAATTATTCTTCAGGCTGACTATTCTTAGAATTAAGCCATTCTTTAATCATGGCTTGTCCTACGGGACCGGCAGTTAATCCACCCCAAGTGTTCGTATCGTTTTGGCCTTCTACTAAAACAGCAAAAGCGACTTGTGGGTTCTTGGCGGGCGCATAGCCGATAATCCAAGCAAGGTGTGCTTTCTGTCCCGACTTGAAATATTCAGAGGTTCCCGTTTTGGCGGCGAATTGGAATCCAGGAATTTGTATGGAACGTGCGGTGCCCTCAGTCACACAGCGAATCATTCCTTCGCGAATAGCATTCAACTGATTTCGATTGAGTCCAATCGGTCTAGAATCTTGGTGATAAGGGATTCGAGTCGGATCATGAAAAATAGTTGGGGTCGTTCGTGTTTCACCTCGAGCAATGGAGGCGGCAAAGCATGCCATGTGCAGGGGAGTGGTTAGGATAAAGCCCTGTCCAATTGCGGAATTTGCGGTATCACCGCTCGTCCAGTTGCCTTGCCCGATTTTTTCTTTAAAGTTCGAATCTGGAATAATCATTTTACGAGCCGGCGATGGAAGTTCGTACTGGCTGGGGGTTTCACTACCCATAACGTTAGGGTTAGCTTTGAGTAATATTTTATCTAAACCAAACCGTCGGGATTCCTGCGCAAGTAAATCTGGCCCGACCATTAAACCCACTCGGTAGTTCCAAACGTTACAGGAGATGGCCAGCATTTTTTCTATATCCACTTGCCCAAATCCGTAGGGTTCGTGTTCAAGGTAGTCGCGATTTCCGATGCGTAAACTACGTCCGCAGTCTAAAATATCATCGTAATCAATTTTTCCACTACGCATTCCAGCGATAGCGGTAATAATTTTATAAGTAGAGCCAGGAGGATACAGTCCTTGGATCGCCCGATTCATCCAACCGCCTTGCTCTTGAATTTCGTCGAAGTACTTGCTAGTTACCTTGCTCGCAAGACGGTTGGGATCATAGTTGGGTAGGCTCGCAATCGCTAAAATCTCTCCCGTATTTACATCCAACATCACGGCTGCACTAGGTAATGGATTACCCTCGGTATCTTTGATGGCACTTAATGCTTTTTCTGCCGCGACTTGAATATTCACGTCCAGCGATAGACTAATGATGCTTCCTTCGCGTGAAGGGTAGCTTTCTAAAAGTTCCCGTTTGTAACCCGCGGAGGTTTTCGTCCAGCGCTCCCAGCCACTAGCGCCTCTGAGCGTATAATCGTGGGTTTGCTCGACCCCTTCGGCGCCGACTTTTCCGGTATATTTAGATTTGCTCAGTTTCTTGAATGAAATTTCGAAATTAGGGTCGAAATCATCAGGCAACTGATTAGTGTCCTTAACATAGCCGAGAGTGTGACACGCCAAAGAGCCAAAGGGGTAGGACCGAATCATGTCCGACTCGATGGTGATGGGGCCGTCGACCGGGAATTGCTCAATGAATCGCGCAATCGAGCGATCCGCTTCATCGTCGGAAATTTGATTTCTTAGCTCGGGAAAAGTTAAATCAGTGATGAGCGTGAATTTTAAAATTCTCGAATCACGCATGTGTCGCGCCAGCGCGGTGACATTGACCTGACGTTCGGGGCTATTGGTTAAAAACTTTACCCGCTTTTTTTCGGACGGAGATTTTTTTTGATTACTTGCATCAATCACAAACCAGATTTTTTTAAGCCATCGATTGAGCACATTGACCCGAGCCTCTTGGTGCAAAATCTCATAGTTTATCTTCGTGCTACTTTCTTTGGCTTTTTCGGCTCTTACTAAGGCCCGGTATTCCTTGTCGATTTCGCTTTCTAAACCTAATAAATTAGCTTTGACGCTCCAACGCACACGATTTTCGACTAGATGAACGTCATTCCTATCCCGTATTTGACCGCGTGCTGGTGGCCGCCAGACAATGGTTTCACTTTGCGAGTTAGCCTGGTCGATTAAGTCTTTGGACTGAATGAGCTGACGATAAAACAGACCGCAAAATATATAGATAAATCCTACGGCGAAGAGGGTGAAGATTAAGTACATCCGCCATGGCGTAATGGGAGCAGACGGTACGGATATTTTATTAAGAGTATCGTCCGCACTCATAATAAATCCTGTGCACTCGGCACCCCGATTAAATCCATAATCCAATTCTGGGTGGTCGCAAGGGGGATGATAATGACTAAGCCCATGAGGCCGGAGAGGGTCCCTTGAATCGAAGCCTGATAAATAGTGTTATAGATATCAGAGGGTGCTTGAGACTGATAGGCTGAGGCCGCAAACCAGATAATCGCTGCAACTGCGTTAACCACCACAGCAGCTTGGATTGTCCCTAAGGCGGTGCGTAAATAGGAGCGATAGTTTCCGAGTAGTATCGCGAGAGTCACGAGCGAGATTGCTACCGTCCCGTCGGGTATCGGACGATAGGCTTCAAACATGAAGCCAACGCAGCCCGCGAATAAAACCGCCTGCCAGCGCTTCAACCGGCGACAGGGCGCAATCAGGGCGGCTCCGGTAATAAAATAACTAAGACCGGAACTCGCTAAGGTGCTGGAGACTAAGTCAGCGACAAACAGCCAAGGGTAGGTCGCAAGAATCAGAAAGAACCAAGCCCATGGTATGCTCATTTAAATTCCTCCAACTTAATTTTCTCGGAAGGTGCTAAAAGTATTTCGTTCGCCGTGGGGTACTGCGGGACGAGTACCGAAACTTCTTCGATCATATTTAAATCTTTAGCGGGATTTAAATCGGCGACCTTATAATTATCATCAGTGCTCATGCGGATGCTGCCATCGACTTCACCTAAAATTAAACCCGAGGGAAAGACGCCGCCTAATCCCGTGGTTAAAACTTTGATGGGTTGGCCGGTGGGCGGATTATAATCGATCGGAATCGCGGTGACTTTCGCCTTGTTCGGAGAGAGTGAGTTCGCGGCATCACCACGGACATATACAATCCGACGCTTTTCATCGCCGATTAAAAATGCCGTACAACGAAAGGTTGGGCTCGTTACTAAATCAACCTCACTGATATTTAAATGAACGGCAGAAACTCGCCCAATGACTCGATCGCTGAATACCACAGGACTGCCTGGGCGGATACCATCGTTACGGCCTTTACGAATAATAATTTTTTGCCACCACGAGGAGCTGTCGCGGGAAATGACTCGTGCCACCACCGTAAGAAATTCTGAATTACTTGAATAACGTGCGTTCTCGCGGAGGCGGGTATTTTCGCGACGGATGTCATCCATCGAATGAATACGCAATTCTAAGGCAGCATTAATGCGCGCAAGATCTCTCGAGGCGGAAATGAGTTCTTCGTTGCTCCGACTTTTTAATTCCCAGTAACGAGCAAGGTCACTTCCTTTACTGACAATCTGTAAGGCCGGCGCTTGGAATTCAGCGAATGTTTCTTTGGTGAAGCGATGCAGGGCACTGGTGCCCGATATCCAAATCAAAATAAAAACAATTAAAGCAATGTAAGATGCCTTGGCGCCTTTTTGGTGGTTATTCATGGCGGGTTAGCCCGCTTAGATTAGTCGCGTCCGCTCCAGCGGGAGGCATTGCCTAAGATTTTACCTGTACCATTAACGACGGCACAAAGAGGATCTTCAGCGACAATGACGGGGAGCCCGGTGGCTTCGGAGATGGCACGGTCGATGCGACGGATCAGAGCTCCGCCACCAGCAATCACAATACCACGGTCGACTAAGTCAGCAGAAAGTTCAGGAGGAATACGTTCCAGGGAGCCTTTAATGGCTTCGATGATTTGATTAATGTTATCAGCCATGGCCTCACGGACTTCTTGAGAAGTGAGGTGAAGAGAGCGCGGGAGACCAGTGACCGAGTCGCGACCACGTACTTCGTAGGTCATCTCTTGTTCTAAAGCATAAGCAGAACCGATTTTAATCTTAATTTCTTCAGCGGTACGCTCACCGATAATGAGATTATATGAATTCTTAATATACTTGATAATCGCTGAATCAAATTCATCACCACCGACGCGAATGGAGCGTGCATGCACGATACCACCGAGTGAAATCACGGCGACTTCAGTTGTACCGCCACCGATATCTACAATCATCGAGGCCATCGGCTCTTCAACGGGTAAGCCTACACCGATTGCGGAGGCAACGGGTTCAGGAATAGTAATCACATCGTCAGCACCTGCGCGATAAGCGGAATCCATCACGGCACGACGTTCAACCGCGGTGATACCGTAAGGAACGGCAACGACGACGGTGAGATTTGAGAAAATAGATTTACGAGCTACTTTACCGATGAAGTAGCGAAGCATGTGTTCGCTGATTTCGAAGTCGGCGATCACACCATCTTTCATCGGACGCAGCGCTTGGATGTCACCAGGGGTACGACCAAGCATCATCTTCGCTTCATTACCTACCGCGATCGGCTTGCGTGTGCTGGTACGAATCGCGACCACGGAAGGTTCTCTAAGGACGACGCCTCGGTCTTTGAGAAAGACCAAAGTATTGGCGGTACCTAGGTCGATACCAATGGCTTGGGTAAATAGCCCTGGGAAACGCTTAAACATCAGTCGTAGTGGTTGAAGTGGTTAAATAACTTATCATTTCAGTAGTCAAACCCCTTTTGGCCATTAAGCGGTCGAACTTAAATCATAAAAATGATAATAAAATAGGGCTTAGAGGTAACCTAAGCTCTTTGCGCCAAGCAATACAAGGCCCGCTATGATTCGGTACCAGGCAAAGGGTTTAAGTCCGCGGCGCATAATAAATCCGATCATCCATTTTACGGAAATGAATGCGGACACGGCCGCGACGAAAAGTCCAAGACTCGCATTTCCAATGGGGTACACCTGCAGTAGGGCAGGTCCGAGTGCATACATTTTGTAGACTGAAGCGGCGGACAAAATAACGAAGCCAACGAGAAACGAAAACTCTGTGGCGACGGCGGAGGAAAGTCCGGCCCAGCGTCCGCCTAAAATAGTGGCCAGTGAACGACTTGTTCCAGGGATGAGCGCAACACATTGGCAGAGTCCAATCCACAGTGCCTGCTGGAGTGATACATTTAATTCACCACTATTATCGGAAGGAATTTTAGGTAATTTTTCTTCCGCTAAAAAGATGACAAATCCTCCGATGATTAAGGCTAGAGCGACGATGGTTACATTGAAGGGTATGTAATCCTTGACGAGTAATCCTACTATAGCTGCGGGTAAAAATGCGATGAGGATGGCCAGCGCTAAGAAAATAGAACTGCGACTACCTTTAAAAATTCCGACCACGACCGAACTCATTCGTTGATAAAAAATAAAGAGCACGGCGAGAATCGCCCCGAGTTGAATGATGACAATGTAGTCATCGGCGATTTTTTCGAGCGAGAGTCTCCGACCTTTTCGATCCACTACGCTGGCTTCTACCTGGGTTGAACTCTTGTCGATACCCATGACCGCATCGCTGATAATCATGTGGCCGGTTGAGGATACGGGCAGATATTCGGTTACGCCTTCGACCAGCCCAGTGACTATGGCACGTTGGGTGGTGAACTCATTTCGTACTTCTTCCGCCGTTTTATCAGGGCCAGATTGTTCGGCCGCCCATAAGCTAAAAGGACAAATCAGTAATAAGATTAGCAGGGTACGAGGCATGGATTTATCTGATATAGGTAGAAAGAAAGCGCAAGACTCCGATTTGTCCTTGTCGCTTGCCCTTGGTCTTACTTCGCTCTTTATCTTATTTTAATCATGTCCGCTTCGAGTCTCATTCCAACCAAAGAACCACGCTTCCAGGTACCTGATGTCCGTGGACGTTTTGGTCAGTTTGGCGGAATGTATGTTCCGGAAACTTTGATGACTCCACTTTTAGAGTTATCCAAAGCGTACGCCGAAGCTCGTCGTGATCCAGTATTTCAAAATGACTTCACGAATATGTTGCGTGAATTTGCCGGACGTCCCACCGGACTGTACTTCGCAGAGTCACTCACTAAACATTTTGGTGGTGCTCGAATTTATTTAAAGCGTGAGGACTTGCTGCACACAGGTGCCCATAAAATTAACAATGCCATCGGCCAAGCCTTGCTCGCTATTCGTATGGGTAAGAAGCGCATCATTGCCGAAACGGGCGCTGGACAACACGGAGTAGCCACCGCTGCTGTCTGTGCTAAATTTGGTCTGAAGTGCGTCATCTACATGGGCGCGGAAGATATGGAACGTCAGGCTCTCAACGTTTATAAGATGCGTCTCATGGGCGCTGAAGTTCGCGGAGTCGAAGCTGGGCAGAAGACCCTAAAAGAAGCCGTCAATGAGGCGATGCGTGATTGGGTGACCAATGTACGCGATACGCATTATATTTTAGGAACGGCTTATGGCTCACACCCTTATCCCATGATGGTGCGTGATTTTCATCGCATTATCTCGATGGAATCTAAGCAACAGATGCTTCGTGCTGAAAATAAACTACCCGATCACGTGGTGGCCTGTGTCGGCGGAGGATCCAATGCGATTGGTTCTTTCTTTGAATACTTGGACGAACCTGAAGTTGAACTCATTGGCGTCGAAGCCGGTGGACATGGAATTGTGGAAGGTCAACACGCCGCCCGATTTGCGGGTGGTCGTCTCGGTGTACTCCAAGGTTGTCTCACGCACATTTTACAAAACAGCGAAGGCCAAATCGAAGGCACGCATTCTGTGTCTGCTGGATTAGACTACGCAGCCGTTGGACCTGAGCACGCTTACTATCACGAAAGAGGAAGAATCAAATTTGCTTACGCGACGGATGAAGAGTGTCTCGATGCCTTTAAATTATTATCGAGCAAAGAGGGGATTATTCCTGCTCTAGAAACGAGTCACGCTGTCGCCTATGGCTGTAAGTTAGCTTCCGATAGTCCAAGAACTTCTACCGTTTTAATTAATTTATCGGGACGTGGTGATAAGGACGTTTGGAGTGCAGCTCGTGCGATGGGCGTTGAAATTAAACTCTAATTTATGTGCGCGGCATCCATGACAGGTTTTGGTCGGGCGGAACTTAAACTCGATGGAAAGTCTTACGCTATCGAAATTGCCTCGGTAAATCAGAAGAATTTACAGATTTCCGTTTATGGTCCGGAGGAGTGGCCGACCCTTGAATCCGTGGTCAGTAACGCCATTCGCCAACACTTACATCGCGGTAAAGTGACTGTGCGAATTAACTCTGCCGATTTATCAAATCGCTCCGCAACTCAGTGGGATGAAAATAATCTTCGGTCTTTGTTTGAAGAGTTTCAGGCTCTGGCAAAAAAGTTGAATGTACCCGTCACACCTGATGCTCATTTACTTTTAAGTTTGAGTAATGTCCGGAGTAACAATCGTCCGAGTTTACCTTCCTTTGATGTTTGTGAAAAAGATGTTTTATCAGCACTCGAGATTGCCGTTAAGCAACTCATGAAAATGCGTGAGGTCGAAGGAAATACTTTGGCGAAGGATTTGAAGGCCCGACTCATCAAAATTAATCATAGTGTCGACTTCATGCAGGAGTCTGAAAAGGAAGCTCCAAAGCGTCATCGAGATTTGATGCTCAAACGATTAAAAGATATGGGCCTGGAATTAGATTTAGCTGACGAGCGTGTGCTTAAGGAAATTGCGATTTGGACGGATCGTTGTGACATTACCGAGGAAATCGTCAGGCTGAAAAGTCACCTTCAACAGTTTCAACAAGACTTAGAGGGTGATAAAAATGGGAGAAAATTAGACTTTCTCGTGCAGGAACTGCTGCGAGAGGCTAATACCGTGGGCAGTAAGGCATCAGAAATAGCCACAACTCGTGCCGTTTTAGAGGTAAAAACTGAAATTGAGAGAATTAGAGAACAGGTGCAAAATCTTGAATAAACTTAGGCTAGGGTATTGCCATGACCCCTTTCCTTTGTCTTTCTCTATCAACACTTACTAGTTTTTATCCATGTCTGACAATCTTACAAAGCGGCAAATAGTCCTGAAAATTTTTACGGATAAAGGCTACCCACAAAAGCATATTCGCGACAGCGTTCAGTTAACCTTGGACGCGATCACTGAAGCCTTGCTCGCTGGTCATGATGTGGAGCTCCGTAACTTTGGTGTATTTCAAGTTCAGGTTCGTAAGAGTCGTATCGGTCGTAATCCTAATCGTCCTGAAACCGATGTCGTGATTCCTCGACGCGCCGTGATTAAATTTAAAGCCGGTAAAGAACTTAAAGCTAAATTGAAGTCTTATAATATTGATAAGACTGACACGAAGCCCGAGTAAGTTTTTATCCATGGCAGATATCCGCTCATTACCAGGTTTTAGAGAATTTTATCCTGAAGATAGAGCCATCCAAAATCATCTCTTTACGGTCTGGCGTCAGGCCTGCCGCCGCTACGGTTTTCGCGAGTGGGAATCCCCTGTGCTCGAGCCTTTAGAGCTATTTACCGAGAAGTCCGGAGAAGAGATCGTTAAGCAGTTATTCAACTTTGAAGACAAGGGTGGCCGCCAGGTGAGTCTCCGTCCGGAGATGACCCCTTCGCTGGCTCGCATGGTCGGAGCTCGTGCCAACGGAATGCCGAAACCGATTCGCTGGTTTTCTATCGGTGAAAATTTCCGTTACGAAAAGCCACAGAAAGGACGTCTCCGATCCTTTTATCAGTTGAACGCCGATTTACTCGGTGAAGCGAGTGCGACGGCCGACGCTGAACTCATCGCACTCTGCGCTGATTGTTTGTTAGGTTTTGGTCTGACTCAAAAAGATTTTTCGATCCGAATTTCCGACCGCCAACTCTGGTTTAAATTTTTAGAGAGCGAAAAAGTTCCAACTGAAAAAATCACGGCCGTCTTAGGTGTGGTGGATAAGTTAGAACGTTCCAGTCCTGGCGATTTACTAGAAGCGATGAAAGCCGTACTTGCGGGTAGTGACTGCGATACCCCTAAATTATTAGCATCGGTTAAAGCTTTCGCATCCATTCGTTCACTGGGTGAATTGGAAGTCATTGCCCAGAAGGATGCAGCGATGGCTGCACGTTTACTGGAATGGAAACAATTACTAGTTTCTATTAAAGCCCTCGGTTTTTCGGAATGTGTATCGATTGATTTAACCATCGTCCGTGGTTTGGCTTATTATACCGGCTTTGTTTTCGAGGCTTTTGAAGTCGGTGCCGAAGCTCGTGCACTGGCGGGTGGCGGACGTTATGATACTTTAGTTAAGAAATTAGGCGGACCCGATTTACCAGCTGCTGGTTTCGGTATGGGTGATGTAACCGTCCGTGACTTGTTAGAGTCTAAAAATCTTTTACCTAAGTATTCAGACGGACCGAACTTCTATGTCATGATTCTGGGCGATGATGCTCGCCATGTTGCTCTTGAGGATATCGCGGCACTTCGTCGCGCCGGCTTCCGGGTCGAATACAATTTACGCGACGGTAAATTCCCTAAATTAATTCAAAGTGCGGAAACCATTGGTGCACAATACGCACTAGTTTACGGTGGTGAAGAAGTCGCTAAAGGAATTACCAAGGTCAGAAGTTTAACCGATCGCACCGAAGCGACCATTCCTCGCACCGACATCATTCCCGCACTGCGCGCTGTATTAGAAGAAGGCATGCGTGCCATTCTTCCCTAAGCAATGAACGAACAGTCGCGCCAATATCGGAACATGGCGAAGACGGCGTCGTGGACGATGGTCTCGCGTATTTTAGGTTTAGTCCGCGACCAATTAATTGCGGCATTTTTTGGTGCGGGTATCGTGGCGTCAGCTTTTTTATTCGCGTTTCAGATTCCTAATTTATTTCGCCGACTCTTGGGTGAAGGAGCTCTGACCGCAGCGACCATTCCAGTCTTAGCCGCTAAAGCAAATGAAGGTGGCACCAAGGAATCCTACGCGTTCTTAAATTATATCGTCCGTCGAATGTTGCCATGGATGTTGGGCATAATGTTGGTCGGTATGGGCGGTGCATTACTCTGGTTTCTCTTAGCAGCGAATGATCAACAAAGGTATGCGGCAGAACTTACGGCGTGGTGTATGCCCTACATGCCTTTGATTTGTATCGCGGCACTATTTACCTCAGCGGTCAATTTGAGTGGTCGATTCGGCTTAGCGGAAATTGCTTCATCCGCTTTAAACCTTTGTATGATTTTGGGTTTAGGTTTCTTTGGATACTATCTGGCCGATACTCCGATGGGTCAGGCGCGTTGGCTGTGTGCGGGTGCCGTTGCGGGCGGTGTTTTGCAGTTACTGATACCCATGTGGGGTCTCCAGCAAGCGGGTTGGAAAAGTCATCCAGTGCATGCCGATGAAAAAGCCTGGAGCGCTCTAAGAATCGCGTTTGTTCCGGCGGCTCTGGGTGCTGGTATTCTGCAGATCAACTTTTTAATTTCCCGAAGTCTTGCCTTCAACGTCGATGGAGCCGGTTTAACTTACTACTACATCGCGAATCGTATTGTGGAGTTACCCATCGGACTATTTTCAACGTCGATTGCCACCGTGATGTTTCCAGCGATGGCTACGGCTTTTGCGCAAAATAATTCTGATGCCCTCAGTCGAAACTACGCACGCGGTATGCGTTTGATTCTAGCCATCAATATTGCCGCTGCGGTTGGCTTCGTGGTTTTCTCCAGAGAAATTGTGCAAGTGCTTTTTGAATTTGGAAAATTTAAGTTGGAGGACTGTGAGAATACCCGCCTCGTGCTTTGTCTTTTCGCTTTAGCGATGCCATTCCATGCGATGATCTCGATGGTTACGCGGGCCTTGAATGTGATCGGTAATACTACGGCGACATTCCGCGTGGCTTTACAATCTGTCTCGGTCAACGTGGTCGCCTCGATCTTTGTCGTTTGGAAAGGTTATGGAATTGAGGGCCTAGCTTGTGCTAATGCCGTCGCGGCGATGATGCAGTATGTTTTACTACGCATGGAGCTTAAAAAATCTGCCCCTTACGTCTTAGCTGAATCACTTTTAAAGCCTTGTGGACAAGCTATCGTGGGATCGCTCTTGATGGGTGGCATTGCGTACCAGATTTTCCATTTCGTAAATCCGCTGTTACATCGCTGGGATGTTCTGAATTCGAAAATCGCTTTATTCACGGCGATGAGTATCGCCGCAGCCATCGCCGCCGCCGTCTATGCCGCCATTCTTTATTGGTGGAAATATCCGGAGCGGGATATGCTGACGGATGCGCTCAAAAAAGTTAAGCATCGTCTGGGCATAAGGACCGACGCCTAAGTTACTTTTTACGGTACTTGAAATTCAGAGCGGCTAAGATGGCGACTGTTTCAGCATCGGCCTCGCCATTCACTTTAGAAGTCCGGAAGTGTCTTTGAAATGCTTCGACGGTCGACTTGATGGTCTTAGTTTCAGAGTTTTCTGGTCGGTATCCATAAGTCTTAAACATTTCAAATAGTTCAGAATTACTTGGGACATTTTTAGTATACAGAATTTTAAAACGGGCGACATCGGCATCATCGGGCCAGGCACCCACGCCGCTTTCGGCCAAAAGTTTCCAAGGGAAATTACTGCCGGGATCTACTTTGCGACCGATGGCGATATCAGAATGCGCCAGCACGTTCGTCGCGGGAATATTGTGTCGTTTAATAATATCGAGTGACACATTGATTACTTTGGTAATTTGCGCTTTGGGATACACCTTAGTGTTACCATCGAGATTCACGATTTCGATACCGATGGACGCTTGATTCATACTTTTAACATTTAGCCATTTGCTTCGGCCGGCATGGGACGTGGAAAACTCTTCGGAAGCTAATTTGAAAACTCTGGGTACAGTTTCATCGCTTACCAAATAATGAATGCCGACCTTATGCTGAGGGTCTTTGCCTCTGAGGATCTCTAGGGCGGAGGGCAGGGGCACAGCGGTATGATGGAGAATAAGGTAGGTGACTGGGACCGAACGCGACATGATGGCTTCGCAACTCAAACACGCATCTGCGGGATAGGTGCCAATCGCCGCGGGCTTTTTATCGGTTTGTTGAGTGGCACAGCCGCCTAAAAACAAACTCATAAGTACCGATAGGCAGACTGAATCTAATGAGTGGTTTCGTGCAAACATTGTGCGTATTTCCTAAAGACTATAGAGAGGTAGGATAGACCCCAAGATTAAACACAAATTATTGGTATTGAGCCTGTATTTGTTATATAATTACCAATTAGACATAATGTATATTGTGCGAAATACAAGATTGGGTGGGTTCGGGGTTGGTAATCGGCTTGCCATTTACATGACTGACAACAATCATATAAATTACCCATATGAAAGTCGCCCGTCACGTTATCGAAGCCCGCCGCGATGCAATCGCAAAACTCCTTGGCAATGTTGGTTACGTCCCTGTCTTGGAAATCTGTAAGCAGTTTAATGTTTCCGAAGCTACCGCTCGTCGCGATCTTACAGAGTTAGAAAGTCAGCGTCGTTTGACCAGAACTCATGGTGGGGCTTTATCGGACTTCAATCGAAACTTCCCGCCACTCGATTCACGTAAAACGGATGAAGCTGAAGCCAAACAAAAAGTCGGACTCAAAGCTGCGAGTTATGTTAAGGCTGGTATGACCATCTATATCGATTCTGGTTCAACCGTTCATTGTGCTGCTGAAGCCATTGTCGCGGCCCGTATTCCTGATTTACAAATTATCACCACCAGCATTCCGACCGCTCAGTTGGTTTGTACCTTACCCGGCGTCGAAGTTTATATTCCTGGTGGATTGTATCTGGCCCAACAAGCCATGGTCGCGGGCGATCGCACTTTAGAGGAAGTTGCCCGATGGAATTTTGATTTAGCCTTACTCGGCGCCCAAGGTATTGATGAAAACGGACTCTGGAATTCTCAGCGCGATATCTCTCACCAGCAACGCGAAGTGATTCGTCGCAGTGACCAAACCCTTATTTGCATGCACAAGTCTAAGCTTGGTCGTACCGGTCCCAGTGCTGTGACCCGTGACATTGCCCCTTTATATTTGGTGATTGATACCGATGCGGCGACGGTCGCTAAGGCAAAAGTAAAAATGCCAGCCCAGCACATCATCACCGCCTAATCTTATCACCTACCCTACTCGTGAAAAAAAATATTCTCTACTTGGTCGCTAACGGCGATCTTCGCGCTTCCGCTAATCAGAAGTGTGAAAAAGAACAATTAGCGATGGAGGCGAAATTAATTTCGGCCCTTCGTGTGCTCGGTTACACGGTAAAGCGTGCGCACGGATATCGCTCTGATGTGAAGCACAGCTTCATCGACTCTCAAAAATACGGCATCCAAGTTTTCAGTAAAATTCCCCAAGACGCTCCGGTGATTGTGGCCGAAGCTGTCTGGCAATACTCTCACCACATTCTTCCTGGTTTGTTAACTCATACTGGGCCTATTCTAACGCTGGCTAATTGGTCAGGCGTTTGGCCGGGTCTCGTCGGCATGTTGAATCTCAATGGTTCACTCCTTAAAGCGGGCGTTAAATTCTCCTCGTTATGGAGCGAAGATTTCACCGATGAGAAATTTAAAAACGGTTTAGTAGCTTGGCTCAAGAAAGGTGAAGTCAAACACGCCACACCTCATGTGAAGTCCTTAAGTCGTCCGCTGGCGGGTGCTGACGCTTCAGTCGGTCGTCGCTTCGCCCAAGATTTCCGTTCCAAAAAAGCCATCATGGGTGTCTTTGACGAAGGTTGTATGGGTATGTACAACGCGATCATCCCTGACGAGATCATTCACCCTACCGGAGTTTATAAAGAACGTCTCAGTCAGTCTTCTTTATACGCTGAGATGTTAACCGTGAAAGATGCCGAAGCACAGAAGGCTTTAAACTGGTTACTCAAAAAAGGTATGAAATTTGCTTGGGGTAAGAATGAAAAGACTGAACTCACCAAGGCTCAGACGATCGCCCAATTGAAAATGTACATCGCCGCTGTGCGTATTGCTGATGACTTCGGCTGTGCCACCATCGGTATTCAGTATCAACAAGGTCTGAAGGATCTCGCACCAGCCTCGGATCTCGTGGAAGGCCTCTTAAATAATCGCGAGCGCCCTCCGGTCTTGGATCGCGCGAACAAACGTGAATTATTTAAAGGTGAAGCCCTCCCTCACTTTAATGAAGTCGATGAGTGTGCTGGTCTCGACGGTTTAATCACTTATCACTTGTGGAAGAAATTAGGATTCGAACCTGAGAACACTCTGCACGATTTACGTTGGGGCCGTCAGTATGTCGGTCCATCAGGCAAGAAGATGATCGATGAGTACGTCTGGGTCTTCTTAATTTCTGGTGCCGCTCCCGTCCAACATTTCATTGGTGGATATAAAGGAACGGTTTCCGAAAGACAGCCGGCCATGTATTTCCGTTTAGGCGGTGGCACGGTTAAAGGCGTTTCCAAACCAGGCTGGATTGTTTGGTCTCGTATTTTCGTTCGTGATAATGAACTCCACGCAGACTTGGGTGTCGCTGAAGTCATTGCCTTGCCTCAGGCTGAAACCGAAGATCGCTGGCAAAAATCCACTCCGCAGTGGCCCATCATGCACACCGTGCTCTCGGGCATTTCTCGCGATGAGATGATGGCTCGCCACCCTTCTAACCACATACAAGTGGTCTATACACCCTCCCCTGCCGGCGCAAAACGCGGATTATTGGCTAAAGCGGCCGCTTTCCAGGAATTAGGCATCAAGGTGTCCCTTTGTGGTAAGTTCTAAGATGAGTACCGAAGCTAAGGACCTAAATCCACTCTTAGAGTTGTCGCACCAAATGGGTTCGCCCACGTTGCGTATGGCTATTTTGGGTGAAGGTAATTCATCCATGAAATTGAATGATGAAACTTTCGCGGTAAAAGCATCCGGCACTAATCTGGAAAAACTACAGACGACGGATGTCGCCGTTTGTCGCTTCGATAAGCTTCTACCACTGTTTAATGAAAGAGATCTAAGTGACGCAGCGATTGATAAAGCGTTGTTTGATTCACGTGTAGACTCGAATGCCAAAAAGCCTTCGATTGAAGCGCTCTTTCACGCATGGCTCTTAACTCTGCCCGGCGTCAACTGCGTCGGCCACGTTCACGCCATCGCCGTAAATCAAATTCTCTGTTCTCCACGCGCGAAGGAATTCGCAACGCAAAGACTTTTTCCTGATGAAGTGGTGCTTTGCGGAACTGAATCCGTTTTAGTGCCTTATGTTGATCCAGGTTTGAGTTTAGCTAAGGCGATTCGCGATGAAACGCTCTTGTATGTTCGTCGCACCGGACGTGAACCCAAAGTTATTCTGCTGAAGAATCACGGAATCATCGCCGTGGGATCTAGCCCCAAGGCGGTCATGGGCACCTTGCTCATGGCTGAAAAGTCTGCGCAAATATTTGTCGGCGCCGCCACCCTCGGTGGACCTGATTTCATGTCAGCTGGACAAGTCGAACGCATTGCCGGTCGACCTGACGAACACTACCGCCAAAAAATGCTCGGACAATAATGTCACACTACCTTGCCATTGATTTAGGAGCAGAATCGGGTCGCGTGATCCGTGGTTCGCTCCGTTCTGGCAAATTGAGTATGACTGAAGTTCACCGTTTTTCGAATGGTGCGATAAAACACAAAGGCACCTTACGCTGGGATTTTCCACGACTCATTAAAGAAATTGAAATCGGTTTACAGAAAGCGGCGAAACTGGGGCCAGTGAAATCGATTGGCTGCGACTCTTGGGGAGTGGATTATGTTTTAATTAATCAAGCCGGCGAAGTGATCGACTTACCTTATTGCTATCGTGACGAACGCACCGACGCCACCTTTGCTGAAATTCAGAAAAAGCTGTCACCTCAAAAGATTTTCAGTGCCACGGGTATTGGCTCTCTTTCTATCAATACGCTTTATCAGTTATATGCTGATTTCAAAACCCGTCCAAAGGTTTTAAAGAATACCGATAAATTCTTACTCATCGGTGATGCCGTGAGTTGGAAACTTACTGGAAAAATTTGCGCGGAAGAAACTTTGATATCGGGTAGTCAATTATGGGATACTAGTAGAAATCAATGGGCATGGCCCTTGATTGAAAAGCTGAACATTCCGAAACATCTTTTCCCTGAGACCATTCAGCCTGGAAAAGTCATCGCGAAGCTTTCACCAGCGTTAGAGAAAAAAACTAAACTTAAAAATGTTCAAGTAGTTGCCGTCTGCGCACATGATACTGCTTCGGCGGTGGCGGCAGTTCCTGCACCTAAGGGAAATCAATGGGCCTACCTTTCATCCGGAACTTGGTCGTTGCTCGGCGTTGAACTCAATAAGCCCTTGATCAATGAGGCTGTGCGTAAAGCGAATTTCACCAATGAAATCGGTCATAATCGCACGACTCGCTTCCTGAAATGTTTGGTGGGACTTTGGATTTTACAGGAATGTCGCCGCGAATGGGTTAAGGCTGATAAGAAGCTCGATTATTCAAGCATCACCCAACAGGCAGAAAAATCTGCTGAGCTACGTTCTTTGATTAGACCCGATGATGGTCGATTCTCAAAAATGGGTAGCATGGTTAAAAAAGTCCAAGACTACTGTCGTGAGACTAAACAACCCATTCCTCAATCTGTCGGTGAAATCACCCGCTGTATTTTGGATTCTTTAGCTCTCCTCTACCGAGCAGAGTTAGATGGCCTCGAAAAACTTACCCGTCGAAAAATCAAACAACTCCATATCGTGGGTGGCGGATGTCGTAACGACGTATTAAATCAGGCGACCGCGAATGCCACAGGTCGCCTTATTGTAACCGGTCCCGTTGAAGCTACGGCTATGGGAAATATTCTGGTGCAAGCGATGGCGACGAAAGAACTCAAAAATATTGAAGAACTTCGCAAGGTCGTGCGTCGCTCGAATCAATTTAAAACCTTTAAGCCGAAGTCTGCAGCACCCTGGGCTAAGGCCTACTCCACTTTCCAAAAACTTCCTAAATCTTAATATTAAAATATCATGTCCTCATTAAAATATGTATCTAACCTTTGGAACGACACAGAAGTCGCCAAGCTCGATCCAGTCGGACGATTAGTTTATCGTTCGAACAAGTTGGGCGCCGACCAGCGTATCACCAACACCGGTGGTGGTAACACTTCCTCGAAGACCACAGAAAAAGATCCATTATCTGGAAAGAACGTGCCGGTGTTATGGGTCAAAGGTTCAGGCGGCGATTTACGTACGTCGACCCGCGAAAATTTCTCCTCACTCTACCAAGACAAACTTATTGAACTACAAGCGGTGTATGCCGCACGTGCCGATAAGGGATTAAAGTCACAGGCGGAAGATGACATGGTCGGCATGTATAATCACACGACTTTTAATTTAAATCCTCGCGCTTCATCAATCGATACCCCGCTGCACAGCTTCTTACCCGGCAAGCATGTCGACCACATGCATCCTAATGCGATCATCTCGATTGCTGCATCTAAGAATTGTGAAGCACTCACGCAAAAAATCTTCGCGGGGAAAATGGCCTATGTAAAATGGATGCGTCCTGGATTCGAATTAGGATTAGCGATGCAGGAAATCGCCCGCAAAGAGCCATCGACCAAGGCTATCATGATGGGTCAGCACGGATTTATTTCATGGGCGGATGACGATAAAGCCTGTTACGAACTAACCCTTTCGATGATCGAACAAGCTGCCGCTTATATCGACTCGCAGTATCAAGCTAAAGGTGGCGATGCCAAAGCATTCGGCGGTGCGAAATATCAAACCCTCGACGCGGCGAAACGCCTTGAAGTCTTAGCAAAAATCTTGCCTTGGCTCCGTGGTCAGGTCTCACAAGAAAAGCGTTTTATTGGAACGGTGCAAGATGATGAAAAGATTTTACGTTTCGTTAATTCGAAAGATGCACCACGCTTAGCCGAATTAGGTACCTCCTGCCCTGATCACTTCCTGCGCACGAAAATTAAGCCTCTCTACATTGATTGGAATCCACAAGCTGAGGACGTCGCGACACTTAAATCCAAACTTCAATCGGGTTTAGATAACTACCGTAAAGATTACGCTAAATATTATAACGCCTGCAAACGTGCAAATTCACCAGCCATGCGTGATTCTAATCCTACCGTGGTTCTGATTCCTGGCGTAGGCATGATTGCTTGGGGTAAAGATAAGTCGGAGTCACGTGTGACTGCTGAATTTTATAATTGTGCCGTTGAAGTCATGCGTGGAGCGGAGGCGATTGACCAGTATATTGCCCTGCCTCAACAAGAAGCCTTTGATATCGAGTATTGGTTATTAGAAGAAGCTAAATTGAAGCGCATGCCTGCGGAGAATGAATTAGCACGCCAAGTGATTATCGTAGTCGGTGCAGGTTCAGGCATCGGTAAAGAAACCGCACACCGCTTAGTTAAAGAAGGTGCTCATATTGTCTGCGTAGATAAAAATGTCGAAGCTGCCCAAGCCACCGCGAAAGAAATTACTGATAAATACGGTATTGGTATCGGTGTTGCCGGTACCGGACTCTCCAATTGTGGTCCAGCCATCGGCTTAGCAGGTGACATCATGGATCGTCATTCGATTCGTCGCATGCTTGATGAAGTCGCCTTGGCCTACGGAGGCTTCGACTCCATTTGCGTCACGGCTGGCATTTTCGTGTCACCTGACACCTCTGGACACATTCCCGACGATAAGTGGGCTCTGACGTTTGCTTTAAATGTAACGGGTAGTTATCTGGTTGCTGATGAAGCTTTTAAGACCTGGAAAGAACAAGGCCTCCGCGGAAATATGGTACTTACGACCAGCGCCAATGCCGTTGTCGCCAAGAAAGGCTCCGTGGCCTACGACACTTCCAAAGCTGCCGCAAATCACCTCGTGCGCGAACTAGCCATGGAATTGTCCCCTCTCATTCGTGTTAATGGTGTTGCGCCTGCGACCGTTGTTCAAGGTTCAGCGATGTTCCCTCGTGATCGCGTGATCGCTTCGCTCGCTAAATATAATATTCCTTACACCGATGATGAAGCATCGGAATCACTCACGACTAAATTATCTCAGTTCTATGCTGAAAGAACTCTCACAAAGAATCCGATTACTCCAGCTGACCAAGCGGAGGCGTATTTCTTATTAGTTTCCAATCGCCTAAACAAAACCACTGGCCAAGTGATCACAGTCGACGGTGGCCTACACGAGGCTTTCTTAAGATAAACTGTGCGCGTTTCCCTTTTCATTCCCTGCTTTATCGACCAGCTTACCCCACAGGTAGGCTTGGCGACGGCTAAGGTTCTGAAAAAACTTGGCCAAGAAGTTGAATTTAATTCGAGTCAAACCTGTTGCGGTCAGCCTTCGTATAATTCTGGGCAATGGGAAATCGCTAAAGAAGGTGCGATTCGTAGTTTAGAAGTCTTTAAGGATGCAGAGGTGGTCGTTGGTCCTTCCGGTTCCTGTGTGGCGATGATGAAGAAATTTTATCCTGAACTACTTCATGGTACTAAATACGAAGCAGAAGCGAAGAGACTCTCGCAACGCACGTTTGAATTTTCAGATTTCATTGTTTCGCAATTAAAGATTACCGATGTCG
Source organism: Opitutales bacterium (assembly GCA_040398005.1). GTDB lineage: Bacteria > Verrucomicrobiota > Verrucomicrobiia > Opitutales > UBA953 > UBA953. The sequence continues at coordinate 22,119 of JBBAUX010000007.1, forward strand.
GTGCTTCTTTAAATAAAAAGGTTACTTACCATGATGGTTGTCACGCACTCCGAGAGTTAAGACTCAAAGAAGAGCCCCGTAAGTTGTTACGTGCGGTTAAAGGTCTCGAATTAATCGAAACCGAAGAGGCCGAATCGTGCTGTGGTTTCGGCGGCTTATTCGCGGTGAAATTCCCGATGATTTCTACGGCCATGGTAGAAGTAAAAGCGGGTGCCCTCGCCCGAACGGGTGCGGACTATATTGTTTCATCTGACCCATCCTGCTTACTCCAGATTGGTGGCTGGTTATCCCGCGAAGGCAAAGTCATTAGACCTCTGCATATCGCCGAACTCTTAGCGATGGGGATCGACCATGCTTAATTCTAAATCCATTTTCATCAAGGAATCTACACTCACGAGTGCGGATGGCGTTCAACGTCAGTTCATTCGTACCGCGCTCGGTGGTTATTATAAAAATCGCGACATCTATCAGGCAAGGTATCGCAATTGGGAACTCGCCCGCGATGCCGCTTCACTTGCTAAATGGTCAGCCGTAAATAATTTAGCGGAAGTATTAGAAAAGTTTGTCGCCAAGTTTGAATCGAACGGTGGCGAGGTTCACTGGGCTCGCGATGCGGCTGAAGCCCGAAAAATTATTTTAGATTTAGTAGCTAAAGTGAATGCCACCGCCGTTATTAAATCGAAGTGTATGACCACGGAAGAGATTCATCTAAACGATGCTCTGGAGAAAGCCGGTTTCGGTGTTGTGGAGAGTGATTTGGGTGAGTTCATCCAACAATTACGGGGTGAAGCGCCTTACCACTTCGTCTTCCCCTGTATGCATTTAAAGCGTGAGGCGATTAGCGAGTTATTTACGAAGCATCTGGGAACTGCACCGACGGACAGCCCTGAGGAGCTGACCATGATCGCACGTCGGCATTTACGTAAACTCTATATCACAGCTGATGTAGGTATCACCGGTGCGAACTTTTTAGTCGCCGATACTGGTCAAATTTCCATTACCGAGAACGAAGGGAATGCTCGTTTAACGGCCGCAATGCCCCGCGTACATATTGCCCTCTCTGGAATCGAAAAAGTGATTAATACCATCGATGACCTCACCGTCTTACTACCGATGTTAGCAACCGCGGGTGCGGGTCAACCGATGACCTGTTATAATACCCTTTATGCGGGTCCTAAGAAACCAGGTGAGTTGGATGGCCCCGAAGAGTTTCATTTAGTCTTATTAGATAATGCTCGCACTCAGATATTAGCAGATCCTGAACAACGCGATTCGCTCCATTGTATTCGCTGTGGTGCTTGTTTAAATGTTTGTCCGATCTTTAAAAATATTGGCGGTCACGCTTACGGTACCACGTACCAAGGGCCGATTGGATCCGTGATTACTCCTCATTTACGTGGTCTCAAGGATTGGAATCACCTTTCAGGTGCCTCGTCACTCTGTGGTGCGTGTACCGATGCCTGCCCGGTGCGTATCGATCTGCACCACCACTTGTTACAAAATCGACGCAATGCTGCGAAGGTGGTGCCTAATTTATTCGATCGTGTTTTTCACGGTACCTTTAATTTTGTGATTCAACGTCCAGCGCTGTTTTCTTTAGGCGGAAAAGTTTTTCGAAAGACATTCGGATTATTGAAACACCTGCCTCTTCCTTATTTAGGTACGTGGCTCAAGTCGCGTGATCTGCCAGCGATTCCCCAAAAATCATTTAGAGAAGTATGGAAGGATTCTAAAAATGTCTGAAGCTCGTAAAGAAATCATGGGTCGCATCCGCGAGGCGCTAAAAACCCCTTCGCCGAAGCCACATTTGAAGGGTGAATCTTCCAAGGTTGCGGGCAAGGCCTGGCTGCCCGAAGTGGGTGATACTCAAGCGGAAACTATGGCGCTACTTTCTGATAATCTAGCCAAGTTGAAGGCCAGCTTCCACCCTGTGGAAAATTTAGATCAAGCGATAACCTTGGTGAAAGATTTAGCACAAAAGAAGAACTGGAAGAATATCGCCTATCATAAGAATGAACTGGTGACACCGGTAGCTCTGGCAATCGACGGCAATGCTTGGGCGGTGGATGACTCCTTCTCTAAAGACAAACTAGAGGCAGTCGATGTCGGGCTGACGTCTTGCGTGTCCATTGTCGCTCAATTCGGAGCCATTCTGGTCTCGAGTGAGACATCGGGTGGTCGTGGATTATCCATTTTGCCGCCCGTGCACGTGGTTATTGCGAAAGCCGATCAAGTGGTGCCTGATTTAGCTGCTTGTTTTGAGCAAATAAATGTCCAATTCGGGGGCAAAATGCCAAGTATGCTCTCATTTATCACTGGGCCTAGTCGGACGGGTGATATCGAGCGCATCCTCGTTCTCGGTGCCCACGGTCCGAAGGAATTATATTTAATATTAGTCCGCTAAAACTCCAGGGTGCGGATTTTATTTTAGTCATCCGAAATACAGCAAATTGTTGTGATGTGGCATTGACACACAGGTGCTAGTCCTCAATTCAGACTATTCCGCATGCAGAATTTCTCAAGTCAGTGCCTAGATCAAACTAGGGCTCTTCTGAAAATTAACCTCAGTTCGATTACACCGGATGGGTCGGTCCAGCCTGTGGCTGGTGAAACCAGTCGTGCTGATGAGCCAGGCCACGTCGCCCTCGCTCTGGGTGAGTATTTTCGTGCTACAGGAGACCTCGTGTTCGAACGCCAAAGCATCCCTGAATTGGTTGCACGCACGATTACCGCCCAGGTGAAACTCTCACAAGGCTCAGACAATGGTATGGCCTTTGCCTGTTTAGGACTTCTCGCTTTTGGCTCCACCCGTGAGCGTAATCCCGTTTGGGAAATTCTCGGTGCCGATATTAGAAAATTAATCGATGAACGTTTAGCCGTGACCCACGATCACTACGACCACGTCCAAGCTTTTGATATCGCAAAAGCCGTTTGTAGATTTTCTTTTGGTTTATCCAAAAAAGATGAAACGGGTGCGTTGGTGGATCGATTCATTGAACGGATTACGGCGGCCTCGACTGGCGGATTTCATGATGATGCCTCGAAACAAGCGAACGCTGATAATTTGGGTGGTACTTTCGATCTCTATGGCGTTGTCGCCGTTATATTTATTCGTCAGGCATTACAATTGCATGCCAATAGCCAAGTTCGAGATGCGAAATTACCGAAGCTCCGGACAGTAGCTGAAAAATATTTACGGATTATTTTAGAAACTGTACGGGAAGATGGTTTGGGTTGGACGTACGGCCGCGGCATTGGTGCCTACGGACAAATGCACTGTGTCACCTTGATCTTACAGGCCTTACGTGACCGCTTAATTTCTTCCGATAAAGAACCGCTTGCCCGCGATTTAGTCCGTCGCCTCTACACTCATTTCTTTACCACGTTCTTCGATATGGAACACGGTTCCATTGTGATTCGCGACGTCGAGCGCGACACGATTCCGGGTCACACAACACGTATGGCGAATTTCGATGCCGCACGCTACCTTTCGCAGTGGTCACGTTTGGCTAAAACAATCGGTGGTAGCATGAATGTACTTCAAGGGAACAAGGGATTAGTTTGTCGTTTTTATTCCTTTGATAAAAGTCTACGCAAGGAACAGGGCTTATTATCTTATTCTGATGTTGATTCAGGTTTAAATATACTGATCCCCATCGTTTCCCAGGGTTTCCATAAATTCTGCGATTCCCTCTCCTTCCCTCACATGCCTGGGGTGTTTGATTGGCCAAGTAATTTCTACACTACGCCCTTCCTGCCCGAGTACACCATTGGCGGTAAAATATACACGCCGTCTTTTTACGGAAAGAACATGCAAGTGGTTATGGGCACTAAGTCTGGAACTTATCATTTTAAATATGATCAGCCTGACCTGATTGATCACACCGAAAAACTTTCTAGCGGTTTGGCATCAATGAAGGTCGACTGGGAATTTACTGGTGGAAAAGTTACTGGACGATTCACGTTAACACCAAAGGTTGCGCTGGTTTTAGAAAACTTCCGATTCGTTCTGCCTATTGCAGCTCTGCACACACGCATGGTTTCTGCAGGTGCTTTAATGCTCGGACAAGAATCGCATCGTTGTGAGATTTTACGTGATGATTTTCACGGTGAATGGTTGGAAACGAAAGTCGTGAGCGAAGACCCTAAACATAAGAGTCTGTTCGGGAAAATTCACTATTACCAAATCTTGGAGCGCGACAAAACGCTGAGTCTCCGTCCAGGGATTGGGTATAGTTTCGAAGTCGTCCTGCAGCCGGACATCGTCCGTCTCTAAACCGCTTTCTCGCTCCTAGGTAGGCCATTATCGCCTTGAGGGGGTTTCCAGGATTGTCAGATATCTTGGAGTCCACTAACTATGCCTTTGTCTCATGACGCGTCCCTTTTACATCACTACAGCGATTGATTATGCCAATGGTGCTCCGCACCTCGGGCATGCCTACGAGAAGGTCTTAGCTGATGTTATTTCCCGACATCAAAGAATGATGGGATACAAGGTTCATTTTCTTACCGGATTGGATGAACATGGGCAAAAGGTTCAACAGACGGCACAGAAACGTGGAGTTAATCCACAGGTGTTTGTCGACGAAATCGCCGAAATATTCAAAGCGATGCTCAAGTCGCTGAATGTGTCTAATGATGATTATATTCGTACCACCGAAACGCGGCACAAGTTAGTCGTCCAAAGTTTCCTACAAAAACTCCACGACCAAGGTTTAATTTATTTAGGAAAAAAGACCGACTGGTATTCTACGCGTCAGGAACAGTTTTTAACTGATAAGGATCGCGATGTGGATGGATCCTGGCCCGAGATCTACGGTGAAGTCACGCAAACCACCGAAGAAAATTATTACTTTAAATTATCTCAGTATCAGCCTTGGTTGATTGAGCATATTAAAAGTCACCCCGATTTTATAAATCCCTCATTCCGTGCGAAACAGGTTCTCGAATTTCTCAAAGAACCTTTAAATGATTTATGTATTTCGCGTCCGAAGTCTCGTCTGACTTGGGGAATCGAGCTGCCCTTCGATAACAATTTCGTAACCTATGTTTGGTTTGATGCCCTAACCAATTATTATTCGGCGGTGGCGGACAAAAATCTCTGGCCAGCCGATGTGCACGTCATTGGTAAAGATATTTTATCACCTCCCCACGCAGTTTATTGGCCCTGCATGCTGAAGGCATTAAATATTGATCCACCTAAACAATTACTGGTGCACGGCTGGTGGACGGTCGATAGCAAGAAGGCCTCGAAGAGCGAAGGTAATGCTAATGATACTTTAAATCTAATCCAATCCCACGGTGCCGATGCTTTCCGCTATTATTTAAGTCGCGAGATGGTCGTCGGACAAGACGCCGACTTCTCTCACAAGGGATTTGGTGACCGCTACAAAGCTGACTTAGCTAATAATCTCGGAAACCTGGTGAACCGTCTGCTTAACATGGTGGGACGAAATTATGCGGGCAGCATTCCTGCACCGAGTGCCGATGAAGAATTAGAGAAGTCGCTGCGCGATTTGTGGTCGGTCACGCAGAAAAAGTATTTTGATTCTTTTGGCAGTTATCAAATCAGTCACGCCCTTGAATCACTCTGGGTGTTTGTCAGTGCCATGAATGCTTTTATTGAAACTCGAGCACCGTGGAAATTAGCGAAGTCAACCGACCCTCAAGATAAAGCGCGACTCGACTCATGTCTGGCTTATGTTGCTGAAGGTCTGCGACTGGTCGGAACCGTTCTATTACCTATCATGCCCGATTCGGCTGCCAAACTTCTCATAAATATCGGCCAACCGGTACCGACTCATTTCGAAGGACAACTTAACTGGTCGACCGTTTGCACGGGCAGAAAGGTGTCCGAAAAATGCATCCTTTTCCCCCAAAACGAAGATTCTGCATCGGGAGTGAAGGCTTAGTTAGACAATTCTATTTTACTCTCTACGGTGAACTCGGTGGTTAATCCAACTTCCAGTGAATTAAGCAATCCCCTGCTCGCTGCAGAGAAAGCATCGGCGGGCTTAGGCTTTGTATCACTCTCATTTCAGGTCTCCGAATTAGATCCCTTGGCGGTATTAGAGACGCTGAATGTATCGGGTGCCCGGAGTTATTTTGAAAACCCATCACAGCATCAAGCCCATGCTTCGGGGCTTCCTTTAGTGGAGTGGAAAGGTCGTGGTAAAAATAGATTCAATGAAGCGGATACTTGGTTAAGAAAAATTAACGCGAGTATTCAATCGATTGGTGACCCACCACGACTCATTGCCAGTTTTCCCTTTTATCCAGGGGATGATAAAAATGATTTAGATTCGCATCTTTTTTTACCGACCTGGCAGGTGGTGACTGATGCGGGTATTACCACGATTACACTTTGCGAAAAAGCAACTGCGGGGTGTGCTGATAAATTATTAAAACAAGTGGACCAGTTCCGCGGGTTTATTTATCAGGCCAATCTCCTGCCTACCCATCAACCTTCCGCCACGGTTTTAAGTGAGGTCGGTGGTGCCTGGTTCCCTTCGGCGGTTAAGCGTGCGACCGAACTGATTAAAGAAGGTGCTTTTGAAAAGATTGTGTTAACGCGTGCTTTCGATTGGAGAAAAAAAGAAAATTTCAACGTGTTCGGGACCCTTCATCGCCTCCGTCGCGCGAATCCCAACTGCAATATTTTCCTGATTAATGAAGCGGAGGCCTCTTTGGTCGGAGCCTCTCCCGAGACTTTAATTGCCTTATCTGATACGAATCTGAAGACAGAGGCGGTCGCGGGTACCACACGTCGGGGCGATTCGGCATCCGAAGATGCCAGTTTAGCCAAAGCGCTTCTCGCCAGTGATAAGGATCAACGTGAGCATAGCGCAGTTACCGCATCGATTTTACGCCGCTTGAAAATGGTCGGGGTAGTCGGTGCGGCCACGCAAACGCCGGAATTATTACGCTTGGGTAATGTCATGCACATTCGTACTCCCGTCATTGGTAAGTTGTCGGCTGATCGTACCTTTTTAGAGGTGGCGGGTGAATTGCATCCCACGCCAGCGGTAGGAGGCAAACCGCGTGATTTAGCTCTACCCTTTATCCCTGGTTTTGAACCACACTTGCGTGGACTTTATACTGGAGCGGTCGGTTGGATTCAGTCTGACGGCAAAAAAGGAAACCTCTATGTCGCCCTTCGTTGTGCACGTATTTTGGGTAACACGGCACGCGTTTATGCTGGTGCGGGAATCGTTGCAGGGTCAGATCCCACCCTCGAGAGCGTCGAGACCGAGATGAAATTAAAGACGATTTTAGATTCTTTGATTTAATGAAAATTATCGTTCAGCGAGTGCTCTCGGCTTCGGTGACAGTTAATCACACCATCGTTTCAGAAATAAAAAAAGGTTACCTGCTTTTAGTCGGTATTGGCGCAGGCGATACTACTGACGAGGTGCAACGACTGGTGAGTATGGTTATGAAAATGAGAATCTTTCCCGATACTGCGGGCAAGATGCAGCATTCGATTGCGGAGGTCGGTGGAGAAATCTTAGTGGTCAGCCAATTTACTTTACTCGCAAACTTTGCGAAGGGAAACCGCCCTTCCTTTCATGATGCGGCGAAACCGGAAGTGGCTCAGCCTTTATTTGAGGCCTTGGTGGAAGGCCTTAGAGCGCAATTGGGATCAAAGATTTCAACCGGAGTTTTCGGTGCTGATATGCAAGTTTCGCTCTGTAATGACGGGCCAGTCACCCTCATTCTGGAATAATTAGTTTGGAATTTCTTTGCTAGTTTAGTCATTTTATCAAAGTTAATAACTATGCTTTCTGTGAGAATTATACCCTGTCTCGATGTCCATGACGGACGTGTCGTGAAAGGTATTAAATTTCAAGAACTGCGCGATGCGGGTGACCCCGTGGCGATTGCTGCAGCCTATGAAGCTCAAGGCGCCGATGAACTAGTTTTTTTAGATATTACCGCTTCGAGTGATGGACGTAAGACGATGGTGGATGTAGTCGAGCGTACAGCCGACCAAGTTTTCATGCCCTTAACCGTCGGTGGTGGATTACGAACGCTCGAAGATATTCGCACTATGCTTAATGCCGGTGCCGATAAGGTTTCTTTAAATACCTCTGCCGTCCAAAATCCCGATTTAATTTTACAGGCATCCAAGAAATTCGGCAGTCAATGTATCGTCGTTGCGATTGATGCTAAACGCGTCGGCAAGAATCATTGGGAAGTTTTTACGCATGGTGGTAGAAATTCTACTGGGATGGACGTACTCGCTTGGGCAAAAAAAATCCAAGAGTACGGTGCCGGAGAGATCTTATTAACCAGTATGGATGCGGATGGAACCGCTGCTGGATATGATGTTCAACTTTGTCTACGGGTCGCAGAAATGGTAGAGTTGCCTGTCATCGCCTCCGGTGGTGCTGGTAAATTAGAACACCTTGCCGATGTCGTAAAGAATGGCCGGGCGAGTGCTGTCTTAGCAGCCAGTATTTTTCACTTTGGAACTTACACCGTCCGCCAAGCCAAAGAACATTTAAAATCACAGGGGCTGCCTGTGCGTCTTTAACTATTCAGTTTAGGCATCACTAAAACTTTGTCCATGCGATGGCCGTCCATATCCATCACTTCAAAGACATGTCCTAGGCAGTCGATACGATCTCCTTCGACGGGAATGCGTCCGAGTTTTCGCATAATAAATCCTGAGATGGTGGTAAACCGACGAGACCCTTCATCGGGGAATTTTCCTTTGATGCCTGTAGCTTCCCTGAAGTCCTCGAGTGAAATCATTGCGTCGATAATCCAACTACCATCGTCGCGTTTACGCACCGGTTTGTTCTGATTGATTGCAGAACCTTCATTCGGAAGTTCACCCATCACCGATTCAAGAACGTCGTTTAAGGTAACGACTCCTCTTACTTGTCCAAATTCGTCGACGACGAGTGTCAGGTGAATTTTATCCTTACGAAAACGGGCTAAGAGTTGGGTACCGGTAATATTAAGATTCACGGTGGGTGCTTCGGTCAGCAGGTCTTTGATTTCAGCGGTCCCAACCAGAGATAAATTAGCCCATAGGCGTTTGACGGAAACGACTCCGAGTGGTCGGTCAGCCGATTCGCGAAAAACAGGAAACCAGGTGTGTCCTGAGGCGACAATTTTACGCCAATTAATTTCTTCTGGGTCATTTAAATTCAGCCATACCACTCGGCTGCTCGGTGTCATTAATTGCTCTGCCGTAATTAAGTCTAAGGACAATGCGCCATGTACCATGCGATGCTCAGAGGCATGGAGTACGCCTGAGGCCATGCCTTGATCGACAATCATGCGTAGCTCATCTTCCGACATGGTGTCCTCTGGTGTGCGTCGACGTCCAAACAGGAGTAAGACTAAATCAGCACAACTACTTAAAAGTATGACCAACGGTGAGGAAATAATTGCCACCCACGCCATCGGTCTAGCTAAAGCGGAGGCAATAGATTCTGGTTTAATTAATGCTAAACGTTTTGGTACGATTTCTGCAAAAACAACGGTGATCGCCCCAATCAAAAAAGAGACAATTGCTTCAGCTAAAACTTGGCTGTGCTCGCTACCCCACTTCCAGGATAATTGAGAGAGCCAAGGACTTAGTTTTTCAGCAAGAGGATGGCCACCATAGATCGCGGCAATGATGCCCCCGAAGGTCATCCCAATCTGAACGGTTGAAAGAAATTTATTAGGATCGGTAATTAAGCTGAGAGCTTTCTGGGCACCGGCATCTCCGTTTTCAGCTAATTTTGCGAGACGTCGACGATTGGAGGACACCAAAGCCATTTCTGCCATTACGAAAAAAGCCGTAATTAGTACACAAATGCTGATGAGAACATATTCCACAGGGTCGATTAAATGAAGATTGTGACTAATTCGTCAAATCTCGCTTGTTGATAGTCGAGTAAACCGTAGATTTTCCACGAATGGCTAAGCAATTCGACGCAATTATTATTGGTAGTGGCATTGGGGGGCTCAGTTTCGCCCTCAATTTAGCCCGCTATGGCCGTTCCGTTGCGGTGGTAACCAAGAAGACCAGTAGCGAATCCAATACCAATTGGGCGCAAGGTGGCATCGCTTGTGTGACGGACAAGACGGATGATTTCATGAGTCACGTCAATGACACGCTGACGGCGGGCGATGGCTTGTGCGAACTCGATGTCGTAAAACATATTATTGAGTCGGGACCTGCGCGCGTCGCTGAACTCATTGAATGGGGAGTGAAATTTGAAAACGGTGCTGATGGAAATCCTGATTTAGGTCGGGAAGGTGGACACTCTAAACGACGCATCCTTCATGCCCGTGATATGACCGGTCGCGCCATAGAGTCAGCACTCATTCGTGCAGTAAATTTACAAAAGAATATCACTATTCTCGAACACCATTTAGCGATTGATTTAATTACTTTATCAAAAATTCAGAACTCCAGCGTGAACACTTCAGAAGATCGAGTGGTCGGGGTTCACGTTTTAAATACTCAACAAGGTAAGGTTGAAACTTTGTCAGCGACGGTTGTCGTCTTAGCCACGGGCGGAATCGGTCAGGTGTATCAATTCACGACGAATCCAGATATCGCTACGGGCGATGGTATCGCGATGGCCTATCGCGCTGGAGCTGAAATCCGCGACATGGAAATGGTGCAATTCCACCCCACGGCCTTAAAGTCGTCGGATGGTAGTCGCGCCCTGATTTCTGAAGCGGTCCGTGGCGAAGGTGCGATTTTACGCGATATGAATGGCCGAGCATTCATGAAAGATTTCCATCCTCTGGGCGATTTAGCACCACGCGATGTGGTTGCTCGGGCAATTGACTCGGTCATGAAACGCGATGGTGCGCCCCACGTCCTACTGGATATCACCAAAGTCGCCCAAGGACATTTGCCCGAACGTTTTCCGCATATTTATGCCACGTGTCTCAAAGCGGGTTTTGATTTAACTAAAGATTATATTCCAGTAGTTCCTGCGGCACACTATCTGTGTGGCGGTGTCACGACGGATCTGAGTGGTCGGACCACCTTACCTGGTCTTTATGCGGTAGGCGAAGTGGCTAGTACCGGACTCCACGGTGCAAACCGATTGGCTTCTAATTCACTACTCGAAGCCGTGGTGTTAGCGCACGATGGAGCAGCGGCTGCGGATAGTGATATTAAAAATAAAACTAGCGTTAACTTTACTCTACCGGCGTGGGTTGATGGTGCCTTGGGCGATCCCGATGAACGTGTAGTCTTAACTCACAATTGGGATGAACTCCGCCGAACCATGTGGGACTACGTGGGCATCGTGCGTTCCACCAAGCGCTTAAAACGGGCCCAAACACGGATTCGTACCCTGAGCGAAGAAGTCCGCGAATATTACTGGAACTTCAAAGTGGAACCGCGCTTACTCGAACTGCGAAATCTTATTCAAGTGGCAGAACTGATTATTGATTGTGCGCTGCAACGTCATGAAAGTAGAGGTCTGCATTACACATTAGATTTTCCGACCCAAAGTAAGTCGATTGTGCACTCGATGGTTCGCCGAAATCTGAATATAAAATGAAAATTGCAATTGTTGGAGCGGGAGCCGTCGGCGGCTGGTATGGAGGGCTATTAGCTTTGCAGGGGCATGAAGTCTATTTCGTGACTCGACGAGATTATGAAATCATTAATCGGAATGGATTGTGCATGCGCGATGCCAAGGGGGATCAGATGGTTAAGATCACGAAAGCCTATCCAGACTGCACTGCGATTGGCATTTGTGATTTGATTGTGATCGCCGCTAAATCGACTGCTAATCACACCCTGCCCGATTTCATAAAATCTTTGATTGGTCAAAATACAGTTCTGCTTACTTTGCAAAATGGCATGGGAAATTGTGAGACCTTTGCGTCCATTATTCCTGCTGAGAGAATCGTCGCAGGCCTTTGTTTTGTTTGTATCAATCGTCTTAGCCCAGGGGTCGTAGAAAATACCCATGCCGGTTATGTTCGCATGGCCTCAGCGTACGGTCCGCCCAGCGACTCCGTTAAGCAATGCGTAGAACTATTTACTGATGCCGGCACCGATTGTCAGTCCGAACTGTCACTCGATGCGGTGTTATGGAAAAAGCTTTGTTGGAATATTCCCTTTAACGGTTTGGCCATCGCGGCGGGTGGAATCACCACCGACAAAATTATGGCTAATGATTTATTGCGTGAGCGGGCGATTGAACTGATGAAAGAAGTACAGGCAGCCGCGGCGGCTTGTGGGGTGCCGTTCAAGGATGAACATATTGAGCGACAATTGAAAGTGACGACGGGGATGGGTGCCTACCGACCTTCGAGTTTGATCGATTACTTGGAAGGACGAGACGTAGAAGTCGTCGGCCTTTGGGGTGAACCGCTTCGCCGTGGGCAAGCTGCGGGCGTCAACATGCCTCAACTCTCTCAATTAAAAACTGAGATAGAATTAAAACTAAAGGCTCGCGCGCAGCTTACTTAGTGGGCGCTGTAACGACGGGCAATTGTGACAAAACACTGTCTACAGCGGCCGCGGTTTTGGCCACGCTCCAGAAACTGATCGGAACAGCTGAACCAGAATCACCCGAGAATACTCTTTGTCCCTGTTTGTTGAAAAGACTCATCGAAAGTGAAATGGAAATTTCATCTTTTCGGAGATTATTTCCGTTGTTGGAAATGCGCCAAGTACTGCGGAGAGTTGCATCGGCCTCGGCTTTAGACTGAGTGACCGTATAACCATGACTTCTTAGTTCGCCTTCAGCTGTTTCAATAACGGTTGAGTTAAATTGCACGGCATTTGAAAAATCCGATGTCTGTGGAGCCTCGATGTAAACTTTGGTGAAGTTAATCGATTTTTGAGTTCTAGGGCTGGAACTGCATCCGATAAATGAAAATGCAATTAAAACTAAAGCTAAGGGAGTAAACCTGGTGAAGTGCATAAGTTGTGTATGACTGAGGCTGGAAATTTAACAAGTCGAGAGATAGGGTCAACTCATACAAATATTAGTTATTGCTGATAATATTGAATAAAAACATAAAAAATTGAACTTTAGAGAGTTATGCGTGCCTTAAAAGCCATCACCTTAGATTTAGTCGGAACCCTACTGACGCCCTACCCTTCGGTCGGTACGGTCTATGCCGATGCCGCTGAGAAATGCGGAGTAACTATTCCTGCAAAATTAATTAACGAACAATTTCCGGCAGCCTTTAAAAGTGTTTCATCAAAACTAAAGCCCGAAGCGTTTTGGAAAGAAGTGGTTGTCCGATCCCTTGGTGATGATCTGCCTTATGAAAAAAGAGAGGAAGTCGCCGAAAAATGTTGGACGGCTTTTGCTTCAGCTAAGTCTTGGAAACTCACTCCGGGATCCATTAGTTCGCTCACCGCGCTTCGTTTTTTGGGATTAAAGGTATGTGTACTTTCCAATACTGATGCCAGGATTCATAATGTCTTACGCGAACTCGATCTGCTCAAATTTATCGACCAAGTGTTTTTAGCCGATGAAATCGGCTATCGAAAACCAGATGCGCGGGCTTTTCAGCATGTGTCACGCACTCTACAAATCCCCATTAACCAACTCGCGCATATCGGGGATAATCCTGATGAAGATGGTATCGGGGCACGCGATGCGGGTGTTTTAGGTATCGTGGTTGGTGGTCGTCATGCCCCTGAAAATTGCCTACGTGCCGAAAAACTGGAGGAGATTCCCTATGTTGTAAGGGCTGTTTTAACCGAGGGTAAAAAGAAAGGACGCTTTTCCAGAAATGTGATTAATCTCTTAGCGAACTTACGTGGACTACCTGAAGACAAGGGTCGATCCACGTTTCGTCAGAGTGTATCCATCGATGATGCGGTCACACAGGCTTTCCGAAAGCTGCGACTCGACAAACCTGTACCCGAGGATGCGATTGTCGCCTCATGGAGTAAATTGCTACCTCTCAAGCTGGCACGACGCTGTGCGCCCTTGCGAGTCATCGAAGACGGCCGACTGATTATTCAATGCGAAAGCGCCGTGATTAAATCTGAAGCTAGATTTTTCGAGAAAAGTTTATTGCTAAAAATCCGTGAGCTTCCTGGCTGTCGCCAAGTTAAAGCGATTTCCTGGGTTACGGCTTAGGAAGCTTTTCTTTAGGCTCAAAGGGTTTTAAAAATGTTTCCTTGAAGTCGTAGATATTGACGAAGTCCTCGATTTTATCTTCGGGAGAACGTCCAAAAAGCCCTGTATTTATGATGTTAAAGACGATGTTACCGACATCGACACTCTTCTTGATGCCCCAGTTACTTAACAAAGCAAAGGAGAGGGGTCCGTACGTTTCTAAGGTGTGTTGACGAAGACCGTCTAAGAGTTCTTGGCCTGTGACGTGACGATTAGCTTTCTTACTCCCCTTTTTTTCTTCGCCGTGAACTTTTTTTTGCGCGGCATCTAACGCCATGCGTACGAGGTGATAAGACTGCGGACTATAACGCGGGTCTTTTTCGTGACAAAGTTTAATCGCTTCTTCAAAATTCATATTAAAGTTTTTTAAGCTCATCGAGGAGGCGAGCATTCTGAGCTTCGGTGCCGATGGTGAGTCGAAGCCAGCCGGTCATGCCGTAACCTTTGAGCGGGCGGACGATGACTCCGACTTTCTGTAGTTTCACAAAGGCTTCTTCAGCATTAGGAATTTGGGCGGCTAAGAAGTTCGCTTTGCCGTCGATATATTTAAAACCCAATGCATTGAGCCCTTGGCTCATTTGTTTAATACCTTCAGCATTAATTCTCTTACTTTTATTAAGAAACTCTTGATCATCTAAAGCGGCTTCGGCGGCGGCGAGCGCTGGCAAGTTCACATTAAATGGTTGGCGCGCACGATTAAGTATTTCGCAAACCTCGCTCGAGCCCATCAGGTAGCCCACGCGTAGTCCGGCTAAGCCATAAGCTTTGGAGAACGTTCGAGTAACGACGATTTTCCGTCCGCCCTTGATCAGTTCGCGCAAGTCCGCGGATGAATCTAAATACTCGGTGTAAGCTTCATCTAAACAAAAGATAACATGGTCGGGTAGTGATTTCGCTAAATCAACAATGTCTTGGGGATTGTCCGTTCCGCCCGTAGGATTGTTCGGACTGGCTAAAAATAAAATACGCGTTTTGTCGGTTACCGCTGCCCGCATCGCTTTCAAATCGTGACAGAAATTCGGCATGGGTACTTCGACCGGTGTAGCCCCCTGCATGAGGGTCGCTAATTTATAAACGACGAAAGCTTGTGATCCAAAAATAACTTCGCTGCCGGGTCGCAAGAAAGCTTGAGCTAAGAGAATCATGACTTCGTTGGAACCATTACCGATGACAAACTGATTCGGCTGCATGGACCAGGTTTTTGCTAGTTTTTCGCGAAGGAATGTCGAACTACCATCGGGATAAAGGTGGGCTGAGTCTAAAGCTTTTTTGGCCGCGGCCAGTCCCAGGGGCGATGGGCCTAAGGGATTTTCATTCGAGGCTAATTTAATAACGGAACTAGGATCGAGACCGAATTCCCGGGCCACCACTTCAATAGGACGCCCAGCCTCGTAGACTGGCTGAGAGAGCACCTGATGATTGGCCAATTCGGAATAGGTCGGCATAAAGTTATATAACAAACCATTCTTGGCAATTTGGCAAGCGTCGGAACGCCCTCCCCGCTTGCTTAAATCAGTTTTTTTATATTTGTTTGAAGCATGCGAATTATCGTTACAGGAGCTACCGGTTTTCTGGGGCGGGCTGTAGTCGAGGCCGCCCAACGCCGAGGGCATGATGTTTTAGCCATTGGCGGAAAGAATACACTCTATCTCAGTGAGCCCGTTCGCTTTTTGCAGATGAATCTCTGCGACGAGGTAAAATTACAATCGCTCATGCTGGAAGAGTTTCCCCAAGCCGTAATCAATTGTGCAGGATTAACCAAGGTACATGATTGTGAGTCCAACCAAGAATTAGCGACGCAACTCAATGAGCATTTGCCCAAAAAATTAGCACAACTTTGTTTCCACGTGGGCGGAAAACTTATCCATTTTTCGACGGACATGGTCTTTGATGGCCAGACCGGTAAATATGGTCACACCGATCAGCCTCGACCGCTCAACACTTACGCCTCAACCAAGGCGGCAGGCGAAGTCGCAGTCCTGAATTACGGTAGAGAACATTCGGCAGTCGTTCGAACTTCTGTTCTCAATGGCAATTCTTTCACCGGACGATTCTCACTGCATGAGCGACTTTTTCATGAGTGGGCTACCGGTAAGGTCAGTTCACTATATACCGACGAAATTCGTCAACCCGTCTCGTACAGTAATCTTGCCGATGTCGCCGTAGAGTTATGTGAGAGAACGACACTCAATGGCGTTTATCACTGGGCGGGATTAGATGCACTCAGTCGTTATTCAATCGGCCAAAAAATCGCAGAACACTTTGGTCTAAATCCTGAAAAATTAATTAAGCCGATTACACGCGAAAACGTGACCGACGACCCCCTGCGTCCCCGTAATCTTAGCTTATTACTTCACCCCTTGGCTGGTAAGCTGAGGACCCCTGCGCAGACATTTAGCGACCAATTAGGCGAATTACGTGTGCCACGCGGCTGTGAAGACTGGTATGAAAAGGAAACTGGGCGAAAGGTCGTGCGTTTACTTCAGAAGTCGTTAGATTATTAATATGGATGTACTACCTCGCGAATGGTGCACTGCCGTAACCAATATGTCGGCCAATCTTCTGTTGCTCGATCATTATCCGCATCCGAAAAATATCCGCTTTCGTCCCTTTGCTTGGTCAGAACCTGCTTACACTTTTGGAGTTTCCCAGGACTGGAAAAAATATCGCGCAGTGGTACCTCCCCAAATGCCGCTGATTCGTCGCTCAACAGGGGGCGGTTTAGTCTCGCATTTAGAGGATTGGACATTTGCCATCGTCATTCCCATCGAGCACCCGCTGTACAAATCAGGTACACAAGAAGCTTATGAAACTGTACACCAAGCGCTTCTCGAATGTCTCTTAGCTCAAAATCTAAAAGTTAAATTAGTACCGTTACCCTCTGCGCAAAGAGAATTCAAAGCACCGGATGAATGCGAGCATCATGCCGAGCCCCATGATTTGGTCTTGGTTGAGGATAATCGTAAAGTCGCTGGTGCGGCCCAAAAGCGTAATCGAAACGGCATTTTAATCGAAGGTTACATTTCACGCACGCTTTTAGCGGGCTGCGACTGGGAACTTTTTGCTGAAGAATTTCCGAAAGTTCTCGGTAAGGCGCTCAAGAGTGAACCAGTCAATGTCCACACTCCGATTTACGATCAATCACACCACGAAGGCTGTTGGGCTAAGTTTAATTCGTGCAGTTGGAATGAGCACCGAGACTTACCCGAATAAATCTAACTCGGGTCCTTGATTATTTTTTTCGGTCGGACTTTTAGCTGCAGGAGTATCAGTTTTCTTCTTCGCTACTTTAACGGGTACGGCAAGTTCACTGACGTCGGCCGTGGTGACGACCTGTTTATTGGGTAGGCCAACACCGGTTTCTAAACCGGATAAAATTTCACGTGCCCGCGATACCACACCAGGGGGCATTCCCGCTAATCGAGCGACTTGGATACCATACGAGCGATCCGCTGCGCCGGGAACGACTCGTCGGATAAAGACAATTTCATCCTGCCACTCTTTGACTGCTACCGACCAATTACGTAAACGACTCAACGATGAGGCTAATTGGGTTAATTCATGATAGTGAGTAGCAAAGAGCGTTCGTGGTCCGGCCTTCTCTTTGCTATGTAAGTGTTCGGCTACCGCCCAGGCGATGCTGATGCCATCATAGGTGCTCGTGCCGCGACCGATTTCATCTAAAACAACCAAAGACTTAACCGTGGCATTATTTAAAATATTAGCGGTCTCATTCATCTCTACCATGAACGTAGAATTACCTCGTGCCAGTTCATCGGAAGCGCCGACGCGACAAAATACTCTGTCCACTAAACCGATGTGGGCTTCCGTGGCGGGCACCCAGCAGCCAATATGAGCGAGCAAAACAATCAGTGCGACCTGTCTAATGTACGTCGATTTCCCGGCCATGTTTGGGCCGGTGATTAATACGATTTGTTCTTTGCTCGATTGGAGATCGGTGTCGTTCGGCACAAAGGACCCTGCTCCGGGTCTGTTTTGTAAAACACGTTCAATCACTGGATGGCGGCCTTGTTTGATTTTGATAACGTCAGAATGGTCCACGGTCGGACAGCACCAGTTGGACTCTCGTGCTAACTCAGCCCAGCCATGCAAGATATCCACTTCCGCCAATGTTTGTGCGGTCACCAAGAGCGATGAAGTTTTGGCCAGCACCTCGGAGAGTAAAATCTGGAACAAATCCAATTCACGCGAAAGCGCTTGTTCATCGGCTCGTAAGACTTCCCTTTCCTTTTTACGAAGTTCCTCGGTCGTATAACGCTCCGCATTCACCATCGTTTGTTTCCGAATATAGTCTGCGGGGACTTGGTCTAAATTTGATTTCGTTATTTCAATCGCATAGCCGAAGGCACCGTTATATTTTACTTTTAAATTCTTAATACCTGTCCGGGTTTGTTCCTGACGTTCAAAATCGGAAATCCAAGTTTTACTATCGGTGGCGAGCGAGCGCAGGCGATCGAGTTCAGAGTCAAAGCCCGTGCGGAGTGCCCCACCATCGGTTAAATCGATGGGCAATTCGTCCGCTAGCGCTTTTTCGAGTTTAATTAATAGGTCATTTTCACAGTCAATTTTTTCGGCGTATAATTGAACGGCTGGATTAGGTAACGCGGCACATTCTTCTTTGAGGGCGGGGAATGCCTTGAGCGAATCGCGAATCCCACCCAGTTCGCGGGGGTTACGTAGTCGATTCTGTAAGCGGGCCAAAATTCTTGGAATATCACGTGTGTTACCCAGCAATTCGGCTACGCGGGCGGAGGCTCCCGGGTGTTTGAAGAAACCCGTGACGGCATTCTGACGTTGCTGAATGATCGCTAAATCCGTCGATGGTTCAGTTAGCCAAAGAGCTAAAAGTCTCGCCCCGCCCGCGGTGCAGGTGCGATCGATGGAATCTAAAAGAGAGGTTTCTTTGGAGCCGTTAGTACTATTAAAGAGTTCAAGATTCTTGGCCGAGGCGGCATCGATAAGTACCGAGGAGCCAAGCTTGAGTTCCGTCACTTTGAAAAGATTTTGCGGACGACTACACAACGAGTCGGTCACGTATCCAAGCACCGCACCGGCGGCACCGAGTGCGTGATGAGCATCATTAATTCCAAAGCCGGCCAGGCTGTGCACCGAGAGTGTTTGGCAAACGAGCTGAAACCCTGCGGTGCTCTCAAAATTCCAACTCGGGAGGCGCGAGACTGAACGGCCCTCTAAAAAAATTTCGAGGTGTTGACTAAGCGCGGGATCCACTTCCAGATCTTCGGGTAATAATATTTCGCGCGGATTGATTGAATGCAAAAGTGACAACAAACGTTCCACTTGGGTGTCCGTCGCGATACGGAAATCGGCCGTTGAGACATCTAGCCAGGATGCGTGCCAACCTTGTTTATTCCAGTTGAGTGCTAAAAGGTAATTACCGCGACGTGAGTCTAATTGAGAATCTTCCAGTGCCGTTCCTGGTGTCAGAATGCGGGTGATACCACGACGTACTAATTTACCAGTGACGGGAGCTTCGAGCTGATCGCAGATGGCGACTTTCCAGCCAGCTGCGAGTAGCCGGTTAACGTAATTAGGTGCCGCATGGTAAGGCAATCCGGCCATAAGGGTCTCGTGGCGCTTGGTGAGGGTTAATCCAATGACCTTGGAGGCGGTCACCGCATCATCGCCGAACACTTCGTAGAAATCGCCCAGTCGAAATAGCAAAAGAGTACCTGGTGCGAGTTTATCTCGCATTTCCCGGTATTGTTTTTGCATGGGGGTTTCTTTCTCCACGACTTACAAGCCAATAGAGCCCAGCGATGTGAGCAAGAATGGATTAATCCTGGGCAGGACTAACCCAGTAAATTTGTTCACATTACCTGAGCAGCTAATTCGGAAAGTGCACTGCGTACGCCTTGGAGCAATCTGACATTAGCGGCGATACTATACCCTTTCATACGCTCGTGCGTGTGAATGAGGCCGTTAGATTTGCTGTCGAGGTAAGGAGTGTCGACCTGATCAAGGTCACCGATGAGGACTACTTTAGAGCCTTCGCCGATACGGGTAATCACGGTTTTAGCTTCATGAGGGGTCATATTTTGCGCCTCATCCACAATCATGAACGCATGACCAATGGAACGACCGCGGATAAAGGTCATCGCTTCAATTTCGATTAAACCCGAATCAATCAGCCATTGATAAGGTTTTCGGGGTTGTCCAATTTGCTGAAACTGTGAACCGAAAATAGGCTGGGCTGCTTTCATCGCCTGAGCCTTCTTCTGTTTTCGCTGCGAGTCTGTCGCGATGGGTAGTTTATTATTCGCTGGAACTTGAGCGGCTGCGGGAGCTCCGGTGCGCGAAAAGAGAACTTCTAAGTTATCGAAATAAGGCTGAATATACGGAGACAGTTTTTCTTCTTTGGTTCCTGGGAGTGCTCCGATATCTTTACCAATTTGGACGACCGGACGTGACACATACAATTTCTTGTATGGTGAGAAATCGCTCAAGACCTGAGAAAGGGCGGCGGCGATGGATAAGAATGTCTTACCCGTGCCGGCCCGACCGAAGCAGGTCACTAATTTAATATCGGGATTAAGCAGTGCATCGAGGAAGATCCACTGTTCGAAGTTTTTAGGTATGACACGCATGCCGCGAGGCATCTGTAATCCTTTGCGTGCTCCACTCGCTGTGGAAATAAATTCACGGTACAGACTCAGGGGGACAAACGCACCATCGCCCACGTGGCGGGCTGGCTCAGTCCAAGAATCCGAAGTGAGCACCACATACTCATTAATGATGGGAGCTGGATCGTCTTTCTTGAAATTAATGGCGACTTGGGCGACATCACGGAAATCGCGCATGGCAGCTGCGGAAATGGGCACCGAACGATATTCACCATAATCACTGATCTCGATGCGGTCATTACGATAGTCTTGAACTTCGAGGCCGAGGGCTTGGGCCTTGAGTGCCATACAGGCGTCTTTGGTGACTAAGATGACTGAACCTTTAGAAGTATCGCGTAAGTAAAGTGCGGAGGCGATGATGCGGTGATCAGGGGCGTCGACCTGCATGAACACCGCGCGAAGGCGTTCGTTATTGGGACCCGTAAAGTGGTCACGAATTAAAGACTCATTAACAATAATTCTGAGCTCACCGCCATCACGTAAGTCGGCGTGTAATGCGCCAGGCCTAGTGACATCGCCTTCCACGATATCTTTTAGGTTCTTATTCTCAAAAAGAGAACGCACGGTGCGATTGACGCGCCGCGCGCTGGCACCTAACTGACCCGGCTGGGTTTTGTGGCGATCCAGTTCGGAGAGTACTTCCACTGGGATTGCTACAATATGCTCATCAAACTTAAAGAGCGATTCTGGATCATGAATTAAAACATTCGTGTCCAAGACGTAGGTTTTCTTCACACGACGATACTCAGTTATTTTTTTCACTGGAGCAATAAGTAAAAAATTATTTCTGCAGGTCAGCGATCCGTCTCAGGTATTCCCAACTGTAAATGCCGGTCTTGTGTCCGTCGCTAAACTCAAAGGTTACAGCATAGTTACCGATTCTTGTTAATTGCATGACGCTGACGCCTGGGAATTGTCGCGGGCCGTCCCCACCCCATCGCTTTCCAAGAATATCCACCTCGCCCATATTCTCGGCACTGGGTGAACGTTCCCGTAAAAATTCCCCACTCAGAAAATGTTCCGTTTGATCAGTCCACTGGATGGCAATAAAGTCACCGACGATTTCAATTTTGTTTGGGGCGAGCATTGATTACACTTATAAATCAATTCTTTTTACCGGTCAGGCAACCCGTAAACCTCGGTGAACCCTTGACTAAATATGAGTTATAAGTGAGGTTCATTTATTCGTGACTCCATCGTTTGAAAAAGTTCGTCAGCTTCTTCGCCAACTCCCTGGCCTCGGTCACCGCTCGGCAGAAAGAATCGCACTCTATTTATTAGTTGAGAAGCCAGAAAAATTAGGCCCCATCCTCGAATCTCTCACGGCAGCCTCCAAACTGGTAAAGCGTTGTAACCGTTGTGGCAGTATCGCTGAAGGCGACCTTTGTGAGGTTTGCGTGGATCCCAAGCGCGAGGTCACCTCACTCTGCATCGTCGAGCAAGTGCCGGATTTGCTGGCGATCGAACGCTCCCAGGCCCACCGGGGCACCTACCATGTCCTCCACGGCCGACTTTCACCCATCAACGGCGTTGGTCCCGAACATTTAAATTTAGCGTCCCTCGAGAAGCGACTTAAAGACGAGCCGATCAGTGAAATCGTTCTCGCACTGGGTAATGATATCGAAGGCGAAGCGACCTGTCATTATATCCGTGAAAGCATCTCCAACGTTCGTGCCGGCATTAAAGTAAGTCGTATCGGCTTCGGACTACCCAGTGGCAGCGGCCTAACTTTTGCTGACTCCGCAACCCTGCGTAGTGCGCTGGAGGGTCGTCGCGATGTCGGAGACTAATCCGCTTAATCAATACCCCGAAAGTGCCGAAAACTACTGGCTAAATTTCGCAGAACAAATCACGGGCTTAAAGGGCGAAGAGGCGTTGGAGAAAATGACTCCAGCTGTTGCCAGACTTTCTGATTTATTTACGGTTGATCGTCCTGAAAAGAAATTTCCTGATTATTTTTCGGATAACGAACTACTCTCTGCTTACGGTTTATTTTTCTTACCGCAAAGTTTCGTTCGTACGACCTATGCCCTGCGATTTATCACTGAGGCCCGACAGTGGAAGGCACCGACTTCTCCGCTTCGCATTTTGGATCTGGGATCAGGCCCAGGCTCCTGTGGCGTGGCCTGCGCTCATTATTTTAAAGAATTGGGCGTGAAAGAATTAGAATTAAACGCACTCGACCATTCAGCGACTGCTTTGGCGGCCCTTGAGCCATTGGCAGAAGCGGTTTTAGGTAATAAATACAGCGTTAAAACAAGGATTGGCGATGCCCACCGGGCCGACACTTGGCCAGAGGGCCCGTTTGACATCATCATCGCTGGCTTCGTGTTGAATGAAATGAAGTCGCTCAATCAGCCCGCCCTCGTCGAGTGGGTAGAGTCGATGAAAGATCGGCTTACACCTGATGGACTTATTTTAATCTTAGAGCCGGCCCTGAAGATCACTTCGCAACGCTTACAGAAACTCAGCGATGAAATTGCGGCTCACGAAATCGTGACCAGAATTGGACCAGAATTAGACGTCCACCCCTGTCCGCAACTCGCCGATGGCGTCCACTGGTCGCACGAGGTTCGTCACTGGCAAATCCCTTCCACCACAGAATTTATTAATCGTAAGCTGCACCGCGATTTACGTGATGTGCGTTTTAGTTTTGCGGCTTTTTCCGATCAAAAGATTCCCCACCTAGATAGTTCTGCGGTACGAATTGTTTCGGATATTCAAATTATCAAAGGACTTCTTCGATTTATTGGAGTGCAAAACGGACAGTTACAAACGGTCGAAATCTCCACCCGTGGTCTATCCAAACATGACGTTAAGCTTTTGGCGGCGAAATTTGAACGTGGGGATATTGTCAGCCATGCTCAGCCGTCAGCACCCAAGGTCAGATTATTGAATAGCGCCGACCTAAAGATTGTCTGGGCTGCCCAACCAAGAAATTAACCGAAATCTCCCCATTTGTGACGGGAAAGTGACGGACTACGGGAAGATTTGGTCTTAAATTTGAAAATCGATGGTGTGATAGTGACAATGCTTTCACGAATAGTTATTGCTTAGAAATGTTTAACCGTGAACTCAGCTGGCTTAGTTTTGACCGACGTGTGTTGGAGTTGGCGGAAGATCCCACGGTGCCACTTCTCGAGCGAGTACGCTTTCTTTCGATTGTTAGTTCTAATTTAGACGAGTTTTTTGAAATTCGTGTTGCCGGTATCATGCAACAGGAAGAATCGGCCAGCCACCCAGCGACTCGTGAATTTCTACAAGAAGTATTAAAACGTGCTCACAGTTTAGTGAGCGCACAGCAGAGCTGCTGGAAGGAACTCATCGTACCCGCCCTCGCCAAGGAGGGTATCGAATACAAAATTAAGGGTCAGCTCACTAAGCCTGAGTTGCATGAACTTTCGGAAAGATTTGATAAAGATATTTTGCCGGCGTTGACCCCTCTGGCGATTGACCCCTCTCACCCTTTTCCTGTACTCACCAATAAAGGCCTTTATTTATTAGCATTATTGAAAGACCCAGAGTCAGGCGAAACGCGTCGTGCGGTCGTCCCCGTCCCTCGTGTGCTACCGCGTATTTTAGCGCTTGGACCGACCAACAAGCGTTCATTCACGTTACTCAGTATCGTTACGCAAATTTTCATCGAACGACTTTTCCCAGGATTAGAACTCAAAGGATCGTGGGCTTTTCGCATTACGCGGAATAGTGATTTGTATGTCGACGAGGAAGAAGCGGTAAACCTGCTCGATGCGATTGAAGACGAAATTCGTAATTTACGAAAAGGTGCCCCCGTTCGACTGGAGATTGAAGACTCGGTGCCGAACGAAGAACTTACCTGGCTATTAAAATCCATCGGTCTAGGGGTCGATAACACCTTCCGCATTCAAGGCCCGATTAACATGATGCGGTTAAGTAGTTTGATTGATCTCGTGAACCGTCCTGATCTTGTTTTCCCGAGCTTCTCTTCGGTAACTCCGACCGAACTGAGTGAGCCATCGAAGATTTTTTCAAAAATTTCCAAGGGCGATATCCTCCTTCATCATCCCTATGAATCATTTACCCCGGTGGTAGATTTACTACGGCAGGCCGCGAAAGATGATTCGGTGGTGGCGATTAAATTAACCCTTTATCGAACCAGCGGTGACTCACCTATTGTGGAAGCCCTCAAGGAAGCCGCTCAAAACGGCAAACAAGTCACGGCTCTGGTCGAACTTCGTGCCCGCTTTGATGAGTTGAACAACATCGAATGGTCGCGCCAGTTACAAGAAGCGGGTGCTCACGTGGTTTACGGGCTCGCCGGACTCAAGACGCACTGCAAAGCCTGCCTCATCATTCGTCAGGAAAAAACGGGCCTCAAACGTTATGTGCATTTGGGTACCGGAAATTATAATCCAAAGACCGCCCGGCTCTACACGGACTTTTCACTTTTCACGGCCGATGAAGAAATTACTTCTGAAGTAGGTTTATTATTTAATGTATTAACGGGGAATCTCGCTAAACCAAAATTCAAGCACCTCCTCGTTGCGCCCTTCCACTTGCATCGTGGAATTATCGATTTAATTAATGCCGAAATTGCCGCAGCAAAAGCGGGCCGACCTGCTAAAATTTTCGCGAAGGTAAATAGTCTCGTGGATCCTGAAGTGATTACAGCGCTCTACGATGCTTCCAACGCGGGAGTTTCTATTCACTTAATTGTCCGAGGTATTTGTTGTCTTAAACCGGGTATTCCTGGTAAGAGCGAAAACATA
Organism: Opitutales bacterium; assembly: GCA_040398005.1. GTDB lineage: Bacteria > Verrucomicrobiota > Verrucomicrobiia > Opitutales > UBA953 > UBA953. The sequence continues at coordinate 47,649 of JBBAUX010000007.1, forward strand.
AAAGTATTTAGCGTTTTAGGTCGCTTTTTAGAACACAGCAGACTGTTCCGTTTTGAGAATTCCAGCGGTGAACCGATTATTTTAATGGGCAGTGCTGACTGGATGCCGCGTAATTTCATGCGTCGAGTGGAGTGCGTATTCCCCATTAAGAATAAAGCACTTCGATCACGTATCGAAAATGAAGTTTTAAAAGTTTACAGCGAGAAACTGGGCGATGTTAAGCAGCTCAATTCCGAGGGGCAGTATCTACCCTGCTCTCCCAAGGGACGCAGTGATACACAAGTTCAGGCAACCTTCTTAGACTTAGCTAAAAAACACTTAGTAGATAATATTAGCGCGGCAAAGAAGACCCCAGGCAAATCCGCTCGACGGCTCCGTTAAAGCCTTCTTTGTCTCCTAAGATATCCACTTCCATTCGAACATACATGAGTGGGAGTGAGGGACGGAAACGGGACTGCAGGCGTACTGCATCTTTCTCGGTGGTAACAATCACTTCGGCTTTAGCTTGGATGGCTGACTCTAAAACTTCATCTAAGTCTTCATCATTAAAGGCGTGGTGATCGAGGAATCGACGGTTGGAAACGATTTTTGCACCTTGAGCTAAGAGAGTTTCCTCAAATCTTTCGGGCGTCGCGATACCCGAGAAGGACGCAATGCGTTTTCCCGCTAAGAAACTGAGGGGTAAATGCTGAGTGCCATCGATTTCAATAAGCTCCTTGGCAATGTGTGCACAGGAAATGATTTCCACCTTAGGATTATGCTTTCGAATCAAAGCAACTAATTCTGGATCTGGTGCGCCCGTTGATTTCGTAAGAAAAATATAAGAGGCCCGACTTAAATTTTTAACCGGCTCACGCAGAATGCCACGGGGTAAGAGGCAACGATTTCCAAAAGGGTTCCGACTATCGACGAGCAGTAAATTGATCTGCCCGCTTAAGGGGAGGTATTGTAAACCGTCGTCTAATAAAATAGTATCCACTCCGAATTGACGAAGTGCGAATCGGCCACCCTCGACGCGATTACGATCCACGATCACCACGACGCCGTACTGAACTAAATTAGTCGCCAACATGAAAGGCTCATCCCCGGCCTCATCTGGCCCAGCGAGAACGCTTTTACCGTCGGATACTGTCAACGGATCGGGTCGACGGCCCTGCGTGAGCCAACGCCAAAATCTCTTTAACATCGAGTCACTGGCACCTTTATAACCTCGGGATAAAATAGCGACTTTGCGTCCACGTTGGGCGAGCACTTGGGCCATTTTCATGACGACGGGCGTTTTTCCGGTGCCACCGACGGTTAAATTTCCAACCACGACTACTTTGCAGCCCAGGTGGGTGTCGCGGAAGAGTCTGTGACGATAAAGCCACAGTCGAAATTTTACGAGTACCTCAAATACGACAGAAAGTAGCCAGAGAATGTATCCCAGGAAAGTCGCGAATACCCCAGTTTTACGGTCATAAACGAGGTCAGTAGCGTATCCAGCAATGGCCTCACGAAGGGTCGAAAATATTCCTCGGTGCTTAGGTCTCATAGGCGTAAACTATGCAAACTTGTTTGACGCAGGCAGGCAACCCGATTGAGAAGGGACGCATCGAGTCTATGCTCTATCACCTCTTACGCACCAAGTTACTGCGCGCTGAAGTCACCGGTGCCCGCATCGATTATGAGGGTTCTTTAGCCATGGACAGCGAATTAATGGCCTTAGTGGGCATGCTTCCCTACGAGAAAATTTTAGTGGGCAATATCGAGAATGGTGAGCGATTTGAGACCTATGCAATCCCCGCTCCAGCTGGTTCGCGACAGATTTGCCTCAACGGTGCGACCGCCCACTTGGGTAAAGTAGGTGACTTATTAGTAGTCATGACCTTTGCTGAGGTCACACCCGAGGAGGCTAAATCCTGGCATCCCAAAACCGTTACCCTTTCCCACCAGAACAAAAAAGTTGTTCGAATCGAAAACCCCGACGTCTCCCAAGACCTTCTCAATACTTTCCAAAAATGAGTTACCGCTTATACATTCCAGGACCACTCACGGTCTCTGAATCCATCATCACAGCGATGGGCAAGCCCATGATTGGTCACCGATCCAAAGACTTCGTTGCTCTCTATGAAGACATGCAACCAAGGCTGCAGAAAATGTTCTTCACCACGGACCCAGTTTATTTAGGTACGAGTTCCGCCTGGGGTGTAATGGAAGGTGCCCTCCGTAATGTTTGTAAGAAAGGCGTTCTCAATTGTATGAACGGTGCGTTCTCCGACAAATGGTTCGATGTCGCCAAGCGCTGCGGTAAATACGCGGAAGCTTTACAATTCGATTGGGGTAAACCAGTCGATCCAGCAGCTGTTCGTACCGCACTCGCGACTGGCAAGTTCGATTGTATCACTTTCATTCATTCCGAAACTTCAACGGGCACTCTTTCAAATATTGCCGAAATCATGGCGGTCATTCGTGAGTTCCCCGATGTCATCTCGATTGCTGACTCGGTAAGTTCGTTCTCCACCTTACCTATTAAGAAGGACGAACTAGGTATTGATATTCTTCTGACCGGTTCACAAAAGGCCCTCGCCCTGCCTCCGGGCTTGGCGATTTTCTCCGTCAGTGAACGTGCTCGTACTCGTGCGAAGGAACTTTCCGATCGTGGATATTACTTCGATTTAATCGAGTTCCACGACAACCACACCAAGGGCATGACCCCTTCGACACCGTGCATCTCTTTATTCTACGGACTCCAACAGCGTCTCGTGGAAATTGAAGCGGAAGGTCTAGACAACCGCTACGAACGTCACCGTCGCTTAAACGACAAGGTACGTCAGTGGGGCTTAGCTAAAGGTTTTAGTTTATTACCCAGTCCTGAATTCGCTACACGCGGACTCAACTGCTTTAAGAACGACCGTAATGCTGATTTAGAACGCTTACTGAAAACTCTCAAATCACGTCACAAACTCGTCATCGATGGTGGATACGGAAAATTAAAAGGTAAAACCTTCCGCATCTCCAACATGGGTGAAGAAACTGACGCCACCATTTCCACACTCATTGCCGCGCTTGATGACTCTTTCGCTGAGCAAGGAATATAACCACGATTTGACAAGCGGTTATAATCCTACGCATGGCAAAAAAATCTTCCAAGGCTCCTTCTGCAAAAACTGATAGCTCGGTTTTAAAGACTTTAGTCATCGCTGAAAAGCCATCCGTAGCCGCGGATTTGGCTAAAGTTCTCAAGGTTCCAAAGTCAGGCGATGTGTTCGAAAACGATGAATGGATTATCAGCTCAGCGGTTGGTCACTTGGTAAAACTGAAGGACCCTGAAGACCTGGATCCCATTTATAAACGTTGGACGCTGAAAGATCTACCCATGCTTCCCAAGAAGTATGATGGCACTATCGACGGCTCGATTTTGAAAGTTATTATAAATGAGCGACAAGATGGAGCACGATTTAAACTCCTGAAAGATCTGATTAAAAGAAGCCATACCATTGTAAATGCCTGTGACGCTGGACGTGAGGGTGAACTTATTTTCGCATATATTTACAGTCTAGTCGGACATCTTCTGCCCACCAAGCGTTTATGGCTTACCAGTATGACTGCGGATGCCATTAAAAATTCTTTTGATAATTTATTAGCGGGTGACGCTAAGTTAGGGCTACGTGATTCGGCCATTGGACGATCGGTAGCCGACTGGTTAGTTGGATTGAATGCGAGTCGTCTTTGCACATTGCGAATCGGTGCACGCAGCGAATCCTATCCTGCGGGCCGCGTACAGACCCCCACGCTCATGTTGATTGTGGAACGCGAATTAGAAATCCGTGCGTTCCAACCCAAAACATTTTGGAAAATTGAAGCCTACTTTAATATTAAGTCCGGACAGTACAAAGGTGTTGCTCAAGTCCCAGGTGTCACCGATCGCAAAGAAGCGGAACGTTTCTTTGATGAGGCCGCCGCCAAAAAAGTTTCCGAAGAAAGTCTTAAAATCGGTGTGGGAACAGTTACCGATGAGTGTAAGCCCAAGAAAGAAAGCGCCCCTCGTCTCTTCGACTTAACCAGTCTGCAACGTGAAGGTAATCGCCGTTTCGGTTTCTCCGCAAAAACCACTCTTGGTGCCGCCCAAGCGCTTTACGAAAAACATAAAGCCCTGACCTACCCTCGTACGGATTCGCAGTATTTACCCGAGGATCACTTGCCCACTGCGAAGAATGTACTGGAATCTTTAATCCAAGGACACTCCGTCGGTAATTTCGCTAAAGAAGTTTTAGCTAAAGGTTGGCTTAACTCGGCTGGTAAACGCGTCTTTGATAACAAGAAAGTTAGCGATCACTTTGCCATCGTCCCCACGGGTACTATTCCGAATGGACTCTCTGAAGTTGAGCAAAAGATTTACGATTTAGTCGTCCGTCGATTCGTCGGTGTATTCTTCCCGATGGCTGAATTCGAAGAAACCGTTCGAACCACTCAAGTCGGTCAGTATAATTTCCGCACCACCGGTAAAGTTTTAGTCGTTGCTGGTTGGCGCGCAGTTTGGGGTCAAGAAGCTGAAGCGGAAGAAGACAAAGATAAAGAAGGCGCCGCTAATCTCCCAGCTCTGAGCGATGCGGATGGTAAACCACCGCAAGCCAAGGTTGTAGATATCGATGTGAAACAAGATGCCACCAAGCCACCGGCGCGTTTTAACGAAGCATCACTTTTAGGAGCGATGGAAAATGCGGGTAAACTTGTGGACGACGATGCTCTGGCCGAAGCCATGAAAGAGCGTGGCTTAGGGACTCCCGCGACACGTGCACAAACGATCGAAGGCCTGTTGGGGCAAAAGTATATGGAGAGACAAGGTAAAGAACTCGTGCCCATGGCTAAGGCATTCCAGTTACACCAATTTATTCACGCCAAAGGTTTATCCTTCCTCTCCGAACCTCAACTCACCGGCGAGTGGGAATTTCAATTAAAACAAACCGAACACGGCGATCTCTCAGTCAAAAAATTTATCGCCGACATCAAAGTACAGGTTGAAGATTTTATTAATAAAGGTCGCGTTGAACCTGAACCTACCTTGGTGCACCCTGAAGTCTTATCACCGTCGGATAAAAAGCCGATGATGACGAATGGTGAAAGTTATTTCTCACAGGATCGTTCGGCTGATGGTAAGAAGCCGATGGTGATTGTTTACAAAGGTGTCAACGGACATGAAGTGACGCCGGCTGAACTCGCTGAACTCATTGAGAAGCGTCGCATCGGACCCTTTGATGACTTCAAATCGATGAAGTCGGGCAAGAACTACACGGGCTATATTGATTTAGTAGATGAAGATTCGATCGTCTCCTGGAAGAAAAAACCCGAGGAGGCTCCGGCCAAAGACGAAAACGGTGTCGAAAAGCCTAAGCGCAAAACGAAGCCCAAGCCAGCCACCGGTCGACTCAAAGGTGTACTCTATTTACCACCACGCGAAGGAGCTGCCGGAAATCCCGATGCTTTTGACGCTGAGTGGCCAGTTCTGGGTAATTGCCCAGTCTCGGGCCTCCCTGTCCAACAAACGCCGTCAGCGGGCTACCGAGTGTGCCCACAGAAGGCTGCGGAGGCTGGAGCCAAGAAGACTTTTGGTCTCAGTGCTGAAATGCTGAAATGCCCCATTACTCCCGAGGATATAAAAGCCTTACTGACGACCGGTAAAACGCCGTTGAAGAAATTTATCTCCCGAAAGACCAATCGAGGATTCGAAGCTTATTTAGTAGCGGATAAAGATAAAGGTTGGTGGTTCGAGTTTCCTCCGCGCAAGCCCAAGGGCCCACGGAAAGCAGCGGGTGGAGCTTCCGAAAAATCGTCCGACTCGAATCCTTACTAGTTTTTCTTCTCCCAAGACTGACGTGGGATACGTTGGAGAATGGTAAGATTTAATTGATCTTCCATAAACCGCAGATGCTCCAAATCATCGGGTGCATGATCATCTTCGTTGCTGAGTTTCTTTTGCCAAACCTCGCGATACCAATCGTAGGCGACTTTGGTTTTTCCGCTTTCCCATATAGCCCGAGCACACATAAAATGGACGAACCAAGGTGGGTTTTTACTTTCCGAAGCACGCTTATAATAGTCGGCCGCTAACGAAAAATCTTTTAGTTTTAGTTCCGACATCTGTCCGGCCGAAATGAGAATTCCGACATTTCCTCCGGTGTACTTGATGCCCTCCTCGAAGACATTGATGCCATGTCGCGCGTATTTTTTAAATAAATCAGCTTGGATCTCCGCACTGACTTTAGCGTATCCACCCCGCTTGCGTATTTCCCAGTGGGCCATGTCGTAACCAATCACGTAGCCTGTGTTCTCCCAAAAATAACGGGCCCGAGGATCCAGTAAACAGGACGTACGCATGAGTGCTTCGCAGCCGGCTCGATCGCGTCTTTCCCAAAGCACGTAGCTTCTAATCCAAGCACCATCGGCCACCACGGTCCGAAATCCTCCTAAGATGCCCAGCAGCACGCCCTGCCCGAGACTCGGCTCAATTTGTTTTTTGCCCATTTCGGGAATCGAAACCCGAACCTTCATCCAAGAAAACTCTGCAATCACTCCAGCCAACCCCAGGCAAACGATTGCGATAATCCATGGGACGCGAGACGACTTCATTAAATTTCCCTCTGACGAAACATTAAACTTCCGATGAACAGAAAGACGAAGATGTAACAACTTCCTGAGAATAATGCCAAGGTCACCGCGCCGTCAGCGACGGATCCGTGATCCAAGGTTAAGGCGTCACCGATATTAAACTGCTGCAAGTTAGGAATAATATAAGTGGATACAGTTAATAATAATTTTGAAAAAATGTTAAGGTCGCCGGGCTTAAGCAAAGTCTCTTGCGCTAACCATTGAAGTTGGCCTGCTACTACCAGCATTGAACCGACGATGACGGTGAAAAGAAATGTCCGGGCCAGGGAGGCGACCATCAGAATCATCGCAGCGACGACCCCGAGGCGTGCCCACTGCATCCCCGTATAAGAGAATAAGCCCGTAATACTCAGCTCAGGCGGGGCTTTGCCGGCTTCGATCGCCGCCACCGTCAGTTCCTGGCAACGCGCCCATAAAATGACACCCAAGAGCGTTGAAAGCGTGAAAATGAAAACCCCTAGCACTAACCAAACTCCCAAAAACTTTCCGACCAGAAATTCGGTTCGACTCACGGGCTTTGCTAATAACGTCAGGGCCGTGCGATTATCCATCTCCGCAAAAAAGAGTTGAGCCGACATGACTACCGCGAGCACCGATCCAAATAAGAACATGCCACCGAAACCAAAATCGCAGACGAATTTTAATTCACCGTGCCCAAAATCTAAAAATCGAAAGGAGACGGATGAGAGGACCAAGGCGGCGGAAAGTAAAATCAGGAAAGCAAAGAAGCGCTGACGAATGGCTTCTAAGAATGTCAGCCGAGTCATCCAGAAAATACGGGTCAAGGAGGCTTTCATAAAATTAGGCATCGCGACTCCCTGTCACAAGTTCACGGAATAAATCATCGAGGGAACGACGTGGGTGAGTGAATGAGGTAACTCTTGCACCGTGTTGAGCGAGGACTTCTTCAGCAGCACGACGCGCCTCAGGTGTTAAGTTTTCAACGGTGATAATGCTTTGGTCACGGCGGGTTAAAACATCGTCCACCCTGCCCTCGAGTACCAGTTTTCCACGATCCATAATCGCGATCCGATCACAGACCTGCTCAACTTGTCCTAATAAATGGGAACAAAGAACAATGGTTTTACCCTTTGCTTTCATAGCTTTTATCATTTGGCCGATGGCCGCTGAGCCCACGGGATCAACCCCAGCAGTCGGTTCATCGAGAATCACCAACTCCGGATCATGCACGATGGCCTGAGCTAATCCAATGCGTTGTAACATTCCTTTAGAATACGTACCGATGGTTCGGTCACCAGCCTCAGTCATCGCGGTTAAAGCCAGGGCCTCTTCGACAGCTTGATTAACAGACTCGGGTTTTACGCCACTTAATCGTGCACAATAAGCGACCAGTTCACGACCCGAAAGAAATTTATGAAAGTAAGGAGCTTCGGGTAAAAATCCGGTGCGTGAACGTGCCGAGGTAGTCGCAAAAGGAAAACTAAGAATAGAAACTTCACCCGCGGTGGGAGAAATTAATCCCAAAATAATTTTTAAGGTCGTACTCTTTCCGCAGCCATTGGGACCCAGTAAGCCAAAGACTTGCCCCCGCGGAATTTCCAGGGAGACATTGTCGACCGCACGCAGCTTCAGACCACGCAGCCCAATCCGGAAATCTTTAGTCAGTCCTTTAACGGCAATAGCTGGACCAGTATTCATTTTTTAATAATAAAGTTATTTGTGGTACGAACCCCAGAAAAATTTCTCTGTTCGACGCCACGGATATGTCCATCCAGCGACTTCTCGATCGTTTCGCAGAGTCCATCGATCTCCTTTTCGGAACCTTCTGCGTGAAGGTAGACTCGCCCATCGGTGAGATTTTGGACAAAGCCCGTTAGGTCATAGCCACGAGCTATGGCGATAACTTGAGCACGAAAACCTACCCCTTGGACGTGTCCAGTGTACCAAACTTCCCGATGGGAGACATGGGTTGACATTTTGATGGTTTTAAGGACTCTTTCTATTAACTTAAGTCACGCAATCGCAATATATCACACTACACTATGAACCTCCCCCTCGCTCAACTTGATGGTCCTATTGTCTGGGCAATTGTCATTGTCGCTGTCCTTCTTTTCGGTGGATCCAAAATCCCAGAATTGGCCCGCGGACTTGGTAAAGCGAAACGTGAATTCAAAAAAGCCTCTGAAGATGTCAGTGACGAAGTACGCAATGTCGTCGATGAAGATGACCGTCGCCAAGCTCGCATTCGCGCTATCGAGGAAGAAGAACGTGTTAAGATTCGTGCTCGCATTGAACAAGAAGAACGCGCCAAACGTTCCGGCGACAGCCATAAGAACTAATTTCTAGGGCCGCACAACGGCCCTTTTTTAGGTATGTTTACTGGACTCGTCCAAGCCGTCGGTGAAATCACTTCCCTGGATAAAAAGTCTCACGGTGGGTGTGTTCTTACGATTAAGAGTCCTGTCCTCAAAAATGTCGTGCTCGGTGAAAGTATCGCGGTGAACGGCTGCTGCCTCACCGTTGCGGAATTCCAAAACGACGAAGCTCAATTCGTCTTACTCGAAGAGACCTTAAGACTTACTAATTTAGGAGAACTGCAATTGGGCAGCCTGGTTAATTTGGAGCCCAGTTTGAAGCCCACCGATCGCATGGGCGGACACTTTGTGAGCGGACATATCGACAGTTGCGGCCTAGTTAAGCACTGGGGGCTTGATGGAGCCGACTGGAGACTAGAGATTGAGGTCGCCCCTGAACTCTTGCGCTACGTGGTTCGAAAAGGCTGCATCGCCATCGATGGCATGTCTCTCACTGTTGCGGATGTTCTACCTAACGGAGTAAGAATTTGGATTATTCCACACACCTTAGAGGTCACCAATTTGAAATTAAGAAAAGTAGGTCAACGGGTGAATATCGAAACAGATCTCTTGGCCAAGTATACCGAGAAACTTTTAGGTAAAAATTAAATTCCCGAAATTTCGTTGAGTCTATTTTGAATACGTAAAGCGACTGCTTCGTCATTCTCTTCCCGTTGTGGACATGGGATAGTTTCAAAATGGATATCTACTTTTGAAAATGGAAGAGGAACAGAAAACTGATCCCAACTTTTGAGTTTTATCGCTTTGTGAAAATTAATACCGACCAGTAAAAAGGGACGGCGCGTTAGTTTAGCCAGTGCTACAGCGCCTGGTTTGCAAACCCGACGAGGACCCTTGGGGCCATCAGGCGTTACGCCCGCATTGCGTCCGTCTTTCACATTCCGGGTTAGTTCAATCAAAGCCGACGCGCCTCTTTTGCTCGAAGAACCACGTACGGCGTGTAAGCCCATGATTTTAAAAAATGCGACGAGCCACCCGCCGTCCCGACTAGTGCTGATTAAAGCGGTGATGGGTCGACCCAAGAAATTCTGACCAATTAACGGGCTGATAAACAAACGCTCGTGCCAGAGCATAATAATGACTGGACCATCGGCATCAGTCTCAGGTCTGAAATTCGATTGTACCCGCAATGTAGCCAACCAAATCCGAAAAAAAAGTGCCAATGGAAAAACCCAAATCCAGTGATACCAAGAGGCATTCACCGGGTTTTCGGGTTGATCGGACGAGGACGTTGACACTCAAGAATTTAAGAAGTTTTAATCGGAAAGTTCAAACCTTATCCCAGCAGGGTCTTTAAAATCTTATCGCGACTCAAGAGATGAAGGAACGGAGTCGCAAACAACTCCGGCTCTTGTTGTGTCCAGTGTATGACTTGCTGGGGCGTACGCCAGACCAGCGAGTCCACTTCGGGTCTAAAGATCTGCGCAGTGAAATCGCCTCTTAATAAATAGGAAACAACGAACTCATTGCCGAGATTTTCATGACAGGGGGCGTAATCTAGTTCCGTCAAATCATTCACATTAATGGTAATACCTAATTCCTCTTTGAATTCACGGACTGCCGCCTGAATATATTTTTCGCCACTGTCGACGTGTCCCGCACAGGAAGTGCTTAAATAGCCAGGGCTATTGTCTTTGGCGTAGGAGCGACGTTGCAAACAGAGTTCGCCCGCTTGGTTCAGCCAAAAAATATGGATGGCGCGATGCCGGAGATGGCGCTTGTGAATTTCGCCACGACTCAACGGGTGCAAGACATTGTCATTCTCATCAACCACGTCGAAAAGTTCATCGGGCGACTGTCCGTATTCTTTATTCATGGTGTCCAAGGTCCATAATAGTGCTCCAACGCTTGGTGAGTTCACGGTCGTGCTTTTTCCAGTCGCCATCCCACTGCGCCAGCTGATTCCAGAATTTGTCGGAATGGTTCATGTGTAGTCGATGAGCTAACTCATGCAGAATCACATGATCATGAATGAGTGGAGGTAATAAAATGAGCCGCCAATTAAGCGAAAGTGTTCCGGTGGTAGAGCAAGAGCCCCAACGGGTAGTCTGATCACGCACGCTGACCGCTCCCACCGTTACCTTGGTTTTTTTGGCCAACCGGCTCACCGCTAAATTCAATCCTGTTTCTGCCAGTTTGCGTGTCGCCCTCAGTGCTGCTTGTTCTTCAATATCCTTCGGTAAGGTTAAATCCACCGTCTCCGTTTCATCATTAATTTGAACTAACGTACGTCCTCCGTTTTTAATTTGTAGAGTCATAATCCGATCATCAATCGTGACCCAACTAAATTTGGAGAAATGTTTTAAGAGATGCGGCTGGGTGGCCCGGGTCTTACTGAGTGCCTGCTCTAACCAGGGAATTTGATCATGTAAAAAAGCCAAAACCGCACGTTGCGAGGTCTGCGGCGGATAAGATAAAACAATCTTGGGGCCAGGCTTAACCGATAAGCGTACACGCGTGGAACGCTCAGAGAGTTTGGGCCAAACTTCAACAGCACGCCCAGCGACATGGACAACGATGGGCTCAGCCGAAGACATTGTTAGGCCTGTTTTGCGTTATGCTTTTCGGCTTCGTCTTTTACATTTTGCGTAAACCGACGCAGGGCCGAGTCGGGATCAATCCCCGCATTACGACACGCCGCAATTAACTCAAAAAGTTTCTTTCCAGCCGCCGCTTCGGAGAGTTGCTCTTGGTTACTCTCAATATTTTTACGGTCTACTAGAGTTCCCGTGTCTAAATTCTTTTTGTGAATGTGTTTCCAAACATCGCGAGCTAGCAAGATTGAGTTGAGTGCCGGAGGTAGGTCTTTAAAAAGTGTGACGGGGCGCTCGCCCTTCTCTTTTAATTTAATCTGTTCCCATTGTTGAATGACCGCGGCACTGTCACCCAATTTATGACCGTCACCAAAGACGTGGGGGTGACGACGAACCATCTTTTCATTCACTTCATTGGCGACGTCATTAAAATTAAATTGTCCAGCTTCCTCCGCGATCTGCGAGTGAAGTACGACGTGAAAAAGTAAGTCACCTAATTCTTCACGGAGATTGGGTACATCATTTTTGTCGATGGCCTGTAAGACCTCAGCAACCTCCTCGACTAGCGCATCGCAGATGCTGCGGTGAGTCTGCTCACGATCCCAGGGGCACCCATCGGGGGCACGTAGTTTGGCCGTTGTGGTGATTAATCGGTCAATTCCTTGCATGCCCCGATGGAGTCAGTTCTGTCCCCGGAGTCAAAACGATTGCCAGAATGCTTTTGGTGGTTTCGGTAGAGTAATGGATAAGTTAATCGAGATAATGGACGCCAAGCGTAAGGAAATTCAACCTTACGTGCGTTCGGTTACGGACCAAGAGTTCGCCGTCTTTGCTACCCAAAATAAGACACCTGGTTTCCGCGATGCGCTGAACAACTCGAATCATCTTACGGTTATCGCAGAAGTTAAACGTACCTCGCCCAGTGTTGGGATGATTAAAAGCGACGTGAATGCCGTTGAACAAGCGAGACTCTATGCGCAAGCGGGAGCCGAGTGTCTCTCAGTTTTAACCGAAACCAAATACTTTAATGGTCAGTTACAGGACTTAGTCGATGTGGTTAATGATCAGGCCAAAAGCAGTCACCCCCTTCCTTGTATTCGTAAAGATTTCATGGTGCACCCCTTTCAGGTCCTCGAAGCCGCTCAAGCCGGCGCTCGTTGTATTTTAATTATCGTTCGCGGACTGACTGATGAAGAAATTAAACCGATTCATGTGGCGGCTCAATTATCCGGATTGGATACATTATTTGAAGTACATGATGAATTCGAGTTGGAACGCGCCCTTAAACATAATCCGAATATGATTGGCGTTAATAATCGGAATCTTTCGACGTTCCTAATTGATTTAAGTTTTGCGGAGAAAGTGATACCGCAGATGCCCTCTTCGATTCTGAAAGTCGCGGAGAGCGGAATCAAAACTGCCGAAGACGCAGCCCGCATGCGCCAAGCCGGAGCGAATGCCTTATTAGTGGGGGAATCTTTAATGCGGGCAGAAAACCCAGCAGCTCTCCTTAAAGCATTCCGCGGATAATGAATGACGGCCCTTTATCATTGGGTGAAACGCGTGATCTACTCGCCCAGTTGTCACACATGCCCAAGAAATGGTTAGGGCAAAACTTTTTAGTCGATGGAAATATCGTCCGTAAATCTTTGGAATTAGCAGAAATTAAATCGGGCGACTGTGTTCTAGAAGTCGGACCAGGCTTAGGTACCTTAAGTCGCACCTTGCTCGGAGCTGGCGTCGAGCTGCATGCGATTGAAGCCGATCGCACGATGTTATTTCATTTAGAAGAAACCCTAAAATCTCGCTGGCCCAATACATTTTTTCTAACGGAAGGTGATGCGGTAGATAAGCCTTTCGCCGATTTACAAAATCGAGAAGATGGATCGTTCAAAGTCGTGGCGAATCTTCCGTACGCTATTTCGACTCCATGGATTGATGCAATCTGCGGCGGGCCCCATCCCTCCATTATGGTACTCATGTTGCAACGGGAAGCGGCGGAAAGATTAACCGCCGATGTGGGCACCGCCCATTGGTCAGCAGTAACCATTCAAGTAGCTTTAGCTTTCGAGAAAATTAAAGTTCATCCAGTCCCCAGTCAGTCATTTAATCCACCACCGAAAGTTGATTCGTGTCTTTTAGTTTTAGGTCGCAGAGATAATCCTCGCCGTTTAACTCCCCGAGCCAAAGAAGTGGCGCGCGGATTATTTACGCAACGCCGCAAGCAGGTGGGATCTTCGGCCAAGAAGCTTTTCCCAAATCAAGCCGATGTACTTAGCTGGATAGAACGTTTACCAGAATTCGGTCTTACTTCACTAGCCAGACCCCAAGAAATCCCTGCGGAAGCGTGGTTAAGCCTCTAAATCGGCTACAAGGTTGCTTTCTCCTAAATCTTTGGTCTTTGTGTCAGAATGTCTGTAAAAGTAGGACTCGTATCGCTCGGTTGCGCCAAGAATCTCATCGATTCTGAAATCATGATTGGTCACCTCGCCAAGGCCGGGATGTCCATGACTAGCAATGCCGCCGAAGCTGACGTGGTCATCGTGAATACTTGTTCATTTATTGACGCTTCCAAACACGAAGCGTTAGCCGCGATTTACGAAATGAGTGACGGCAAGGCAACCGCTCGTAAGAAAAATCAAAAACTGATTGTTGCAGGTTGTATGTCGCAACGCTATCAAGGCGCCCTACCCGTCGTCGAAGGAATCAAAGGCCGCGTGGAATTACCGAAGGTCGATGCCTTTATCGGACTCGATCAAGTGACCAACATCGTACCTGTGATTGAAAAAGTGATGGGCGGTCTGGCTAGCATGACGGAGTTCTTATCTAAAGTTACTACTTTTATTCCTGATTACGATACACCTCGTTTTCGTCTTACCCCCAAGCACACTGCCTATGTTAAAATCGCAGAAGGCTGTAATCACCCTTGTACGTTTTGTATTATTCCACGCATTCGCGGACGTCATCGCAGCCGCACCGTCGAGTCAGTCGTCAAAGAAGCGCAAAAACTCGTTAACGAAGGTGTGAAAGAACTTAATTTAATTTCTCAAGATACGACCTATTTCGGGATGGATCGCTGGTCCGAAGAAAGACCTAATCCACGCAGTAAAGTCGACTCCTCCAAAGGCGAGTCACTGGCCTCGTTACTCAGAGAACTCGATACTATCGAAGGCGATTTCTGGGTGCGTTTACTCTACACTCACCCCGCTCACTGGAGCGATGAACTCATCGAGACCATCGCGAAATCGAAACACGTCGCTCGTTACGTCGACATTCCCTTACAACATATTTCCGATCGAATGTTAACGGCTATGCAGCGTGAAACGAGCGGAGATTATATTCGCGATTTAATTAAGAGAATGCGTCAAGGTGCACCGCACATGGCGATTCGCACGACTTTCATTGTCGGCTTCCCTGGCGAAACTGAAGAAGATTTTACTGAACTTCTCAAGTTCCTCGAAGACACTCAATTCGATCGCGTAGGTATTTTTAAATACTCGCAAGAAGAAGGAACCAAGGCTGCAAAAATGGAGGGGCACTTATCTCAAGAAGTAAAAGAGGATCGTTACGCCCGTGCGATGACTCTCTTACAACGCCTCTCGAAAGAACGTGGCGAACGCTTTGTAGGTCGTAAAATTCGCGTGCTTGTGGAAAAACCCGGTGTGGGTCGCAGCGAAGGTGACGCCATGGATATCGATGGTATCGTTAAGATTCCCAAGAAATTCAATGTCGGTGAGTTCGCCGAGGTGACCGTAACCGGCGCCGAAGAATACGACTTAATCGCTAAGTAATTAGTGCTTATCTTCGCCGTCGTCAGAGATTTCTGCCGAGGCGGTTGCGGCCGGTGTATCGCTTAGACGAATTAAAGATTCGAGTGAAGAGAAGTGACGGGTCCAATCAGTCATATCAGGAATATCACCGACGATGGCGGAGAATAATTCACGCTTACTTTGTTTAAGGTCTTCAATGCGTGATTCCACCGTACCAGGCGCAATCATGCGGTAAATCATCACGTGATTTTTCTGGCCGATGCGGTGAACGCGGTCGACAGCCTGGCTTTCCACCGCGGGATTCCACCAGGGGTCCATTAAGAAAACATATTCAGCAGTATTCAGGGTAATACCCGTACCACCTGCTTTAAGTGAAGCTAGGAATACGGCCGGACCTTTAGTTTCTTTAAAGTTTTCCACGGGTGATGAACGATCTTTGGTTTCACCTGTTAATTCGAAAATCGGAAGATTCGGTAAATCCCTACCGAGCGTTGCCTTCACCCGATTCAGTAAGGTAACGAATTGCGAGAAGACAACTGCCTTAGAACCATTGGCCGCAATTTCTGATAATTTAGAAATCAGAAGAGTTATTTTACCAGAATGAGTCGAGTGGGCATGGGCATTCTCGGGCAATAAACCTGGGTCGCAACAGACCTGACGTAGGCGCATTAAGAGAGTGAGGAATGAAGCAGAGTCTCGCGATAAAACGGTAGCCAAATCTCCCGATAAGCCACTGCCCTGCGTTAAGTGCTGGTACAGCGCACGTTGTTCGTGCGTGAGCGGACACGGCAAGATCACTTCCAGTTTCGGTGGAATGTCCGAGGCTACGTGACGCTTTAATCGTCGCAGAATAAACGGTGAGACCTGACGACGTACTTTAACATGCGCGGCGGATTCATCGCGGAGCATGAATTTTTCAAATTGCGCACGCTTTCCTAAAAGACCAGGCATCAGGAAACGGAAGATGGTCCATAAATCAGTGAGACGATTTTCCAGAGGCGTACCCGTAATGGCGATGCGGTGGAGTGCTTTTACACTGAGGCAAGTCTGCGTAGTTTTTGCTTCAGGATTTTTAATCGCTTGGGCTTCATCGAGTACGACGTAGCCGAATTCTGTTTTTTCCAAGAGATCGGCATGGCGGCGAAGTTGTGTGTAACTGGAGATCCAGAGTTTAGCTTTGGGATTTTTAGCAAAATCGTCCTCCGCCGTTAAGACGGCAACCCCCGCCGAGAGTTCGGGATGGAATCGTTTAATTTCACCAATCCACACGGGAATCACACTGGCTGGGCAGACAATCAGGGAGCGATCGCCGGCGGGTCTCGACGCCAACAAGGACAGAACTTGAACGGTCTTACCTAGGCCCATTTCATCGGCCAGTAAGGGATGCGAGCCCAAGTCGCAAAGTCGACCTAGCCAGGCGACGCCCTTGGCTTGATAGGGACGTAAATAACTAGGCAGACCTTCGGGGTATGGGGGCTCTTGCAGGAGACGGTCTTTCCATTCCTTCAAATCATCGTTCAGCTTCAACGTGCCGACTGCAGGGTGATCGAAGAGTGAAAGCAGTAAATAGCGAGGGACTTCGCCGTCCTTGCTTTTCCAGTCTTCAGAAAAATCAGCCACCGATGCGTTATAGGCAACGACGCCCTTACCGGGTAAAATCACTGGGCGACCACCGGCTTTTAATAATAATTTTTGCTCATGTTCGAGTAAGGGGTGACTGCCCGCCTTAAGGTTCCAACTTAAACGGAATGATTTACCATCATTGCCCGAGTTAGCTTGGGCATCGATGGCGACCTGTAATTGTTCGTTGCGAAAAATATTAAGAGAATCTTCTCCCACGAGTTTGAATCTTTTACGCCACTCATTTAACTCTTCGCGAACGAATCTTTCAATTCTTCCGATATTATCAATCGCCCAAGTACCTGCGGTTTTACTGTAAACATATCCAGCACGGTGGGCGACGGTACTGAAACGAAATAAAGTTTGGCGTTGTTCGTCGGACAATTCATCGCCTGGAACGGCGCCTGGACCAAAGCAATTATAGGCATGTCCGCCCCTGCCCGCCCATGAGGCCGATGCGGTTAACCCTTCGGATACTAATTCAAAAGACACTTGAAGTTTCAGCGCCAGACGCGCCGAGGTGTCTTTCTTTTCAGGCTCAACGGGTAAGACCGGTTGTACATCGGGCACCGAGTCATCGATCGCTTTAATCTCATCAGCTAAAAGTTCTTCTACTTCATACATCGCGGCGACGGCATAAGGCGCCCCGGATTCATCTTCAGGTAAAGAACTTCGCCACTCAATTTTTCCATCTTTCAATTCAATCACGGCTCGCACCGTTTTATTATCAAATTTAGTAACCGCTTCGGCACTATGGATTTTTAATTCGAGCGAACGAACTAAGCCTTCGGTATAAATTTGTCGGCCAAGCTTTAAGTCTTTTGCTTTGAAGACAGTTTCCCACTCTTCAGGTAGGTCCTGGAACCAATGTTCAAGGGCTTCCGTGGAGTAGGAGCGGTTTGCCGGCCTTGGGGTAGACATCGACGTAGAAGGTCATCATGGGTGTGTATTTTAAGTCATTCAACCCTCAATCTTAACTAAATACTTTGGTCTGGGCTTGTTCTTGTCCCAGCCTCTGGTTAAATCGAAATCAAACTTTTAATCGTAACACATATGAAACACCTTAGTGTAGGTTCACGCTGGAATGCCGATTTATTGGCGGAATATCACGAGCGTTGGAAAAAAGACCCGAAGTCTGTTGATGCAGATTGGGCCGCTTTCTTTGAAGGTTTTGAATTGGGTTTATCTCTTCCACCCAAACCTACAAAAGTTTCTGGAGCGGTTGCCCCTGGAGCAGCTGTTGACGCTTCGGCCCAAGTCAAAGTACTCGCTGCGATTCAAGCCTACCGAACCTTAGGTCACTTGCAGGCCAGAATTAATCCTCTCTTCGACCCAACTCCTTATTTTGAATTAACCGATAAGGCTCTTGGACTCGACACGCTCCCGCCGACGCAAATTTTTCACACGGGTGATTTCCTAGGCGGCGCGATACTCCCACTCTCAGAAATTTTAGCTAAGCTTAAAAGTATTTATGGTGGCACCATCGCCGTGGAGTTCACCCACATTCAGGATGGTGTACGCCGACGGTGGTTCCAGGAACGCGTTGAAAGCTCAGGCTTACGATCCGCCTATAATCACGATACCCGCCGCGGTTTTTTAAGAACTCTCGTCCAAGCAGAAGAGTTGGAACGCTTTATTCATAAGACTTTTGTGGGGGCCAAGCGTTTCTCCGTCGAAGGAGGAGAAAGTATGATGGTCGCACTCGAACGTGTAATCAGCCGTGCACCTGAATTAGAAATTAACGATATCATCATCGGCATGTCCCACCGAGGTCGTCTCAATGTACTTGTAAATATCCTAGGTAAAAAACCTGAAGCACTATTCAAAGCCTTCTCCGAAAGTTATATTCCCGATACCAGTTCTGGTGATGGAGATGTAAAATATCACCTGGGCTATGAAAGCAGTCGCACCACCAACGGCAAAAATATCGCCCTCACTCTCGCTTATAATCCTAGCCACTTAGAAGCCGTTAATCCCATTGCTCTGGGACGTGCTCGTGCGCGCGTTGATTTACAAAACGAAGGTCAACGGGCCAAAGTTCTTCCTATTTTAATTCACGGTGACGCCGCATTCGCGGGCCAAGGTGTCGTCATGGAGTCGCTCAATCTTTCTGGCGTTAAGGGTTATACGGTCGGAGGTACGCTCCATATCGTTACGAATAATCAAGTAGGCTTCACCACCAATCCTGAGGAAGGTCGTACAGGTCGTCACTGTACGGAAATCGCTAAGTTCATCGAAGCCCCGATTTTACACGTCAATGGCGACGATCCTGATGCCGTCGTCCTGGCTACCGAAATTGCTTTAGAGTACCGCCAGAAATTCTCCGCGGATGTGGTCGTCGATATCGTTTGCTACCGTCGTTACGGCCACAACGAAACGGACGAGCCCCTTTTCACTCAGCCTATTTTATATAAGAATATCACAACACACCCGAGCGTCACTGAGTTATATTCATCGCGCTTAACCGAGTCGGGCTCCGCACCGGGTGGTGAATTACAAAGCCTGCGCACCGAATTTGATATTTTATTAAACGCCGCCCAAGATCGCGCCCGCGCCAGCCTGGAGGCCGACCTCGCCAATAAGCCCGCGCCAAAGCTCAAACCTTTCCAATCCCCCTACGACGCACACGTGGAGACGCGTGCCCATGCGGAGTTGTTACAAAAAATCGCGCCTTCGCTTTGGACAATGCCACCCGATTTTGCGCCTAACTCCAAAATTAAGCGTATGTTGGATATCAAAAGAGATACCTTTAAATCAGGAATTAATTTCGATTGGAGTTTAGGCGAAGGCTTAGCCTTTGGATCGCTCTTAGCCGAAGGCTATCCTGTCCGTATTTCTGGCCAAGACTGCGAACGCGGTACCTTCTCTCACCGTCACGCGGTCCTTCATGATCCGTCGAACGACGCAAAATATTGCCCGCTCAATTCAGTGCCTGGTGGCGAATCGATTGAGTTAGTAAATTCTACTTTATCGGAATATGCTGTGCTCGGTTTTGATTATGGATATTCATTAGAAGCCCCCGATTCGTTGGTGATTTGGGAAGCGCAATTCGGAGACTTTTCAAACGGTGCCCAAATTGTCATCGATCAATTCATCGCTTCCGCTGAATCCAAATGGGGTCAGACGAGCGGCTTAGTTCTTCTACTTCCACACGGCTACGAAGGCCAAGGCCCAGAACACTCCTCGGCTCGACTCGAAAGATACCTCCAACTTTGTGCTGAAAATAATATTCAGGTGATTCAGCCTTCCACTCCTGCACAACTTTTCCACGCCTTACGCCGTCAGGTTAAATCCGAACATCGTAAGCCCCTCATTGTGCTGACACCGAAGAGCTTACTGCGTCACAAAACTTGCGTCAGTAAATTTACAGATTTCACCGATCAAGATTTCCAAGCGTTGATTGCGGACTCAACACCAGCGGGTAAAACTGAACGTCTCATTTTTTGTTCAGGAAAAATATTTTACGATCTCGAAGCCGAACGGGCCGCCCGCCAAGATACGACGACGACCATTGTTCGCGTCGAACAACTCTTCCCTCTCGATTCCTCTGCCTTAAAGAAAATTCATACTCAGTACGGTTCGCCCGCCAAAGTAGTTTGGGTACAAGAAGAACCCAAGAACATGGCGGCATGGACTTTCATTTCGCCCGTTATCGAGGCCGCGCTTGGAGTTCAGCCCTTGTACGCTGGACGTGACGCCGCTGCTTCTCCCGCCGTGGGCGCCCTTTCTGTCCATAAACTCGAGCAATCTGACGTAATTCAGCAGGCGTTTACTGTCTAAAATTTGTTCAGTAGAAGATTTAACAGGGAGTTTGTGGTGACCTTCTACAATCGGGCAGACCCGATATTGTGAAAAATTGTCCTATTTCCCCGTTGAAACTGTCGGGTAGTACTTACAAGGTCGTAGTCTTACTTTTATGGCTGTGGACGTCAAAATACCCTCGATGGGCGAATCAATCACTGGTGGCCTCCTATCTACATGGGCGGTAAAAAACGGTGATAACGTTAAAAAAGGTCAGGCCTTATTCTCTTTCGAGACTGATAAAGTTACTTCCGACGGCACCGCGGAGATTGATGGACAAATTACCATCACCGTTCCCGCTGGAACTGAAGTAGCGGTCGGACAAGTTGTCGCCACCATCGCCGCAGGATCTTTAGCGAGCTCACCAGCACCGGCAATTTCATCAACACCTGCCGCGCAACCTAAAGCTGCAAAAGTTGAGTCAGTCGCTGCTCCCAAAATGGCGAGTGCGCCCCTTGTTAAAACCGGAAATTTTGAAGCTTCACCCGCCGTGCGTAGAATCGCCGCAGAAACGGGTTTAAATCCCCTCAGCATTGCCGGAACTGGCAAAGGTGGACGTGTGACCAAGGGCGACATGCTCGCTGCAATGGATGGACAAACTCCCATCGTGGCAGTTGCACCTTCAGCTGTAAGTACCGTAACAGCGCCCGTAGCAGAAAAAGTAGCGGCAGTGGAAATTCCTGATCGCGAAGGACGTACGACCAGAAAACGGATGTCACCTCTGCGTCGCAAAATTGCTGAACGTCTCGTCCAAGCGAAGTCTGAGACTGCTATGCTGACAACTTTCAACGAAGTGAATATGGCACCCATCATGGAACTTCGTAAACGTCACGGTGAAGAATTCCTCAAGAAATACGGTGTTAAACTAGGGTTCATGTCCTTCTTCGTCAAAGCTGCTGTCCAAGCCCTGAAAGAAGTTCGCACCGTCAATGCCCAGTTAGAGGGTGAAGATATTCTCGAAAATAATTTCTACGACATCGGTGTCGCCGTCGGCACCGACAAAGGTCTGATGGTTCCCGTGGTTCGCGATTGCGATCAACTGAGTTTCGCTGGAATTGAAAATGCGATTAGCGATTTTGGTAAACGGGCGCGTGATGGAAAAATTCAGTTACCCGAACTTCAGGGCGGCGTCTTCACCATTTCCAACGGCGGCATCTACGGTTCAATGCTCTCGACTCCAATTTTAAATCACCCCCAAGCTGCGATCATGGGCTTACACAATATTGTGGAACGTGCGGTCGTCGAAAAAGGTCAAATCGTCATTCGGCCCATCATGTACCTGGCCCTCTCGTATGATCACCGAATAATTGATGGCAAAGAAGCGGTCACCTTCTTGGTCAAAGTTCGTCAGTATATTGAAGAACCCCAAACCCTGCTCTTCGGATCCTAATTTCTAAATAAAAATATATGTCTCAACTTGATCTCGTCGTTATTGGCTCTGGCCCAGGAGGCTACGTCGCCGCAATTAAAGCCGCGCAACTCGGACTGAAAGTCGCGCTCGTCGAAAAAGACCCTGTACTGGGTGGCACCTGCCTGAACGTTGGCTGTATTCCTTCGAAGGCCCTTCTGCATTCCACTGAAGTATTTCAACACGTGGTCCATGGCAAAAAACACGGTATCGTCGGTGGCGAGAAAGTAACTTTTGATGTAGCAGCCATGATGGCCAACAAAGATAAGGTCGTCGGACAGCTCAACAAAGGGGTGGAATTTTTAGTGAGCAAACGCGGCGTCGAAATTGTTCGCGGACTCGGTCGACTCGGAAAAGCCGGCGAAGTTCTCGTACGTAGCACCGCAGGCGAGCGTATTCTCCAAACTAAGAACATCATCATCGCAACGGGATCTTCTGCAGTAGAACTCCCCTTCATGAAATTTGATGGTGAGACGGTCATTTCCTCCGACCATGGTATCGCTCTAAAAGCGATTCCCACCAACATGGTAGTGGTCGGTGCGGGTGCGATTGGACTAGAACTCGGATCCGTCTGGGCTCGTCTCGGTTCGCAAGTCACCGTGGTGGAAATGCTCCCTACGATTGGCGGACCGTCTTACGACACCGATGTCGCGAAGGTCGCTCAAGCTGCTTTTGAAAAACAAGGAATCAAATTTGAACTCGGTGCTAAAGTGACCGGCGTTAAGAAAACCGCGGCCGGCTTTGCTTTAACCGCCGAACGTGAAGGCAAAGTTTTAGAATTCCCTGCTGATAAAATCCTCGTCGCGGTCGGTCGTAAAGCCAACACCGTCGGCCTCGGTGCCCAAGAAGCTGGACTCAAACTTGATGAAAGAAATCGTATCGTGATTGATGACCATTATCGTACGAACCTTCCTGGTGTGTATGCGATTGGCGATGTGGTGGCAGGCCCTATGCTTGCTCACAAAGCGGAAGAGGAAGGTGTTGCTGCGGCTGAAATTATTGCCGGTAAACCTGGTCACGTAAATTACAACGTCATCCCTGGTGTCATTTATACCGATCCTGAAGTAGCTTGTGTGGGCATGATTGAATCTGAAGCCAAAGCGAAAAACATCGAAGTGAAGATTGGAAAATTCCAACTCGCTGGAAACGGACGTGCCATCGCTTCTGATGCAACGACTGGATTTGTGAAAGTGATTGCCGATGCGAAGACCGATAAACTTTTAGGTGTACAAATTGTTTCGCGTGGTGCGTCTGAAATGATTGCAGCTGCCTGTGCTCACATGGAGTACGGTGGTAGCGCTGAAGACGTGGCACGCACCTGTTTTGCCCACCCAACAATCAGCGAGTCCTTCAAGGAAGCAGCGATGGCGGTCAATAAGGTGAGCATCCACTCGCTCTAAGTCGGCCCGACGACCTAACGTTAAAATTGAGGGGCTAGGCTTACCACGGCACACGAGAAATCAGACTGCCGTTGCTTCCTTCCGGACCTGGCGGGGTTGGCCCGCTCCCGTTGCATGGGGCCTAGCTTACCTTTAAGTGTGATAAGTCTATTAACGCTTTTCAATCCCCAACTTACCCCCTAATCCTTGCATCCTAAATGGCCGAAATCCCCAAGTCCTACGAACCACAAGGCGTTGAGCAAAACTGGTATGATCGCTGGGTTGCCGCAGGTTGCTTTGCTGGAAAAGTAGACCCGACCAAGGAGTCATTCGCGGTCATGATTCCACCTCCCAATGTGACCGGCGTTCTGCACATGGGTCACCTCCTTAATAACACCCTACAGGATATTATGGTTCGTCGCGCCCGCCAAGAAGGCAAATCGGTCTTATGGCTTCCGGGAACTGACCACGCAGGTATCGCCACCCAAACGCGCGTCGAAAAAGATTTACGTCAGAACTCAGGTAAAACTCGTCATGACCTTGGCCGCGAAAAATTTATCGAAGTAGCCTCCGAGTGGCGCGATAAACATGGTGGGATTATTTTAAATCAACTTCGCAAATTAGGTGCCTCCTGTGATTGGGATCGCACAGTGCACACGCTCGACGCCGGTTACTCGCAAGCTGTGCTGCAAGCTTTCGTCACGCTCTACGAACGTGGCTATGTTTATCGAGGTAAACGCATGGTTAACTGGTGTCCCGTTTCACAAACGGGCTTATCCGACGAAGAAGTAATTATGAAGCCTTCGAAAGGTTCATTATATAAAATGCGTTACGAGGTGGTCGAAAAACCTGGCACCTATCTAGAAATTTCCACCACGCGTCCCGAAACCATTCCGGGTGATACGGGCGTAGCTGTCCATCCCGAGGACGAACGTTATAAGGATTTAATCGGACTCCATGTTTGGCGCCCCTTCCCTCGCGAAAAGATTATCATCGTTGGCGATAACGCGGTCGAAAAAGATTTCGGTACGGGAGTTTTAAAAGTTACTCCGGCCCACGATCGCACCGACTTCGACATCGGTAAGCGCCATCAATTGGCGGTGGTCGACGTCATGAATCCTGACGGTACGATGAATGAATTAGCCGGGCCATTAGCGGGTGTTGAAAGATTTAAGGCCCGTAGTATTGCGGCCAAGTTACTAGAAGAACTCGGTGCATTGGTGAAAGTAGAACCTTATGAAAATACCGTAGGCTATTCTGAACGTGCCGATGTACCCATCGAACCCCGCCTAAGCGAACAGTGGTTTATTCATTATCCGAAAATTGAAGAGGCGAAACGTGCGGTCACCTCAGGTATGATTAAATTCCATCCAGAGCGTTGGACCAAAACGTATCTGCACTGGTTAGATAATATTCAAGACTGGTGCGTCAGTCGTCAATTATGGTGGGGACATCGTATCCCGGTTTGGTATCGTAAGGGTGCGGACCGTAATGATGCGAAGAATCGACACGTCTCACTCACCCCTCCGAATAATCCAGAAAATTGGGAGCAAGATCCCGATGTCCTAGACACTTGGGCTTCCTCTTGGCTTTGGTGTCTCGCCACGATTGGTTGGCGCAAACCTGGTGAGACGACTCCTGAGCTCAGTCACTGGTACCCTACGGGTGCACTCGCGACGGGACCTGATATTATTTTCCTCTGGGTAGCACGTATGATTATTGCTGGACTCGAATTACACGGCCCCGAAAAGAAAACCCTCACCGACGATGAAATCCGTCAACGCATTCCGTTTAAGCGTGTTTATTTCAATGGCATTATCCGTGATAAACTTGGTCGTAAAATGTCCAAGTCACTCGGTAACTCACCTGAGCCGCTTGATTTAATTGCGAAGTTTGGGGCGGATGGACTTAGACTGGGCCTCTTACTGATTGCTCCGAAAGGACAGGATATTTTATTTGACGAAGAACGTGTTTCGGGCGGAAGAAATTTTGTAAATAAACTCTGGAACGCTTCACGCTTCCGCCAGATGTCGGGCCCGATGTTCGATAATTCATCGCTCAACTCGATCGTTAAAAGAATTCAGCCAACCCAACTCGATGATGATGATTTCGCCATCATCCATGGTCTGGCAGAACTCACGGATAAAGTTGCTAATCAACTTTCCGAACACGAGTTCACGGCCTACGCCCAAGCCCTTTATAATTTCTTCTGGGGCGATTTCTGCGACTGGTACGTGGAGGCCTCCAAAGCACGCTTAGCCGATCCAGCGCTTCGCGATAATTGTCTAGCGGTTCAAGATTTAGTCATTCGACAATTCCTCTTACTCTTCCACCCTGTCGCACCCTTCATCTCGGAAGAACTTTGGCATCTCCTCGGCTATGGTAATGAAGCTGATTTCATTCAGAAACACTCACCCGGTCTCGGGGGCGACTTATTGAAGACGCTTCGTGAGAACGGCATCAAACTCATTAACTCAAAGGTACAAGACGTTGCACAACTGAGAGAGTTCGTCGTCGCCATCCGCGGTCTCAAATCTCAAGGCAATCAAGCGAATCGACGCGATAGCAAAATTATTGTGTTAGCCAAGGATGCAACGGCTAAAGCTATTCTTGAAACCAATAGAGATAAATTATTCCGTGTGGCCGGTCTTCAAGAGATGACTTTCGAAACCCATTCTGCAGATCGTCCTGGTTCGGTGACTCCGCTGGGAACAGTGATTCTTGAAATGGGAACGAATATCGATGTCGGGGCGGAAAAAATTCGTCTCACCAAAGAACTCGAAAAAATCGAAAAAGCTGTCTCTGCTGGTGAAGCTAAACTCACGAACGAAACTTTCGTCTCCAAAGCTCCTCCCGCCATTCTGGATGGCGCTCGCAAGCAACTCGCTGAATCGGTGGCTAAACGTGACGAAATTAAACGCATGCTTTCATCCTTAAATTAAGACCATGAAACCAACTCTTCTCGTTATGGCTGCCGGTATGGGTTCGCGTTATGGCGGACTTAAGCAAATCGACTCGATGGGCCCATCGGGCGAAACCATTCTCGATTATTCCGTCTTTGATGCCATCCGCGCTGGCTTTGGTAAAGTCGTGTTCATTATCCGACCCGACTTCGAAAAAGATTTTCGGGAACGTATTGGTAGTAAATTCTCCAATAAAATCGAAGTAGATTACGCGTTCCAGACGATTGATAAATTACCTCAAGGTTTCAGCGTTCCAGCCGGACGTGAAAAGCCCTGGGGCACCACCCATGCGATTTTATGTGCACGTGATGTAGTTAAAACTCCATTCGCCGTAATCAACGCTGATGACTTTTACGGCAGCGATTCATACGCGGTACTCGGTAAAAAACTTTCGACCACCGCCAATAACGAAACGCATTACAACATGGTGGGGTTCACTTTAAAAAACACCCTCTCCGATCACGGCACCGTCGCTCGTGGTGTTTGTCGTCAGAATGACAAAGGTTTTCTCACCGACATCCAAGAGCTTTTGAAAATTGCCAAAACGGAATCAGGCGCACAAAACGTCGCGGACGATGGTACGGTTACTCAGCTCAACGGCGATGAACCGGTTTCGATGAACATGTGGGGCTTCACGCCAAGCATCTTCCCACAGTTAGAAACACTCTTCAAAAAATTCTTAACCGAAAAAGGTGCGGAATTAAAAAGCGAATGCTACATTCCACTCAGCCTCGGTGAAATCGTGAAGAACGGAGAGGGCGACTGTGCCGTCTTACGGACCAGTTCATCCTGGTTCGGCGTTACCTATCGCGAAGACAAACCCATCGTCCAGGCCAGCATTCAAAAATTGGTGAACGAAGGTTCCTACCCGTCTAATCTTTGGGCTTAGTTAGTGACGCGAAGAGGAGCGACTAAGTAATCGTTCTCACCGTCATCGATATTAATCCAAATTTCGTAATCCCCTGCGGCGGGTAATTTGAGCTTAAAGACTAAAGTCGGCTGTGACTCATACTCTTGGCCTTCGAGCGAAGGGTGCATATGTGCGTAGCCGGTCTTCTTCGGATCGGTCGAAAAGATTACAGCATGCCCTAAGGTTCCCATAATCGGTTTTAATTTGAGAGCCTGAGATGTCGTGCCCGATGCGAGCTTAACTCTTAAGGTAGCCGATTCACCCGTCTTGTAGGTATTCGCAGTCAGAGAAATAATTTTATTACGACTTACTCGATCGCCTAGTTCCGATCCGTTAGACCAAGTTCCATAGGCTTCCGCTAAAATTGTTCGACCCGACCGTAAGGGTACAAAATCGATATAAGCCTGTATGGCCCCACCGGGATTTCCTTTTAAGAACTCCTCGGGAAATTTAAAACGCCAAACGCCAAAATCATCTGAGACGGGATGTAAATGGATGTAATCTTTGCGGCCGGTATTTTGTTTTAAATGTAAGTGCACTTTCTGAGTATGCGATATAGCGATTTCATAATCATAAAACAATTTACCGTCCGTTTTAACTAAGCGTAGCTCGCCATCCTTCTGATTAAATTTAATTTCAGCTTTTACCGGAAATTGTAGGTCTTTAGGGCTATAGAAATTGGCCTGCTCATTTACTCCACAGAACTCTAGGCCTCTGTCTAATACCGGCTGGTGGTCTACATGTAATAACGCACAATGCGTATCGGGTAGTGATTTCAGTAAAACAAATAAACCGAGTGCGAGTACGGAGATTAAAATAAGCTGACGACGTTTATTCATTTCGTAGGAGGCACTTGATTTAACTTAAGGAAGTAATCAGCGACGTCGACTGGGTCAAATTGTGCACCCTCGCGACGGTGAATAATTCGGCCCTCGGGACTAACGATAACCAGTGCGGCGTTGTGGATAATAGTGCCATCGGACTGAGTCGTCAGAATACCAAACTGCCGCATCAAATCTTTAATCTGATTCGCATCACCGGTCAGAAAATTATGGCGGGCAGAATTAATACCATAACCCGCAGCATAGGTATTCAAGATTCCCGGCGAATCGTTCTGCGGATCAAAACTCACGGATAGGAGTTTAACATTCGCGAGTTGCGGTGACTTATCCAACTCCTCGGCCAAGCGTTTCATACATTGCGTAGACGCCGGGCACATCAGTGCATTACGGCAACGCGTAAAGATGAAGTTAATCGCCAAGGGCTGACCGAGAAAATCTTTCTTGAACAGAAGTTTAGCGTTTTGATTCCACAGAGCCATCGGGGGCATTAAATCATTGGCACCACGTGAGACGATGCGTCCGCGTTCAACGGTATCACGGCGCAGGGCATCGGTCACCTCGGCCACTAGACGCAGCTCCTCGGGGTCGGCAGGAAAGATTAAGTCCGCACGAATCGCTCCCTGATTTTGTACCAAAGTACACTTCACGATTTTTTGCGACCAGTTAAGGGCGACGTCGCCCGGCAGCAATTGAATGGTCTTAAGTTCTTTATTGGTCTGAAATTGAGCCGTCGACTGAGCGACATCTACCGAAATAATTTTTCCCTCTAGGGTCTGAGCGTCCAATCGATTCAGGATAAAAAATCCGACGCACAATAAAAAGTATTTCATGAATGCGTGGCTTCTTCTGCGATGAGTAGTTGAATCATTCCTTGTCGAACTCCATAGTGAGTAAGATAGAAGGCTTCAGCCTGAGTCAAATCGGCGAGCACACAAATGGTCAGTAATGCCGCTGGCATGATGTCTAGGCGATCGGCTGGAATGCCTTTTAACTGCTTTCGCTCATCCGACGTTGATTTACAGATTCGGTCCTTTAATTCGCGAATACGTAATACGGGGAGTCGCCCCGACACCGGTGCCTCGCCCAAGGCTTCGAGATAAAGTGCTATTGCCGTAAAGGCTCCACCGGCTCCAACGAGTAAAGAATCTCGGGCTGCTTCATTCAACAAGGCATCTTGAAGTTGAGAGCGAATAATGGTCTCAAAACTTAATTGATGTGCCTCGTCGATCACTCCGTTGGGGCTTGCTTGTAGTTGAGACGTTAAACGTACGGAGCCCAGTGGATAACTTCGGGCAAAGGTGCATTGTTTGCCGTGCAATTTACTGATCTCCAAACTTCCGCCACCTAAATCAAAGGCGAGGATGTTTCGGTAATTAGCATAGACGGGATCCACGCGGACGCCCTGTGCCGCTAAGCGCGCTTCGACTTCACCTGAAATGATCGTCAAGGGCATGCCACACAGTTCCATGATTTTAGCAGAGAACTCTTCGCGATTAACGCACTCGCGGACCGCACT
This sequence comes from Opitutales bacterium, assembly GCA_040398005.1. GTDB lineage: Bacteria > Verrucomicrobiota > Verrucomicrobiia > Opitutales > UBA953 > UBA953. The sequence continues at coordinate 77,376 of JBBAUX010000007.1, forward strand.
CGTTCCCAGAAGAACAATCTTTTGGGCACCTTTATCTTGGGCGAATTTTACCAAACGAGCTACTGCCTGAGCACCCTGTTCAAGTTTATCGGGATGCAGTCTCACCGGGTTTTCGCCCGATGGAAAAAGTCTCACCGATTCCGTGGATCGACCCAGCTCCTTCATGCCATCGCTATCAACCACAGTCACTTTGAGAGAATTTGATCCAATATCGACGACTGCAAAAAGGGTATTCGACATAATTAAAAACTGATCACTCCTTTGAATCCACCAAAGTAATGTGATTGGGCCTGCGTTTCGAAATCCTTCGTCCGTATGGCCAGATAGTATGTTACCGATGTTCGATAAATACTGGCGGTGGCACCGACCAATAATTGTCCAACCACGGGTGTGCGAATGACGCGGGCAGACTCTCTAAACGTAGTTCCATCCGTCGCATAATTTTTGAATACAAACTCGAGCTGAGCATCAGTGAAAAAGTAAGAGGAAAAAGTGTGCGGGTATAGACCGTCCGAACGATAATGGGGACTAAACGCACTGCTGTGTCGAATGGTACCCTGCCCCCAAGTGTCTTGGAGATTTACGCCCCAGCGGACTTGAGCCCCGAGCGCTAACTGAGTGCGGATAGTGCCTAACTGTACTTGGGCATGGGCGATTACATCACGCAAATTTCTGCCTGAATCATCCCAGACTATTTTGCGTTTAAATTCGGCATTCAGATTAAACACCGGCTCAGTGGGAATTTGACTGCCCCATCCAGAGGGTGTGTTGATGCCAATGATATGGTGGAATTTATCCTGAATCGTTTCTGCACCTGAAGCTGGGCCCGTGACCCCGACCTGTCCTTCCACCGTAAAGAGACAATCGCGACGACCACCGCGTTCCAATACGGTGCCATATCCATAAGTTAAATATAAGATACCTGAATAAGGTTGATCGGTTGCACTCGGAACCGGATTTTCGGTATCGGCCGGCGTGTTAATCTCTTGAGTCAGAGCCCAATAAAAATTCGGGTCGTTTTGAAAATGAATACGTAAACCCTGCGTGTAATATTTATCGGTATTTTTTATACTGAATTTATCATTTTCTTCCGTCAGACCGACTATTGGGTGGATGCCTTCCGAATCGTGTGAGAGGTGCAGCGTGGGAGCCGAGCTTTGGGCCAATACGGCAGTCGACCAGACTAAATGGAATAACGTTCGGCGCATTTAAGGAAGGGTCAGCAAATCGATATTAGGCACGAGGGACAATGCCTTTCTGCTTGTTTAATGAGGGTTGCCCAAGTATCTGATTATCAGGATGTCAGAGAAATCAGCACGTCAGGCCAGCATTTCGACCGAAAACCAGACGGGCGGAATGACTGTTATCAAAATAAGTGGCTCCTGGCGGATTAATCAGCCACTTCCTAGTCTGACTTTCAAGGGCGATCAGGTTAAAATTATCAGTGACGGCTTAGAAGATTTCGACTCCGCACTCCCCGCCTGGATTCATCATAATTTCAAAAATATCCGAGAGCTCGATTTATCCGAACTTCCTAACCGACTGCAATCACTCGTTCGTCTAGCCGAAAAAAATACACAGTGGAAATCAGAAGATGAAAAACCTAATTTCCTCGAAAATTTTGGAGTCTGGGGAATTGAAAGTTACAGCTCGTGGGGTCGCGCGATGGACCACATCGGCCAAACGAGTGCTAGCTTGTTCCGAACACTGATTGGTAGAAGCAAAGTCAACTGGGCTGATTTCACGCTGCAGTTACAAACCGCGGGTGTGGATGCCCTCCCCATCGTCGCCCTACTGGGTTTTTTGACCGGACTAATTATGGCCTATGTCGGATTAATCCAATTACGCCAAGTGGGTGCCACCGTCTATGTGGCTAATTTAGTAGCCCTTGCGATGACCCGTGAAATGGGGGCACTCATGACGGGCGTGATTGCCTGCGGACGAACCTCGACCTCTTTTGCCTCCCAACTCGGCAGTATGAATGTCAGTCAAGAATCCGATGCGTTGCGTGCCCTTGGAATAAATCCCGTAGAATACTTAGCCGTACCTCGTATTCTGGCCGTAACACTCATGGTGCCGCTCTTAAGTCTCTTCGCCACCTTCGTCGGTATTTTCGGCGGTATGATCGTAGCCTGTGCGGGCGACCTCAGTATCGATCAATATTTAAATCAGGCGATTAAAGCGATTACGTTCAAAAGTTTCTTAGTCGGTTTCATCAAATCATTCTTCTTCGCTTTCATCGCAGCTTGGGCGGGTTGCTATCGTGGTTATGTTGCCCAACGTTCTGCTTTAGGCGTCGGCGATGCCGCCACTTCCGCTGCGGTGCTAGGCATCACGCTCATCATCATCGCAGACGCGATTTTCGCCGTCATCTTCAACCTATATAATTTTTAATTAATGGACGCCACTGCCCCCATTTTAAATTGCGCTAAACTTTCCGTTGGCTACGGCGACGTCACCGTGATGAAAGATATTTCGTTCTCATTAGAACGCGGAAAAATTCTCGCAATTGTCGGCCCCAGTGGCTGCGGTAAAAGTACTCTCATGCGTGTCTTGGGCGGACTCGATGAACCGATGTCTGGAAGCTGCGAATTACTGGGTGTCGATTTAAGCCAAGCTGATAGTCGAGTACGTGAAGCGACCCTTCGGCAATCAGGCTTTCTCTTCCAGGGCTCCGCTCTCTTCTCCTCTCTCACGCTCCGCGAAAATATCGAAATGCCGATGCGCGAGTTTTTGAAAATCTCTTCTAGTCAAATCCGCCAACTCGCTGAATATAAATTAGCGTGCGTTGGTTTGTCCGATGCGATTGATAAACTACCTTCCGAAATCAGTGGCGGTATGGCCAAACGCGCTGGTATTGCCCGCGCTATGGCACTGGATCCTGAAATTTTATTTTTAGACGAACCCAGTGCGGGCTTAGATCCGCTGACCTCGGAACGTTTAGACGATTTAATTCTCAAGGTTAGGGAGTCTTTCAATACCTCAATTGTCCTGGTTAGTCACGAGGTCCCCAGCATTTTACACACCGCAGACTATTGCGTTTACCTCGATTCCGACACGGCCACCATGGGTGCTTACGCTCCACCAAAAGACTTCCTTGACCCCAAGTCTCATGCTAAAGCACACTCTTTCTTCTCTCGGGCCGTCACTCCTAAATAATCATGCGTCGCAAGGCTAACAAATCACTTATTGGCGCTTTTGTCGCAGGCGGAATTCTTTTATTTATCCTAGCGTTTATCCTGCTCGGTGCGGGGAGTCTTTCGGGTACGAAACCGACCGCCGTCAGCTACTTCCAAGACTCTGTCAGCGGACTTGATATTGGTGCACCCGTCAAATTCCGGGGCGTCACCATCGGAAAAGTTTCTCAAGTACTTTTGCGCACCGCCGCCCAAGCATCCAGCGATTACTCGGTTCCTGTAGTGATGGAGTTCACGCCCGATTTACTGACTCGGCGTGGATTAGATCAAGCTCTCTTAGATAAGACCGGCTTACGTGGCTCCATCGAAAAAGGTCTGCGCGCTAAATTACAACAACAGTCCGTTATTACGGGCGTGCTCTATGTTGAGTTAGATTATTTTCCGGACAGCGAATATAAGCTGCATGACCTGCGTGGCGACACCGCAGAAATTCCCACCCTGCCTTCCAATCTCGGTGCCCTCACCAAAGCCGTCTCCCAAACGCTCAATCAATTAAGCAAAGTCGACTTCATTGCGATTACTCAAAAAGTAGACTCGATCCTCGGACGCATCGATAAAGGCGCTTCCGAAATTGAGTTTCAAAAAATAAATAAGAATCTCGTCACCGCCTCCGATAATATCGTGAAAATCACGGGCAATCCCGCGATCACCCAAGCAGTGTCCGATTTTTCGGCCGCCATGCGATCAGTCGACGAATTAGTGAAACGTTTTAATGCTAAAGTGGACCCTGTCGCGGATGACCTTCAATCCATGGCTTCAGCTGGGCGTAAGGCCTTGGAACGTCTGAACGAAACTGCGGAGAATGTACGCGGATTAACCAAGCCCGGTTCGCCAACCAGACGGGAATTGGACGCTGCCTTAGCTGACGTTTCGGAAGCGGCAACGGCTATTCGTTCTTTAGCTGACTTCATCGAGCGTAATCCGGAAACGATTATTCAAGGTCGTGGACAAAAGAAAATTAATACGACTCCCACTGAAAACTCTAAACCCGAGGAAACCCAATGAGTAAATTGAGAATGCTACTTTGCTTGGTTACCTCGAGTCTCATCACCGGCTGCATTACCTTTGATCAAAAAAGTGAATCGGTAACTTTTCATCAACTCTCCGCACCCGTAACGACGCCCAACAAAAAGTCTCCCGTTATTTATATTCCCAGAGCGAATATTCCCGTCAGCCTACGCCGCCCCACCCTAGTTATTGCTGATGAAAGTCGTGTGATCAAAATAGACGATTCACAACGCTGGATTGCTTCACTCGATCGCGCCGTCAGCGAAATCGTTGGCCGCAATCTCACCCAGCAAACAGGACTGCCCTTCGAACTACAAACACCCAACGAAAATTACATAGTTCTATTTATCGATGTTGAAGCGATGTTTCTCTCATCACAATCCACGGTCCTCCAATTACATTACCGCATCGAAGACGCCCAAGGAAAATCTTTAAGTCAGGGCCAAGGACAATGGAAAGCCAAACGTTCCGAGAATCCGATCGACTACGTGAATGCGCAGTCAGAAAATTTTGCGAACGCCGCAGTGCAAATGGCTAAAGATATCAAACTACTTACGGAAAATAAAACTCCATGACCGATTCTACCACTCCACGCCCCAATGGATTTAGTGAAGCGACCGGCGAAATCTGTTATGATTTACCGTCCGCTTATATTCCGCATCCTGCCACTGGATTGCTCCATCTTCCACGCTTCCTGGGTAAGATTCGTAAACATCTTAAAGGCGAGTTACCTAAATCCTATCAAAGAAATTTCTGTAAAGGCTTTGATCGCTTTTTATGTCTCCACTTAGCGGTCGACCCTGAACAAGTCATCGAATGCGTAAAAAATGCCCAAGATGAAAATGACTTGAACGTCCGTTTAATGAATCTTTTCCCGAAAGACCTTCGTGTGCATGTCTGGAATCGTGAATTAGTACAAAAAGGAATGAGTGAAATGGGTCGAGAAGCCCTAAAAGACGCCAAACGCAAAATGAATTCACTTCATCGCACGGATGTTCTTTCCTTTGCTGACATGATTGATTTTGATGAAGGTCGAATCCAGTGAGTACCGACACCTCCAATCCTAATCGAGTTATTCTGCGAGGTCTCCCCGCTGTTTTAGCATGCATCGAACTTCATCCCAGGTCTTTGCGTGAAATCCATGCTTCGCCGAAATGTGTACCGAGTCTCTCGAGTCACATCATTCCCCTCGAAGCTCTCGGTGTAAAACTACACACGACTTCCGCTTTTGACATGTCGCACATCGCGGGAACGGATTGTGATGATGTTTGTGCGATCACCATGCGCCCCGAACCTGGTCACGTCCGCGTTTCCGATTTCTCCGAGTGGCGCGAAGCACACGAAACGGTCGTCATTGCCAATCATATTTCTCGTCCAGGAGACCTCGCAGCCATCGCCCGTTCGATGGCAGCATTCGGACTTAAAAGACTTCTCCTCTCTTCCGGCACCGAAAATTTAGCGTTTAATTCCGATACTTGGACGCTCGCTCAAGGTGCGATGGAACACGTACGCATCATGCGCGCCGCGGCCCTCGGTGGATTACTTAAACTCGTTAAAGAAAAATGCTGTGTGGTGGCGCTGACCGGTAAAATCGGTCGCAAGATTGACCTAGGAACCCCGGTTCGCGTCCCTGGTCGACACATCGCCCTATTGATCTCTGGAAACGAGCTAGACCCTGATTTACAGCCTCGAATTGAACATACCTATCGCTTCCCGGGCAACGTAAACAACCTGCCTTTAAGCTTAGCCGAGGCCGCCCCGATCGCCATCGCCTGGATTGCCTCCACGCCCCAACCCCGCGAGGATGGATTTTTAGCCCGTAAAAGGGCTCGTCACACCAAGTCACCTGAGATTAAACCTCCCAGCGAATAATTTAAGATGTCTAACCAACAACCCAATCCCGATGAGAGCGTCATCTCACTTCAGAATATTAGCCGAAGTTTTCTGACCGCCCTCCAACGTCAACACGATATGTTGGCATTCACTCTCGCCGGCGTGCGCACGTCCGATGCGAAGATTTACGATTACTATTCGAACGTTTCACGTATTATGCCAGCACCCGCTGCGCACCTCACTCACGAACAGATGGTCGCTTACTCTCGCGGACTACTCTTACGCACGAGCATTAACGACCTCTTAGCACTTTCCGCTGAAGTCATGAATCAAGTTCATCTTCTTTGTCTCTTAATCAAAACCCGCGGTCGAAATGTCGAAAGTAATCCCGAAGCCGATAAAATTATCGGACAAAAACAAGAGGCCTTCGTCAGAATGAATCTCCAAGAAAAGTTTAACGAGTTTGAACAGACTTATCATATTATCAGCGAACTCGAAGACGCTATTTTCAGCATCGCGGCCGCACTACGAGTTTTAGCCCGTACCGGAATGGTGACCAATGATGATATTTCACCCGATGGCTCACTCACCCTTGAATTTAAAGCGATGAAAGACATCGACGGTCCAGACTCGACTGAAGCGGGTGCTAAAAAAACCAAGATGGTCGACACCCAACGCACCTTTCGTCCCGGCGAAATGCTTGATTTAACCGATGAAGAATTACTGGGCTTAAATATCACCGTCGCCAAATTCTTCCATAGTCTTTTCCGCTCGGTCGATGAGTTTGGACGCGAGCAGCTCGGCGGTAACAAGTAGAAAGTATGCAGGAGAACGCCCACTCATCCCTGACACGACTTCCGTGGCTCTGGGTCTTGGGTGGCTTTCTTTTTCAAACGATTCCCGCAGCCCTGCGCGATGAAGCCCTGCCCGTCGTACTGAAAAATCACGGAGTGAATGATGCAACCATCACTCAAGTGGTTGCTGTTCTCGGATTAATCGTGGCTCTCAAAATATTCTGGGCACCCTTCCTCAGTCTCCTCGGAAAACCGCGCACGCTCATTATATCCTGCCAGTCAGGCATGATTCTCTGCATTCTACTGCTCAACCATTTCATTGGATTAGAACAAGTAACTACGATCGCCGTTGTCTTGTGTATCCTAACCTTATTGTCGGGCGGACATGACTTCCTTCTCGATGGATATTACGTGCATTCGTTAAATGATAATCAGCGCGCAAAATATTCTGGGCTACTTAATTTTGCTTCAAAGCTTGGACAAGTTTTAGCGGGTCCAGGATTAATCTATCTCGCGTGGTACTTTCATAAGCATTCAAACCCGCCGACGAACGATATAAACCTAACTTTAATATGTTTAGCCGCATTTAGTTTAGTGGTACTTTTGCTTACCCAGTGGGGCTTCACTCGGGAACCGAAGGAAACTATCTCAGCGGACCAGGATAAGCTATCTATGCTCAAAGAAATGGGCGGAGCACTCAAATCGCTCTATCAAGATTCGAGACTGCCGATTATCATTGGTCTCATCTTTTTCTATCGAGCTAGTGAGGTTCATATGAACCACGTGATTAAACTCTTTGCCAAAGCGAGTGTGCTCCAAGGTGGACTTGGACTTGATGATGAAACCTACGCGTACTTGCGCATTACCACTGCGATTCTGGGACTCGCGATCGGCGGTATCGTAGGCTCAGCCATTATCACCCGTCGCGGTCTGGCTCAATCACTCGTTCCTCTGGGCATCTGCATGCATTTACCGCTGATTGGGATCAGCTGGTTATCGTTTCATGTAAATCCGCTACCTTCACTCACCGTTATTTCTATAATTTTCTTCATCGAATACTTAGCCTTCGGTGCTGGTCTTTGTGCATTAATTTTAGCGATGATGAAACTCGCAGCCGGTGCGCAAGCAGCCGTGAGGTACGCCCTATTATCCACGCTCTCACTGATCGCCGTATACTTACCTGGACTTTGGGCAGGCAAACTTTCTAATCTCTTGGGATACTCCGGATACTTCTTAGCTGCTTTAGCCTTAGCCATTCCCGGTATTTTGGTAGCGGTCTTAGCCGCTAGAAAACTAGAAGAAGCTTAAGCTTTTTTCGGGACGACAATTAATTGCTGCGCGTGGGATAGTTTAAAATATTTCTGAGCGTAGCTTTGAATCTGCTTACTATCGGTTTCATTCATTCGGCGTTCCCATTCAGCATCGAAATTCGCACCGAGGCCAACGAGTTCGCGGGTGAGTGCACCCTGCATGCGACGACCCGCAGATTGACGGCCCTGCCGTCTCCCCACGCGCAATCGGCGTTTCGCATCTTCAATCTCATGCTCTTTAAATTCGCCTTTCGAAAGTCGCGCCAACTCGCCCTTCATCTCATCAATGACCTGCTGAGCCGCCTCCTGAGTCGTCCCACCATAAAGATAGAACATACCTTGGTCAGCAGTCTCAACGCGTGTTGCACCCACAAAGTAAGCTAAGCCTTTTTCTTCACGCACACGTTGGAAAAGTCCGCTGGCCATCCCGCTTAACAATTCCTCAATCACATTAGCAGCTGTAACCATCACGGGTGCAAAACCACAATGAGGGAACGCTAAACATACCACGGCTTGTTCGCCTACTGCGGTGAACTGATCCTCACTGCTGGGCTTGAGGGTATGAGGCTTAAGGGTCTCTTGTTTAAATTCTACCTTGGGTAAGATACCAAAATATTTCTTAACGAAATCTAAGGCAACACGACGATCAAAGGAGCCACTGATACCGATGATTAAATTAGAAGAGACCACTAATTTTTTATGTAATTCAATGATATCGGATTGTTTGAGTTTTTCGATCGTTTCGGGTGTGCCACACGCATCAATGCTCAAAGGGTGATTTCCGAAAAACTGTTTCAGTAAGCGGAGTCGGGCTTTCTCAACGATATCATCTGCCGCCTCTTTACAGGCCGCAATCGCGCTGGCTTTTTCCGACTCAAAAGCGTCGCCCAATATTTTTGGCATGAGAATACCGTTCTTAACCAGTTCAGCGATTTGTTCGAAATCAGAACTCAACGCTTCGCCCCATAATCCGCAGGAGAGTTGCGAACCAACATCAGCGAAGGTCGCCCCAATCCGATCCACAATCTGGGCGACTTCTTGTCGGCTGTGCTGAACGGTGTCACGCGTTAACAGGGTTGAGAGAATTCCGGTAGCGCCTCTTTTCGCGTCGTTTTCATAAGCAATACCAGCCGAGAAATAGACCCCGAAACCAGCCTTCGGCACGGAGTGATCTTCTTGCAGGACAACCCGCACACCGTTCTCGAGCGTAATGAATTCGAATGCATCTGGAGTTTTAATTTGAGCTTTTGTATCCGAGGTTGCCGTAGACTTTTTAGCATTCATCACCCCAAAAGTTACAGATTCAGGTTTCAAATAGGTACGACCAACCTGCGTAAGGTCTTCGGGAGTTAAACGCGCCAACTCTTCGACGCCGCGCAGTGGCCAAGCGTGGTCATAGCCAATACACGCCGCGTAAGCACTGCGAGCAGTCGCCGCATGAATGGTTTTGAGTCCATTAACCATGGCGACGACCGTTTGTCGGCGAACTTTTTCGAATTGTGCCTGACTCACTCCATTATCCTGAAGCTCATTAATTTTTTCTAAAATAGATTTTTCAATGACGGTGTGATCAGCGTGCGCATCGCCAATCCAACTCAGCCAAGCTAGACCAATATCCTTGAGTCCCATGGCATGAGCGTCCACCGCATGAACTAACTTTTTATTTTCGCGAAGCTCGTCCCACAAAATGGAACTATTACCGCTACCGAGCACGCCTAAGAATAAATCAATGGCACTGCGGTCTTTGGCAAAGAATCCTGGAATTTTCCACGTCGCTACACCCTTACAGATTGAAACATCGCGAGCGACCTCGACACGCCGAGGTGCAGCCATGGGCGGCTCAATCACGGGCACTTCTTGAATCACCGGATTTCTGGAAAATCGTCCAAACCACTGTTCTACGGATTTAAAAACTTCATCGGGATCCATCGAACCCCCAATCGCAAGCACTACATTTTCAGGTGCGTACCTGCCTTTATGATAGGCCCGTAAATCATCGGGTGTGATTTTAATAAACAGATCTTTGTGGCCGATGATGGGATGGCGCATCGGATGCACATGCAGTGCCTCCTCTAAAATCTTTTCGGCGAAGATGCTATCGTGTTCATCATCACGCATCGCGATTTCACGTAAGATCACGTCTCGTTCTACTTTCGCATCTTCCTCACTGATTAACGGATCAAAAACCATCTCAGAGATAGCTTCCATCGCCGTGGCAAATCCCTCTTCGGGCGCATCGACGTAATAAACCGTTCGATCAAAGGTCGTGTACGCGTTCGAACTTCCACCCACGCGGTGAATAGCTTCAGTTAATTCACGATTGGCAAAACGGGCCGTGGCCTTGAATACCATATGCTCCAGATAGTGTGAGATGCCTGACCCTTCCCACTTGCCCTCTTGAGCACTTCCCGTGCGCACCCACCCTTGTACGGTGCAAAGACCAATCCCCGGACGGTGCGTGTATAATACTTCGAGGCCATTAGGCAAAACTCGTCTCAGTGGGGCCGGCCCAGCGATTTGCGTAAAGTTAAGTCCTTCTAAATAAGCCATAGGTTAAACATAAGCATAGTTCAGACCGGAGCAAGTTCGACTCACCAGATTCATATTTAAACCTAGAAATCAAATGCGGTTGAGAAGATTTACGCTTTTTCCGAGGATACTATTACAATTTCTTTGCACCCCTTGCCGTTAATCGCACAACTAACCCTTCAAAGTATGTACATCCCACCTGAAATTCGTTCCCAGCTTGAAGAAATCGAGCGTCGGTCGGGGTATCTTTGGAAATTTTTAGATGTTCCTGGCAAGCAGGCCAAAATAGCTGAGCTGGAAAATCAAATGACGGCCTCCAACTTTTGGGACAGTCAAAAATCTGCACAAAAAGTTATTTCTGAATGTAATAATTATAAAACTGTCGTCGCCCCGCAGGTTGCCTTCAAACGGAAACTCGAAGACGCCAAAACTTTAGCGGAGATTATCGTCGAGTCACCCGATGGTACGGTGGATGCAGAAATGGAAGAACTTCGCAAAACGGCTGCCGATCTTCTCGCAGAAGTCTCCGACCTCGAAATCGCTTCATTCCTTTCCGGACTCCACGACAAATCAAACGCCATCGTCACCATCAAAGCTGGTGCGGGTGGTACCGAGTCGAACGACTGGGCTGATATCCTTTTCCGAATGTACACGCGCTGGGCCGAACGTCGTGGATTCAAAATTGAAATTGAAGACGTCGCTGAAGGTGATGGTGCCGGAATTAGCCAAGCCACCTTCCGTCTCGAAGGTCCCAATGCCTACGGTTATGTAAAAGCTGAACGCGGCGTCCATCGTCTCGTCCGTATTTCCCCGTTTGATGCGAATGCCCGACGCCACACCTCGTTTGCGTCGGTCGACGTCGTTGCGGAAATCGATGACGATATCGACGTCGAAATCGAAGAAGCGGATCTTCGTGTCGATGTGTACCGCTCCAGCGGCAAAGGCGGACAACACGTGAACAAAACTGAATCCGCCGTCCGTCTTACCCACATTCCTACAGGCTTAGTCGTCGCCTGCCAACGTGAACGCTCTCAGGTGAAAAATCGCGCCCTCGCTATGAAAATTTTACGTGCCCGTATTTACGAAAAATTATTGGATGATAAACGTACCGAGATGGAACGTTACTACGGAGAAAAAGGCGATATCGGTTGGGGTAATCAAATCCGCTCCTACGTATTCCAGCCTTATCAGATGGTGAAAGATTTACGGACCGGTGTTGAAACGGGAAATATTCAAGCCGTGATGGATGGTGACATTGATGCCTTTATTAATGGTTGGTTGCGAGCCGGTGGACCCCGCACGCGCAATAAAGATATTAAAATCGACGACTAACGCCATGCCTTCGCAACAAGTTCTCCGTCAAAAGTTATTAGAGCCACCTCTTTTTGCAGAAAAGATTTGGAAGCTTTCGCCTGAACCTTGGCCGATCTCCGAAGCACAGTTAAAAGAAATTAAAACCATCGGGGCGGCGTGCTATAGTTATCAGCAAGCGTTGGAGCGTCTCTATGTTCGCTCCTTCACCGATAAAAAGATTTTAAGAAATCGCGATATCCACGCCAAATGGGTATCGACTTATTTAGACCGTTTTAAACCTCAAGGACTCATCGATCACGGGAGACACCGCACGATAAAAGGTCAGACCCCTTTAGTTCTCAGACCCGATTTGCTGATCACCGACCAAGGCTTTACGATGTCGGAACTAGACAGCGTACCCGGTGGGATTGGTCTCACTGCGTATCTCAACGAAGTGTACGCGGAAGATTTCCCCAACTTAATTGGCGGTATCGATATGCCGAAAAAGTTTTATCAAACACTACAACGGCTCACGCCTAACGTTAAATTTCCGTTAATCGCCATCGTGGTGAGTGAAGAGTCCGCCACCTATCGACCTGAATTCGAATGGTTGGGTGAAAAACTGAGAAGTGACGGTCACGATGTTCATGTCGTCGACCCCTCACAAATCATGCAGATGAGTGATGAATCGTATATCCCAGTCGATGGTGCCCCGAGAAAAGTGGATCTGATTTATCGGTTCTTTGAGTTGTTTGACTTGGCTAATGTCAAAGGTGCCGACGGATTATTTAATGGCATTGAGGCAGGAAAAGTCGTGCTGACTCCGCCGATGAAAGCATTCCAAGAAGAGAAGCTCGGTCTAGCCCTTCTGCACCACCCTATTCTCTCAGAGTTCTGGAAAGAAAATCTCCCTGAAGATCATTACGAAGCTCTGTATAAAATTGTTCCCAAAACTTGGATCATGGAACGCACAGAACTGCCACCAACCGCTGTTTTACACGCTCCGCAGATTAATGGACGTCCGATACGCGATTGGGCAGAACTCGCCGAAGCCTCACAACGCGACCGAAACTTTATTATCAAAGCAAGCGGCTTCCACGAAACCGCTTGGGGGGCGCGCAGTGTGACTTTAGGTAGCGATGTATCACGTGAGCAGTGGCTCGAAGCGATTGAGAATGCCTTGGATCCTGAAAACGAAACATTCCACGTCTTACAGGAATATCACAAACCAAGACGACTCTCTCACCCCGTTTATAATGAAGACGGTACCGTAACTAACGCCGAAGGACGTGTTCGTCTCTGCCCTTATTATTTTGTGAATGGTGAAACCGTTGAGCTCACTGGTATCTTATCTACTTTCTGTCCAGCTGATAAAAAGATTATCCACGGTATGAAAGATGCGGCCTTATTGCCCTGCCAATTAATCACGGCTTAATTCAGCCGTGCCTTGCCAAACTCTAAAATAAACTTAGTGTTGGGTTATGCGAATGCTTGCCCTGTGTCTCCTGCTACTGGGAAGACTGATGCCTGCAACATGGGCAGCGGCGCATACGGAAGTTGAATTAGTTAATTTAAGTCCCAAAGTTGAACCAGGTCAGACTGTACGTGTGGGATTGAAATTTAAGTGTGAACCTAATTATCATATTTATTGGAAAAATGTCGGCGATGCGGGAACGCCACCGAGTATAAACTGGAAGGAAAATTCTAGTATTAAATCTGGAAATACCTTTTGGCCGGGTCCACACCTTTACGACCAGAAAGGCATCATCAATTTCGTCTACTCCGATGAAACCATCATCGTATTCGAAGGTAAGATTTCACCCACAGCCACGGGTGAAATTAAATTTGAAGGACTGGCCGAATGGTTAGAATGCAATGAGAGCGGCTGCTTTCCCCAGGAAAAACAGGTAAGTTTAACGCTGAATTTAGGGGCTAAAAATAAGGTTACGGAAATTGATGCTGAATATTATCCGGACTTAAATCCCGCGGTTTCAACGGTGGGACGGGTTGATAATAATCGATTATATGTAGATACCCCCAAGAACTTGGATCTCAAAAAATGGTTTCCGGAACGTCCCTTCATCTCAGCGTACGGCATCGCCACAGCCCTGTATCTCCCTAACCAAATTAAATTTAATCTGCGTGACGCGCCGGAGCCACTCACCGCCGGTCCACTCAGTTTCGTCGCCGAAACCCCTCAAGGAAAGTTTATCAAAGTTAATGTAAGACTCAGTTCGGAGGGACCGATGACGACCAGCGAGCCTACCCAATCGGCCAGCGACACGCTCATCTGGCAGCCGTGGTCGATGGAAGCTCAGACCAAAGCCCTAAATAAAGATAAAATTGTCTACATTGATTTTACGGCACGTTGGTGCGCTACCTGTCAGGTCAATAAACGTGTATATAACGACGAAGAAGTCATTCGGAGTTTTCAGAAGAATAACATCGTGCTCCTTCGCGCCGATTGGACGAAGAAAGATTCCGCTATTTCGGCAGAACTCAAAAAATATAAACGCGAAGGGATTCCTCTGAATGTCATCCTAAAAAATCAGCGAGAACCCATTAGTCTTTCCGAAGTTTTAACTAGTAAGGAAGTGCTCAATGGCATTGAAGCTGCCGTCCTTAATCAGCCCTATAAATCGAGCGATGCCTCCCACCCCTTCTGGGTCTGGTTACTGCTCGCGATGGGTGGAGGATTTATTCTTAACCTCATGCCCTGTGTGTTTCCAATGATTGGCATCAAAATTCTCGGCTTCGTTAATGACGCCGGTGCTAAAAATAAAACCATTCTCCTCCATGGCTTACTCTATACCCTGGGTGTCGTTATCAGCTTTATTAGTTTATCTATTCTCATTCTGGTTTTAAAAAATACCGGCAGTGCCGTCGGTTGGGGTTTTCAAATGCAGTCCGCCAGCTTCGTCTTAGCGACCGTATTCTTGATGGTCATCCTGGGTTGGAGTTTCCTTGGGCTCTTTGAAATCGGATCCAGTTTCGCTGGGACAGTTGCACAGTCTAATCAGTCGACCGGATCTTGGGGCGCCTTCCTCTCTGGCGTGCTTGCCACCGCCGTAGCGACACCCTGCACCGCGCCTGGACTCGGTGCAGCCATTGGATTCGCTTTGGATAATCAGCGGACGAATCTGGAGACGATATCACTCTTCATTGCGATGGGTCTCGGTATGGCCTCACCTTATTTATTTTTATCAGTCTTTCCTAAGTTAACCCGCTTCCTCCCCAAGCCAGGCGAGTGGATGGAAACCTTGAAAAAAGTTTTAGCCCTCCCGCTCTTCGCCTACGCCGCCTACCTGCTCTGGGTGCTCAACGGAATTTCCGCCAACGCAAATTGGATTCGTGACATCTATATCGGATTAGTTCTGATTTCCATCGCATGCTATACATTCGGAAAATGGGGTGCCGTTCACCAAACGGATAAAACGCGAAAAATCGCCGTGTGGACTTCGGCGATTCTACTCGTGGCGACCTTAAGCTACCTGTTTAGCCAGATACCTAATTAAAGCGCGCTAACTGGTGCAGGAGCAGAGTCAGAACCAGCAGAAGGTGCTACAGGCTTCGACGCACCCGAACGAATGGGACCAGAATAATTAGCATCTACCACAATCGCTTTACGATCTCTGGAACCTGAATCACGACCGGCTGCAGTTTTGTCGGCTTCTTGTTCGCCCAGCGCGAGCACTTCAATGTTCGTCTCGGTACTACCCACTTTAACTAAATATTCGCGCACCGATTGAGCACGACGATCGGAGAGACCTAAGTTATATTCTTCAGTACCAAATTGGTCGGTGTAACCCGCAATAATCAGTTTAGTGTTTTTAGCCTGACCGGAAATCGCATCGAGCTTCGCACGTTCTTTGGAATCGACGGTGTATTTATCAAAACCGAAATAGACGGTCGTTAAAATCGCTTCAGGAGGAATGTTTCCGCTGCGAATCGCTTCAGCCATCGAGCCGAAACCTGATCCACGCATTTCCATGCCATTATTAGAGGAGGAATTGCTACCGCCCCAGTCGGAGGGCATTTTAGAAGGACCACAACCTACTAAGAAAATCGACGCTAAGATGGGAAAGGTTAACTGTTTCATATGGGTAATTAGAAAGAGGAAAATTTTGAGTGTCGCAAGCCTCGACTGACCTAGTAGCGGGGGATTTGTTGATCCACTTGGAGCGACCAGGCATCGATACCACCCTTGATATTAGTGGCTAAAGCATAGCCTTTTGAACGAAGAAATTGCGTCGCTCGCATGCTTCTACCCCCGTGGTGACAGATGACGAGCACCGGACGGTTTTGTGGAATATTCGAAAGTTGATTAGGGATATCGGCCAACGGAATTAGACGAGCCTGGGCCACATGACCAATCGCATGCTCATCAGTCTCACGCACATCAATGAGAACAGGAGGCTGCGCTGAACTCAGTTGTTGATGAGCTTCCGTCACTGAAATTTCTAAGGGTGATTCTTTCATATTTAAATTAGAAGTTTCACAAACGGTTGATTGGTAGTTCTCGGCTCTGATTTCGGAAATCTGGGGCGACTTACCACAAACCGGACAGTGACTATCTTGTGCGATGGAAATTTTTTGGCTTCTGCCCTCTGCCACGTTAATGACAAACATCTGAGAGTGCTGACGTTGTTTAAGTAAAATGGCTAAAACTTCAGCAGCCATCCATGAACCGATGACTCCGCACGTCGCACCCAATACTCCCGCCTCCGAACAGGTCGGCACAGAATCAGCATCAGGAATCGTGGGATAGACACATCGGTAACATCCCTGTTGAGGTAAAAATGTACCCACCTGGCCTTCGCCTCTTAAAACACTGCCATGAACCAACGGTTTCTTCGCTAAGACACAAGCGTCTGCCGCCAAGAACCTCGTCGCAAAATTATCAGCTCCATCCACGACCACGTCATAGCGACTCACGAGTTCGAGTGCATTGTCGGCAGTGAGTCCTTCGGGATGTAAAATAATTTCGGCACCTGGATTTAATTCCTTCAGCGATTCAGCGGCCGAAATAGTTTTGGGTAATCCGAGCGTATCAAATCCGTGAATGATTTGACGGTGTAAATTGCTGAGATCTACCTTGTCAGGATCCGCGATGCCGATGGTGCCGACTCCGGCGGCGACCAGGTATAAAGCAACCGGTGACCCCAGACCACCCGCACCGATTAATAGGACTTTTGCATTTTTAATATGAAGCTGACCACCCTCACCCACTTCGGGTAGACGCATCTGGCGAGCGTAGAGGGCGCGCTCATGTCCAGTGAGTGTTACTGCCGTTTTCATTTAGTCTATTCATCGAATCTGGTGCCGTATGTCAAACCCCTGCATAGATTATAAAAGTGGAGATTGAAAAACCCCATCAGACTTTACAGGGTCTTGCTGTGGGAAATGTTTATCTAGGCATCGACTATGGAAGCAAACGCATTGGCCTGAGCTATGCGGACGATCTCGGCATGGCGTTTCCACTTCCCGCCGCCATCGACGAAGAACTGGCTGCACGGTTCGAACACATCCATCGCGAAATCACCCGACTCCGCGTCACCCACTTAATCCTCGGCTATCCCCTCTCCCTCGAAGGCGAGAAAACGAAGAAGTGTTACGAGGTGGATGACTTTTCCGAAGAACTCAAAAAACGTTTCAACCTGCCGATTGAACTCATTGATGAGGGTCTGACCAGTCAGGCCGCCGACAGCATCAATCATCACAAAAAACCAAAGAACGCTCACGAACGCACCCAACAACGTAAATCGGGTGAACGTGATTCGCGCGCTGCAGCGATTTTACTGCAGGACTATCTTAACAGTAAAGGAATTGGACAAAGCACCGATCTATGAAAACAGGTAAGACAGATTTAACTGAAGAAAGATTTTTAGTGACCGTTGCTTACGATGGTTCGGACTATATGGGCTGGCAGATTCAAAATAATGCACACACCGTCGAAGGTGAAATTCGTGCTCGTCTGTCCCGTATCTTTAAAAAGCCGGTCGTCATTCATGGAAGCGGAAGAACCGACGCTGGTGTGCATAGTGTCGGACAAACTTTTCACTTCGATGCTTTCTGGCGTCACTCCACCTCCAAACTTAAAGACGCACTCAACACGGGCGAACAGGCAGGAATATTGGTCACCCGAATCCAACGCGTTCATAGTAAGTTTCACGCCCGCTATTCTTCCAAAGGTAAGCGCTATCGTTATGAAATAAATGTAGGTTATTCATTACCTTGGAAGGCACGTTACTCGCTCGGACGCGATTGGGATAAGCTCGATGTGAAGGCCATGCGTCGGGCCGCTAAACTGATCATGGGTAAGCATGATTTCCGTGCGTTCGGCGCGACCCACAGTCAGGGCATGGAGAACGAACACCCCGTTAAAGATCTCCGTCGTCTCAGTATTATTTCAAAAGCCAAACGTATCACTGTCATTACCGAAGCGAATGGCTATTTATATAAGATGGTTCGGCGACTGGTGGGCGGACTGCTTCGAGTGGGTGAAGGTAAAATGACACCCGAGCGTCTTCTCGCCTATCGCGAAGAAAAAACGATTACGTCCGAAGTTCCCACGGCGCCGGCCCGAGGTCTTTTCATGGATAAAGTATTTTACGACCCCAAGAGTCTTAAAAAATGAGAAAAATATTACTAAATATATTTTATACCTTTTTAATCACCGGCTCCGCACTGGCGCATCCGGATTGGAAAGAGGCCTCCTGTATTGGCATTATTGATGACAAGAACCATTTAACGCTGAGTATTAAATTCGATGTGCCTGCCTATTATTTAGGCAAATCATCGCAAGCCGCAGGAGTCGAGGAACTCGACGACTTCATGTTTAATCGTCAGCTCTTAATCCAACGCTCCGAAGAGAAAAAAGAAAAGTTTCTTCAAGATCTACTCATCCGTGCTGACCGAGAAATTATCACTAAGAAATTAATTAGCTTCCCGTCAGGTGTGGAAGTCAAAGAACGCTCCAAACAACAAGGTGAAGCAGCCCGCTACCCTGTTTTGTATACCGTTGTCTTTTCTGCCGATTTACCGACAGACGCTCGAGAAGTTGAAATCAGTTTTCCATCCGAATTAGGAATCGTTTTTACAAACTTAAGAAAGGAAATGACGTATCAGGTCGTTGTCGGTGTTGAACCAGGCAAAACTGCAGAATTAGTCATCAGCGACAAATTACCTCCCAGCGCTTGGGATAAAATTGCCCAATCCACCAATCGCCTGATGTCATTCATGCGTGAAGGCTTTGATCACGTTATTCCGTCTGGCTGGGACCATTGCCTGTTTATGTTGGCGATGTTTCTCGGCGCGGCCTCAGTCTCACAAGCACTCAAACGTTCGCTCATATTCACGCTCGGACACAGTATAACACTCAGTCTGGTGGTCTTGGGGCTTCTTCCACGCATCAGCGGGTGGATTGAACCTGTCATTGCCTTCACCATCGGTGTGGGAGCTGTTTTAGCCTATTGGGGCAAGGCCTCCAACCGTCAGATGCTTAGTGTGCCGTTCTTCTTTGGACTCATTCACGGACTCGGCTTTGCCGCAGCGGTAACGGATAATCTCAAGGACTGGGATAAATCTAATATCCTCTCCATCCTCGTTGGTTTTAATCTCGGGGTAGAATCCGCTCAAGCCTCAGTGATTTTCGCATCAGCCATCATCATCGCCTTACTCGTAAAAGTAAAAGTCGATGAATCCAAACTCCGCAAAGCACTCTGCCTCTCTGTCGCAGTCGCCGGCTTCAGTGTGATGGTGATGAGAATTTGGGATCTACTGAGCTGAGACTATAGCTTCAGTCCTAATTCTTGGCAGACATCGGGGCGCTTCTTCGCTTTTGCGATGAACTCATCCACGCCGAAGTCAGCCACGACGAAGTCACCGTGTTTAAATGAAGGACATTTGGACTGTCCGGTGAGCGCGACCATTTGACGCATCTCATGCATGTTTGCGATGACGTCACGGACATCGACCTTCACACCTTGCTGTGCAAACCACTCGAGCGCTTTCACACACCATGGGCAACCAGGTTTAACATAAAGAATGGGTAAAGGTTTCGACATATCAGAAGACTACACCAAATGACTACTCACGGCTATTCAATTATTTCTTGGGATAGACTCTCGGCAAGTAGGGCTGGACGGAATCCTTAAAACTCGGAACTACCTTAATAATCGCCTCATCATGTCTGGTAAACTCTTTCGAATAGACCAACAAAAGTTCGTCGTCCTTATAATAAAAAAGCGCGACCTGTTTGTACTTAACGGCCAAGTCCCACGCGGGTTTTAAATCCATCACCACCGCCCAACCTTCTTCATACGTATCGAGATCCTTGGAGTATCCAGATATGCGGTGGATGCGATAACCGCCCTTTCTCAATTCGGCTTCAAGCTGTCGATCCGCATCGATGTTTTGGGCAAGCGTCCAGGTTTCACCCGTCGTGGCATACGCCGTAAGAATCGCAAAACTCTTCGGCCAGTCTTTCGGAAAATTTTGGTATTCAAAAACCGTGCTCTTATATTCTTCTTCGTAGGGGTAAGGCATTATTAAATAATAGTAGAATTCAAACTAGCGAACGTCACTTATTTTGCAACTTTATGACACACCACTGTGTTAAACTGAGTGTATGAGACTTTTGCCCTTAAGCCTATCCCTCGTTCTAGTCTCAGAATTACATGCCCACGGCCTGGCGCCCTCCAAGCATGCGGAGATGGGTGCGTCGATGAGTTGGTTGATTAGTCCGATACTTTTAAGCAGTACCACCACTCCGGCCTCACCTTCAACGTTCACGGGCAAAGATTTCATAACCAGTGTGTTTAAGACCACGGCACGCGTTAAGGTGTCATCCAATGATAAATATCTTTTAGTAGGGTCCGATGGTTTTCCCGATCACCCGATGATGATTGGTATCACTAATTGGCAGCAACAAGTTCCCCTACCCCAGGCGTACACTGGCACCAATCTTTGGATGATTCCTTTGAATCCGGTGAAGGCCGATAAACCGACTTTGATTAAAGGAAGATTTTTACGTGGAGCGATTGCCTTAGCGGCGAATGGAATCGCGATTTTCAATCCGCAAAATAATCGTGGTGAAGTAGCACAAGATATTGGTGAGCTCGACAAATGGGGTGGGCACTGTGGTCGCGCGGATGATTATCACTACCACATTATTCCCCTTCACTTACAGAGTGTCGTCGGTAAAGGAAATCCGGTTGCCTATGCGCTTGATGGTTATCCTATTTATGGAGCGACTGAGCCTGATGGTTCGACCTTAAAGAAATTAGATGAGTGCGGTGGGCACGAGGATGCTAAGTATGATTATCACTATCATGGATTAGCGAAGTCACCTTATACCTTCACCGGATTTCACGGAACGGTTACAGAGGTGAGCGGTCAGGTCGATCCACAGCCACGCGCCTCTTCACCACGTCCGGCCACGGGTCCACTCCGCGGTGCAACCATTACCGATTGGGCGATTGAAGGTGAGAATAAATACAAACTCGGCTACACTGTGAACGGAGAAAAAAGATTCATCAGTTATGTGCTTAGCGGTACGAATTTAAAAATGGATTTTGATAATGGCAAAGAAGGTAAGACCACTGAGACTTATGATTTGAATGCCAAGCGCGGCGGTGGCGGAGATAAGCCTGGTGAGTCAGGAAAACCCCGTAAAAAGGGCCAGGGACAATAGATATATCTTTTCCTTTTCAAAACAGGTGCATTAGGTTATCCCTTCAGTACGGGCCTATAGCTCAATGGTTAGAGCAGAGAACTCATAATTCTTTGGTTCCCGGTTCAAATCCGGGTGGGCCCACCACTTTAAGCGCTAATAGTTAAGGACTTAAGGAAACTAAACCCCTTGCAAATAAAGGGTTAAGGCCACTTTTGGCCCGATCATGGAGTTTCCTAAGGATTTAGCACATCCTTCGACATGCTTCGTGCAGGATTAAGGCCTTATTAAGGCCACCATTTAGGGAGGCCACTCCACAAGGAATCTCTTTGAACCCCCTTTAAGCGCTCGAGGTAGGACCACCGGGGCGAAAAAACGAGAATCCTAAACACGATTTTAAGGGGTTTAGCCATAACACTAAACAGATCACTTCCTCCTGAGAAAAGTTAAGCACCCCCCCCTACATTCAGATTTACCGATAAACAAAAAACCCACCGATTAAAGTGGGTTTCAAAACTTGGCATCTCCGCTTGTCACCGTGTCACCTTGTCACCGTGTCCCCTGAACTAAAATCAATTTGCCCGATCAGCGAAGCGGTCGAAGCGATT
>JBBAUX010000008.1:0-1962 GCA_040398005.1 Opitutales bacterium
GAGGGGGCGTGTTGGCACGTGGGCATGGGGAGCGCGAGTGAAACTCGCGAGGGGACAAGGTGACATGGGGACATGGGGACAAGGGGTAGTGTTAGCACCATTCAGTTGGACGATAGATGTTTTTTCCGCTGGGTAATTTTATTACTTCGGGAAATTGGCACGATTTATATGAATCTAAGCTTAACTTAAATGACAGTGGGGCGAGTTTATGAATTTCGTTGCTGAGTCTTCCAGCCGGAAAAGCAAAACGTATATTTTTATCTGGGAACATTAAACTAAAGTAATGAATAAGTGGAACGTAGTCAGAGTCTCCCGAGATAACCACAAATTCGTCGGCGCTGTTGAGTTGTGCTTCGTAAATAAGGTGTGTCGCCAGAGCGACATCGGTACCTTTTTCGCGCCAATGTTTAATGTAATTCTTACCCTCGTTAGATTCGATGAGTATTTCCTGTTGGCGGATTCGCCCTTCATGAATAGTTATCTTTGAATCTCTTAGAGAAGTAAGGGCTCGAAGGTAGAGCCGATGCCTGGCAAGTTTTTTTGGATTAGTTTTTTCAAGATGGTGCGGGATTGCCGTAAAATAATGGATATGCGCGATCTTAGCGTCCGGGCTGATGATATGTAGTGTGCTGCGGCACAATTGGCCCAGGTCTAACCACTTACATTTATGGAATCCATTACCCTATGTAGTCTTACTGATACTGTGGTATAAGTTGAACCCATCGATTAAAAATGAAACGCGCTTTTCCATCTAGGGCGTGAGACACGTTTAAAATAAAAACCCCGCGGATCGTAACCCGCGGGGGGCTGTGCGGGCGTGGCACTTTGGCCAGCATACGCACAGGGAGGATTCGATTATTAAAGTGATTAATGATATTACGGGCAAGAATTTTTTATCGAGAGGAGGCACTCATTTAATAAATTATTACCCTCGTCATTGTGCAATCAATGCCGTCTGGGGTGAATTGCTTATTGAGCGCGTGCAAATGCACGCGAGGGGACAAGTTGCCACGAGGGGACAGGGGGTGTTTGGTGCATGTGGTATAATTCTAATATAATTACAAAATGAAGTCTCCGATTTTTAAGCGTCCACTCCGTGTTTTTTATAGCGATGACTATACGATGGGGGAGGGATTGGAGACGGTCACGAAGTCTAAACTGTTAGCTAAGATGATTACCGACGGTAAGGTGTCGGGCGTTGAACTGGTAGCCCCTAAGTTGGCGACTGAGGAGGAACTGTTGCTGATCCATTCGCCGGACTACGTGGAAGGTGTGATGTCAGGAGAATTGAAGAACCTGGCCGCTGGGGTGTGGTCGAAGAAATTATTAAAAAGTATTTTGGCGACGACGGGTGGGATGCGCGATGCGACCATCGAAGCGTTGCGCAATGGTCGGTCGGGAAGCTTTTCGAGTGGACTGCATCACGCCCGGGCAGATGCGGGTATGGGATTCTGTACTTTTAACGGATTGGCTTTGGCCGCGTTGGAGGCGTTGAAGAAAGTGAAGTCGGTGGGGATTTTGGATCTCGATGCGCACTGCGGTGGCGGGACGGCGAATATTTTGAAAACAAATAAGAGAGTGAGATTGGCGGATGTGAGTGTATGTTCGTATGATAGTTCGACGCCGACTGCGAAGAGCCGTCACTTTATTGAAGTCGTGGATAAGCCCAAAAGTTATTTATCGTCGGTGAGTAAAGCTCTGAAAACTTTAGAGGGCGTGGAGTTTTTAATTTATAATGCGGGAATGGACACGCATGAGAAGGCTGGTGGAATGAGTGGGATAACGCTCGATGTGATTAAGGAGCGTGAGGCGTTGGTGGTGGAGTGGGCGCAGGAGCGGAAGGTGCCGATCGTGTTTGCGCTGGCCGGCGGCTATACGTGGTCGGGCCTGACTTTAAAAGAAGTCGCTGAGCTGCATTTGGAGACGGTGCGAGCGTTCAATATTTGAACGCTCGAGGGGACA
>JBBAUX010000008.1:2062-19054 GCA_040398005.1 Opitutales bacterium
CCCTAACTAATAATTCAGGGGACACGTGGGCCGACTAAGAGTTTTATAAGTCGATGATTGAGGAAGAGCTTATCGCGACCCACTTTAACTTCTTTAAGGATGCCAACTTTTACCAGTTGTGCTAAGTAGATTGAGGCCGTCTCACGTTTGGCTATGCTGGAGTCGACTAGGTTTTTAATGCGACAATAAGGTTGTTCAAAAATTATGCGTACCATTTCCTCAGATGGAATGACCGGGCATTTCGTTTTGATTTGAAGATGCGTGGACTCAACGAGCCTATGAATTTCTTCCACCTTTTGAGCGGTCCAAGTGGCTACTTCAACAACGCCATTAAGAATGTATAGTATCCACGGTTCCCAGGCATGACTTCGAGTGACAGCATTAAGTAAGCGATAATACTCCGTGCGGTGAGTTAGGATGTAGCGGCTGAGATAAAGGATGGGCTGTTCGAGTAGGTTGGCCTCGACGAGGTAGAGGCTGTTTAGAATACGCCCCGTGCGACCATTCCCATCAGTGAAAGGGTGAATCGCTTCGAATTGATAATGCGCCACTGCCATACGAATAAGTGGATCGGGGCCGCGGCTATCGTGCAGATAAGTCTCCCAGTTGCAGAGCATTTTGCGGAGTATGCTTTCACCTACTGGAGGCGTGTAGGTGATCTTTTTACCTTTGGCGAGGTACGTTCCCGGCAGTTTCCGGATAAGCATGGGTTGACCTTTGATTCGTGAGCAAAGCTGCTGTGCGAGACGCGTGCAGACGGGAAGTTTGGGAAGGCTCCAATAACCTTCCAGTAAAGCTTCGGCATACCGGCCAGCTTCACGAAGGGCTGGGTCAAGGGCGTCGTCTAGGGTGCCACCATTTCGGAAAAGTTCGTCATCGGTAGTTACGATATTCTCAATCTCAGATGAGCAGCGTGCCTCTAGGAGGGGCAGCGTGCGCACAAGGACACCTGGGTTGGGGAGTTTATTTGCTAAACGGTCGAGTTGAGAAAGCGCAGTTCGAGCTTTAATCGTAGCTTTTAGAATGGCTGGTGTTTCGACAACCACCGCGGGTGGCAAAGGGGGTAGTTCATTATATGGCTGTAATGGATTCCAATTGTTTTCAGTATGCTTTGCCATCGTTTTAGGGTGTATTGGTGAATCGACATGTCAAATGAGATATGTCGATTTATGTTAAAATAATAGAGATAACGTGGCCGATGGCCACTGGGGGACAAGGTGACAAGTGGGCACGTTGGCAAGGGGAACACCATTGAGGGGACACGGTGACAAGGGGACAAGGGGAGAGACAGTTACCTGATACGGGTTGCGTTGGGGGGATTTTATAGTAGGATTATATTATGAGAACGACTTGTTTAGTTTGGGTGATGGGGCTTTGTCTGGCTTCTTCGTTGATGGCTGCCGAAGATAAGAAAAGTGATAAGAAGAATACGACGACTACAACGAACGGCACGATTGATGGTCAAAGAGTGAACACACGTACTTCTACATTTGGAGATGTCACCACAACCACTGGCACCATGGGTGGTGAGAGGGTAAATACACGCACGTCTACCTTTGGTGGGATTACCACGACCACGGGGACGATTGGTAATAAACGGATTGATACTAGGACTTCTACTTTTGGTGGGATAACATCGACGACCGGTAAGCTGGGCGATCAGAGGGTGGATACGCGCACTTCTACGTTTGGTGGTATTACAACGACGTCGGGCAAAATTGGTAATGATGCGGTTAAGACAAGGACTTCAACTTTCGGAGGGGTGACAACGACGTCGGGGGATCTGGGCGAAGATGAGATTAATTTAAGACAGACGGAATTTTAGTTAAGGGGACAAGGAGCGTGGCCGAAGGCCACGAGGGGACACGGTGACAAGGGGAGAGGCAAAGATACACGGACGGTGCGCAGTACCTTAGTAGTGGTAGCGTACTTGTAGGATGTAGAGGGTGTTGGCCTCTACGCGGTAAACGAGACGGTGTTCGAGTGTGATTCGTCGTGACCACCAGCCGGATAAACTTCCCTTCAGCGGTTCGGGCTTACCGATGCCCGAATGAGGCGACTTTTTAATAGAAGCTATAAGTGTCTGAATTCTTTTAACAATGGCGGGCTGATTGCGTTGCCAAAAAACTAAGTCTTCTTCCGCTGCACTGGACCATTTTATTTCCACGCTTTGCTTTTTTTGAATTTACCAGATGTGAATTCATTAATGCCTTTGGCTAGGCGCTTGGCATTCGCGGGTGACGACAGTAAATGCATGGTTTCAACCATCATGGAATATTCTTCGGCGTCCATGAGCACGACGGCGGCGGCACCGTTTCGGGTAATCGTGACAGGTTCACGATCCTCGCTGGCTGACTCCATGAGTGAGGCGAGTTGATTGCGGGCATCAGTATAAGAAACGGTTTTCATAGTATCACTAATAGTGTTGTACAGAATTCTGTCAATAGCGCGACCTTCGGTCGCGAGGGGACACGTGGGCAAGGTGACACGGTGACAAGGGGAGATGCGAAGAGATAAAGCAGACATTAAATTCATGGGACAAGTGGGCAAGGTGACATGGTGACAAGGGGAACTAGTTCAGGGGGCGAGTTGGCACGTGGGCAAGGTGACACGGGGACAAGGGGAGATGCATTATTTGTGTATGAGTATTTTGATTACGATTTTGGAGATATTTACAGGAACGGGTTGCGGTGGAAAAAAATCGTGATACATCAACGGTATTACCTCTGTGGATAAATCCATAAACAGATTCAGATTTTATTTTTAACTTTAACCCTAATCCTATCATAAAATGGCACTCATTCATAAACCTGGAACAAGTTGGGACGAAGTGTATCGTCGGGCACGCGCAGCAGCACCCGAAGCTTTTGAAGCCGATCGCGCCGCTAACTTGATTGGCGGGAAGTGGATATTCGTCGGAGAAACGAAGCCGCATCCTTTGGCTGTCGATGGAACTTTAATTCCGGGCCCACCCCGTATCAGCCGCGAGATTGCGGTCTCAGCTGTTGAGCAATCCGCTAAGCAACACAAAGAATGGGTGAAAGTTCCGTTGGATGAAAGACAACGTCGGGTAAAGAAATCTTTGGATTATTTACGTGAGCATCGCGAAGCGATTGTGCATTTGTTAATGTGGGAGATTGGAAAACCCTGGCGCTTGGCTTGTGCCGACTTTGATCGCTGTGTTGAAGGGGTTGATTGGTATCTCTGCGAGATTGAAAGGCAGATGCAGGGGAGGGGTCCTTTACCGGGTCCAGTTTCGAATATCGCTTCATGGAATTATCCACTGAGCGTGCTCGTTCATGCTGAATTAACGCAGATGTTGGCGGGTAATGCGGTGATTGCAAAGACGCCTTCACAGGGCGGATTCCACGCGCTCACTTTATCACATGCGTTGATGGCGCGGGCTGGTTTACCGGTCACATTAGTTTCCGGCATTGGCAGTAATTTAAGTGATGCGCTTATTTCTTCCCCGCAACTCGGGGCGCTGGCGTTTGTGGGTGGACGCTCGAATGGCAGAAAAGCGGCGAGCACTTTGGCGGATTTAAGACGTCGACATATCTTAGAGCAGGAAGGCTTGAACGCTTGGGGCATTTGGAATTTTTCGCAGTGGGATTTGTTGGCCGGTCATTTGAAAAAAGGTTTCGAGTATGCTAAACAACGTTGTACCGCTTATCCGCGGTATGTGGTGCAGCGCAGATTGCTGCCCGATTTCCTAGCGACCTATAATAAGGTTATTCAATCGCTGCGCTTTGGTAATCCTTTCGCGGTAGAAAATGCATCGGATGCCTTACCTGATTTCGATTTTGGTCCGGTGATCTCCCAGTCCAAGGCGACTGAATTACAGAAGCGTTATGATGAGTCGATTAACACGGGAGGTATTCCGCTGGTCCATGGAGACCTTGGTGCGGGAAGATTTATTAGTGGTCAGGATACGTCGGGCTATGTGGCACCGGCGTGTGTTTTGAATCCTCCTACTGGATGGGCATTCCATCACAGTGAGCCCTTTGGACCGATTGATTCCATTGTGATTGTGGATACCGAATCCGAGCTCTTGTCGGCCATGAATGTATCTAATGGATCGCTGGTGGCTTCGATTGCGACTGACGATTTAGAATTTGCGGAACGTATTAGACCCGATGTGCAGGCCTTTAAATTCGGGGTGAACGTTCCCCGCAGTCGGGGCGATCGAGCCGAAGTATTTGGTGGTCGGGGTGCGTCTTGGCGCGGAGCCTTTGTGGGCGGTGACCACCTGATTTCTGCTTTCACTGATGGCGACCAGCCTCTGTTTGGCAACTTCCCCAACGGCTCGCTTTATCCGGCGAAGACGTAACGTGGCCGAAGGCCACGAGGGGACAAGGTACGCGTGCACAGCACGCGAGGGGACACGTGGGCAAGGTGACAAGGGGACAAGGGGAGAACAAGTTGAGGTGACACGGTGACATGGGGACAAGGTGACAAGGGGTAGTGAAGGACGCGACGCAGTCGCGCCCCAGTCTTTATAATTAATAACTTAATTTGAAAGGGGCTTAGCGAAGTGCAGAGAACTTCTATGCTGATTGGCGAACGGGCAGCTAGGGTCAGCTGCCCCTACCAGATAATTCAGGGGACACGTGGGCAAGGTGACATGGGGACAAGGGGGATAAAGGGTAGGGGTGTAATTATTATATTATTACAAAAGTAGTATGATTTAATTTAAGCAGATTTACTATTGCACATGATTATTTTTGTGCTAGGAATTAGAACGTACCCCTACAACTACTATGACCTCATACCTAAAATCAGCGTATAATAAGGCATTCATGTTCTTCATGTTTTGCTTTATGATCACCCCAGCATCTGTGAAAGCCGCTACACTCGGCGCAGCAGATTTAAAAGCAACTGACTACGTTGGAGTATCCTTCTGGGTAATCTCCATGGCGTTAGTTGCTGCGACTGCGTTCTTCTTCCTGGAAATCCAGCGCGTGTCTCCTAAGTGGAAAACCTCGTTGACTGTTTCAGGTTTAGTAACGCTCGTTGCTGCTACTCACTACTTCTACATGCGTGATGTATGGGTCGCTTCACAATCAACCCCTACCGTTTATCGTTATATCGATTGGTTGATCACTGTTCCTCTCTTGATGGTTGAGTTCTACATCATCCTCTCAGCTGTAACTAACGTACCTGGTCGCGTTTTCTGGAAATTAATCATCGGTACTTTAGTCATGCTTATCGGCGGTTATGTTGGTGAAGCCGGTTTAATGGCTGCAACTCCTGCCTTCGTTATCGGCATGGTAGGTTGGGCATACATCATCTTCGAAATCTATGCTGGTGAAGCTGGTCAAATCAACGCCAACTCGGCAACCCCTGCTGTACAAGAAGCTTTCAAGCTCATGCGCAACATCGTGGTGATTGGTTGGGCGATTTATCCTCTTGGATACTACTTCGGTTACATGACTGGTGCTTCTCCTGCAGACAGCCAGAAGACTCTTAACGTTGTCTACAATCTTGCAGATTTCGTGAACAAGATCGCCTTCGGTGTTATCATCTGGAAGTGCGCTGTTAGCGAATCCGACAAACGATAAGTTTGTGCGAACGATCGGACAATGGAGTCGACTGGCTTCATTGTCCGATTTTTTCGTTTTCAGTATCCGTGGGCCCCTCGCCCTCTTTGTTAGGTAACCTTTAATTTTCGGAACTTACCCCTACCGATGAATACAATCACCGACATCACCCAACAAGCGGTTGAACGTCTGATGCTTGATATGGTTATGGTAGCCATAAAGCCAGAAGATCAAGCCATCCCGGCTACGATTAAGGCTGCGCAATACCACCTAGAAGCAGGCGGACAACGTGTCCGAGCTAAGTTAGCCCTGCATGCCTGTCAGTGCCTTGGAGTTAAGATTGAAGACGCTGTGCGAATCGCAGCGGCAGTCGAATTACTCCACAATGCATCCCTGGTGCATGACGATTTACAAGACGACGAAAAGCTTCGTCGCGGACTGCCGACCGTATGGGCGGCTTTTGGCAAAGATGTAGGCATTTGTACGGGCGATATTTTATTATCAGCTGCATACGGTGCGCTTTCCGAAGTCAGTAACCCGAAATTAATCCCAGCGCTCCTTCGACGCGTCCATGTGCGTACCGCGATGGTGATTCAGGGTCAGTGCTCAGAGCTTTCGGCTAAGGATTGTGCGGTTACCGATTTATCTCAGTATGAGTCGATCGTGATTGGTAAATCTGGAGCGCTGTTGAGTCTCCCGATTGAGTTAGCTTTTATCGCGTCGGGACACGAAACGTGGACGAAGCGAATTCAAGATGCGGCGCATACCTTTGGCGTGGGATATCAAATGGTCGACGACTTAGAAGATATCAAAACCGATACCGAGAAACATAATCTGAATATTGTATTAGTGCTCCAGGCTTCGGGCGAAGGTCAGCAAGCGACCAAGTTGGCGCGTAAATTCGCCCAACAGTATTTGGATCGGGCGATTTCATTGGCGGAGAGTTTACCGGAAGATTCAGGATCTTTGTTAGCTGAATTTGCCTTAGTTCTGGGCAAACGACTGAAAGCAGACTAAGTTTTCGGCGTGAAAGTTTTAGTCATTGGCACTGGATTTGGTGGCATCGCCGCAGCGTTACGTTTGCGGGCGAAGGGCTATGAGGTCGTGGTTATCGATCGTTGTGCGACGGTGGGCGGTCGGGCTCAGGTTTTTGAGCGTGAAGGCTTTCGGCATGATGCGGGACCCACGGTGATTACTGCACCGTTTTTATTCGAAGAACTTTTTAAACTCTTTGGTGAAAAATTATCTGACCATGTAAACTTAGTGCCCGTGAAGCCTTGGTATCGATTTCATTTTAGTGACGGGAGTGAGTTTGATTATGGGGGCACGTTAGAAGAAACCTTGACGGAGATTGCGAAGATTGAGCCCGCTGACTGCGAAGGGTATATGAAATTATTGGCTCACTCTAAGAAAATTTATCAGGTTGGGTTTGAAAAATTATCGGCAGAACCCTTTCACAAATTTTGGACGATGGTAAAGCAGGTGCCGGCGTTGTTGAGATTAAGAAATTATGAGACCGTTTGGCAGATGGTTTCGCGCCATTTAAAAAGTCCAAAGCTCCGCCAGGCTTTTTCAATCCAACCTTTGTTAGTGGGCGGAAATCCTTTTGATACCACGAGCATTTATGGCCTCATTCATTATTTAGAACGAGAGCATGGGGTGCACTTCGTGATGGGTGGGACGGGTGCGCTGACTAAGGCCTTGGCGGATTTGATGGTCAGGCATGGCGTGCAGGTGCGACTCAACACTTCGGTGGCGTCTATTAAAATTAAAGACGGAGTGGCGTGTGGCGTTGTCCTGGCTGATGGAACGGAGATGGCGGCGGATCTTGTCGTATCGAATGCCGACGCGGCGCATTTATATCAGAACATGGTTAAGCCCGAGGATCGTTCGGTGATGAGTGGGTTGAAACTCAAGGCGGCCCATTATTCGATGGGTCTGTATGTGCTTTATTTTGGAACGAAGAAGCAATATCCTAAGGTGGCGCATCATACTATTTGGATGGGTAAGCGCTATCGGGAACTCTTGGATGATATTTTTCATAAGAAAATATTAGCGGATGACTTTTCACTTTATTTACATCGTCCGACCGCCACCGATCCCAGTTTTGCGCCGGAAGGGTGTGACAGTTTTTATGTGCTGTGTCCGGTGCCCAATATGCAGTCGGGTATTGATTGGACGATTGAGGAACCCAAATTACGCGCTAAAATTATTCAAGCATTGGACGAGACTATTTTACCGGGCCTAAAGGAAAATATTGTAGCCGACTTTGCGATGACTCCGGCGGACTTTAAAAATAATTATGAAAGTGTCCATGGGGCTGGATTTTCGGTTGCGCCGCTCTTTAGGCAGTCGGCCTGGTTTCGTTTTCATAATAAAGCCGAAGGTATTAAGAATCTCTATTTGGTGGGTGCGGGAACGCATCCGGGGGCGGGATTGCCAGGCGTGTTATGTTCGGCCAAGGTGATTGACGCTCTCATACCCGCGACGAAATGAAATCGGACAACCCACAGCTTCGTCGGGCGGAAGAAATTCTGGCAAAAAAAGGGAAGAGTTTTCATTGGGCGAAGAAGTTGTTGTGTACGAAGCATGGTGAGCGGGCGACGAGGCTTTATGCCTTTTGTAGGTATTTGGATGACTTGGCGGATGAGGCGACAACACCCGTGCAGGCGAGGGTGGCGTTGATGGAGGTAAGTCAATCGCTACAGACGGGTCGCACGAACGATCCCGTGGTGGCGGATGCGATTAATTTGATGAGTGACTGTCGGATTGAGCCACAGATTCCCCAGGAGCTCATCAACGGATTATTAACGGACTTAGACGAAGTTGAGCTGAAGACCGTAGATGAATTATTACGATACTGTTATCGGGTGGCTGGGACGGTGGGGTTGATGATGAGTGATGTTCTGGATGTTAAAGATCCAGCGGCGTCGCCTTTTGCGATTGATTTGGGAATAGGTATGCAGCTCACGAATATTTGTCGGGATGTATTGGAGGACGCAAAAATGGGTCGACGTTACATACCCACGGAAATCATCGGTAAAATATCCTTAGATGATTTGATTAATCCATCGGCGGCACAGCAGGAACGTCTCCGTAAAGCGCTCTATTTTTTACTCAATTTAGCCGATGAATATTACGACAGCGGGGAGAGTGGCTTACCCTATTTACCGTTACGCGCGCGGCATGGAATATTGATTGCCGCGAAGGTTTATGGTGCAATTGGACTGAAACTGAGGTCACTGGATTATCGTTATTGGGATGGGCGGGTCGTGATTCCGAAAACGCGAAAGCTGAGTATTACTTTTATGGCGTTGGGTGGCACTTTAGTGGATAGCGGGTTTTGGACGAAGCCGATTCGACATCGGGCGGAGCTACATCGGGCGCTGCATGCCTTACCCAGAGTAGATACCAGCTATGGAATCTGATTATGATTTAATTATTATGGGAGGCGGGTGTGCGGGGCTCAGTTTAGCGATGCGTTTGGCGGAGTTGGGCGACCAGTGTCCGCGTGTTGCGATTATTGAGCGCCGTGAAAACTATGTGCATGATCGCACTTGGAGTTATTGGGCAACCGAGTCTGCTCAATTAACTCACTTAGCTAAATCAGATTGGAAAAAAGTCTTAGTCGGTGCGGCTGACCAGCGTGTGGTCGTGGATTGTGACAAGACACCTTATCAATCGATTCATTCGGACGCCTTTTATCAGTCAGCCCTACGTAAAATTTACAAAAATAAACGGATTGATTTATTTTTAGGAGAATCGGTTGGGGTTATGCATAAGAAAAATAATCTTTGGCTGGTAAATATTCAAAATAGATTCGTCAGTGCACCGCAGATTATCGACACGCGACCCCCGAAACGTACGAGTGATGATGCACCTATTTTATGGCAGTCATTCAGCGGGGTTGAGGTTAAGTGCGACCAGGGAGTTTTTGATGATAAGATTGCAACGTTGATGGATTTTACTGCAGGCACTTCGGACGAAATTAGATTTCTATATTTGTTACCCTATAGTTCGACATGTGCATTGATTGAGGCTACCGTTTTTGGAAAGCACGCGATGTCGCAGGGTGAGCTCGCCGCGATGTTGGATGGATTAGTTAAGAAATCGGTGGGATCGGTTGCTTACGAGATAACCTATCGGGAGCACTTTGTGATTCCTATGGGGTTGGGTGATTACGTGCCAGGTAGTGACCCCTCTTACGTAACTGTTGGATTGGAATCGGGAGGCGCCAGGGCGTCGACTGGCTATGTGTTTCAGCGGATTCAGCGGTGGGCTAAAGGAGCGGTATCTGAGATAAAGAACGGTAAACCAGTCTCGGGTCATTCGCGGGACTCCTGGGTGGTTAGAAAGATGGATTCGATTTTCCTGAGGGTATTAGAGCGTTATCCTGAGCGTGGGCCAGAGATTTTTATAAGGCTGTTTTCGATGCGCGATACGGGGTCGGTCATACGTTTTATGAATGACGAACCAACGCTTTCGGATATATTAAGGATTATGAGTGCCTTACCTTCGGGTATTTTTATCAAGGAACTTATGAGAGGATTTTTCCGATGAACCTCATTCGAATTCAAGGTGTCCTCTTTGGAGTCATCTCCATTATCTGTTTATTGGCTTCGCTGTTTTTACCGGTGCTGGATAAGCAGACTGAGCTGATCTTAGTGGCGGCTTTGATTATTATTCTCGGTGTTCCGCATGGTGCTTTGGACACACTCTTTGCGCGGGAATTATATGGAGTTAATTCAGCCACCGCGTGGATTAAATTTTCGGTGATTTATTTGATGATGGCCGCACTGGTGGTGGTTTTGTGGTACATGGCGCCTCTTTTATTTCTAATGGGGTTTATTGGGATTTCGATTGCGCACTTTTCGGGTGATCCGGATGGCGAGACTGGATGGTTCATTCGACTCATTTATGGTGGGGCGATTATTTTTATTCCCGTTTTAAAACATCCCCAGGAAATTGCGGATGTGTTTACTTTACTGGTGGGGGAGAAGAGTAGTCAGGCGTTGATGCCATGGATGTCGGGTTTAGCATTACCTTGGCTATTAGCGCTATCGGCCGTGGTACTTTTTCTGCTCGTTAAGAAGTCACCCCTCAGTTTTGAGTTTTTATGTTTAGGACTCATCGCTTATTTTGTTTCACCCCTTATTTCGTTCACTATTTTCTTTTGTGGAATGCATAGTGCGAGGCACATTATTCGAACCGCCGCTTTCGCGAAATACTCGCAGCCCGTTTTACTTTTAGGTGCGATGCTATTGCCGATGCTTGGCGTGTTGGTGATGTCGGTTGCTTCTTGGTATATGTTGAAGAATCAAAGTCTGGATGGTCGCGTTGTGCAGATTGTGTTTGTGGGTCTGGCTGCACTTACCGTGCCCCACATGGCATTGGTAGAGCAGGTGAGGGTGAAGGGGTGGATTGCTAAGTAGGGGACACGTGGGCAAGGTGACAAGTTGGCTAGGGGAGAGGCAAAGATACACTTATCGATGCAATAGCGCCCCTACTTGATTAAAACTCAACTGCCCTTACTTCGTAATAAAGGGGCGGGTGGAGGCTTGGCACCAGAGTTTGTAAATATTGATTACGTTTTTGCGAATGCCGGTGACAGGGATTTTTAGGAAGCCATTGCGTTTGGCGGCCTCGAAAAGAATACGTTCTTTTTGGGTGAGCCGATGTCCGACACCGCGATTACCGATTTTACCGCGCGTCGACTCTCCGCGGCTGAGCTTTTCGATGTCGTCTTTACGGGGGCGAGGGGGCATGGTGATTTGGTTTAGGGGACAAGTTGGCAAGGTGATCTAGTTTAGGGGACAAGTGGGCAAGTGGGCATGGTGACAAGGGGAAGAAACCTCAAGGCAAGAGCCAACATTCCATCAAGGTGACAAGGGGAGAGGCAAAAGCAAATGGACGCGAGTGAAACTCGCGAGGGGACAAGGTTACATGGGGAAAACAATTGCAGGGGAGGTGGGGAGTGTTACTGAATAAACTAATGAAGGGGGCGTTACTATTTTCTTTAATCCTAGCGAACGGAATATTTGCGGCCGAGTTGCCGGTGTCGTTCGTGGGGAGTGGGCCGGAATTAAAATATTTAAAGACTGAGCGAGGAGATCAAGTGTGTGATTTCTCGCATGCGGGCTATGGTGGTGGCGGCGTTGCATTTCCGACATCGAACAATAAAAAGTCGGTTGGGTCCGTGACGGGTGACGCTTCAGAAGCTATCCAATCAGCCATTAATCAAGTGGCGTCGATGCCCTTAGTGGACGGCGTGCGTGGCACGGTTGAGTTGGCCGCAGGCACCTATTATTGTTCAAAAACTTTAGCGATTAAAACCAGTGGCATCATTATAAAAGGTGCGGGCAGTGCGGCGGGTGGAACGGTAATTAAATTAACTGGCAAACCTCATATTGCGATTATGATAGCGCATGAAGTGACCCAAGGTGAGGGCAAAGACTCGAGGAAAAAATCGAAAGCGGAAAATAGTAGCGAAGGGAAGTCGAGAAGTGCATCTAAACCCACTAAAATTACCAACGATTATGTCCCGTCGGGAACTACGGTGATCAATGTCCAGTCGGTGTCGGGTCTGAAATTAGGCGACACTATTGAGATTACACGGGAGGCGACCAAGGAGTGGATTCGTTTTATGGAGATGGATAATTTGATGGATGGAGGAAAGTTGGAGACGTGGATGAAGGAGGACCGTCAGATTACGTATGTCCGAAAAATTAAATCGATTAAGGGAAATCAAATCATGGTTGATATCCCGTTGACCGATTGTATCGACACGCAGTTATTAAATAAGTCCGATATTCTACGCATTCTGGCGACAGTGACGAAGGTTGAACCGCCGAAAAAAATTTCGAGGTGTGGGCTGGAAAATTTCAAAATTGATGCACCCAATCCGGTGGGGGACTGGCGGGATGCGCAGAATATAGGAGTGATTATTAATGATGCGGAAGACATTTGGATGAAGAATGTGGGCATGAAGAACACTTTTCCTGATGTGCAGGTGGGCGAGGATTCGCGGCGGGTGACGGTTGAGGCGTTAAAGACTGAGCATCCTGGGGAGATTAAGCAGAGTGAGAAATCCAACGGGTATGCTTCGTATGTGCGACTCTTGGGGGCGCAGGTATTAATGAATAAATGCAATATCAGTGGGGATAATGCATTTTATATTTCGACGGCGAATCCAGCGTCGCAACTCAATGTCATTTTAAATTCAACGTTTTCGGGTAACGGCTCGATTGAGCCACACATGACATGGTCGACTGGATTATTGCTCGATAACTGTAAGCTGAATCAGGGTGAAATCAGTATTAGGAATCGCGGTAAAGCGGGGTCGGGTCACGGCTGGACAATGGGCTGGTCGGTCGTTTGGAATTGTTCAGCGAAAAATATTACCATCGAGCAGCCACCGGGGGCGACCAATTGGTGTGTGGGATCGAGCGGAAAGTATGAAGTCGAAGACAAGGGCAAGAGCGCTTGGCTTTTCATGAAAGGGTCGTCAGTGACGCCCAGTAGTTTGTATCAGGCGCAGCTGGCAGTGCGCCTAGGGGACAAGGGGACACGGTGACAAGGGTCGCGAGCACAGCTCGCGAGGGGACACGTGGGCAAGTTGGCACGTGGGCAAGGGGAATTAGTTTACGGGGAGTTGGGCGGAAGTGGATTTGAGCCACGCGTCTAACTTTTTCTTTAAACTATTTTTGATTTCAATTTCTGAATTGGAGAGATCGAGTGACTCGCCTGGATCTTTTGCTAAATTATAAAGTTCGTCTCGATTGTCTTCGTAGAAATGGATGAGGCGATAATCGCCGCTACGGATGGTGCTGTAGGGTCTGGCACCGCCGACGCGATGGTAGTGTGGGTAGTGCCAGAAGAGGTCACGTGTGGGCAGTATAGCTGCCGATTTAAGAAGTGGAGTCAGGCTTACGCCGTCGATGATGGAAGGTTGTGAGGTGATGCCAGCCATCTCAATCAGTGAAGGGTAGATATCGATAGACTGAACCGGTGTAGATTGAGCCGATTGATTGGCAGTAGCTTTTGGCCAATAGATGATGAAGGGGACGCGTACGCCGCCTTCGTAGGCTGAGCCTTTGCCGTCGCGGTGGGGTGAGTTGTCGGTTACTTTAGGAAGTCCGCCATTATCGCTAGTGAATACGATGATGGTGTTATCTGATAATTTTAGACGTTTCAGTGTTTCGCGGATTTTCCCGACTGAGTCATCCACGCTCGAAATCAGAGCAGCGTAGGTGGCGTTATTTTGTTTGAGATTGGTTTTATCTTTTTGTTCGAACTTTTTAATCACATCGGCTTTACCGGCAATCGGTTGATGAACCGCGTAATGCGCGAGATACAAGAAAAAGGGTTTAGTTTGGTTTTGCTCAATGAATTTAACGGCTTCATCGCCTTCGCGGTCGGTTAAGAACTCGTTCGTCGGTCCGTCTTGAAGATTTGGAATTTTATAAGGTGAGAAAAAACTTCCAGGCTGTCCGAGGTGATTACCGCCGAGATTAATATCGAAGCCATATTTCTGTGGGCTATAGTTATCGAATTCTTTGGCGTTAGGCGACAGGTGCCATTTGCCGATGAGTGCGGTGGAATACCCTGCGGATTTAAATTGCTGCGGTAGTGTGGTGGTGTCGGACGAAATAAATTTCCGCCAATCTGGGATTTTTACTTTGGCATTATCGGGTGCGGGATAACCAGGAATCCAATCCGTGAGGTGGAGTCGGGCGGGGTATTTTCCGGTGAGTAAAGCGGCACGACTGGGAGAGCAGACGGTAGAGGAAGAATAGGCCTGAGTGAACTGAACGCCGTCTTTGGCGAGCTGATCGATGTTGGGTGTCTCGTAGAACTTACTGCCTGTGCAGCCAAGGTCGGTAGCGCCCAAGTCGTCGGTAAGAATGACGATGACGTTGGGAGGGCTCGCTAAGACTGGCGCGGTAAGAAGAATAAATGATAATATCAGGGGACATGTTGGCAAGGTGACACGGTGACAAGGGGAAATGCTCGGACACCACGCAATGGCGCCCCTACCTAATAAAAATGTGCGCAAGCGATGCATTATGAATTGAGGGGACACACTAATTTAGGGGACACGTGGGCAAGGTGACACGGGACGCGAGCGTAGCTCGCGAGGGGACATGGTGACATGGGGACACGGTGACAAGGGGTAGTGAAGGACGCGACACAGTCGCGCCCCTACCTGTTGAAAAAAGTTAAACAAACGTCTCACGCGAGGCCGCGTTTGGTAGCTTGAGCGAAGGCGATGAACTTTTCTGTAATTCGATTTTTCTTTTCAACCTGAGCTTTTTCAATCGCCTGTGAGGTATTTAATCCGTCGCGGTAAAAGAGTTTAAATAGGTTTTTTGCTGAGGCGACTTCTTCGGGAGAAAATCCAGCACGAGTGATTCCGACGACGTTGACCATTTTAGTTTCGGCGGGATTACCATCGGCGATCATGTAAGGAGCAACGTCTTGGACGCATTTAGAACAAGCAGCAATCATCGCGTAGTCACCGATATTACAGAATTGGTGGATGCCTGCATTCCAAGCGATGTTGACGTGGTCACCGACGTGGACGTGTCCGGCGACGGCCGAGTGACTGGAGATGACGACGTTGTTGCCGATAACGCAATCGTGTGCGATGTGCGAGTAGGCGAGGAGAACGTTGTTATCGCCGAGGATGGTCCATTCGCCATCTTGGGTGCCCGAGTGAACGCTGACATATTCTCTGAAAATATTTTTTGATCCCACTTTGAGGCCGGTTTTACCGGGTCGACCTTTGAGATCTTGAGTGCGACCACCAATGAGAGCGTAGGGAAACACTTCGCAGTCGGGTCCCAGTTGAGTGAAACCTTCGACCGTAGCGTGGTGATGAATCGTGCAACCCTCGGCTAGGGTCACATCAGCACCAATGAATGCGTAGGCACCAATCGTTACATTGTGGCCGATTTTAGAGCCTGATTCGACGATTGCCGTAGGGTGAATCGAAGAAGCCATTGTGATTACGATTGATTAACGGAGTCTGCGATGGAGAAAAGTAAATCAGCGGACGAAACGGTTTCGCCATTCACGAGGCATTCGCATTCAGCGGCGGCGATACGACCGCGAATCTTGGTGAGCTTGGCGCGGATTTCTAAAGTGTCGCCCGGGGTGACGGCTTTGCGGAATTTAACATTATCCGCGCTCATGAAGAAAACCACTTTGGGTGCTTCGTCGATCGCGGCACGGCCGAGCATAATCAAACCGGCGGCTTGAGCCATCGCTTCGATTTGGAGAACGCCGGGCATGACCGGTTGGCCAGGAAAGTGTCCTTGGAAGTAAGGTTCGTTGATGGTGACATTCTTAATCGCGACGAGTGAGTCGTCGGTGCGTTCGATGACGCGATCGACCATCACAAAAGGATAGCGATGAGGAAGGGCGTTAAGGATTTGGCGGATGTCGAGTGCAGTGCCGCTGGGCGCGGTAGGTGCTTCGACTTTTTTAGAAGACGCGGTAGATTTTTTCTTCTCTTTAGATTCTTGCCACTGTTTGCGGACGGCGGCGGCGAGGCGGGAGTTGAGGGCGTGGCCTGGGCGGACGGCGATGATGTGGGCTTTGAGGCGGATGCCGGAGAGGACGATGTCGCCAATGATATCGAGGATTTTGTGGCGGACTAATTCATCTTTAAAACGCAGGGGTTCTTTGCTGACGACCTTATCGCCTTTTAAAATAATCGCAGAGTCGAGTGAGCCACCTTGGATAAGACCTTTTTTAAGAAGCTCTTCGATGTCTTCATAGATTGTAAAAGTACGTGCGGGAGCGATTTGTGCTTCGTAAGTTTCTGGATCGATATCGATGGTTAAGTGTTGAGTATGAATTCCACGATCATCGGCGGAAGTGCAGGTGATGCGAAGTCCATCGAAAGGAAGAGCGATGATGGAGCGGCTCCCTTCGTTGATGGTGATTGGTTGAGTGAGGGTGAAAACTTCGCGATCTTCGTTTTGTTCAACGATGCCGGCTTGGTGGATGAGCGTCGTGAAGGGGCGAGCGGAGCCGTCGACGATGGGTGGCTCAGAGGCGTCGATTTCTACGATAGCGTTATCGATGGCCATACCGCTGAGGGCGGAGAGGACGTGTTCGATGGTGTGGAGTTTGACGGTGTCGGATGTGACGGTTGTTTTACGTTCCAACTCCGTGACCATTTCGGAGACGGGGCGAATTTCGGGTTTGCCGATGATGTCGGTGCGGCGGAAAACGAGACCCGTGTTGGGGGCGCCTGGCTTGATCGTGAGGGTAACCTCTTGGCCGGTGTGAAGGGCTTTGCCTTTGACGGAGGCCTCTTTGCCGATGGTTCGCTGTTTCATACCTATATTCAGTTATTCACAGGCGTTATACTCTGTAAAGCAAAGTTAAGGGGACAAGTGGGCATGTTGGCACGGGGACATGGGGAAAATGCATATAATCGAGG
>JBBAUX010000008.1:19154-50600 GCA_040398005.1 Opitutales bacterium
GGCTGATGAGGGCATAGCTGAGTGGAAAGAATTTCTTTGTTGCTCGGCGAACGGGCAGCCGGGTCAGCTGCCCCTACCGAAAAAATATTAGGGACAAGGGGATTAGAAATTAAATTTTCAGTTGTTCACACGTGGGTGCGACTCCTTGACAGTCGGCCTGTGTATGCAAATCTTACGGCGTGCTCCTGGTCATCGATAATTACGATTCTTTCACTTACAATCTCGTCCAATATTTTGGACAACTAGGGGTTGAGCAAAAAGTTTTTCGCAATGACCAAATCACGGTCGAACAAGCGTTGGCACTAAATCCCGATCGCGTGATGATTTCCCCGGGTCCGTGTTCGCCCGTGGAGGCTGGAGTATCGTGTGATATGATTAAAGCTTTTGCCGGAAAGAAACCCTTGTTGGGAGTTTGTTTAGGCCACCAGTCGATTGGTCACGTTTATGGTGGCCGAGTGATTCGCGCACCGAACTTAATGCACGGAAAAACCTCCAATGTTTTTCACAACAATACAGATTTATTTAAAGAGATGCCGAATCCCTTTGCGGCGACCCGCTATCACTCGCTTGTGGTGGAGAGAGAAACCTTTCCGGCGTGTTTAGAAATCACGGCGTGGACGGAAGATGGTTTAGTGATGGGGCTTCGTCACAAAGAATTGCCTGTTTATGGCGTACAATTTCACCCTGAGTCTTTTGCAACGGATAATGGCATACAGATTCTTAAGAACTTTTTGAGTCTCTAAGGTATGTTCTGCCCTAAGTGCAATCATGAGGACACTAAGGTTCTCGAAACACGACTCGGAAAAGGTAATCACTCCATTCGCCGTCGTCGGGAATGCTTAGCTTGTGAAACTCGTTTCAGCACCGTTGAAGAAATTGTGCGCGAAGGTTTAGTTGTGGTGAAAAGAAATGGAGCACGTGAAGAATTTAATATCGCCAAAATCACTTCAGGTATTCGTAAGGCGACGGATAAACGTCCGGTCGAGGTCGAACGAATCAATTTACTGATTTCGGAAGTTGTCGAAGGCTTACAAAAGAAATTTGAAGACGAAGTTCCTTCGAGTGCGATCGGCGAAGAAATCATGACGCATTTACAAGCGGTGGATCAAATTGCCTATGTGCGTTATGCGAGTGTCTATCGCGAGTTTCGTGATATCGAAGAATTAGCGAAAGCTATTGAACAATTGCGGACTAAGGGGAAGAAGCCGAATGACCGCTGATACTCCGATGCGCACAGGACAGTTGCGTACACTCAACTCGATGTTGGCGAGATTGGTGGGAACAGATTCTTTACTACGTCGAGACGTGGATGCGGTAGTGAGACTTTACGAGGCGGATGAACAGTCGTCGCGTGGGTTGGATACGAGAGGACTCGCTGAAGCGGCGGGACATTTATTGCATTTATTGTCGCCCGATCAGCCCATGCCCGCGATTGCCGTTTTGGACCATCGGGAAGAGCCCTATGAGCCCCTTTGGGCTACGCAGCGGCTAGAGAACGCCTTGGCAGAGGTGGGTGATGCTCAGGACGTTTTATTGTGGGTGGTGGGCTTACAGGACCAATTTTTATCGGGTGCGAAGGCACGTTCAGCCAAATGTCGCCGTGCCTATGATGAAGCGGTGGAGTCGGTGAATGTACTGACTGCCCGATTATCTAACCGTAGACGCGTGACGGTTGTCGTGTTATAATAGACACTATGTCTGCTAAATCTTTATTCCAGAAAATTGCAGATAAAGAAATTCCAGCGAAGCTTATTTACGAAGATGAAATGTGTGTGGCCTTTCACGATATTGCCCCGCAGGCCCCCAGTCATTTTTTAGTTATTCCTAGAAAACTCATTCCAAGAATTGCGGAAGCGACTGCAGCTGATGAAGTGTTGCTTGGACATTTATTACTGGTCGCGAAAAAAGTCGCCCACGATTTGAAGTTGGAAAAAGGATTTCGTATTGTGATTAACAACGGACCGGACGGTGGAGAAAGCGTCCCCCATTTGCATGTGCATGTATTAGGAGGTCGTCATCTCAATTGGCCTCCAGGATAAAATGAACGCTCACGACCAGCCCTGTTTGGTGATTGATGGATCAGCCCGTGAGGGGGTGAGGGTGGGCGTGTTGGCGGATGGACGTTGGGTGGCGGAAGCTATGGTTATGGAAGGTGCACTAGAATCGACGACCGACTTAACGGCGGAAGTTCTCAAGAAAGCGCATTTAAAATTTATAGATATTAAATCTTATGCGGTTTGTATCGGGCCCGGTTCGATGTTGGGCATTCGCGTATCGGCGATGGCTGTCAGAACTTGGGCTACGTTATATCAGCGCCCTATTTACGTTTGGGAGTCGCTCAAACTTTTAGCTGAGCATGCCTTAGCACAGGGCGTGAAGGTTCCTTTTGCCGTGATTAATGAATCACGCTTAAAGCGCTGGAACTTGTTGGTGGTAAAAGCGGCTGATTCTTTTGAACCCACTGCGGAATTAGAAGTAGATCAAGTGAATGCCAATGGCCTTGCTTTGGTGGTTAATCACACGGCGAATCTATTTCCGAATGCCAAGGTGATGGATGATGTTTGGAGTCACTTACCTAAATTATTCCAAAACAAACAGTGTCTTAAGCTCGAACCCAAACCTGATGCCTTGAATCCGGCGGCAGATTATGCCTTATGGTCAGGTGAACGTCACCGTCGCAACCCATGATTCAATCCGGACATAATACAAGAGCTTGGGTGGAAATTGATTTACCGGCCTTGGATCGAAATGTCGGTCGGATTAAACAGGCGTTACCCAAACATATTCGTTATGTGGCGGTCGTGAAGGCGGATGCGTATGGACACGGCATGCCCGAGGTCGTGACACGTCTATTACAAGCGGGCGTGGATACTTTTGCGGTGGCGAATGTCGCGGAAGCAAGCCGGTTGAGGGAGATTAGTCCTGATGCTGATATTTTATTACTCAGTCCGACTTTACCGAATGAAATCAGACGCGCCATTGAGTTGGGTTTAGATATCACCATTAATTCGTTAGAAGAAGCTGAGGCCATTATTCAAGCAGCCGAGGTAATGAAGATGAAATCATGCGTACACGTGAAAGTGGATACGGGCATGGGCCGGTCCGGCGTTTGGCATGAACAAGCTCAACAAATTTTTGCTAAGGTTCTGGGAAGTACTTTAATAAAATGGCGTGGGGTTTACACCCATTTTTCGGATGCCGATCGGGATACGGAATATACAATTAAACAGCGTAGAATTTTCCTTAATTTACTTCAAAAAATTCCCAGCGAAATTCATCCAGGTTTTCTTATCCATGCCGATAATAGTGCGGGCTTAGAAAGCTTTTCATCAGACTCTCCCTTTAACGCGGTAAGAATTGGACTCATGCAGTATGGTTTACCGCCTTCGGCTGGCTCCTTTTTGGCGAGTTTAAAGCCTGACCCAGTATTATCGTTTCATGCTAAGGTTGTTTTGGTGAAAGACTTACCATCAGGAACTTCGATTGGCTATAATCGCACCAAGACTTTGAGTCGCAATTCCCGAATCGCTGTGGTTGCCGTGGGTTATGGTGATGGCGTGCCGACGGCGGCGAGTAATCGTGGACAATTTTTAATTAACGGAAAACGCTGTCCGATTTTAGGACGCGTTAGCATGGATCAGACGGTGATTGATGTGACTGATGTCGGACCGGTGAAGCCAGGCGATGTCGCC
The DNA here is from genome assembly GCA_040398005.1 of Opitutales bacterium. Taxonomy (GTDB): domain Bacteria; phylum Verrucomicrobiota; class Verrucomicrobiia; order Opitutales; family UBA953; genus UBA953. Next base: position 22,847 of record JBBAUX010000008.1, read on the forward strand.
ACCATTTTAGGTGCGCAAGGAACTGACCGGATTACGGTGACGGAATTCTGTAAGTGGTCGGACTCGATTCCTTGGGAAGCCTTATGCACGCTCACTCAACGGGTGCAGCGTGTTTATCGATCCGATCGAACCTAGAGCTTGAAACCAAAATACTTTTTAGCGTTTTGGTAACTCACGTCTGCGATGAGTTTCTCGGTCCACTCAGCACGATTGGGGATACGTCCGGAATCGACATCACTGCCGACGAGGTCGCAAAGAATGCGGCGGAAGTATTCGTGACGTGGGTAGGAAAGGAAGGATCGGGAGTCGGTAATCATACCGACAAACTGACCAAGCAGGCCAAGATCCGAGAGGGCGTTCATTTGATCGCGCATGCCGCGTTCTTGATCGAGGAACCACCAGCCAGAACCGTATTGAATCTTTCCAGGGGTGATACCGTCTTGGAAGGAACCAATCATACAGGCAAAGAGGGCGGTGTCGGCAGGATTGATATTATAAATAATAGTTTTACCCAGGGTGTTTTCGCCGGAGAGAGTTCCGAACCAACGAATCAATCCTGGTCCTTGGCGATAATCGCCGATGGTGTCGCAACCTGCGTCGGAACCGAGACGATTAAGGAGTCCGAGATTTGGATCACGGACTGGTCCGAGGTGAAGCTGAGTGGTCCAACCTTTCGCGTGATTCAAACGGCCCACGTGCAGCATGATGTACGCGGTAAATTTTTCGGTTTCGGTGAAAGTGGCAGCGGTGCCTTTTTGTGCTTTTTCCCAAATCGATTTCGCTTCGGCGTCGGTGCAGGTGACGTCAGGTAAGTATTCTAATCCGTGGTCGGTGGCACGGCAACCGGCTGCGGCGAAGTCATCATGACGTTTATTGAGTGCCGCGATGAGACCTTCAAAAGTATCTGCATTTTTTCCGCTGATGGCGGAGAGACGTTTGGTCCAAGCTTGAACGCGTTCTGGGAGGTGAACTTTAAGGCAGGCGTCGGGGCGGAAAGTGGGAACGATTTGGGTTTTGAATCCCGACTTGGCAATCGCGTGATGGTAATCGAGCGAGTCAGCAGGATCATCGGTGGTGCCGACTAATTCAACCTTCATTAAAGAAAGAATACCACGGGCAGTGAGGTTGCCGTGTTTTAGTTGGCGATTCGCTTCATCCCAGATGGGCTGAGCAGTGGCACCTTCGAGGATGTCGTTGATACCGAAGTGACGACGAAGTTCCAGATGAGTCCAGTGGAAGAGAGGGTTGCGTAAAGTTTTGGGAACCGTTTCTGCCCAAGCTTGGAATTTTTCACGGGAAGTAGTTTTATTTCCGGTGATGTAGTCTTCGTTAACGCCACATGCACGCATCGCGCGCCACTTGTAGTGGTCGCCAGCGAGCCAGACGGCAGTGACATCTTCGAAGCGACGATCTTCGGCAATATCTTTAGGGCTAAGGTGACAGTGGTAATCTACAATTCCCTGCGACTTCGCTACTTTATGGTAAAGCGATTGAGCGGTGGGCCCAGCGAGGAGGAAATTGTCGTCGAGAAATGCCATGTGATTAAATGGCTTTCGCAGCGAAACCGCCGTCGACGACGATTTCGGCTCCGGTCATGAAGCTGCCCGCGTCGGAGGCCATCAATAAGCAGGCACCGATGAGTTCATTGGCTTCACCGAATCGAGCCATCGGAGTCTTACCGAGAATTTGCGCAACACGCTCAGGGGTGAGCACTTTGCGATTTTGTTCAGCGGGAAAGAATCCAGGAATCAGGGTGTTCACGCGAACACCGTGGGGAGCCCATTCACGTGCGAGATTCTTCGAGAGATTATGTACGGCTGCTTTGGTTGCAGAGTAAGTGAAAACGCGGGAGAGAGGGACAATGCCGGATTCGGAACCGAGGTTGATGATCGAACCTTTGCCAGCTTTGACCATCGCTTCGCCGAATACTTGTGAACCGAGAACGACACTCTTGATGTTAACTGAGATGATGCGGTCCAGTTCGGTTTCGGCGATTTCGAAGAATGGAGTAGCGGAGTTGACGCCGGCGCCATTGATGAGGATATCAATTTTTCCGTAGGTGGCTAAAATTTTATCACGGAGGACGATAAGATCGTTCTTGTTTGTCGCTTCGCAGGACATGAATTCGCCTTTACCACCGGCTGATTTAATTTTGGCGAGACGAGCGTCGGCCTTAGCGGGGTCACGTCCGACTAAGATTACGTGAGCACCAGCGGACGCAAAACCTTCGGAGATAGCGCCACAAAGCTCGCCCGTGCCACCGATAATGACAGCGATGCGACCTTTGAGGGAGAAGAGTTCGAGGGAGGATTGCATATTATTTTAGGGGACACGGTGACACGGGGACACGGTGACAAGGGGTAGTGTATGGTTTAGGAGGGTTTAGCGGACGACGCGAGCGCCACCACCGGAGATTTGCTTTTCAACTTCTTTACGAGTCACCATCGAGGTGTCACCAGGAGTTGTAGAAGCAAGTGCGCCGTGGGCTGCACCGTAGTTAACGGCTTTCTGTGCGTCATTGAATTCCATGAAGCCGAAGACTAAACCGCTAGCGAAGCTATCGCCACCGCCGACGCGATCGAGGATTTCTAGTTCAGGGAATTTGATAGAGTCGTAGAATTTTCCGTCGTGGTAGCAAATAGCGCTCCAGTCATTCTTGGTCGCGGTGATGACGCGACGAAGGGTAGTAGCGGCTACTTTGAAATTCGGGAATTCTTTAACAGCGGTCTTGATCATTTCCTTAAACGCATCGGTCTCGATGTGTGCGAGGCTGTGGTCAGCACCTTTAACTTCGAAGCCGAGTGATGCGGTGAAATCTTCTTCGTTACCGATCATGACGTCGACATACTTAGCGATTTCACGATTAACCTCTTGGGCTTTTTTGAGTCCGCCGATGGTCTTCCAGAGTGAAGGACGATAATTTAAATCATAAGAAACAATGGTACCGTATTTCTTGGCTGCTTTAACCGCTTCGATGGTCATGAGTGCGGTGGATTCGGAGAGAGCGGCGAAAATTCCGCCCGTGTGCAACCAGCGCACGCCGAGTTTGCCGAAGATATGTTCCCAGTCGATATCACCAGGTTTTAATTGGCTAGCGGCGGTGTTACCACGATCAGGGACGCCGACGGCGCCACGGATACCGAAACCACGTTCGGTGAAATTAAGACCATTGCGGACGGTGCGGCCGATGCCGTCGTCTTCGCGCCATTTAATAAAATCGGTATTAACGCCACCTTGCATGATGAAGTCTTCAACCAAGCGACCCACTTCATTATCGACGAAAGCCGTAGCGACTGTGGTGCGATAGCCGAAACATTTACGGAGTCCACGAGCGACATTGTATTCGCCGCCGCCTTCCCAGACTTTGAACTCACGAGCGGTGCGGACGCGTCCTTCACCGGGGTCGAGGCGAAGCATGACTTCACCGAGAGAGATTTGATCGAAGGTACAATCCTTCGCAGGTTTAATTGTGAGTGCCATGGTGTTTGGTAAAATTAAGCGGTAGGGAGTTGGTTAACATCAAAAGCTTTAATACCGCATTCGTGGGCGATTTCGTTGAGGGCTTCGACTTCGGCTTTCGAGAAGAGAAGGCCGCCCGCTTTTTGACTGCGTGCTGCGAAGGTCGCTTCCATTTGTCCGGGAAGGATACACTTTTCGTTTCCGTGTCCGAGGATATCACCGAGAACTGCTTTGATATTTTGCTGTTGGTTTCGTCCATGAGCAAAAACTCCGCTGCTGATAGCGTCGGGGTGGATGACTTGGAAGAAGAACGCACAATCCTGTTTTTCGCCAGCGACGCGAGTGCGGCTACGAATGGTGGGGATTGAGCCACCGATGAAACCGGCGACGATTTCATTGATTAAGGAAAGACCGTAGCCTTTGTGAGCGCCGAAAGGAATTAAGGAAACGGCGGCGGAAGGATCGATGGTTACTTTGCCATCTTTATCTACAGCGGCGTCAGGAGGTAATTGTTTACCTTCGCGTTTTAATTGTTGAACGCGGCCCATGGCGATGACGGAGGTAGCCCAGTCGATGACGATGGGGAAACCAACTGCGTCCGTCGTTGGAAAGCCCCAGGAGTGTGGGTTAGTTCCGAGCGTTGGGAATTTACCTTGGAAAGGAACCACTTCAGCGAGAGTTGCGGTGCAATTAGTGTAAGCGATGTAACCACGTTTAGCGGCTTCCATGACATAGCCACCGCCCCAGAGGTAGTGAAAAGCGTTATCAACGGAAACGGTACCCACGCCGTATTGATCAGCGAGTTTGATACAAGTTTCGATAGCGTCGGTGGCAACGGCTTGACCGAGTTTTTGTTTGGCGTCCCAAACTTCGGCAGCAGCGAAGCGTGAAGATTTTTTAACAACCGAGGCGTTCGGTGTGCAACCGCCCACTTTTGAACCGAAGAGTTCATCTAAGTGTAATGCCTTGATAGCATTGTGCGTACGGATGCCGTGGCGTGTGGCCATTGACGACATTTTCGCAGCTTGAGCTGATTCAGTAGCACCGAAGCCGCGATGCATGTATGCGGCGCTGACGAGTGACTCGTGAGCTTCGGTGGGAACAACGTGAAATACTTCGGACATGATTATATTAGATTAGGGGAAAAGGAATTAGACGACTTTCTTAACTTTAACTTCTTTGTTGATCTGAGCGAGGGGCTCTTCGCCGTGCATAGCTCGGATTAAGTTTGTAACAGCGGCGACGGCTTGGCGTTGAACGCTTTCGGCGGTGCGTGAACCGATGTGAGGAGTCACGACGCAGTTAGGAAGTTTAGTGAGAGGGTGATCGGCGCGTGGTGGCTCTTCGTCGAGAACGTCGGTACCGTATCCGCCTACCTGGCCGGACTTCAGAGCAGCAGCGATGTCATCGGTGTGTACGATTTCACCACGAGCACAATTAAGAATCAGAACGCCTTTCTTCATCTTCGCGATATTCTTAGCACAGATGAGGTCGCGAGTTTCAGGGGTTAAATTAGTGTGGAGTGAAAGATAATCAGAAACGGCGAAAACGTCATCCATCGTGTTGGCGCGTTGTACATCGTATTGAGCGGCAAATTTGTCGTCCCAGTATAAATCGAAGCCGATGACTTTCATGCCGAAGGCACGAGCGCGGATGGCGACTTCTTTACCGATGCGGCCCATGCCGATGATGCCGATAGTTTTGTCGAGAAGTTCGCGACCCGTTTTACGTTTCCAAGTGCCTGAGCGTGTGGAGTCGGTGTGGAAGTAGAAATTCTTTTCGAGAGCGAGAAGAAGGAGGAAGGTATGTTCAGCAACCGTGGTGTGATTCACGCCAGGAGTGAAAAGGAGGGGGATGTCTTTTGAGGTGAGGTATTTTACATCGATCTTATCGACGCCGATACCGTACTTGCTGACGACCTTGAGGCGGGGGAGGGCTTTATCGATTACCGCTTGGGTGATCATATCGTCGCCGCAGATGTATCCGTCAAAATCCCCCATTAAAGCTAAAGTGTCGGCTTCGCTTAAAGGTCCGCGAGCGTTGACAACTTCCCAACCGGTGGCGGCTAACAATTTATGGTGTTCGCCAGGGGTGTCTTGGAATGAGGTGGTCGTGAGGAGGATTCGTGGCTTCATAGTGTCGTTTTAATCCAACCTAACTCGGCTCTAAAAGTCAAAGAAAGTATAAGGTCGACAGTAAAAAAATCGTCTATTTATTGGTCTTACCCATGAATAACGCCCCTAATTCGACACCTGCGGTTTCTCCGTATCGCTGGGTGATTTTGGCACTCCTGTTTTTTGCGACCACGATTAATTATATCGACCGTCAGATTCTGGCACTATTAAAGCCGATGCTCGATAATGAGTTACATTGGACCAATGAGCAGTATGGTATGGTCAACTCTGCATTCCAGGGTGCCTACGCTTTTGGTTTACTTGGCTTTGGTTGGTTTATTGACCGTTTTGGAACGAAAATTGGTTATGGGGTTTCAATTTTGGCATGGTCAGCAGCTGCGGCTGGTCACGCTTTAGTGGGTTCAATCTCTGGCTTCTATTACGCTCGTATCGCTCTAGGTATCGGTGAGGGTGGTAATTTCCCGGCTGCGATTAAAACTACCTCCCAATGGTTTCCACGTGCCGAACGTGCGTTCGCTAACACTCTGTTTAATTCTGGTTCGAACATTGGTGCACTGATTGCTCCAGCGGTTATTCCAATCCTGGCGGTTACCTACGGCTGGAGATCCACCTTCGTCGTCGCTGGCATATTAGGGGTGGTATGGATTCTTTTCTGGATACCACTCTACAAGAAAGCACCACAACTCGCTGAAGAAGAAGTCGCTGAAGAACGCAAAATTCCCTGGGCAAGTCTGTTACGCGTGAAACAAACTTGGGCTTACATGATCGCGAAATTCTTAACGGATCCCGTATGGTGGTTCTATTTAATTTGGCTACCTGATTACTTTAAGAAAGAGCAACACCTTGATATCAAGGCGATGGGCCTACCCTTAGTGACTCTCTATGGTATTGTTACTGTGTTAAGTATCTTTGCAGGTTGGGCGGTTAAGAAAATTGCGGAGCGCGGTTATGATATGGTTACGGTTCGCAAATTATCTCTATTGTTCTTCGCCCTCTGTTCATTGCCTATTTTCTTTGTGAGAGGATTAGGCATGTGGGAAGCGGTGTTCCTCATTGGATTTGCGGCCTCGGCTCACCAAGCTTGGTCAGCTAGCCTTTATGCTGCGGTATCCGAAACCTTCCCGCGCGACGCCGTTGCTTCGGCCAGTGGTTTAGGTGGTATGGCTGGATCCATCGGCGGGATGATTTTCCCGATTGTTGCCGGTCGCATTCTCGACGTTTCATCGAATGGTTATGCTATCCTCTTCGCCTTCTGTGCGTTCGCGTACATCGTGGCCTTTGCGATTCACCACTTCATGCTACCTCGCTTAGAGAAGGCTCAAATCTAACTAGTAGATTCACCCAACAAAAAAGGCCTCCGAGACGGAGGCCTTTTTTGTGAGCAGCTATTGGGATTATCCTGCGACGACGAAGTTCACGAGCTTACCGGGTACAATAATTTCTTTGATGATAGGTTTTCCATCAAGGAATTTTTGCACGGCAGGGTCGGCTTTCGCGAGAGCAACCAGAGCTTCTTTAGAGATATTCTTATCCACCTTAGTCGTGGCGCGGACTTTGCCATTCACTTGGAAGACGACGTCGACAGTGGATTCGACGAGTTTTGATTCATCGAATGTGGGCCAGCCCGTTTGGGTGATACTTTCTTTATGACCGAGACGTTGCCAGATTTCTTCGCAGACGTGAGGAGCGAAGGGTGCGGCTAAGCGAGTGAAGTCTTCGACGGTCGAACGTTTCAATGACGGAGATTTTTCTGCGACATTCATCAAGATCATCATTTGAGAAATCGCGGTATTGAATTGGAGAGTTTCAATATCATGGCTGACTTTCTTGATGGTGCGATTCAGTTCGCGGACAAGATCTTCGGTTTCATTTATGCTATCATTGATTCTGGTTGAAACATTTCCGCTGGTTTCATCGACGGAGAGGCGCCAGAGGCGACGAAGGAAACGGGTGATACCGGAAATACCGTCGGTGTTCCAAGGTTTAGAAGCTTCGAGAGGTCCGAGGAACATCAGGTACATACGCAATGCATCTGCGCCATGTTCTTTAACGATGACGTCAGGATTTACGACATTACCACGGCTCTTGGACATTTTTTCACCGTCTTCGCCGAGAATGAGTCCTTGGTGGAATAATTTTTTAAATGGCTCGGGAGTGGAGAGCACTTTGATGTCGTAAAGGAATCGATGCCAGAACCGTGCATACAGTAAGTGGAGTACCGCGTGTTCGGCGCCGCCGATATAGAAGTCGGGGTTGCCCCAGTAATTAAGAACCTCGGCGGATGCGATTTCCTTTGTATTTTGCGGGTCGAGATAACGCAGGTAGTACCAGCATGAACCTGCCCATTGTGGCATCGTATTAGTTTCGCGTGAGGCCTTGATCCAGAGAGGTCCAGGTTGTGGTTTGGATTGGGCGACTGTTTCTCCGTTGGAAATATTGTACCAAACCTCGGTCCATTCAGGTTCTTTGGAGAGAGGTGAATCTCCAGTGGGTGAAGGTTGGTATGATTTTACTTCCGGTAAAATAAGTGGGAGCTGTTTAGACGTCAGTGGTACTGCACAAACTTCCACTCCGTTGATTTGGCAAGTGACAGCTTCTTTCGGGAGGAACTCACGGATTTCGGAGTCGGCCGGAATTTTTGCGTAATCGGTTTTACAAATCCAAAGAATCGGGAAAGGCTCGCCCCAGTAACGTTGGCGCGAGAACAGCCAGTCGCGCAGTTTAAAATTAACAGCAATCTTACCTTGGCCTTTATCGGTGAGGTCGGCGGTGATTTTCTTTTTCGTTTCTGTGGCGGAGAGTCCGTTGAATTGGCCTGAGTTCACCATGGGTCCGTCTTCGGTGTAGGGTTTCTCTTGAACGTCGATCGGTTCTTTCGACCCAACTACTTGAATGATGGGTAAATTAAATTCTTTGGCGAATTCCCAGTCGCGAGTGTCGTGAGCGGGGACGGCCATGATGGCGCCCGTGCCGTAACTCATGAGGACGTAGTCCGCGGTCCAGACAGGAATTTTATTTCCGTTAACCGGATTGATGGCGTAGCTGCCAGTGAAGACGCCGGTCTTTTTCTTATCGGCGAGGTCGGTACGTTCGAGGTCGGATTTATTTCTTACAGCTGCGATATATGAATCAACGGCTGTTTTTTGTTCTGCGGTAGTTAGTTTAACGATGAGAGGATGTTCTGGGGCGACGACCATGTAGGTTGCGCCGAAAAGAGTGTCGGGTCGGGTCGTGAAAACCGTCAGGCTTTCGTTAGGAAAATCGGCTAATAAGAATTTAACTTCGGCGCCTTCAGATTTTCCAATCCAGTTTTTTTGTAAGCGCTTGGTAGAGTCGGGCCAATCGAGTGAATCGAGTCCTTCGATTAATTTATCGGCGTAGGCGGTGATGCGGAGGACCCATTGGCGGATGGGGCGGCGTTCGACCGGGTGATTACCGCGTTCGGAGCGTGGGCCTTCTTTAGTATTAAGAACTTCTTCGTTCGCGAGAACGGTACCGAGCGCGGGGCAGAACCAAACAGGTTTCTCGGAAACGTAGGCGAGGCCGTGACGGAAAAGTTTGAGGAAGATCCATTGTGTCCAACGGAAATATTTTTCATCGGTCGTGGAAAGTTCGCGATCCCAGTCGATGCCGAAGCCAATCATCTGAAGTTGGCGACGGAAGTTATCGATGTTCTTGCGAGTTTGGATCGCGGGGTGTTCGCCGGTGGCGATGGCGTGTTGCTCGGCGGGGAGTCCGAAGGCGTCCCAACCCATCGGGTGCAGGACGTTGAAGCCTGATGCTTTTTTGTAGCGTCCTAGAATATCTGAAGCCGTGTAGCCTTCCGGGTGTCCGATGTGCAAGCCTGTACCTGAGGGGTACGGGAACATATCGAGAACATAGTATTTGGGTTTTCCGCAGGTAGTGGATTCGGTTCGGAAGGTGGAATTATTTTTCCAGTAGGCCTGCCAGCGCTGCTCGAAGGCGGTAAAGTCGTAGGCTCCTTGAGAGTGTTCCATGAATATGAGGAGATAGGAGAGTTGGGGCGATGGTGGCAAGGATTTGGAGAGGGAACTTGCCTAGGGTGGGGTTGAAGGGTTATTCAATCGCTATGAACGTACTGGTCGTAGGTGGGGCAGGTTATATCGGTAGTCACTGTGTAAGGCAGGTGATAGCGGCTGGGCATTCGGTGGTTGTGCTCGATAATTTATCTTACGGGCACCGTGAGTCAGTTCCTGAGGGAGTGCCGTTTGTCGAAGCAGATATGGCCGATTCAGTGAAAGTTTGTGCTTCATTGAGAGACCATAAAATTGATTTAGTCATGCACTTCGCCGCCCTAATCAATGTTGGTGAATCAGTGCATCAGCCTGAACGTTATCATGAGAACAATGTTGTTCGTACTTTCGCTTTACTCGATGCGATGATTGTCGAGGGGGTTAAGAAATTTGTGTTTTCGAGCACCTGTGCAACTTTTGGTGTGCCCGAAAAAATGCCGATGAACGAAGATTTGCCACAGAAGCCGATTAATCCCTACGGAAAAAATAAATTAGAAGTAGAAATTAAACTCCGTCAGTTAGCCAAAGAAGGTAAAATCAGTTTTGCCGCTTTTCGTTATTTTAATGCAGCAGGTGCATCGGTTGACGGAAGTATTGGTGAAGATCATCAACCGGAGACACATCTGATTCCATTGGCCATTGCGGCGGCTTTGGGTCGTCGCCCAGCACTAAAAGTCTTTGGAACAGATTATCCGACGCCCGATGGCACGTGCTTACGTGATTATGTGCACGTTGATGATTTATCTTCGGCGCATATTGCGGTGTTCGACAAACTGGCACAACCAGGATTAGCCTTTTTCTATAATCTAGGAATTGGTGTACCGTACTCTGTTGAAGACATTTTAAAAAGTGTAGAACGCGTTACGGGAAAGCCTGTGCCGCGTGAATATGTTGAGCGTCGCGAGGGTGATCCAGCAGCACTTTATGCAGATGCCACGAAGGTGCGTACTGAATTAGGTTGGAAACCCAAGTTCGATACGCTCGATGCGATTGTATCAACCGCGGTACGTTGGCATACATTACATCCCAAAGGATTTTCTAAAATTTAATATGTCCGAACACTTACATCCTTACTGGCGTATGCAGTATATTCAAAGTCTCAAAGATCCCAAGGTAGGGAGTCCGTTTGCCAGTTTGTTAGCTGAGGCTGATGATCAGAAATCACTCATTCTTTATCGGGGTCCTACCTGTTTTGTTATTTTAAATAGTTTTCCCTATAATCCAGGACACTTAATGGTTCTACCTAATCGTGAAGTGGGGCAGTTGGCGGAACTCACTATTGAGGAGCGTGCTGAATTGATGGACTTGTTTGTTAAATGTCAGTCCGTTCTGCAAAAGGTGATGACGCCTGCGGGTTTTAATATGGGGATTAATTTAGGACGTGCGGCAGGTGCGGGAATTCCGACCCATTTACATTTTCACATCGTTCCCCGCTGGGATGGAGATCATAACTTCATGCCCGTGGTGGCCGATACTCGCGTTTTACCTCAGGCGCTGGATGATTTGTGGTTAAGATTGAAGCCAGTATTTGCTGAGATTAAATAAATGAAGTCCAAGAAAATATTGAGAGTCGTAGAAATAGCGGTACGTCATCCGTCGATCAAAGTCGTAGACTCGAGTGTTATAAAACTCATCCAAACTTTAGATAGCGTGAAGTCCTATATCTGTCCCGCGGGAGATATTTCGGTAGTTTTTGTGAATGATGCAGCGATTAAAAAGATTCATAAGGATTTTATGGATGATGCGACGGTGACGGATGTGATTACTTTCGTCGGAGAAGATCATCCGGTTGAGCCATTCGCGGGGGAGATTTGCGTTAATTTAGATCAAGCGAAACGCGTGGCTAAAGCTCATGGGCATACTTTTGAAGAAGAAGTGAGTCTTTATGTGGCGCATGGTTGGCTGCATTTGACTGGGTTGCGCGATAAGAAGTCGGCGGAGGCTAAAAAAATGCGTGCCGCCGAGAGTTTTGCCTTAGCTTTTATTGATCATCATAAAGCCTGGATTAAAGTTTCTCGCTCTCGGCGTTCGAAGTAGTTTATTTCACAGCATGCAAAAAACCGTCGTCATTCATTCTGGAGGAATCGATTCAACGGTTTTATTGGCGCATTTACTTTCTGAAGGAAGAGAAGTGTATGCATTAACTGTGGATTATGGTCAGCGTCACCGCAGGGAAATCGATGCGGCGAAAAAACTCTGTGAAATTTATAAAGTAAAACATCAGGTCGCCGACTTACGTGCGCTGGCTCCGTTGTTTGGCGCTAATGCGTTAACTGATCGGGAAGTGGCGGTACCTGAGGGTCACTATGAAGAACTCTCGATGAAGGCGACGGTGGTCCCTAATCGAAATATGTTATTCATTTCGGTAGCAACGTCGTGGGCGATTTCATTGAAGGCCAAGACGGTGGCTTATGGAGCTCACAGTGGAGACCACGCCATTTATCCAGACTGTCGTCCGGCCTTTGCTGAAGCACTTGATGCGGCGATTCGATTAGCGGACTGGCATCAAGTTTCGTTGGAGCGTCCCTTTGTAAAAATGGATAAGACGGCGATAGTTCGTCGCGGTGCAGAATTAAAAGTGCCCATGGAACTTACCTGGTCCTGCTATGTGGGTGGCGACACTCATTGCGGGCGTTGTGGAACCTGTGTGGAACGGAAAGAAGCTTTCAAGTTGGCTGGCGTGCCTGATTTGACGGTCTACAAGGGTTAATCTTCTAAATTAGATACTCTGATAGAGCATTGTGTGCTGGGTTTTCGTTTGAACACTAACGGATATTAAATCTGAATCTGATTGTGTTAAACACGATTAAGAGGTTCGCCGTATGGGCAGTTTTAGCTGCCTGGTTCGCGTCGTCGGGTTTAACTTGGGATTTATTACAAGTGTTTGCTTGGGTGAATATGTCGCGCACAAATGCGATTCACCTCTCGACATCTGAAGCGATTACAAAAACTTTAACTGATAAACCCTGCTCGCTCTGTAAAGTGGTTGAGAAGGGTCGAAAGACAACTGAGCAGGCCCCAGTAGGTAAGTCTGAAGTTCAAAAAGCTAAAATTAAATACGATTTTAATCAGGGTGATAGTGTTTATTTAACTTTGCCGGAGTCTTACGGTATTATTTTTCAGCGTGATCAGGGGTTTAATATCTGGCGGCTGACAGAAGAGGTTCCCGTGCCGCCACCGAAGGTATAGTTTAAAAATCTCTTGGGCTTCGGCTCACCTGGCTTCATTTACCAATCTCACTTAATCTCAACGGATAAGTGTCTGTGTATGTAGCGAATTTGCCACACCGACTACATGCACAAAAAAACTATAAAATATTATGATTATTTCTTCTTCGGCCGCTCGCTCTACGCCAGCCGCCATTCTCGGGCTCCTTGCTTTAGGAGTCTTCACCACCGCACAGGCTTGTCCGTGTGGTTGCGTTAAAGTCGCGGTCGATAATCTGTCTGAACGTCCTACCGCCCAAGCCGGCGCGTACACGTTGGATTTACGTTACGACTACATCAACCAGGATGAACGTAATGATGGTGCGCATGCGCACTTTACGGCTGTGCATCGCAATATTCTGGCGACGATTGAAACTCAGCTGCTCGGCCAGACTGTTTCAATTTCGGTGCCACGGATTGATCGTTCGACAGAAACCACTGCTGGCAGGGGTAAAGTTGTCGGACTGGGTGATATCGCGATTGCGACCAGAGCGGTATGGGAAGGTTATACTGTTTCTGCAGGAATAAAATTACCTACAGGAAAAGATGACCTCGTGATGTTGGTTCCTCGTCGTTATCTGCAACCGGGTACTGGTTCAACGGATGTGCTTTTAGGAATTAGAAAAGATTTTGGTTTAGTGACTGATAATCTGACCGAATTCTTACAAGTCCAAGGACAGGCTGCTGTCATTTCTGATGAGTATTTCCGTCCTGGAACTCAGCTATCGTTAACCGCTGGCCTTCGATACAAGTTAAGTGAGTCGTTGGCGGTGTCATTACAAGGCACCTTACTTCGGCAGTATCGCGACAAGAATATTCAGGGCACAGTCGATGCAAGGTACGCGGAGGACTTAGAGAGTGCGGGCTTACAGCAGATTCTTGCTGCGGGTTTCACTTATAAGTTCAATCCGTCCTCGAGTGCGTATTTGTTCTACAGCGAGCCAGTGAAGACAACGAACTATGCAGCAAAGTCGACCGGTGCACTGGTTAATCCAGTACATGCCACGGCGATTTGGTCGTTTGGTTTAATGCATACGTTCTAATCTAACTCGGTTCATAGCACTTCAGAGGCCTGTCGTACGCAATGCGACAGGCCCCTTTTATGGCTATTTTTAGGGCTTTAAATAAAGTGCCTTGCGGGGTGGGAGGGGACGGCTCTAATTCGGGGAGTCAGATGTTTACCTGTACTAAAGTTTACCGAGATGTTCCCTTTGCTCATCGCCAGCACCGGCACAGTGGGAATTGCTCATTCATTCACGGACACAACTGGGGAATCGGTTTGGAGTTTGGCTGTAAGCAACTTGATGAGCGTGGCTTCGTGGTAGATTTTGGAGGTCTGGCCTATATCAAAACTTGGATTGATCAAAATCTCGATCACGCGTGTTTGTTTTCTGCGGATGATTCTGAGCGCGACGCACTTTTAAAAAATCATCATAAACTTTTTAAAGCACTGATTGTTCCCTCGGCATCGACTGAAGGGATCGCGCAGTATTTATTTACGGTACTTGATCCCATGGTGCGTAAAGAATCGCAAGGACGGGCTTGGTTGATTGCGGTGCACTTGTATGAGGACTCCAAAAATTCTGCTCGGTATCAGCCCGATATTTAATCATGGCTGAACTTTATCCGGTCAATGAAACCTTCTTGAGTTGGCAGGGTGAAGGTGTGCACATGGGACGAAAGGCTTTTTTTATCCGTCTGCAGGGCTGTCCGGTAAAATGTACTTGGTGCGATTCCGCTTCTACTTGGCATCCGCAATATGTCCCCAAAAATATTCGCAAAGCTTCGGCGGATGAGTTGGCGAAAGAAGCAGGAGAAGCGAAACCTGATTTTGTGGTGCTCACGGGCGGAGAGCCTTGTGTGCATGATTTAGTTCCATTGGTGAATGCGTTGAAGGCAGCCAAACTTAACGTGCATCTGGAGACTTGTGGTGCCTATGAGATACCTGTGGGCTTGGACTGGGTTACCGTAAGTCCTAAGTGGGCCAAGTTGCCTGTGGCGGAGTCGTTGGCGAAGGCGCACGAGGTTAAGCTGATCATCGAGGCTGAGGACTCGGCTGAAAAGTGGACTGCTGCGGTGGGCGGTTGTTGGTCGGCTAAGAGTGTCTGGTTGCACCCCGAGTGGTCGCGTCGGGCTGATTCTTCGATTTTAAAGGCAATTACTGATTTTGTGAAAGCGAACGGTGCGCCTTACCGAGCTGGTTGGCAGGTGCATAAGCCTTACATGGCCGACTCCCTGGACGCTCGGGCACGTCCGCCATCTCCCTTGGGTGGCGACCCAGGTTTGGGTTTTTGAAAAATAATTTCTTTTTTGCTTCACTCCGAGGGCTATCCGCCTTTCAAAACGGACTCATGAATCGCCACGCAGTTCTCGCTCTTGAAGATGGAACCATTCTTCGGGGTCGGGCTTTTGGGGCGGAGAAGACCTTATGCGGTGAAGTGGTTTTCAATACCAGCATGACGGGCTACCAAGAAATCCTCACGGACCCCTCTTACTTTGGACAGATTGTGACGATGACGACTCCCCAGATTGGAAACTACGGAGTGAATGAAGATGATTTTGAATCGGCCCGCCCACACGTCGCCGGATTTGTCGTCCGTGAACTTTCGCCGATTGTTTCTAATTGGAGAGCGACCACGGATCTCAGCACCTGGCTCAAGAAATTTGGGATTCCTGGAATTGAAGGAATCGACACTCGTTCCTTAACTAAAAAACTTCGTTCCGCAGGTGTGATGAAAGCCTGTCTTTCGACGGAAGGTATTTCGGATGAAGAAGCGTTGAAACGTGCCCGTGCTTGGACGGGTACTATGGGGGCTGACTTCGTTAAAGAAGTTACCTGCAAGGCACCTTATAATTTTAATAAGACCGCGGGTGATTGTAAGCCTTTCACCGTGGTCGGAACCCATTTAAATAAGCCTAAGATTAAGCCCGTGCAGTATCGCATCGCCGCTTATGACTTTGGTGCGAAGACCTCGATCTTCCGTCGCTTAGTTGACTCAGGCTTCGACGTACAAGTTTTCCCAGCGACTACGCCAGCATCGGAGATTCGTGCGTATAATCCTGACGGTGTATTTTTATCGAATGGCCCGGGAGATCCCGCAGCCTTGAAGTATGCGCACGAAGCAGTTTCGGATTTAATTAAGTCGTATCCCGTTTTTGGAATCTGTCTCGGACATCAAATCATCACGCATGCGATTGGTGCCTCAACTTACAAATTAAAGTTCGGACATCGTGGAGGAAATCAGCCCGTGAAGAATACCGAAGAAGGACGTGTTTCAATCACCGCACAGAATCACGGCTTCGCCTCTAAGCCAGAAGAGCTCGAGCGTTGTGGGGCGATTGTGACTGAAGTGAATTTGAATGACGGAACCGTTTCGGGATTACGCCTGAAAGATAAGCCAGTGTTTTCAGTGCAATATCACCCAGAGGCGGGGCCGGGTCCGAATGATGCGGACGTGTTATTTGATCACTTCTACGATTTGATTGCGAAGAGCAAAGCGTCGAAGAAGTAATCTTACAGTTCAACCTGCATACCTAGTTCAACGACACGACCAGGAGGGAGGTTGAAGTAAGCGGTGGCGGAAAGCGCGTTTCGATTAAGCACTTCGAATAACTTTTCTTGCACCGTGTTGAGTGAAATATTTCTTTCGGCGCGTACAATCGTTTCGCGACTCAGGAAGTAAGTGACTTCCATGGGGTTGGGATTAATTCCAAGCTCTTTGTAGGCGGCGTCGAGAATCGGGTAGATGTCTTGCTTTTCGCGGAAACCAAATCTTCCAGTAATTCTCATCACCGGAGGAAACTCGTTACGATTGCCCATTACGACGAACCCGAGGCCGTGCATGGTGATGCCCACGCGTTCGTCGCTTCTCACATAGGCGCGAGTGTCATCGACGGTGAGAGTGACGACGATAATGTGATCATGGAGGACTTTGTTGTGCTTAAGGTTGTGGGCAAGGGCCATGGGGACGGAGTTATTTCCGCCCGAGAGGTAGACGGCGGTGCCTTTGACGCGGCTCAGTTTGCCGACCTTGAATAGCTCTTCGACGCTCCCAATAAAGACTTTAAAGTCATCGTTTTTGTCGGTTTCCGCGAGTTTACTGCGCATGGCGATACGACCTTTGTTCCAGACTGACATGATGTAATAGAGCACGAAGCCGACCGCGAGAGGGAGCCAACCATTCTCAAAAATTTTGGTAGCATTTCCACAGATAAAGAGAAGTTCCATTATTAAAATCGGAGAGACGATAATATAGGATGTGGCGATAGGAAATTTCTTAATTTTATGTAGGTACTGGGCGTATAAAATGGTGGTGACGAGCATGGTACCGCATACCGAGATACCGTAAGCGCTCGCTAGGTTTTCGGATGATTTATATTGGAGTACCAAAAAGACCGATCCTGCTAGGAGTAACCAGTTCACTACGGGCAGGTAGATTTGTCCTGACTCTTGATCGGAGGTGTAGTTGATACGCATCCGCGGTAAGAAGTTTAATTGGATGGCTTGAACCGTGGTGGAAAAAGCACCGGCAATTAAAGCTTGGGAGGCGATGATTGCCGCAAGCGTGGCAATTATTACGAGAGGAATTTGCGACCAAGCTGGGGCCATATTATAAAATGGATTATAGGAGCCGCTGAGAATGTGAGATTGATTAGCGATAGCCCAGGCACCTTGTCCGAGGTAATTTAAAATCAGGGCAGGGAAGACGATGAAATACCACCCAGCGCGTATCGGATTTTGTCCGAAGTGTCCCATGTCAGCATACAGTGCTTCCGCGCCAGTAACGGCCAAGAAAACCGCCCCAAGAACCACAATTCCGACTCCTGGGTTAGTTACTAAGAAATCGAGAGCGACCAATGGATTGAAAGCTTCGTAAACTACGAGTGCTTGTTGGTGGTGCTCGTAGAGTGAATTAATTCCAGTGGCGGCAATAACCCCGAACCACACGAGAGTGATTGGTCCGAAATACATACCGACTTTTCCGGAGCCACGCTTCTGGATAGTAAAAACACCGATTAAAATGATGACTGCGGTGACCGGAATAAAATAGCGAATGAGACCCGCGCTTGAGGTGGTTTGTTCTTTAACACCTTCGAGTGCGGATAAAACCGAGATGGCTGGAGTGATTACACCGTCGCCAAATAACAATGCGGTTCCAAAAACGCCTAGTAAGACGAGGACATTACGATGCTTGGGTTTATTACTTGGATTATCTATCGTCGGCTTAGTTTTTTCTTCGTCGCTATTTTTGGATGCGAGTGAGACGAGGGTCATGATGCCTCCTTCACCGTCATCATTGGCTTCCATCATAAACAAGACATATTTTATCGTTACGACGAGGATGAGTGACCAAATAATGAGTGAGAGTGCGGGAACGATGACTTGAACGGGCGTAGCACCCTCGTGCAGGCCATTCCGGATACATTCACGAAACGCGTAGAGTGGACTGGTTCCAATATCACCGAAAACAACCCCCAGCGCCGTGATCGTTGAAGCCAGCGTAACTCGCTGAATAGTTGATGAAGAGGACGGTTGAGCCGTTGCCTCCGGTTTGGCTTCTTTCATGGAATTGAGTTATAAACATTGGGGCATTTTTCCCAGTAAAGCAAAACCAATCCAAGCAGCTGGGGCTTGCCTTTTTGTCACACTTCGGCAATTAAGGGGTTTCCTCCTTCATTTAACCCCTTTCCAATAAATAACTATGCAAACCATCCCTCACGCTCTGTTCTCCTATATAGCGGAAGCCGCACCCGCCGCACCTGCGGATGCACCGGCCAATCCGTTTTTTCCCCTAATCGGGTATGCATTGCTTTTTGCAGCGATGTATTTCTTCCTTTTTGCTCCCGCTCGTAAGGCGCAAAAGGAACGCGAAAAACTTCAATCTCAGTTAGAGGTTGGTCAGGAGATCATGACGTCCACCGGAATTTACGGACGCATCACCCAGATCACTGATTCGCGTGTCACCATCGAGTTAGACAGTGGTAAGATGACAATTCATAAAAGTTCCGTTGCGGGTTTAGCATCGGATGACTCCAAAGCAATTTCGGCCTAACCTTTAATTATAAAAATATTATGTTATCCAGGACCTGGTTCTGGAAGGTTGGCGTCTCATTGGTTGCACTGGCATGTGCTGTTTATGAGTTCTATCCAATCGCTCCAACACCGCTCGAAGACTTTGCTCCCGCGCAAGTAATCAACCAATCCGCTGAATTTGCCAAAATTCACCAAGAGGCCAAAACGCGCGTAGCGAATAGTAAAATAAGCACAGTCGCTGCCGACCAAAAAGCCGTTTCCTACTATCAAGCGCTGCGCGATATTGGAGAAGGTAAGGGTCGTCCAACTCCTGTGGATTTGCGTCCTTTCTTTTTCGATGAGAAAGATTTCATCCGCGAGCCTGATCAAAATAAAAGAAATATTATCGTACTCAAGCAGCTCTTATTACGCTCTCAAGGTCGCTTGAAACTAGGTTTAGATTTACAAGGGGGTGTTTCATTTACCTTGAAGGTTGATCCGACGGGTACGGAGACAGGAGGAAAATCCTCGAAAGATACTTCGAATGTTTCTCATGCAGAAATGGTCAACCAAGCAGTCCAAGTGATGGAGCAGCGGGTCAATCAGTTTGGTGTTGCGGAGCCCGTCTTACGTCCGGTGGGTGATTTATCTCTAGAAATCCAACTTCCTGGTGAAGACGCCGCCAATAATCCCGATGTGATTGATGCGCTGAAGAAACCAGCGAAACTTGAGTTTAGACAGGTGTATCGTGGGCGCCGTCCGATGGATGATGAACGCGAGCGTTCGACGAAATCACTTGAAGACGAAAGTGGCGCGACCGCAGTTTATGAAGTGTTAACCGAGCGTAATGTTGACCGACGCACGGGTGAGACCCGGGTTTCTAAATATTATGTACGCAAACGTGCCGATGCTACGGGTGCGATTATCAAATCATCTTCAGCACGTTCCGATGATGGGATGTCGTTCTACGTCGACATGAAGTTCACCAATGAAGGTTCGCAGAAGTTTGGCGATTTAACGGCAAAAATTTCCGAAGCTAATGGACGCACCAACTCACTCGGACAATTAGCGGTCGTCCTCGATGGCGTGTTGCAGTCTGCACCAACCGTAAGAGAAGCCATTCGCAGTAGCGGTGCGTCCATTACTGGTTCGTTCACTCGCGAAGAAGCGATCAACCTCTCTAATGTTTTAAACAATCCGTTGGAGTTCCCGTTAATCACGCAAGACGTAACCTCGGTGGGTCCGTCATTAGCGAAAGACGCGCAGGATAAATCCGTTGTCGCGTCCGCCGTCGCCGTAGGTCTGGTCATTTTATTCATGGTCGGGTTTTACGTCTGGGGCGGCTTCATCGCGGTAATCGGTATGGTACTGAATTTATTCCTGATGCTGGGTGCCATGGCTTATCTGGGAGCCACCATTACCTTACCGGGTGTGGCTGCCTTGGTCTTAACTCTGGGTATGGCCGTAGATGCTAACATTTTAATTCTCGAACGTGTTCGTGAAGAAGCGCGCGTGGGCAAAGATCGCGCGGCCTCACTTCGCGAAGGATACAATCGAGCGATGTGGACAATCGTGGATGCCAATCTCACTCACTTGTTGGTAGCCGTTATTCTGGTATTCATGGGCACCGGTCCCGTTCGTGGATTTGGTATTACCCTGATTATTGGTATCTTCACCACACTCTTTACTACCTTGGTAACCTGCCGAGGTATTCAAGAACTTGCCCTAGAGAAGGGGATCATGAGTCGTATGTTTGGACTCCCCGTATTTAAACACACCCTGAATATTCAGTTCTTAAAGTATGCTCGCGTAGCCTTTATTGTTTCTTGGCTGATCATTGCGCTCGGTATTAGCGAACTCGCCTATAAAGGAAAAGATGCCTTTGGTAAGGACTTCCGTGGCGGTGAATCCACGATGATTGCCCTTAATGATAACGTCAAAGTAGATACGAATAAGGTGTTACAGCTCGCCACTTCTGCGGGTCTACCAGACACCACGGTAACTGTTCAGAAGCCGATTGGTGGAGGTGAGACACGACTGCGTATTGAAACTGAATTATCCAAGGATCACGGAAAACCCGACTTTGCTAATTTAGTGGTAATTGTTGATCAGATTAAGAAAGACTATCCGCAAATTTTAAAAGATTCTCAAGCTCCTACGGATAAAATCTTATTAGTGCGAGAAGCAATCGGCGGATCGGTCAGTAATGAATTACGTTTCAATGCGATAATCTCAGTCATTTTAGCACTGCTCGGTATCGGTATTTACGTGTCGCTCCGATTCGAGACTGGATTCGGTATCGCGGCATTTGTGGCAACGCTGCACGACGTCCTCATGACGGTCGCGCTATTCGTCTTCTTTGGTGGACAGTTTAATGCCGCACTGATTGCCGCTATCCTATTAATCATCGGTTATTCAGTGAACGATACCATCGTCGTCTTCGACCGTATCCGCGAAGAGTTAGAGAATAACCCGAGCCGTTCGTTGAGCGATGTTATCCACTTCGCGATTAACCGAACGATGTCACGGACGATTCTTACTTCATCCACCGTCTTCCTGTGTGCGGTTGCCTTGTGGGCATTTGGCGCAGGTGATGTTCGTCTTTACGGCGAAGTTTTCATCTACGGTGTGTTAACGGGAACCTTCTCGTCTATTTTCATCGCAAGTCCGATTTTCTATTGGTGGCACAAGGGTGAGCGCAAAGGTGTAGATTCAGCGGAACGCCCTCGTAGCTATTCATGGGAGGCCGGATCTGACGCCAAGTAAAACTGTTATGGCCGCATGGTTATATCGAGCCGCAGACGGTGGGTTGGCCCAACGTATTGCATCCAGTTCGGGGATCGCTGAACCCCTTGCTCATGTTTTAGCACGAATGTTTACGGATGAGGCGCAGGCTGAACAACATTTACGCCCGCAACTTTCTCAAGTGTCCGACCCGTTTGCGGTCGGTAATCTACGGGTTGCCGCGGAAAGAATTCTCATAGCTGTCAGTCAAAAACAACGTATCGCCATTTTAGGTGATTACGATGTGGATGGAGTTTCGAGCACAGCGATGTTGGTCCATCTTCTTCGCCGTCTGGGCGCAGAACCAGCGGCTTTTGTTCCTCGCCGACTAGAAGAAGGCTATGGTCTAACCATGGCAGCACTCGAACGTGTTATGAAAGAAGCGCAGCCGCAATTATTTATTGCTCTAGATTGTGGTACTAACTCGGTTTCGGAGATTGAGTTTTTAAAAGCGAACGGCGTGGAAGTTATCGTCGTCGATCACCACGTTGCTAAGTCCGCACCAGCCAACTGTCTTTTGGTTAATCCACGCGTGAATGACGATGCCGAAGCTCCCTGGCAAACGCTGTGTACGGCAGGATTAGTTTTTAAATTAATTCACGGAATATTAAAAGTATTAAGACTAGCAGGTGATCCACGCGGTACCCATATCGCAGTCAAAGAGTATCTTGATTTGGCGGCTTTGGGGACGATTGCGGACTTAGTTCCTTTACTCACGGAAAATCGAATCATTGCCGCCCATGGTCTGCGGGCTTTGAGCGAAGCGAAACGTCCCGGCGTTCGAGCTTTAATTTCAGTGAGTGGCATGGAACCAGGGGCCACGTTAAGTTCGGTCGATGTCTCTTATCGCATTGGACCGAGAATAAATGCCAGTGGACGATTAGCCGATGCTTCATTGCCATTGAATTTGTTGCTCGCGGAAACCGTTGAAGATTCTGAACGTGATGCTGAGTTGCTCGATCTAATTAATCGTGAAAGACAGGAGATTGATAAACGCGTAACCGATGATGCCACCGTGCAGGCGAAATCGATGGGGGAGCAAGAGGGCTATGTTTTATTTGGCGACTGGCATCCCGGCGTCGTGGGTATTGCGGCGGGCAAGATTTGTCGGGCCTTGGATCGCCCAGTGATTGTCCTAGGAAAAGAAGGCGAAATTGCTAAAGGGTCGGGCCGCAGTATTCCGGGAGTCAATTTAGTAGAGGCGCTCAATTCCTGTGCCGAGATTTTAAAAACTTACGGCGGCCACCCGATGGCTGTGGGTATTTCACTCGCTACATCTGACGTGGAACTCTTTCGTGCGAAGTTTACAGCGGCGGTGGCCTTACAAAAGAAAAGTACAAATCTGGTTACCGACAGTCGCGATTTAGATATCACACATTGGATAAAATTAAACGAGATCAACGAAGGGTTGTTGGATGATATGGAATTACTCCAACCTTATGGAGAGTCGAATAGTGAGCCCGTTTTTGGGGTGAGGGGATTTGTTTTTGATAAACCGCCCACTCAGTTTGGAGAAGGAAACATAAGATTTCAGATCTCACTCTCCGCTCAGCGTCGCCTCGGTTTTATCGCCTGGAGAATGAGCAGTCGAATCCCTGAGATCGGCAAATCGGTCGATTTAGCAGTCAAACTCGCGTGGAATCGTTGGCAGGGTCGCAAGAGTATTCAGGTTGAAATTGTTGACTGGCGCTATTCAGCCTAAGAAATCTTGAAACCTTCAGTGTTTTTACCTGTAATCATTCATACCCCTATGACGAAATTTTTAACTCTATTATTAATTTGTTCTTCTGCCTTGGTGGCCGCCGACCCGCCCCAGCGTAAATTGCTCTTCTTCACCAAATCAAGTGGTTATGAGCACGTGGTGATTTCATGGAAAGATGGAGCCCCCAGTTTCGCCGAAAAAGAATTACTGAAACTAGGTGAAGAAAATAACTGGAAATTTGAATTCTCCAAAGATGGCTCAAAATTTTCTCCCGAATATTTAGCCCAGTTTGATGCTTTAGTTTTTTATACCACCGGCGATTTATGTGATAAAGGTAAGGACGGTAATCCACCGATGTCCGCCGCGGGCAAACAAGCTCTTTTCGACTATGTAAAAGCGGGTAAGGGTTTTGTGGGAGTTCACTCTGCCTCTGATACTTTCCATACAGATAATGAAGCAGACAAGGGCCCTGAGCGTTATGTAAATCACTGCGAAAAAGCTGATTCCTATGTCCACTTTTTGGGCGCAGAATTTATTATTCACGGAAAGCAACAAGAGGCGAAGAATAGTGTGATCGATCCCAAGTTCCCGGGATTTGAAAAGGTCGGCGAGTCATTCACCTTCACTGAAGAGTGGTATTCTTTGAAAGACTTTAAGGACGATATCCATGTTCTTACGGTTATCGACTCACCTAAGATGGAAGGCACCATGTACGAGCGTCCCGCTTATCCTAATTGCTGGGCTCGTGCCGAGGGTAAGGGACGAGTTTTCTATACTGCTATGGGGCACCGCGAAGACGTTTGGACGAACCCTATTTTCCGTCAGATCTTAGTCGGTGGTATTAAATTCGCCACGGGTGATGCACCTGCTGACGTAACACCTAATTTAAAGAAGGCTGCACCAGGTTCCGAACAAAATCCAAAATACGTTCCACAGCCAGTGAAGAAAGTAGCTCCAGTTCCTGCGGCTACTCCGGCTAAAAATTAAGAGTGTTTCTTAATTTCTAGATACTCGGACATCTCAACGGGAGTGACGGACAGTCGATTACCTGGACGCAAAATCAGCATCGTGCGTAACTTCTTATTTTCCCGAATCTGCGGGAGGGTTAGCACGTTTTTAAATTTTTCAACGAAGGAGACCTCAATACAGCTCCATCGTGGATTGAGCTTGTCTGATTTGGCGTCATAATAATCTGACTTCGGTTCGAATTGAGTGGGGTCGGTGAAAGCGATTTTGGAAACTCTGGCTAAGCCCACGATTCCAGGTTCAGCGCAATTGGAATGATAAAAGAGTACCGCGTCATCTACCTTTGCCGCTCTCATGAAATTGCGGGCTTGGTAATTACGCACACCCGTCCACGGCTCTTTTTTGCGTTTCAGTAAATCGTCGATGGAGAACTCATCGGGTTCCGATTTCATAAGCCAAATCTTCATGCTTTGATAACTGGCAGATTATGCCTGATGACAAGTTTTGAAAAATAATTTTACTATCGTTGCACTTTCTCGATTACTAAATTAGTTAAATAACAATGCGTTTGTTGGACTCCCATTGTCATCCGCTCTCTCATATTAAAAAGGGTCAGGTGGAGTCATGGCTCAATGAAATCAAAGCCGTGGGAGTAGAAGGGGTGATTGCGATCGGCACCGATTTGGCTGACTGGACGGAATATCGAAATCTAGCTTCAGCACATCCGGATTTTATTCATTATACCGTGGGGCTTCATCCAGGCTATGTGACGGAAGGATGGGAAGAAACGGTGGCAGCGCTTTCACCCTATTTCGCCGATACAAGACATCCGGTTGCTCTCGGTGAAATTGGTTTAGACTATTATCGATTGCCAGAAGAGCCCAAGGAGGCAGCACAAATTAAAGAATGGCAGAAGGGTGCTTTTCAACAGCAGTTAAGACTAGCGTATCAGTTTGGCTGTCCGATTGTGATTCATTCCCGTCACGCTTTTCACGATTGCGTAAAGATGATTGATGAAAGTCGGGTCGATTGGAAAAAAGTAGTCTTCCACTGTTTCACCGAAGGACCCGAGTGTGTGAATGAGTTAAACAAACGCGGAGGTCGCGCTTCATTCACGGGCGTGATTACCTATCCCAATGCTCCCATTGTTTCGGCAGCGTTAAAGGCACAGGGGCTCACGCGACTCATGTTGGAAACAGACGCACCGTATTTAACTCCGCAATCCAAACGCGGGCAGGAAAACTCGTCCGCTTATTTGGGGGAGATTGCCCAAAAAGCAGGGGAAATTCTTAATCTGCCGGCAGATGAGGTTGCGGCCGTGGCGACCTTAAATACCCGCCAATTCTTTCGAATTTGAATCTATGAAACCTGATTGTCACACATTCGACGCATAAAAAAGGCATTGGTATAATAGGATACAAGTGGATGACAAATTCGCGTCGAGGAGCTAACGAACAAAATTTAAGGGATGCCTTAGGGCCTCTGGGATGGGCGACTCCGGTGCTCGATAATTTTTTTAACTCTCGGCAGTTTGACGACTTTCTGCAAAGAGTACTGGCCGCGGGGCGATCAGATTTTTTTGCCTCAGCGAAAGAGCAGGCACAGCTATCTTCGACCTGGCATGACTCATGCCTTGCACGTATTCCTCGCGAAGGTCCTTTGGTCGTCATGGCCAATCATCCACACGGATTAGCTGACGGGATTGTGGCGATGGATTTTTTACTGCGTGTGCGTTCGGACATTTTAGTCGTAGGGAATCGCTGGCTCGCCCAAATCCCGGGAATTCGTCCCTGGTTAATCGAGGTAAATCCTTTTAATCCTGACCAAGCCGACTTTGGTAACTTAGCTGGCACACGACGAATTCTTACCCACCTAAAATCCGGCGGTGCGATTTTAACTTTTCCTTCGGGTGAGGTTTCTAGTTTCACATTCGGTGCGATGAAGGCGCAAGATCCCGTGTGGTCACCGCAAGTGGTGCGAATGGCCCGGATCGCCAAAGCCTCAATTTTACCGCTTCATATTGAAGGGAGTAATTCAAAGACTTTCCATTCTCTCGGCTATATTCATTCTAAGTTGCGTACCTTAATGCTACTGAGGGAGTTTAATGCTAAAAAAGGGAAAGTGATTAGACTGCGTGCGGCCAAAGCCGTTCACCACACACAATTAGAAGATCATCCTGATGATGAAGAAGCGACCAGTTTTTTACGTTTGCGCTGCGACCTTTTACATAAACGGAAAGACGAGCCGGCCAAAAAAACTGCCAAAGAAACTAGTCACTGGGCCCCGATTATTCCTCCGATTAATCCTAAACTAATTCGTGCAGAATTAGAAAGCCTGCCAGTTGAGGACTTATTGTTGACGAGTGGTGACTTTAAAATTTATCGATTCCTTGGTTCGGAGTTGCCGCATACCATGAAAGAAATCGGTCGACTTCGCGAAATTACTTTTCGAGCCGTGTCCGAGGGTACCGGATTAGATTGCGACCGCGATGCGTTTGATGATTGGTATGACCAACTTATTTTATGGGACGACAAAGAGTCTAAGATCGTCGGTGGCTATCGTTTAGGGCCGACGGATCGAATTCTTCCGCAAAAAGGAAAACACGGAATGTACACGGCCACTTTGTTTGATTTTAAGGGAGAGTTTTTCCGTCGCATGGATCCTGCGCTGGAAATGGGTCGGTCATTTATTCGTGAGGAGTATCAACGCAAACCGACGAGTCTTCCTTTGTTGTGGCGTGGTATTGGTCGCTACGTGGTAAGATTCCCCCAATACCATTTATTATTCGGACCCGTGAGTATTAATCCGGAGTACGGTCAGGCCTCCAAGGATTTAATCTTATCCTATTTAAAACATAATCGTACCGCGGAAGATTTGGCGCCACTCGTCCGTGCGAAAAATCCTCCACGTTCGATGAGTCTACGCGATGCCGACCTGGAAGTGCTGCAACGTTGTGCGTTCGATCTCGAACACGTTTCTGGCCTGGTCAGTGATTTGGAACATGATGCTAAAGCGGTGCCGGTGCTTTTAAAACATTACCTAAAGTTAAATGGTCGTTTGATTGCCTTTAACGTTGATCAAGGATTCGGTGGCTGTTTGGACGGTTTGATTGTTGTCGATTTAACGCAAACTGATCCGAAATTATTATCAGCTTACATGGGCGAGGAGGGTGTTAAGCAATTCATGGCTTATCACGACTTCGACCCCGTCGTAAGTAGTAAATAAAAAAGGCAGGGGATGAGCCCTGCCTTTTAATATTTATAGGTAGAGTCGGATTATGCGTTCGCCAGAGCTTGTTCGATGTCCGCGATAATATCTTCGACATCTTCGATGCCCACCGAGAGACGAACGTAGTCATCCGTTACGCCAGCCGCCTGACGTTCCTCGGCACTTAACTGGGAGTGTGTCGTTGAAGCTGGGTGAATGGCGAGCGAACGGGCGTCACCGATGTTGGC
>JBBAUX010000008.1:50700-82763 GCA_040398005.1 Opitutales bacterium
GAATGCGTTAAAGGGCGATAGGCAGCTACCGACGTCGCGCAAGAACTGCAGACGCATTTTCATGATGAATGCAATGTTGGCTCCGCCAGCTGGGGCGAAGGCTTTGAAGGCTTCCCAGTGAGGAAGACCATGGTAGGACATGTCGGGCTCGGTGAATCCAGGGAAGCGTCCGCGACCCCAGTCAAAATTACCACCATCAACGACGATACCACCGATACTGGTTCCGTGTCCGCCGATGTGTTTCGTTGCCGAGTGAACTACGATATTAGCACCGTGTTCGAATGGGCGATTTAAGTAAGGTGATAGGGCGGTATTATCGATGATGAGTGGCACACCTGCTTCTTTTGCGATTTTCGCAACCTCTTCGAAAGGGAAGATGTTTAAGCGTGGGTTGCCGAGGCCTTCCCCGAAAAAGGCTTTGGTATTTGGCTTAAGAGCTTTGCGGAAGTTTTCTGGATCATCTCCATCGACGAAGGAAACTTGGATGCCGAGTTTAGGCAGGGTGTAGTGGAAGAGATTGTAGGTGCCGCCGTAAAGTTGGGCAACGGAGACGATGTGGTCACCCGCTCCAGCGATATTAAGAATCGAGGCGGTGATGGCGGCTTGTCCGGAAGAATGGGCGAGGGCGCCTGAGCCACCTTCGAGTGCGGCGAGACGTTTTTCGAGCACATCAGTCGTCGGATTCATAATCCGAGTATAGATATTTCCGAGTTCCTTGAGGCCGAAAAGGTTGGCGGCGTGTTCCGTGTCGCGGAATTGATAACTGGTAGTCTGGTAAATGGGGACCGCACAGGCACCTGTGGTTGGGTCTGCTTTTTGGCCAGCGTGAAGGGTAAGAGTTCCGATTTTCATAAGTAGGTTGCTCAAGTGTATGTATACCGACTCAATTTCAAGCCAGATTGCCTTTTATGACATCTAATTTTATCTAAAGGATTCATTCTCGCCCATTAGCCCAACTTTAAACTAATTACTTACTATGCCAGTATTACTGCACGATACCATGTCACGCGAGATGCGACCCTTGTTACCCAAGGCCGGTAAATCTACGTTTGGGATGTATTGCTGTGGTCCTACGGTTTACGGCCCGGCCCACATCGGTAATTTTAGAACCTTTATTTTGCAGGATATTCTTCGTCGGACATTAGAAGTGGACGGCCTCAAGGTTAAGCACGTCAGAAATATTACCGATGTTGACGATAAAACGATTCGCGGCGCTCAAGCCGCGCAAACGACCTTAACGGAATTCACCAAGACCTGGACCGATAAATTCCATGCTGACTGCAAAGCCCTTGGACTTCTAGCACCTCATGTTGAACCGAGTGCCGTCGCGCACATTCCTCAACAAGTGGCTATGATTAAAGCACTGGTGGACAAAGGTAATGCCTATGTCTCGAAAGATGGCTCCGTTTACTTTAAGGTCAGCAGTTGCCAAGACTATGGTAAGTTGAATCATTTGGACCTTTCAAAACGTGAGACTCAATCCACCAACAGTGCCGGTGAGGCTAATGATTCCGACGAGTATGATCGGGAGTCGGCCTCGGACTTCGCTTTATGGAAATCGAGAAAACCGGAGGACGGTGCAAATTTCTGGCCAAGCCCCTGGGGTGAGGGTCGCCCCGGTTGGCATATCGAGTGCTCGGCAATGTCGCTGGAACATTTAGGCGTCACTTTCGATCTCCATGGCGGCGGAATCGATTTATGTTTTCCCCACCACGAGAATGAAATCGCGCAAAGTGAATGTGCGACTGGCGTACCGGGTTTTGCTGCCCACTGGTTTCATAGTGCCCACCTGCTGGTGGAGGGCGAAAAGATGTCAAAAAGTAAGGGAAATCTTTATACATTAGAGGATTTAAAGGCCAAGGGTTACACGCCCATGGAAGTTCGTTTCGCGCTCATTGCCGGGCACTATAAAAGTTCGCTCAATTTCACCATCAAGGGCCTCGAGGATGCTCGTTCGGCCCTCAGTAAAATTGAAAAGGGCACTGAGAGGATACTTACAGTAGCAGGATTCTCGAAAGAGGAGTTTGCTGCCCCCACGAAGCAGGAAGTTCAGACCTCTTGGGGACGATTTGCCCCCGCTTGGGCGATTCTGGAGAATGATTTAAACATTCCTGGATGCTTGGGTCAGATTTTTACCGTCCTAGCCGACAAATCAGAGCTCACTGTCGAGTCTGCCCGACAAGACTTGAGCGGCTTAGCCAAAATTCTTTACGCACTAGGTCTCAAACTTTTCACCTCGGCACCTGCGCAAGGTGTTCCAGCTGATGTGGCCGAGCTCGGCGCTAAACGTTGGGCGGCGAAACAGGCAAAGGACTTCGTCGCCGCCGATCGTCTCCGCTTGGAACTCGCCGAGTTGGGTTGGGCGATGCTCGACCGCAAGGATGGGTACGACCTCAAAAAGTCTTAAATAATTTTATTAGACAGTTTGACTTTGGTTCTGCCGACTTGGTATAATGATTACCTATGTCGCAATCTTCCTCCACTTCTCAACGTGTCGCTTTTCTCTTACTCGGTGCTTCTTTAGCCCTTGGTTTTATTATTGGAGCAGAGAAATTAAGCACGGCCATTGCTCAAGTAAGAAAAAGTCAGCCTTCAATTATGGTCAAAGGCGTTGCCACTCAAAATATAAAATCAGATCAAGCAATCATGGAATTTTTAGTAATTTGGAGAGGTACCGAGCCAGTTTCCGGTAAGAAAAACTCTATTTTACAACGTGATGTTTTAAGAAAAAAACTTCTCGATTTTGGATTTAACGAATCGGAGATAAGTATGGATGGACTTGAGCAACGAAGATTGGAGCCAGCTAATACTAAAACAACGGGTGCCATTGAGTATGATAAATATGCACGTGGTACAGTGCCTGATTTCATTTATTTTACAGAATTTAAAGTCACAACCGCTAAGGTTGATCTTGTCGATAAGTTCTTGCGTGAGGACATCGCTCTAGAAAATGATGTTGAAGTAGGCCGTCGGCATGTTGCTTATAAGTTAATCAATGTGGATGATTCTAAAAAAGAATCACTAATTGCCGCGGCTAAAAATGCCCGAGCGCGTGCTGACGTTTTAGTATTAGGTTCTGGAAGTAAAATTGGAGCATTGTTAGACGCCTCACAGGGAGCGTTTTCAATTCAAGCCAAAGACTCCGTCGGTGATAGCGACTATGGTTCCATCGATACCAGTTCTATTGATAAAACGATTCGCGTGGTGGTGACGATGACCTACGAAATTGTTAAGGAATAAGGGCTAATATCTCAAATAGTGGGAAGGGAGGTGTGTCCATTCTTGCGCTTGGGTCGAAGAGACCCTAGCGAAAGAGGTAACCTTTTCGTATGTCTACACGTACTCCTATGACTCCCTTAGAGGAGATTCGTCACTCGGCTGCTCACATGCTCGGCGCAGCCGTTTTGAGATTATTTCCCCAGGCGCAACTCGATATCGGACCGCCCACCGATAATGGTTTTTATTACGATTTTGATTTGGATCATGCCTTTACCGCCGAAGATCTAGTAAAAATCGAAGAAGAGATGAAACGCATCTCGAAAGAGAATCAGAAATTCGAACGGATGGAGTGCAGTCGCGAAGAAGCTGAACAAATCATTAAGGAGCGGGGACAAAACCTTTATAAACTCGGACGTCTGGCCGACATCCCTCAAGGTGAGCAAATTTCGTTTTATAAAAATGGCGAGTTCATGGACTTATGTGCTGGCACTCACGTGCGTTACTCTTCTCAGGTCAAAGCGTTCAAACTTCTAAATATCGCGGGTGCTTATCACCGTGGTAATGAGAAAAATAAACAGTTGCAGCGAATTTATGGTACCGCTTTTGCAACCAAGGATGAGCTGGAACAATCGATTACCCGTGCCGAGGAAGCGAAGAAACGCGATCACCGTAAACTCGGCAAAGAATTAAAACTTTTTCATATCGATGAAAAAGTAGGGCAGGGGCTTATTCTTTGGACGCCGAACGGCGCCGTTATTCGTCAAGAACTCCAGAATTTTATTTCTGAACGATTATTTCGTACCGGTTATAAGCAGGTATTTACTCCGCATATTGGTAATTTAGATTTATACCGTACGTCGGGACACTTCCCGTATTACAAAGACGCCCAGTTCCCACCGCTCGTGGAACGTGAAGCGATGGAGATGTTATCGAAAGAAGGTTGTGGTTGTGGTGAATTAACTAACCGACTCGAGCAGGGTGTGATCCAAGGTTTCTTACTGAAGCCGATGAACTGCCCGCACCATATTAGAATTTTTGCTTCTCAACCTCACTCCTACCGCGACTTACCAGTTCGTTTGGCTGAGTTCGGTACCGTTTATCGCTGGGAACAATCGGGTGAGCTCAGTGGCATGACGCGGGTTCGTGGATTCACGCAAGATGATGGACACCTCTTCTGTACCGAAGATCAAGTCGGACAAGAAGTTCAGGGCTGTCTCGAATTGGTTAAAATCGTGCTCAAGACTCTCGGTCTCAACGACTATCGCGTTCGGGTGGGTCTCAGAAATCCTGACTCCAATAAATACACTGGCTCGACAGAAAATTGGGATAAGGCAGAGGCTGCTTGTCGTGCTGCCGCTGCTACACTCGGGGTTAGTTTTACCGAAGAAGCAGGTGAAGCCGCGTTTTACGGACCCAAAATCGACTTTGTGGTTCGCGATGTCATCGGCCGTGAGTGGCAGTTAGGTACGGTGCAAGTTGATTTTAATTTACCTGAACGTTTTGAACTTTCGTTTATTGGTCCCGACAACAAACCGCATCGTCCGGTGATGATTCACCGTGCGCCGTTTGGATCGATGGAAAGATTTGTTGGTATTTTAATTGAACACTTCGCAGGAGATTTCCCAACCTGGTTGGCTCCAGAACAAGTACGTATCATCTCGTTAAACGATGATATGAATCCTTATTGCGAAGAGCTGGGTAAGACATTAACTGAATTAAATATCCGCTGCACGGTTGATGGATCCTCCGATAAACTCGGTGCCAAAATCCGCCGAGCCGAACTCACCAAGGTGCCTCACATGTTAGTCGTCGGCGCCAAAGAAAAAGAAGCTGGCTTGGTGAATGTTCGCTCTCGTGCGGATAAATCATTTGAGGGCAATCGTACCTTTGCCGAGTTTATCTCCTTAGTGACTGCCGAAATTACCGAACGTCGATTAAAGGCCGTGGTTGCGGCACCCGCTTCACCCAGTCCATCTTCTGGCGCCCACGGTGCGTAGTCGTGCCTGTCCGACGCAGAAATGTCACTCTTCGCGGATTGCCGATGGTATTTAATTCATTTGATTTAAATAATGTCTAAAAACCGCACGACCTCTCGTCGCGATTTCCTAAAATTCGCTGGAGCGGGTAGTATTGTTTTAGGTGCCTCGGCAGTGCCTGCCCTAGGCTCTAGCCCACGGGAGAGTAAGTCTAATACGGGAATTGGTTCGGCTAAGAATATTATTTTTATGGTGAGTGACGGAATGGGGCTAGGGACTCTTAGTGCCGCTCAACAGTTTCTTAAATTAAAAGAAAACCGCAGCAGCCACTGGCTGAAAATTTATCAAGACTTACCCGCCGTCAGATCGCTTTGTGAAACTTACTCAGCCACTGGTTTAGTGACGGACTCAGCCGCGGCGGCGAGTTGTTGGGGAATTGGTGAACGAGTTGAGAACGGAGTTATCAATATTACACCTGATGGTCGAAAGCCGGTCACGCTCTTGCAGAAAATGAAAGCGGCCCAGAAACTAACGGGCTTGGTGACGACCACGACCGCGACCCACGCGACGCCTGCCGGCTTCGTGGCAAATTTACCTGCGCGTCAACTACAACCACAAATCGCGCACCAGTATTTAGAACGCGGCGTGGATGTGATTCTCGGCGGGGGCTGGACGCATTTTGATAATAATCTTAAAAATGCTTATGAAAAGTCTGGATATAAAATTATCCAGAATCGCGATGACCTTTTAGCCGTTAAAGGACGTCAGCCCCTCTTAGGATTATTTGCTGAGAAATACCTACCCTTTGAAATCGATCGCATCAATACACCGGAGCTAAAGGCATTCACTCCGACCTTGAATGAGATGTCCCGGGTTGCCCTGTCGCAACTGTCTCAAGGATCGGAAGGTTTTTTCCTGATGATTGAGGGTGGACGGGTTGATCACGCGGGACATGCGAATGATGCGGCAGCGATTATTCTAGAGCAGCTCGCCTTTGATGACACCATTGCTACGGTACTGAACTTTGTTGAGAAGAACCCCGACACTTTACTCATTATTACCACGGACCATGGCACCGGCGGAATGCAGATTAACGGGGTAGGTAATGATAGTTTTGATACCAATGTTCCGTCGTACATGGACACCAATCAAACTTTCTTACGTTTGGGTGCATTCAAAATGTCACTCGAGCGACTATTCGCTGAATCTGAAAGTATTAAATCAGTAGCCGCCTTCCGCGACTTAGTGGTCCGCGTGACAAATCTTAATTTTAAAAAAGATGATTTGAATACAATTTCGGATGTAGAATCTCTTCAGAAAATCCTCCCGTTGTATACGGCAGCAGGGTGGACGAGCGGAAATCACACCTCGGAAATGGTTGAATTCTGTGCTTACGGTCCGGGGGCTTCGTTGTTCACTCCGTATTTACGCAATGAACAGGTGCACGCTCATATTCTTCGAGCTGCTGGATTGAGTTAGTATTTAACTCCGCAACCGTAAGGCTTGGTGCTGTTAACCTCGACTTTTTTGTTATCTTGAGTCGCGGTCACCGCGGCTAAAACGTAATTGGTTGCTTTCTCAATATCGGCTGACTTGCCGGAGCTAATGCTGTCGATAGCACCTTTATAAACCAGAACACCTTCACGGTTAATCACGAAACAATGTGGAGTAGTTTTCGCTTCAAATTGTCGAGCGATGGAACCGGCCGAATCATCGACTACCACACTCGCCTTATTTTTGTCCGTGGTAATCGCACTCTTCAAATCATCTACTTTACCGCCGGTGTTGATGGAGATCCAGATGTGTCCTGCGGAAGTTACTTGGGTTTGAAACTCCTGCATTTTTCCTACGCTATAAAACTTCTTCACGAAAGGGCAGGTTGGGTTGTACCATTCGAGGACCACAATTTTACCTTTGAAGTCCGAAAGTTTTACAGTTTTTCCATCGACCGTTTTCCCGGTGAAGTCGCTAACGTTTTTTCCGATTTCAGGGGAGGCAAAAGCGAAAATTGAGATGAGAAGACAGAAGAGCGGGATGAGTTTTTTCATATTGTTTATCGTAGATTATAACAACCGTTCCTAGTGAAAGTTCCATATCGCTCAAAATTTGGACACTTTTGACCTTTTTTATTTACTCATGGATTGCCAAATGCGGCAAAAGAGGCGAATGAGTTGAATATGGCTTATGCCAAGAACATCGCGGTCGTATGCGCAACCGAGGCATCTCTCTGGGAGGAGCTCCGTGCCCGGGCTGAACAAATCAGTCAAAGTGAGGTCGCTTTAAGTCCTTTATTAAACCGCTATGTGTTAGAGCGTAAAAATTTTGCCGATGGAATTGTCCACCGCCTAGTGGACCGATTATCTCTGACGGGGAAAGATTCGGCCGTCGTGGTGCTGGCTCTAGCGGAAGCAATCCAAGCCGACTCCGAAATCGTTGCGCAGATGCGTATGGATCTTAAGGCGATTCTGGAGCGAGACCCGGCGACTGAGCATGCGCTGATACCTTATTTATGGTATAAAGGTTTCCACGCTATTTCCCTACATCGCATTTCACATTATTTGTGGAAGTCGGGCCGCAAAGATTTAGCGATGTACCTGCAGTCTTTAATGTCCGAGCACCTGGCCGTGGATATTCATCCAGCGGCTCGTTTCGGAGTGGGCATTTTATTGGATCACGCCACTGGCTTTATCGCGGGTGAGACGGTGGTCGTGGGTGACAACGTATCGATTCTGCATGAAGTTACTTTGGGTGGAACGGGCAAAGCGCGTGGGGATCGACATCCGAAAATTCACTCGGGTGTATTAATCAGCGCAGGCTCAAAAATTCTTGGCAACATCACTGTCGGCGAAGGTGCTAAAATCGGTGCGGGATCGGTAGTTTTAAAAGATGTCGCACCCCATACCACCGTCGCAGGTGTGCCCGCAAAAGTGGTGGGAGAAACGACCGTCGACGCGCCCGCGTTGGACATGGATCACTCGCTCTAAAATGAGCAGCCAAAATCCTTCACCGGACCGACCCAACGACGCACGCGTTCTCGATTGTTTATATCGAGTGGGTGCCTTTGTGAATGCGACCGAGGACCCTCGCGAAGCGCTCAATTTTATTTTATCCGAAGTCGTACGCACCTTAGGTGCCAACAGTGCATCGATTTCCTTATTGGAACCCAGCACGGGCATTTTGCGAATCGAGGTAAGCAATGGACTCGATGAAAAAACGCACGATAAAGTTTTGCCCGCTGGACAGGGTATCACCGGTTGGGTCGCATTGCACGCCAAGCCATTGTTGGTTCCTGACGTTCGCAAAGATAATCGTTACGTAGAATTGCGCAGTAGTGTGCGTTGTGAATTAGCAGTGCCGATGGAACTAATGGGTAATGTGATTGGGGTCGTAAATTGTGACGCCGATCGCGAGAATGCCTTTACCGACGCCGACGTGGCCTTTTTATCGCTACTCACGAATGAAGCGTCCAAAGCCGTCGGACGAATCTGGCTCTTACGTCAGCTCCGTTCCAAGGCAGCGCAGTTAGAGTCGCTCGTTTCGGCCGCCCAAGCTTTAGCCCGCGAAAGGGATGAACCTGGGATTTCCTTAGACTTAGTGAGACATACGAAAGCTTTATTAGGCACCCGCGTGGTGGCCTATTATAAATACCAGGAGAACCAACTTAAATTAAAATGCGTGGAAGGTAGTTTAGAGGGTAGTGCGTTTAGTGAAAAAGTAGAATTAAATCAGAGTTCAATTGGTACAGCGATTAACCGCAGTCGTGCTTTAGTCGTACCCATCACGGGAAAATCGGAAGAACACTTATTCTCCAAACTCATTGATCCGATCGCCTCCTCGTCACTACTCGCGGTGCCCGTGAAATATGAAGACGACACGTTCGGAATTCTAGTTTGTATCGCCATGGGTGCTTATCGGTTTTCGGATGATGATAAGCGTTTAGTGACTGCCTTGGCTTCGTTCGGTGCTTCCTCAATCCAGAATTCGCGTCTCTACGCCAAAGTCTTTGCGGTAGAAGAGGGATTGCGTCGCAGTGAGCGCTTAACCGCCTTGGGCTTACTTTCGGCGGAAGTGGCCCACGAGATTCGTAATCCGCTTACGGTATTGAAATTATTATGTGATACCTTGGGACAAGGAATATCGGCGACCGATCCTCGATTTGAGGACATCGGAGTCATGCGGGAGAAAGTCATTCACATGGAAGGCGTGGTCTCACGGGTTTTGGGTATGAGCAAAGCGCAGTCCGGTGCCTTTAAATCCATAAATCTCGGCGAAGCGGCTCAGAATGCAGTCATACTTATTCGACTAAAGTTTGAGCAGGCTGGAGTGGTTGCGAAAGTGATTGTCGAAGACGACTTGCCGTTGGTGGAAGGGAACCCAGGTCAGATTCAACAAGTTTTCCTGAATTTAATCTTAAATGCGATTCAGGCGATGCCGTCGGGCGGTAATTTAAATATCAAAGTCGGCGTCGATCCGTCCTCACAGGGTAAAATGGTTGTCATGACGATTGCGGATACGGGCAGTGGTATTCCTCAACAAATTCAGAATAAAATCTTTGAATCCTTCTTTACCAGTCGTGAAGACGGTACTGGACTTGGCTTAGCCATTGTTAAACGAATTTTACGCGATCACCGGGGGGACATTATTGTCGAATCCACGGGAAAAACTGGAACGGTATTTAAGCTTTGGGTTCCGGTGCTGCAGGCTTAAGTAGGCGACTCACTATTTTCCAAGCTAGAGGGAGGAGTGAAATCACGATGACTAAAATGATAACTTTATGGAGTTTGTCAGCGAGGGGAGTCGGGCCGATGATATGACCCAGTCCGACCAGTGACGTTATCCAGAGAATTGCTCCGATAATATTCCATTTAAAAAATCTTATACCTGGCATATGGGCCATTCCGGCGACGAACGGTACAAAGGTACGCATGATCGGAATAAAACGTGCGATGACTAAGGAGAGTGAGCCGTTTTCCTTAAAGTGTACGTCTGCTTCCTCTATATATTTCTTTTTAAATAACCAACCGTCAGGTTTGTTTTCTACCTGCTTGCCGAAATTCTTTCCGAGCCACCAGCCCAACTGATTACCGATGATGGCAGCGACAATCAATAACCCCACCAGTGTCCAAACGTCGAAATACGCGGGACGATTTTTATTGGCTATGCTTAACACGCCGGCAGTGACTAAGAGTGAATCACCAGGAAGGAAGAAGCCAACGAGCAGTCCAGTTTCTGAAAAGATAATTAAGAATAATACCAAAAGGCCACCCGTTTGAATCAATTCCGTAAGGCCATTGGCGGTATGGAGATGGTTCCAGAAATCGGTGAGTCCTTCGAGCATACTGCGAAGTTGGACAAAATAATTCGATTTGGCAACGCCCTATGACCTTGATGTATGTACGCTTTATTGCACTTTAGCGTAAGACATGTCTACGGACCTCGAGACCTCGTTGCTGCAACTACGTCGTTCTGCCTTACAGAACACACTAGTCGGGGCTACGTTATTGGAAGGTGAAGTAGTGCCCAGAATTAAAACCTTTTTAAGCGAAGTCCGTGATATTCAACTACAAGCACACCGTGTTGGGGTCGAAGGTAGCTTAGTGGCGAAGATTCGATCAGATGCCCTCGATATTGTTTTAGAAGCCTTGTATCTTCGTGTCGGTAAAGATGCCGAAGCAATTACACTCGTTGCTACGGGTGGATATGGGCGAGCCGAATTGTGTCCGTTGAGTGACATCGACCTGCTGGTCTTAGTGCCATCGCATAGTGCGACGACCAAAGCAGCGGTAGAAAAAATCCTCTATCCACTCTGGGACGTAGGCTTAAAAGTCGGCCAATCGGTGCGCACAGTTTCGGAAGCCACCACCTACGCTCAAGACGATTTACATTTGCAAGTAGCGTTGCTCGAGGCGCGCTATTTATGTGGTGCGACCGAGCCCTATAACCAAATTACCACCAAGCTCTCAAAAGCTTTAAGTGGAGATAAATGGACCGGGTTAGCACAGGCGATTGTCGATGCCCAAAGAAAGCGTCGGGAAAAAGCAGGAGGGAGTGCTTACTTACAGGAGCCTGACTTGAAGAACGGGGTAGGGGCACTGCGTGACGTGCAGAGCTGTATTTGGTTAGCTCGATTAAAATCAGGCTCCACCACGAGTGTTGCATTATCCACTTCGGGACTTTTGCCTGCGGGTGATTTTAATAAATTCCAAGAAGCCCGCTCTACGCTTTTACGTATTCGCTGCGAACTACATTTTCAACTTACCCGACCCGCTGAACAGTTATCGCTGGAAAGACAAAATCTAGTCGCTGAAGGACTCGGCTTCACGGGAGATATAAAAGAACGGATTGGCACACTCATGCGACTGTATTTTGACGCTGCTGACCACATACGTCGTTGCGTTGAACTGGTGGAAGGTATCGTACTGAATGAACCCGAACCTAAAGGTTTCGGAAAACCGATTTTGGTAGACGGATTCAGTATCATCCGTGGAGGAGTTGCTTCGGCCCAACACCGCTTAGTCTTTGATGAAGATCCGGGCCGTCTCGTACGACTCTTTCGATTATGCCAAATGCATGATGCACAGCCTGAACGCGCGCTTTCGATTTTAGTACGCGAACGTGCGCACCTATTAAATGAGGCGCAGGCATTTTCGGAGTCATCATGTAGTGCACTGCGCGCCATGCTCACCGAGGGCGGACGGGTTTATAAAGCAATCAACGCGTTACGTGAGCACGGTTTGCTTTATCGATTAGTCCCTGAATTTGGTGGGCTACATTGTTTAGTACAGTTTGAGTTTTACCACCGTTGGACGGCCGATGTGCATACTTTGCGTTGTCTTTGGGAGTTGGATGAAATTTACGGTGGGAAGACCGAGGTTGAACGCGGCTATCGTGAAATTTTATTCGGTCTCGAATCACCGTCGTTAGTTTATGCCATTTTATTTTTACACGATATTGCCAAATCCGGTGGCATTGCGGGCCATGCGGAACGAGGTGTGCCTATTGCGGATCATGTTTTAGACCGTTTAGGTTTCGACTCACGTGAACGGGAAATTGCGAAGGTGGTGATACTGCAACATTTGGTCATGGGTTTATATTCGCAGCGACATGATATTGATGAACCCAAGAACATTGAACGATTTGCGAACTTACTTGGAGACGAACAAATTTTAAGAGCGTTGTATGTGCATACCCGCTGTGACGCCCGCGGTACCTCGCCTGATTTATGGACCAATTTTAAGGACCGTCAGCACTGGACGCTTTATCGTCGAACCTCGGATAAAATTGCGGGTACGGCGGAAAATCAAAGTCAGGAAAGTATTCAAATTTTACGCACGGCCACGGATAGCGTACTCGGAGCTTCAATTCCGTTCGATGAAGTGGACGCACATTTCACCCAAATGCCTGGCAGTTACTTCCGTCACGTCATTGCGGAAGATGCCGCGACGCATATTCAACTCGTGCACCATTTGATTTCTGCAGTCTCGACAGAGGATTATGAAATATTATTGAAACCAATTGTTGAGTGGGTCGATGAACAAGGCTCATCGCAATCATTGGTTACGGTAGTGACATGGGATCGGGCTGGTCTGTTTAGTCGAATGGCTGGAGCTTTTGCGGTAGCGGGTATCAACATTATTTCTTGTCGGGCTTTCTCCCGAAATGACGATGTCGCCTTAGACTTTTTCAAAGTCGTACTCCCCGTGGGCAAAGAACAACTTTCCAAAGATAAATTTACGGCGGCGTTGGCTAGTTCACTCGTTGAGTCCGCTGACTTATTAGACGCCGTGGCGGCGGCTGAACAGTACGAGCTGGAAACTGCGCCATATCGCAAGGCGACTGTACCGGTCGATGTACAAGTTGAGGTCTATTTCGAAAAAGCGCTCAATCGCACCGTGGTTGAGGTTCAGTGTAATGACCGGATTGGTTTATTATTTAGAATCGGACGAGTTATTCAAGAAGCGGGTTACACGATTACCTTTGCCAACATCGCTACGGAACAGGGCTTTGCCTTAGATACATTCTATCTGATTCCCGAAAAAGGAAGAAACCTGCCTTCGCACCCCCCGGAGGCTGTTTTAGAGGCACTGCGTACGATATTGTCTTAGTTTATCTCCGTCTTGTCGGATTCATATTTTTAATTAGGGTTAAAGGATGAGCAAAAAACTCCACCTGTCTCTTTGTCTGCTTGTTTTAGCTCTCAAAAATCTAAACATACTCGCTGCACCTACTCCCACGACGACCATGCCACAAACTCCACTATTAGAAAAAGCCACTTTCGGTGCCGGTTGTTTTTGGGGAGTGGAATATAATTTCCGACGCGTCCCTGGCGTGGTCGAAGCTTTCAGCGGCTATTCTGGCGGAAAGTCTGCCAATCCCACCTACCGCCAGATCTGCAATGGAGATACGTATCACGCCGAAGTCGTGGAGGTTACTTTTGATCCAAAAAAGGTTTCCTACGTGAAGTTGGTTGAATTCTTTTTCAAAATGCATGATCCCACGCAGTTGAATCGACAAGGCCCAGATTATGGAACCCAATATCGTTCAGTGATTTTTGTACATTCGGAAGAACAGCGCAAAGTGGCTCAGGAAGTCATTAAGAAACTTATTGCTGAGAAAAAATACGCTCAGCCGATTGTTACTGTCGTCGAAGACGCTAAGCCATTTTGGAAAGCCGAAGAGTATCACCAGAAATATTTCGAGAAAAATGGGGGTCCGACCTGTCATACGACCGATATTTAATCGTGGCTAAAAACTCATCAGCAGACGAAAAATTGCCTGGTTGGGTGGCGGATGATGAGGCCTATCCAAAACGTCGCCCCCTGGCGGCACGGATGCGTCCACAAGCATTGGATGAAGTGGTTGGGCACAAAGACTTGCTGGGTGAGAACGCCTTATTACCGCGCTTAATTAAATCTGACCAATTCGGCTCAC
Source organism: Opitutales bacterium (assembly GCA_040398005.1). GTDB lineage: Bacteria > Verrucomicrobiota > Verrucomicrobiia > Opitutales > UBA953 > UBA953. The sequence goes on from JBBAUX010000008.1 coordinate 64,827, forward strand.
TCATTTTTTATGGTCCTCCTGGATGTGGAAAAACCTCATTAGCCGAGGTCATCGCCCTGGAAACCAAATCAATCGTGGTGCGAGTGAATGCCGTACTTTCGGGAACGCCTGAGTTGCGCGAAATTTTAAACGAAGCTCGGAAAAATCAAGCCGGTCGCACCCTAGTGATTATCGACGAGCTGCATCGCTTTAACAAAATTCAACAAGACTTACTCTTACCCGATGTTGAAGCGGGGGTGATACGTCTGATTGGATGTACCACCCATAACCCCGGATTATATGTCATCCCAGCGTTATTGAGTCGCAGTCATTTATTCCGTTTAGACTCTCTTAACATTGAAGACATCGTTGGCTTCCTTGAGCATACGATGCGTGATACGTCAAAAGGCCTAGCTGCTTTAAATATAAAAGTATCGGTAGATATTTTAAATAAAATTGCAGGCATGTCGTCGGGTGATTTACGTCGGGCTCTTAATATTTTAGAAACTTTGGTCTTAGCCGCTCCTGCGTTGGGTTCGGTGACCGAGGAATCTTTAAACCATTTCGCTAAAGAGCGTCGCATTCGTTATGATGATGGTGGAGATGATCACTACGATACGGCTTCCGCCTTTATAAAATCCGTACGTGGTGGAGATCCCGATGCGGCACTGTACTGGTTGGCTCTGATGTTGGAGGGTGGGGAAGAGCCCCGTTTTATTGCCCGTCGATTGGTTATTCTGGCTTCCGAGGATATTGGCTTGGCGGACTCGCGTGCCCTCGGTGTGGCCGTGGCGGCCTTTCAGGCCTGTGAGATGATTGGTCAGCCCGAGTGCGAGTATCCCCTGGCTCACGCTACATTATTTTTAGCGCTTTCTCCGAAGAGTAATAGTGCAACGAAAGCGATGGCGGCGGCGAAGGAGGCGGTGCGTACACAAGTTAGGCAGGAAGTTCCTCCGCATCTAAAAGATTCACACACTAGCTCTGCAAAACGTCTCGGGCATGGTTCAGAATATTTATACAGTCATGATTTCCCAGAGGCGATTAGCGGGCAGGACTATTTAAAAAATCCGTTGAACTTGTATGAGCCCACCCAGACGGGTGCCGAGGTCGCGATTGCCGAAAGATTAAATCAGTGGCGCCATTTAAAAGAATCGTTACGTAGGAAAAATAAAAAATATGGGTAAAGTCGCTCCACGACTACCCTGGTTCGGAGAAGGAAAGTTTCCTCTCTATTTAGCACCGATGGCGAGACACACCGACGTGGCCTTTCGTCAGTTATGCAAAGAACAGGGTGCCGACGTGATGGTCACTGAATTTGTGCAGTCGGAGGCATTAATTCGTGATAATGTGAAGGCATGGGAGATGGTGGATTTCACGAACACGCAACGACCCATGGGCGTGCAAATTTTTGGAGCCACGCCTAAGTCGATGGCTCAGGCCGCACGGATGGTTTGCGATCGGATGAAGCCCGATTTCTTGGATCTCAACTTTGGTTGTCCCGCCCACAAAGTCATTGAGCAAAATGCTGGTTCAGGCCTGCTGCGTTGTACGCCGCTGTTATATGATTTGGTAAAGGCGGTTAAGGATGCGATTCCTGATGTACCCCTCACGGCGAAAATGCGTTTAGGTTGGGATCAAACGACGATTGTGGCGGTGGAAGTTGCGGAACGATTGGAGCAATTAGGCGTTGAGGCGATTGCGGTCCACGGACGAACCAAAGCTCAAGGGTATTCTGGTGAGGCCCATTGGGGTTGGATTGCCGAAGTGGCGAAGTCGGTAAATATTCCTGTGATAGGGAATGGTGATGTGAAAGATTGGCCGACCGCACACAAGCGCATGATCGAGTCTGGAGTGTCGGGCCTCATGATCGGTCGCGCTGCGTTAGCTAACCCTTGGATATTTTCTCTGATAAAATCGAAGATGCGTGGTGAGGTCGGTGATTTTCCTATCGTTTCGCCCAAGCAACGATGGGATGTGATTATCAGACTCTCGGAACTTACCCTAGAAGATCATGCGTCGGTGCTGGGAGAGAGAGATATTCGTTGGATGCTCGGTCGCCTGCATCCTCTGACGCATGGCTTGCCCAGTTCGCGTAAAGTTCGGGAAGGTTTGGGGCACTGCCGGACGCTTGATGACCTTCGTCGACTTCGCGAAGACCACCAACGCGAGCACGCCGAATCATATTTAGCTTAATTTTATTGGCTGATGTTCACGAAAAATTTTGTGCAACAAAAAGCCTAAAAAAGTTATGCAGAGGGTGGGTGTTAATAACCTGTGCAGGGGTTGAACTTGTGACTACTAAATTTTTATAAGACAAGTCACTCGTTCGTAACCTCGTTGTTGCAGATTCTGCCTGCAGAAAACCACGATCATCCCCCAATCCGTCACTTTAATCATTCAACCCCTTCAAAGCCAATCACTTAGCCCGTATCTCAATAATTACTGAATCTCTTAAATGTACAAAAATATCACTCTTTTGACTAATTTTTCACAAAATAAATCTCCAAATAAACCAATTTCAGGCTTTCAAAACCCCTGTGAATAACCTTTGTCAACCATCCCCCCTTTCATGAGCAGCCACGTTAGCCATCTTTCCCTTTGGGAAACAGTCAAAAACGAACTTAGAACACTGTTTTCAGCAGCGGACTACGATACTTGGATCGGTTCATTAAACTCTGTCTCCATTAAAGACGACACCACATTAGTTTTAGAAGCTCCTACTGTTTTAACTGAAGCTTGGGTTAACAGTAACTACTCCGACGTCATTCGTCGTCAGCTCACACTCGTGGCCGGCCGCAATATGGATTTCCAATTATCTGCGTCGGCTTCGTCCCAATCTAAAGAAAAGTTTACTGAGGTAGCACCTCTCCGTCAGAGCAATCGTCAAAGCGCCAACTCAGCTGCGCCAGCAATCAAATCGACCAACACGTTCGCCAACTTCATTGTCGGTCACGAAAACGAAATGGCCCATGGTGCAGCCTTAGCCGTTTCGAAAGAGCCAGGCTCGAATTACAACCCACTTTTCATTTACGGACAAACTGGACTTGGAAAAACCCACTTGATGCACGCCATCGCCCACTCGGTTTATGAAAACAACCCACGTGCGAAAATCGCTTACATCTCCTCTGAGACCTTTACGAACGAGTTCATTCAAGCCTTACAGACTAACACGATCTCGAATTTCCGCCGCCGTTACCGCGAGCTCGATGTTCTTTTGATTGATGATATCCACTTCTTGGCTGGTAAGGACACAACCCAAGAGGAGTTTTTCCACACTTTTAACGAGCTCCACAATAATCATAAACAAGTAGTTTTAACGAGCGATCGTCCAGCTTCGGAAATCGCTAAACTTTCTGAACGTCTCGTTTCACGCTTCCAATGGGGCATGGTGGCATCCATCCAAGCTCCTGGTCTCGAAACCCGTACCGCTATCCTTAGCAAAAAAGCAGCAGCTCGTGGTTTAGTGCTCTCACCAGAAATTGCTGAGTTCGTTGCTTCCCGCATTGCTCGCAATGTTCGTAATCTGGAAGGTGCCGTCACACGTATCTTTGGTTTAACTGGAATGACTCGTAAGCCCATCGAACTCGCCCAAGTCGAAAAACTTTTACACGACATTTTAGTTGAAGAATCCAGCCACACTTTGACTGCGGAAATGATTCAGCGAAAAGTTGCTGAACACTACCGTATTCAGTTATCGGACATGACTTCGAAGCGTCGCATGCAGAATATTGCATTCCCACGTCAGGTTGCCATGTATCTTTCGACCCAGCTGACGAACATGTCACTTGTTTCGATTGGCCAAGTTTTTGGTGGTCGCGATCACGGTACCGTCATCCACGCCCGTAAGACCGTCGTAAATCAGATGGAAGTGGACGCCAATGTGCGTCGCACCGTCGAATATTTACGCGCTCAATTGGCGACTAATCAGGTCTAATCGGCCGAAGTCTAGAAGAGCAGGAGATTTGCGATTCACTTTCGCAATGTCTTGCCAGTTCAATGAATCCGTCTTTACTGGGGGAGTTCTTTGTATTTCTTTCCCAGGGGAGTCTGTTGCAGACTGAGATTAGGCTTTAGGCCTTAAACCCTTGTACCTGATGCGCCCAGTGCGCCGTAGGAAGTGGATTATTAAACCTCTTTTTATCGGCTACTGGTATCTGAATTTTTAAAACACAACTATGGTAACCGATAAAACCTCTCCCTTTCCTAAATCTAACCGCATTTGGGTCGAAGGCTCACGTCCTGACATTCAAGTGCCGATGCGTGAAGTCACGCTCGCCGATACCCGTCGACCCGATGGCAAATTAACGCCGAACGAGTCCTTAAGAATTTACGATACATCTGGACCATGGGGCGACCCCGCTTTCCACAAGGATGTAGAACTTGGTCTGCCTCCCGTGCGTCTTAATTGGATCGTAGAACGCGGTGATGTCGAAGCTGTCTCCGGTCGCGAATTAAAACCAGAAGACGATGGCTATCTCTCATGGAAACAAGCGGAGACTGCGCAACGTGCTACTTCACGAAATCGTATGGTGCAGTTCAATCGAGCTGAGCGTAAGGTTTATAAAGGTAAACCCGGAGAACGCCCCACCCAACTCGCCTATGCGAAGAAGGGTATCATAACGCCGGAGATGGAATATATCGCAATTCGCGAAAATATGAAATTGCAGGAAGCACAGGCGAAGACTGCGTATCCGCGTCACGCTTTAGGTTTCCAACATCCCGGAATGTCCTTCGGTGCTGCGATTCCTAAAGAAATTACACCGGAGTTTGTGCGTGAAGAAGTCGCCCGTGGACGTGCCATTATTCCCGCGAATATTAATCATCCTGAATTAGAACCGATGATTATCGGACGAAATTTCTTGGTTAAGATTAACACCAATATCGGAAACTCCGCGGTAGCTTCATCGATTGAAGAAGAAGTCGAAAAAATGCGCTGGTCGATTAAATGGGGTGGCGACACATTGATGGATCTTTCGACTGGTAAAAATATTCACCAAACGCGTGAATGGATTTTACGTAACTGTCCCGTCCCCGTCGGCACTGTGCCTATTTATCAAGCACTCGAAAAAGTGAATGGTCGGGCTGAAGACTTAACTTGGGAAGTTTTCCGCGATACCTTAATTGAACAAGCTGAACAGGGTGTGGATTACTTTACGATCCACGCCGGTGTTCGCTTAGCCTTTATTCCCATGACGGCGCGACGTGTGACTGGCATTGTTTCGCGCGGTGGTTCGATTTTAGCAAAATGGTGCTTATCGCATCACAAAGAAAATTTCCTCTATACGCATTGGGATGATATTTGTGATATTATGGCTGCGTACGATGTGAGCTTCTCAATCGGCGATGGCTTACGTCCTGGATCGATTGCGGATGCGAATGACGAAGCTCAATTCGCTGAATTGAAGACTCAAGGTGAACTTACACTGCGAGCTTGGGAACGCGGTGTGCAGGTGATGTGTGAAGGTCCAGGTCACGTACCGATGCACATGATTAAGGAGAATATGGATAAGCAGCTCGAATGGTGTCACGAAGCTCCCTTCTACACGCTCGGACCTTTAACCACGGATATCGCTCCGGGCTATGACCACATCACATCTGCCATTGGTGCCGCCATGATTGGTTGGTACGGAACCGCCATGTTGTGCTATGTGACTCCGAAAGAGCACTTGGGTCTGCCTAATAAGAATGACGTCCGTGAGGGCGTGATTGCTTACAAGATTGCGGCCCACGCGGCTGATTTAGCGAAAGGCCATCCGGCTGCGCAACGTCGCGACAACGCTTTATCGAAAGCGCGCTTTGAATTCCGCTGGGAAGATCAATTTGCCTTAGCGTTGGATCCCGAGAGAGCTCAGGAATATCACGACGAAACTTTGCCTCAAGATTCTGCTAAGACCGCACACTTCTGTTCGATGTGTGGACCTAATTTCTGTTCGATGCGTATTTCGGACGATATTCGTAAATTAGCCGAAGAGCAGGGTGTATCCGAAGAGGAAGCTCTGTCCCAAGGTATGGCCGATAAATCTAAAGAATTTAGAGAAAAGGGCGGAGAGATTTATCAGTAAGCGGATGTCGACCGCTGTCGCGCTTAGTTCGTCAACCGCTTGGTATGACTCTCCACTGTATTACGATATGGTGTATGAGGATTATACTAAACGGGAGACACGCTTTTTGCATGCGGTCGTTAAACAATACGGAAAAGATTTTGCGGAGAGTTGGAAGATCTTAGAACCCGCTTGTGGGTCGGGTCGCTTATTAGAGTCACTGGCTCAGCACGGTCACACGGTACATGGCTTCGATCGCAATCGCAACCAGGTCGCCTATGCCAAGAAACGTCTCAAGAAGTTTAATTCGAAGACCAAGGTTTGGCAGGATTCACTGCAGGACTTTAAAATAAAAAAAGCGGGCAGCTACGATTTGACTCACTGTTTCGTTACGACCTTTAAGTATTTATTAAAAGAGAAAGATGCCGTGGCTTCATTACGACTCATGTCGGATGCCTTACGTCCGGGTGGCCTCTGTTTAATTGGCTTACATCTGACGAACTATAAGGACAATCCGGCTGACTATGAGAAGTGGATCAATCGTCGCGATGGCGTTAAGGTGGTGAGCGAAACATGGTCAGAGCCGGCAAAAATCAAGCAGCGCACAGAAGCGATGCGTACCCGCATGACTATTACCGAGAAGAGTAAAACACGCGTTGAAGAAACCCTTTGGGATTTCCGTACCTACTCGGCCGCAGAACTTAAGTCACTCATCGCAAAAATTAAGACCTTCGAGTTAGTAGCCTGTCATGACTTCCATTACAGTATCCGACAGAAGCGTAAATTGAATGACGCCTACACCGATATTATTTTAGTGCTCAGGAGGAAGTAGACGGAGCTCTTAGCGTGATTTTATCCGGTACTGTATCTGGTTATCTGAACTGGTATCCAATTCCACTTTTAGATTAACTAGGGTATACATCGAGCGCAAACACAGTGACGCTTGATCGATGTCTTTAGCACTAAAAGGAGGTTCGGTTTTTAAATCGAATCCAATAAGACTAGCGTAAGCTTTACTGAATTCTTCTTCACCTAGTTTATTCTGTGTCTGATTGCTGGATCTTTGAAAATATACTCTGGTGAGTGATGAGTCTAAGCCAAAGGAGTATCGAAGATTCTTAATTCTAATGACGGCGGTGGTATACTGCTTTAATTGATCTAGCGATGGTTTAGCACCGGGTGCTCCGATTTTACTTTGTATAATGTGAAACTCGTCCTGCGCTGCTATCCTCTCTTTTTTAATCAGTTCAATCGTTTGTAATAGAGTAACCGGTTTCGCTTTATCTTGACCGTAGGCTGGTACCAAATGGGGGAAGCACAATAGACAGATTAAACCTAGGGTATAGTTGTACATAAAACGATTTCTACTCGAATGATATACTCCCGCAAACTCCAATGAAGGAGTTCTGTTACAATTATACTAAAAATTTATAGTAAAACTAAATAGGGCGGACCACGGACTTGGCGATACCCTGAATGACTAGCTCATTCGCAGGATAGAGTTCGGGATAGTTTTTATTTTCGGCTTTCAGATAAACTTTTGAGCTTTGCTTGATTAAACGCTTCAAGGTCGTTTCACCGTCAATCAATGCCGCTACGACATCGCCATGTTTAGGAACGCCGGGTTCGATGATCACCGTATCGCCGTCGTTGATATTGGCGTCGATCATTGAGTCACCACGAACGCGCAGTGCGAAAGATTGGGGAGGGCGGCGGCGGGAACCTTCGGAGATGGGAGCCTGGATGCTAGCGAGTACGCCAGAGGATTCGGTGTAGTCGGGGAAGCCGGCTGCGATGGAGCCCATTAAAGGAATGTTGGAGACTTCTAAGGAATTCTCATCGGGGCCTTCGTAGCGGATGACCGTCTCGGAAAGATCCACGGTAGCTTCAGGAGCTACTTTGTAGGCACGGGCTGCTCCTGGTATTCTTTGGAGAACGCCTTTGCGCTCGAGGGCTTGGAGGTGGCCGAAAACAGCATTGGTGCTCGCGAAGCGGAACTTCGCTTGGATGTCGCGGATGCTTGGCCAGTAAGAATGCTCGCTGACGTGAGCTTTCATGTAGTCCAAGATAGCCTTCTGCTTTTTGGTGAGTTCTTCCATAGTGAACGGATGTTCTATGAAACTTTGTTCACTGTCAATACCTCAATTAAAGTAAGTATTTTGTCCTAAAATCACCCAATTAAGGTGGCAATATCTTCGGGTCTTTCGAGGTGTAAAGCGTGGCCGGCTGACTCGATAATGCTGATTCTGGCCTTGGGGATGCATTCGCCCATCCGGTAGCCAATCTCGATAAACTTGGGATCCTTTTCTCCGACCACGATATCCACTGGGCAGCGCAGTTCCTTGAGTCGGGGCCAAAGGGAAGGGAGGCTGGCGGTGCCGACATTTTCAAGACTCAGGGCCAGGCCTTCGGGAGTATTTTTTAAGCGACGTTCTAGAATTGGATCCAGTCGATCAGGTGGAAGGGACATTAACGGACGAAAGAAAGTTTTCCCGTTCCAATATTTGATGAATGGTTTCACGCCATGAATACGAATGAAGTGAGCGAGTGCTTGATCTCCTTTTAGTCGTTCAGCCAATTGAGTCTCATCGGCGATACCGGGACTAGCTCCGATAAGAATCAGTTTCTGAATTCGATCAGGATGGTTGAGTGCCCAGTTGAGTGCGAGTCGGCCACCCATGGAGTAGCCTAATAAAATGACGCGTTTGCTCGAACCCACGGCCTTGGAAATGATTTCCATGTGGGCTTCCAGGGAATATTTCGGGGCATCTGTTTCCTGTTTTAATTTCCCATGACCCGGCCAATCGGGGGTGACGAATTCAATTAAATCGTCATTCACCATTGATTTGAGAGGTTCGAAGTCTTGATGACTTCCCGTAAAACCATGGAGGGCGACTACTTTTAGCATTTCAAAATAAGTTAGAGTGAGAAATAAAATGAGACGTCGGGTTGCGAGTCGCCATGTTTCTTTAAAAGTGATTAACGAGATTATGAAGAAAATACGAGTTAAACCATGGAATCGTGTCGATGGCCCGATTTATAGCCTATCCACGACTGCCCATGGCAAAGGAAATCTAAACATCTGTAGTTACGTTACGCCCATATCCATGAAGCCGAAGCGCTATATTGTTGGGGTGTACAAGGGAACGAAGACACTCGAAAACCTGGAATCTAACCCCGTCGGAATTCTCAATTTCATGACCGATAAAATGTCGAACCTGGTTAATTTACTCGGCAAAAAATCGGGTCACAAAATCGATAAAATTAAGAAGCTGGGTGAGCGTATTCAACAGACCGAGGACGGACTGTATGAATTGAAAGATTCACTCGCGACGGTGAGACTTAAGTTCACGACTCGACTGGATGGCGGCGACCATTGGGCATGGCTCGCCGAGGTTGTCTCCCACGAAAATCACAACGCAGATCAACCTCTTACGCTAGATTATCTCAAACGTAAGAAAATTATTCTAGCGTAGGTTATTTCTTTTTCGATTTCCGCAGACTGGACTTTTCTTCGCGATGCGGAATGAGGTAAGTACGACCACGCATTAAACGTTCATACAAATCAACCATTGCGACGCCTTCACGAGGGCGAACAGAGTCGGCCTTGGTCGCTTTATCGACCTGACGTTTAAGCATGCGGCAAAGATCCTCAGAGTTATATTGAATCATATCGAGAATCCGTCCCACGGAGTAACCGGGAATACTTTCTTCGATGTAGAAACCATCTTCTTCGTCATCTTCTAAGAAAACGTGGGCTTCATTGACTCGACCAAATAGATTATGCAAGTCGCCCATAATATCTTGATACGCACCGACCATGAAGGCACCGATGTAGTAGGGTTGACCTTCTTTAAGTGTGTGTAGTGCTAAAGTGCGACGAACATCTTCGAGGTCGATAAAATCATCCACCTTACCATCGGAATCACACGTAATATCAACGAGGGTCGCTTGAACGGTGGGACGTTCATTGAGACGGTGAATCGGCGCGATAGGGAAGAGTTGATCGAGTGCCCAGTGGTCGAGCAGCGATTGGAATACGGAGAAATTACAGACGTACTGTTCCGCAAGCATGGAGTCGAGACGGGCGAGTTCATCGGGAATATCGGCAGTGTTAGAGAGGCTTTGACGGATTTGTCGGCAGATGTCCCAGAAGAGTTGGTCGGCCATCGCACGATCCGTTAATTTTAAATTACCAAGATTAAAACGGGCGTGAGCTTCTTCGCGTTTTTGTTTCGCGTCGTGATAACGCTCGAGAGGGTCGAACTTGCGTTTGTTTTTCCGAATCGCTTCTAACTCTTTGACGATTTGGTGAGCCTTAGCGCTCGGCGTACCTTCAAGATTTTCATCGCGCGAAATGCGATCAACGGCTTCGAAAATTAAAATGGAGTGAGGAGCGACTAAGGCGCGACCGGACTCCGAAACAATATCGGGAACTTCAATTTTACTCTCTTCGCAAATTTGTTTGATATTCGCCACGACGTCGCGCGCGTACACTTCCATGGTGTAATTCATGGAAGATTCAAAAGCGGAACGACTGCCATCGTAGTCGATACCGAGACCGCCACCGACATCGAGCAGACCCATGGGGAAGCCCATGCGTTTAAGTTCGCAGTAAAAACGCGCAGCTTCGGTAACCGCTTTCTTGATGGTACCAATATTGGGAACCTGTGAGCCGATGTGGAAGTGAACGAGACGCAGCGCATCCTTCATCTTCGCCTTCGTTAATTTTTCGGCCGCGACAACAATTTCAGATGCGGTCAGACCAAACTTAGCATTTTCGCCAGTACTATCGGCCCATTTACCTTCGCCCGCCGTGGTTAATTTAACCCGAATGCCGATGTGAGGCTGCACGCCCATGCGACGAGCAATGCGGATGATGGCATCTACTTCGGAAAGTTGTTCGACGACGATAATCGTCTGTTTGCCGAGGCGGCGACCCATCAAGGCGAGCTCGATATACTCTTCATCTTTGTAACCGTTACAGATGAGTAAGGCTTTACGATTTTCGAGTAATGCTAGGGCGATAATTAGTTCTGGTTTAGACCCAGCTTCTAATCCGAAATCATACTCTTCACCGGCATCGAGAATTTCTTCTACGACTTCGCGCAATTGATTTACTTTAATTGGAAAAACTCCGCGATAACGTGCGTGGTAATCTTCTTCTTCGATGGCCCGACGAAACGCTTCGTTGATTTGGGTGACGCGATGACGAAGTAAATCTTGAACACGAATCGTCAGGGGCGGTTTTAAGCCAGACGCTTCGGCTTCCTTCACAATATCGACGATGCGAATCTTCCGATGATCGCCTTTCGGGTGAACACAAAGATTCCCTTGGGTGTCGACCGAGAAGTTATTACCTCCCCAGCGTTTGAAGCCGTAGTAATCTTCGGCGTGTTTGATGGTCCAAGACGGTTGTTTGCTCACGTGTGTAGAACGTCAGACATTTAATTGTCCCGCCGAGAGTGCAAGGGGAAATCGTGGTAAATTTAACCTTCGTACTCGACCCCTTGGCGACATCGGATTGTGATAGGTTCATGTCCGCGTCCGACATAATCAAAGCCACAATAAAACTGCGTTCACAATTACGTGACCTGCAATTTCCCAGTCCGGCTGATTATGTTTATAGCCCCTTGGACTACGCTTGGGAGTCGCACGAAGCCTATTTAACCCAATACGGTGCGATGGGACCGAAAAAAGTACTTTTTCTAGGGATGAATCCTGGCCCGTTCGGAATGGCGCAGACGGGAATTCCTTTTGGAGAAATAGAGACCGTTCGTGACTGGATGGGTTTAGAGCAGCCGGTGGGTCGCCCCGATCGAGAGCATCCGCGTAAGAAAGTAACGGGCTTTGCTTGCACGAGATCGGAAGTGAGCGGACGAAGACTGTGGGGATTATTTAAAGAGCGATTCGGTTCCGCCAATCATTTTTTCAAAGATCATTGGGTTCATAATTACAATCCATTGCTGTTTATCGAAAATACAAAAATTGGACGCAATGTTGTCCCCGAAGAACTTCCGGCTGAATCCATTCGCGCGGTGAACGGAGCGTGTGATGCCTACCTGCGAGTATTGGTGGATGAGATGAAAATTAAAACCGTCGTCGGCGTGGGCGGATATGCCGAAACGCGCGCCCGTGAAGCGCTCGAGGGTTATCCTATTCAGTTTGCGAAGGTCTTACACCCGAGTCCCGCTAGCCCGGTTGCTAATCGTGGATGGGCTGAGGCCGCTACGCGTGAACTTAAAGCCCAAGGAGTCTGGCAATAATGGCTATAATTGAATCCATTTTAGCGCGTCCGTATTTCCGCCAAAAACTTTGGCAGTGGTGGTATCCGTATTTCACTAGAAAAGTGAAAAGCCAAGGAATCGATTTTTTGAATTATGCTTTTGAGAGTGAACCGCGTATGCAGATTCCATTGGAGGTTTCGGATGAACAAAATCGACCCAATATTCAGCTTTATCAGCACATCGCTTCGTACGCAGATTTTAAAAATAAAAGAGTACTCGAGGTGAGTTGCGGACACGGTGGGGGTGCCTCTTACCTTACTCGATATCTAAAGCCTGCCGAATATGTGGCGATGGATTTAAATCCTGCAGCTATTGAATATTGCCGAGGCCGTCACGCCGTCTCGGGATTAAAATTTATACAAGGGGATGCGATGAACTTACCTTTCGCTGATGAAAGTTTTGATGTCGTGATCAATGTTGAAGCCTCCCATTGCTATCCTGATTTCTCTCAATTCTTGAAAGAAGTTGCCCGTGTCTTAAAACCTGGCGGGCAATTCGTGTACGCAGATTTAAGATATGAAAGCGGAGTAGGGGAGTGGATGAAGGATTTATTTGGTCAGCCTTCACTGCATGTAAATCTGATGCGTCTGATTAATCCTGAAATTATTCGCGGTATGGAATTAAACACGCCCCGTTATACGCAAATGGTGAAAGACTGTTTGCCCCCATATTGGCATAAACTAGCCCTCGACTTCGCGGGCGTAAAGGGATCGAGACTTTATCGCGATGCGCAGAGCGGTGAACTTACTTATCGTTCACTGCACCTGACTAAGACCAAAAATTAACCCTTTCGAGATTCGAGCTCTAGCCACCGCTGCATGGCCGCATGGTGTTCTGCATCAATCGCTTGAAGGCGTTTTTGTAATTCAGCAAAAAGTGCTCCACCGTTTTTATACACTTCAGAATCGGCTAACTGGACAGCTATCTTAGATTGTTCCGCTTCGAGTTCGGCAATCTTACCGGGCAACTCAACGATATCTTGGCGGTCCTTATTACTTAATTTTGATGATTTGCTGGCGACTGGTTTTATTTCGGGTGCAGCATTCGGCTTAGCCGCGATGGGTTGGGCGCGTTTGCTGTTAGCGACTCGTTCTACTTCATTACGCCAATCGGTATAACCACCGGCATGTTCGGTGACAATGCCATTGCCTTCAAAGACGAGGGTGCTGGTGACGACGTTATCCAGGAAATCACGATCGTGACTGACGATGATAAGCGTGCCTTTATATTCGACTAGTAGATCTTCAAGTACGTCTAAAGTTTCCGCGTCTAAATCATTGGTCGGTTCATCGAGAACCAAGACATTAGCGGGCTTGGTGAAGAGTCGGGCAAGGAGGAGTCGATTACGTTCACCACCCGACAGCACTTTGGCTTTGGAGCGCGCGCGGGTCGGTTCGAAGAGAAAATCCTGAAGGTAGCTAATGACATGTCGGGAGCGTCCTTGCACTTCTACCGTGTCGGAGTCGCCCGCGAGATTTTCGGCGACCGTTAAATTATCATTAATCAGCCCGCGCATTTGGTCGAAGTAAACGACTTCGAGTTTGGTCCCAAATTTAATATTACCACCCGTGGGCTCGAGTTGGCCCATTAACATTTTAACTAAAGTAGTTTTACCAGCACCATTTGGACCGATGAGACCGACTTTGTCGCCGCGATTTAAGCGTAAGGTTAAATCACGAATCACCTTCTGATCGTTGCCGTAAGAAAATTCAATGTTTTCGGCTTCAACTACGCGTTCGCCGGAGCGATCGGCGTTACTAATTTCCATTTTAGCGGCACCCGTGACACTACGCATATCGGCGCGGACCTGTCGGAGGACTTTCAACGCCTCCATCCGGGCATTGGACTTCGTGCGGCGCGCGCCTGGACTTCTGCGTGACCAAGCTTCTTCTTGAGAAAGCTTTTTATCGAAGGCCGCTTTTTGACGTTCCTCTGCGATAAATAATTCATCTTTTCGAACTAAGTAAGTATCGTAATCGCAAGACCAACTCATCAGCTTTCCGCGGTCAAGTTCGATGATGCGATTAGCCATGCGACGGAGAAAAGCGCGATCGTGCGTGACGAATAAAAGAGGAATCTTTTCTTCTAACAGAAATTCTTCCATCCACAGAATCGACTCCAAGTCCATGTGATTGGTTGGCTCGTCGAGTAAAAGTAAATCGGGCTTCGCGGCGAGCGCTTGGGCGAGTAAGCAGCGACGCTTCAGCCCGCCGGATAAATCATCAAACGCTTTTTCCGGATCGAGGCCGAGGCGTTCGATTAAACTATCCACGCGGACATCGCGCTCCCATTCTTCTTCGATGGAGTCGGTACGTAAACCGCTTTCGACAATGCTCTGCACGTTACCCGGTAAGTGATGCGGAATTTCTTGGGTTAGTCGGGCTTGAGTCACGCCTTCGTGGTGAGTAATGGCTCCGGAGTCGGGCGCCATTTCTCCGGCAGCAATACGCATGAGGGTGGTTTTGCCTGCTCCGTTGCGACCTAATAAACAGACTCTTTCGCCTTCTTCAATTTGGAGATTTAAATGATCAAGCACGGCTGGCCCGCCGAAATTAACGCAGATATCGAGTAAACTTAAGAGAGCCATGGCGGGTGGTTTGCTGGAAACTAAAATGATAAGCGAGAAAAGATTTATCCAATTTTCTTAAGTTTGCTAATTTCCGGGAATTGCCACGCGGTAATGCCCATCACGCCGAAGACGGCCAGTCCTCCGATGATGACTGAATTAACGGTGCCGAATACACGTGCCATCAGGCCCGATTCCGCCATCCCAAGCTCATTCGAACAGCCAATAAAAACAGCGGTAACGGCCGACACTCGACCCATCATTTCGGGTGGCACACTGGTCTGTAATATCGTTTGGCGGATGATCACATTGACCGCATCGGCGGCCCCCGAGATAAATAAAAATAGACAACTTAAAATGAAAGCACCGATGAGTCCCAAGCCCAAGAACTCTGCGATGGGAATAGCGAAACCAAAGCCGATGATACAGAGACCGAAAATGGCAAAAGAAAGATAGAGCGCACGACCCGCATTTTTAAATGAGGGTAGAAAAATTAAGCAGACGGACGCGATCACGGCTCCGCTGGAAGTCGCTGCCCGCAAGACCCCAAATCCTAATTCTCCCACCTGGAGCATTTCGGCGAAAAGAGGGAGTAGTGCCACGGCACCCCCCAAGAGAACCGCAAATAAATCCAAGGTAAATGCACCTAGCATGATACGTTGGCCGAGCATGAAATTGATACCTGCACGTAAGCTTTGAAAGATTGGCTCGCGAACTTTGGATTGTAATTTTTGACTCGTGCGGACGCAGGAAGTCGAAATGAGCGCCGATAAAAGTAAGACACTCATTACGGTGTAGGCCAAGCTCGCGCCACCTTGCCAAAGCATTACTCCGCCGATGCCCGGTCCTAAAACGGAAGCGAGTTCAAACAAGGTATTTCGCCAACGAATGGCATTCGACATTTGTTCACGTGGTAAGATTTCCGCCAGCATGGCCTGTCGCGACGTCGTCAAAAAACTTCGGGCGAATCCACCAAGCACGACGACGGAATAGAGTAAGATTAATTTTACGGAAGACGTTTCAAAATGGGGTATGAAAAATAAAACTAAGCTAATTAAAAGCATTGAACCTAGGGCACTGCAGACAATGCGATGTCGGTTGTGATTGTCGGCAAAGTGACCAGCAAAAAGTACCGTACCGACAAAGGGAATGACTTCAGCGAGGCCGATACCGCCGAGGGCAAGCGCGGCCACTTTATGATCCGCTTTGGTTAACTGAAAAACCTGCCAGGCAATCGCAACCGTTTGAATCTGGATGGCTAATGTACCAAGAACTAATCCCGAGATGTAAAAACGGAAGGGGGTGGACTTGATGGCGGAAGTGCCGGTGGGTTCATTCAAGTTCATTCCCCGCATTTGACGCACAATTGCATAATGGTCAAACCTGCTTAAAAGTTGTTAAAAAATCACACAATCTTCACTTTTCGGGGTGCCTTTTAATCTTTCAATGAATGTGTCTTTACCTTCATAATGTTTTTTAACCTAATTTAAAAATATTATGACCCAAAAGTTATTTGGTACAGATGGTATTCGTGGTCGTGCGAATGAGTACCCAATTACCTCTGAGGTCGCGCTGAAGGCAGGTCAGGCAATTTCTCGTGTCTTAAAATCTAAAGGGGCAAATCACAATCGCGTGGTGATTGGCAAGGATACGCGAATTTCGGGGTATATGTTAGAAACTGCGCTGACGAGTGGCCTCGTGGCGAGCGGGATGGACGTTTTTCTGGTCGGTCCGATGCCGACTCCTGCGGTGGCTCATTTAACCAAATCGATGGGTTGTGGAGCCGGTATCATGCTAACGGCCTCACATAATCATTATGAAGATAATGGTCTCAAAATTTTTGGACCAGACGGTTATAAATTATCCGACGAATTAGAACGCCAGATTGAAGCCGAAATTATTTCATCACAGAAGCAGCCCTTGGTTGCTCCTGCACAAATTGGAAAAGCTTTGCGGATTAATGACGCCAGTGGACGTTACATCGAGTACGCGAAACAAAGTGCGGGCATTGTGGATTTATCTGGATTAAAAATTGTCATCGATTGCGGACATGGTGCGGCCTATCAAATCGCCCCCGTGATTTTCCGAGAACTCGGAGCCGAAGTAATCAAGTTAGCGGCCGAACCTAACGGTTTGAATATTAACGACGGGGTGGGGGCTTTGCATCCTGAATACGCGGGTAAAGTCGTGAAAGAGCAGGGTGCTGATATCGGTATATCTTTTGATGGTGATGCGGATCGCGTTATTTTTAGCGACGAAACAGGTGCATCCATATCCGGGGATCGTATTTTAGTTTTATGTGCGCTGGCACTTAAACAAGCGGGTCTTCTGCGTAACGATACGATGGTCACCACGGTGATGAGTAATCTTGGACTGCATGAAGTCTTACGTGGTGCCGGGATTAACGTCGTGACCTCAGCCGTAGGTGATCGCCATGTGATTGAAGCGCTTCGTAAAGGTGGCTTCTCGTTCGGTGGCGAAAATTCAGGCCACCTAATTTTTGCAGATCATGCGACCACGGGTGATGGCATTCTTAGTGCGATTCAGATTTTACGAATCATGAAACAACAGGGTAAGAAAATTTCTGACTTGGTAAAAGTCATGCATGAGTACCCTAGCACATTACTGAATTTAAAAATTAAGTCGAAGCCACCGATTGAGTCTTTAACCCAATTGCAAAAGACGATACGCGAAGCGGATCAAGCTTTTGGTCAGGTTGGCCGTCACTTAATCCGCTATTCTGGAACCGAAAACAAAATCCGTATCTTAGTTGAGCATCGTGAGAAATCGGAAGTCGATGCCTGGACGCAACGTTTCCAACAAGCCCTGGAGAAAGACCTAGCTTAATCATGCCTCTTTATAATCTCATTAAATCTAAGGCATCGGCGGCGGCGGAACCGATTGTCTCAACGCGGACCTGGGCGCAAATTTCTTTAGCTAATATCGCATTAGAAGCTCATCATCAAACGACTTTAGCCGCCGCGGGCTGTTCTTATTCCAAGGACGAGGTCGTAGCGATAAAAGTCCATCCACAAGCGTGGTTGGACCCTCTTGAAGTCATTAA
>JBBAUX010000008.1:82863-88862 GCA_040398005.1 Opitutales bacterium
GGTACCAAAATTTTACCCGGTGTGGTTATCGAAGGTGATGTCATCATCGGCTCCAACTGTAAGATTGGACCCAATTGTTATATCCGCGGATCCACTTCGATTGGTCAGCAGTGTCACATCGGCCAAGCCGTTGAAATCAAGAATTGCGTCATTTTTAATGAGAGCAATGTCGGACACCTGTCCTATATCGGTGACTCCATTTTGGGGGAGAAAGTTAATTTAGGTGCTGGTACTACGACTTCTAACCTACGCCATGACGGCAAGACTCACAGCAGCAAGGTGGCGGATAAGTTGGTCGATACTGGGCGTCGAAAATTCGGCACGGTCATTGGTGATAATGTCCATACTGGTATCAATACATCCATTTACCCTGGCCGCAAAATTTGGCCGGGACTTACGACTCGACCTGCAGATGTTGTTATCCAAGATTTACACTAATTAAACCCAACAAACTATGTGCGGCATTATCGGATATATCGGAACACGTCCAGCGACCCCCATTCTCATTGGTGGTCTCAAGAGACTTGAATATCGTGGATACGATTCAGCCGGCTTGGCTTTATTAGATGCCCAAGGTCTGACCACTTTTAAAGCCGTCGGTAAAGTTGCCCGCTTGGTGGATAAGTTACGTGGTGATCTTTCGCCCGAGAAGCATGAAAGTTATACCGTCGGTATCGCGCACACCCGCTGGGCGACGCACGGTGCCCCCACTGAAATCAATGCGCACCCGCATTTCGATAAGAGTCGAAAAATTTGTGTCGTTCATAATGGAATTATTGAAAACTATCGCGCTATCCGTGAAAAACTTCAGAGCGAAGGACATAAGTTTGATTCCGATACTGATACCGAGGCGTTATCACGCTTAATTGGCGTTCACTATCACGGCGATCTACGCTTAGCGGTGGTTAAAGCTCTGCAACAGGTAGAAGGTGCCTACGGTATCGCTGTTTTGTGTGCCGACGAACCCAACAAAATTGTGGTCGCACGCAAAGGTAGTCCACTCGTCATCGGAATGGGTGATGGTGAGTGCTTGGTTGCCTCAGATGCTTCGGCCTTAGTGGCTCACACCCAACGGGTGATTTATTTAGACGACGGTGATATCGGTGTGATTACTGCCGACAGCGTCGATATTCGTAATCAAGATGACGAACCCATTTCACGTGATGTTTCCGAGCTCGGTCTCGATATTGGAGCGGTTGAGAAGGGCGGCTTCGAGCACTTCATGCTTAAAGAAATTTTTGAGCAACCCGAGTCCGTGCGCAACGCTCTCCGCGGTCGAATTAATACCATAGAAGGCAATGTCGTTTTAGCTGGTATGAATATTTCGCCTACGGAGTTAGCCCAGATTCAACGCATTGTTTTAGTCGGATGTGGTACCTCACTTCACGCTGGTATGGTGGGTGAATACGCTTTCGAAGATGTCTCTGGAATTTCGGCTGAAGTTCAGCAAGCTGCTGAGTTCAGATACCGAAACCCCATCGTTGATCATCACGATCTCGTCATCGCAGTTTCACAGTCGGGTGAGACGGCCGATACTTTAGCCGCCGTTCGCAAGGCCAAAGAAAAAGGCACGATGATTCTTGGATTAGTGAACGTCGTCGGCTCCGCCATTGCCCGTGAGACGGGACGTGGAGTATTCATTCACGCTGGACCCGAAATTTCCGTTGCGTCGACCAAGGCATTTACCGGCCAGGTCGCGGTACTACTTTTAATGGCCTTAAAGTTGGGACGTACTCGTCGACTCTCCCAAGAACACGGCATAGAGTTAGCTCAAGAAATCAATCAGTTGCCCGAGATGATTAATTTCGTGCTGAAGCAGAATGATGCCATTGCGAAAGTGGCCGAGCGCATGGCGAAGTCGGACCACGCCTTCTTCATTGGTCGCGGACCGATGCATCCGGTGGCTTTAGAAGGTGCCCTTAAATTAAAAGAAATTTCCTATGTCCATGCCGAGGGCTATCATGCCGCTGAGCTGAAACATGGTCCGATTGCCTTACTGACTCCTGGTATTCCCGTGATTGTTTTAGCGAACCAGACTTCGGTACTCGATAAAGTTTGGAGCAATGCGGAAGAATGTAAGGCCCGCGGTGCACACATTATTGCAGTCGTCACCGAAGGACACCCGAAGACCGATTTAACGGACGATATTATTGTGATTCCTAAATGTAGTCCCTTGGTGGCGACCATTCCTGCTGCCGTCGCTTTACAGCTTTTGGCTTATCACGTGGCCCGCATTCGCGGTTGTTCCATCGATCAGCCCAGAAACTTGGCTAAGTCGGTCACCGTTGAGTAGTCACAAGTTACTAGGGTAAAAACCTCAGTAGCAGGAACTTGATGCAGGGGCATTTTGTTTAAACACAAGGAGGATGAAAAATCCTCCCAAGTTATCGTGTGCCAAGTGTCATCAGTCCAAGCTCGTGACCGACTTTCACGAAATCCTGATCAGCGGAGAATTGCACCCCTGGTGTCATGATTGTTTGCAGAAACAATTGCAGAAAAATTTGGAAATCAGTCAGCGTTTAAAATTAGCCACCAAGCGACCATGCACGCAGTGTGGTATTACCTTTTCGATCCATAGTTTTCATTGGATAAAATCTACGAAGACCAGACACAGTTACTGTCGCGCCTGCCATGCCGTGTATATGGCCATGCGTTATGCACGGGTGAAGGGTGAAAAATAAATCCGCTGGTGGCCGGACGGGGACTTGCCTGCAAATACTATCAAAGCTGAACGCGACTCTCGAACATCTCGAACTTGCCCGATGGGCCCAGTGGGATGTCAGATGGGAATGATAATTTAATCTCAAATGGATGCCCCAAATTTTTGCATAACTGATCTTTAACTTTCTGGCATTCGCCAGCGCTGAGCTCGCGATTAACGACTAAGAGTAATTCAACTTCATGGGTACTATTTTGAATACACTTCAGTTTAGAAATCATAACTTCTGGTAGACATTCATTGAGGCTGCGCTCGCCAACGCGCGGGAAGAGGCTCTGTCCATCGGGCAGAATAAGTCGATTCCTCTGTCGTCCATGAATATTCATAATGACAGGTAGGCCACGACCGCAATTACACTTTGCCCCCACGGTGGCATAGTCACCGATTTCGTATCGAATCAACGGCGTCGAAAAATTGTTTAAGTTAGTAATCACTACGCGCCCTATCTCGCCTGGTGCGCATGGCTGGTTTTTTTCATCGAGAATCTCGATAAAAACCGACTCAGATTGAACGTGATAGTGATTATTCTTCGGGCATTGTAGTGCCAGAAAACCGCTTTCCTCACAACTGTAGAGGTCAACAACTTTGGTTCCCCAGCCCGTTTCAATCGATGAGCGATTTTCGGGAGTTAACATTTCGCCAAAGGTACGAATCTCTTTCAGTTTAGGAAGAGATTGATTATTTTTTCTAGCATAGTCCGTCAGGGCGATGAGGTTAGACGGGAATGACATCAAGTAATCAGGCTTCTGTTCTATCAACCAAGCATATTGCTCCGAAAGTTTTGCGATCACACTTAATGTCGACGCTGGACCAGTCTGAAAAATTGAAGCAGCCGTCCGTCCCCAGTCTGGGTAACTGGATCCATTAGGGGCTTCGGATACGCCTGGCGCTGCCCAGCGAATCGCACAGATCTTGCCTCTAAAGTCACGCTCATGCCAAAGGTGATCGCGCAGTGCACAGGCCAGCCAAATAGCTTGAGTGGCAGCGGTGCGACCGAAGGTTAGCGGCTGACCTGTAGAGCCTGATGTCTTGGCGGGTGAATGATTTCCGTGTTCAGCAGGAAGACGTGTGCTGAAGAGCCTTGTGCCCGCTGCTTGTAGATCTGCTCGCGAAGAAATAGGAAGTGAAGCGATAAAGACTTCATCGATAAACTCAGGCAGGTTGATTGCTTTCTTCTGGAATAATTCAGTATAATAGGGAACAGTCTGCACAGCATGACGCAGAACAACGTTTAATTGATTAAACTGATGTCGCTTTATTTCTTCAGCGGTCCACCACTGAGTATTTTGCAGCTGAAACTGTAGTGCGAGTTGTTGTGTTTGTTCAGGACCAGTGAATGCCGGAAATTGTAATGATTGAACGACAGATTTAGGCAGGGGGGTCATTGACGGATTTTTATAGGCTGTAAAACACATCACGCGATAAATAGCGAGAACCTGGGCCACGATACGTGATGTTTGCATGATTGCCGAGGGCATTCTCAAGTGAATCTGCCCAAAGTCGTCCCAGTGAATAGGGCTCACGGATAATTACCTGAGCTTGGCGGTCGGCGGTCGCTTGGATTTGATTCCAGACTAAAAGTTTAGGCGAAACCATGTTGGCAACATAGATTATATCGGTGCACGAATAATCGTATTCTGCACCATTACAACAGATGGCTTCTATTCGACTTAATCCGCAGTGTGCCTTGAGTTGATTGACGCTCTCGATTGCTGACGGCGAAATATCGAGGGCCACCACCTTTATTCCTGACTACGTTCGTGTGCTTGTATGGCGGTGACAGGTAGTTGTCCGCAGCCAACCATAGTAAAAACTTTTGCACTCTTCAGATTAATGCGGTCAAAAGTTCCGTCAACCCGATGGTAGGCCGTCGCAGCTTCGGATGATGCGACCTTCAGAAAATCTAGCGAGTGCGCTGTTGGATTGGAAATAATCTCTTTAACTGAAACAGCCTCCATATGGAGAATGTAATCGCTGTATACTTTCTTAAGGACTGTTTGATACTGTTGTAGCTCGGGTAGCTTTTTTAAGTATGCATCACATTCGGTATCGCTGTATTTATTGGCCAATTTGCTGATGGCTTCCACAGTTTGTGCGGGATGCTGCGAGTAGGCCTGTTGAAATATGGACCGGATGTCTAAATTAAGGTCACCCATATGTTCAATAAATCTCACCTACTTAGATATATTAGTCAATGGCTTCACTAAATAAAATAGGCTGTGGTGATGCCACAGCCTATTTAAACCAAATCAGATATTATTAGAATGCTTGGCGTAAGCTCAGTGCACCTTGCACATCGGGACTCGCACCGAGGCCAGCGAAGTGAATCGATAAATTTAACAGGGTTGATTTATCGAGGCGGTGATCGACGTCGAAACCAAAACGTGCTTGGTTCGCAATGGGTGCTGCACTCGAAGTAGCGAAGGGCATCGCGCCCGTGATGTCAGTTCCAGTAAGCATTGTCGGCTTATTATCAAACCTATGAATCCATTCGGCGCTGGCCATGAGTTTGGTGTTTTCGCTCCATTTATAAGAAGCCACTAAACCAAAACGTCCCTCGCTGAAGGTGTTAGATTGAGCATCAAAAAGTGCTGGGTACGCGCCACTGGTTTCGGTGTAGGCGTCGGCCTTGGTTTGGGTCCAATTCATTGAAATGAATGGAGTAATGCCGATGTTGCTGGTGGTCGCATGTTGTTGACCATCCAGACGCAGGCGTAATGTCGAGGTGGTGGTATCGGTTGTTCCGATAGAATAGTCAGGGGTGGCTCCGCCGACCGTGTAACCGCGAACAGTATCTGCATTCCATTTTCCGTAAGCGACTAGGACCGAGAAGATACTTTGTTTATCAGGTAAGAGGTAATCGAGTTCACCGAGGATGAAGTTACCTTTGATGGCAGCCGATCCACCAAATGCTAAGTCGGTATTTTGAGCGCCATAGCCTAAAGCGATACCACCGACGATGCCGTCAGCAAGTGTCGTACTTACACCGATTTCGCCAGTGGTGATATTGCTATCAGTAGTACGCGAGTTGGAGCCGAAGTCACCCGTCGCCCAAACTTGGTTTTTCTTACCCATGTTGTCGTACGACATCAGGGTGCGGTGGTGAGCACCTTCGACGTATGTCATTTCAAGACTGTTAGACATCGATGCAACGCTGTTGGCGCCGGTGATGGAACTCATCCAGTCAGCGACATCTACGATGCCACGATTATCGGCCCACATTACGGCACGATCTGTGGTACCATTATAACTAGAACCCACTATGACGGTACCATCTGAA
>JBBAUX010000009.1:0-13314 GCA_040398005.1 Opitutales bacterium
CGTGTCCCCTGAACTAAAATCAATTTGCCCGATCAGCGAAGCGGTCGAAGCGATTTGAAAGGATCAGGAATGTCGGTGCCCAGAGGCCCACGAAAATTCCAAAACGTTCGGCATGTGCTAAGCTTTCTGGTGTAGTTCCACCGGTATAAAACCAAATAGCAATTGAGCCTAAGATAGAGGCGAATCCGAGGTAGAAACAAATGGCACTGAGTAACTTGAATTGTTTGGAGTTCATTCATAAATTCTCTTCAATAAATAGGCCTTTGCGAGATAAATTTTAGTTCAAATCCGACCCTACCCACCCACTTTAAGTACACTGAGTTTGATATTCAGGACCCCTTGTCACCGTGTCCCCTTGCCCACTTGTCCCCTCGCGAGTTTCACTCGCGTCCTTGTCCCCCCTAAATGGAATCAATTCAGGAACTATCCCTATTTTAGAGTGTTGTATCCATTGAATATTTAACTACATACCTCGCACCCTTCTTATGAAATCACTCCGTACTCTTTGTGGTCTTGGCTTAATGCTTATTGGGTCAGCCCTCCAAGCCGCCACCCCCGCTAAACCAAACATCGTCTTCATTCTAGCCGATGACTTGGGCTTTGCTGAACTGAGCTGTAACGGTGGTGAAGCTTACAAGACTCCCCATATCGACGCGTTGGCCAAGGGCGGCGTTCGCTTTAGCAACTTCTATACCGTTCCCCTCTGCGGCCCATCACGTGCGCTTATTTTGACCGGACGTTACGGATTCCGCACTCGCGCAGTCGACCAAGATGGATCTGGCACCATGGTGCGTGAAGGCGAAGGAGCTGAGGTCATGACTCCTACCGTTTTAAAGAAGGCCGGCTACACCACCGCCATGATTGGCAAGTGGGGACAAATTCTCCCTTGCGGCGATGCCACTCAGTGGGGCTTCGACCACGTGATGAGCGCCAAAGCCAGTGGTATCTTTTGGAATGCAGAAAAATGTGCGGAGTTAATCAAGACCTCCAAACTTGAAGGTGAAAAAGGAGCTGAAGGCGGCGTGCGTGCTAAACCAGGTCCCTACAATATCAACGAGAAGAATCTCAAGTTAGCTAATAACGAATACCTGCCTGATCTCATGGAGAAGAATGCTTTCGAGTTTATCGATGCAAACAAAGACAAACCTTTCTTCCTCTATTACTCATTGCAGCATGTTCATGCACAAATCCTCCCGACGCCTGACAGCAAGCCACTCCCTGAGGATGCTGATGCCGCCAAGCGCCTCGCCATTACCTATAATGACAATATGCAGTACATGGATAAACTCGTCGGCAATTTAGTAGCTAAACTCGAAAAACTTAAACTCCGCGAAAATACGATTATCGTATTCATGGGCGACAACGGAACTGCGAAGGCACAACATCCACGCGCAACCATCAACGGAAAGCCTGTGCTAGGCTCCAAGGGTAGCATGCAAGAAGGCGGTGCCCTCGTTCCTTTCATCTTCAACTGGCCTGGTGTTACCCCAGCAGATAAATTAAATACGAACGTCGCTGATTCCAGTGACATTCTCCCTACCCTTTGCGAAATCACCGGCGCTCCTCTACCCGAGAAGCGTGTGTTAGATGGTAAGAGTCTCGTCTCACAAATCAAAGGCGACACCACTCCTCACCGTGCATCCGTCTTCATCGAACTCGGCAACGCTTGGTACGCCCGTGAAACAGGTTGGAAGCTCAATGAAAAAGGTGAGCTCTTCGACATGAAAGAAGCTCCCTTTAATGAAACCCTCGTTCCCGCGGACTCCAAAGATCCCGTGGCCGTTGCTGCACGCGAACGCCTTTCTAAGGTCCTCAGCGAACTCAACCCTGCGGGCGGATTCACCTCCGCCGGAAGCGGTCGTGGTGGCGATAAAGAAGCCAAGAAAGCCAAGAAGGCCGATAAAACTACCAAAGTTAAATAAGATTTTTCTTAGATAACAAAAAGCCCTCAAGAGATTTTATTCTGAGGGCTTTTTTTATTTTACCTAAATAATAACTTATCGGGTCTGTGTTGTACTGGTGAGAGTATTTTTCGTCGCATCGTAGACATAGCCAGTGCAACAAAGGTTTGTGACCGTAAAGGTAATTGCTCCACTCAATCTGGATAATATTCTGTTGGTATCAATCCTCACGAAACCTGAACGATCGGTCGTCGCCGTGGCCGTTCCTGAAACTAGGCCCTTAACTGTGATGTCCACCCTGGCCCTAGGAACCCCATTACCACTTTGATCAACTACTCTGATGATACAACGTGCACTGCTCATCCACCTTGTGGGCGCCCAGGATATATCCATGGATGACACCTTTAGATAACTGGGAGGCGCAGGCTCTGAAGCTATAATACTAATTATACTGACTGATTGAGCACCGGAGTTATCCGTGACGGTGAGTGAGGCATTATAATTACCCGCCACAGAGTTCGTGTGTGAGACATTACGAAGTATTGAAGAGGACCCGTCGCCGAAATTCCAAAGATAGGATACGATAACGCCGTCCGGATCATAGGAGTTGGACCCAACATATTCAACGGTCAGTGGCACAGTTCCCGAGGTGGGCTTAGTTCCAGTTATCAAAACTACAGGAGGCACATTGGGAATCGGCGCGGGTGGCCATGAACCCGACAAACTAAAGCGTCCGACGGAACCATAATCGGTGTATGCGGTCAGCGCATCGCCCGTACCCACCCCATCAGCCACGATGAAGTAATTTCCTCCTGAAACAGGCACGCTTAAGTTTGAGTTCGTTCCCGATGGGGTTCCAACAGCCAATACTTTTCCTGATTCATCGACGAGTGATAACAATAGTTTGAGATTTGCCGAAGGCGAAGCAGTCAGGCCGTTAATCGTAACGATACCCTGACCCGCAGAAATTTTGAACCAATCAACGTCGGAGCGATCGTGAATCACCCCACCCGCTTTTAAAGTATTACCTGTAATCACTACAGCCTTCGCCGCAGTGCCCATATGTTCGTCGGGCAATCGCGGAATCCACTGCGTAATTAGGTACATCTGGTCCTGATTGTTATTAGAAAGAGGATAATCGCCCATCGTCCACTGGACGGTGTCACAGTCATAACCTAATCCCATAATCGGGGCCCAACCGGCGTGACCAGAATAATACTCGTTACCGTTGGTTTGGCCCGAGTGGTAAAGTCCTAGAGTGTGCCCGATCTCATGGGAGACTGCTTCGGAAATATATTTAGGATGATTACTGAGCTTCAGGGGAAACACGAAGGCGGGGATGTCGTTGGGTGTGGTTGTCGTCGCGCAGGTACGGGTGAATGTTCCTATGTAGGCGGCACCACCGGCGGAACGGCCGAACCATTGAGTGCTTGAACCACCAATCACACAGCGAACGCCATAGCGAGTATCACCGAACGATGAACGACGGATCGCCTCCATACCGGGATCCTCAGTCGTCACATCAATATCCCAAGGGGCATAATCTTCGGCTACTCGCTTCCAGACTTCTTGGATTATCGCCTGTTCCGATGTCGAAAAAGTGGTGGGGCTACCATCCGTATCAAATGCCGGTGACGTAAAATCAGCACCCGCTGCGAAGGTGGAGTTCCATGACGTACCCGTGGTGACGTGACCGTTGAAATCGAGATAAATCACTTTCGCAGCGCCGGGTCGGGAGTGTAATAAAAAGGTCTGGGTGAGGGGGAAGAGAGCCGTTGCAGTGTAAGGTGTGGTATCAGGCCCCACTTGGGTCGGGAGCGCTTGGCAGACATAGAGTGGCCTGCCGTTACGATCCAAACGCATATCCTTATCGGAACGTGCTGCTTTTTTAAATGATTCAAGTTCCACATTGGCTTCTTTGGCCGCGTATTCATTTTGGGCGGCGGATGATTCCCGCGCCGAGTAGCTTTTATCATCCGGTCCCGCAAACATTGAAACCGTTAAGAAAAAAACCACTACAACCACACTCAACGTTAGGTTTTTCATAATATAATTATACATTACCACTCACCGCAGTCCACAAGCATGCGAAGTATATAAAGGCAAAAAAAGCCCCTAAATCGGAAATTGAGGGGCTTTTAGGTTTATTTAAGAAAACTTATCGAGTCAGTGTGACACTCGACTTCGTATTCTTAGTAGCGTCGTAATTATAACCATTCAGTGTAATTCCAGTAACCGTAAAGGTCGTGGAGCCTTTAACTGATGAGGACAACCTAGAAGAATTAATGGTCACAGTTCCATTGCTACCGGTTGTCGCGGTAGCGTCTCCCGATACAAATCCAGTTGCGGTGAGAGCTACATTGGCTCTTGAAACAGCCTTACCAGTTTGGTCGACGACTTTAAGCGTACAGGATACATAGCCAGTCGTTGAAGAAGATTTCACCCAAGAGATTACCATGGAGGAAACATTAACCGTCTTGGTGGAGGTTACTGGCACGGCAGAAACAACAATGGTAACGGTACCGACAGATTGCGCGCCCGAGTTGTCGGTGACAGTTAATGAGGCATTATAAGTTCCAGCAGTAGAATAAGTATGCGTAACATTACTGAGGGTCGAAGAAGTACCATCGCCAAAGTTCCAAACATAAGAAGCAATCGCACCATCAGGGTCGTATGAACTTGAACCTACAAATGAGACAGTGAGCGGAGCAGTGCCAGAGGTTGGAGTTGTTCCAGTGGTCAGCGCGACCGGAGCGACGTTAGTTACCGTGGCAGCTGTCCACGATCCTGATAAACTAAAACGACCGATTGAAGAATAATCTGTGTATCCAGTGAGCGCATCTCCGGTACCCACCCCATCAGCCACGATGTAATAATTTCCGCCTAAAACGGGCACACTGAGATTAGAGTTCATACCCGAGGAAGTTCCGGTAGCCAAAACATTACCTGCTTCATCAACCAAGGATAAAGATAACTTAAGATTGGCCGAAGGTGACGCCGCGAGGCCGCTAACATTCACGGTGCCCTGTCCTGCTGTAATTTTAAACCAATCTGCGTCCGATCGATAGCTAATAACTCCACCAGCCACAAGTGTCTCACCAGCAACAGCGGAAGCAGTCGTAGCGGCATTGCCATGCTCATCTGTTAAACGCGGGACACGTTGAGTGATGAGAGAGATTTGGTCCTGGGTATTATTAGCGAGCGGATAATCGCCCTTGGTCCACTGAACAACGTTACTGTAATACCCTACGCCCATAATCGGCGCCCAATCGGCGTGGCCTGCATAATACTCGTTACCGTTGGTCTGACTTGAGTGATAGAGTCCCAATGTATGGCCAACCTCGTGGGAGGCTGCCTCAGAAATGTACTTAGCGTTATTACTGAGCTCAGTCGGGAAAATAAATGCGGGTACATCATTGGTCGTGCTGGTCGTTGAGATAGACTGACCAAAAGAGCCGATGTAAGCCACGCCACCGGCGGCAGCGCCTAGCCACTGAGTACTCGAACCGCCAATGACACAGCGAACGCCATATTGGATGTCACTGACAGCGGTACGACGAATGGATTCTAGACCTGGATCTTCGGTGGTAACGTCGACATCCCACGCCGCATAATCCTCTGAAACTCGTTTCCAGACTTCTTGAATCACCGCCTGCTCGGATGCTGAAAAAGTGGTGGGGCTTCCATCGGTATCAAATGCCGGAGTCGTAATGTCGGCGCCCGCTGCATAGGTAGAGTTCCAGGACGTACCCGTGGTGACGTTACCGGTGAAATCGAGATAAATCACTTTCGCGGCGCCAGGACGTGAGTGTAATAAGAAGGTTTGGGTGAGTGGGTAAAGTGCGGTCGAGGTATAGGGTGTGGTATCAGGTCCGACTTGAGTGGGCAAAGCCTCGCAGACATAAAGAGCACGACCTTCGCGATCGAGTCGCATATGTTTGTCGGTACGTGCAGCCTTTTTAAATGGTTCAACTTCCACTTGGGCTTGTTCAGCAGCGTGTTGATTTTCTTTGTCCGATGACTCACGCGCCGAGCGGCTTCGATTCTCGGGACGAGCAAACGCCGATACAGTTAATAAAAAACCCAAGAACAGCCAGGCCCAAGACGTTTTCTTCATCGGTGAATTGTCCGACTATTTATGATAAGGTCCAAACAATAAAAAAGCCCCTAAACCTTACGATGTAGGGGCTTTTATAATTATTTAAAAAACTTATCGAGTCAGGCTACCTGCGGAAACAGTGTTCTTAGTCGAATCGTACGGATAACCACTTAAGACCAAATTAGTAACCGTGAATGTTTCTGTTCCAGTTGAAGTGGATGACATTACAGCGGACTTGATCGTAACAACACCCTGGGCATTCGTGGTAGCAGTAGCAGTGCCTGAAGCTAATCCTGATGAGGTCACACTCACAACCGCGTTAGCGATGGCTTTCTCGTTTTGATCACCGACCTTGATGGTTGCTACGAAATATCCAGTAGTGAATGTGCCCTTAACCCAAGCCACTGAAACGGATAGTACATTAACGGCCTTCGTACTGGATATAGCCTTAACGGTGATTGGAGGGTGGGTGTATGAACCTGTGCCATTGGAGTTATCTGTAACGAGGAGAGTTGCGGTGTAAGCTCCCGGGGTGCTGTAAACGTGAGTTGGGTTTGCTGACGTAGAGTTTGTACCGTCGCCAAAATCCCAGAGGTAGTTGGTGATAATACCATCAGCGTCGGAGGAATTGGACCCCACAAACTTAACCGTAGAAGGCGCCATGCCACCCACCTGAGTTGTACCCGTCGTACTTGCTACGGGAAGTATATTATTAGGAGTGCCTTTACTGATGGTCTTTAAGGTGTAACGACCAATCGAGGCGTAATCAGTAAAACCCTGGTATTGAGGATTGGTAATGGTACCAGTGTCGGAATCGTAAGAACAATCGGCAGGAATGTCGTTCGCCGGAACTCGTGGAACACTCGCATCAATATATTCATTGATGAAAGTAGCAGAGTTTTCGTCCCAGTAGGCGCCTACACCGTCAACTTCGATGTAATAGGTGCCCGCATCAAGTGATACGTTGTAAATGTATGCATTCATGCCGTCTTCCGAGGAATAAGAGTAACCGTAGTCATCCAAGACTTCATTGCCTGCAGAATCTAACAAGCGAAGGCCAATATTCAGATTAGCTTGGGGATCTGCGGCAATGGCCTCGACGTAAAACTCGCCTTCGCCGACTTCGATTTTGAAAAGATCTTTGTCCGCACGATTATGAATCAATCCGGTAGCGCTCGAAGTGTATAAGTACACAGGCAGGGTACTTCTTTCCGTAGATTTAACCTTCGTGGTAGTGAGTGTAGTGGCTAAGAGAATCGTATCACCGTGATCATCCGGAGTTTTTAAAGGAATTGATTTTGCAATTTCCAACAAGTCATCTTCGGTGTTGGTAGCGTTCGCGTCGTAATCTCCATTGGTCCATTGCGCTACGCTCTTACCCATGGTATCGCCCATGTACGAAGCCCAATCATTGTGACCTGCGTAGTACTCAACTTGCGTGGTACCGTCATCCGTGGTTGAGTGATTTAGATTAAAGGCGTGACCCAATTCATGCACCGCCGTGTCAGCGACATCCTTTGCACTACCTTTTTGGTAAATCGAGTCCGAGAAAATAAGTACTGGGCAGTCGTTGGCGTAAGCGACCGATGAAATCTGAAAATTAAAACTGTTTAATTCAGTGACGCCAAGAATACCATCAGGATCATCGCCCGCTTGGATTAAATTGGGGACATAAGAACTCTTACCACCGAAACAAACGCGTGTACCATAATTGGTGTCAACGGGGGATTTCAGAGTATAACGAATGTTTTCTACACCCGGATCCTGGGTGGTCACATCAACATCAAAGGCGGCAAAGGCATCAGAAACCTCTTTCCAGATTTTCTGAATCATCGCGTGCTCTACATAATTGAAAGTACTTGGCTTACCATCGAGATCAAAGGCTGGTACGGTAATCGATGTGGCAAGCTGATCAGTATTCCAAAGCGCACCTTTAATAACATGTCCGTTAAAATCTAAATAGATAACCTTGGTGGCACCCGGACGCGAGTGCAGGACGAATGTCTTCGTAAAGGGGAAAAGTGTCGCGGTGGTGAATGATTCAGGATCGGAAGGATTCGCAGTTTTAGCAGCGGTACGACTGCAGGCATAGAATGCACCACCCGTCTTTTTACCAATGCGCAAATCCTTATCGCGTTTGGCCACAAGTTTAAGCTTAGCGATATCAATGCCAGCCAACTTTGCCGCCTTGGTAATTTCAGCATCCGACGCGGTGGACGCTTGCTTGCTCGTGGCACTGCTCACTGCGTTTGCAGATAAAACAGAGGCGAAAACAATCAGGGTTAAAAACAGAGACTTAAGGGGCTTCATTACCTAGGTACAAAACCCTAATTAATTTAAAGTTTCAACCCTACATCCTAAATAGTTTGTGACAAGGTCGTGACCCAAATCTTCGAGAAATCGAGGAAACTTGAAAAACTAGCCTCGGTTATCTAACTGGGGAGCAATCGGACGGCCCTGGGACTTGCCGTGAATGCAATAGGGACAGGACTTTTCCAACACGTAATCCGCGTGCTGCTGATCCGCTAAAGACAGGGGCATCTGACAGTTGAAACAGAGAATCGACGGCGTCTCCTGAAGATCAGCCCCCACCCCTACTCTCTCATCAAACACAAAACACTCACCCTCGTAATGCGCGCCACCCACCTCTTCGAAATACTTTAAAATTCCACCATCGAGCTGCATGATATTGGTGTACCCTTCCATTTCCATAAACGGTCCAGCTTTTTCACAGCGAATTCCTCCCGTGCAAAACATCACGACGGGCTGATTCTTTAAATCTTCGGGTAGTTTTCGTACTGCAATCGGAAATTCTCGAAACGTCATCACGCCCGCCGGCACCGCACCTTTAAACGTACCCATCCGCACTTCGTAATCATTACGCGTGTCTAATAAAGTAATCGGACGGCCTTCATCCAACATCTTCTTCAACTCCTGAGCCGTAATCTTCGGTGCCGGCTTGAGTGCAGGATTAACTCCCTCAATACCGAAAGCGATAATCTCTTTTTTAATCTTCACCAACATGCGCTTAAACGGCTGATCGCCGCTTGGACTTTCCTTAGGCTGGATATCCGCCAAACCAGGAATTCCCCGAAGCGCCCTTAAAACATGGTCTAATTGCTCAGATGTTCCTGCGATAAAAAAATTAATTCCCTCCGCAGCTAAAAGAATAGTGCCCTTAACATTCTGCTCTAAACACAGGGCAAGCAGTTGCGCTTTGCGACCCTCCAAGTCGTCGAGCGGCGCAAATTTATAACAGGAAAGATTGATGATTTTACTCAATGTGGACTGAGCATACAGCGAGATTGAATTTTTGGCAAGCCGATGAAACTCGCAAACGCCTCTTGTCAGTTAACCTTAGCTAGTGTTAATAAAAACACGTGAGCGACGAACTGACCATTCAACCCATCGGCTTTATCCGTAACGGTAAATCGCTCAAATTTAATGCCCGACATCAACCCGACGAATCACAACCGGAGACCAATATTTTAGAACTGATCAAAGGTGATAAATATCAGAAGGCATTACTCGACCTCGAAGGCTTTGACCGCATTTGGCTGATTTGGTGGTTCCATCGTAATAAAGATTGGCGTCCCCAAGTACTCCCACCACGCGGTCCGGCCAAACGTCGCGGCGTTTTTTCCACGCGCTCCCCGCACCGTCCCAACCCACTCGGCATCACCCCGGTTCAACTCATCGGTATCAAAAAAAATCAGCTAATTCTCGGGCCGTGCGACTTAGTCGAAGGCACTCCTATTTTTGATATTAAACCTTACATCCCCGCTTATGATTCGTTTCCCGACTCCAAAGCGGGTTGGCTCCAAGAAATCGACAACGCCCAAAGTTCTCCACCGGTCTATCAAATCATTTTTAGCGCTCTGGCTGACGAACATCTTTCGTGGTTACGAAAAACTTGGGACATCGATTTCACCGAGCGACTCCAAGAAATTCTCTCACGCGATCCCTCACCACACCGCACGCGTCGCATTCGTAGCCGCCACGGTAACCTCTTCGACATCGGTTGCGGTGCTTGGTACGCTGTCTTCGAAATTAAAGATCAGGTCATCACCGTTTTATCGATTAAACCGGCATTTCCATTAAAGTTTCTGACTGATCCCGAACGCCCAGAAATACCAGATAAAGAAGCGCAAATGTCTTTCCGTAGTCTTTGGCCTCAGTGCGTCGACTAAGCAATTATTCGCGGCTAAGTAGTCGCGCTCCCATCCAATTCACGAGAGCGACAAAACAATAGCCGACAATACAAGCGACCACAGCGACCGCAAAAACGGCCGCAGTGTCCGTCCGACTCCAATATATTTGTAGAAGATATCCTAAGCCACTTTCACCAGGATTAGTTCCCACCATGTACTCGCCACTCACCGCGCCGACAGTGGCCAAGGTCGCCGCAATTTTCACACCGGTAATCACACTCGGCAGTGCACCAGGCACCCAGAGTTTCCAAAATGTCTGGGCGCGCGTGGCCTTCATCACTTTAAATAAATCAGCATAGTTGGGGTCCACCTGCGACATGCCCGACGACGCCGAAGCAGCGATCGGGAAAAATGAAATTAAAAAGGTGATGGCGACAATACTAGCCAAACCTGACCCCAGCCAAATCGCAATCAACGGCACCAAGACAATCACCGGTGTCATTTGCAAAATTAAAACCCAAGGGAGAAAACTTCGACGAACGGAGACGAACATCGTAAAGAAACTGGCCACAATCAACCCGCCCGCAACCGCGCTCAGCAGCCCCAGTGCCGCAGCAATCGCCGTCCGACCCGCAGCAGGAATCAAAAATTGGGCTTCTTTGACGATGGTGTGGTAAACCAAGCTAGGACGCGGCAAGAGATAATCTTTGATCCCAAGAATGTGCGGTAATACCTGCCAAATAATCAGGATGACTAAGGCCGTTAAAACCGGAGGTAAGATTCGTGATAGCCGCACAAAGGCTGGTATGATTATTTTTAGGCCTAAGGCAAACCCCTGCTTGTATTAAGAGTTAAATTAACAATATTTTCAGTTGCACCGACCCCCCTTGACACACACCCCTTGACAGCAGTGGCACTCATCTCACGCAGATCCATCGACGACTTAAGACAGCGAGCTGATATTGTAGCTCTCGCAGGTGACTATACCCAAATGAAACAACGGGGACGTGATTGGTGGGGACTAAGCCCTTTTAAATCCGAAAAGAGTCCGTCGTTTAAAGTAAATCCTGAAACGGGTCTGTGGTATTGCTTTAGCACTCAACAAGGCGGCGATGTTTTTAAATTAGTCACCGCACGCGAAGGCCTAGATTTTCCTGAAGCGGTTGAGCGCGTAGCGATGCGCTTCGGCGTCGAACTAGAATACGAACAATCTTCCCAAACTACCGAAGGTCGCTCACTCCGCAGTCAACTATTAGAAATCCACCAACTGATTGCCGATTACTGGCATCGTTGTTTTCTGGAAGACGCCCAGCACAGTGAATGGATGAAAAATTACTGGATTGAAAAAAGAAAGTTCGATCTGTCTGTCGCAGAAGATTTCGGTATCGGGTTTGCGCCGATTGATGACTCGAAATTAATCCCCGGATTATTAAAAAAGAATTTTACTAAAGAAGCGATTGCCGGAACGGGTTTATTTTTCGGCGTCGATAAACAACCTGATCCGATTCGCTGGCGTTGCCGTTTTCGCGGCCGCCTCGTGATTCCGATTCGGGATATTCAGGGCAGAGTCATCGCTTTTACAGCACGAACACTCGATATTACGCCCCAGGACGACCCTTCGCGCGAAGCGAAGTATGTGAATTCACCGGAGACCGATTTATTCAAAAAATCACGAACGGTATTTAATTTGGATCGCGCTCGGGCGAATCGAAAAGACGAAGAACCTTTCGTACTCGTCGAAGGTCAGCTCGACGCGATTCGCTGTCACTCCATAGGCATTCACGGGGTCATCGCCGCGCAAGGTACCGCCGTCACCGAAGAACACCTCGCTCAGTTACGTCGCTTTACCAAACAGTTAGTCGTATTCTTAGATTCGGATGCCGCGGGACAAAAGGCTGCCCTGCGACTCCTCCCGATCGGCCTTCGTGAAGGTCTCGACATTCGCTTCCTCTCTCTCCCCGGTGGTAAAGATCCGGATGAATATTTTTCAACGCATAGTATCGAGTCTTGGCCTGAACTTTTAAAAACAGCGAGAACCGCCATGCGTTTCTGTGTTCAGTCCATTATTCCTGAAGGGAGCACGACCAGCCCACTCGCCCAAAGACTCTCCCTGCTCGAGAGTATTTTCCCTATTGTAGAACAAGCAGGCGCCGAGGAAATCGTCCGCGAGGCACTCAATGAGGCTGCGCGACACGCGGGCATCGGCATCCGTGAAATGCACATGGCCTATGAGCGACATTTGGCCAATTCGGCATCCCGCCGACCTGCCGCCCAGTTAGCCCCCGCCCAACCGGTCGAAGTCCCCGTTGTCAAGGGGGGGGGCTTGACAACTCCGGAAGAAGACTTAATACATGTATTATTGAGGCATGAACAATACTTTATCCCCGTCTCCGAAGCCCTCCCCCTTGAGTGGATTGATATTAATTACCGAGGAGGCAGTTTATTGCTCGCCCTATTAAACGAAGCGGTGAACGGACATTTCAAAGGAATCCGTGAAGCCGTTAACGTACTCGATCCAGAACTCCAAGCCGAAGCCGCGAAATTAACTTCCCACCAGACGCAAGATCAGGACCAAGAAGGAGAATTAAAAAGTAGAATCAACAGCATCCTCAAAGCTTTCCATCAAAGACGCATCCAATTTCAGAACCGACAAATCGACGCCCAAATCGCCTCAGCTGCTTCCACCGAAGTCGACAAACTTAATTCCTTACTAGCCGAAAAGATTAAACTACGCAAAGAAAGCCTGACTCCCCCGTCGCTACCCAAGTCAGGAAACTAAAATAAGTCCACTTTGGCTCAAAATTCCGCCCTCACTGTTTTTCCTCAATACCGAGCCCTTAGTATACAGAGGGTAACTTAAATTTAAATCCATCCACTTTACCAACATGCCCGAAAACAAAAATACCAAAAAAGCTAATTCCAAAAAACCTGCTAAACCTGCGACCAAGCCCGTCGTGGTCAAAGCCGTTGCGAAACCCGCAGCCAAGGCACCCGCGAAGCCAGTCGTCGTAGCGAAGCACGTCGCGGCCAAGCCCGTAAGTAAACCCGTTATCGTAAACACGAAAGTGTCCCCCGCCAAGGTGGCACCTGCCAAGATAGTACCGACCAAAGTGGCGCCCACAAAGGCAGCTCCTGTTGTCGCCGCCAAGCCCGTCGCCGCCAA
>JBBAUX010000009.1:13414-79768 GCA_040398005.1 Opitutales bacterium
GTCGCCGCCAAGCCCGTCGCCGCCAAACCGGTGATTGATCCAAAAATTTTAGCCAAAATTGCACCTAAACCCATTCCGTTTGGTAAAGACAAAGCGGTCAGCCTTCCGACTGTGCCCAAGGATGTTAACGCTAAGGTTCAAATCCTCGTCGGACTCTCCAAAAAGAATGGTTACGTCACCGTTCAAAATATTAACGAAGTCATTCCGGATAGCGCGACTGATGCTGAATTAATCGAAAGCATCATGAATATTCTCGATAATTTAGAAATTAAATTACTCGATGAAGAAGAAGTCGAAATGTATCAGAAGAAAATCGACGAGTCCGAAGAAGAAGCGGCGCGCACGGTTCCCGCGGATGCACCTTACGATCCCTTCAATGTTTATTTAAAGCAAATGGGCCACAAACCCCTGCTCACTCGCGAACAAGAAGTCGAAATCTCCAAACGCATCGAAGACACTGAATTACGCGCCCAAGAATTCCTCTTCTCCTGCTGGCTCACCCTGCCCTACCAACTCGATCTCGCCCAAAAGGTTTTCAAAAAAGACGAACGTTTTGATAAAGTCGTCATCGATAAAAAAGTCGAATCACGTGACACCTATTATAAGAACTTACCTAAGGCCATTGATGAATGTATCAAACTGGAAGAACGTCTCGAAAAAGCTTGGAAAAAATATAATGAAGAAAAAGACGAAGGCAAAAAAGCCAAACTACGTGAAGCTTACCGCAAAATCGAATTAACCAGCAAAGAAGGCTGTAAAGATATCCTCCGTAAATTCTTCTTTAAGATGAAGCTTTTCGAAGATTGGTTGGAATCGCCTGAATTAAAGGCCGACCTCGAAGACTGTCGTCTATTAGCCAATCCTGCTCCGATTATGCGCGGCCCCGTGCGTGCTAAACTCGCGCGCCGTCCTGAAGTCTCCTCCACCCGCGCCCAAGAGATCGAACGTCGCTGGCGCATGTCCCCAACCGAACTTCTGCACTGCGTACGTTCCGTGCGTAAACATTTAGACGAAGCACAAAAAGCGAAAACTGAAATGGTTGAGCACAACTTGCGCTTAGTGATTTCGATTGCGAAGAAATACCAGAATCGTGGTCTGCTCTTCACCGACCTCATCCAAGAAGGTAACATGGGCTTGGTTAAAGCGGTCGAAAAATTTGAGTATCGTCGGGGTTACAAATTCTCGACCTACGCGACCTGGTGGATTCGCCAAGCAATCACCCGCTCTATTGCCGACCAAGCTCGTACTATCCGTATTCCGGTTCACATGATTGAAACCTTGAACAAGGTCATGCAGGTGCAAAAACAACTCACACAGGAACTCGGTCACGAACCGACCGCCGAAGAAGTCGCCAACGAGATGAACATGGCCATCGATCGTGTACAACAAATCATGAAGATGGCCCAACAGCCTATCTCCTTACAATCACCCGTCGGTGATGGTGAAGACACTTCCTTGGGTGATTTCATTGAAGATAAATCAGCGGAAAATCCAAGCGATACTGCCTCGACTCGCCTCTTACGGGAGAAGATTGATTTCGTTCTGCATTCCTTAGCTGAACGTGAAAAAGAAGTTTTAATTCTCCGTTTCGGTTTACTCGATGGCGTCCAACGCACCCTTGAAGAAGTCGGTCGTCACTTCAAGGTGACTCGTGAACGTATCCGCCAAATTGAAGCCAAAGCTCTCCGCAAAATGCGTCACCCGACGCGCATGCGTAAACTCCAAGGCATGTTCGAAGGTGAACTGGATACTTCTGGTCCTGGCTTTGATAACTTCGTGGATCCTGAAATCGATCCAGACAAATTAAGTGAAATGGATAAGCCTAGCGCTACCTTAGAAGCGTTCCGTCAGAAGAACACCGACGACATCGCTCAGGTCCGCCAAAAGCAGCAACAAAATCTGCAGCTCTAAGTGATTTCACGTCTCTGTTGCGTCGTTCTGGCATTACTCGTTACGGGTTGTGCGACGACGCCAACAGAGAGTGAAGTTGTTGAAGTTCCTTCGCCGTTCAGTAAGCCAATCGGTAGTTCAACAAACTATCGCGTTGGGTTTATCGGGCGCGCGACTGAATTCACTGGCCTCATCGCGGTTCATTTAGTCCGAGAAGCCCCGGAGTTTAACTTACGAGAGAACGATGCCATTGTCGCACGCGATATCGACCTCAAGCCAACCGCGTTATTAAGTGTGCAGTCAATCAAGGGTCGGGTCTGCCTCGTAAAACTTAGTAAGGGTCGGACCATGCCCGACCAAGAGGTCGTTCTTCCCAACAGCAAAACCCGCGAAGAAGCGGAGACTTTGCCCTTGTTCACTTCCGGCTCTTGACCTTCGGGGCAAGGAAGCCCACGTTGCAAACTCTATGTTACAGGCAGGCATCGTCGGACTACCCAACGTCGGTAAGTCCACTCTCTTCAACGCGCTCACCCGCTCACGCAAAGCCGAGGCGGCGAACTATCCGTTCTGCACCATCGAGCCCAATATCGGCGTCGTCGAAGTTCCCGACGATCGTCTCTTCGAACTTCAAAAAATCGCTGGCACTAAAGTCGTCATCCCTGCGGCCATTGAATTTGTGGATATTGCAGGTTTAGTAGCGGGTGCCTCTAAAGGTGAAGGCCTCGGAAATAAATTTTTAGCTAACATTCGTGAAGTGGATGCCGTCGTCCACGTTGTCCGTTGTTTCGACAACGATGACATCTTGCACACCATGGGCAAAGTTGACCCTATCCGCGATATCGGTGTGATTGAAACCGAACTGATTTTAGCCGACATTCAATCGGCCGAACAGCAACTCGATAAAAATCAAAAGAAGATTAAGAGTCAGGACAAAGACGCCATCGCCAACGTCGAATTACTTACCCGCCTCGTTAAACATTTAAATGACGGCAAACCTGCCTCCAGCTTATCAGTGAACGAAGAAGAAAGGCTGAGAATTAAAAGCTACGCTCTGTTGTCATCGAAATCGGTTCTCTATGCGTGTAATGTCGCCGAAGAACATTTAGCGGATCCTTCCAAGAATCCTTACGTCGAAGCTGTCCGTAAACATATTGCTGAGCAATCCGGCTGTGAAGCGGTCGTGATCTGTGCTCAAGTCGAAGCCGAACTCTGTGAGCTACCTCCGAACGAAGCTAAAGATTATCTCAGTGCTCTCGGCGTA
This sequence comes from Opitutales bacterium, assembly GCA_040398005.1. Taxonomy (GTDB): domain Bacteria; phylum Verrucomicrobiota; class Verrucomicrobiia; order Opitutales; family UBA953; genus UBA953. The sequence continues at coordinate 16,566 of JBBAUX010000009.1, forward strand.
ACCGACTCCGGTGTTTCGGGATTAATCCGCGGCGCTTATAAATTACTCGGACTGGCGACCTATTTCACTGCGGGAGAAAAAGAAGTACGTGCCTGGACCTTTCGCCACGGCATGACCGCTCCACAATGTGCGGGCGTTATTCATACCGATTTTGAAAAAGGATTTATTAAGGCTGAAATCGTCGCTTACGCTGACCTCTTAAAGCTCGGTTCCGTTGCCGCTGCCCGCGACGCTGGAAAATATCGACTCGAAGGTAAAGAGTACCTGTTCAAGGACGGAGATGTCACCTTATTCCGTTTTGCTAACTAAACACACTGCCCGGAGCTATAATTAAGAATAGTCCCTATTAGTTTAGTTGATAATACTGCCTTTTGGTTGCCAATAAGGGGGTGAGTTATTCTCTCAACCCAGATGAAGCACTGGTTGATCATTCTACCTTTAATCCTCTGCGCTTGTAAGCCCGAGCCAAAGATTTCGACCTATGAAGTGAAGTCAGAAAACGCGTCGGTCGCCGCCAAAAGGAAAGAAGATTCATCGATGACCAATAATACGATGAAAGGTAACGCCTCCATGCAGGCTGAAGTGGCGGCTGTTGCCGAACCTAAGTGGGGCACAGTTCCCAAGACCTGGATCACCTCGGCTCCTAACCCCATGCGCAAAGGCAGTTGGAGTATTACACAGGCGGATGGCACTAAAGCTGAAATCGCGGTCACCGTTTTCCCGGGAGATGTGGGTGGCGACACGGCGAACGTCAATCGCTGGCGGGGTCAAATCGGATTAGAAAAAGTCAGTGATGAAAAAATCAAATCCGAACAAAGTTCTATCACCGTAGCTAATCTTACTGGCCGACTTTACTATCTGGTATCGAGCGATGGAAAGAGTTCTACCACCGCGGTTATTCTTCCCAAAAATAATTCGACTTGGTTTTTCAAACTCACGGGTGATACCGCCATCGTGAACGCCGAGAAGGAATCATTCTTAAAAATGGTAACCCAAACTCAACTACCATGAGTTCAACCCCATCAACAGTTTTTAGTCGAATCTACAAATTCGCAGCGTCACTCAAACTGACGGTCGCGCTCATGGGATTGTCGATGATCCTGATTTTATTAGGGACACTGGAACAAGTTCACTGGGGCGTCTGGCATGTCCAAAAAGAATATTTCAGCAGTTGGTTTTGTGTCTATCCGCTTAATTCATCCGCACCCATTCATCTACCTCTGCCTGCGGGTTTTCTGTTAGGACTATTATTAGTGATTAATTTAATCTGTGCTCACTTCCAAAAGTTTCAGGATAAAAAAGGCTACAAGCATTGGGGCATTAAGATGATTCACGTCGGTTTACTGATCCTTTTAATCGGCGGATTCGTCACCGCCGTGTACCAAGATGAATCAGCGATGGTCATACCGGAAAAAGAACAACGGAACTTCACCGAAGCGTTTCGTAGTCATGAAGTAGTCGTGATTGAACATACACCCAGTGGAACTGATAAAGTAATCTCTGTACCCGAGGAACTTCTCCAGAAAACTACGCTAAGCCTACCCAATACTTCTTTGACCGCTAAAGTTTTAAAGTATTACCCCAATTCTATCATCAGAGCTAAATCGCAATTTCCCAAAGGCGAAGTCGTACAAGTCACGCAAGGCGTTGGTGCGCGCACACCGTTAGCGTATAAGCCGATTCCCGAAAGTTTTGATGACAACAATCCGAACAATCCTCTGGCGATTGTGGAATTGAGTTCCGGAAAAGTCAGTCTGGGTTCTTGGATTCTGAATGCTCAGCTGGGTGACTCTCTTCCCGCCCAAACCTTTGTCCACGAAGGAAAAAATTACGAAATCGCTCTCCGAAAACTTCGTCATTATCTACCCTTCTCCATTACCCTTAACCAATTTACGCACGAGAAGTATCCAGGAACCGAGATTCCCAAGCGCTTCGTGAGTGATGTGATTGTCACCGGTGAAACCGCAAAATTTCCTTATACCATTTCCATGAATCAGCCAATGCGTCATGGTGGAATGACTTTTTTCCAGTCAAGTTTTGGTGCTACTTCGGAAGGTAAAAATATTTCTGTCCTGCAAGTCGTGCGTAATCCCGGTTGGTTAATCCCTTACATTTCTGTCAGCCTCATGTCCTTAGGACTGCTCTGGCATTTCTGTCTATCCCTCGGAAAGTTCTTGAATCGTAAGACTACCACCACCGCATTAAGTATTTTCGCGCTGGGTCTATTTCCATTAACTGCCGAGTCGGCCGAAAAAAATTGGGATACCAGAGAGTTTGGTAATATACCGGTGCAAACGGGTGGTCGGGTCATTCCGATTGAAACCTTAGCCAGCTCGGCACTGCTCCAGATGCGGGCGCGACGCGAAATCGCCCTGACTGATGTTGAAGCCATCGCCTTCGGAAAAAAACCTTCCACGTGGACCGCCGAAGAATCGGCCTTAATTGCCAAAGATTTACCCGACCTAGATGCCGTCGCCAAAACCGCACTCGAAGCTCGCAGCGTAAACCTGAAAGGAAAATCGATCAGCGCCTTAGATTGGTTCATTGAAGTTTCCTTCCGAGGACATGTTGCAAAATTCCTGCCCACCTTCCGCGTCGATCATCCCGTGGTACTTAAGATGATGGGACGTGATCCTGAAAAAACTAAATTCCTCAGCTGGAATGATGTCATCAAGAACAGTGAAAGCCTAACCAAAGCAGCTGAAAAATCTCGGTCTCTCGCTCAGGCCAATCGTGAAGCTGAAGACCGCGCGCTCATTCAATTAGAAAGCGCCGCTCGGCAATATGCTAATTTGGCTATGGCTTTTATTCCCGGCGATTTACCCGCCGAGATCTCCCCTCAACAAGAATATCAAACTTGGCTCAGCTCGCTTAATCGTGCCGCCGCGCAAATTTCCGAAAAGAAAAGTACGGATGGCAGTGCCCCTAAGTTCGACAAAGAACTTCAAGATAATTTAAAATTCCTCGTCGAGCGTTATCAAAACTTTAGTCGTGAAGGCAGCATACGCATTGTTCCTCCGCTCCCAACAAATGTGAATCAGGAGTGGGATAACTTGGGTATCGCTCTACTTTCCGTCATCTCCGAACGCAATTTACATCGTCCTGCTCTTGCCGCGGACGGCACCCTCACCCGCTATGCCAATTTCTGTACTGCGTGGCGGGAAGGTCGCGATGATGATTGTGCGTTGCAAATCCGCGCACTCTACGCTGCCCAAACGGGACCATGGACTGCACGCACGGATGCCGAAACCATTTTTAGTCGACTCCAAATATTCTATTGGATGCTGATCGCCTACTTCATCTTAATTTTATTCGTCCTCTGGGCCTGGGTCACAGAAAAAGGTCGAACCCAATTCAATTGGGCTTATGCGATGCTGGTTACCATTTTCGTTTTGCACACCGTTGCCCTAGGCTTCCGGATGTGGCTGCACGAACGTCCCCCAGTCACGAATTTATATTCCTCAGGTATCTTTGTGGCTTGGGGTGCAGTCTTACTCGGTATCATCTTAGAAAAAATTTGGCGGAATGGGATTGGATCGGTTGCCGCCGGGGTCAGTGGCTTCGTTTCTCTCATTGTCGCCCATAATCTCGCCTTATCGGGCGAAGATAATTTAGAAAGCGTGCGGGCCGTATTGGATTCCAATTTCTGGCTCTCCACCCACGTCACCACCGTGACGATTGGATACTCAGCCACCTACGTCGCTGGTCTCGTCGCTGCCATTCACTTATGGTTGCGGGTGTTTAAAAAGGATTACCGCGAAGGCGAATCCGTCGCCCGTGCTGCTTATGGTATTCTAGCGTTCGCCACTCTTGCCAGTTTCGTGGGTACGATGCTTGGGGGAATTTGGGCCGATCAAAGCTGGGGCAGATTCTGGGGCTGGGATCCCAAGGAAAATGGCGCCGTACTCATTGTACTTTGGTGTGCCATTTGTCTACACGCTCGCTGGGGTGGACTGGTTAAACGCGAAGGACTCATGCAAATGCTCGTCTTCGGAAATATTGTCACGAGCTGGTCCTGGTTTGGTACGAACTTGCTGGGCGTTGGGTTGCACAGCTACGGATTCACCGAATCTGGTTTCTTCTGGCTCTGTGCCTTTGCCGTCACCCAACTCATCATCATCGCGCTAGGCTGGCTTCCCGCACGCAATGAAGTTCAAGCTTCATGAGTGACTCACCGGAAAATTTCTGGTTCTGCATAAAATCCAAACCTCGCCAAGAGGCGGTCGCCGTTCGCAATTTAAAGGCCGTCGGTGACATCGACATTTTCTTTCCACGCATTCGTCGTACCCGACGTGGACACGAGAAAAACAAAGAGGTCATCGAACCTCTTTTTCCCGGATATATCTTCGTTAAATTTAATCCTGAAGACTCACAAGGCACGGTCAAAAGCACTCGCGGCGTACTTCATTTAGTCAGTAAAAACGGCAAAGCGGTCGATGTTGATCATAAAGTCATCGACGAATTAAAAGCCCTCGGCCCTGACGGTATCTTATCGATGCTCGATGAAGAATTAAAAGTGGGGGCAAAAATTAAAGTGATTCGTGGAATCTTTGCGGGATCGGAAGGCGAAGTTTTAAAACTCGCCACCCCACAAAAAAGAATCGCCGTCCTCCTTACCTTACTGGGCGCCCAGCAATCGGTGGAAATGCCGATGGATGATGTCGCCACAACCGAGGAAGAATAATCCGGAAATGATTCAAGATCTGCTCGTCCATTCCCATCGAAGCGAAAACTTACATCCGTATTTTCCTCAGGCGTTCCAATGGCTTAAATCTTTTAATCCAAATACACCCGATGGAAAATATGAAATCGTCGGATCCGATTGTGTAGCCGGCGTGCAACGCTATCAGACTAAGCCCACCACAGAAAAGAAGTGGGAAGCCCACCAAGTGTTCGGCGATATTCAAGTGGTCTTTGCGGGCGAAGAATACTGCGGACATCACGACGTCGCCTTACTTGAAATCCTTGAACCTTATTCAGCAGAAAAAGATGTCGCTAAGTTTGTGGCCCCGACGACGCCCTCGACGCTTCTCCATCTCTACCCTTCGCAGTTTACTATTTTCTACCCTTCTGATGCCCATCAACCTGGGGTACAAATTTCAAAATCCGGCGAAGTTCTTAAGGTAGTTATCAAATTTAAATTAAAGGTATAATTTAACTCTCGCAGATTAGGATTTTAAGACCTAAAAGTGGTTTATGGGAAATCCCTGCCGTCTCATTCTCGCGCTCGATGTTGAGAGCAAAGAAGAGGCACTGTCCTTGGTTCGTCCACTCATTGGAAAAGTGGCATGGGTAAAATTAGGCCTTCAGCTTTTCGTTAAATACGGACCCAGTATCGTCGACGAATTTCATGCGTTGGGATTCAAAGTATTTCTAGATTTAAAATTAAACGATATCCCGAACACCGTCAGCTCAGCGATCAAAAGTCTGAAAGGTCGCCCCTGCTCCCTACTGACGCTTCATGCCAGTGGTGGACCCGAAATGCTCGCTCGCGCCGTCGAAGCGGCAAAGCAGAATATCCCTAACTGCCAGCTCTTAGCCGTCACGGTTCTCACCTCGATGGACCAAGCCCAGCTCCATGCGGTCGGGGTAAAGTCGAGCCCCGAAGAACAAGTTAAGTTACTCGCTAAAATGGCTGTGCAATCGGGCGTTCATGGATGCGTGTGTTCTCCATTAGAATTACCACTGCTCCGAAAAGAATTAGGCCCCAAGCCTGTTTTAGTCACACCCGGTATTCGTTATCCCGACGGCAAAGCCGATGACCAAAATCGCGTGATGACTCCGATTCAAGCAGCGCAAGCGGGCGCCAGCTTCATCGTCGTTGGACGACCGATTTTAAAAGCCGCAGATCCCGTCGCGGAAACGATTAAAATTTGCCGAGAAATCGGTGAGACGAAATGAGCAAACCTGGCGACATCCTCGTGCTGCTCGCTGCGGGCCTTGCCCGTCGCATGCAGAAAGTGGTCGATGATAAAATTACGGCGACGCTACACGGTAAGCCAGTTTTTTTCTATTCACTCAATGCATTCTACACGACAGGCAAAATTGCGAAAGTAATCATCACCTATCGTGACCCTGAACAATTAAAAAAATTACAAACCGCTTATGCCACATTCAATTTTCCTCATTGGGAAGTTGAATATGTGTTAGGCGGTGAGAGCCGACAAGCATCCGTCCTCGCTGCACTCGAAACCTGTGCCGATCACCCGGGCTTGGTCCACATTCACGATGGAGCTCGTCCGCTGATTACCCCGGCCGCCATTAATTTAGTTCGCGCTCAAGCTTTTAAATCAGGAGCCGCCATCCTCGCAGGAAGAGCTGCCGATACCATTAAGATTGCCCAAAAGAGCCGCAATGCCGTCGAGACTTCGCCCGATCGTTCACTCGTCTGGACCGCGGAAACGCCCCAAGTATTTCGCACCTCCGTCATCCTCAAAGCTTATCGCAAAGTAAATGCGACTGGGGAAAAAGTGACCGACGACAGTTCCGCCGTGGCTACCATCGGACAAGAAATATCTTTAGTAGAAAATACCGATGTGAATATTAAACTCACTCGCCCGAGTGATTTTACCATCGCCGAAGCGATTTTAAAATCGCGCGCTTAGAATCCAGACTGACGTAAGGCCGCGTCTAACTTTTGTTGGAATTCGACGATATCATTTTGGGTTGGACGATATCCCTGCGTGCGCGGGACGAGTCCAGGTCGACCTTCCATATCTAAATACCAATCAGCTTTTTGACTGTCGGAGAAAGTGACACTACCACTGACCATCGTGCCCGGACGACAAATGGTATCCACTTCTACCCTCACGCCGGCGGTAGCATCCGCAGGTGCCGCTTCAGCAGGCAAAGCCTCATCCGTGGCGGCCACAACTTCCTCAGGTTTCTTCGGCTCTTCTTTTTCTTGGAGAGTGAGATTTAAGTCATCGACCAGGAAGCGGACATCTAAGAAAGTCATCGAAATACCCAGCTCAGTTGAAATTTTTCCTTGGATGACAGAAAGCGACGCCCCCTCGGCCACCCATTGAGAAACCTTCGAAATTTGTTCCTTCGTTAATTCACGCATACCTAAAACTGGATGGGTTGGAGCAAATTTTCAAGCGTCCCCTCTCTTATTCATTGGAAATTATTGTTTAACCCCTCACTGTAGGCCTATGCAACCCACACTAAAGTGGATAAAACACGGTAACTATACCGATATTATTTACGAGAAAACCGAAGGTATCGCTCGCGTGACGATGAATCGGACCGATCGACGTAACGCGTTCACACCCGATACCGTCGCGGAAATGATCAAAGCGTTTAACGATGCCCGCGATGATGAAACGATCGGCGTTGTTCTACTGCGCGGTGCCAACCCTCAGTCCGATGGCAAATTTGCTTTCTGCGCTGGCGGAGATCAAAAAGTGCGCGGCAGCCAAGCAGGTGGCTACGTGGGTAAAGACGGCGTACCCCGACTCAATATTTTAGATTTACAGCGTCTGATTCGCTCCATGCCCAAAGTAGTTATCGCACTCGTGGCAGGTTATGCCATCGGTGGCGGTCATGTGCTTCACGTCATTTGCGATTTAACCATTGCGGCAGATAACGCGGTCTTCGGTCAAACTGGTCCGACCGTCGGAAGTTTCGATGGTGGCTTCGGCGCTTCTTACCTCGCTCGACATGTTGGACAAAAGAAAGCGCGTGAGATTTGGTTTCTCTGCCGACAGTACAATGCCACCCAAGCTCTCGAGATGGGTCTCATCAACACCGTCGTGCCTTACGAACAATTAGACAACGAAGGTATCAAGTGGGCACAAGAAGTCATGACGAAGAGTCCACTCGCAATTCGCTGCCTAAAATCGGCCTTTAATGCCGAGCTCGATGGACAAGCCGGTATTCAAGAACTTTCCGGAAACGCCACCCTACTTTACTATTTATCGGAAGAAGGCGACGAAGGCAGAAAAGCATGGAACGAAAAACGTCCGCCTAACTTTGGAAAATTTCCATGGCTACCGTAATCCCTATTCGCGTCACTGAACGGGCCCAAGCTCTCGCCAGCGAAGTTTTAAACTTGGGTGACATTGCCATCGATGCCACTGCCGGAAAAGGTCGCGACACCGCTTTCTTAGCCCAAACCGTCGGCCCAACGGGTTGGGTGCATTCTTTCGACATTCAAACGGAAGCCATTGAGTCGACCCACAAACTTTTAGTGGCTTCAGGTTTAATCAATCGAGTAACACTGCATCATCTTTCCCACGCAGAAATTTCTACAGCCTTACCCGAGTCACACCATGGAAAAATATCTGTCGCTCTTTTTAATTTAGGTTACCTTCCAGGTAGTGATCAGAAAATTATCACTCATCCGGAAAGTACGAGTACCGCATTACAATCGGCATTTCATGAACTAAAAACGGGCGGGCGACTCATCTGCGTCGCTTATACCGGACATCCTGGCGGAAAAGAAGAGTCTCAAGTAGTCGAAAAATTTGCCGAGATGTGCGAAAAAAGCGGGAATAGCGTCGAAAAGATAGGTTATACGGCCCATCAGCCGAAGCCCTGGATCTTGGTGGTTTCAAGGAACTGATTATTGTAGATTATTGGAGGTGAGGGTCTATCATTACACGATGGTTCAGGTAGCAGACAAAGAAGTGAAGTCTTGGTTTAAGACCTATCAGCCGCTTTTAGTAATCGTGACGATGATTACTTTAGTGTCGTTACAAAGTTGGCCCGATCGCGAAGCGTTCATGCTGAATTTTATGGCGGGATTTTTCATCGTCTTCGGGACGTTCAAACTTTTCGACTTAGCGGGATTTAAATCGGCATTTTCTACATATGATTTACTTGCGCAAAAATGGTCATCGTATGGCCTGATTTATCCGTTCCTCGAACTACTCCTCGGCTTCGCCTTTCTCTTTAAATACCAAATTCATTACGCACTTTGGGGATCGGTCGTACTGATGGGCTTTGGCAGTTTAGGAGTGATCAACGCCTTGCGACAAAATAAGCAAATTCAGTGTGGCTGCCTGGGGACGAGCCTAAATTTACCCATGTCGACCATCACTATCGTTGAAGATTTAGTCATGGTAATCATGTCGATTATCATGTTATTAAAATTAATATCGTGATCACTTCTACTCCCACCCCCCGAGTTATCTTAACTGGTGCGCACGGCCTCGTCGGAAAAGCCGTGGGTGGTACTTTAATTGAAGATGGCTTCTCGGTCTTTCCTTTAAAGTCCCGCCAACATGGTCCGATGTCGATGGACACCGCCGCGGGCTGGATTGATAAAGATTTTTTAGAAAATGCGCACGCCGTGGTTCACCTTGCCGGTGAACCCATTGCGCAATGTTGGACGGAGGCGACTAAGAATCGAATTCTGCTCAGCCGAACCGAAAGCACTGCATTGCTGGCCACGACTTTGGCACAGTTAAGAAATCCTCCAAAAGTATTTATTTCTATTTCAGGCATTAATCGGTACGGCTTTCATCGTCCCAAGGAAATTTTAACGGAAAAGTCCGCCGTGTCGCCTCAAGGCTTCTTAGGCGAAGTCACCGAAGCCTGGGAAGCCGCGACCGCTCCCGCTAAAGCAGCTGGCATTCGGACCGTACACCTCAGAACTGGACTCGTCTTGGCCGCTTCAGGTGGAGCGCTCAAAACGATGCTCCCCGCGTTTGCGGCCGGTTTAGGTGGAAGGATTGGCCCTGGCACCCAGCATATGAGCTGGATTCGTCTGGGCGATCTAGCCTCACTCGTCACTTGGATTATAAAAAGTGACAAAATAGAAGGTGCCGTCAATGCGGTGGCCCCACACCCCGTGACGCAAATGGCCTTCGCCCATGAACTCGGGCGGGTTTTAAAACGTCCAACATGCATCCCTATGCCGACTTGGCTGGTAACTACTTTATTCGGCCAAATGGGGAAGGAAACTCTCCTCGCCGACCTCGCAGTCATGCCCGAAGTCGCCTTAAAATCTGGCTTTAAATTTAACTCACCCCAACTCAATACCGCCCTAGTTAAAGCAATGAGAGAATGATTTTAGGTTGAGTTTAGAATAGTAAATTGAAATGTTAACTCAGCATGTCTCGTAAACATTCAGTTACTTTGTCGTGGGTATTAATGACGACCGTTCTTTTGTTCGTGGGTTGCGATGACAACAAGGACTCTAATGCGAGGGGGGTTGAGCTCGATGATCCAGAATTTCGTCAAGGTCTCACCTACGTAAAACAACACGAGTCCCGTCGCGCACTTGAATGCTTCTTGCGGGTGATTGATTCACGCAAGGGCGCAGCGGCGGAGTCGCACCTCGAAGCCGGTCGCATGTACATCGACTTAAAAGAGCCCCTGCCCGCCATTTATCACTTCAACGAATACATTCGGTTAAAACCCACCTCCGACCAAAGTAAAATTGTTCGTCAGATGATTAAAACCGCCGAGAAACTTTATCTCGAACAAATTCCAGGCCGACCACTCGAGCCCGATGCCGTGGGGACGACGGATCAATACGCCCAGCTTCAAAAATTAAAATCCGAGAACGAAAGATTAAAACGTGAAGTCTCTGAACTCTCACGAGTTAACAAAGTCAGTGAAGCCCCCATGACCAATTCAACAATCACGAGCACGAAAGTGACATCCACCGGTCCAAAATCATCGACGACCTACATCATTAAATCGGCCGACACTCTCTCATCCATCTCCCGAAAATTCTACGGTACCGATTCCAGAAAGACAGAAATTTTTAACGCCAATAAAACTAAAATCAAAAATCCATCTAAACTCGTGGTGGGTGTGGCGATTGAGATTCCGCAATAGTTATGCGCATTACCCGCATTCGCACGGTCGACTTCAGAAACCTAGTTTTTGCGGATGTAAATACAGATAACCATCACGTTTTCTTGACCGGTGATAACGGCCAAGGAAAAACCAATTTACTGGAAGCGGCGGGTTTGGTTTCCACCTTTCGTTCTTTTCGCACCAACGAAATCACACCACTCATCCGCAAGGACTGTAAAGAAGCACGCATCCGACTCGATATTCAGGATGGCACCGGCGAACAGGTTATCGAAATTCAATTAGCCAAAGGCTCACGCAAGGCCATCGTAAATAATACTCCCGTTCGTTCAGTCGCACAGCACTTAGGACTTTTTCCTACCGTCGTTTTTTGTTCGGATGATTTACGCTTAATCCGCGGACAACCTTCTAATCGTCGTCGCTGGCTGGATGCGGCGATTGGGAGCACCGATGCGGTTTATCTGAATGCCGTTCGCGATTACCAACGTACCCTCGAAGGTAGAAATGCTTTATTAAAAATGGAGAGACCGTCCGACGACGAATTGCGCGCGTTTGAAAAAATCATGTTCTCCACGGCAGTGATCATCAATCAAACTCGCGTAGCGGTAATTCCTGAACTCGCTGAGACCTTACGTGCCACCTGTAACCGCTCGGGCTTTCCCAACAAAGGTGCGGATCTTATTTTCCAAGCCGATTGTCCGATTGAATCGCTGGCCGAGCTCTGGGAAAAAAATCGACCCGCTGAAAAAATCACTGGCACCACCCTACGCGGACCACAGAAAGATGATTTTAACGTTCTCTTCGAAAATCAAGACGCCGCTGATTTTGCCTCCGAAGGTCAGCAAAGACTCCTCGTTTTAGCCCTTTGCTTAGGCCGATTAAAACGCGACGAACTGCGCACCCCCACCCCTCCAGTGATTCTGGCGGACGATGTTCTCGGGGAACTCGACGATACCCGGAGACGAGCATTTTGGCAGGAAGTAGGCGATTCTCATCAAGTAATTGCCACGGGAACCGTCCCACCCCCGTCCGGAAATTGGCTTACTTATAAAGTTAGCGAAGGAACCTATACCCTAGCTTGATTTTGGCGTTGTTTTATGGACATCAGACCTCTTGGATAAAGGCATGACCGACTTTCTGCTCTACGCCGCCGTTGTCTTCTTATTTTTAGTCAGCATCCTGGTTGTGCTCATAATCCTCATGCAGCCCCCCAGCGCCAACTCAGGAATGGGATCCGCTCTCGGTGGCGGTGCCGCGCAAAGTGTTTTTGGTGGTGAATCCACCAACGTCCTCACGAAAATGACGACGACCTTAACGGTCATTTTATTTGTTTTAAGTTTTGGTTTATACCTCGGTTTCGTGGCACGTGAAAATAAAGGACCAAAAGCCCTCACACCCGCACCTGCCGTCACCGCTCCTGCTAAACCTGAACCGGTTAAAGCTCCAGTGAGTGCAACTCCTGCTGCACCGGTCGCACCTGCAAAACCGGTCGCCGCACCCGTCGCTCCAGCCACTAATTCCGTCAGCACACCGACTGAGCCTGTTAAGTCTGAACCTGTCCCAGCTGCCCCCGCAGCCACGGGCACCAAACAGTAATCCGCAGTGTCACGACTCTTACTCAGCTTGCTTATCTGCTGGGTGACTCTGTCATGCCCGACTCCAAGCTATGCCCAAGGCAACTTCGATGACGACGGTTTTGCCCAATTAAATAGCGAGCAAAGCGATCAGGTCCTACAACTTTTCCGACAGTCAAGAATTCCGGGTAATTTTTTTCTTAAGTTTAATATTATTCATAAACCGCGCCTCGGTGAAAATAAAAAGCCCGTCGAAGGCGCCCTCTGGGCCGGCTGGGCCGACTTCGGACCACAAGTGCGTGGCGAAATCTTTGATAACGATGGACTAACTCAGCTCTCGTTCGTTGCCGTTAAAAATTTTAAACAATCATCTCTCTGGATTTCAAATAACATGAAGCCAGCCCAAGCCGGAAATTCTCACGAAGCGAGTGAGCCCATCGTACCAGGACTGATTCTAAGCGCGTTCGATATCAACCTACCCTTCACGCACTGGAAAGAAACCAAATACACGGCAACGCTAAGATCGCGTGGTCGCGGTGTGCATTTCTTCGAAGCGCGCAATCCAACCCAAAGTGAACCAGCGAAAGTAGTTTATGGAATTGATCGGGCCTACGGCGCACTCACTGAAGCGACTTATTACAGTCAGACTGGAAAAATCACGCGAACCCTAAAAATTGAAGACTTTGCTAAAGTCGATGGGCAATGGATGGTCAGCACCTGCAGTATTCGCGATGAAACGACGCGGGATATCGATGTCTTAAAAATTACCGATGCCGCCGTACGTATCAATTTACTCGAACAAACTTTTACGCCCGAATCCTTAGTTGAAAAAGCGAAATTCCCCACTCCCGCTGAGTTGAAAAATCTCTAAGCATGAGTGCCTCCGCATTAAAAATTACCCAGTTCTGCCATCTGGTTACTAATAATAAGAAAATTAAGGATTTTACCGGAGCAAACAATGGCCTGCAATTTCGAGGTAATCCTAAAGTTCGTAAAGTGGGTGCCGCCGTCGATGCCGGGGCCAAAGTTTTTGAACAGGCGGCTAAACGGGGCGTAGATTATCTAATTGTTCACCACGGCATACATTGGTCGACCGTCTCTCCTAAAAACGAAGTTAAAAAAATCCGCCAAGCTGCACTCAAAAAAAGTAAACTGTCACTTTATTCAAGCCACCTACCCCTCGATGCCCATCCAGCGATTGGTAATAATGCCTTAATCGCCCAAGACCTCGGCTTGAAAGTCGTGCGTTGGTTTGTCGATTTCGAAGGCCTACCCATCGCTTGTATTTGTCGCGGTATCAGTCTTAAAAAATTAAGTCAGCGTTTAAAAAAGTCTTATCCAAAAACTTTTAAGGCGATTGAATTCGGATCGAAGAATCCAAAGTGGATTGCTATTCTCAGCGGTAGCGGACGCAGTGCACTGCCCTATCTGAAGTCAGAAAATTGCGATACACTCATCACCGGCGAACTGCGCGAAGAACATTTCAACGAAGCCCAAGAACAGGGATGGAATCTTTACCCTTGTGGACATTATGCGACCGAAACTTGGGGCGTGAAAGCACTCGCCGCTGCCGTATCAGCAGAGTTTGATATCCCTTGGGAGTTTATCTCGACCGACAATCCTCTTTGAGCATGTCGGACTATCGCGGTCGTATCGCTCCCACACCCACCGGCTTATTGCACGTGGGTCATGCGCGTACCTTCGCCCAGGCCGCTGAACGAGCTAAGCGTGCCCATGGACAACTCCTCTTTCGTATCGAAGATTTAGATGCTCACCGCTGTCGCGATGAGTTCGCCCAGAAGTCGATGGAGGATTGTCGATGGCTAGGCTTCGTGTGGAGCGAAGGTCCTGATATCGGTGGCCCGTTCGGACCCTACATTCAGTCCCAAAGACTTAACTATTATTTAGAAGTGTGGAAACAGTTACACGCTTCAGGACTGATCTATCCGTGCGATAAATCACGCAAAGATGTGGAACGCGCCTTAGTCGCACCTCACGTCGAAGATGATCAGGAACCCATTTTTCCGATTGAGTTAAGGCCTGATAAAAATCTCGGACTCGATGCCACCGAACCAGGAAATCAAAACTGGAGATTTCGAGTTCCCATCGGCGAAGAAATTAAATTCCACGATGAACTACAAGGTGCCCAGTCATTCACTGCTGGAAAAGATTTCGGAGATTTTCTGATTTGGCGAAAAGATGGATTTCCTTCCTATGAACTGGCGGTTGTTGCCGATGATCATGCGATGAAAATTACCGAGGTAGTTCGTGGTACCGACTTACTCCTCTCCACTGCACGACAGATTTTGCTGTATCGTGCGCTTAATTGGACCCCGCCACAATGGGCGCATGTTCCCTTGGTAACGGACGCCCAAGGTCAGCGCTTAGCCAAGCGCACTCACGGTCTCTCCATCCAAGAGCTACGCGAGAAAGGTATTACCGCCACCACAGTTCTAACCGCACCACTCAAGGCTTTATCAATTTAATAGAGTATTCGTTGCCTTCGAAGCCCTAAGCCCTAGACCCACTTTATGCAGTCCACCCGGATATTACTCGTAGATAACGGCTCACTCGAAGCCGCGACGACCCTGGGCTTACGGCATCTTTCCCGAGAAGTAAGTCGGATGATTGGTCACGAGGTCCATCCCGTCTCCGTTCTGCATTCTCAAAAAGTAGCTCCTGAACTTTTAGCTAATAAACCGGCACAGATTTTTTCCGAAGCCATCCAGCAAGCTGGTCGTGATGGAATTAAAAAAATAATCATACTCCCACTTTTCATGGGTCCGAGTCTGGCCATCACCGAATTTATTCCAGCACAGTTCACCCTCCATGCAACTAAAGATATGCAAATGGTTGTCGCCGATACCTTATTCGGTGCAGACGGAGAACTCTGTGATATACTCATCGATAATCTCAAAGCCACTTCTTGGCAGAAAGATAAATCGACCGTCCTGCTCTGTGATCACGGCACTCCCATCATCGAAGTAAATCAGGTTCGTAATCTTTTAGCTCAAGAAATGAGTAAAAAACTTGGATTAAATTCTCAGCAACTCATTGCCTGCTCGATGGAGCGACGCGAAGGCGATCAATACGCTTTCAACGAACCGCTCTTGGAGTCCGCACTTTCTAAAGTATCTGCTCACGCGATTGTTCTCATGCAGTTTCTTCTTCCTGGTCGCCACGCGGGAACGGGCGGCGATGTGGCAGAAATTTGCGAGAAGCACGCACCCACAGGTATCAGCTGGGAACTCAGTCCTTTAATTGGTACACACCCTAACCTGCCTCGCTTATTAGCCCGCCGATTCAGCGAATTAAAGGCTTAGAGGGTCTCTTCGAAACTGCCGGCCAGGTCGCTTAATTGCGAGTTCTTTACCACGACACCGACCACGGCGATTAAAGGCGTCGGTAATGAATCTACATCTACCTTATTCTGTGCGAGATCCGTTAACCGGGTGAGCACATCCGTCGCACCGACTTGTGAAATCTTGGACAGCAATCGCACGGGCATATTTTTATCAGCGCCGGCGTTGATTAATTTCTGAGCGACTTCCGGTAATTTTTTAGCGCCCATGTATAAGCACAAGGTCGCACCCGTCTGCACGTGCGCGGACCAATTCTGATCCGAACCATCGGCACAGTGACCCGTTAAAAATGTTACCGAAGCAGCTTTGCCTCGATGGGTTAAGGAAAAACCCGCATCCGCTCCCGCCGCGGTTGCCGCCGTGATTCCAGGTACTATTTCAAAAGGAATACCTTCACTCAACAAATGATCAATCTCCTCACCGAGACGTCCGAAGATACAAGGGTCTCCGCCTTTTAATCTTACGACTAAGTTAGAGCGTTGAGCTTCAACGCTGATAATTGAATTAATCTCAGACTGAGTTACCGAATGAACGCCACATCTTTTACCCACCGAAATCACTCGAGCCTTCGGCGAGATCTCCTGGAGCAAATCATCACCCGGTAAACAGTCATAAATAACCACATCGGCCGTTCGTAAGTATTTCAAACCACGCACAGTGATCAGGTCAGGCGCCCCAGGCCCTGCCCCCACGAAGACCACCCGGCCACTGTTATTATTGTTTACCATGTATTTGACTTGACCCTATTATGTAATCATTGGTAATGTTATCAAGTATAAAATTTAATCAACAATCACAATGGAAAAACCACTCACTAAGAATGAATTCATGAAAGCCGAAAAGCCTGATTTATCGGGCAATATTCAGGCTACCTTGGCGGACCCTTCCCTCGATCGTTTCAGTGGCGACGACGAACAGTTCATTAAGTTCCACGGAATTTACCAGCAAGACGACCGCGATAAGCGCAAAACGGGCAAAGAATATTCCGTGATGGTGCGCACGCGTCAGACCGGTGGTATCGTTCCAGCATCTCAGTACATTGTGTACGACGAGCTCTCTAGTTTATTTGCCAACGGAACTCTGCGCATCACCTCTCGTCAAACTTTCCAATTCCACGGCGTACTTCAAAAAGGAATTGGTAATTTAATCAAATCCATCAACGAAGCTTTAAGTTCTACTCTTGCGACTTGCGGCGACGTGAATCGCAATGTTACTGCACCTTCTAATCCTCCCGTCGATTCCATCGGCGTCGCGGTTGATGAAGATGCTTTCGCAATCACTCGTGCACTGCTTCCTCGCACCACGGCTTATCACTCGATTTGGGTAGAGGGCGTATCACTCGATTTAGGCATTGGCGAAACGGTTACTAAGGCACGGGCGAGTGTGGTCGACCAAGCTAATCCTTACATGCCACCTCCTGCGGATAGCGACGATTCGGGTGCACCCGTCGACCCTCTCTACGGAAAAACTTATTTGCCTCGTAAATTCAAGACCGGCTTCGCAATTCCTCCGAATAACGATACCGATATTTTCACCAATGATATGGGCTATGTAGCCATCGTTGAGAACGGTAAATTAATCGGCTATAATCTTTTAGTCGGTGGCGGACTGGGTACCTCACATGGTAATAAACTCACCTTCCCTCGCCTCGCTGACGTCATCGGTTTCATCACCCGCGAACAGGTCGTTGAAGTCGGCACTGCCGTTGTCGCCATTCACCGCGATTGGGGCGATCGCACCGACCGCAAACACGCACGTATCAAATACGTCTTAGAAGAAAAAGGAGTAGAATGGTTCCGCCACGAACTCGCTCAACGCCTCGGTGCTCCGTTGCCTGCCGCCAAGCCTTTCATCTTCAAAGGACAAGGCGATGCCTTCGGTTGGTTCAAACAATTAGATGGTCAGTGGTTCCTCGGATTATTTGTCGAAACGGGCCGCGTTAAAGACGCCGGTGATTATAAATTAAAAACCGCACTTCGCGCTATCGCTGAAAAATTTGGTCCCGTGTTTCGTTTAACCGCGACGCAGAATTTAATTCTCTCAGACATCAAAGAAGAAAATAAAGCGACGATTGAAAAGATTCTCAACGACCATGGTTGCAGCATCGTATTCAATCCTGGCTTGATCAAAGGTCGCGGTATGGCTTGCCCTGCTCTGCCTACCTGCGGATTAGCCTTAGCCGAATCCGAACGTATTTTCCCAGCATTACTCGCGAAAATCGAGGACGCTCAAGCCGCCGCGGGTATCCCCAACGAAGAGCTCGTCGTACGTATGACCGGTTGCCCCAATGGTTGTGCCCGTCCTTACAACGCCGAAATTGGCCTCGTGGGTAAAGCCCCCGGTAAATATAATCTCATGCTCGGCGGAAACCGCGAAGGCACTCGCCTAGCACGCACTTGGAAAGAATCTGTTTTACTGGACGAAATTCCCGTAGCCATCGGTGGACTGTTCAAACAATACGCCCAAGAGCGGAAGAATGGACAAGCTTTCGGCGATTGGGTTAACGAAGCAGCCGTCTGGCCAGCTCCTACTGCACCCACTGCTTAATTTAAAATGTCCGTACCAGATCCCAGTCAACTCGATGCTCTGGAGGCAAAGTTATTAAACTTTGCCCCGGTTGATCGTTTGCGCTGGGCCGCTGATACTTTCGGATCACGCGCCGGTATTGGAACAAGTTTTCAACCAGCGGGCATCGTCATTATGCACTTAACGAAGACAGCGGGACTGAAAATTCCTGCTTTCACTTTAAATACGGGCTTACTCTTTCCTGAAACGCTCGAACTGAAAAAGAAATTAGAGGCTGCTCTCAATAGGCAAATCGAAGAAGTGCATCCGCTCGAGACAGTCGAACAACAAGCCGTGTCCCACGGTCCTGAACTTTGGAAAACCAATCCGGAAAAGTGCTGCGAGTTACGCAAAGTGGATTCACTCGGTAAAAAATTATATGATCTAGATTTGTGGATTACCGGAATGCGTCGCGACCAAAGCAGCGAACGCGCCTCCACTCCGTTACTCAGTATTGCCTCTCGACCCGATGGCTCCGACGTCTGGAAGCTCAATCCTCTCGTGGACTGGAGTCGCGAACAGGTCTGGGCCTACCTCAAGGAACATCAATTACCGCACAACGTCTTACACGATCGCGGCTATCGCTCCATCGGTTGCTGGCCGTGCACCCAAATTTCAAATTCCGGCGATGAACGCGGCGGGCGATGGCCTGGCTTCGAGAAAAAAGAATGCGGAATTCACACTAAAAATATTAAAAAATAATTAATCATGTCACGTAACGCTCAAAACGATCACCTCACGCGACTGGAGCAAACCTCCATTCACATCTTCCGTGAAGCCTTCGCCAATTTCCGCTCGGTGTGTATGCCTTGGTCCATGGGCAAAGACTCCAACGTGCTCATCTGGTTAGCCCGTAAAGCTTTCTGCGGAAAAATCCCTTTCCCGCTTTTACACATCGATACCACTTACGAGTTCCCCGAAATGTATGAATTTCGCGAAAAAGCGAAAGAGATTCACGGGATTGATTTAATTGTCCGGATTAACGAAGACGCGATTCGTCGCGGGATTGGTTACGCCACGCATGATCCGGTTACGGTCACTCACGAACTGAAGACCGTTCCGCTCAAAGCGGCGATTGACGAATTTAAATGGGATGCCCTCGTGACCGGTATTCGTCGTGACGAAGATCCTACCCGAGCAAAAGAACGCTGGTTCTCCCCTCGTTCCGCCGAAGGCGTTTGGGATTATAAAGACCAACCGCCCGAGTTCTGGGGACAATTTGCGTCGACCGCTCCCGAAGGCGGACACGTCCGCGTGCAGCCTCTCCTCGAGTGGACTGAACTCGATATCTGGGAATACATTCGTCGCGAAAACATTCCAAATCCGACCCTTTACTTCGCACGTAATGGAAAACGTTTCCGTTCACTCGGTTGCCACCCCATCACGCACCCCGTCGATAGTCCTGCCAGTAATATCGATGAAGTGATTGAGGAATTAAAACTCACTCGCGTCAGCGAACGTGCGGGCCGTGCCCAAGACCACGTCGGTCGTAACTCAATGCAAGCCCTTCGTGCCAAGGGTTTCATGTAATTCCTGATTCTTTTTTAAAATGTCTCAAACTTCTCATCTTTCTTTAGTCCAAAAATCAGCTCAACCTGACATCGAAGACATGCGCAAAATGCACGTCGTCGTCGTCGGCCACGTTGACCATGGTAAATCTACTTTCGTCGGACGTTTATTACACGACACCGATTCTCTTCCTAACGGAAAACTTGAACAGGTTCGGAAGAACTGTGCCGCCGAAGGTATGGAATTCGAATACGCCTTCTTGCTCGACGCTCTCATCGAAGAACAAGAGCAGAACATTACCATCGATACGACCCGTATCTTTTTCCGCACGACTCAACGTGCCTACGCGATCATCGATGCTCCTGGTCATAAAGAATTTCTAAAGAACATGGTAACGGGTGCAGCGAGTGCTTCCGCTGCGTTATTACTCATCGATGCGAATGAAGGCGTCATGGACCAATCACGTCGCCACGCTTTCTTACTTTCACTGCTAGGCGTCAAACAACTCGTCGTGCTCGTGAATAAAATGGATTTAATTAAGTATGACCATTCGACCTATGAGAAAATCAAAGTCGAGTATACTGCGTTCTTAAAATCACTCGGCTTAACCGCTGTGCATTTTATTCCGATTGCTGCTAAACATGGCGAAAACGTAGTCCAGCGCTCCGACAAGATGTCGTGGTGGAAAGGTCCAACGGTTGCCGAAGCTCTCGATAACTTTAACCACGAGGATGACCTCACTGGCCTGCCCTTGCGTATGCCTGTATCCGATATTTATCGTTTCGACCATCGTCGTATTATTGCCGGTCGAGTTGAAGCGGGTGCTATTCGCCCGGGTGATGAACTTATCTTCCAACCCGGTGGCCGTCGCAGCACGGTCCGAACTTTCGAAGATTGGCCAGGTCACTCGCGCGATGTCGTCGGCACTGGTGGTTCCGCTAATTTCAGTCTCAGTGAACAAATCTTCGTCGAGCGTGGCCAAGTCGCCGCTCACCCGAATCAACAACCACGCGTCGGTCGTGAATTCCGTGCCCGTATTTTCTGGCTCGGCAAAGAACCCCTCCAACAAAATAAAACCTATCGCTTACGCCTGCTGACTCAAAACGTCGAAGCAGTCATTGCGAAGATTGAAAAAATTACCGACGCCTCCTCGCTCGAGTCGATTGAAGCTTCTACCGTTCCTCGCGATACGATTTGCGAAGTCATCGTCCGGTCCACCCGTCCGATTGCTTTCGATTTACACAGCGAATGCGCAATCACTGGTCGATTCGCGCTTGAAGATAAAGGACGGATCAATGGCGGCGGAATTATTTTAGATTCGATTACCGAAAAAACAACAGGCGAAGGAAAAGTGACGGCCGCGGAACGTACTGCACGTGCAGGACATTCCCCTGCGGTGATTTGGTTCACCGGTCTTTCGGGCTCCGGAAAATCCACCATTGCTGAATTAGTGGAACGTCGACTTTTCGACGCCGGCAAAAAAGTTTTCCGAGTCGATGGCGATGATTTACGAACCGCGCTTAATCGCGACCTTGGCTTCTCCGCGACCGACCGTGCGGAGAGTGTCCGTCGTGCCTCTGCCGTAGCTGGACTCTTTGCGAACGCTGGACACATCGCCCTAGTCACTCTCATCGCCCCTCTGGCGGCCGATCGCGCCAAAGCCCGTGCTGCCCTAGCGAATCACGCCTTCATCGAAGTCTTTGTGGATGCACCACTCGAAGTCTGTGAATCCCGCGATGTCAAAGGACTCTACGCCAAGGCTCGGCGCGGTGAAATTCCAGAATTCACAGGCATTTCTTCACCCTACGAAGCCCCTGAGGCCCCTGAGGTACACATCCGCACCGATAAACTTTCGACCACGCAAGCCGTCGAATTAGTCATTAATGCCCTCGATAAAATTCTCGAATCTAAAGCCGAAGACTGGGAAGTGTAGTCTGTACCCTGAGCGGGCGTTGACTCAGCACCTTTTAAGCTTATGTTAATAGAACATGAAGTTGCTGCATATCGATGCATCTCCGCGCACGGTGCGCTCAGTGACTCGGAAGTTGAGTGCCGCTTTCGTGAGTGCCTTACGACTTAATCATCCTGAGCTTCAAGTAATTCATCGCGATGTGGGGCATAACCCTCCGCCATTTATTTCCGACGCCTGGATTGGTGCCGCCTTTGCCAAAGGTGATCTCAATGACCCATCCATGAAAGGCGCCCTCCACCACTCGGACGAATTAGCGACGGAGTTATTAGCATGTGATGCCCTACTCATCGCCTCTCCGATGCATAATTTCAACGTCTCGGCCTCGCTCAAGGCGTGGATTGATCAGGTCGTCCGCACGGATATGACTTTTAAAATTACCGAAGAAGGACCCATTCCTTTAGTCAGAGGTAAAATGGCACTAGTCATCACCTCACGGGGTGGATTTGTCGCAGGTACCACTTATGATTTTCAAGAGCCCTACTTAAAGACGATTTTAGGTTTCATGGGAATCACCGATGTTACTTTCGTTCACGCTGAAGGCGTCAACAGCAGTGATCAAGATCGCGATGACGCCATCACCGCAGCTTCCTTAAAGTTGATCGCACTGGCCGAAACTTGGTAATCAACTCATTCGTGAAAACGAATACGTCGCTTCGGCACGCCATTCGTTTTCGGTAAAACTTTTTCCTGCGTTTGAGAATTCTCCGACAACTGCTCGGATTTACTTTTCCACTTACGTTCAAAGCCCGTACTCGCCGGTCGAACCATTTCCTTACCAAGTTTAGCATTAATCGTATCGACTGCTTTCATCAGACGATTACGCGATGATGGTACCGCCGTGCCCAACCCGGGAAGTGTTTCCTGAACAACATCCTTCGACGATAACTCCGTTAAGATTACGCCTGCTTTTTTGTAAAAATAGCCTTCTTTAAAAACACGTTTTAACGCACGCTGGGCCATCGCACCAATCACCCCTAAATCATCAGTCAGAAAATCAATCTCCTCCGTTTCACTGGTGCCGTATTGTTCGGCCTCTTTCTGAAAACGATTAGTACCAAAAAAGACGGTGACGGTAGAAGTGGCTAAATTTTCCTGACGTAGTTTCTCCGCCGCACGGACCGCATGCGTAGCGATGGCTTCGGATAAATCAATGAAGTCACTCACCGGACGGCCAAACGAACGCGAGACCATGATACTCTTACGCGCCTCAGCGTTTTCGATAATCTCGTGACAAGGAATACCCCGTAACTCCAAGGCGATACGCTCTCCAACTACTCCAACTAGTCGTCGAATAAAAGCTGGATCCGCCTCTGCTAAGTCTTGCGCCGAGAGAATGCCATGGCCACGTAGTCGTGTGGCCAGACCCTTACCGACGCCCCAAATATCGCGCGTCTTTACACCCTTTAAAAACTCTTCGCGACCCGCGGGTGAATAAGGAACCACAATGACTCCGCCGGATTCCGCATCGCCCTTCGCTCTTTCATTAGCGAGTTTGCACAGAACTTTCGTCGCACCCATTCCGATGGAAACAGAAATACCAGTGTTGGATAATACATCATTACGAATTCTATGACCTAAGGCACGCGCGTCAGCTTCGGGCATATCAGGAAAACCTAAAAAGGCTTCATCAATCGAATAAGATTCAAAGTCGCGCGCCTGTTTTGCTAAAACCTCCATCACGCGTTCAGAAAAATCTCCGTACACCGAAAAGTTAGAAGAAAAAACTTTTACCGAATGGGCCTCGCAAACTCTCCGCACTTGAAAAAAAGGTGCGCCCATCGGAATGCCCAAGAGCTTGGCTTCACTCGATCGGGCGATGACACAGCCATCGTTGTTGGAAAGAACGACAATCGGCACTCCGATGAGCGCCGGATTTAATACCCGCTCACAGGAGGCGAAAAAATTATTACAATCGGCAAGGGCTCGTAACATATGAACATTTGTTCATCTATCCGTTTACCCATCTTTTCAAGGGTAAAAGTGACCAGGCACAAAAAAGGCGGGTCCTTGTGACCCGCCCTTTCGGGTCATCTAACCTCAGATTACGATGCAGTTAAGGCGGTGACCTCAGCGCGAATCTTCTCGGCCAGAGCGGTCGAGAGGTAACGCTCACTAGGGCTACAAGCGATCGTGACGATGCGCTTACCAGCGTACTCCGGACGTTTAGCTAATTGGAGACAGGCCCAAATATTGGCACCTGAGGAAATACCGACGGCGAGACCTTCGCGTGCGGAAACATCGAGCGCAGTCGCAAAGGCATCTTCGTTCGAAACTTGGATGACTTCGTCGATTAAAGATAAGTCGCAATTCTTAGGAACGAAACCGGCACCGATACCTTGGATCTTGTGGGGAGCAGGTTGCACCGGCTGTGAGTTGCGAGTCTGGGTAATGACAGGACTTGCGGAAGGCTCTACCGCGATAGCGAGGAGTTTAGCGTTACGACCTTTGATGACCGATGCCACACCCGTGAGAGTTCCACCAGTGCCCACACCCGAAACAAAGGCGTCCACTTTACCTTCGGTATCCGCCCAAATTTCTTCGGCCGTAGTGCGACGATGCACCTCAGGATTTGCAGGATTATCAAACTGCATAGGCATGTAAGCAGTGTCGCCAATTTCTTGACGAATCGCTGTCGCACGCTCAATCGCACCACGCATGCCCTTGGCACCGGGGGTTAAAACGATTTCCGCACCGAGCATGCGTAATAAAACACGGCGCTCAACCGACATCGTTTCGGGCATCGTTAAAATACATTTATAACCACGAGCGGCAGCCACAAACGCCAACGCAATACCCGTGTTGCCAGAAGTAGGCTCAACAATCGTACCCCCTGGCTTCAAACGACCATCACGCTCACCGGCTTCGACCATCGCGCGACCAATACGATCTTTGACGCTCGAGAGCGGATTAAAGTACTCGAGCTTAACCAAGATTTCAGTGTTCAAACCTTCAGTCACTTTATTCAAACGAACCAGAGGCGTGCGACCGATAGTTTCTAAAACGTTTTTATAGATAGGCATAACGAATGTTTAGTTAATGACTAATATATATAGGAAAACACCTATTTATGGGCAACCATAAATAAACAAAATCTAAGCCAGAAAAACCCTTAGTAACGGCGTTTGGGGGCAGCGGGCGGACGAGGTGCAGTATCGCGCAAACGGAAAATAATGCGGGCTTGGGTTAAGTCGGAGGGGCTCATTTCGACTTTCACGCGATCGCCGGGATTAATTCTGATAAAGTTTTTACGGAGGCGGCCCGAAATTCTTCCCAGCACCACGTGCTTATTGGGAAGTTCAATACGGAACATTGTTCCAGGTAGGACCTGTAGGATTTTGCCTTCGAGTTCGATAACGGGTTCTTCTGCCATGCCTTGTAGGCTCTATCCATGCAGGGAAAGGGTCAAAGTCAACACCTCGTATAAAAGAAAGTCATCCCCGCTTGCCAGCAGCCGTCGAGTTTAGATTGTTGCAGTATGGAAAGTGAAAACAGCTCAATTAGACCGCCTTTAAGCTGTCCGTTCGATAAGCTTCATCCATCGCAATTAGAGCGTGATGATAAATTTTTTATGTCACTCGCATTCAATTTAGCCGTGGATGCTTGGCGAATTGATGAAGTCCCCATCGGTGCCATTATTGAACGCGGCGGAGAAATTATTGCGGCCGCACATAATGAAGTTGAACGGGCCAACGATCCGACAGCCCACGCAGAAATTTTAGCCATCACCCAGGCCGCCAAAAAAATCGGCGACTGGCGCCTCAACGACTGCACCCTCTACGTCACCAAAGAACCCTGCCCGATGTGTTCAGGCGCCACCATCATGAGTCGACTCGGGCGCGTGGTCTTCGCCTGGGGCGACCCCAAAATGGGTTGTTTAGGTGGAGCAACCCCCCTCCATGCGTTGCCCAAACTCAATCACCGCGTAAATGTTACCAGCGGTATCCTCGAAGAACCTTGCCGTGAAATCCTGCAGGCCTATTTTAATTTAAAGCGCGGCAAAGATTTACCCCCTTCGGCTTGACCCTCGTCAAAATCACCACTGGTTCAAAATGTTTCGTCGCCACTTCATCCTTAAATCCTCCGCCCTCGCCCTCAGCCTAAGCACTTTAAAAATTTTCGCCTCCACTTCCCAAACCTCCATGAGCTACACCCTCCCCGCCCTCGCCTATCCCACCAACGCACTCGAGCCACACATCGATGTTGCCACGATGGAAATCCACCACGGCAAACACCACAATGCCTACGTGACTAACTTGAACGCCGCGCTCGCGAAGGAACCTAGCTTCGCCGCTGGCGCCGATGTGCATGCCCTCATCGCAGATCTTTCTAAAGTTCCTGAGTCCATTCGCACCGCCGTTCGCAATAATGCCGGTGGCCACGCTAACCATACATTCTTCTGGAATTTACTTTCCCCAAATGGTGGCGGCGAACCCGTCGGTGCTCTCGCTGAGGCGATCCATAAAACCTTTGGTGGTCTCGAAGGCGAAAAAGGCCTCAAGGCTCATTTCAAAGCCGCTGCGACCGGACGCTTCGGCTCAGGCTGGGCTTGGCTCGTTGTCAAAGCCGATAAATCTCTCGCCGTCACTTCAACCCCTAACCAAGACAGCCCACTGATGAAAGGTGTTGCTGACGTTAACGGCCACCCCGTTCTCGCGCTCGACGTTTGGGAACACGCTTACTATTTAAAATATCAAAACCGTCGTCCTGATTACATCGATGCTTTCTGGAAAGTCATCGACTGGAAAAAGGCCAACGAACTCTACGTTCAAGCCATCGGTTAATTTTAAATATTAACTCCTAAAAAAAGGCGACTCACTGGAGTCGCCTTTTTTGTGCCCGCTTAACGGCCGCGTCGAATTTCCGAACCCGCAAAGCGAATCGAAACCCGCCAGACTTTCTTAACACGGGTTTGAATCTGCCCGGTCTTCACATCAAAGGATTCAGGAATCTCGATGCGGTGCAGATCGACTACCGCGTGGAAGCCACGCTCCGAGAAAATGTCGATAAACATCGCCAGCGCCAAGGGGTCTTCAAAGAGTGAAGCCTCACTATTAATGTGAGCCTGACCCGAAATCGCGTGCGCGTGAATAATCGGTAAAAACTTCTGTTGAATTAAATCTACCACTTCGCGGAAAAGGTTTTTGTGACGTTCCGTATAGTCATCCAGCCGTAAGACTAACTCCTGACGAGCGTGTTGGCTGATTTGATTCGAAAGGGGGATACTCGAAATAATATCGTACGTCTCAACCGAAAGCTCGAGCGAGCTCTGGTACTGCAACTCCTTGATAATCCGCGCTTGAACTTCAGGGATTGAACCTTGGGCGTTGATAAAATGGTAATGGAAAATATCGCGCAATGACTGTAGCGGCTCATAGGTGCGCTCTTTAAATATGCGGTAGCGATTGCGGGCCGCTTCGGCCGTTAAATCCGTCTTACGGACTTCGGCTAAAGGTAAACCTTCAGCTTCGGCTTTCTTATTAAAAGCTAAAGTCTGCTCGCCGCGCATTAACTGACGTCGCACCGACTCATTCTCATCGATGAAAAGAACTAAGATATGGTAATGCGGCTTGGGGAATTTTATGGCGTTCGCGGAAGCTCTGAATTCGTGACGCAATTCGTTTAATCGAGCAAAGAGATGCTTCAGACATTCGACTTGAACCATCGAACGAGGAAAACCATCCACAATCGCACCGTTGGTAAATTGCGGCTCGAGTAATTTTCTGAAAAGTAATTCGACGACTTCACGATCGCCCGCCAGCATTCCCGCATCGATACGTTTCCGTGCTTCCGCACTCGAAAGTAGGTCGCTAATCACAATCGGAGTCGCCGCATAATCACGATACTGCTGAATAAAGTCGGTGTTCGTACCCTTACCTGCACCCGGGGCACCATTGAGCCAGAAGATTTCACGAGGGAAAAATAGTTTTTCGCGACCCATCTCCCGCTCGAGACTTGTCCATACTGACTCAAAAATAATGTGGGCGTCCTTCACCTCCAAGTCGGTGACTTTATTGTTCGCGGAAGGTGCAGGTGCTTCACTCATATTGGGCAAACAAATTTGTTAGGCTTTTAGACTCTCTCTGCCAATCAAAAACCCTCGTTACGGCTTTCCGCTCTTATTTTGAACCTCGTCCGAGCCAGGTCTAACCACCGGCAATCCCGGAGCGTCGGAACGGTTGCGGCGAAATTGGTAACGATTGATGTCCTGCATCGATAACTGATCGACCGTCTTGGAAATAACTCGGTCCGATGGACTCGATGGCGTCACATCATAGCGACTGTTCTTCTCATTGGGTAATCGAGTATCGATACCTTTCACCGCAGCCAGCCTGCCGGACAGTTCCGCGGTTTGTCGCTCAACGGATTTTACTTCGATGAGATTTTTATTTTTTAACTCACCACGATCAAAAGTATCCGCCACTTCAACCTCAGCTTTTTTACGTCCATACACATCATACTTACCATGCCACGAATCGAAGGTAATTATATTCTCACGCGAGTACGGAGTATTGGAATTTAACTCTGCTTTGTTGGTATCAAATTTCTTGTCCGCAACATTGGACATCTTGGAGACATTTTTGAGCGCCGAGTTAAAATCGACCGATGGGTCTACTTGTTTACTTCCGCCATTACCCGAAAGTCCAAAAGGAACTTTTCTTCCGTCGCTCGTCGTCATACCAGTCGAGACCGATGGACTTTGCGAAACTGGCTTGGGACTCTCTGTATTTACAACCACGGGCCTATTGACCGGTACTGCAGGCCTGGATGAAGGAATCTGCCCAACGATATTAGCCTCAATGATTCTTCCATTCTCATCATACTTAATCGATTGAGTGCCCTCTACTCCACCCTCGGAGGTGGCGGTAAATCCTGCTAGACGTGGATTCTCAGGCTTAGTTTGAGCCCGCAGCTCTAAGCCGAAACCGCACACCGCCATCAATAAGACTGAAAGATATTTCTCCACAGTGAATTCAATCCTCACTTATGATTGAGGAATCGGCAGTGGTTTCGCCTTCCAAATATGCGTGGCATAATCATTAATCGAACGATCCGACGAGAATTTTGCGCAGCGGGCGACGTTGCGTATGGCCATGGCCGCCCAGCGACGACGATCCGTAAAAGCAATCTCTGCCTTCTCCTG
Source organism: Opitutales bacterium (assembly GCA_040398005.1). Classification (GTDB taxonomy): domain Bacteria; phylum Verrucomicrobiota; class Verrucomicrobiia; order Opitutales; family UBA953; genus UBA953. Next base: position 45,459 of record JBBAUX010000009.1, read on the forward strand.
GGCTTCGACATAACTTCGGAAATCGGCTAAGACCAAATAAGGGTCACCCCCTTCAACCAACGAGTCGGCCACGGGCGATAAGGCGCCCGGTTGCTCAGGCGTGAAGGTATCAGAACGCAACCAGTCTAGTATCGCAGCTAATTCAGAGTCCTTATTTAAAACCTCTTGGGGCGAATATCCATTTAAATGGAGTTGCGCGACTTCTTCCACCTGCAGACCGAAAATAAACATATTATCGTCACCCACTTCTTCGTGAATTTCAACATTCGCACCATCGAGTGTTCCAATCGTGACTGCTCCATTGAGCGCTAACTTCATATTACCCGTACCGGAGGCTTCCTTCCCGGCAGTCGAAATCTGTTCGGATAAGTCGGCGGCAGGAATAATTTGTTCAGCTAAAGAAACACGATAGTCAGGCAAGTAGACCACTTTTAATAAACCGCGCACGCGGGGGTCGTGATTAATGACCATGGCAACGCGGTTAATGGCGTGGATAATGTGTTTCGCGAGCGCATAACCCGGAGCAGCCTTCGCCCCAAAAATACAAACTCGAGACTGGAATTGAGTGTGCGGATTATTTAAAATCTTTCGATACAAGTAAAGGATGTGCAGTAAGTTAAGGTGCTGTCGCTTGTACTCATGCAGACGCTTAATCTGTACGTCAAACATGGCATCGGGCGAAACTTCCACGCCCACCAATTCTTTTATTTTGGCCGCTAACTTTACTTTATTAGCATGTTTAATCCCCATGAACTCGGCTTGAAAATCGGGTCGATCCGCCAAAGTGTCGAATTTCTTTAGTCGAGATAAATCAGTTTCCCATCCGTGTCCCGCAACCTCATCGCAAAGATGACCTAAAGCTGGATTGCAGCCGCGAATCCAGCGGCGCGGAGTGACTCCGTTCGTCACATTAATAAATTTTCCTGGCCAAAGTTGATCGAAACTGGCGAAGAGATGTTCGCGTAATAAACGGGTATGCAATTCGGCCACCCCGTTGACATGATGCGACCCTACCACGGCGAGGTGCGCCATGCGTACACGTTTGACCGAGCCCTCTTGGATAATCGAAAGTTCGGCTTTCTTTTCGTTGTCACCCGGCCAGCGACGATCCACCGCTTCTAAATGTCGGCGGTTAATTTCATAAATAATTTCTAAGTGCCGCGGGAGGACTTTTTCGAAAAGGGGTACGGACCAAGTTTCCAGCGCTTCAGGCAAGAGAGTATGGTTCGTGTAACTGAAAATCTTCGTACAAAGATTCCACGCGTGATCCCATCCAAGACGATGCTCATCCACCAATAACCGCATTAATTCCGCGACCGCCACGGAGGGGTGCGTGTCATTTAATTGCACCGCAATCTTGTCGGGCAGATGATCAAAACTTTTATTCAGCCGAAGATAACGACGGAGAATATCCTGCAACGAACAAGATACAAAAAAGATTTGTTGGACCAATCGGAGTTCTTTTCCGCTTTCGGTACTGTCATTCGGATAAAGAACTTTGGAGATAGTTTCACTGATATCGCGTTCGCGCACCGCTTCCACATAGCCCCCACGATCAAAAGCACGGAAATCAAACTCGGTCGTCGCCCGCGATTCCCACAAGCGGAGGAAGTTCACACTCGAAGCATTAAAACCGGCAATCGGAATATCCCAAGGCACTCCGAGTAAATCCTTGGTCTCCACTAATTCAGAGAGATGATTACCACAGTCGTCGATTTTGTTGACCACGCGTCCATAAAGCGGAACGCGGACGTTTAAATTAGGACGGCGAATCAACCAGGGATTATTATTCGAGAGCCACGCATCGGCTACTTCGACCTGACGACCATTCACAAATGTCTGACGGAATAATCCAAATTCATAATGGATCCCATAACCGACGGCCGGGATATCCATCGTGGCTAACGAATCAAGGAAACACGCCGCCAAGCGACCCAAGCCACCATTGCCCAAGCCCATATCCGCTTCATCATCCGCAATGACTTCCAAGTCTTGACCCAAATTTTTCAAGGCCATACTGGCCACCTGACGCATCCGCAAATTTACTAAATTATTAGTGAGGACCCGTCCCATTAAATATTCTAAAGATAAATAATAAACGCGGCGGACATTATTATTCGCATGCTCGGCTTGCGTGGCGATGTAACGCTCGAGCATGAGATCGCGTGCCGCCATGGAGGTAGCCAGCCACCAATCATTCCGCGTCGCCGTGATGGGGTCACGTGCGAAAGTACTTTTTAGGTGACGTAAAATTGCATCACGAAAGATGGCTACGTCCTGTTCATTCGGGGTCGTGGGCCGATGCGCTGCGACGGACGACTTGTTCGTGGCGATTTCTTTCGCGGGACGCGACTTTGCTTGGGTCGACTTCAAAGAGGATTTCTTTTTCGAAGGCATTGTTGTATTTAAAACATAGAGGCAATAGCCACAAGCGAGCCAAAACCGCCTCAACCCCCTGCCAACTGCTTTAAGGTATTTAAATCAAGCTTACCCGTGCCCAAAATCGGCATCTTCGGTACTTTTTTAAACAATTTGGGTACCCACAGGTTCGGTAGTCCCGCCGCAACCAAACCCTGCCTCACGCCTTCCGTATCCATGTCCATCGTATGTAAAACGACTAGTTGCTCACCCTTTTGTGGATCGACCTGCGAACTCACCGCTAAAACAATCTCTGCGGCCCCTTCTAGATTTAAAACTTTTAAAATGGCCTGCTCAATCGTGCCGTGCGGAACCATCTCGCCGCCCATTTTCGAAAATCGAGAAAGTCGCCCCGCTAAATATAAAAATCCATTTTCATCCATACGAGCGAGATCACCCGTACGATACCATCCATCAACTAAGGCTTCACGCGTACGATGGGGATCACCCAAATACTGATTAAAAATATTCACTCCTCGAACTTCGAGTAATCCGGTCTCACCCGGTACTAAAATTTCGTTCGTGTCCACGTCACGAAAGCGAACGGCAATCCCGATCAGTGGTCGACCAACCGAACCGATTTGATGTCCCTGCCAAACCCCACCCGGCGCTCCGGCATCCACTTGATTGGGCACATTAACCGAAATTACCGGACTGGCCTCCGTGATACCGTATCCTTCCAGCATAGGCGTATCTAGCTCATCGCTAAAACCTTTAACCAAATCATCAGGTAGTTTTTCGGCTCCAGCCACCACCCACTCCAAAGTTTTTAAATCCTCTTTCGTTGCCCGACGCAGATAGGGACGAAGAAAAGTCGGCGTACCCACCGTAATAGTCACCCCCTCCTCTTTAATCGCGTTAACACAGGTCACGGTGTCCAATGGAGATGGTGTCGTTATCAGGACAGTTTCGCGGGAGAGCGCATACCAAATGCCTATGGTAAAACCAAAGCTATGAAACACCGGTAAACTGGATAAAAGTTTAGAGCGATCCGGAAGAATATCTGAATCCTCAATCTGGGTTAAGTTCGCGAGAAGGTTTCGATGACTTAAAACCACTCCCTTCGGATCACCCGAACTTCCACTGGTAAATAGTACGGCCGCTTCTGCATCGCCCCCTCGACGGGGAATCCCCAACAGCGTACTCGCTAAACTTGTCGGCAAAAACGGCAAGAGCCCAAGCAGACTCAGTAGTTTCCACTTTTTAATTTCCTGTAAGCGAGTACCGATATCGATGAAATTCTCTGACCAAGGAAACTCCGGAAATTTTTCGCTTAATTTCTCCTTAAAAGCCAAAGCAGAAATCATATAGTCGACCTCCGCTTGTTTCAAACAATGGAGCACCTGCTTTCGGCCCAACGTGAAATTAATATTCACCGGTACTTTATTCGCCAAGACACAGGCCAGATTCGCAATCGTTGCACCAACACCCGGGGGAAGGACAATCGCCACCCGCTCTTTACGCGTAGATTTTTTGAGCGTTTGCGCAAAAAACCAGGAAAGTAAAAGTAGTAAATAGCCAGAAAAACTTTTGCGCTTTTCCGTTCGATCAACCAGCGCCGTACTCATCCCTTTGGTCATCAGGCCCCGAACCACATCCTGCGCTAAATGCCCCTGTAACGAAGGCCTTAAACTAAAAGCGGTCGACGCTAATTCGAGTAATTTAAATCGAGTGGTGGCGTACTCACTCGCCGCATAGGGCTGACCCCAAACTGCCGAAACCGAACGACGAAAATGTTTAGGCATTTTCCAAAAAAACTTCCCACCGCGAAAACTAAAAATGGATCCCCATAGTCCATCAATCGCGACCGGCATGATGGGTACATTAGCCCGACGGGCAATGAGTTCGAATCCCCTGCTTAACGGCAAGATACCACCATTACGCGTCACATGTCCCTCGGGAAAAATACAAACGACCTCGCCCGCTTTGAGCGCATCCGAAGCTTTATGAATCGCGTCTTTCGCTTTTGATTCCGCTACGGGAATGGTACGCATCGTACGCATAATGAGTCGCGTTATCCACGAACGCTCAAAACTCTCATGAGATAAAAATTTTATGGGACGAGGAGATAGAACGCCTAAGATAATAACATCCACGTAAGAAACATGGTTACATACTAAAAGCACCCCGCCCTCCTTCGGCATATTTTCCACTCCCATAGCACGTACTCTATACACCATGCGTACTAAAATTAAGAACGCCGTTTGTAGAAAAAAATAAAACCACCACATGGACGGATGCTTATTTTTTCCACGCCAAAGAGAACAAATCACAAATAGTACAAAGAGTCCGAACGCTAACGTCAGCAAACCCACCAAGAATATACTGATAAACAATAATACCTGCACTCCATCGTATTAAGAGAAGTTGTCTAATGGTGCAAGCCGAGTCCTTTCGAGATTGACCCCTCCCCATTAAACGTTGGCTTTAATTCTCTCGCATGCGCGACTACGTCCTTAGGCGGCTACTCTTGATTCCCTTAACTTTCTTCGGGATTACTTTGGTCGCTTTTCTCATGACCCGACTGGTGCCGGGTGGACCAATCGAACGAGCGATGGCCGAGAAAGTTCAAGCCCAGCAAAAAATGGTCGGAAGAGTCGGCTTATCCGCCAGCGGTCCCGCCTCGCCCGAAGAACTCGATAATCTTAAACGACAATATGGTTTCGATCGCCCAGCCCTCGAAGCCTATGGAATTTGGCTTGGTATCCTACGCGGACAAAACAACGGGTCCATCACCCGACTTGATTCCCACGGTCGCGGTGAGGTGGAAGTAATGTCGTCCCAACCCGCATCGACCCAAAAAATAATCGTTCAAAAAAATCTCCAAGGTGAATTAAACATAATCACCAAACAGCCAACAGATTTAAGTCCGTGGAAGGTCGAAGCGGCACCCTTAGCTGGCGATACCGATAAAACTCTACGCGTGATTGTTTTTCAGTCACAGTTCCACGGAATCCTCCAAGGTAATTTCGGTCAATCCACCGAAAGCGATAAACCAGTCATCGCCTTAATTCTACAAAAACTTCCACTCTCCCTCTGGTTTGGTTTTTGGGGCATGCTGATCGCCTACTTTGTCGCCGTCCCCCTCGGCATCAGCAAAGCGATTCGCCATGGCTCACTCTTCGATAGTCTCTCATCGGTGGGGATCTTTTTTGGTTTCGCGGTTCCAGGATTTGTCCTAGCGCTCAGCGGATTATACTTATTCTGCTTCCATTTCACCCTCCTACCCCACTCGGGCTTCAATTGGAACGAACCCATCAGGTCGACCATTCTTCCGTTAGCTTGTCAAAGCGCCGGTGCGTTTGCCGCCATGACGATGTTCATGAAAAATAGTCTGCTCGATAATCTCTCTGCCGACTACATGCGCACCGCTAAAGCCAAAGGAGTCAGCTCACGCCGCGCCCTCTATGTCCACGCCTTCCGAAATTCGATCATCCCATTAGCCGCATCCTTCGGACAAAATCTCGGCTTCTTTCTCACGGGCTCATTCCTGATTGAGTACACCTTCGATATCGATGGCATCGGACTTTTAAGTTATGATTCCTTAGTTCATCGTGACTTCCCCGTCTTTCTCGGACTACTCACGATTTCAAGTATCGTTCTCCTCATTGGAAATATTCTTTCCGACCTCTGCGTTGCCGCCGTGGACCCACGCATTCGTTTCCAAAAATGATTTCGTTCAGTCCGATCACTCAACGCCGCTTCGCGAAATTCCGTACTATCAAACGTGCTTGGTATTCACTGATTATTATGAGCGCATTGTGCCTCCTGGCACTACTCGGCCCCCTCTTAGTTGGCTCAAGCGCCCTCGTCGTTAAATACCAAGATCAATATCGATTCCCCATCGTGGAGAGCGCCATCAGCGGACGGGAATTCGGATTAACCCAAGACATCGAACCCAACTATCGCAGACTTAAAATTATATTTAAGGAAAAGGCAGCGGGAGATTGGGCCCTGCTCCCACTGATACCGTTTTCTCCCACCGAAGTCTCCGAAGTGTATTTGCCCGTTAAATCAAAAATTGAAGGTAAAAATAATATCTACGTTCATCCCGACGACTCGGTCATTCTTGATAGTAGAATTTTTATTTTAAATACGGATGGCACCCGCGGCAGCACTTGGTCGGTACAAAATGGTAAGCTCGATGGCGAGTTCCGCATTCGCGATCAACAAGGTGAAACACTTCTGCTCAGTAAATTCGTTAACAACGTCCCCGAAAAAACCATAGCCAATCATCAAGAGATCCCGCCCAATAATCTCTCTACTTTTGTTCCCTACCCGAGTGCCCCAGGTCTCGATGGTCACCTCTTAGGTACCGATGAATCAGGACATGATGTACTTGCCCGACTTTTCGGCGGCTTTCAAATCCTCCTCATCGCTTCACTCATCTACATGATCGCGAGTTACACCATCGGCCTAATCTTGGGTGCAGCCATGGGTTATTGGGCCGGATGGTTCGACCTCATCATGCAACGCATCATCGAGATTTGGTCTAACATTCCCTTCCTCTACGTGATTGTTTTTCTGGCGACACTCTTTGAACCGAATTTATTTATTCTCGTCTTAATCCTCGTCGCTTTTTCTTGGATGGGTATCGCCCATCAAATGCGCGCCGCCGCTTATCGTGAAGCTGCCCGCGATTACGTTGCCGCCGCCCGAGCACTCGGGGCATCGGACTGGAGAATTCTCACCCGTCACATCCTGCCCAATTCAATGTCCGTTATCATTACCATGGCACCCTTTAGTATCGCCGCCGTCGTAGCGTCATTAGCGTCCCTCGATTATTTGGGATTTGGCCTTCCACCGACGACGCCTTCCTGGGGAGACTTACTCCGCCAAGGTAAAGAAAATTGGAACGCCTGGTGGATTATCACCTCAACCGTCACCTGCATGGTCTCCATTCTCATCATGGTTAATTTCATCGGCGAAGGATTACGCGAAGCCTTCCATGGAAAGGAAAATCAATCATGAAAAAGTTCTTCCTCACCTCAGTAGTCTATGGGTTATTTTTTATCGCCCGTGCCGAAACGCATTCCCTCGAGGTGTATCAAGATCCGCAAGCCCAAGCGTATTATCAAAAAAAATCAGGTTTCTTCCGACTGAGCTCACCCGATAAAATTCCAGAAAATTTAAAATGGGTGACCGATCCCCAAGAGCCCATCTTTGCCGACCCTCAAGCCAAACGCGGCGGAGTTCTTAATTATTTTATTAATAGTACGCCGCCGGTCCTCCGTCGCGTCGGCCCCAATTCCAATAATAGTTTCCGAGGAATCGCTTACGATGGTAACGACTTCTCGCTCATCACCCTGCACCCCAATTCTCTGAAACCGATTCCTTGTCTGGCTGAAAGTTGGGCCATCTCCGAAGACGGACTTACGGTCTACTTCAAACTCAATCCGCGAGCGAAATTTACCGACGGTCAACCCATCAGCGCCGACGACTACCTGTACACCTTCTACTTCTATCAGTCACCTTGGATCAATGCCCCTTGGTATAACGATTTCTACACCAAGGAATTCGCCGGAATCACGAAGTACGATGACCACACCATCGCCATTCACTTACCCGCCAAAAAGCCCGACCCCTTAAACATTCTCGGATCTATTAGTCCAACTCCTCGACAGTTTTATAAAAACTTCGGACCCGACTACTGCAAAGTGTATGCTGATCGTTTCCAACCCACAACCGGCGCATACACCATCCCCGATGAAGATTTTGTGCGCGGACAACGCGTAACACAGCGTCGTATTCCCTATTGGTGGGGCGACGACGAACGCTACACGGCTCATCGATATAACGTCGATGCTATCGATTTTAAAGTCATCCGTGAAATGGATAAAGCTCACCAAATTTTCCTCCAAGGAGAATGCGATTTATTCTTCATGGGCACACCGAAATTTTGGTACGGCGCGAACACCACCGAACCCTACCAAGCCGGCTTCATTCAAAAAGCACGTTTCTTTAATGACGTACCCCGACCACCCTTCGGCCTTTATATTAATACCCTCAAACCTCTACTCTCCGATTTAAATATTCGTATCGGCCTGCAACACGCGACCGATTTTCAAAGAGTCATCGATACTTTTTACCGCGGCGACTTCGAACGTCTCAACCAATTCAGCCAAGGCTACGGCGAATTCACTAACCCCTCCATCAAGGCGCGTAAATTTAGTCCTGCCTTAGCCAAAGCCGCCTTCGCCCAAGCTGGCTTCACCGAAGTCGGGTCCGATAGCATTCTGCACAAGCCCGATGGCACGCGACTTTCGATTCGTTTAACAATGGATGATAGCGAACGCAGAAAATTCCTCCCTACTCTCATCGAATCAGCTAAACTTTGCGGACTCGAATATCGCCCCGAAGTTCTCGAACACACCACGATGTATCGCAAGGTCATGGAGAAAAATCATGAGCTCTGTTTTTGGGCCTGGGGTGCCACCGGACTCCAACCCGAACTCTGGCAATCACATCACGGCGATAATGCGGTCGAAAAAACTGTCGACGGTCTACTCGTCGCTAAAAGACAGACGAACAATATTACCGGCACACATATTCCTGAACTTTCCGATATCATCGATCGCTTCCGGGCATCGACCGATAAATCCGAAATGATTCAACTGAGCTTTAAAGCCCAACAACTGATTCATGATGAAGCGAGTTTCATTCCCGCCTTCTGTGTTCCGAGTTATCGTCTCGCCTACTGGAACTGGTTAAAGTGGCCGGCCCATTTTGATGTCCGCACCAGCGATGATCCACTCAGCACCGGCCTGTTTTGGTTAGAACCTAATGAAAAATCCCGCATTCAAACTCTCTTAAAGCGTCCGCAGTGGTTTCAATCGCTGACTCCGGAGGAAAAACTCCCACCCACGACACAAATTTACGACCAGTGGCGAACTGAATAATCAATCTTCTGCCTTCCCCTTCTCGATTTAAACTTTCATACTCACAAAAATGTCGGCTACACCTTTATTAAAAGTTGAAGACCTCACGATTACTTTTCATGCCCATGAAAAAGCTACCGTCGCGGCTTCAGGGGTATCCTACGAATTAAACAGCGGAGAAGTTCTCGCCGTGGTTGGTGAATCGGGCTCAGGTAAATCGGTTTCCGCCCTCGCCCTCACCCAACTTCTGCCCAGTGCCCCCACCTGCGTCGTCAGCGGTAAAATAAGTCTCGAAGGCATCAATCTCTTAAGCCTATCCGAAAAAGAGATTTCCAAGTATCGCGGAAAAGTCATCGCCTACATTTTCCAAGATCCGGGCACCTCCCTGAATCCAGTTTATTCCGTCGAGTTTCAAATCGCCGAAGCGATTAAAATCCATCGTCCCGAAATCTCCGAGGTGCACGCCGCGGTCATTCAGTCACTCAATGAGGTTCGTATTCATGAGCCCGAGAAAGTCGCCCAACAATACCCGCATGAACTCTCGGGCGGCATGCAACAACGCGTCATGATCGCCATGGCTTTAGCGTGCAATCCTCGCATCTTGGTCGCCGATGAGCCCACCACGGCACTCGACGTCACCATCCAAAAAGAAATCATCGATTTACTCGCTCACCTTTGTCGCCAACGCGGCATGAGCATCTTACTCATCACCCACAACTTCGGCATCGTGGCTAATTTCGCCAATCGGGTGATTGTCATGCGACACGGAAAAGTAGTCGAGACAGGCAGCGCTCAGCATGTTCTCGAAAATCCGACACACCCTTACACCCAAGGACTCATTGCCTGCATTCCGCGACTCGGACAAAAGCGTCATCGCCTCACCACCCTGCCCACCGACCTCTCCTAAAAATGTCTCCCCCTTTATTAGAAGTCAGAAATCTCTCCGTCGATTATCCAGGTCGGGCTCATTGGTTTTTCCAAAAAAATACTCCGAAGCGGGCCGTCGATAGTATTTCATTCACCATACCCAAAGGTAAGACCGTTGGACTGGTGGGCGAATCAGGCTCAGGCAAAAGTACCACGGGTAAATCAATCATTCGCCTCGCCCCCTGCACCGAAGGACAGATTTTGTACGAAGGGGTCGACATCGGAAATAAATCGAATCGGGATTTCTTACCTTGGCGTAAAAAGATTCAGATGATTTTTCAGGATCCGTATAACTCACTCGATCCACGCTCCGATGTTTTAGGAATTCTCTCCGAGCCTCTTGAAATTCATTTCCGACAACTCAGCAAAGCCGACCGCGAAGCTCGCTGCGTTGACCTACTCAAAAAAGTAAAACTTCCCGCCGAATACCTCTATCGTTATCCCCATGAGTTTTCGGGCGGTCAGCGCCAACGTATCGGCATCGCTCGCGCCTTAGCGGTTGAGCCATCCTTAATCATTTGCGACGAACCCGTTTCAGCGCTCGATGTTTCCGTGCAGGCCGAAGTGGTTAATTTATTACAAGATCTTCAAGAGCAGTTACAACTAACCTACCTTTTTATCGCGCACGACCTCGCCGTAGTTGAACACATCAGCGATCACATTTTAGTAATGTCCCAAGGCAAGATTGTTGAGGCTGGCACTCCCGCGCAAATTCTGCAGAACCCCAAGGAGAAGTACACTAAAACTCTTCTCGCCGCCGTGCCTAAACTTTCATGAGTACAACTTCACAGCCTCGACTCGATAAAACCACGCTCGGACTTTTCGGCATCATCGTCGGGATGGCTACGCTCACTTGCTGGGATCAATGGAATATCTGGAGTACGAAAGATGACTACTCCTTCGGCTACCTCGTTCCTTTATTCTCTGCCTACGTGCTCTACGACCGCTGGCATGAACTGTACACTTATTTAACCGGACAAAAAACCATCATTGGAAATCCCACTCCGCGTTGGGTCCTCGGCCTGGTTAATTTCATCGCACTGTTCTCCATCATTACCTTTGTCGGCGGTGGAGCCATCCGTGCAATTTACGGCACCGGCGTTGGACCCACGATTGCGATTTCGTTTGGACTCGTCGGCACAGTATTGAGTTTCGGATTTATCTCAGCCCACGGACCAGACGGATCAACGCCCTCCAATGCTGTGCGCTGGAGCATCGTGGGACTTCTCCTCTTCCCCGCCTGCGTTTGGATTATCTCTGGCCCGTTTCTCTACCTCGTCGATAACCGCATCAAAGGCGAACTCCTCACCAACGTGACGGAATTCGTTTCAGGTGTCTTAAGACTTTCGGGCGAAGCGATTAAAGTGAACGGGAACACCATCGAGTTTGCCAATAAGGATGCCGTCGGGATTGCCGATGCCTGCTCGGGCATTCGCTCACTTTCCGCCTGTGTGTTCGTGGGAGCCTTTTTAGGCGCCATCTTTATTGAAGGTGGATTCCCTGGCTCGCTCGTCCGTCGCATTCTCTTAATTATTATTTCGGGAGCGGTGGCGATTATGGTAAATATTTTCCGTAACACCTACCTCGCCTTCTACGCACTCGAACATCGCTCCGCTTCACTCGATCGCGATTTCTGGGGCGTGGAGATGGGGGCAAAAGATTTTTCCTTCTTAGGCACCGTTCACGATTTTGCCGGAAACTTTTCCATGGTCATCGCCTTCGTCTTACTTTTAGCCTGCGTGCCCTTAATCAATTGGATGGGTCGCAGTGCAAAACCCGCAAAATAATTTTGGATGAAAATTTTACACATCAGTCCCGAGCTCACCCCGTGGTCCAAAGCTGGTGGGCTGGGTGATGCGGTGGCTGGTCTGGTCAAAGCCCTAGCCGCTGAGGGACATGAGGTGCGCGTGGTTTCTCCCCTTTACGGTTCCGTGCCCGATCAAGAAAAATTAGGCACGCTCATCGAATCATTAAAAGTAAAAGTCGCCGGAGATCCGCTCCGCGCCACCTGTCGCGTCCGAAAAATCGCATTAGCAGCAAAAGCAGAAGCTTGGTTCATCGAACACCACGAATACTATGGTGCTCGTGAAATTTATCCCGACCAGGAAAATACCGCCGAGCGCTCCTGCTTCTTCGGTCGCGCCGCCCTCGATGCCTGCCTCGCGCTCAATTGGATACCTGATATCATTCACTGTCATGATTGGACGACCGGTCTGATTCCCGTGCTACTCAACACCACCGCCAAAGAAACTTCGCTCGGAAAATCAAAATCAATTCTCACTATTCATAACCTGCAACACCAAGGCCTCCTGAGTAAACGTGTCATACCCTTCCTGGATTTACCGGAAAGGTTATTTCACCCCGACCAAATTGAATGCTACGGCGGAGTGAATTTTCTTAAGGGCGGAATACGCTACGCCAATAAGGTAACCACCGTGAGCCCGACCTACGCTCAAGAAATTCTGACCGCCGAGTATGGATTTGGATTAGACGAGTTTCTGCGACGACGCAAAGCCGACCTCACGGGCATTCTTAATGGCGTCGACATGGAAGAATGGAATCCAGCCACCGATAAGAATCTAGCCAAGAATTATGACGTCAAAAAGCTCACTAATAAAGCCGCCTGTAAATTAGACCTGCAAAAACATTTAAAGCTTAGTTCTCAAAGTGACATTCCTCTAATAGGAGTAGTTTCACGCTTATGGGGGCAAAAGGGCTTAGATTTGGCCCTTCCCGTCTTACCTAAGTTTTTACGTGCTGGCAAAATTCAGTTCGTCCTACTCGGCAGCGGCGATCCGACATTAGAAAATAACTACAAGAAACTGGCGGAAGATTTTTCCGGTGCAGCCGCGGTGCGCATTGGATATAATAATGCACTCGCTCATCAAATCGAAGCGGGCTGCGATTTCTTTTTAATGCCGAGTCGCTTTGAACCATGCGGACTCAATCAACTTTACTCAATGGCATACGGCACAATCCCAATTGTGCGTGCGACGGGTGGATTAGCGGACACCGTAAAAACTTGGAATGAAGAATCCGGCGAAGGCAGTGGAATTGTTTTTAATAATTCCGACAGCCCCGCGATCGAGTGGGCGATCAATCAAGCGCTCAAACTTTACAATTCGCAGAAAGATTTTAAAGCCGTTCAGAAGAATGCAATGTCATCGCAATTTTCATGGAGCACTGCAGCGAAAGAGTATCTGCGCATCTATAAACAAGCACAGCTGTCAGTGGCTTAGGCCTTTAAGTCTAAAAAGTACCAGCATTTGCCATATTTTAGGCAAAATCTACCCAGAGAGTGTAATAGTATTCAATGTTAACTAAGTGAAAATAAGATTGGACATTAGAATAAATTGTATTACCTAAGAAACCGCTATGAAATATATCGCATCCATCACAACCCTCACCCTTGTTGCCGCTGCCGCTATGGCAGACGCTGCCCCTGCTGCTGCTCCTGCTGCTGCATGGTCACAAACGGCTAACATCGCCTTCACCAGTAACTACATCTGGCGCGGCGCTTCACAAAACAACGACTCAGTTGCCCTCCAAGGCGGCTTCGACGTTGCTCACACCTCTGGCCTCACAGCTGGCGTTTGGGCTTCAAGCGTTACCGCTGCTAATGCTTTAGAAGTAGATCTCTACGCTAACTACGGCTTCAAAGTCGCTGGTATCGACGCTTCAGTCGGTTACATCGCCTATGTTTACCAAGGTAACTCCTCTGCAAACTTCAGCGAAGTTAACGTTTCAGCAACTTATGCTGGCGTAACTGCTAAAGTTTCAAAAGAAATCGCTAACGGCAACCTCGGCGCTGGTTTCTCTGACTTCGGTTACTACTACGAACTCGGTTACACCTACAGCATCCCTGCTGTTAAAGGTCTCGACCTCGGTCTCCACTACGGTTGGGCTGACAAAGGTACTTCACATAACGCAGAAGACTACTCAGTTGCTCTCTCTTATCCAGTAGCTGGTTTCGTTGCCACTGTTTCTTACAGCAACACTCCTGGTAGCTACATCCGCTATGCCCCTGCTGACAGCACCACTGCATTAACACTTAAGAAGTCCTTCTAAGGATTAATTAAGTCTTTATAGCAAAGGGGCGTTCTCGGATAGGAGAACGCCCCTTTTCTTTTGTTGAGTTGAAAACCTGCCAGAATCGATAATGGTGGATGTCAGATGATTGAGTCCGCCCGCAAACCCGATTGGCTCCGCGCCCCTCTACCCTCCGGGCCTGACTATCTCGAGACTCGCGAAAACGTAGACAAAAACAAACTCCACACGGTCTGTCAGTCCGCTCAATGCCCCAACCTCGGTGAATGTTGGTCGCGCGGAACAGCCACCGTGATGATCCTCGGAAACATCTGCACCCGCTCCTGTACTTTTTGTGCCGTACTCTCCGGTCGACCCAGTGAATTAGACCTCGGCGAACCAGCGCGCGTCGCTGAATCAATCTCGCAAATGAAACTGCGTCACGTCGTCATCACCTCGGTCGCACGCGATGACTTAAAAGATGGCGGCGCTTCCGTCTGGGCCGCCACCATCCGAGCCACCCGTCACAGAAATCCCAACACCACCATCGAAGTTCTTCCCGCCGATTTCCGCGGTGAACAAATTCACTTCGATACCCTTTTAGATGCACAGCCCGACATCTTAAATCACAACCTAGAAACCGTCGAACGTCTCCAACGTCCCGTCCGCAAAACAGCCCGCTACGACCGCTCCTTCTGGGTCCTCAAACATGCGAAGTCCCGCGGATTCATTACCAAAACGGGTCTCATGCTCGGCATCGGAGAAAAGAAAGAAGAAGTCGCTCAACTCTTGAAAGATATCGCCACCGCCGGCGTCGATATCATCACGATCGGACAATACTTATCGCCCAGCAAAGAACACGCACCCATCGATCGCTGGGTGCACCCCGATGAATTTGCTGAATGGAAAAATTTCGCCCTCGGTCTCGGCATCAAACACGTCGAATCGGGTCCGCTCGTTCGCTCATCCTATAAAGCAGACGAACAAGTCGTTAAATTTAATCTACTCGAACGTCGAAAGACTTTTCCTGCTTAAGCCGTGCACGGTTATCCTCCTGTCGACTTTAAAGCTGAACTGAACGAGGCGCAATACGCAGCCGTCACTTCACCCCGCGGACCCGCACTCGTCTTGGCCGGCGCCGGCTCAGGAAAAACCCGCACCCTCACCTACCGCGTCGCCTGGCTCCTGCATCAAGGCACCAAACCTTGGGACATCCTCCTCCTCACTTTCACCAATAAATCCGCTAAGGAAATGCTCGAACGCGTCGAGGATCTCACCGGCGTGCCACGCGGACAGTTCTGGGGCGGAACGTTCCACTCCATCGCCCAACGTATCTTGCGTCGCAATGCCACAGCCGCCGATCGTAATCCCGACTTCACCATCCTCGATCAAAAAGAATCCGAACAACTTTTTTCTGGAATCATCAAAGAAATCGATGGAGCGTTTATCAAAGATAAAACGAATCCGAAGGCACCCGTCATCCTCGATGCGTATTCTCACGCCCGCAATACCCTGCGGCCAGTCGTCGATGTGATGAATGAGCGATTGGATTGGATGAAAGGCGGACCCGAAAAATTATTGAGATTTTGCGAGGCCTACGAGGCCGCCAAGAAGTCGCGCAATGTCTGCGACTTCGATGACCTCCTAGTCCTCTGGCTCCAAGTACTCGAAAAAGACCCCGTCGCACTCGCTCATTATCGCCAACGTTTTCAACATCTTTTGGTCGACGAGTTTCAAGATACCAACCGCCTCCAAAGTAAGATTATCGATCTCTTAGCCTCGGAACATCAAATCATGGCCGTCGGTGATGATGCCCAATGTATCTACACTTGGCGCGGCGCCGATTGGGAAAATATCGTGACCTTTCCCCAACGTCATCCCGGTACCCAGATTCATACCATCGATATTAATTATCGTTCCACTCCCGAAATTCTTTCGTTCGCCAATGAAATTTTAGCACACCGCCCCAGCGTCGATGGCTTTGAAAGAAAATTAAAAGCCGTCCGCGGTAGTGGCATGCAACCCACCTTATTCACGGTTGGCGATACTTCCCAACAAGCGAAACTCATCGGACGCAAAATCAATCAGCTTCATCAAGAGGGACATGCCTTAGCGGACATTCATATTTTATACCGCGCCCACTATCAGTCCATCGAGTTGCAAATGGAACTCAACGCCCTGGGTATTCCTTTTGTCATCACCAGCGGACATAAGTTCTTCGATTTAATCCACGTTAAAGATATCTTAGCCCACCTGCGGTTTATCCATAATCCCAACGACTCGGTCGCCCTCTCCCGAGTACTGTGTCTATTGCCTAAAATCGGCCCCATCGGTGCCGATAAAATTATTCGTGCCGCCCAGGAAGTGGACGCGACCCAGCGTCGCGGCCTCGTCCGTGCCCTGCGCGGTCCTGCCGTTCTCAAGAAAGTGACCGACGTCGCCAAAGATGATTTTAACGATCTGACCATCACCCTCGAAGACATGCTCGAAGG
Source organism: Opitutales bacterium (assembly GCA_040398005.1). Taxonomy (GTDB): domain Bacteria; phylum Verrucomicrobiota; class Verrucomicrobiia; order Opitutales; family UBA953; genus UBA953. Next base: position 62,200 of record JBBAUX010000009.1, read on the forward strand.
GATTGAAAACGCCAAGCAAGTGCCCACTCCCGTAAATCCTTCGACCGATTTATTTACCCACGCTCGCGAAAAACAGGATGAGAAAATTTCACGCACTCCAGCGGAAACGGTTCGCGTGTGTATTGAAGGCTGGTACGGCACGCATATGAAAACACTTTTTCCCGATTGGAAAGATCGCGAACAAGATTTGACCGGCTTGATTGGCTTCGCCTCAAAGTTTTCCGACCTCGGTGATTTAATCGCTCAAGTAGTTTTAATGAATGGTGAAACTTCGAATAAAGATCCTGAGCCCGAAGAAGATATGTTGAAGCTGACCACCATTCACCAATCGAAAGGTCTCGAGTTCCCAATCGTATTTGTACTGAGCGTGGCCGATGGACTCTTACCTTTAACTCGCGCGATTGAAGAAGGTGACGTCGAAGAAGAACGCCGCTTATTATACGTAGCCTGCACCCGTGCCGAAAATCTTTTGTATCTCTTCGCCCCACGTTTTACGACATCAGGCGAAGGCTACCGACCGCTCGACCCATGCCGATTTATTGAGGAAATGAGCCCCGATTGCTATGATTTGGCAGATTACGCCCATCGCAGGCTCTGAAACCCTTTTATGACAATAGTTTAGGGTATCTGCCTTGCCTTGCCAAAGGGGTCGTTTTCTGTCTCAAATCCTACCCTCTATGCCAAAGGTACTCGTCGCTGATAAGATTTCACCCACTGGGGTCGCCCTCCTCAAAGCCCAAGCTGGCTATGAGGTCATCGAAGCCTACGGTTCATCACCCGAAAAGGTGCTCGAATTGGTTAAAGATGTGCATGCAATCTTAGTCCGTTCCGAGACCCAAATCACTCGCGAAGTACTCAACGCCGCACACAAACTTGTTTGCGTCGGTCGTGCCGGTGTAGGCGTCGATAATATCGATGTCGATGCTGCCACCGAACGCGGTGTCATCGTGATGAACACTCCTTCAGGCAACACCGTCGCCACCGCTGAGCTCACTTTCTCACACCTTCTCTCTCTCGCTCGTCCCGTACCCGAAGCCGTTCAATCAATGCGCGAAGGTAAATGGGACCGTAAAACACTTTCCGGTACCGAATTATTTAGTAAAAATTTAGGAATCCTCGGACTCGGCCGCATCGGCGCCGAAGTCGCCAAACGCGCCATCGCTTTCGGCATGAAAGTTTACGCTTACGATCCCTACCTCACCGAATCTCGTGCGAAATCCCTCGGCGTACAGATGTCGACCCTCGATGAAGTTTTTGCTGTCTCGGATTATATCACCGTGCACATGCCGCTCACCCCTCAAACTGAAGGCATGGTTAATACCGCCGCTTTCAGCAAAATGAAAAAGGGTGTTAAGATTGTGAACTGCGCCCGTGGTGGAATTGTCGACGAAGCAGCGCTCGCCGCCGCTCTCCAATCCGGCCAATGCGGTGGTTGTGGATTCGATGTATTCGTCGAAGAGCCTTTAGTTAAAGATCATATTTTAAGAACCCTTCCTAAAGCACACCTCTCACCTCACCTGGGCGCATCAACCGCAGAAGCTCAAGAAAACGTCGGTGTCGAAGTCGCCGAAGCTGCCATCGCTGTGTTAAACGGTGGCTCACCTGCGAATGCCGTAAACTTACCTTCGGTGGATTCTCAAACCCTCAGCACAATCCGTCCTTTCCTTTCGTTAGCTGAAAAACTCGGCGCAATCGTTCGTCAACTCGCTGCCCCAGGTCGCATCGAATCCATTCGTATCACCACTTTTGGTACTGGTTCGGAACAGGGCGCAGGTGCCATTTCTCGCTCCGTCCAACGCGGCTATCTCCGTGGTATTGTCGAAGGCGTGAACGATGTGAACGCACCGAGTAAATTAAAGGCTCTCGGCGTTGAAGTAGATAGCATTCGTTCGTCGGCTGAGGCTGACTACAAAGAGCTCATCCACGTCGAAGCGATTCTCGCCGGTGGAAAATCTGTTTCGATCGCGGGAACGGTCTTAGGCAAAGCTCAATCCCCTCGCATCGTTTCCATCAATGGTCGCACGCTTGAATTTATTCCCGAAGGTAAATTACTTTTAATCGAAAACCAAGATCAGCCCGGAATCATCGGCGCCCTAGGCACCATCCTCTCCAAGGAAAAAGTAAATATCGCTAACATGGCCCTAAGTCGCACGGGGGGCACCAACGCTTTCGCGGTCTACCAATTAGACTCCGCTCCCTCCGCTGCCACCCTCGCCGAGATTCAAAAGAACTCTGCAATTGTGCGAGTACAATTAATCGACGCCTAATCAGTCTTCATGGATTCAGCTCAGATCATCGCTTACGGTTTATATATTCTGACTGCATACCTGATCGGTTCTGTTAATTTCGCTGTGCTCGTTGGGAAAAGTTACGGTGTAGATATTTTAAAAGAAGGTTCCGGCAATCCGGGAGCGACGAATGTAAAACGCGTACTCGGAAAAGGCGCCGGTAATTTAGTTTTTGGTTTGGATGTCTTCAAGGGAGTCATTGGCACCTTCCTTCCTTTCTTCCTCATCTGGTGCCTCAATACTCAATGGGATGGCAGCATGGAAGATTTTCAAAAAGCACTGAATGCTCCCAATGCTGACATCATCTTCATCACCTCTTTTGTCGGCACGCTTATCGGACACTGCTACTCCGCTTTTCTCGGATTCAAGGGAGGCAAAGGCGTCGCCTCAACCATTGGTGGTCTTTGTATCATTTTACCAATCCCGATTTTAGTCGGCGTAGTTATTTGGGTAATCGCCTTTTATAGCACCAAATATGTTTCCGTCGCTTCGATGCTCTTAAGCATCTCTCTTCCGATTACCTGTTTGATCAGGAAAGATTCTAGTACCGAAATCATCTTCGCCGCCGTGCTCGCCCTTTTTAATCTCTGGACCCATCGCGCTAACATTGAACGCTTACGCCAAGGCACCGAAAGTCGCTTCGGCTCACCCAAAAGATAATTTATGTCAGCTCCACGCACCATCGGCATCGGCATTCTCGGCTTTGGCACTGTAGGCCAAGGCGTCTGGAAGCATTTAACCGACAAAAAAGCGGACCTCGAATCACGCCTCGGCGTAAAAATCGATCTACGTAAAGTCGCCCTTCGCGATCCCAAAAAATCTCGCGCGATTAAAATTTCGAAAAGCAAAATTACCAAGAACGCTAACGAGGTCATCGATGACCCAAACATCCACGTGGTCTGCGAACTGATCGGCGGAACGACCAAAGCGAAAGAGTTCACTCTGCGTGCGTTAAATCAAGGTAAGGTCGTTGTCTCTGCTAACAAAGCATTACTCTGCGGACACGGCCCCGAAATTTTTAACGCCGTCCGCAAACATGGCGGTCAATTCCTCTTCGAAGCCAGCGTCGCCGGTGGTATCCCCATCATCAAAGCGATTCGTGAAGGCCTCGCCGCCAATCGTTTCGAACTCATCGTCGGTATCCTCAACGGCACCTGTAATCACATCCTCACCCGCATGGGAGAAGATGGTTTGTCTTTTGCTGACGCTCTTAAAGAAGCGCAAGAACTGGGCTATGCTGAAGCAGATCCCACGCTCGATGTCGACGGTATCGATGCCTGGCACAAAGCTTCCATCCTCGCTTGGCTCGCCCACGGAAAATGGGCACCAGCCAATCGCACCCTCGTTGAAGGTATCCGAAATATCGGCCCCGCCGATATCGACTTCGCGCGTCGCTTCGGTTTCGCGCTCAAGCATTTAGCAGTCATCCAACGTAACTTCGAAAAGAATTGGATGACAGTCGGCGTCTACCCTGCACTCGTTCCTAATCGCGACATCCTCGCTCGTGTCTCCGGCGTTAACAACGGCATTACCCTGCGCGGTGACGTCGTCGGCGCAACCACCCTCACGGGTCGCGGTGCCGGTGGCGACGCCACAGCCTCCGCCGTCATTGGTGATATTGTTGATGCGATTGCCGCACTCACGGGTAATTCTAAACAAGGCTTGTCGGGCGACAATTTAATCGCCCGGGAAAAACAGGGATTAAAAGTTCGCATGGGCGACCTCGATGAAATCATTTCCCCATTCTACCTCCGTCTTTCGTTATTAGACAAAGCGGGCGTCTCTGAAGGTGTTTATAAAGTTTTCTCGAAACACAAAGTTTCCATCGCGCGCGTCATCCAATACGAACACCCGAATAAAGGTCGCGGTACCGTCACCCTTTCAACCTACCCCGTGAGCGAACGAAAAATGGACGCCGTGCTCAAAGAATTGCGCCGCTTAAAAACTGTTCTCGAAGAGCCCTTCCTCCTTCGCATCTTCAACCCTGAATCGTAATTTCAGATGGCACTGATTGTTCAAAAATACGGCGGCACTTCCGTCGGCAATGTGGATCGCATCCAAAACGTCGCCGCCAAAATTAAAGAACAATGGTCCAAAGGTCATAAACTAGTCGTCGTCGTTTCCGCACGCAGTGGTGTCACGAATGAATTAATCGGACGTGCCAAAGCACTGATGCCCTTACCCGACGAACGTGAGATGGACGTCTTAATGACCGTCGGTGAACAAGAAACGATCGCCCTCACGGTCATCGCCCTTCACGCCATCGGCGTCCCCGCAGTTTCTCGCACCGGCGCCCAAGCCGGAATTATTACCGACGCCATTCATACGCGCGCCCGTATTATCAAAATCACCGGCGGAGATATCGCCGAACGCCTCGAAGAAGGTAAAGTCGTCATCGTCGCCGGCTTCCAAGGCGTCACCCCCGATGGCCAAGTCACCACCCTCGGTCGCGGCGGTTCAGATCTCACCGCGATTGCCGTAGCCGCATCCATTAAAGCCGACATCTGCCAAATTTATACCGACGTCGACGGCGTCTACACCGCCGACCCTCGCCTTGTTTTATCAGCGAAAAAAATGCACGAGATTTCCTACGAGGAAATGCTTGAACTAGCCTCCAGCGGTTCCAAAGTCATGCAATCTCGCTCCGTCGAATTCGCTCAAAAATATAATGTTCCCTTTGAAGTTCGTTCTTCATTTAATGACCAACCCGGCACTCTCGTGAAAGCTATCGACAAAACCCTTGAAGACGCAGCCATCGCAGGCGTCGCCCTCGACCGACTCCAAACGCGCGTCACGGTGAATGACCTGCCCGATAACCCTCAGGCCATCGCCACACTATTCGACGACCTGGGTCAATCGGGCCTCAGCGTCGATATGATCATCAAAAATCTCGGCAAAGATGGTAAGTCCAATCTCACTTTCTCCGTCAGCACCGATCAATTCGTCCGCGTCGAAAAAGTCGTCAGCCAAACACTCAAAAAACTCGGCTCCGGCACCGTGCGCTCCGCCGGCGAAATTTCTAAACTTTCCATCGTCGGCGTCGGCATGATCTCCCACCCCGGCGTCGCAGGTACACTTTTCAAAGCCCTCGCCTCCGTCGGCGTAAATAGCGAACTGATCACGACCTCCGAAATTAAGATTTCCGTCGCCCTCGATCCCGCGAAAGCCGACGCCGCCATCCGCGCCGTTCACACAGCTTTTGGCTTAGATAAGAAGGCGTAAGTCGCGCTCACTCGCCTCTTGCCCGCAGCACTCTCCTTCGCCACACTACGCGGGCATGTTACGCCATACCCTAGTCACCGCTATTCGACTGTTCAGTCTGTCGTTCAGCGTCCTAGTCGCCCAAGACATTCCCGTCCCAGTTTTATCATCCGTCGATGATAAATCCCTCCCCTCCGCCCGCGATCGTAGCCTACTGCAATTAGCCCAACAAGCCCAAGAGGCCGGTCTTTCCTCCAGCGCCATTCAACTCTTCAACGAAGTAGTCCTTAGCAAAAATGCGTCCGACCAAGATAAGAACGTAGCTCAACTGGGCCTCGCAACTTGCCTCATCGAACGAAATAAAAGCGCCGAAGCCAAAGCCGCTCTTAAAAATATTCCCGATTCTCCCAGTAAAAATCTACTCACCGGATTAGTGGCTTTTTTAGATAACGATTTAATCACCGCCGCAGAAATTGCTGATAAATTAATTCTTACTTCACTCTCCCCCGCGGAAGTGCCCTGGCTCCACACCCTCAAAGCCCTCCTCGCGAATGCTAAGTTCGATAACGATAATTTTAATAAGAATCTGAATCTCGCCATCCAAAGCGCCCTCTCCGAAGAACAACGTCAGCGCATTCAAGCCCTCTGCTACCGCGCCTCCGTTATCAGCGGAAAAATCAACGACAGCGTCATCAACGCCCTCCGTGATCTGGTTAAGAATAATAAGAGTTCTGAATTTAATTTTACCCACCAACGCAACCTCGCCCTCGCTCTCGCCCGCCAAGATAAAAAGAACGAAGCCCTCGCCATCTTAAAGAGCTTAGAAAACTTAACCGACGCCCAAGAAGCCGAAGCGGATTTACTGCGTGGCCTAATTTCCGGAGCCGACAGCGCCGAGGGTCGCAAATTCCTCAAGTCAGCCGCCCAAAATCGTTCCAGCGACCGCCTCCGCACCACCGCCATCCAATCACTCGTCGCCGCCGCTTCCGAAGCCAAACCGGGTGATATTAATTCCATCGCCAACGAGGTTTATGATTTCCTCACCAAACAACGCGAGGGACAACTCAGCTTCGAATGCCCACGCGATCCTTCCGTGCTCGATACGATTCACCTAGCCCGCGCTCAGTTAATGTACCTAGCCGGTAATAATGAAAAGGCCCGACAAGCCGCCACCGAATTACTTAAAGAAGTTCCCGCCAGCCCACTCGCCCGCGAAGCGACTCGCCTCCTCGCCATCATCGCCTGGAGCGATGGGTCCTACCGCCTCGCTTCTTCTTACATCGATAGCTTAGTCGAAGGCAAAGAAGGCATTCCGCGCGATGTCCTCCGCATGGTCTCAGCCGACTGTCTCTACTTAGCCCAAGATTATGTTCTAGCCGAAAAAGCCTACGCCACGATTCAGAATGAAACCCAAGGCACTGATATTGCCTACACGGCCTTTCATCAACGTGTCCTTTCTCTCCTTTCTTCGAGCGATGATTTTAAGGTCTGGACGCAAACGACCGAAATCATCGAACAGGCTTTTCAAAAGAAAAAAATCGAGCCCACTAAAATATGGGTAGCTACCTGGTGCTTACTCGAAGATATCCGTAAAGCGAATCAGCCCGACGTCGCCCTGCAAATTTTTGAGAGATTAAATCCAGTCATCAATAAAACTTCTACGGACTTTGAGTTGAGATTTAAATGGCAACGCGCCCTCATCACCCTCGCTAATCGCGATAATGTAAAAGCAGCAAAACTCGCCGATGAAATTGCCGCCAGCCTCGAACGCCTACCAGCCGACGCACCAGCCGATCTCAAAAATAACGCCCCGGTCCTCCGTGGACATATTGCCCTCCTCAAAGCCCGCACCGCCCTCGGTAGTAGTTCCACGGTCGGCTTAGTTGAATTAGAAAACCTACGCAAAAAATACGGAAAAGTTCCCGCCGCCGCCGCGTCATTCTTAGTGGAAGGTAGATATTTATCGTCGTTAGGTCGACACGCCGAAGCCCAAGCTCGCTTCCTCGAACTGGTAAAAACTTTTGAAAGCCAAGACGTCACTCTCAATGAAATGGTCGAACTGGGTCTCTACGAAGCCGCCGAAGAAGCGAATCAACAAGCCATTGAGCTAGGTGAAAACAAAATCAAAGAAGCCATCGAACTTTTTGAAAAGTTAAACGAAAAATATCCACAGAGCCCTCTCCTCTTCCGCGTCGCCCTTCGTCGCGCTGAATTATTACGCACGCTCGGAGATTTCGACCGCGCCCTCCTAGTTTTAAATTCCATCATCCGCACCAAACCCGATCACCCGAATCGCAATCAAGCCGAGATGGCCAAAGCAGATTGTCTTTTCGGACTCGCCGAACTGCGTCGCGATCGCAGCGGACAATTAGACCGACAAAAAGTAGCCCTCGCCGCCGCCGCTTACGAAAATGTGGCCTCCTCCTGGGCCCAAGACCCCGACGTCCTCGTCGAAGCTCAATATAAATTAGCGACCACGTTGCTCGAACGTTCCAAAGCCGAAAATGCGACCGACGCTCAATCGACCCGTAACGAAGCCCGCACTTTATTAATTAAAATTATTGTCAATGTTCGCTCACCCAAAGCTGCCGCCATGAATAACTACGGCATCAACGGTCGCACCTGGATCGCCCGCGCTATTCTCTCCCTCGGCAATTCCTACGAAGAATCTAAGGATTTGAGCGAGGCCGTCGCGGTTTACAGACTGATACCCGATTTAAATCGTAACCTCCCCGCCGGCGAAGCGCGCCTGCCCGGTCAGGCCGCCGCTGAAAGCAAACTTGCGACTCTCGGTATCATCCCTAATAAATCTACTCAATGAACCCCCCTTTCACTTTTCCAGCCGATGCCGGACCGTTCGTGTGGGTATTACTCGCCTTAGCTTTCATCGCCGTGGTCTTCGCCGTCGAACGCACAATGTTCCTCCATCGTGGTTTAATTCTTTCGTCCGACTTTATTGAAGGCGTGAAAAATAATTTGAAGGCCAGCCGTCCCATCGAAGCCCTCACCGCTTGTGAAGAATCACCCGGACCCATCCCTCGCGTCGTCAAAGCCGCCCTCCTTCGCTCCAATCAATCCGAAGCTTCCATGCGCGCCGCCGCCATCGAAGCCGCTCTACTCGAATTACCCGTGCTCGAACGTCGCCTGGGCACCATCGCCACCATCGGAAAAATCGCCCCACTCATCGGCCTCGCCGCCGCATTATTTTCGGGCTTCCACTTAGCCAGCGCCCTCCGCGATGGTAGCATCTACGCCTCCGCACAAAATATTTTCCCCGATATCCTTTCCGCTTTTGCTAACGCGGGTTTCTCTCTCGTAATCGCCATCGGTTGCTCTCTCTCCCACCACTTCCTCGTCGGTCGCGTCCGCTCCATCGTCCTTGAAATGGAAATCGCCGCCCACTCACTCATTACTTTCGTCCACCACGAATTACCCGCTGAAAAAAATTCTGGTAAATAATAATGCAAACCCCTTTAGGCATTTTAGAGAAGGTTCGTCCCGTGGATCGTAGTATCGATCCAGTACCTTTTATTTTATTCCTGGTTTGTGCAGCCCTCCTCGCGATTCTCACCGCAAACTTCGTCTACGCTCCCGGCATGTACATTGGTTTCAATAACGTACCCGCCGCTAATACCAAAAATATTAACGTCCCTAAAAGTTCGACCGGTGATATGGCGCAGACGGCTACCACCGTTACTCTGCTCTCCGCACGCGGCACGGGCGTCTTCGTCGTCGCAGGTCGCGTGGTCGATAATGCCGGACTCCGCACCGAGCTCCATCGCATCGCCCAAATTAAAGGCAGCACCCTCCGCCCCGTCCTCGTAAAGGCCGACGCCGCCCTCACCCTCCAAAATTTTATTACCGTGTGTGATTTGGTCCGTGCCGAAGGCTTTCCAGGGGTTTTAATCGCAGCCGAAGAGCGTTGATTCACGATTGCCACGGCGCCAATTAAACTGACATTCTGCCCCTTAAGTGTCCGACGCCCCATCCACTCCTAACCCCAACCTGCCCCGCCATATCGGAATTATTATGGACGGTAATGGTCGCTGGGCCGCGTCGCGCAATCTCCCGCGACTCGAAGGACACCGCCGCGGCGCCGAACGGATTTTTGATGTGGTCGATGAATGCATCACCCTCGGCATCCCCACCCTCACGATTTTTGCTTTCTCCGTCGAAAATTGGAAACGCCCCGCCGAAGAGGTCAGCGGATTATTTAAATTAGGTGAATTCGTTCTCCGCGCCAATCTCGACCGTCTCCTCAAACGAAAAGTAAAATTAAAAATCATCGGTAACCTTGAAGAGATGCCCGACTTCGTCAAAGAACCGCTGAAGGACGCTTTAATTAAAAGCAAAGATAACGATGTCCTGACTTTAGTCGTCGCCCTAAATTACGGAGCTCGCCAAGAAGTCGCTTTAGCCACCCGCAAAATCGCCGAAGAGGTCGCCGCCGGAAAATTAAAACTCGATCAAATTAATTGGAGCGAACTGGAAAAGCATTTAGAAACGGCCGGACTCCCCGACCCCGATCTAATCATCCGCACCTCCGGCGAAGCACGCCTTAGCAACTTCCTTCTCCTGCAAGCCGCCTACGCCGAAATTGTAATCACCGAAACTTATTGGCCCGACTTCACCAAGGAAGAATTTCAAAAATGCCTCGCTGTGTACGCCAAACGCGAACGTCGTTTCGGCATGACCGGCGCCCAAGTCCAACCTGCGAAAACCCCATGAAAGACCGCGCCCTAAGCACCGTCACGCTCTGGCTCGCCGTCGGTGCCTTCATCTGGATCGGTAGCCTTTTTTCCGCCTCCGAGATTTTTGCCTTCTGTATCCTCGCTGCCCTCACCGCCGTCGCTCAATGGGAATTTTATAAATTGTCCGAGTCCTGCAATGAACAGCCCAACAAAACTCAAGGCATTCTCATCGGCCTGATTTACCTGTTTTTCGTCTTCTTCTTTTCACCCGAAAATTATCGTCACTCGATTTTCCCCATCGCCTTAGCATCCGCTGTTGGAATTCATCTTCTCAGTCTTTTAAGAAATCCTTCCGAGCGTCCACTTTTACTCCGTAAACTTCCCACCTTCTACGGATTCATCTACATTCCCTTAATGCTATCATTCTTAGCATTCATCGCGAAATTAAATGTCGGCACCGGGCTGAGCGAAAAACCCATCGGCCTGGCCTGCGTGATCTGGTTGGTCGTTGCCACAAAATTTACCGACGTGGGTGGACTGCTCATCGGTACCCTGTTTGGAAAACATAAAATCGCTCCTTCCATCAGCCCCGCAAAATCTTGGGAGGGTTGTCTCGGTGGACTTATTTTCTCCGCCGCCGCCGCTGCCCTCTTCGCCTGGACCGTGAATGCCTTTTGGTTCCCCTTCATGACTCCGCTGAAATCGGCAATCCTAGCTCTCCCGATTGCCATCGTGAGTATTCCGTCCGACCTGGTTGAGTCCGTCTTCAAAAGACAATCCACTTCCAAAGACTCGGGTCACACAATCCCAGGCATCGGCGGCGCCCTCGATTTGATCGATAGTTTAATTCTCACTGCACCCTTAGGTTTTGTGATTTTATCCTATGCTTACTCGTGGGCCCGTGGATAAATCACTCCCAAGTCTGCACATCATCACCGGGCCCACCGCCGCGGGAAAAACCGATGCCTCACTGATCTGGGCCTCGAAAAATAACGCCGAGATTTTATCCTGCGACTCAGTATGCGTCTACCGTGGTATGGATATCGGTTCCGCTAAACCCACACCCTTACAACAGGCCCAGTGCAAACATTACGGACTCGATTTAGTCGATCCCACCGAACGTTATTCCGTCGTTCGCTATATCAACTACGCCAAAGCGTGCATCAAAGACGCTCACGCCCGCGGTAAAAATATTTTAGTCACCGGCGGTAGCGGATTCTACCTCGCCGCTTTCTTCGGGCCAGTCACCGACGAAATTCCCGTCAGCGATGCCGTGATTAATGAAGTGCGACAGCTTCAACAAAAAGGAACCGACGCCATGCTCCAACGTCTCCGTGAAGTCGAAGGCAACGTCTTACCTGGTTGGCTCGATACCAAAAATCCCATCCGCATCGCCAAAGCACTCGAGCGCCGCCTCTCCTCCGATCGTTCTCTCGACGACCTCCGTGAAGACTTCCTCCAAAAAGAAAGTCCCTTCGCCCAATACAAAGTCACCTACGATCTAATCGAACGCGAAGACGCCGAATTAAAAAATCGTATTATTCAGCGCACCGACCTCATGCTGAAAACGGGTCTCATCGAAGAATCCGAGAAACTCCTAAAGCTAAATTTAAATCCCGAACTCCCCTCCGCCCGTGCCGTCGGCTACCGCGCGACGATGGATTGGATTCAGTCGGGCCGCCAAGTCGCCCTAGACGGCCTCCAGGAACGAATTAACCTCGATACCTGGGCCTTGGTCAGAAAACAGCGTAAATGGTTCAATCGGCTGAGCCTGAATACCGATAGCAGAAGTGCATAAAAAGCAGGGTTTTTGAAGTTTCGCAGTCCGCTAGGTTAAAATAAGTAGGAAAAACCCCCTAATTTCTGCCTCCATCCTTGCCCTCTATTTAATTTCAGTATAATCAATAGACCTTAACCCAACCCAATACTCCTATGCCACTCAAAGTCGGCCTCCCCCTCCCAGAAATTACCCTCAAACAAAAGACCGATGCTGGACTTCAAGATGTCAGCCTCCGTCGTAATGTTGGAAAAGGTAAGACCGTCATCCTCTTCGTCCCTCTCGCTTTCACCGAAACTTGCACCGACGAACTTTGCAAAGTCACCGGCCTTCTCGATGAATATAAGAAACTCGGCGCCGACGTCATCGCGATCTCCGTAGACAGTCCCTTCGCTCAAGCAGCCTGGGCTAAACACTCAAATATCGGAGTTACCCTCGTTTCTGACTTCAACCGCGTCGCCCTCAAAGCTTTCAAGGTCAAGGACACTAAAGTGATTCCTGAAAAGACCGGCCTCTTAAACGTCGCTAAACGCTCTGTTTTCGTCGCCGACAAAAACGGTCTCGTGATTCACTCCGAAGTGAAACGCGATCCTGCGACCATGCCCAACTTCGCTAAAATTAAAAAAGCGGTCGAAGCTTAATTTTAAAAACTCTTCGACTTTGAAGGCGGTCGGGCTTGCCCCGGCCGCCTTCTTTGCTTTTTGCTATCTGCTGTAATTCATCATGGCCCACCACGACCCCTTCAAAGCTCTCCGACCTTTCTCCGCCGCTGGCAAGTCGGGCTCCCTCTATTCCCTCCCCGCCCTCGAACAAGCAGGCCTCGGAAAAATTTCCCGTCTCCCAGTCTCCATCCGCATCGTCCTCGAATCCGTCCTGCGTAATTGCGATGGCATCGCCGTCACCGAAAACGACGTCCGCACGCTCGCGCACTGGAATGCAACGAAACCGGTCGACACCGAAATTCCTTTCGTCGTCGCTCGCATCGTCCTTCAAGATTTCACCGGCGTTCCTCTCTTAGTCGATCTCGCCGCCATGCGCGAAGCAGTCGCTCGTCTCGGTAAAGACAGCGCCGTCATCGAACCTCTCGTTCCCGTCGATCTCGTCGTCGATCACTCGGTCCAAGTCGACAGCGCAGGCACCGCGAATTCTTTCCTCGAAAATCTTCGTCAAGAATTCGGCCGCAACACCGAGCGTTACGAATTCCTGAAGTGGGGCATGCAAGCTTTCAAAACTTTCGGCGTCGTTCCTCCCTCCATCGGCATCGTCCACCAAGTAAATTTAGAATACTTGGCGAAACTGGTTTTCGAAAAGAACGGCGTATTTTATCCCGACACTCTTGTCGGTACCGACTCCCACACGACCATGATTAACGGTATCGGTATCGTGGGTTGGGGCGTTGGCGGCATCGAAGCCGAAGCCGGCATGCTCGGTCAGCCCGTCTACTTCCAAACGCCTGAAGTCATCGGCGTACATTTAAAAGGCAGCCTCCTTGAAGGCGTTACGGCGACCGACCTCACCCTGCGCCTCACCGAAATTCTCCGTAAAGCCAAAGTGGTCGGTAAATTCGTTGAGTTCTTCGGCGAGGGTACCGAAGCCCTCTCACTCGCCGACCGCGCCACAATCGCCAACATGGCGCCTGAATACGGTGCCACGATGGGCTTCTTCCCTATCGACGACAAATCTCTCGAGTACCTCCGTCAAACGGGTCGCGATGAATCTCACGTTTCCTTCGTTCGCGAATATTACAAAGCTCAAGGGCTCTTCGGAATTCCAAAAGCAGGCAGCATCGATTACACTCAAACCATCGAACTGGATATCAGCACAGTCGTGCCTTGCGTGTCCGGACCCAAACGCCCGCAAGATCGTGTCGACCTCCCCGATATCAAAGAGACTTTCAACACACTCTTCACGACCCCCAAAGCGAAAAATGGTTTTGAAAAAACCGCAGCCGATCGCTCTGCCTTCGCTCCCGTCGGAAACACCGGCCGCAAATTAAATCACGCTTCCGTCGTCATCGCCGCCATCACCTCCTGTACCAACACTTCGAATCCTTCAGTCATGGTCGCTGCCGGACTGGTCGCGAAAAAGGCCGTCGAGAAAGGCTTAACGGTTAATCCCGATGTGAAATGCTCACTCGCCCCAGGCTCACGCGTAGTCACGGATTACTTAAACGAAACCAAACTCACTCCTTACCTCGATCAACTGGGCTTCAATCTCGTAGGTTATGGTTGCACCACCTGTATCGGAAATTCCGGACCGCTCGATGCTGATATCGAAAATGCCATCAAACAGGCTGACCTCGTAACGGCCTCGGTGCTCTCAGGTAATCGTAACTTCGAAGCCCGCGTTCACGGCGCCGTGAAAGCCAACTTCCTGATGTCACCTCCCCTCGTCGTGGCCTTCGCACTCGCAGGTCGTGTAGACATCGACCTCGATCACGAACCTCTTGGCACAGGTAAAGATGGTAAGCCAGTTTTCTTAAAAGATATTTGGCCCTCACAATCCGAAATCGCCGAGCACGTCGCTCGCGGTCTCAAGCCCGAGATGTTCAAATCAAAATACGCCGCCGAATCTATGGCCAACGCCACCGCCGAATGGAAAGGCGTTCAAGGCGGCACAGGCGCTCGCTTTAGCTGGAAAGAATCATCCACCTACATTCAAGAGCCTCCTTTCTTCAAGGGCTTCTCGATGACTCCTCCTCCCGTACCTTCACTCAAGAAGCTACGTCCGATGGCCATCCTCGGTGACTCCGTCACGACCGACCACATTTCGCCCGCCGGTTCTTTCAAAGAAGAAACTCCTGCCGGAAAATTCTTAATCGCCGCCGGAGTGAACAAAAAAGATTTCAATTCCTACGGTTCACGTCGTGGTAACGATCGCATCATGACCCGTGGTACCTTCGCCAACACCCAAGTGAAGAACTTAATGGCCGACGGCAAAGAAGGCGGCTTCACCAAAGTTCAACCTGAAGGAAAAATCGAAGCCATCTATGATGCTTGTCAGACTTACGCCCAACGCGGCGAAGGTCTCATCGTCTTCGGTGGTGTTGACTACGGTATGGGTTCATCACGCGACTGGGCTGCTAAAGGCACCGCCCTCCTCGGAATCAAAGCCGTCGTCGCCCAAAGCTTCGAACGCATCCACCGCTCCAACTTAATCGGCATGGGCGTTCTGCCTCTCGAATTCATCGACGGAAAAAATGCCGCGTCATTTAATCTAAACGGAACTGAAACGTTCGACCTCGAAGGCGTGACTGATCCCGTGAAACCACGCCAAGCCGTCACCCTCGTCGTTCATCGCGCCAATGGCAGCGTCGACCGCGTTCCGCTCGTGGCTCGTATCGATACCGCCATCGAAGGTGAATACTACCGTCACGGTGGCATTCTCCCTTACGTACTCCGTCAGATTCTTAAGTGATCTAATCACCAAATCCTAAATCAGGGCGGCCAAAACCGCCCTTTTTTATGGCCTTATTGAATGTGACTTGTGCCATCGGTTACACTTGATACAACACGACCTATGGAAATTGGCATCATCAACGGACCTAACCTTGACCGACTCGGAAAACGCGAGCCGGAGGTATACGGCACGCAAACTTTGGGCGACCTCGAAAAGCTCATCGCCGCCCACGCCAAAAAAGCCGGCGCCAAAACTCGTTTCTTTCAGTCCAACCACGAAGGTAAAATTATCGATACCATCGCTAAGTGGGCAGATGACGGTGTAAAATTTCTGGTCATCAACCCAGGAGGCCACACCCACGTCAGCGTTGCACTACGCGATAGCATCGCCGGCAGTGGTCTCACCGCCGTCGAGGTTCACATCTCCAACATTTATAAGCGCGAAGAGTTTCGCCATAAATCCGTCACCGCCTCCGCCTGCGTCGGCGTGATCACGGGCCTCGGATTCGAAGGCTACCTGCTCGCGATTGATTACCTTGCTACCAAGAAGGTAAAGAAGTCGCCGACTAAGTCTAAGAAGAAAAAGTAAGGTTAGGCCGACACCGCAAAGCGATTGAGATCACAGTCGCTACGTAGTTTGCCGCCATTAACTAAGTACTCAGCCATCTCATGCGCTAATGTCGGCGCCCAGAGCGTCCCACGTGGCCCTAATCCATTGAATAAATGCAACTGGGTATGCTTGGGGTGCGTGCCCATGAACGGATGGTTATCGCTCGTGCACGGACGAACGCCAGCGACGTGGCCAGTGACGTCTACACACACTTCGATATTAAAATAGTCCTTAAATCTCTTCGTAAATTTCTCCGACTGCACAGGCGTCGGCGTTTCATTCATCTCATGCCAATCCCAATTCGTCCCCGACCTCCATTGTCCATTCCCCAACGGCAATGCCCAACCTTGTCGGTTTAAAACAACGGAGGAATCAGGCGCATCCGATTTAAAGTTGATCGCTTCACCTTTAACTGGCTGCCAAGGCAGAGTTTTAAAAGGTCCTTCGAGCGCCGAACGATATCCATCGCAGAAAATAATCCCTCGTGCTTTTACATCGAGCCACTGCACACCATCGCCCTCATAATTTAAATCCGATAATTTAAATTCATCTCTGCGAATGGAATTCGACTTCGTTAATTCCGCATACGCAGCTTCCATCAACTGAGGTAAATCCACCCACGCACCATGCATCAACGCACCGCCTTCTTTGTCATTCCATACAGGCGATACCTGACCCGGCTCTGAAGCGATCGTCTCAATGAACTCAGCGCAGGACTTACACTCCGCGCGTTTCAGTCCCTTCCCTCTCTGTTCTGCATCCACAAACATTCGGTAGACTTTAATCGGACGAAAAACCCCACGGGCGATCAGATCTTTTTGGGCAAATTTAAAAAGCTCAGGGTATTCCGGTGTGAGCGTGAAGCGCTGACCCGTCAGCGGAGTCATGAGTCCAGCGGCGACTTTTGAGGCCGAGTTCTTCCAGCCATTATCGACGACCAGGACTCTCTTACCACGTTGAATGAGTGAGCTAGCCAGCAAACTGCCGGCCAAGCCTTGGCCTACGATGATAAAGTCTACCTCCATGCAGGTAGAGAGGTCAGACAATTAAAAAGGTCAAACCCTGCTCACAAAAGACTCTTATTTATCCATCAACTTCAGGCGGCACTCTTCCGACTTAGGATCTATTGCCATCGCCGTGAAAGTCTGGATTGCACCAGGTTGAAAAGGAAGACTGGTCCAGATTTCTTGTTTTTCGACTACGGCACCATCAGCGCCTAAAAACTCATAGCTCACTTTGATACTCTGATCCAGGTACGAAGTGCTTCGAAGATCGAACTGGAACTGATTGAAACCATTATTCGATTTAGATTTACGCATCGCGGTCACTTCAACTTTACGAGCAATTCGGCTATCGTTAATCAAGGCTTTAAAAGAACCATCCGGTTGGCTCGTGTAAAAGTTTACTGCGTCGGGAGGCGTGACTGCACGCTCAACCTTATCGCCCACCTTAAGGACCGTAGAACAACCAACCAAAAAACTCATCAAAGCTACCAGTGTAAGATTTCTCATAAGAATATTTAATAAACTATCCCTTTCCCCCACCCTTACAAGCCTCTTTGAACGTTATGCCTCTCCCCATGTCCCCATGTCACCTTGTCCCCT
>JBBAUX010000010.1:0-71710 GCA_040398005.1 Opitutales bacterium
CCTGAAGCGATTCGGAATATGGCGGCGTAGCCGATATTACCAGCAGCACCCGTTACAGAAACACGAATAGGAGATTTTGAAGCCATAGAGTAGATTATCTAGATACTTATCGGGTGAAGTGTGAAGCGGAAATTTTTATAAATCGAACTCTCCCTGCATACTGTCCTCACGAGCAGGTAAACTGAGACTATCTTGGACCAGTTGTGATACCGTGAGTTGGGACCGACCCTCCCCGGCGCAAAGCGTCCTTAAAATAAGGGCCGAAGCGAGGGCATCATAAAGTGCACTGTGATACTTGCGACGCTGTGGCGGACAATAGCGCTCGGCTAAGACGTCTAACTGACCCTGTAACTTAAAAAGCTTAATCAGTGAGGCTAATTTATAGTCACCCAAGGTGGGCAACCAAAGTCGGGCCAAACGACACGAGTCAATCCAAGGCCCCCACTCGGCGGTCTGTGTGCCTTCCTCCAGTGAAGGAACTGCCGAAGGCCTTGGCCAGGTTAGCCGCAGTAACTGAGATTCCACTGTAGCATTATGGGCCACAAAGATTCCAGTACGACGGAGGGAAACCCAATAATCCCATTCACTTTCAAAAGGAGTCTGATTAATTAAATCCCGATCACTCAATCCATGACATTGCGTATCCAGTGTGGATAGGTTCGCACGGGCACCCTGTATTTTGGTCGCCGTAGCAAAAATTTCTTTCTTCAATAACGTAACCACACCGTACTCGATTACGCCTGTACGATTACTGCCTTCGAAATCGACGACATGAAGAGGCAAGTCCGACCAAAGTGTTTTACCAGCAAACTGCATTAATAATTTTTATATCACCCGACCGATTTAGTCAAATGACCCTTTAGCGCCACTCGTGCTTGGGGTAACGACCTTTTAATTCCTTTTTAACCAACTCATAAGACCCCTTCCAAAATGCGTCTAAATCTGTGGTACGTTGCTGGGTGCGACGAGCAGGCGACTGAATGCATATCACCATCGGCACCCTACCTTGGCATACCTTAAGTTTAGAGCCGGGAACATCGTACAGTTCTTGCACTGTCGCCTCAATCAAAGCCTCACCGTCATTGGTATACTCAATTTTCGCAGGATGCTTCTTGCGGGGTAATAGTATTTTTTCAGGACAGTAGGAATCTAAAGCTAATAATTGCTCGTGGGTTAACCAGCCACGTACGACAGACATGACCGGACGATCTCGAATATCGCGATAGGCAACGGCGCCCTGACAAATTTCTTCCACCACCATTCGTTTTCCCGATTCATCAAAGACGGGAATGCTTAATTCGGGACAGTGCTTCGCTAGAAAATTCAATCGGTTGATCCAAGCGTCTACCGTATTGTCCCACTTTTCTAATTCTAATCTTCCAGCCAGAACTTCGGTCGCCAGCAGCTGCGAAGCTTCATCGCTCGTGGCGCCCTCTCGTTCGCTCGACTCTAAAACTAAATCACGGAAGCGTCGCTCCACCCTTGTCACCGCTCTTCGCTGCGTCGCATCATACTTAACAAAATTCTGATTAAAGAATTCACTTGGGAATAATTCTTTTAACCATTCTTCTTTAATTTCCGTGGCTAGACTTAAAAATGTGGTCACTTCGCCTCGTGTTTGAATTTCATCAATCTCAGCAGCGACCAAAAGTTTGGCCGAGCGAACCATTGATTCACGTCTTAATTCACCACGGCGATTATGCACTAAGGCACAGCGCAAAGTTCCCGCATCTAAGCGCACTGCTAATCGATCAATAAATCCAACTAAAATAGCTTTTTGAATTTGTTCGGGTAAGGCAGGCTCATTATTTATTTTGAAACCCTGGCCGTCGGCTATTCTTAAAAACTGTTGAGCCGCTTGGTCGGCTTGGCGAGCTGCCTGACCTTGAATACCCAACCTCTGACAAGCATCCGCGTCGAATTTTAGGTCTTTGGCTTTTTGTAATAATGCTATTCGTAAAAAAAAGTCGGAGCCTTCTGACGTTTTAATATTTTCACGGGCGCGCTCGGCAGACTCATCAACTTTTCTTAGTAAAATATCCCGCCCTTGGCTGAGTCCAGCAATCGTCGCCACTTCGCTCACACAATTAAGTTCAGCGGCTGCCATCAACATGTGCGCATAGCGTGGGTGCGCTGGGAATACCGCCATTTTTTTACCGAGCGGGCTTAAGAGATTATTTTTATCAATCGCCCCAATGTCTTTCAAAACTGTGAATGCCTGCGCGAGCGCTTGAGCATTCGGACTCTCATACCACGGGAAATTCTCAACATCACTCCAGCCCATTGATAAGAGCAATAAAATGGTTTCTGTTAAATCCATCCGCTTGATCTCGGGAGTTTCGCGGAGCGGACGTGATTGATGGTCGGTATGTGACCACAGGCGAATGCAGCGACCCGGACCCGTCCGACCAGCACGCCCCGCACGCTGTTCAGCTGAGGCCTGTGCAATAGGCTCAATCAATAAGGTATCAATTCCGCGAATAGGATCGTAGCGGGCAATGCGAGCCAGTCCGGCATCTACCACCATGCGAACTCCTGGAATAGTTAAAGAAGTTTCCGCTACATTGGTTGCGACGATTACCTTACGCTGATTAGATTCCTGCACGGCATTATCCTGATCACTTACTGAAAGTTCTCCGTGCAAGGGTAAGACCTGCACGCCACCAGCTTCTTTTAAAAACCTAACTGCGTTAATCGTTTTCATAATTTCATACGCACCTGGCATGAAAACTAGAATGTCTCCCGTTGGCTCTTCACGTAATAATCGGGCTACTTGCTCAGCTACCCTGTCCCAAATAGGTTGAGTGGACGTTCGTATTGTCGGTGCGTATTCTACTGCCACAGGGTAAGTCCGTCCGTCGGATATTAAAGTCTCCGCCGGTTTAAGCCATTGTGAGACCCCGGCGGTATCCAGAGTAGCCGACATGACTACTAATAATAAATCCGGGCGGTGTTTCTCCTGAAGTTGACGAGCCAAACTCAATGCGACATCGGAATGGATATTACGCTCATGAAATTCATCAAAAATAATCGCCCCAATACCACGCAAGGCGGGATCGCTCGCGATCTGTCGAAGTAATAAAGCCTCCGTAATAAATTTCATTTTAGTTTCGGCGGAGTCCACTTTTTCGAAACGAATTTGATAACCCACTTCGCCGCCTAATTTCACGCCACGTTCCTGAGCCACACGTCTGGCCAACAAGCGAGCGGCCATACGACGTGGCTGGAGGATGAGGATTTGACCTTCCACACATTTCATATCCACCAACATTTGCGGGAGGCGTGTAGATTTTCCTGAGCCGGTGGGAGCACTTAAAACAATTCGACGCGAACGAGTACAGGCCGCCTGTAAATCCGGCTTTAATTTGTCGATAGGTAAATCTAAACTCATTAAACGTTTAAGGTAATGATACGAGCGACGGGAGTTCCACTAGAAATGGTTAGTCGAGCTACCGTAACCGGAAGTTTAAAACGTTTGGGGCCCGCACTCCCTGGATTAATCCGTAAAATATTTTCATCCTCTTCAATAAGAGGGATATGGGAATGTCCCGTGATAATAATATCAGGTTTAAAGAATTGTTCATCATGCGGTAGATGTCCGTGGTACATAAGTAATTTCTTACCTCCGTATTCAGCAGTAAAGTAATCAGGAAAGGTTTCTTCGATATCACAGTTCCCGCCAACCGCGAAGGTCGGTGAGAATTGCTGTAAAGTATCTATAATTAACGAACCTCCTACATCACCTGCATGCAGTATAACATCACAACCTTCTAGGGCTACGATGGCTTCGGGGCGAAGTAATCCGTGGGTATCCGAAATCAAACCAATCTCGCAGACCGCTTTCACTAGGATTGCGGGCGATGTAGTTTATCTGCCGAAACGGAGCGCAGAGAGGTAAACTCAGCTCCCAAGGTTTCTTTCAGTTTATCTTTTAGACCTTGGGGCATAGCTTTTACGGCAGCATCGAAATCCTTGTCGCCAGGGAATAATGGTTTGGCTGATTCAACTGGGCGAGTCGCAGGGCCTGCAGGTATTTCGAATTTATAATCACTGATTTTTTCATCAATGATAATGCCCGACTCATCGCTCACCGAAAGTTCCGTGACAGTGGTTTGGTCTTCGTCGATATCCACTTCGGGCGAGACAGATTCCTGGACCACTACCTTGGCAGGTTCCGAGGGCGCCTCAACCGCGGGGGTGGGTTGCGAACTGTTTATTTTTTTTTGGCCAGGCTCCCGAGGAAGTCTGGCTGCAGCGGCGGCGACATCTTTGATGAGATGATCAATCGGTCGCGTCTTACACTGTTCTATCGCCTTAAGCAAAGTGACTTCAAAATTCGCTCTGGGTGAAAGTCCGTAGCGAATACCCTGCTCACTGGTCTGCAAGCATTCCAAAAAGCTGACGAGTTTCTCCGTAGTGAGTGGTGCGCCGAGATGGGCACTGTTGCCACCTTGTTTAACTGCATCGAGCACAGCGGAGCGGACTAATAATTGAAGATCATTCATCACGCGCATTAAGTCACGACCTTCGGCGTGAAATTTATCGCATAGTGCGATGACTGACTTCGCATCGCTCTGGGCGATACCTTTTGCTAAATCAGAAATTTGTTGAGCCGAAGCTAGTCCGTAAATGGATAACACATCGACTTCGGTAACCTTTTTTCCGGAGAAAGAAATTACCTGGTCTAAAATAGACTGGGAGTCACGCATTCCGCCATTAGCGATACGAGCAATCGCATTAAGCGCTGCGGGCTCGGCTTGCACTCCATCAGCTTTAACAATGCGCGCTAATTGAGCCGCAATAACTTCTTCGGCGATGGGATGAAATTCTAGGCGCTGACAACGTGAAGTGATGGTAGGAAGGACTTTGTCGGCTTCGGTGGTCGCTAAAATAAATTTTACCCAAGCCGGTGGCTCTTCGAGAGTTTTTAATAAAGTATTAAAGGCGTCTTTGGTTAACTGGTGCACCTCATCGATGATAAAAATCTTGAAGCGGCAATTTACGGGAGGGTATTGGCACTCTTCGCGGATTTTTTTGGCATCATCGATTGAACGATTCGAGGCGGCATCGATTTCAATGACATCCAAGCAGTTGCCCTGTTCAATTTCTTGGCAAACCGGATCGTCGACCGAGAAATCTGGATTAGTCTCCTTACCGCAGTTTAATGCTTTTGCTAGAATACGAGCGGTGGTGGTTTTTCCCGTACCGCGAGGACCCACAAAAAGGTAGGCGTGGGCGAGTTGCTTAGTCTTTAGCGCATTACTCAATGTACGTACAATGTGTTCTTGGCCCACCAATTCGTCAAAGCGACGAGGGCGCCAGCGGCGGGCAATAACTTGAAAGACAGGCTCGGACACAGGACTTAATCAAAACCCTAAGCGATAAAGTGTCAACGGGGCAAAGAGATTGCCTACTCCCACTCGATGGTAGCGGGGGGCTTTGACGAGACATCGTACACGACGCGATTGATGCCCTTAACTTCATTAATAATTCGGGTAGAGGCGCGTTGTAAAACATCGTAAGGCAAGCGTGCCCAATCCGCCGTCATAGCGTCGGATGAGGTAACGGCACGTAGCGCACAAACATTATCATAGGTGCGGCCATCACCCATCACACCCACGCTCCGCACGGGAAGAAAGACCGCGAAGGCCTGCCAAACTTTGCTGTAGTTTCCGGACGTTCTTAATTCATTGATAAAGATATCATCCGCTTTACGAAGAATCTCTAGTCGCTCGGGAGTAATATCACCACAAATACGCACTGCTAAACCAGGGCCTGGGAAAGGATGACGCCAGACCATCTCTTTAGGTAAGCCTAAGGCTTCACCGAGAGCTCGTACTTCATCCTTAAATAACTCACGCAGTGGCTCGAGAAGTTTTAATTTCATGCGCTTCGGTAGGCCGCCCACGTTGTGGTGACTCTTAATCGTCACCGCTGGACCGCCACCCGGTGAAATCGATTCAATGACATCGGGATAAAGTGTACCTTGCGCCAAGAACTCTACTTTACCTTTTTTAGCTAGGTCTTTTACCGAGCGATCAAAGACGGCAATAAACTCACGTCCGATAATTTTACGTTTCTTCTCAGGATCTCTCACGCCTTTTAATTTTTTCAAAAAGACAGCCGACGCATCGACCACGCGAAGATCCACTTTAAATTTTCCGCGGAACATTTTTTCGACCTGTTGACGTTCACCCAGGCGAAGTAAGCCGTTATCGACAAATACGCAGGTGAGTTGTTTGCCAATCGCCTTTTGAATGAGGGCGGCGGCGACGGATGAATCAACACCACCGGATAGACCTAAAATGACATGAGAGTCCCCCACCCGATTGCGGATATCTTGAATAGCCGTTTCAACGTAATCACCCATCACCCAATTGGGCTTACATTTACAAATACGGAACAAAAAGTTTTTGATGATTTCTAGGCCACGCTCCGAGTGAGCTACTTCAGGGTGGAATTGAATTCCGTAAAATCTCCGGCGAGTATCTTCAACAACTGCATTCTTAGAATTCTCTGTACCCGCTACGGCGTGAAAGCCTTTGGGCAGGCGTGTCACTTTATCCCCGTGCGAATTCCAAACGCGTAAGGGCGATTTTAATCCGTATAAGAGTTCGGACTTCTTCGGACGGAACGACAACAGGCCGTGGCCATACTCACGGTGTTGGCTACTGGCGACTTGGCCGCCCAGCATCTCACCCATTAGCTGCACGCCGTAACAAATACCGAGAATCGGTAATCCCATTTCAAAAATTTCTGATTGAGGGCGAGGTGATCCCTTAGCTTTAACACTCGAAGGTCCGCCTGAAAAAATAACGCCAATGACACCATCCGCACGGAGGGTTTCAGCCGAGACATCGAACGCATAAATGCGGGAGTGAACATTGCATTCACGTACGCGACGGGCGATGACCTTGGTGAGTTGTGAACCAAAATCAAGAATAGCGATGGACCGTTGATTCATAAAAATGATGGAGGTTAAAATTTAAGACGGGCGTTATTCCAGCCACATTGCGGACAGGAGGCCTCTGCTCGACGACGCGGGCGTACATAGGTAAAACTGCAACGGGTGCAGGAAAAAACGGAGCTCAAGCGACGGTGATCCGAAAGCAAAGCATCGCGCCGGTCGTACCAAAATTGCAGAAAGAAAAGTGCCCCAATAACCGCGGCGACGAGACAGGCCAAAAAGACATCGAGGTCGATAGGCTGAAGCATGGTTGAAAATTAGGGGTTTTGATTAAAAAAGCGAGACGCGTCACTAGGAACAATGACGCGTCTCGTTAAGTTGATGTTTTGCTAGTACTTACGCTTTAGCGGCCGCAGCTTCTTCCTTAGCAACCTTAGGCTTACGTGCAGTTTTAGCCTTAGGAGTTAAAGCAGGAGCTTTGTCATCTTTACCGACTAACTCGATGAGTGCAGTTTCAGCAGCATCGCCCTTACGGACGTTGAGCTTGTAGATACGAGTGAAGCCACCATTGCGGGTCATGAACTGTTTAACACGTTCTTTGAAAAGAAGGTTAGCAGCGGATTCATCGCGTAAGCGAGCCATGGCCAAACGATAGTAGTGCAACTTGACGCTCTTGTCGGCGGACTGTTCAGCCTTCTTAGCGAGCGTGATTAAACGTTCGGCGAAAGGACGGACAGCACGGGCGCGGGAGAGCGTGGTGGTGATACGAGCATTCTTGATGAGTGCTGCAGCCAAGTTGGCGACGAGGGAACGACGGTGGGCGGTTTTGACGCCGAGGACGTTATGGTGAGAGCGGTGACGCATGTTCTGATTTCTCGATTACGAGTTTACACCTTTATCTAATAAGCGCTCATCAATTTTCTGTCCGAGAGACAGACCCAATTGCTCGAGCTTAGCTTTGATTTCGTTAAGAGACTTCTTACCGAAGTTGCGGTACTTGAGCATTTCTTGTTCAGACTTCATCGCGAGTTCACCAACGGTGTTGATGTTTGCGTTGTTCAAGCAGTTTGCGGCACGAACGGAAAGTTCGATTTCGTTAACCGACATGTTCAGTAATTTACGGAGGCGATTAGCTTCTTCGCTCACTTCAGATTTACCTGATTCGAATTCAACCGGATCGGTTGATACGGTATCAAATACCGCGAGGTGGTGACGGAGGATAGCCGACGCTTCTTTTAAAGCTTCGTCTGGAGTAATACGACCATCGGTCGAAATCTCTAAAACGAGTTTATCGTAATCGGTCATTTGACCAACACGGGTGCTCTCCACTGCGTACTTTACTAAAGTTACAGGGGAGAAAAGTGAATCAACAGGAATGGAACCGATGGACTGTTCGGCTTTTTTGTTTTCTTCAGCGGATGCCCAGCTACGTCCGACGCTTACTTCTACTTCAGCAGTGAAAGTACGCTTACGGTCGATGGTGCAAATGACGGTGTCAGGATTGACCACTGAAACTGAACCAGTCTTGTTTTCGAAAACGATGTCCGAAGCTTTAACCACTCCGGTTTTGTTAACGTCGATACGACCTTTAAAAGATTCGCGCTTATTCGCTTCAGTGCGGATGCGAACTTTCTTAAGGTTGAGAACGATTTCGGTGACGTCTTCAACAACGCCATCGATAGGTTGAAACTCATGCTGCACTCCTTCGATCATCACTGCGGAAATCGCAGCGCCCTCGATAGAGCTGAGGAGCACGCGACGCAGCGAGTTGCCAATCGTGTGGCCGAAACCGGCCTCGAATGGCTCTGCGAAGTAGCGAGCAAAAGTTGGGGTGGCTGAGGATTCCTCTTTTTTGAGGCCCTTGGGTAGTTCGAATTTTCCGAGGCGCTTGGTCATGTCTTTTTGTAGTTGGTTGTTTTGGTTGGCGGTTGGATCAGCGGCTGTAGAATTCAACGATGATCTGAACATTGATGTCGCGTGATAGTTCTTCCTTCGCTGGCTCACGGACCATTTGTCCTTTGAGTTGTTCAGCAACGGTGACTAACCAAGCAGGAACAACACGACCTTGGCCTTCTTCAATGGCACGGGTAGCGAGTTGTTTCGAAGAAGTACGATCACGAATCTCAATTTCGTGTCCAGGCGCTACGGTGAAGCTAGCCACGTCTACTTTACGGCCGTCGATGCGGACGTGTCCATGGGAGACGAGCTGACGAGCAGCGGAGCGGGAGTTGGCAAAACCAAGACGATAGACAACGTTGTCTAAACGGGTTTCGAGAATGCGGAGGAAATTATCACCAGCAACACCACCCATACGCTTAGCGCGTTCGAAGGATAAGCGGAACTGTTTCTCAGTCAGGCCGTACATCATACGGAGTTTTTGTTTTTCATTCAGACCAACACCATACTCCGAAACTTTTCGGCGGGTGGTCTTACCGTGGATACCGGGTGGGTATGGACGGCGTTCCTCACCTTTAGAGGTGGGGAAGATATTTTGGCCAAAGCGACGATTCAGCTTGGTCGTGGGTCCAGTGTAACGAGACATGATTTATTATTTTTGGTATTTGTGGCGGATGATAGAACCCGCCCGGTTTGCCATAGCCGGACGGTAAGTCGAAAAATTAAACGCGGCGACGCTTAGGAGGGCGGCAACCGTTATGAGGAATTGGAGTCGTATCGAGAATCGAAGTTACATTGAGTCCGAGAACTTGGAGCGCACGAATCGCACTGTCGCGACCCATACCTGGACCCTTAACACGAACCGAAACATCTTTTAAGCCGTGAGCCATCGCTAACTTAGCGGCTTCTTGGCAAACTACTTGAGCGGCATACGCGGTAGATTTGCGGGAACCACGGAATTGGTGACGACCAGCCGAACCCCAAGAGATCACATTACCACTGGCATCTGTAATGGTTACTTTGGTGTTATTGAAGGTAGCTAAAATATGGCAGATTCCCACGGTGATATTTTTGGAACCTTTGGCGCGACGAACTTTAATTTCGCCGATGTCTTCGCCTAATAATTCTTTCGCCGTAATTTCCTTACGCTCTGGTGGGGTGGCTTCCGCTGCAACAGGTGCAACTACGTCAGGAGCTACCGCAGGGGCGGCCGCTTCTGGTGACGCAGCTTTAGGCTTACGTACTTTAGGAGTCTTGGGTGCTTCTTCGCTCATCGTAAAATTATATTAGAGATTTAAAAATTATTTGGAAGGAGCTGCCGCAACGCCGACAGTCTTACGCTTACCCTTACGTGTACGAGCGTTAGTACGTGTACGCTGACCACGAACAGGAAGTCCGCGGAAGTGGCGAAGGCCGCGGTAACATTTTACTGCTTGGAGACGCTTGAGATTTTGTGCGATGTCGCGACGTAAATCACCTTCACACTTGTAGCCCATACGAACGATGTACTCGACGATCTTATTTAATTGCTCCTCCGAGAGATTCGAAGCGCGCATGGTGGGATCAAAGCCGAGAGCTTCGCAAATTTCTGTGGCACGGCGTGGGCCGATACCATAGATGTAGCGAAGCGAGTACTCTACTTTTTTGTTGTTGGGTATATCTACTCCGAGGATTCGTGGCATAGGGTCCGGGCTGTTTAGAAGGTGGGAAAGAGGTCGGAACTTGTGGGTTCTTGGGGGATTTGAAAGCAAAAAATTGAGTTAAGGTAAGGTTAGTATTTCCGCACCCTTTTCGGTCACCATTACGGTGTGCTCAAAATGGGCAGAAACCTTGCCATCTGCGGTCCTAGCAGTCCATCCATCGGCCCCCATAATGATCTTATGCGAGCCTAGATTAACCATGGGTTCGATTGCTAAACACATACCAACCAATAACTTAGCACCAGTACCAGCCTTGCCGAAGTTGGGAATCTGAGGCTCTTCGTGCATTTTACGGCCAACGCCATGGCCAACGAAGTCCCGGACGATGCCATACCCCCCTGGGCTGAGTGAGGCCTGGATGGCGGCCGAGATGTCCCCTACCCTATTTCCGGGTCGGACGGCGGCAATCCCCGCATGAAGGGCTTTTTCGGTCTCAACACAGAGAGCTTTAGCCTCAGGGCTAACCTTACCGACGGTGATGGTTCGAGCGTTGTCGCCGATAAATCCATCGCGACGAACGACGACATCTAAAGAAACTAAATCACCGTCGCGAATAATTCGGCTGGGCGATCCGATACCGTGAACGACTTCATCGTTCAGCGAAATACAAACATATCCAGGATAAGTTAAACCGCCGACCACATAACCGTAGCAGGCGCTTTCACAGCCGTGGCGTAACATCAAACCGCGCGCCGCCGAATCTAAACCAGCAGTAGAAATTCCTGGAACCACGAGGCTGACTAAGTCCTGCAAAACACGAGCAGCGGCACTGCATGCAGCCCGCATTCGTTTTACTTCATCATCAGACTTTAGATCAATCATTCCAAAAACTTACTTAACAAAAGATTCCCAGTGATTAGCTACCCATGCAGCGACACCGAGAAGGAAAAGTGTGAAACAAATCTTGGGCGTCGAACCTAACGCAGATTCTTCTGCTCCATTACGTAAACCAGGTTGAGGGACAGGCAAGCTTCCGATGCGGCCCTTCTTTAAGAATCCTTCATAATTACTTTGCAGAAGATACGTTTCGATTTGGCGCATGGTGTCCAACATCACACCCACGGTAATCAGTCCACCTGTACCACCTAAGAAACTCGCCAGACGCATTGGGAATCCTAATTGGAAGGTGAAGAGGTCGGGCATCAACGCGATGATGAGAAGGAATAACGAACCGGCCACGGTCAGACGGGTCATCACGAAGTCGAGGAACTGCGCGGTATGTTCGCCGGGACGCACTCCAAGAATGTAACCATTATTCTTTTTCAAATCGTCCGCGATTTGCACCGGACGGAACATAATAGAAATCCAGAAGTAGCTGAATCCGAAGATTAAGACAGCGTAGGAAATATAATGGAACCATCCTTGTGTTTGAAATACTCCTGCCCAGTCATGCAGAAAACCTAAAGTCGGTGTAAGAGTGCTTAACGGATTAAGCAACATCGGCGGGAAACTTAAAATTGCTCCTGCAAAAATCACCGGCATCACGCCCGCGTAATTTACTTTAAGAGGTAAATAGTTGGATTGGGCACCATACATTTTACGGCCGACCATGCGTTGGGCGTATTGAATAGAGATTTTGCGGACCGCTTGGTTAATGGCCACCATTGCCGCTGTCACCAGTGCGAATAAAATAATCATGCCGACGGCCTTTTCCCAGCCATGTCCGCTGGCTTCAGTGGCTCCAATCTTACCACCAAACGCGACGCTCGCGAATGAGGTAATCGCACCTGGAATATCGGCTAAAATACCAATCGTAATTAAAACGGATGTACCATTACCGATACCACGTTGCGTGATTTGTTCACCCAACCAAAGCATCACAATCGAACCAGCAGTTAAGAGGCAAATTCCGAGACAAACGAAAAGTGTTTTGCTTTCCATCACGACGATAGTACCTGTGAAATTTCCAAGTCCTAAGGCCTGTCCAACTTTTCCGGGATTACAGAATGCGCCGAGTAATAAGGCTGATTGAATTACCGCGATGGCGATGGTGAGATAGCGAGAGTACTGCGCAATTTTTTGACGACCCACATCACCCTCTTGTTGTAAACGAGCAATGGAGGGAACGACGGCCGACATCAACTGCATGATAATCGATGCACTGATATAAGGCATGATGCCTAAAGAGAAAATCGCACCTTTGAGTAACGCACCACCCGTGAACATATTATACATGGCCACCACTCCGCCCGATGCTTGATCGGCCATCGAGTGGTAGTAATCTAAAATATCTTTAGGATCGATACCCGGTAACGGAATATTCGCTCCAATTCGGGCAACGAAAATAAGGGCAACCGTCGCAATAAGACGGGCCCTTAGTTCAGGTATCCTCCAGCAATTGGCGAAGGCCGAAAACATCGCGGAGGGTTGAGTGATTATTCAGCTGCGGTAACCGCGAGCTCCACAACCTTACCACCAGCAGCTTCAATTTTCTTTTTAGCTGATTCGGAAAAACGGTGAGCGGAAACGGTGACTGCACGGGTAATTTCACCGGTGCCTAAAACTTTAAGCAACTCGATGTTTTTACGGATGACACGTTCAGCTTTAAGTGAAGCGATATCAATGGTGTTACCTTTGAGGTCTTCAATGTCGCGTAAGTTAATTACGGCGTACTCAATGCGATTAACATTTTTGAAACCGCGGTGAGGTAAACGACGGTAGAGAGGCATTTGACCGCCTTCAAAACCGGGACGGTGACCGCCACCCGAACGGGCTTTCATACCTTTGTGACCGCGACCGGAGGTTTTACCGTGACCGGAACCGCGCCCACGACCGAGCACTTTGTGACGGTGGGTTGAACCTTTGATTTCTGGGAGAGAGTGAAGTTTCATAAGTATAATTTAAGCTTAGCTGCGAAGAGTTTTGATTTGAGCGAGAGTGCGGAGCTGGGAAAGACCATCCAGTGTCGCTTTAACAATCGCTTGAGGATTATTGGATCCCATCGATTTCGAGAGAACGTCTTTTAATCCGACCACTTCGAGAACAGCACGGACACCACCACCCGCGATTAAGCCGGTACCAGGAGCGGCTGGACGAAGCATAACCACGCCACCGTCAGCACGACCAATCACTTCATGAGGAATGGTGTTATTACGAAGATTGTAAGTAGCGAGAGCACGGTGAGCACGATCAGTACCCTTGCGAATAGCATCAGGAACTTCTTTGGCTTTACCATAACCTACGCCGACGCGACCTTTGCCGTCACCGGCAACCACGAGGGCTGCGAAATTAAAACGACGTCCACCCTTAACCACTTTTGAACAGCGGTTAACGTGTACGACTTTGTCATTGAATTCAGAAGCGGCGGCTTCGTTGCGATTATCGCGACGAGGTGGGCGACCTTGTCCACCGCCTTGGCCACCTTGGCCTCGACGATTTCCTTGTCCTGGCCCACGACGATCGCCGCCTTGATTAGCAGGCGCATTAGTAGGGGCCGGCGCGGGTGCTGGCGCTGCTTTATTGGTTTCTTCGCTCATGTAATTTTAGAAAATAAGTCCGGCTTTACGCACGGCGTCAGCAAATGATTTAACTGCTCCGTGGTAGCGACGACCAGCGCGGTCGAAGACCAGAGTGGTGAGTCCAGCAGCTTTCGCTTTTTCGCCGAAAGCAGCACCGAAATCCGCAGCACCAGCCACTGAAGGGCGGAGTTTTTTGCCACGTAAATCTTTGGAAGTGGTCGAAGTCGCAACGAGCGTTACACCACGATCATCGTCAATCGCTTGAGCGTAGAGATGGAGGTGGGTTAACTTTAAAGCGAGGCGTGGACGGGCGGAGGTACCACGGACCGCTTTACGAATGCGCCAGCGGCGCTTCTGCATGAGTAAATTCTTTTTGGAAAGTTTCATAAATAAAAACGTTAAAGAAATTAAGCAGTCTTCTTGCCTTCCTTACGGCGGACGAATTCGCCTTCAACGCGAACACCCTTACCTTTGTAAGGCTCAACAGGTTTATAAAGTTTGATGGAAGCAGCGACTTGACCAACCATGTGGCGATCAGGACCGCTGATGACGAGCTTAGTGCCATCGGTCACCACGACAGTAACGCCCGCTGGAACGGTGTAACGAATCGGGTGAGAATAGCCTAAAGCTAAATCTAAAATATTACCCTTAAGGATGGCTTTGAAACCAACGCCTTCGATGAGTAAAGTTTTGGAGTAACCTTTTTCAACGCCTTCAACCATATTACGGATGATAGCGCGAGTGGTTCCGAAGAGAGCACCTGCTTCTTTTTTCTCACTCAGATCGGCAACTTGGACGACAGATTTGTCGACCGTAACTCCGATTTGAGAGGGAAATTTATGTGTGAGTTTCCCTTTGGGACCTTCAACAGAAACGGTTTGTCCAGACACCGCTACTTTTACGTTAGCGGGGAAATTGACGGGTTGTTTACCAATGCGTGACATAGATTTAAGTATTGAGGGTTGAGGGTTACCAGACTTTGGCGAGGAGTTCGCCGCCCACTTTTTGGCGACGGGCTTCAGCATCAGTCATGACGCCGCGTGAGGTGGTGAGAATAGAAACTCCCATGCCACCAATCACTTTGGGCACAGATGAGTAACCGGCATAAACGCGGCGACCAGGAGTGGACACGCGTTCGATGCTGGTGATTGCAGGTACGCCAGAGACGTACTTGAGAGTTAATTCAAGAGCAGGCTTTTCATCGCGCTCAACCTTACGGAAATGAGCGACGTAACCGGACTCAGTAAGAATACGGGCAACACCCTCACGGAGACGTGACCATTGGATCACGACCGTAGGACGTTCAGCTTTTGAAGCGTTGCGAATGGAGGTAAGAAAATCTCCGATTGTATCGTTGGATGCAGACATGTTCGTAGTTTTCGTGGGTTACCAGGAGGCTTTAGTGACACCGGGAATTTGACCGCCAAGAGCCAATTCGCGGAAGGTGATACGGGAGAGGCCGAACTTGCGAATAAACGCACGGGGACGACCAGAAATTGCACAGCGGTTCTTGTGACGAACGCGAGAGGAGTTACGGGGCAACTTGGTCAACTTGCGTTGAGCTGCGTAAAACTCTTCTTCGGTAGTCTTCGGACTCGCGAGGATCTTTTTAAGCTCCGCACGTTGAGTTGCATATTTTGCAACTAAGCGTTGGCGCTTAAGGGAGCGTTGAATGACGGACTCTTTTGCCATACTAGTATTTTTTTATGATAAAGGTTAGGCCTTCGCGGCGGTAGCGGCTGCTTCGGTGGCAGCGGAGGAACGACGGAATGGCATGCCGAGCATGCGCAAGAGTTCACGGCCTTCGTCATCGGTATTCGCCGTAGTCACGATGACTACGTCCATACCAATGTTGGCGCGTTGAGATCCATCAGCCTGAGTTTCAGGGAAGATGGTGTGGTCGGTGATACCGAGAGAATAATTACCACGGCCGTCGAGACGGTTAGAGGTACCACGGAAGTCACGAATCATTGGAAGGGCTACCGCTGTTAAGCGAAGGTAGAATTCCCACATGCGAGGTCCACGTAAAGTGACCATGCAACCGAGAGGCATGCCTTGACGAACTTTGAAATTCGCCACGCTCTTGCTCGCGCGGGTGATGACAGGCTTTTGACCTGAAAGTTTTGTTATCTCTTTGACGACTTCAGCCATGTGGCCTTTGTCAGCTTCCGCTTTGAAAGCAGAGTTGAGAACGATCTTCGTCAAGTTAGGTACTTGGTGAACATTCTTGTAGCCGCGAGCTTTGAGGAGCTCAGGAACGACCTTCTCGAGATAAACCTTTTTTAGATAGGGCTTGGACATTTGAGTGAAAATTTCTCGGGGGGTTTCGTAATATTATTTAGTAGCCTTCGCTTTTTTAGCGGCAGGCTTTTTGCTTTGGCGAGCATCCCAGAGTGCGACCAGCATCACGTTAGAGCGATGAATGGTTGCTTCCTTCTCGGTGATACCCCCGGTACCATCTTGGGCACGCTTGAGGTGGCGCTTAACGAGGTTGAGGCCTTTTACAGTGACGCGCTCATCAGCACGATCGTAAGTAAGAATTTCGCCGCGTTTGCCTTTTTCGGCACCGGCGATGATGACAACTTCGTCACCCCTTTTAATATCAGTCTTAGACATGGTAATTAGAGAACCTCGGGAGCGAGGGAAATGATTTTCATGAAGTTTTTGCCGCGGAGCTCGCGCGCAACAGGCCCGAAGATACGGGTACCTTTGGGATTACCATTGTCGTCGAGAATCACGACGGCGTTGGTATCAAAACGTAAGTAGCTGCCGTCGTTACGACGAATCGGAGCCACTGTACGCACAATCACGGCGCGGACAACACTACCCTTTTTGCATTGAGCATCAGGGGTGGAGTCTTTGACGGAACAAATAATGACATCACCGATGCCGGCAGTGTCTTTGATTTGGCCGAGACGGCGAATCATCTGCACTTGGCGGGCACCTGTGTTGTCGGCTACGTCGAGCCTGGAAAGCATTTGAAGCATATTAAAAAATAGTAGAGGATTATTCGGCTGATTGGATAGCGACTTTCGCAGCTTCGACGATGCGAACGATGCGCCAGCGCTTTAATTTGGAAAGGGGGCGAGTTTCCATGATTTCAACTTTATCGCCAACCTTGCACTCATTCTTTTCGTCATGAGCGTGTAAGACGGTACGACGTTTTACTTCTTTGCCGTAGACAGGGTGAAGAACGGTAAATTGACAATTTACTTTCACGGACTTGTCGCCCGAACGGGTGGCAACAAAACCGATGAGGTTTTTACGATTGGAACGTGACTCAGACATGGGATTTAAAAATTATTTAGTGGTGGTTTTGGAATTCAAAAGCGTGAGGCAACGTGCGATATCGGCACGGAGCACACGGAAACGAGCAGAGTTTTCAACTGCGCCAGTGGCCTTACGGAGGCGGAGTTGGAGAAGTTCTTCGCGAGCTTCACGCACGCGCTTCTGTAACTCGGTAGGAGCCAGACTGCGGAGAGCCGAAGCAGCGGAGGGTTTATCTTTCTGATAGGTACGCATCGAGAAAATGTATGAGTGGGTTAGTTTTAAGTTTAGTATTTTTCGAGTTCTTCACGGGCCAAGAAGCGGCAACGGACTTGAAGTTTAGTATCGGCCAAACGCATCGCTTCACGCGCTACGGTGATGGGTACGCCACCTACTTCAAAAAGCATCGTGCCGGGTTTGATCACTGCCACATAGTACTCAACGCTACCTTTTCCAGAGCCCATGCGGACTTCGGCTGGTTTACGAGTTACCGGAGTGTGAGGAAAGATACGCATCCACATTTTTCCCTTACGCTTAAGAGCGCGAGAAATTGCAATACGAGCAGCCTCAATTTGATTTGCAGGAATGCGAGCACGAGCGAGCGATTGGATACCGAAGTCACCAAAAGCGAGCGTGTTACAAGCGGTAGCATTGCCGCGAATTTTTCCTTTGCGGTGTTTGCGCCATTTGGTGCGAGCGGGTTGTAAATTTGCCATGTTATGAAAAAGTTAGAGTGGTTTTTTAAGAATTAAAACTCGGAGTCCTTTGCACAAATCCAGCACTTGATGCCGAGTTTGCCGTAAACGGTACGAGCTTCCGCAAATCCGTAGTCGATATTTTCGCGAAGAGTATGGAGAGGAACGCGACCGACACGGGCGGATTCCACGCGGGCGATTTCGGCACCACCCAGACGACCACCGAGACGTAAACGAATGCCATCCGCACCATTTTGCATGGTTGATTGAATAGCTTTCTTCATCGCACGACGGAAAGAAATACGACGCTCTAATTGTAAGGCTACGTTTTCCGCAACCAATTGCGCCACGAGATCAGGGCGTTTGACTTCGTTCACTTCGAGAATCACGTCCTCAAGCTTAGCCTTACCGGCGACTTTTTGGATTTCTTCACGGAGCTTCTTAAGTTCATCACCCTTACGGCCGATGACGACACCAGGACGAGCCGTCCAAATGCGCACACGGACTTTAGGACCAGCACGTTCGATAAAGATGCGAGGGACAGCAGCTTGGCGGAGCTTCTCTTTGAGGAACTCGCGGATGCGGTAGTCTTCAAGAATGAAGGAAGGGAAATCGCGCTTAGTGGCAAACCAGCGAGATTCCCAGTTACGACGAACGGCTAAACGGAAGCCGATTGGATTTACTTTCTGTCCCATTGTAGTCTGTTAAGTTGGTTTATTTGGTGGATGAACCGAGAGCGATACGGATATGGCTCATCGATTTATGAATAGGGTGGGCGGAACCACGAGCGGCAGGCATAGAGCGCTTGAGCACGGGACCTTGATTAACGGTGGCGGAAACCACAATGAGATCGTTGGATGATAATTGGTGATTGTTCTCCGCGTTGGCGATGGCACTGGCCAAAGTCTTCGCGAGTAAGCGCGCGGACTTACGAGGGATGAAGCGGAGAAGCTGGATGGCTTCTTCAGCGGGCAAACCTTGGATTTGACGTGCAACTTCGCGCACCTTTTGAGGTGACATACGAGCGAAACGAGTAGAGGCGTGAACTTCCATGACGTGATAAAGTGTTTAGAGAATTAAATGCGTGGGTTAGGACGAAGGGTGATCGTGTCGCCCGACGTAATTTGCGTTGAAGAATCGAGTGAAAGGATGAGTGCGATAGCGCGTTGTTCGGTCGCTTCGGCCACAATCACCGAACCAAAAGCACGGCCTTCGTGGGTTACGGTGCAAACGGCACCAGGACGAAGACCACAATTATAACCACCGGACACGACGACTAAGTCGGTGTTGTTTCCAGCAATCACTTGGGCTACCTTGGCTCGACCTTCAGCTTCAACTGAACCCAACATACGCGCTTCCGCTACAATGGTAAGAACCATAGCAACGAACACCGCGAAGATTGAGTGACTGAAACGCATAAAGATTATTGGGCTTCCTTACGTGAAGGTTGAGTGTGTTGACGGAAGGTGCGCGTTGGAGCGAACTCACCGAGTTTATGTCCGACCATATTTTCTGTGATGTACACAGCAATGAAGGCCTTACCGTTATGGACCTCGAGATTGAGTCCAACGAATTCAGGAGTAACCGTCGAACGACGTGACCACGTTTTGATGGGCTTACGGTTGCTGATTTTTTGAGCAGCAGCGATCTTGTCCACTAAATGTGGGTCAACGAAGTATCCTTTTTTACGAGAGCGTGACATGGTAAATTATGCTTGTTTCACTTTGCGACCGTTACGGCGCACGATGATTTGATTGTTCGAGGCCTTAGCCTTGGTACGTGTTGGGAAACCCTTAGCGAGCTGACCCCAAGGTGATTTAAGATGTTGGCGACCGCCTCCACCTTTAGATTTACCACCGCCACCACCGTTCGGGTGATCCACAGGATTCATCGCCATACCACGAACACGTGGACGACGACCCATCCAGCGACTACGGCCGGCTTTACCGAGGCTAGCGTTTTGGTGTTCAAGATTTCCAACGATACCCACTGTCGCGCGACAATCGGCATTGATGTAACGTTGTTCACCAGAAGGCATACGTAAAATAGCGCGATTTAACTCGATACCCATCAACTGGGCAAAACCACCTGCGGAGCGGGCGATTTGAGCACCACGACCGGGTTCGATTTCGACACAGTGAATGAAAGTGGCAGGCGCAATTAAACGTAACGGCAACGAGAGACCAGGAGTGAGCCGCTCTTGTGGCTTATTCGTGCTCACAATCACATCACCTTCTTTTAGACCATCGGGTGCTAAAATGTAGGTGTGAGTCTTGTCAGCGTACTCGAGTAAAGCGAGGTGAGCAGTGCGATTTGGATCGTATTCAATACGTAAGACAGTCGCTGGTTGATCTAAAACATCGCGACGGAAATCGATAGTACGATAAAGTTTTTTATGACCTCCACCCCGACGGCGTGAAGTGATACGGCCATAGCAATTACGACCACGAGCGCGGTGATTGCTTTCGGTAAGCTGACGCTCCGGACGACCCTTGTGGAGGTTTTCGGTCTTTACGCGAACCAAGAAACGTTGGCCGGGAGTAATAGGACGTGAAGAAATGATAGACATGGGAGGTGGCTAATTAGGCGAGTGAGATAACGTCACCTTTTTGAAGGGTAACAATGGCACGGCGAGAAACCGTCTCGGTGTAGTTGGAACCTTCACCTAAACGGCTGCGGCGAGCTTTTCCTTTACGGATAAGAATGTTCACTTTGATGACAGTCACCTTGAAGTTTGCTTCGATCGCGGTCTTCACTTGGACGCGGTCAGCACCAGGAAGAATTTCGAAAACATACTTGTTAGCTTCGGCGAGGCCGGAAGCTTTTTCAGTGAGAATAGGGCGACTGATGATGTCGGAAGCGGGCTTCATAGTTTTTAGTTTTTGGTGCGTTCGAGCACTTTGGTTAAACCTTCGAGCGTAATCAGAACACGAGGTGTTTTGACTAAATCGAAAGCATTGAGATTAGAAGAGTTCGAGAAAATCGCACGGTTTAGATTGCGGCTCGCCTTAAGAACTGGCTCGGACCAACTGCAGTCGACCACGAGAAGACGTTTTCCTTCTGGGCTAACATTCTTGAGAACTTTAGCGAAGAGAGCAGTCTTAGGTTTAGCTAATTCAAAACGCTCGATGACGGCGAGGCCACCATCGGCAGCGAGATCGAAGAGTGCACGTTGGAGTGCAATTTTCTTGGCTTGAACGGTAATCGTCTTGGACCAATCGCGAGGGCGAGGACCGAAAACAATACCACCTTTGTAAAGTTGAGGAGCGCGCTTGTCGCCGTGACGAGATCCGCCCGAACCTTTTTGGGGCAGCATCTTCACACCAGAACCAGCGACTTCGCCGTAGTCCTTAGTCTTGGATGTACCTTGACGTTTGTTCGCTTGGTAAGAAACGATAACCTGCTTTAAGAGTGCAACGCCTTTGTCGCCCTCGAAGGAAGGAATATCGAATTCTTTCTCAGTGAAAGATGCACCGTCGGATTTATAAACTTTGAGCTTCATATCAGCAAATAGTGGTTAGAGTTTTACTTGGATTTTTTGGCGGGGCGGACGAGCACAAGCTCGCCATTAGCACCAGGGAAACTTCCCTTGATAAGGAGGAGATTCTTCTCGGCGAGCACTTGCACGACGCGAAGGTTTTGCACAGTGCGACGCACTGCACCCATGTGACCAGGCATACGCTTTCCCTTGAAAACGTGACCAGGGGTTTGACGCATACCGATCGAACCAATTCGGCGGTGCATCATGTGTCCGTGCGAATCAGGCTGACCCGACATGTCGTGGCGCTTCATGACGCCTTGGAAACCACGGCCCTTAACGGTGCCGATAACGTCGACCATTTGGCCCGCGGTAAATTTTTCGACAGTGAAGACATCACCGACTTTAACTTCCGTAGCAGCCGTGAGGCGAATTTCCTGTAAATGATTGTGGGCGGAGACGCCGGCCTTTTTCAAGTGGCCGATTTCGCCCGCAGAGAGACGACTCTCTTTGTTGGCACCGAAACCGATTTGCACGGCATGGTAGCCATCAGTTTCGACGGTCTTGACCTGGGTGACAGGACAAGGACCAGCTTGGACGACCGTAACAGGGACGAGGTTATTCTCCGCGTCATAGACCTGGGTCATTCCGATTTTTTTACCGAGTAGTTGGTGTTTCATTTTCTAAGAGGCAGGTGACTTCGTGAGAAGTCGTTGGGTCAGTGATGACCTGCTTTAGGCTTTGGATGTCCTTACGGAATCTTTGGTCCTGTTGGCCTGCGTTTGAGGGTTGAGGTGAAGGTTAAGGGTTAAGCGATGATGTTGATATTCACGCCGGATGGCATGTTGAGCTTGCGCAACTCATCAACAGTTTGGGCATTGGGTTCGATGATTTCGATGAGACGCTTGTGCGTACGAATTTCGAATTGATCCATGGATTTTTTATCAACGTGCGGTGAGCGATTCACGGTCAGACGCTCAATCGAGGTAGGTAAAGGGATCGGACCCGAAACACGGGCACCGGTACGCTTAGCAGTGTCGACGATCTCGGTAGCGGATTGATCCACCATGCGGTAATCGAAACCTTTAAGTTTGATACGAATTTTCATTATGCTGGCCATCGATAAGAATTTTTTAGGGGTTGGTAAATTAGGTTCGAGCAGGAGCGCGAGAAGAAGTCTCGACGACTTGCTTTAAAATAGCGGCAGGAACTTGTGCAAAATTGCTTGGTTCCATGGTGTAAGAGGCGCGACCTTTAGAAAGGGAACGTACATCAGTGGCGTAACCAAACATTTCAGCAAGAGGAACGAGAGCGTTAATATTGCAAAGACCGTTCTTCGTTTCCATGCCTTGGATTTGGCCGCGACGACGATTTAAGTCACCCATGATATCGCCTTGATATTCTTCAGGAGTGACGACTTCGACCTTCATGATTGGCTCAAGTAAAATAGGCTTTGCATCTTTCATCGCTTCCTTGAACGCGAAGATACCAGCCATCTTGAAGGCCATTTCGTTCGAGTCGACTTCGTGGAAAGATCCAAAAATAATACGGGCTTTGAAATCGATTACTGGATAGCCAGCAACCGTTCCATTATTCGCAGCTTCGTTGATACCTTCGATGGTTGGCTTGATGTATTCTTTTGGAATTACACCACCAACGATTTCGTTAACAACTTCCTGACCCTTGCCCACGTTAGGCTCGAGTGTGATTTCGGCGTGACCGTATTGACCACGACCACCGGACTGACGAATAAATTTACCGACGCCTTCCGAGCTAAGCGTAATTGTTTCGCGATAAGAAATCTGTGGCTTGCCTGATTTCGCTTCGACTTTGAATTCGCGCTTCAAGCGATCGACGATGATTTCTAAGTGCAACTCGCCCATTCCGGAGATGAGGGTTTGGCCGGTTTCCGGATTAGAGGAAACTTTGAAAGTTGGATCTTCTTTAGCTAAGCGCTGTAAACCAATCGAGAGACGCTCTTGGTCGCCCTTTGAGTTTGGTTCGATTGACATCGAGATAACTGGATCTGCGAAAGTAGGTGGCTCGAGAACTAAATCGTCTTCGAGGGTGAGTGTATCACCAGTGATTACATCTTTTGGTCCGATAATCGCACAAATGTCGCCCGAGTAAGCGACGTCGATTTCTTCGCGATCCATCGCACGTAATAACACAATGCGCGAGATACGCTCATTGGAACGAGTGCGAGGATTATAAAGATTATCACCCTTCTTCAATTGTCCGCGGTAAACACGGAAGAAAACTAATTGGCCCACAAAGGGGTCAGCCCAAAGTTTGAAACAGAGACCGGTAACTTTCTGACCATCGTCAGCATTAATTTTTATTTCGGAATCACCGTCGTCGGTAAAGGCACGTTGGCCGCCC
Source organism: Opitutales bacterium (assembly GCA_040398005.1). Taxonomy (GTDB): domain Bacteria; phylum Verrucomicrobiota; class Verrucomicrobiia; order Opitutales; family UBA953; genus UBA953. The sequence continues at coordinate 23,784 of JBBAUX010000010.1, forward strand.
ATGTCGATAGGGGAAGGCAAGAAGTCGACAACGCAGTCGAGCAACATTTGGACGCCTTTATTTTTGAAAGCAGATCCAGGAATGACGCCGATGAAATTCATCGAGAGAGTTGCCTTACGAATGCTGAAACGGACTTCTTCAATGCTGATTTCTTGTCCTTCTAAATATTTACCAGCTAAAACGTCATCAAAATCAGCGAGAGCTTCGAGTAAGCTATCGCGCCATTTCTTGGCTTCATCTTTTTGTTTTTCAGGAATTTCGACGGTGTCGAACTTCATGCCGCGCGGGTCGGTCTCGTCGTACACGTAAGCGACGTTCTTGATCAAATCGATCATGCCCTTAAAGTCTTCGCCTTGACCGATCGGAATAAACAGAGGGTGGGCGTTACCTTTTAATTTTTGGCGAATGTCATCCACTGCACCAAAGAAATCTGCACCCGTACGGTCCATCTTATTAACGAAAGCAACACGGGGAACGTGGTACTTGTTCATCTGACGCCAAACAGTTTCCGATTGAGGCTGAACACCAGCCACCGCACAGAATACCGCCACGGCACCATCTAAAACACGGAGCGAACGCTCCACTTCAGCAGTAAAGTCAACGTGACCAGGAGTATCGATGATGTTGATACGGTGATCGATTTCGGCATAAGGACCTTCTTTAGTTTTCCAACCAGCAGAAATAGCAGCAGCGGTGATAGTGATACCGCGCTCACGCTCTTGTTCCATCCAGTCGGTTGTGGCAGTGCCATCATGAACCTCGCCCATCTTGTGTACGACACCCGTGTAGAAAAGAATACGCTCAGTGGTCGTTGTCTTTCCTGCGTCGATGTGAGCAGCAATGCCGATATTACGCGTATGTTCTAAAGGGAACTTACGGTTCGGAGAGTTGAGTTTGGAAAGAGTGGTGGACATGGGTCGTAACTGGGAGTTCGGCCTAAAAAGTTAAATTTCGAGAATAGTTTACCAGCGAAGGTGAGCAAAGGCGCGATTAGCTTGGGCCATTTTGTGAGTTTCTTCGCGCTTCTTCACAACGTTACCAGTATTGTTATAGGCATCGACGATTTCCGCAGCGAGTGCTTCCGGCATCGAGGTTCCTTTGCGACCGGCAGCAGATTGAACTACCCAGCGAAGTGCGATACTGTTTTGGCGCTCGTGGCTGACTTCGACCGGAACTTGGTAAGTAGCACCACCCACGCGGCGGCTTTTTACTTCAAGCTTAGGACGGCAATTTTCTAAAGCACCCAAAAGTAATTCTACTGGGTTACCTTTAACTAATTTCTCAGAAACTTTTTCGATCGCGCCATAGACAATACTTTGGGCAATGGATTTCTTACCAGACTTCATCACGATGTTGATGAGTTGGCTGACCAAAGTGCTGCCGTAGCGAGCGTCTGGAAGGTGAATGCGTTTAACTGCTTTACGACGACGTGACATGAGTAAGTGAGATTCTAAAGTTTAGGAATTAGACTTTCTTTTCCTTCGGACGCTTAACGCCATATTTGGAACGTGAGCGACGACGCTTCTCAACTCCCGAACAATCGAGAGGTCCGCGTACGATGTGATAACGAACACCAGGAAGATCTTTCACACGACCACCGCGTACTAAGACGACGGAGTGTTCTTGGAGCTTGTGGCCTTCATCTGGAATATAAGTAATCACTTCTTGTCCATTCGTCAGACGAACCTTCGCGACTTTGCGTTGCGCCGAATTTGGTTTCTTCGGAGTACGGATCATCACCTGAACACAGACGCCACGACGGAAGGGCGAGTTGTTCAAGGCGGGTGACTTGGACTTAGCCTTCGGTTGAAGGCGAGGTTTACGGACGAGCTGGTTGATGGTAGGCATGGACCTAAGAAATTAGGGAAAAGAGGGTTGAGGCATAGAAGTCCAAGACCCCCGTGCAAGCGGAAAGTGCTACGATTTTAAGATTTCTTCAGTCGGGGCCAATTTTTGGGCATTGCGACCGATTTTTTAGAGAGACAAATCCGCCGCGATTGGCAAGGATGAGGCCCCCAGCATGTTTCGTCTCCTCTCCACACTTGTAATAGCTATTTTAACCCTATGTTCACAGGGTTTTGCCGCTAACGCCGAACCTGAAAAACAGGCTCCGAGTAATACCCAAACGCCCACCGCTACCACCCCAAAGGGTACAGTAAAAACCGATAAAACTCTGAAAAATAGCTCCAAGGAGCAAACCGACGCCGAATTGATCCTCCTCTCCGGCCTGCCCCTCACCAAAGGAGTCGATGCCACTCAATCCTACGTCCGTATTTCGATAATTAAGTCGGACCTAATCGAAGATTCGACCCTTAAACAATGGGTCAGACTCGCTTTATCAAAAATCTCAGACCACCCCGAAAGCGCCGCCGCCATCCGTGAAGAGCATCTCATTAGAGTAGGCGACTACTACCTGACCCAGGCCCTCGAAGCCCAAAAATTAAATAAGATACCCGAGGCCTATAAAATGGCCCAAATTGCGGTCCGTATTAGCCCGGGTAACACTAAGGCTAAGTTGTTATTAGCCAATATTTTACATAATAATTATAACCGGACAGAAGATGCAGTGCAAACCCTGCGCCGCGGGCTGGATTATCTCAATATTACCGACACCTTGGGCAGGGATTATTTGGACCGCTACTTCCAACTTCTACAATCAGTAGAACGCGACGACGAGGTGATCGAACAAAGCCTCCTCATGCTGAAGAACGGAAAAGATCTTCCGCAATCCACTCGCCAAACGATTTCTCTAGCCGCTGCCACTTCACTTTACTGGGTCGGTCGCTATGCTGAGTCAGTTAACATGATAAATCTAAATGGTCTGGATGAAGAGGCGCGTGGATTACTTTTAAAAGCCCGTGCACTTTTCGACGGCGGCAAAACTACCGAGGCTATCAGTTACCTTGAATCGAAAACCTCTCAATTTTCCGGTAACGCCAAAGATGCAATCTACGCTCAGCTCGCGCGCTTTCATTTATTAATGGGAAAACCAAAAATTGCTCTCACGGTCACCAATGAACGGATTGGCTTAGATGAAAAGGCACCCTTCCCGCACTTGCAAAAATTATTAATTCTCGACCGACTCGGACTGAAAGATGACTACGAGAAAGAACTCCAACTCATCGCCGAAAAATTTTCGGGAAATTCCGCAGCCATGCTCGCGCTCGCCAATTTTGCCGCGGAACGTGGCTATGAAGGACTGACTTCAACGTTAGCTAACGTCGCCGCCAATCGGGGCTTTGAACGGGCTACCTTTGTGGCACTCCATCTAGAATCTTTAATCAATGGCGGTCACCCCGATGAAACGATTGCTCAATATAAACAGGTCAATTCCACGGAAAAAGGTTTCTTCACCTCTAATCAATCTATCATCCAAGCACTCCTCGGCGTCGCCTATCATGCCCGTCCGAAAAAAGATGATGTCGCAGCGAAGAGCGATCGAAACATTGGCGATCGTTATCTCACCGAATTTTTGAAAACGCCTAATCTCAGTCCCGAAGCTTATCGCTCAGTGGGGCGACAATTAAAAGCAGCACACGCGAGTGATGCCGCCGTGCGCGTTTTAGAAATAGGTGTGAAATTATATCCAAAATATTCCCAATTGAAGGCTGACTATATCGGCGCGCGTATTCTCGCTGGCGCCGTCGATGCTTATGGAACCAGAAAATCTGTAGCCGATGAATTAGAAGAATTATTAAAAATGCGTCGCCCTTCCCCTCTCATTTGGCACGAAGCACTTTCGTGGTTACGGACGGAAGCAAAACTTTCTAAAGAGCAGGCTAACCGTCTCGAAAAATCTATCGCTCCCTTATCCCGCCCTGATTTAGATATGAAGGCCCTCGCCGGACGCTAGAGCATGTCCAACCTTCAAGAAAAACGCGCGGCTCTCATCGCCGAACTAGAACCGTTCGCTGATCACCACGAACGTTTTCAATATGTCATCGACCGAGCAAAATCAGCACCCGGTCTGCCCGCCAATCTAAGACTCGATGTCTTTCTAATCGAAGGATGCACCTCTAATCTTTGGCTTATCCCCACTACTAAAAATGGCCGCTGTCATTTTCAGTGCGATGCGGACTCCTTAATCACCAAAGGCATCGCCTCGCTGGTTTGTGAGTTCTATGAAGGCGCAACCACCGAAGAAGTGGCACAAACGGATGCCGACTTCTTAGCTGAAGTGGGCATCACGCAGCATCTTTCTCCGAATCGTCGCAACGGATTATCAAATTTAGTTTCTAAAATTCGTAATTTTGCCAAAGCCGTATTATCTAGTTCATAATCACTATGAAGGATTCACCGGCTTCGCTTCCTAATCCATTTTTAAAATGGCTTTGCTTAAGCGCACTCGCATGGGCGGTGCTGGTTCTGCAAGCCGGTGGATTCACAACCAGCATTCGGGCCGGCATGGCCTTTCTCGATTGGCCACTTTCCAACGGCTCACTCAATCCTCCTGGCTGGCTCACCGAAATAGATAAGTTCGCCGAACACTCCCATCGATTAGCAGCAACGGGTTTAGGTTTATTTTGTATCGCTACCGCCTGGACTCATCGTCGCTGGGAAAAACGACCGCTCATTCGTAAGGCTGCCTACCTACTTTTAGGACTAATTATTCTCCAAGGTTTACTGGGCGGATTGCGGGTGTTGCTCGATCAATTAAATATCGGTGGAGATGGAAATTTTAAAGCGGTAAGCTTCGCCATAGGCCACGCCGTGAACGCTCAACTCACCATCGCCGTCTTAGCCATCGTCGCAATGAGTCACACCCAGCTTTGGCAAAATAATTCAAACCACTCTACCCGTTTTGAAATAATCAGTGGAAGAATTAGTTTAGGACTTTTATTAAGCGTGATAATCATGGGAGCAGTCATGCGCCAAAATCATTTCACTCTTTGGGCAACCCAGCCAACCGCCTACGAACTTTTTATCCCTAATGGTAGCGGACTACCCCAGGTGATTAATAGTTTACACCGCGGCGGAGCAATCATCGCCAGCATTCTCGTAATTATTTTTGCTTTGTCCGGACAACGCCCCGGCCACCGTTGGATTCCGCTATTAGTTCTTTTAACCCTACAAATCACGCTCGGGATTTTGAGCATACAATTACCATTAAATCCCCATGTGCGAACGGTTCACCTTGTCATCGGCGCAGCGCTCTTCTCCACTCTCTGTGCCCAAGTTGCTCTGACGCATCGACGGAATTAACTTTAACCTTTAATTAAAATCGCCACCACCAACGTATGAGCTCCAAAGCTGGATCAATCCCCGCCGCCTATTGGGAGCTAACTAAACCACGTTTATCTTTTCTTTCAGTACTGACCGCACTCACTGGATATTTCTGTAGTAATCCTCATCCCCAAGGCGGAGTTGACTCCAAGGGACTCGTATCACTCGCACTCGGCACCGCACTCGCCGCAGGAGGATGTGGGGCGCTTAATATGTGGATGGAACGGCAGGCCGACAGCCAAATGGATCGTACCAAGTTCCGTCCATTGCCCAGTGGTTTGATTAAACCACTCCACGCCCTTATTTTTGGAACGTTTTTAAGTATCGTCGGGGTAGGTTTGGTTTGGAAAGGAGCCAACACCTTGGCCGGACTTCTCACCCTCGCGACAGTGGTCTCCTACTTACTCTTCTATACGCCGCTTAAAACAAAAACAACTTGGTGTACGCTGGTTGGCTCACTCCCAGGCGCGATTCCACCCATCATCGGCACAGCTACAAAATTAGGCGCGGTTGACACGATGGGCTGGCTGCTTTTTGCCTTACTCTTCTTTTGGCAAGTTCCCCACTTCATGTCCCTCGCAGTCATGTGTCGGCAGGATTATGAACGCGGTGGATTTAAAATCGCTACTGTAGCCGATCCGTCTGGGCGGACTGCGGCACTGTGGTCGATTTCATTCATGATTCCGATGCTCTTCGTGGTAAGCGCCATCGCTCAGCACTTTTTTATCACTGACCCGTCCAGAGGATGGGTGAGCCCTTTTGTTTGGGTGTCTCTCATCGCGAGTGTCATCTTTTTAAAACTGAGCTTAGATTTTATGTTGCCGCATCGTCGCAATGAAGTCGCCAAACCCTTCTTCCTCGCCTCGATTCTTTATCTCCCAGTTATTTTGCTCACCCTTACTCTTAATCGTCTGTTCTAACTATGGATCCGCCGGAAGTAAAAGTACGCCTGCGCCAAGAGTTAATAAGTTCACGCGAGTCCCTCAATCCAGCCCAGCGCGAAGCGGCCGCGATTGCCGCTGAAGCGAAAATTATCCATCTACCCGAATGGCAAAAGGCAAAAGTGGTTTGCCTGTATGCGTCTTTCAAAGGCGAATTACCCACGACCCAACTTTTGCAAAATCTTTTGCGTTCCGCTAAGAGATGCGTGCTCCCTAAAGTCAATTCGGAGGGAATGCCTGAACTTTATGAGATTAAAAGTTTTCAAGACTTAGAACTCTCGTCGTTAGAAATTCTTGAGCCGAAAATAAACTGCCCACGCATCAACCCGACTCAAATCGACTTTTTTCTCGTGCCTGGCATTGGTTTTGATCGCCGCGGAAATCGCCTGGGGCACGGCGCAGGTTTTTACGATCGGCTACTCGCTCAAGCTAACCCAAAGGCATTTCTTCTCGGGTATGGTTATGATTTTCAGGTGGTTGATGCTATTCCCCATGAAGCACATGATATTGTGATGCACGCGATAGCTACACCCTCTCAAATAATTTATATTAAACCTGCGTAGTCGGTTTGCTAAAAATCACTTATGCAGTCCGTTGAGCGGTCCGATGACTACCAGTCGCCCCAACGCCATCCGACTCCGCGGAGTTCGCCAAAATAATCTCAAGGGGTTTGATATCGATATTCCAATTGGAAAGTTGATCGTCGTCACTGGACTCAGCGGAGCCGGCAAGTCGTCTCTCGTTTTTGATACCCTCCACGCCGAAGGCCAACGACGCTATGTTGAAACTTTTAGCCCATACGTCCGTCAGTTTTTAGAACTACTTCCTGCGCCCGCACTCGACTCCGCCGAAAACATCCGCCCGTCGGTCGCTATCAAACAAGGCAACACGGTCCGTACCTCGCGCTCCAATGTCGGCACGATGACCGAGCTTTGCGATTGGTTTAAAGTTTGGTTTGCGCACCGCGCACAACTCATCGATCCCGCAAGCGGCGAACCGATCACCCCGCAAGGACCGGATACCGCCTGGGAAATCTGTCTGAAGAAATACCGTAACCAATCGGTGGTGATTACTTTTGCCTTACAAAAACCTGAAGGACTCACCTGGGAGGCCATCGCCGATGAATTTATTCGAGCAGGCTTTACCCGTACTTATATCAAAAATAAAAGAATAAGTCTCGGTGATGATAAAATCCCCGAAGGTGAATCCGAAATCCTACTCATTCAAGATCGTGTTAAAATTGAACCCGCCGCGAATTCTCGCTTTCACGAAGCTACTTTAAGCGCCTTTCGCCTAGGGGGCGGAAGAATGCGATTAATCAATGAAGACGGCACCGAAATTGCCCGCTTCAGTGAAGTACTAGAGTCTCCCGTTAACGGTAAAAAATTCCGAGCCGCGACCCCTGCCCTCTTTTCTTTCAACTCCCCGATTGGGGCCTGTGCGTGCTGTCGCGGATTTGGAAGAGTCATCGGACTAGATTGGAAAAAAATTATTCCGCAGCAGGATACTACCTTGGCCGAGGGTGCTATCGCCCCTTTTCAAGGAGCCGTTTACGGAGAAAGTCAGAAAGATATGCAACGGGCCTGTAAAAAGAAAAATATTCCGATGGATGTTCCTTGGAATAAATTATCGGCGAGCCACCGAAAATTTATCGAAGAGGGCGACCCCACATATGAATCTGGCGAATGGGAATCCAAATGGTACGGGGTCAGAGGTTTCTTTCGTTGGCTCGAGTCGAGCACATACAAAATGCATGTACGGATGTATTTATCGCGTTGGCGGGCCTACGAAGAATGTCCGCAATGCCACGGAAAAAGATTTTGTGCGGAATCCTTATTCTGGAAATGGGAAAATAAAACACTCGCTGATCTGTACGCCATTCCCGTTAAAGAACTCAAAGAACTACTACTGCCGCACGCGCCTAAAAATTCCCGCCATCCAGCAAACCACGCCCTTGAGGCTATTTTAGCACGCCTGGGTTACTTAGAAGCGGTCGGTTTAAATTATCTGACGCTTGATCGATTATCGCGGACCCTTTCTGGTGGGGAAATTCAACGTGTTAATCTGACCTCATGTCTCGGGGCCTGTTTAGCCGATACCATTTTCGTACTCGATGAGCCCAGCGTGGGCATGCACGCCCGCGACTTATCCAAGATGGTAACCATTTTAAGAAGTCTGGTCGACCAAGGTAATACCGTGGTCGTCGTGGAGCACGATGAATCTGTGATGCGGGCCGCCGATTGGTTAATTGAAATTGGACCTCAGCCCGGTGCACAAGGTGGCTATTGCCTCTATCAGGGTAAGCCCGATGGCATTTTAAAAATTAAAGACTCCGCCACCGGTGCATGGCTCTCGGGTAAACGAAAAGTCGAACCACGTAAAATCAGACCCGTGACTAATGCCACTCCACGTCTGCGTATTGAAAATATCAGCATTAATAATTTAAATAATTTTTCTGGCACCCTGCCCCTAGGTAAACTCGTCGGACTCTGTGGCGTATCGGGTTCAGGGAAGTCGACCCTACTGCACCAAGTGATTGGACGTGGAAATTTAGAGGACGAAGACGCCAGCAATCCTCTACATGGAAAATTAATTTTCGACGTGGATCCCGCCGAAGTCGCCGTCATCGATCAGTCGCCAGCCGCGCGTACTTCACGCTCTAATCCCGCTCTTTATGTCGGAGCCTGGGATGCGATCAGAAATTTATTAGGCAACTCCGATGCAGCCAAAGTAGCGGGGCTCACCCCTTCACATTTTTCTTTTAACGCCGGCGAAGGTCGATGTGAACGCTGCGGTGGAGCAGGCTGGGAAACGGTTGAGATGCAATTCGTGTCCGACGTCGCCCTGCCTTGCCCATCCTGTAACGGCAAACGCTTCCGCGATGAAATCTTAGCTTTCAAATTCGACGGCAAATCCGTGGCCGATTTATTGGCGATGTCGGTAACCGAAGCTCGTGTTTTTCTCGGTGGGCGAACTCCTGCCAGTAATCAACTCAGTGTATTAGAGGAAGTCGGACTGGGTTATCTTTCAATGGGACAACCTTTGACCACCTTATCGGGTGGTGAAGCGCAGCGCTTAAAACTGGTGCGTTATTTATCGCGACTGGATCCATCAAAAACCGGTTCACTCTTACTGCTTGATGAACCCACCACCGGATTACACCGCGAAGATGTTTCTAAATTAATTAAGTTACTCCAACGACTCACCGACGCTGGCCACTCACTCATCGTCGTAGAACACCATCTTGATGTTTTAAAATCGTGCGATTGGCTTGTAGAAATAGGTCCTGAAGCCGGACCGCGGGGCGGAAAGCTAATTGCCGAGGGAACGCCTGAAGTGGTCGCCCAAGGAAAAACAACTACCGGGAAATATCTCGCTCTAGAAGACAAAGCCTTTGATGCGAAAATAAATTATGTCAGTGCTCCGCGACCTACCGCTATCACCCTCACGGGTGCGCGTGAACATAATCTTAAAAATATTTCGGTAAAAATTCCGCACGGTTCACTCTCAGTGATGACTGGTGTTTCGGGATCAGGAAAATCAACTCTGGCGTTTGATATCCTATTCGCGGAAGGACAGCGACGTTTCTTGGAATGTGTTTCCGCTTATGCCCGGCAGTTCGTAGAACAATTACCTAAGCCGGATATCGATTCACTCTCGGGCTTACCGCCGACCGTAGCCATTGAACAACGCGTCACCCGCGGCTCCGCCAAATCCACCGTCGCGACCGTCACCGAAGTGGCTCAATTCCTCCGCGTGCTCTTTGCCCGGGCCGGGATTTTACACAGTCCGACGACGGGTGAGCCCTTAACCGAAATGACGGAAGATGCAGTCGTAAGAATTATATCTAAAAATATTAAAAACCTGAAGCGGGGTAAAATATTAATCGGGGCACCCCTTGTCCGTTCACGCAAAGGACATCACCGCCCACTCGCGGAATGGGCCGAAGCACATGGCTACACTCATTTACGCTGTGATAATCAAATCATGCCCGTCGATGGCTTTAGTGGACTCGATCGTTATAACGAACACGACGTCGATGTGATTTTAGCGACCATTAATCACGATGGCATTATTTCGTACCCTGATGAAACCGAAGAAGATGGTGACGCCTCATTAAGAAATTTAATACGCAAGACTCTCACTACCGGTAAAGGTGCCTGTCTTTTAATTAATGAACAAGGGAAGCAGATCCTTTATCTTTCAACCTCAAGAAGTGATCCAGCGACGGGCGAATCCTTCCCCGAGGTTGACCCAAAACACTTATCCTGGAATTCACCACGCGGATGGTGCCCTACTTGCCGAGGTCACGGACTAGAAGTTACGAAATTCTCTGCCGACGAAGAAGAAACTCTTAATGAAAATGCCCTCGGTGACCGCGTGGGTGATAGCGTTTGTCCGGATTGCCAAGGTCAACGGCTCGGACCCATCGGTCGAGCAGTTAAACTCATCGGAGCACAGGAACAAAAACTTTCGTTACCTCAACTTCTAAAGCTTCAACCAGACGAAGCTTTAAAATTCCTGAAAAGTCTGCAGGGCGAAGCGCGAGAAAAAGCCATCATACAAGCCCTGCTTCCTGAAATCTCGGCACGTTTAAAATTCTTAAGTTCCGTGGGCTTGGGCTATCTCTCACTCGATCGCGGTGCGGATACACTCTCAGGTGGAGAGTCACAACGCATTCGCCTCGCCGCTCAACTCGGGTCCACCCTCTCCGGCGCACTCTATATATTAGACGAGCCGAGTATTGGATTACACCCTCGAGATAATGATCGACTGATTGAGTCACTCAAAGAACTGAGAAATCGAGGTAACACCGTACTCGTAGTTGAGCACGATGAAGATACCATGCGAGCAGCAGATAATATTATCGATATGGGGCCAGGGGCGGGCGTGCATGGTGGACAAATCATCGCGGAAGGAACGGCCGCCGTACTTGAAGCCAATAAAAAATCAGTTACTGGGCAGTCTCTCAAAACCGCCATCCTTCACCCATTACGCGGAAGTCGTCGATCCATCACCGAAAAGAATAATACGCTTGAATGGGTGAAATTAAAAAATGCCTGTCTGCGAAATCTAAAAGGGTTTGATGTAAAATTCCCCACTGGTCGACTCTCGGTAGTTTGCGGAGTCTCGGGTGCGGGCAAAAGTACTTTAATGACTGACCTCATTGCCCCCGCAGCAGGTTGGGCGATATCCAAAAAGAAAGACGGCATAACCGGTAAAGAGGCACTCGCATTAATTTCTAATCAGGGTGAAATTTCTTTCCAGTCTATCACGGGCTTAAAATCATTCCGTCAATTAGTCATCGTTGACCAAGAACCCATCGGCAAAACACCGCGATCCACCCCTGCCACTTATATTGGAGCGTGGGATATCATTCGTGAGCGACTCGCCGCACTTCCCGAAGCTTCCATTCGCGGACATAATGCGAGTTTCTTTTCCTTCAATACATCGGGCGGACGCTGTGAAGCCTGCTCGGGTGCGGGTCGCATTAAACTAGAAATGAGTTTCCTGCCCGACACCTACGTGCCCTGCGAAGAATGTGGCAGTCAGCGCTATGGTAATGCCGCGCGGGCGATTCGCTGGAATGGAAAATCAGCAGGCGATTTATTAAATATGACTTTTGAAGAGGGAGCCGAATTTTTCTCCTTCGATGTTAAATTAAAAGACCTCTGCGCCCTGATGACCAAAACGGGCTTGGGTTATTTAACCTTAGGTCAAAGCAGCCCGACTCTTTCAGGCGGTGAGGCCCAAAGATTAAAGTTGGTGAGCGAATTAGCCAAAGGCCTGCCCACGTTTAGAGAGCGCGCTCGCGGACAAATCCGTCCCAACTTATATTTATTAGAAGAGCCCACAATTGGACTTCACCAATCTGATTGTAAAAAACTCATCGAGCTACTGCACGCCTTGGTCGATCAAGGCCATACCGTCATCGTGATCGAGCATCACCCCGATGTGATTGCCGAAGCAGATTGGGTGGTAGAAATCGGACCCGAAGGCGGTCAGAACGGCGGACAGCTTTTACATGCCGGAGACCCCGAAGCACTCGCAAAACGTAAAGATTCACCAACCGCTCCGGCGTTAGCTGCCACTTTAAAAAGAGGTAAGATAAAATAAATTGGCTTAATTCATTTAATTGAATGAAATGCTTACAGGTTAATGAATTCCAAACGTACCATTCTACTTGGGGTAAATATCGATCACGCCGCGACGCTGCGTCAGGCTCGATACCGTGGGGTGCATCAATCCATTCACGCCGAACCGAGTCCAGTATCTTTTGCCCGCGAATCCCTTCTTGCTGGTGCAGATGGAATCACCGTGCACCTGCGTGAAGATCGTCGACACATTCAAGAAGAAGATGTCTACGCCATCGCACAACTTGCTGGTGTACGTTTAAATTTGGAAATGGCCTGCACTGCCGAAATGGTGGTCTTCGCCAAAAAACTGAAACCGGCTGCCGTGTGTCTGGTTCCCGAATCCAGAGAAGAAGTGACCACGGAAGGCGGCTTAGATGTAGTTAAGCAATTTGAACGAGTAAAGGAAACCGTACAGGCGCTTAAAGCAGCTGGATGCGAGGTATCACTTTTTATTGAAGCGAACGACAAACAGATTGAAGCAGCACATTCGACCGGAGCCCCCGTGGTCGAACTACACACGGGTGCGTTTGCCAATGCTTGGAAAACTCCAGCCGCGGATAAGGAATTTGAACGTTTACGGCTCGGGTGCGAAAAAGCCAAACAGCTCGGCTTAATTGTGAACGCGGGTCATGGCATTAATTATGATAATATTAAAAAAATTATCACCCTGCCCCATCTAAATGAACTGAACATCGGACACACCATTGTCTCGCGTGCTTTAATGACTGGAGTCCGTCCCGCGGTGGCCGAACTGAAGGCCCTCATTTCATGAACCTCAACGGGGGCAATGTGATTGGGGTTGGCGTGGACCTCACTGAGATTTCGCGCATTCGCACGGCTCATCAAAAACACGGACAAGGTTTTCTCGATAAAATCTTCACCGCCGACGAACAGGCTTTTTGTCTAAGCAAAGCCGATCCTTATCCATCACTCGCAGCGAGATTTGCCGCCAAAGAAGCAGTGAGCAAAGCACTTGGAACCGGCTTTAGTGAAAAATTTTTATTAACCAGTTGTAGTATTAAAACCGGAACTGACGGCGAGCCGACGGTTGTGCTCGACGAAAAAGCCAAAGCGCTCGTTCACGAAAAAGGGGCGACCCAAGTATTGGTTTCATTAACCCACACTGATCAACTCGCCGAAGCCTTCGCTGTTTTAGTAAAATAAAATATTATCTGCGCACCGCTTTCCTGTTTTATCCTGCGCTGAGTCCGTAGCAGTTGAAGCAGTGAGTACTACCCAGATTCTGTCTGAGTTATCCAAGGTCTTGAAGTGAAATTCTTTTTGGCTTGGGTCGTGCGGTGCTTCCCTTGCCACAAGACTTTCGAACGCAGTGTCTGCTTCTAAACGGCTTATCCCAAGTCGGTCCAGTCACGGTCCGACGCCTGCGAGAAACTTTCGGTAATGACTTATCCGCAGCACTATCGGCTTCGGCTAATGAATTACGAAAAGTTAAAGGGCTGACCGAGCCCACGATTCGCTCTCTGCAGGAGAAAAATTTCGATTGGGTAAAAGAGTTAAGCGAAGTCGAAAAACAGGGTTTTAAAATTATCGATGAAACTTCAGCGGAGTGGCCGCAGTCCCTCCAACAATTATGGGATCCACCGCTGGTCCTCTACGTGGATGGTCATACCTTACCCAATGAAAAATCTGTAGCGATTATTGGATCAAGACATTGTTCGCCCTATGGAACTTATTTAGCCCATCACTTCGCGCAGGAATTAGCGAAGTTGGGCTGGTGGATTGTGAGCGGGATGGCTCGAGGAATTGATTTCGCGGCGCACGAAGGCGCGCTGAGCGTCGACGGAAAAACGGCAGCCATCTTAGGTCATGGAGTCAATCTAACCTATCCGCCTGAAGCGCTTTCTCTCCGCAAAAAAATCGCCGAGAGTGGATGCATCCTTGCGGAATTTCCATTAGGCCGGCCGGCCGATCGCCAAAGCTTTCCACAACGTAATCGCCTGGTGGCTGGACTGGTTAAAGCGGTCATTATTATCGAAACAGATGTGGACGGAGGGAGTATGATTACCGCGCGATTTGCGGGAGACTTAGGAAAAACACTCTTGGTGGTGCCTGGTCGAATCGACAGTCCCACCAGTCGTGGATGTCATCAATTAATACGTGATGGGGCGACATTGGTGAGTTCGCTCGATGATATTTTATCAGAAATCGGAGAACAACGCGGACAGCTACAAATCTCGTTTGAACAAATGGACCCCGAAGATAGTCACTGGTTAAAACATTTTAAAGGCGGAACTATTCATGACGCAGAATCACTTTCGGTGGTGGCCAATTGCCCGCTCGCCGATGCCGCCAGTGCACTCACGCTTTTAGAAATACAAGGTAAGCTGCAACGGCGCAGCGATGGCCGTCACGAAAGATGATGATTAAGGATAAAGCTTATAACCATGAGCCACGTCTACCGTCGTAGTTGGCTTAGCACCCATAAGCCAATCAATCACCGCTTTAGGCTTAGCTAGAAAATCTCTTACGTAATTAAAATACGCGGTCGGCTCATGCCCAAAGTCAGCACTGTATGACATGGCTTTGTGTTGATTAGTCGAAAGTCGATCCGCGAGCCACAGTGCACGACCGCAATGCCAACCTTGGGAAACATAAATAACAGGTTCGTCTAGAAAAACCGCGGCTGCACGTTTTACGGAATCGAGCGTTCTCCATCCATACGGATCCAAAACAATCGGTGTGGTGACTCCCGCTTCCCGAAGTCGATCAGCCATCGTGCGCGCTTGATTATTTAAACCCGACGTCACCACCAATTTAATTTTTCCGGTACGACAGAGTTGAGCGGCTGCCTCGATTCTTAATTTAAAACACTCACTTAATTTTCCCGTCTTTTCGTCGCGCTCATCTAGACCCAATAAAACCAGAACGGCATCTTGAGGGATTTGCCCTGGGGTATTTCTTAAATCACGACCCCATCCAGCGGACCAAATCCATAAATTGGAGATGATAAAGAAAGCGGATAACAGCCCAGAAACCCAGAGGAGTGTCCTTCTAAGTATCGGGCTCATACCTAGACACTAACCCAGAATTTCGCCCCTAAAAGGGTAAATTTTACTTAAGTTTGCCTAAATTTAGGCAGAATCGGTTGCCAATAGTAGGTTTAGAGACAATAAATCCACGGGTGTGCTTCTGGCACGCTTACTGCCTACTTTTACTCAATGAGTGCAACAATCAACAATGCTAAAGTTCTGATCATCGATGATGACAAAGACCTACGCTATTCCCTTCGCCGTGCATTAGCCGGGCAAGGCCACAATGTTATAGAAGCGGATAGCGGCGAATCCGGTGTCGCTTTAGCGAAACGCGAGCAACCTGATGTCATTCTCCTAGATAATCGCATGAGCGGAATCTCGGGAATCGAAACCCTCCAGATGCTTCGTGGCGCACAGCCTCAAGCGATGGTCATTTTAATGACGGCGTTTGGAACAACCCAGACGGCCATCGAGGCGATGAAGTTCGGTGCTTACGATTACGTCATGAAACCTTTCGACCAAGCGAAGCTCATCGCACTCGTTGATCGAGCCCTGGGCGCACGACGCGATTTAAATTCAGCAACAAAAGCCGGACGTTCCTTAGTGAATCCCGCCGACTACAAAGAAGGCCTCGTGGGAAGTTCCGAGCCCATGCAGGAAGTGCTCAAATCCATTGGCCAAGTAGCCGCGAGCGATGCCACGGTATTAATCACGGGCGAAAGTGGTACGGGAAAAGAATTGGTAGCACGCTGTATCGCCCAACACTCACTCCGTGCCAAAGGCCCTTTCATCGCAGTGAATTGTGCCGCAATTCCCGAAAACTTAATTGAGTCAGAATTATTCGGACACGAGAAAGGTGCGTTCACGGGAGCGACCAATCAAAAGCCTGGAAAATTTGAGCTCTGTGATGGTGGTACGATTTTCCTCGATGAAATCGGAGATATGTCACTCCCCACGCAAACGAAAGTATTACGGGCAATTCAAGATGGTGAAATTCAACGCGTCGGTGGAACCACCACCTTAAAAGTCAGCGTGCGCTTAGTTGCGGCGACGAATAAAGATCTCGAAGCGATGGTCGCCTCCCGCCAATTCCGCGAAGACCTTTTCTACCGTCTCAATGTTTTCCGTATCCGCCTCCCCGCCCTGCGTGACAGAAAAGATGATATTCCTTTACTCGTTGATTACATGCTTCAACGCCAAGCCGCTGCCCGCAAAGGCAAACCGAAGCGCTTATCCAACGAAGCCCTCGAGAAACTCATTGCACATGATTGGCCTGGCAATGTGCGTGAACTCGAGAACGTAATTCAACGCGCTAATGTCATTGCGAAAGGCGAAACCATCTTAGCTAAAGATTTACCACCAGAGGTTACCAGTCCGCGCCGCTCAGCGCCAAAGCCAACCCTTACAGCAAGCCCTGCATCAACCGTGCTGATTCAACCTGAAGTCAGTGTCGTCGTAGCGGCCGCTCCGTCATCGCAAACACTCTACGACGCCATCTATAAACAAAATCGCATCGATGACGGTAGAAATATTTTAAGCACCATTGAGATTGAACTGATCAAGCGAGCGATGGAAGAAACTCGAGGCAACCAGCTACGTTCTTCTGTTATTCTAGGCATCAATCGATCCACCCTGAAGAAGCGTCTCCTCGAGATGCAACAGGCGGGTATCAAGTTCTTCACCTAAAAAGGTTTTACTCACTCAGTTTTTTGGTGTTAAAGAATTCCATGCGCCCCACCGTATGGATTGCTTTAATCCTTTCTCTGCTTGTCGCTGGATGTTCCACTACGCCCGACAGCGGACTTAATGTAAAATCGTTTAATGATCGCGGCGTGATGATGTACGCTGACGTCACCCACGGGAAAGCTCCTTACGCCAAAGACCCAACGGTTATTAAGTTTAAGGGTAAATATTGGATGTATTATTCCGTGCCCGAACTGGAAGGCATGCTCGGCTGGAGAATTGGTATAGCGAATAGCGATGACTTAATCGTCTGGAAAAAAGTGGGGATGATTCAACCCGAGCAAAAAGTAGAGGCTAATGGCTTCTGTGCTCCTGCCGCCATTATTCTTAACGGTAAAATAAATATTTTTTATCAAAGTTACGGAAATAAAAAACTCGATGCCATTTGCCACGCCTGGTCCGAGGATGGCATTCATTTTACGCGCAATCCCGCTAACCCGATTTTTCGACCTCATGGCGATTGGACCTGTGGACGAGCGATTGACGCCGAAGCCTTCGTTGATGACGATCGCCTCCTTCTCTATTTCGCCTCTCGCGATGTTGACTACAAAATCCAACTCATCGGCGTAGCCGCGGCACCTCTAAACTCTGATTTATCACCGAGTCAGTGGACGCAACTCGTGAATGCTCCGATTTTAAAGCCTACTTTAGACTGGGAAAAAAACTGTATCGAAGCGGCGAGTATCATCAAACGTGATAATATCTTTTATATGTTTTACGCAGGAGCTTATAATAATGAGCCGCAACAAATCGGGGTCGCGAAAAGCACCGATGGCGTTCAATGGGAACGCTTGAGTGATCAGCCTCTTTTAACCAATGGTAGACCGGGTAGTTGGAATTCTAGTGAATCGGGTCATCCAGGAATTTTCCATGATACCGACGGACAGGATTATTTATTTTATCAAGGCAACAACGATAAAGGTAAAACCTGGTATCTTTCCTTCGTTAAAATCGGCTGGAAAGACGGCCGTCCGTTTGTCATTGAGAGTTCGAAGTAAGCGCGCGATTTAAAACATCGACCAAACGCTTCCGAACTGGCTCAGCCAATTTCGCCAGGTGGCGTTGGGCCGATTCATATTCTGCCCGGCCCGCTTCGGTTTCGATGCAGATGGGCTCGAGGCCAACCGTCGAAAAATCATACGGCGATGCTCGCATATCGATAGACCGAGCCTCATGAGCCAGACGATAAGATTCGGTAGCTAAATCAGACGAAACCCAGGGCAATGATTTCATTGTCCATTTATATAAATCCATCGTCACGTGCACACACCCCGGTTGTTCGTTTTTAATGCGACCCGGTAAATCAGGTTCTGAATGGTTAAGCGGTTTGGCGGTAGGTGTAAAAAAACGGAAGGCATCATAGTGGGTGCAACATACTGGCATCGAGCGCACGACTTCATCAGTACCCTTCGCACCCAAGCGTAACGGCCATTGAGCATGTCGACGTTGATCTGCCTGTTCATAGACCATCGCCCATTCGTGCAAACCATAACATCTAAAAAAAGGTGGACGGGTGGTGATGGCTACAGACAAGTCGCGGATGAATGTTAAACGTCGGGCATCACCCTCGTTCATCGGAATAACGCGGACTAATCCATCGGCACCTTTTTTAAAATGAGCATCCGTTAGAAGTTCATCACCCTCAGCACAGGCAAAGCCCACGCCAGGCGTCCAGCGACGCAGGGCACTTAATCTAAAGGGATAGTAGGTATAAAGAAAATCTTCGACCGGGTCCTGCTCACCGCGGGCCGCCCTTTGTTGACGGGCTTTAACTAAGGCATCAGCGCGTGCTTCGTGACTCGCCCGTTTTTCTTTCCATTCTTCAGGCGTTAAAATAATTTCTGCTGTAATGGTATTATTCACACTCACTCGAATCGTTTGTGATGGGCCGAGACTTTAATATATTTTTCGGCCCAACCAGGCAGAGAATTTATTTCGTCGGCCGTTAATGGGCGCTTAACTTTGGCGGGCGAGCCGAGAACTAATGAACCGGGAAGAATAAAAGTGTCTTTCGTAACCAACGCACCGGCACCGATAATACAATCGGCACCAATCACAGCGCCGTCTAAAATCGTGGCGTGCATTCCGATTAAACAACGATCACCAATCGTGCAGGCGTGAATCATGGCCAAGTGTCCGACGGTGACATAACTTCCGATGATAGCGGGAAGATCATCGGCGACGTGTACCACGGCACCGTCTTGAATGTTCGTACCTTCGCCAATTGAGATCGGAGCGATGTCGCCGCGCAGCACTGCACAGGGCCACACGCTGGCCTTGGCTGCAATAGTCACGTTACCAATCACCACCGAGCGAGCATGGACGTAGGCCGTGTGGTGAATCATGGGCCCTTTGGCCAAGTTGCGGGTGAGTTCCTCGGAAAGTTTCTCGTCGGCAGAATCTGAGTTTGAGGAATTTGACACCCGAACAAGGTGCCCCGTTGGAGACTTTCAGGGAAGCCCGAACTGCCTAATTTCTAAAAATTGCCATTTTTCGTCAATTTCGAGGGTTATTTCCCCAAGGCGGCTGGGAAAAAACCCTTAACCCCAAGTTAAAAAATAATTCCCCTTGCCAACCCCAAGTCTGTTCATTTGCTCCGACCTTCCGACAGCCATGAAGGCCACATTTATCACATCCGGTCGCCAGTTCACAGTGAAGCAAGGCGACATTCTCATCGTTAACCAGTATCCTGGTAAAAACGAAGGGGACGTACTCACCTTTGACCAAGTTCTCCTCGTCGGAGAAGGCGCAGCTGCCAAGATCGGCACCCCGACTGTTGCCGGTGCCAAAGTCACCGCGACTATCCTCGAGAACAAGCGCGGCGATAAGATCGACATCTTTAAACACCGTCGCCGTAAAGGTTACTACCGTCGTCGCGGTCACCGCCAAGAATTGTCGGTCATCAAAGTCGAAACCATTTCTGCTTAACCCTTAATCAAGTACTACCATGGCAACCAAGAAAGGTGGCGGCACTTCCAGTAACGGCCGCGATTCACAATCCAAACGTCTCGGCGTTAAACTTTACAGCGGCGAATTCGCTACCGCTGGCTCCATCCTTATCCGTCAACGTGGCACCCAAATGCGCGCGGGTCGTAATGTTGGTATGGGTCGCGATCACACGCTCTTCGCTAAAGCCGATGGCTTAGTTAAGTGGGATGCTGAACACCGTCGTGTTGAAGTGGTTCCTACCGCTGCCAACAGCTGCGCGATCTAATTTCGTTTTTAAAACGAATTAAAAAAGCCGACTGAACTGTCGGCTTTTTTGTTATACAGAGAATCCTGCCCGGTCTCGCTGGTTGGCGAAACTCGCAGGGCTCATCTTGCTGTCATCTTCTAGTTCTGACGACTGGTTAACTTCTCTAACTGCGAACGGAAAACCGCCCGCGTGGAATCTGCATAGATCGGATCATGGACCACATAATCGCAGACTTTTTCGAGGGCACGCGATTCATCCACGTTCACGAGATGCATCGAATCTAATTCGGTGATTAATAACTTGAGGTGCTCGAACGACAACAACGCTAAATCGAGTTCGGTTGTATCACTGAAACCGTACTCGGGATCGTCAGCTTCCTGAGACAGGAGCATAGTATTTTGAGGATGGTGCATTTGGGGTGCATCTAAAATACTATCCTAAAACCACGTTCTGGAAAGATAATCCGTGTTAAGAAACTATGGATACGGTGTGTCTTTTGCGTGACGAAACTCGTGGGATATAACACCTAAATTCCCGAGTAGCGCGTCGAACGCCAAAACTTCCACGTCATCGCCAAGGCCACTAAAACAAGACCGAAGGCGAGCGCGATCCATATTCCTGCTGCACCTAAATGACACGGAAACGCCAATAGCAGGGCTAAAGGTAGAGTGATTAACCAATAGACAATAAAGACCGCCCAAGAGGCCCAGGCGGCACAATTAATGGAGCGAAGTAAGTAGGCAGCGACAATCTGCACTCCATCAAACGGAGCCCACACGGCAGCGAAGATCAGTAAAACTGAGGCGAGCGTCGCCGTTTCCGTTCCAGCCACGCCATAAAGTTGGAGCAAGTTAGGACGCAATAAAACCATAGCAAAACCGTAGAGTGCCATAAAACAACCGCCCATCATAATAGCGCCCCAACCTACAGCATGCGCACGCTTGATATCTTTGGCACCATACGCTTCGCCCGTTCGGATGCCTGCAGCGATACCTAATCCGAGTGGCAACATGAAGGCAGCGGAGGCGGTGCTGATGGCCACTTGGTGGGCCGCTTGTGCGGTGGGCGAAATCCATCCAGCAAAAATCGGGACGACCGCAAAAATTCCGACTTCACTTAAGCTGTGTAAACCAGCGGGAAGTCCGGTCTTCAACAAACGCGCGAAAACTTTTTTCTGAAAACCTTCAGCCCAGTTTACCTCTCCGCGCCCTGGAGTGTACCAAAGGCCAATGAGGCACACCGCACGCGAAACCAAAGTCGCCCAGCCTGCTCCAGCTAATCCTAAATTGGGAAAACCCCAATTACCATACATCCAAAGCCAATTTAATAAAATATTGAGCAGTAATCCGACCGTTAACCAAACTAAAGAAATCCAAGGTTGGTGTTGCGTATCACGATGACAGCGCAGGGCATGAAATAATAAACCGGGCACCATCGCCCAAGCCATAATGACATAGAAGTCGTGCGCTTCCTTCGCGACTTCAGGCGCCGATCCTAAATGATTTAGAAAATAAGCGGATCCATGAGTTAGAACCGCGGCGATCGTGCTGAAAATAAGGGCCAAAGCCATGCCATGTCGGAGAATAGCGGGTGCCGACTCTTCAACCCCTGCCCCATTGTCCTGCGATTGATAAACGGAAATCGCTCCGATGAGTCCGATACCAAAAACGTACGGAATGTAATTGAGATTCGCAGCGAGTGCCGACGCGGCTAAAGCGGTTTCGCCGAGGTGGCCCGCCATCGTGACATCAATCACAAACATCAAACCGTAGCCGAACATTCCCAGCATAATCGGTACGGCCAGCTTGAGCGTAAGAATAATTTCGTCTCTAATGCGCGCGGCCTTCATCTGCACCCAGCAGTGGAGGTTTAATCTAAATTAGCGAGTTTAAGTTTTAATCGAGCAAACCCACCACATCTTCGGGCTCAACCCACGCATAAACGGTCGACTTTGAACCGACGCGCTGACGTGGATTAATTTCGGATATTTTTAAGACCAATCCTTGAACGGTTGAAAAATCGTGCAGTGAAAAATCGCCCTGAAATAAAGTATCGGTCACACTGCCCTCAAAGGAATTTTCTTCGGGGGCCATAATATCTAAGTGTAAACATTCGGGACGAATACAAAGCGTGAGCGCCTGGCCGACCGCGGGGGGATGTTCAACATCAGATAAAGCCCCGTGGAGTTCGCCGAAATCTGTTTGGGCAATAAACTCGCCCGCCGCTTGGTGAATGAGTTTTCCCTTAATTAAATTAGCGGAGCCTAAAAAAGTCGCAATCCAGCTATTCAGAGGGCGGCGATAAACATCGAGCGGATTACCTGATTGGATGATTTTTCCATCACACATCACGCCCAGTTGATCAGCCATCGCAAAGGCATCTTTCTGATCATGCAATACACAGACAATGGTTATGGAACGCTCGCGGACTAGTTTACGCAGACGATCACGCAGCTCAATGCGACCCGCGGTATCTAAATTACTAAAGGGCTCATCGAGTAATAATAACTTAGGGTTGGACATGAGCGCGCGGGCCAGAGCGATGCGTTGTTGCTGACCGCCCGAAAGTTCGTAAGGACGACGGAGCGCCCAAGATTTGGCGTCGACCGAATGCAACGCTTGGTATGCGCGTTCTTTTACTTCAATCGGCGACAGGCCTGAATCGCTTAAATCCAGAGCTACATTTTCCCAAACGGTTAAGTGCGGAAACAAGGCGTAGTTTTGAAAAACCATGGCGGTGGCCCGCGACGTCGAAGTTTTTTCTTTTAGGTTTTTACCCTCTAATTTTACGGATCCCGTATAGCCCTCAATCAATCCGGCTAGAATTTTTAACAGCGTCGTTTTACCGCTACCCGAGGGACCGACGAGGCAATACAAGGAGGCCGATTCTACCTGGAGATTAACCCCGTTTAAAATTGGGTGTGAATCAATTTGGTAATGCAAATCTTGGATATTAATTGCGAACACGAATGAAATTTAACCTTTCTGATAAAGAGGTGCAAGGATGGGTCGCTCACAATTTTAATAAATTAGCCGAGCGATGCTTGCCACCGCCCGTC
Source organism: Opitutales bacterium (assembly GCA_040398005.1). GTDB lineage: Bacteria > Verrucomicrobiota > Verrucomicrobiia > Opitutales > UBA953 > UBA953. Next base: position 47,075 of record JBBAUX010000010.1, read on the forward strand.
TTTTCCCCAAGGTTATGGGTCCTATGGCTAACGACGACGAAGAAGAAGAGAAAACCCCTGAGGCACCTAAAGAGGCTGCACCGAGCGCCCTGCTCATCCAGAAAAAATTTCTCGAACAACGTAAGCTCTTCCTCTGGGGCGCCGTCGATGATGCTTCGGCGAAAGACATCGTAGAAAAACTCCTGTATCTCGAAACTTCTGATCCCGGAAAAGAGATCACTTTTTATATCAATACTCCCGGTGGTTCAATTACGGCAGGCATGGCGGTCTACGATACCATCCGCTTAATTACCTCACCCGTTAAAGTAGTCGTCACCGGTATGGCTGCGTCCATGGGATCTATCTTACTGCAAGCGCCGAAACAAAAAGGGGGGCGCCTCGTCTTCCCTCACGCTCGGGTGATGATTCACCAACCACTCATCATGGGTCGCATTCAAGCCCCTGCCGTCGATATTCATATTCAAGCCCTCGAGATGGAACGTCTGCGCGCTGAGCTGAATGAAATTCTCGCGAAGGCCTCAGGACAAAAACTCGAGAAAGTGGTTAAAGATACTGATCGAGATTTTTACATGACCGCCGAAGAAGCCATTGAATATGGTTTGGCAGATGCGATAGTTAAAAAACTCTAATCGACAGATAAATGGGCATCGGCGATCGAGCCTATATGCGAAATACGATTCCCTTTCGCTCAGGGATATCGGCCAGCGCTATCGTGCTGTGTTTGATTGTTGGATTCTATCTGGTTAATCTCGTCCAAGACTCGACGCGCATCGACTTAACCACTTGGGCAACCCTGCCTGAAGTTAATTCCGCCCCCTGGCAGTGGCTGACCTACGCCTTTATTCATTATAGTTTTTGGCACCTCTTGGGCAATGCACTGGGCCTTTGGTGGCTGGGAAAAGTTGTCGAAGATCACTACGGCGAAAAAGTATTTTACCTAACACTCAGCGGCGGAATTATTCTAGGGGCATTTTGCTGGTGGCTGACGGGCGTGAGTGGAGGGCGTTCAGAAAATCGTATCTTAATAGGAATCTCCGGCGGCGTCTATGCACTCATGGTCGTGGCCCTACTGGATCGACTAGACCAAGTCATCACCTTGCTTCTTTTCTTTTTTATTCCGGTAAATATTAAAGCACGCTGGCTTCTGGCTATTCTCTTAGTCATCACGCTTTTAGGTTGGGGCTTTGCCGAATTACCTAGTCGACATACCTGGACAAGTTGGAAACCCGCACTCGATTGGGCGATGGGCACGAGCCTCGCTCATTCCGCTCACCTCGGGGGATTTTTGTTTGGGTGGCTGATGTGGAAATATCAAAATCAAACAAATCTGTCAGGTAGTGGCGCTCTATCTACAATGGGCACCCCTTTCGACGATGATCATTCAACAACTCTTCAGCCGAAAAATAGCCAAAAAATCAGCCAAGTCCGTGCGGAATTAGACGCCCTACTCGATAAAATTTCCGTCAAGGGTTTCGGCTCGCTCACGGAGTCCGAAAAACGCAGACTCGCCGAACTCAGCGATCAATTGAAATAAAATTCCATGACCCTTCGCAACTTCCTACTTTTTCTTTTCGCTTTTCAATTAAGTTACGGTGAAACAGAGAAATTCACGACGACCGAGTTAATGCAAAATGAAACACGGGCCACCGTCGCATTACTCGAGCGCCTCCATATCAGCAAAAAGCAGATGCCGGAAGTGGACACGAAAGAAGTGATCATTACCTACTGCGAAAATTTAGACCCTGCGAAAATGTACTTCATTCAACCGGAAGTGGATGAATTTGTGAATCGTTACGGACGGAGCTTAGACTTGTATTTAACTCGCGGAAATCTCACCCCTGCTTTCGAAATCTATCAAGCATTCCGCAAACATGTTCAAGAACGCACGGCGAGTTCTATCCAATCTTTAGATCAAAAAATTGATTTAACTCAAGCGGGCTTCTTTCCTACTGACCGAAAGAAAGGCAACTGGCCGAGCGATAGTAAAGAAGCCGATGATTTATGGAGTCGCCGTTTAAGGTTGGATATTTTGGGTGAACTATTGGGCGATGACCGCACGGCCAATAACAACCGCAATGGGCCTAAACAAAAGCCCACCCACGAAACTAAGGCGCCCGAAATCACTCCCGAAAAAATCAAAGAAGCGGTCACCCGTTTAAAAAAGCGTTACGAAAAAATTAAAGTCTATTTAAATTTTGACCCCCAAGAAGTCGAGGAGCTGTTCCTCAATTCCTATTCTACCCAATACGATCCACACTCTATTTTCTTCTCTCAACAATCCCTTGAAGAGTTTGAAATCGGTATGCGTAATTCGCTCTGCGGAATCGGCGCCACGCTTAGCGACGAAGAAGGCTATTGTACGATCAAAGAAATCTTACCCGGTGGCCCTCTCTTTCTTTCCGACAAAGCTAAATCGGGAGATAAAATTATTGCCGTCGGCCAAGGTAAAGACGGTGAGATGGATGATATCGTGGGGCTACGCCTCCAGAAAACGATTAATCGAATTCGCGGAAAACAAAATACTGTCGTTAGACTTTTAGTAGAATCAGGCGATGGCAGCGGTCGTAAAACTATCAGCATCGTGCGTGATCAAATTAAGTTATTCAATCAAATGGCCTCAGCTCGTTGCTTCGAAGGCCGAAATGGAAATCTCGGTGTCGTCGAACTGCCCGCCTTCTACGGAAAAAATCCTGATGGAACTGGCTCGAGTCCAACCAAGGATGTTGAGCAACTGATTGTTAAACTCAAAACCATGGGAATCCGGGCGCTGATTGTCGATTTACGTAAAAATGGCGGTGGCCTGCTCAATGAAGCCGTCGATTTATCCGGACTGTTTATTCCAACAGGCTCAATTTTGCAAGTGCGCGACAGCCAGGGACGCATTGATAATTACCGGGATGAGAATGCTAAAGTCGCTTGGGATGGACCACTCATCGTTCTCACTTCAAAACTTTCCGCTTCAGCCTCGGAGATTTTCGCAGGTGCGCTGAAAGACCACCGCCGCGCCTTAGTCGTAGGTGATAACACGACGCACGGCAAAGGATCAGTCCAAAACATCATTGAACTCAACCGCGTGTTTAAAGAGTTAGATATTAAATCAGCGCTTAAAGTGACCATCCAAAAATGGTACGCGCCCAGCGGTTCATCGATTCAACTCAAAGGCGTCCCAGCTGATATCATTGTACCTTCCGTATTCTCCGTTCTACCCGTAGCCGAGTCAGACTTAGACCATCCCCTGCCTTGGGATTCTATTCCGGCTTCACTGACCAAGCCTGATGAAGGTCCGTGGTTAAAGGCGCCGCTCTCCGATAATTTAGTTAATATTCTCAAAGAAGCATCCGCCAAACGCCAAGCTGAGCTTCCTGAATTTTCTACGCTCAATCACTCTATCGAATGGACGCGCAGTCGCACCAATCGCAAAGAGGTCTCCATCTCACTCGAACAACGTCGCCAAGAACGCACCGATGATCTCACCTTCCGCGAGCAAGTTCGTAATGAACTCAACCAATTCTCCAAAAATTCGTTCAAGGCAACGGATGTAAAATTAGATGCGGCGCTAGAACAGGAAAAGAAGGAAGGCGCTGAATACACGAATAAATCTAAGCACCAGTCGCGCATCCGCGAGCCACTCGAAGATGAGGATTGGCCCGACTACGATATTCAATTGCAAGAAGCCGTCCGCATCGCCGACGACTGGAGCAAGTTAGTAGCTGATAAAACTTCTGCTACTGCACCTACTCGTTAATTAGCGAGCGCGGTACAGACCGTGGGGATCGTAAATCCACCAAGCGTCGAACGGATTAGATAATGAAGGGAGCTCGTAATAGGGCTTACCGCTTGCGTCGGCTTTAATCGAAACGCCGGAGTATTCCGATTGGGCCGACTTAGGTAATGCAGCCGTGGGCGCAGGCACTGGCGCAAGCATGTCGAGCACCGCCGTCTCTTCGATGCGGTCCACGACGACATCAATCCATTTAAGTTGTTTAGCTTTCTCACCAAAGGCCTGCCAGTCGCCCGTGGAGTCATTCTCGTACATCTTCTTAACAAAGTCATCCAGCGAGATGCCCATCTTCTTTGCCACTGGAGTAGCCATGCGTTCAAACCATAACTTAGTGAACTCAATCTGCTCTTTCAACACAGTCATATTACCTTTGACGCTATTGGAAACCTGGTGATGTAGAATAATGGTATTAGGATAGCAGAAGGATTTTTCGGCGCACGTGGCAATCACCGCAGTCATCGACGCGGCAAACCCCTTGACCACCACATAGACAGGGGCCTTCGACGCCGTCATCGCCTTCTGGATGAGGTATCCAGCGGAAACGGATCCACCTGGGCTGTTATCGACCACAATGAAAATCGGAAACTCACTCGATTGATTATTATAAAAATTAATACGCTGACAAATGTAGTCGGCCAATTGATCGGTAACCGCACCATTAAAGGTGATACGACGATCGGTGATATATAAAACCCCATCTAGGTAGGGGTCTTTTAAATATTTCGGTTTAACATTGGCGGCAATTTTTCGGGCTTCGTCTTCTTTTTGAAAACGATTAATTTCATTGGTTAGGCGGGTCACCGTATTGCTCGCTTCTAATTGTAATTGTTTAGCATCCGCTTCGAGTTCACGAATTTTATTATTCTTTTCAATCAAGCGAGCATTGGAACGAGCTAGCTCTAGAGCGGACTGGCGCTCGAGTTTAGTGCGTTCCTCTTCTAAAGCAGAGGCTTCGGCTGAGGCTTTGGCCAAACGGAGTGAGCGCTCAGCGGACAGCTTCATCGCTTCGGAATTTAAGGGTGCGATCTCTTCCATGCGCTTGGCTTCTTGCAGAGCAAGTTGGGCATCAATTAAAGCCTTCTCCACGCGCATGCGGTCCACTTCCTTCATCTTCTCTTTCTGCTCAGGTGTTAAATCTTCGCGAGCGATGGCCGGACCCGGTGCTACCGTGGTAGGCAGCGAGGCGTTAGAAGAAGAAGGTGCATTTGCGGTGTCGCCATTCGTTGTCTTAACGGGCGTTGCTTGGGCAAAAAGAATAGGCCCAACCAACAAGCTGAAGATTTTCAAGGGAGTATGTTTAGACATGTTTTTGTTTTTAAAATTAGCGGTAAATGAATTCGGTAGAAGGATCGTAAATCCACCAAATATCAAAAGGGGTTAAAGGATTTAAAGCGGTAGCGCCGTTGAGACCATCGGGTTTTATTACACCCAGCGCAGGAACGGCAGCAGTATTATTTACGCCTTCTTCAGTCATACGATCAACCACATGCGTAACCCATTTTAATTTAACCGCCTCGGTTCCTAAAACTTTCCAATCGCCCGTGGAAACGGCGGCGTACATTTGGGCGACAAATTCATCGACTGTAATATCCATTTTATTCGCCACTTTTACAAAAATTCTTTCGCACCAAATTTTGGTCCATTTTAATTGCTGCTCTAACTGGGTCTGATTTCCGGAAAGCGAAGTGCTCGCTTGGTGATGCAAGACAACCGTCTGCGGATAAACGTAGGAACGCTTAGCCATCGTGGTGATAATTGCGGCCATGGATGCGGCATAACCTTTAACGACCACGTAAACCGGAGCCTGCGATGACTCCATCGCTTGTAAGATTTGGTAACCCGACATCACCGAGCCGCCCGGCGAACGTTCTATCACAATAAAGATGGGGGCTGTTTTATCTAAGGCATTATAAAAAGCGATGCGGTTACACACAAACTTTTCTAAAGTCTCATCGACTATTCCGTTAAAAGGAATTCTGCGGTCAGAAATACGCAAAACGCCTTCGGCAAGAGGTTCCAGAGGATACTCGATTTTCCCGCTCGTGGTTTCGACTACTTTTTTCTGCAGGCGGGCAATCTCCCCCAATTTTTCTAAGCGTGCGTATTCAACGGTGGCCTGCACATTGGCGAGTTTCACATCCGCTTCAAATTCTGCACGGCGGGCTTCTTTTTCGCCTGAAGCCAGGGAGGCCTTAATGTTGGCAATAGAAGTCTTCAAGTTGAGCTGGGATTTTTCGGCATCGTCCATCGCTCCGGCGGCATCGGTCTTGAGTTGGCGGATTCGACTTTCTACCTCGAGTTTTTTAATCTCTAGATCGGACGCTTGTTTGGCCTGGCGGCGTTGCGATTCTACTAAATCTAAACGTGTGCGGACAATCTCCGCTTCCACTTCGGTTTGAATCGTTTCCGGGGTTTTTTCGATACGACGAGGCTGGGCCTGCAATGCAGTTACAAAAAGCGTAAAAATAAGGGCCAAACGGGTCATCGGAGGGTGACTCGTAAATTGTCAGATAAATGGTTCCCTTACACTCAAAAATTCGCAAATCTTACGGCATGCAGCCGAATGACCCCATAACCTTCAAGAATCGCCATACGGGTCGGATTGAAACCGAACAGGTCTACGGCGAAGCTTGGCTACAAAGAATCTACGGTAACCCCCTGGGCAAGGTCGCCCTGCACGCCCTAGTGAAACGTTCAATATTCTCCAAAATTTATGGCTGGGGCATGGACCGTCCCAACAGCGCGCAGCGGATTGCACCCTTTATTAAAACCTACCAATTAGATTCATCGGAGTTCGCTGATGAAAATATTAGTTCATATAAAAGTTTTAATGATTTCTTTTATCGCAAATTAAAACCCGCAGCACGTCCGATCGACGGACAAACGGATTGTGCGGTTTTACCGGCCGACGGTAGACATTTAGGCTTTCAAGATATTTCCAAAATCAGCGGCGTTTTTGCCAAGGGACAGACCTTCGACATAAATAATTTTCTCGGCGATCAGTCTTTAGCGGAACGCTATAAGAATGGCGTCTTAGTGTGTTCGCGCCTTTGTCCGGTAGATTATCACCGTTTTCATTTTCCTGTGTCGGGCATTCCGACTAAGCCTACCTTAATCAACGGCTCGCTCTTTTCGGTAAACCCTTATGCGTTGCGACGTGAGGTGAGTTATCTTTGGCAAAATAAACGTCAGAGAGTTTCGATTGAGGCGGGACCGTTTGGACTCGTCACCGTTGTAGCAATCGGCGCCACCAATGTAGGCACCATTGTGGAAACCTATTCTCCCAATTCTCCTATTACTAAAGGAGAAGAAAAAGGGTATTTCCGATTTGGTGGATCGTACATCGCTACCCTCTTTGAGCCCAATCGAATTCGTCTGGAGAATGATTTAATTACAGCGGGTGAAACCCAACAAGAGCTTTACGCCAAAATGGGGTCACGTTTGGGTCGTTTAATTTAAAAGACTAAATCGCAAAGCGCTTGCCAGAAGGCCGTGAGCAGTAAAATGTTTTAGGTACAGGTCGCTCGGGTGGTGGAATGGCAGACACACCAGATTTAGGTTCTGGCGCCGAAAGGTATGCGGGTTCGACTCCCGCCCCGAGCACTTGGTTTTAATTCAGGGGACAGGGGTAAATTTGTGGAGGTAATTACATCACCCCTTGTCACCGTGTCACCGTGTCACCTTGCCCACTTGTCACCTTAACTTGTCCCCTTGCCCTTTTGCCTTAATTCTGACTAACATGACCCATGTTTGAATGGTTGCGCAAAATCCTAGGCCTCCAGCCCAAGCCGTCTGAAGAAATCGACCTATCTAAGGCGCCCGATGAACCGGTGCCCGAGGAACGTGTCCCAGAAACGAGACCTGACCCTAATAGCCCTTGGGTAGGTGTAGATTTAGACGGAACACTCGCCGAGGCGGGTCGCTGGTTAAGTATGTCACACATTGGACCACCCGTACCACTCATGATGCGGAGAGTGCAGGCCTGGCTCGCCAAGGGAGTTCGCATTAAAATTTTGACCGCCCGGGCCGGTAATGAAGAAGGTCTGGCTGCCACCAAAAAATGGTTAGCAGAAAACGGACTGCCCGACCTAGAAGTAACCGACAAAAAAGATTTTGATATGATCGAACTCTGGGACGATCGCGCCATCCAAGTCGTCCACAACACGGGCATGTGCTTCTTAGGGACATCGTGGTTTGCTCGACCTAAAGCACCGATTCTCTCGAACGAAATTCCTGATCGGACTTTTATACTCGTTGGACAAACTCCACCCACCGAGCCCGCTAAGTCTGAAAATACCACCGAAAAATCTTCATGAAAGCCTCTCTCAAACTTGAATACTCCTTGCGCGTGTTGGCCCAATTAGCTCGTCGCAATAAAGGCAATACGGTGACTCGCATTGAGGAGCTCGCGAAACTCGAAGCCATTCCCCAAAACTATTTAGTTCAATTATTAAACGAATTACGCGAGGGTGGCTTGGTAGATTCTCGTCGCGGCAAAGCGGGGGGCTATCGTCTGGCTCGAAATGCTGAAGATATTTCAATTAAGCAGGTACTCGAAGTGGTGGAACCCGATTTAATTTCGACGAAAATCACCCTAAAAGGTAATTCCGGGCCCCAAGTAGCCAGTCTTTGGCGGGAGCTTTCGAAACGGTTTGAAAAATCGATGAATGGTTTCACAGTAGCACAACTCGCCCAGTCCGAAGCCAGTGGAGATTGGGAAATCTAACTTTTTACACCTATGATCGACGAACCACAAAACACACCCACCCCACCGCGCGCGTCCAACCCTCAAGGGGTTATCATTTCCATCGTCGTTGTGCTCTTCATCGCACTCGCAGTGGTAATTTTGTGGAAAGGGTTACAGTGGAAAGAAACCATAGAAACACAGAAAGTACGCATCGACATTTTAGAGGGTCAAGTCGCTAACTTAAAAAAACTCAATCAGGAACAAGAGAAAACTTTAGCTGATAACATCATAGCCATCGCCAATAAAGATGCCGAAATCAAAAAACTTGGCGGAGATTTAGCGCAAATGAAAAAAATGTATGAAGCCAACCTTAATGAGAAAAACGAACTAGCCGACACCTTAACTAAAGCTGAAAAGACGCTCAAGGAAACCAATGAAAAAGTGGTACAACTTGAAACTCAAAATGCGGAAACAGCCAAAGCCTTACAGGTCTCTGAAGACTTTGGTAAAAGCTCTTTAGCGCAGGTCAATGAAGTGAATAGTCGTATCGAAAAGCAAAATACGGTAATCAGAGATCTCAACGAACAGATTAAAATTCTCGTCATAAAGGTTAATACTCCTGCTCCCGAAAAAAAGTAATCACTGAATACGATGTCACTTAAAGAAGAATTTAAGAAATTTGCCCTTCGTGGTAATGTGGCTGACCTCGCAGTCGGGGTGATTATCGGCGCTTCCTTTGGTGCCATCGTCAAATCACTCGTCGAGGACATCATCATGCCCCCCTTGGGCTTTGTGCTCGGGAACGTAGATTTCTCTCATCTTTATTTCATTCTCAAACAAGGTGCTAAAGCAGCGGGACCTTATGCTACCATGGCCGATGCCGAAGCTGCCGGCGCCGTGATTATCAAATATGGCGCCTTCACTAATACGGTCATTAGCTTCTTAATCGTTTCTTTCACGATATTTTTGCTCATCCGTCAGATTAATAAATTAAAAGATCCGGTGGTCGCCGCTGGACCGAGTGCCGAAGTTAAACTGCTGACTGAGATTCGCGACTCGCTCAAAAAGTAAGTCTACAGAATCAACATCGCGTCACCGTAACTAAAAAAGCGGTACTCCCGACGAATCGCTTCTGCGTAAATTTCTTTAAGCCAAGGGAGTCCGGCTTCATCTCCAGGCGTTAAGAATGCCGCAACCAGACAGAGTAATGTCGACTTAGGCAGGTGAAAATTAGTGAGGAGATGCTCGCAGCAGTGAATGGTGTCACCCGGTTTGATAAACAAACTCGAGCTACCTTGATAATCACCCGTGGGGAGATTTTTAAAGTCGGGAAATTTTCGGATAAAATCCTCCGCTGATCGCACTGTAGTTGTACCCACGGCTAGGCGTGGACGGCGACAACGCAGAGCCTCGATCGTATTTACCGAAATAACATAGTCTTCACTGTGCATCACGTGGTTATTTAAATCGGGCGCTTGAATGGGTTGAAAAGTTCCCGCGCCGACATCCAAAATAAGGTTAAAGCTTTCGTGTCCTTGTTTGGACAATTTCTCGAGGAGCTCCGTAGTGAAATGTAATCCAGCGGTAGGTGCAGCCACCGCACGGGTGGCCGATGGTTCGGCATAAACCGTTTGATAACGTTCCTCGTCAGCGAAATCTTTTAGCCCTAACTTTTCCCGAGAATCGACGATGTAAGGTGGAAGCGGAAGTTCGCCGTGCTGTTGAGCAAGTTGTTCGACGCTTAATCCAGCGGGTAAATTAAAGCGCACGATATAATCTCCACCTTGGCCTACGGATACGACCACGGCGTGATGACCATCGATATAAAAACCGGCTTCATCCGAGGCACGCTTTCCGGGTCGCAACATACAGTGCCACTCCAGGGGCTGGGCAGCGGGACGAAGTAAAAGGCATTCAACCTTTCCACCTGTGGGACGAACGCCAAAAAGTCGGGCCTTTAAAACTCGTACACTATTCCTGAAAAAAGTCGTCGAAGGCGGAATTAAATCAGGGAGCTCCCTAAAATAATGATGCGAAATTTTTTTTGTCGCACGATTCACCACGAGCAGTCGCGATTCGTCACGTCGCTCCGAGGGCACGGCCGCAATCCGTTCAGGAGGCAGATCAAAGTCCAACTCCTGCAACGTAATCATTATTTAGTTTTCGGAGGAGTAATGAGCAACTGACCATCAATCGCCTTTAGGGGCATAAACTCAACACCTGGAGGCGCCTTACGGAGTTCCTCTTCAATCGCTGAAAGTTTTGCATCCAAGTCATCAATCCGCGCCACGAAAACCGCTTCAGGGGTCGAGGGGGTCTGACACGCACCGTACTCACGCATCGTGTGGTGACTGAGCAACACGTGCTCGACGCGTTCACGCAATGAGACTTCAAGTTGTACCTTAGCCGAATGCTCTCTCACGATAAAAGCTCCTAAGACTAAATGACCGTGTAAATTTCCTGCGCGGGTGAAACCGGCGCGTGGCATACCAGGCTCGAGTTTAGTGTATTCCTGAATTTTACCTACGTCGTGCAGAATAATACTCGAGACCGCGAGAGAATGATCCACTTTGGGATAAAGAGGCAGTAAGGCTTCAGCACAACGCGCCATGCGCAGTGTGTGTTCGAGGAGGCCGTGACGGTAGGCGTGGTGCATGCCTGTCGCGGCGACTGAATCGTAGAAGCGCTCTCCGTGTTCTTCTAAAATCGATTCCACCAGGGCGCGCAAGGTCGCGTGAGGAATGCGTTTAATAATAGCGCCGAGTTCTTCGCGCATTTTTAGGGGATCTTGTTGAGACACGGGAGTAAGGCGACCCATGATAGCAGGGTCAGATTTTTCGGCATCAGCCAGAGCTGCGAGAGCATCGACACGGAATTCCGGGCGACCAGCAAACTCACCCATCGTCCCGCCCACCTTCACAGGTGTCCCAGGCTTTAATGTAGTGAGCACTGTTTTTAGAGGTGAATCAGAAAAGACACGTACTTTTACTTCGTCTGAAGCGTCCCCTAAAACAAATTCAAAATAAGTGGATCCATTTTTTGCGGACTTGGTATTAATATCGCCCAATCCACAAATAGCCAAAAAACGATTACCCGTCGGTAATGCTTTGCACTCTCTTAATGACTGGGGCGATTCGGCCATGCACGCAAAGTGAGTAAAATAGGCGAGGGAGCAAATAATAATAATTTAAAACAGTCTAAATTAAGCTAATCGGTTAAATTATCCAACTAGACCCTTCATTGAACGAGGTTGTCTTCATCTAAGTCGCGTATAATATCATAAACCAATGAAGCGGTATCTATTAATAGGAGTAGTCGTATCCGTCGGAGCGCTCGCTGTATTATGGATCAACCATGACCGCGGATTAAATGAACCCAAAAACGAAGCCGCGGTTCCCCCAAATAGTCCGCGACCTATAACCGGACTCATCCAAGAGCCGAACAAGATTATCACCAGTGAATCACAGGTCAAAGAGACCATCATGCAATTGAGTCAAAAGGGTCTGCCCGCTTTAACCGATCAACAGATTCAGGGCTATCTCACCTCTAACGACCGCGATGCCACCTGCCTCGTTATTGGGAGTCGTTTAAGTAAAAATCCTGAATTACTCCGCGAAGCAGTAGCACGCTTCGGCAATAACCCCGTCGTGCAATTAGAGATGGCATTACGCGGACCCACCCCAGAAGAACGACAAGCGGCACTCAATGCATTCAAAACACATGATCCGCAAAACCCGCTCTGTGATTATCTCGATTCTCTTTCGGCATTCGAACGAGGAGATTTTTCCAAGGCAGCAGGCGGGTTAATCCAATCACTCGATAGCGGTACACTGCAAGACTACTCCCTGACCTTAGCTTCCGGAACGGAGGCTGCCTATCTGTCCACAGGATATACCAGCACCGAGGCTCAACTCTTCGCGCTCTTTGACTCCGCCCAACGCAACCAAGACACGACCAGTAAAGTAGGTGCAGTCGCTGATAAATTAGGCGAACTGCGCGATCAGTATATTAAAAATAATGATATGGATGCGGCTGAGCCCACGGTATCTATCGGTCTAGACATCGGACAAAAAATTCAGTCTCAAGAAAAACCGAGTTTCCTCAGCAGTTTAGTCGGCATCGATATTGAATCGAAGATTTTAAATCAACTGGATCCCTTAACGCCGATTAATTCCGCGGGGCAAACCGCCGATGCGCGTTTAAAAGAATTAAATCAGCAAAAAAACCAACTGCAGAGTCTGGTCGAAAAGGCTCAAGACCTGCCCATGAGCAAGATGTCGGATGAACAAATGAAAGACTATACGCAGAGACTACGAAGTCAGGGTGAAGTGAATGCTACCCAGTGGTGGCTAGACCAAAATAAGTAGGTTTCTGATAAAGCCTTATCAAAAACAGTGTTTATCTCAGGAGCCAAAATCTCTAGTATTTATCTATGAGAATGGATAAAGAGCTTCAGGAAAAATTAAAAGTTTGGGATTGGTCAGTTCTCGTCGTCTCGGTTATCTCCTTAGTTTTAATTATTTGGGAAACTTTCGTCACCCTTCCCCCTGACACCCAAAATCAGTTTATTTTAATCGATCGTTATGCGTGTGTCATTTTCATGGTCGACGTTTTGGTTCGCTGGCGACGCATGGACTGGAGCAGGAAATACTGGAAGTGGGGTTGGCTGGATGTTGTCGCGGCTATTCCACTCGATGCTGCTTTTCGTGCGATGCAGGCGATTCGCATCTATCGATTCGTCCGCCTTGCCCGAATTATTTATAAATTCAAAGGAGTAACATCGGGCACTACGTTGAATGAAAAAATTCTGGCGATGCCAGGAATCGCTCTCGTGATGATTCTTTTTAGCACGACACTCATCGTTGAAGTTGAGCGAAAATCTCCCGAGTCGCTGATTAAAAGCGGGGGCGATGCAGTATGGTGGGCACTTTCCACCGTTACTACCGTGGGTTATGGCGACATCTACCCCGTAACCGTAGAGGGAAGATTTATCGCTGCTGGACTTATGATCGTCGGTGTTGCCCTCTTTGGTTCGATTTCTGCATACATCACCTCGAAATTAATTCTTCCCAAAGAAGACCGTGATCACGAAAATGAATTGCGAGAAATTCGTGCCCTCCACAAGGAAGTTAAAGAACTACGACAGACCTTAATGGAGCATAATAATCATGCTTCCAAAAAGGCCGAAGTGCCGCCAAGCACCGATATTAAAGGACTATAATTAGTACCTGTAACTATCGGTCTTAAAGGGTCCGTTAGGCTTCACCCCAATGTAGTCTGCCTGAGCTTTAGTTAACTGGGTGAGTTTAGCTCCAATTCTTTCTAAGTGTAAGCGAGCCACTTCTTCGTCGAGGTGTTTAGGTAAGACACAAACACCAGGCTTAGCGGTTTGACGAGTTTCCCATAAGTGAATTTGGGCAAGGACCTGATTCGAGAACGAAGTCGACATCACATAGCTAGGGTGACCAGTGGCGCAGCCAAGGTTTACTAAGCGTCCCTCTGCTAACATATAAATCTGTTTTCCTTTAGGGAAGGTATAACGATCAACCTGCGGTTTAATCATTTCTTTCTTCACGCCTTTGGCGTCATTCAAACGAGTGACTTGAATTTCGTTATCAAAGTGTCCGATGTTACAAACAATCGCTTGGTCTCTCATCTTCTGCATGTGTTCAAGCGTGATGATGTCGCGATTACCGGTAGCCGTTACATAAATATCGGTATTACCTAGAGTGTCTTCGATGCGAACAACGCGATAGCCTTCCATCGCCGCTTGCAGCGCACAAATCGGATCCACTTCAGCAATCTGTACCGTCGCGCCTAATCCACGCAGAGATTGCGCAGAGCCTTTACCCACGTCGCCATAACCAATGACGAGGGCAAGTTTACCAGCGACCATCACATCGGTAGCACGCTTAATGCCATCGACCAACGACTCGCGGCAGCCGTATAAATTATCGAACTTCGATTTCGTAGCCGTGTCATTCACATTAACGGTCGGCACTAAAAGTTCTCCGGCTTCTAGCATGGTATAAAGACGTTTTACACCGGTGGTGGTTTCTTCCGAAACACCCTTCCACGCAGCGACTACTTTGTGCCAATGGCCGGGGCGCTCTTTAGCTACTTTCTTGAGCAAGTTTTTGATAACCTGTTCTTCATGTGATTCGGATTTGGTGTTAACCCATTTGGAACCGTTTTCTAATTCATAACCTTTGTGAATTAAAAGTGTCGCGTCGCCACCGTCGTCGACGATGAGTTCAGGGCCACTACCGTTAGGCCAGGTCAGGGCTTCCATGGTGCACTCCCAATATTCTTCTAAGGTTTCACCCTTCCAGGCGAATACTGGATAGCCCGCTTTAGCGATGGCCGCAGCGGCGTGATCCTGGGTTGAAAAGATATTACAAGAAGCCCAGCGCACATCGGCACCAAGGGCTGCTAAGGTTTCGATAAGGACCGCAGTCTGAATCGTCATGTGCAACGAGCCAGTAATGCGAACACCCTTTAAAGGTTTGGTTTTCGCATACTTGGCGCGCAGCGACATCAGGCCGGGCATTTCGTGCTCAGCGACTTGGAGTTCTTTACGACCCCAATCGGCGAGACTGAGATCAGCTACTTTGAAATCTGCTTTTGCGGATTTTGTGCGGGAGGGTTTGGGTGAGTACATGGTGATTAAGATTGTTGGTGAAGGGCTTTAACAAATTTAGCGAGGTGCTTGGTTTCTTCCCACGGTAAACCATTTTTACCGAAGTGACCATAATGCGTACTAGCACGATAAATGGGACGACGCAAATCGAGCTGCTTAATAATCTCGGCGGGATTAAACAGAAAAACTTCTTTCACCGCAGCCAAGATGGAGGCATCGGACATATTGCCCGAACCAAAAGTATCGAGGTGAATGCTCGTCGGTTCAGGGTGACCAATCGCGTAGGCGACTTGTAATTCACAACGGTCAGCAACTCCTGAGTCAACAATGTGCTTAGCGACCCAGCGAGCCATATAGGCAGCGGAACGATCGACTTTAGTTGGGTCTTTTCCGGAAAATGCACCACCACCGTGACGACCCATGCCGCCGTAAGAATCGACGATGATTTTACGTCCAGTTAAACCGCAGTCCCCTTGGGGGCCACCGATGACAAAGCGTCCGGTAGGATTGATTAAAAACTCAGTTTTCTTACCGATTAAATTCTTGGGTAAAACCTTATGGATAATCTGATTGATACAGAATTTTTCAATTTGGCTGTGGGTAACATCAGCCGTGTGTTGGGTCGAAATAACCACGTTGGTGATTTCTTTTAATTTTCCGTTTTCATATCGTACCGCGACTTGTGATTTACAGTCGGGGCGAATCCATTCTGTTCCACGCGCACCTGATTTACGTAATCGGGCCAATTCGCGATTTAGACGGTGCGCAAACATCACGGGAGCAGGCATCAGCTCTTCGGTCTCATTGGAGGCGTAACCAAACATAATCCCTTGGTCACCGGCACCCATCTGGGCATGCTTTTTTCCAGAGGCTTTACGCTCATCAACCCCTTGGGCGATATCGGGAGATTGTTTCGTTAAAAGATTAGTGAAGAAAACTTTGTCAGCATGAAAGATGTCGTCGTCATTCACATAGCCAATTTCACGAATGGCGGCACGCACGACTTCTTCGAAATTAACTTTGGCCTTGGTCGTTAATTCACCCGCGATGACGACGTGATTACTCTTCACCAACGTTTCGCACGCAACGCGCGAGAACTTATCTTGAGCGAAAACCGCGTCCAAGACAGAATCGGAAATAGAGTCAGCCACCTTATCGGGGTGACCTTCGCCCACTGATTCAGAGGAAAAGATGTAGGAGTCTTTGTGATCCATAGGCGGATAATGAAATAGAAAAGGGAGAGGTGGCAAGTTCACATCAATGTATCTTGATGGAAAGATACGTCATATTATCACTTTTTGTCCAATTATCCACCTCGAGGTGAGGGCTTGCCCGAAAGGACTAAGTTTGTAGGGTTATTTCATGCGTGCACAACTGCCACAGCTCTTTCCCCGCCCACGGGAATTGAGTCTACGTGGAGGTTTCTTACCTATCCCCGAGGCACCGCACCCGACCGCCTTATTTTTAAAAAATCTCCCCCAGACGATTGCCGAAGCTGAATCGGCCCTCGATGCGAAGCAAACTACGCCGTGTCGAATCGAATACACCGAGGCCGTGGGATCCGAGTCTTACTATTTAGAAATCGCGACTAGCGGTATTCACTTAAAGGCGCGTGATGCGGCTGGCGTGTTTTATGGAGCGCACACCCTCCGACAAATCTTCGAACAAAATCCTAAAGCCCTACCCTGTTGTGAAGTTTTAGATAGTCCGGACTTACCGATTCGCGGATTCATGTTGGATATTTCGCGCTGTAAAATTCCCACGCAAAGTGAATTTCGCCAACTCATCCGCGCGTTAGCGCGTCTACGGGTTAATCAGTTCCAACTCTACATCGAACATAGTTTTGCATTTCCCGGACACGAAGAAGTTTGGCAAGAGGCTTCCCCTTTAACTCCTGCGGAAATTGAACAGCTTGATCGCGAATGTCTCAGTCTCGGCATCGAACTCGTTCCTAATTTAAACACGTTTGGACACATGGAGCGTTGGCTCCGGCATCCTAAATACCGATCCATGGCGGAATGCCCTGAGGGTTGGATCCACCCATTAACACAGCAGTTTAAACCCATTCCTGGCACTTTAAAACCCGATGACGAATCACTCAAATTTATTGGCGATCTTCTTGATAAATACCTTCCTCACTTTCGGAGTCATCAGGTAAATATCGGAGGCGATGAACCCTGGGAACTGGGTCAGGGTTTTAGCAAAGAGGCTGTTGAGAAAAAGGGGAAGCACGCGGTTTATCTCAATCATCTTAAAAAAATTTGTAAATTGGTCGAAGTACGTGGACGCACTCCCCAATTCTGGGGTGATATTTTACTCGAAGATTTAAATCTGGCGAGCGAAGCGCCCGTCTTAGCGATGCCCGTGATTTGGGGCTACGATGCTGGTCATCCGTTTAATCAACAGGCCCAGAGACTCAACTCACTCGGACGGTCCTACCTCATCGCCCCCGGAACCAGCACTTGGCAAAGTTTTACGGGTCGACTCGATAATGCGCTAACTAATCAAGTGGAAGCGGTCAGCGCAGCGATCAAACATCAGGCCCAAGGTGTTCTGATTACATCGTGGGGCGATAATGGCAATCACCAGCCTTGGCCGACGCAGTGGCTCCCTCTGGCGAGCGGACTCGCTCAAGCCTGGTGCTTCGCTGCTAATCAAAAAGGCGATTTCGATAAGGCGTGCGCTATTCTCGGTAATCTTAATAACGAAGATGCGACATTAACCGCAACCGTGCTCCAACATATCGGCCGACTGGACTCCGCTATTCAAAAATCCATTCGCAATAAGAGCTTAACCTGGGAGTTGCTCACCACCTCGAAGGAAAATCTCTCCGAAGTATTAAAAGAGGTCAGCCCCAGTGAATTAAATGATTCGTTAGATCTCTTAGAAAAAGGTCTTCAGTTAGCCAAAGACATCAGTGATGAATGTGTCCGTTCCGAAATTATTTTAGGGATAGACTGTGCCACCGCTGGAATTCGTCGGGCACAGGGCAAGCCGCTCGATAGCCAAGAACGAGATCGGCTCGTTGCTGAATATAAACGCGTATGGCTTAAACGCGCTCGCGTGGGCGGACTCGACGAAAGCCTCTCGAACCTTATTTAATTATTCTCCGCCCTTACGCGCTTTGCCCGTGGAAGAGAAAAAATCTTTCACGCGAGCTCGGAGATAATCGCGATTAAGTTTCGCAATCACATCGAGCGTAATGCCCTTCGGACAGTGGGCTTGGCACTCACCATAATTAGTGCAGTTACCAAAGCCGACATCATCCATCGTCTTCACCATCGCTAAGGTACGACGTTCACGCTCGGGCTGACCCTGAGGTAAAATATTAAGGTGGTTAATTTTGGCACCGACGAAAAGCATCGCCGAGCCATTCTTACAAGAAGCCACGCAGGCACCACAGCCGATACATTCAGCGGCGTCCATCGCTTCATCGGCAATCGACTTAGGAATTAAAGTGTTATTCGCTTCCGGAGCCGAACCCGTACGCACGGTGATGAATCCACCGGCTTGAATAACTTTATCAAAGGCTGAACGATTTACTGCCAAGTCTTTGAGCACTGGGAAAGCACGAGCACGCCAAGGTTCAACGGTAATGGTTTCGCCATCGCGGAAATTACGCATGTGTAACTGACAAGTAGTGACTCCAGGAATCGGTCCGTGGGGCATACCATTAATCGTCATCGAACACATCCCGCAGATGCCTTCGCGACAGTCATGATCGAAAGCGATGGTGTCTTTGCCTTCGCGGATGAGCTGCTCGTTCAGCATGTCCATCATTTCCAAGAAAGACGCTGATACGGGGACCGCGGCGAGAGAATATTCTTCGAAGTGTCCTTCACCTCCGCGGAGTTGACGCCAGACGCGCAAACGCAGAGCTAAAGTGCGTTCGCTGTCATGTGAAGATTGTTCGGATGGCTTAACCATAAAAAATCATTTATAAGAACGGGTGCTGAGTTGAACCTCTTCGTAGGTGAGAGGTTCGGTGTGACGTTCGGGCAATTTACCTTCACCCATGAATTTCCAGACGGCGGCGTGAGCAAAAGTATCATCATTACGTTTTGCTTCACCAGCATCTTGGTACTCGGTTCTAAAGTGTCCGCCGCAAGATTCCTCGCGCGTTAACGCATCGAGGCACATCATAATTCCGAAATCAAGGAAGTCGGCCACGCGGCCAGCACGCTCGAGTTCAGGGGCTAATTGATTACCGGCCCCCACGACTTTAATATTTTTCCAGAAGTCATCACGGAGGGCTTGTAAGTCGCGAATCGCACCTTGGAGTCCGGCTTTATCACGAGTCATACCGCATTTCTCCCAAACAATTTTTCCTAATTCTTTGTGATAAGAACGAGCCGAGCGGGTGCCGTTATTATTTAAGAACCAATGCGTGCGTTCTTCGACTTCTTTGACGACGGCTTTGAATTCAGGACGATCGACGGAGGGACGTCCGCTCAAGCCAACCCCAGCGAGATAATCAGTGACCGTGTAAGGGAGGACAAAGTAACCATCGGCTAGGCCTTGCATGAGGGCGGAGGCACCGAGACGATTCGCACCGTGGTCGGAGAAATTGGCTTCACCACCGACGAACAATCCAGGGATGTTGGATTGTAAATTGTAGTCTACCCAAAGTCCGCCCATGGTGTAGTGCACGGCAGGAAAAATACGCATTGGCTGACGATAGGCATTTTCACCGGTGATATTTTCATACATATCAAACAGGTTACCATAACGTTCACGAATTGCGGATTCACCGAGACGTTTAATCGCCGCCGAAAAATCTAGATAAACCCCGAGACGTTTGCCGTCGACTACTTGACCGACGCCACGACCTTCATCGCAAACTTCTTTAGCAGCACGTGAAGAAATATCGCGCGGTGCTAAATTTCCATAACTCGGATATTTACGTTCGAGGAAATAATCGCGGGCCTCTTCCGGGATTTCGGATGCTGGCTTAGTGCAATCGGCTGAATTTTTTGGCACCCAGACGCGTCCGTCATTCCGTAATGATTCGGACATTAAAGTAAGTTTCGCCTGATCTTCGCCGTGAACAGGAATACAAGTTGGGTGAATTTGCGAATAACAAGGATTCGCAAAACCCGCACCGCGACGGTGCGCGCGGAAGGTCGCAGTGACATTGCAACCTTGGGCATTGGTAGAGAGATAGAAAACATTTCCGTATCCGCCGGTGCATAATACCACGACGTCGGACGCCCAGGCTTCGATTTCACCAGTGACTAAGTCGCGCGTCACAATGCCCTTCGCTTGGCCTTCGACTAAAACTAAATCGAGCATCTCGTGTCGGGTATACATTTTCACAGTACCCGCACCAATTTGTCGGGAGAGAGCTGAATACGCACCGAGCAATAATTGTTGGCCGGTTTGACCGCGCGCATAAAACGTACGTGAAACTTGAGCACCGCCGAAAGAACGGTTAGCTAACAAACCGCCGTATTCACGGGCAAAAGGTACACCTTGCGCGACACACTGATCGATGATGGAGGTGGATACTTGGGCGAGGCGATAAACGTTCGCTTCGCGGGCACGATAATCTCCACCCTTAATCGTATCTAAAAATAATCTGCGAACACTATCTCCATCATTTTGATAGTTCTTAGCAGCATTGATTCCACCTTGGGCCGCAATCGAGTGAGCGCGGCGAGGACTGTCTTGATAACAGAAACAGGAAACCTCGTAACCCATTTCGGCCAACGAAGCCGCGGCGGCAGAGCCCGCTAAACCCGAACCGACGACGATGATATGATACCTCCGGCGATTAGTAGGAGTCACTAAGCGCATTTTCGCTTTATGGTTATTCCACTTATCAGCTAAGGGACCGGCGGGAATTTTTGCATCAAGTTTCATGAACTTTATTTGAGTTGGCCGAGCAGAACGGCGAGAGGAATAGAGATGAAACCCAGAGCGATAACCCAGCCATAAATTATGGCTAAGACATCTAAACGTCCTCGCCAGCGCTGATTACGTAAACCTAAAGTTTGAAAAACGCTGCTGATACCATGGCTTAAGTGCAGGCAGAGCAAAATCATACTCGCGACATAAAACATAGCGACGGCCGGCTGGGAAAAGCCTGCAATAATCATTTTGTAAACATCTGCTCCGAATTCTTGTCCACCCAATGCTATCTTTCGGAAAGTAAAATGTAAGAGGTGAAAAACGATGAAGGCTAAAATGATCACCCCTGAATAGGGCATCGTGCGCGAGGAGAGCGATGCTTGACGCGTCACTTCAACCGCAGGGCCACCCGCTCGAGCGATACGATTTTCAATCGTCAGCAACACACCTGACCAAATATGAGCAATGACGCTGACAATTAAAACCGACCGAGCGACCCAAAGTAATCCAGGATGAGCATGAAGCCATTCGGCGTACTCATTGATGGCAGCAGCTCCTTTGAAAACCGTGAGATTGCCGATCATGTGTCCAAACACAAAGCCTGCGAGGACCAGACCCGAAAAGGCCATAATGATTTTTTTGCCGATGGAGGCGGGCTGACAATTTTTATAACAGGAACTGGCAGACATAATAGTAAGGTTGAGGGCAATTGGACGATGCCAAGTGCAAACACCATCGTATCGACCTGTAGCATTAAGCCATCTATTTGGCTTATTTGCGGTGGGGTATTAGATTTTTCCTAGTTAACTGTAAAATTCGCTCATAAGGGGGAGGCCAATCCCGCCCATTTTCTGCTAAAAAACCGCTTGCCTCCCTAAAAGTTGGCTATGACATTCAAAAGTCCAGACCGGCCTACCGTTTAACGGACCAGCCGGTCTTATCTTTTTACTAAATTCACCCCATCTTCTCACCCATAATGAAGTACATTTTCGTCACTGGCGGCGTCATTTCCTCCCTCGGGAAAGGACTCACGGCGGCGGCTCTTGGTGCACTTTTAGAGTGTCGAGGACTGAAAGTTCGAATCCAGAAATTCGACCCTTACCTCAACGTGGATCCGGGCACAATGAGTCCCTACCAACACGGTGAAGTTTATGTTCTCAATGATGGTGCGGAAACCGATTTAGATCTCGGACACTACGAACGTTTTACTTCGGGCGAATTATCGAAGCTTAATAGTTTATCATCCGGACAAATCTACGAAACGGTTATCCAA
The DNA here is from genome assembly GCA_040398005.1 of Opitutales bacterium. Classification (GTDB taxonomy): domain Bacteria; phylum Verrucomicrobiota; class Verrucomicrobiia; order Opitutales; family UBA953; genus UBA953. The sequence continues at coordinate 69,306 of JBBAUX010000010.1, forward strand.
AAAGAACGTCGCGGTGATTACCTCGGAAAAACGGTTCAGGTTATTCCCCATGTCACCAACGAAATTAAAGAACGCATTTTAAAAGGCGGCGTAGGCGTTGATGTGCTAATCACCGAAATCGGCGGAACGACGGGCGACATCGAAGGCCTGCCCTTCTTAGAGGCCCTTCGTCAATTCCAACACGATACCGGACGTGAGAACGTCGTGTTCCTGCACTGCACCCTCGTTCCCTATATCAAAGCAGCGGGTGAATTAAAAACAAAACCCTCTCAACAGTCGGTCGCAAAACTTCGTGAAATTGGTATTCAGCCCGATATTTTAGTTTGTCGCACCGATCGCCCCATCGGCGAAGAAAATCGTCAAAAACTTTCTCTCTATTGCAATGTAGGTATTGAATCTGTTTTTGAGTGTCGAGACGTGACCGATTCCATTTACGAGCTACCCGTAATGCTGGCCGAACAACGCATCGATGAAGTGGTCGTTAAACGGCTAGGAATTCAATGCGGTCCGATCGATATCTCTCCATGGCGCGAAATTGTGCGGCGCATTAAAGAGCCTAAATATGTGGTCCGTATTGGTGTAGTTGGAAAATATATCGAACTTCAAGATGCGTATAAATCCGTTTATGAATCCATCGTTCACGGCGGCATTGCGAATGAAGCACACGTCGAAATTGTCCGTATCGACGCCGAAGATTTAGAAACACAAGGCACGGCTGCCCTCGAAGGACTCGATGGCATTCTCGTTCCTGGTGGGTTTGGTAATCGCGGCATCGAAGGAAAAATTCTCGCCGTACAATTCGCCCGTGAAAGAAAAATTCCTTTCTATGGACTTTGTCTAGGCATGCAGGTGACGGTCATTGAATTCGCCCGAAATGTTTTAGGCTTAAAGCAAGCCCACTCCACTGAGTTTTCTCCAACAACACCCGACCCGGTGATTCACTTAATGGAAGCGCAAAAAGATGTTTCCCTCAAAGGTGGAACCATGCGATTAGGCGTTTACGACTGCCAGCTCACTCCGGGAAGTCGCTCCCTTAAAGAATACGGCACGCCCGTCATTCAGGAACGTCACCGCCATCGCTTCGAATACAATAACGACTACCGCGCACGATTAGAAGCTGCGGGATTATTAGTGGGTGGTACTAATCCACAAACCGGGCTCGTTGAAATTGTAGAAGTCAAAGATCACCCCTTCATGATTGGGGTACAGTATCACCCTGAATTTAAGTCCAAGCCCCACAAGGCACATCCCCTCTTTGCAGCCTTTGTGAAAGCGGCCATTCAGAAGTCCCTCGGCTCCTGTTAGTTTAGTTAATCTTAATCCTTTGGACTTGGAGTTAGGGGCCCTCTCGGGTTTGATGTGAGCGTGCGCATTCTCGATCGCCACGTACTCATTGAAACTGCGATTACCTCCATCGTAGCTACCAGCGCATTTGTTTTCGTGATGGTCGCTGGCAATGTCTTACAACAAGTCGCAGGCGCAGTGGCAGCGGGACGCGTGAGCACCTGGCAAGGTATCGAACTTGTGGGGTTACTTTTCCCTGGAGTCATTCCCTATGCATTGCCGATGGGCGTACTCACTGGATTCCTCATCGCGTTTGGACGCATGAGTTCGCAAAACGAAATCACCGCCATGAAAGCGGGCGGTATAAAACTATTACGTATCGCGCAACCCGCCCTCATTTTAGCCGCCATTTTTACACTGCTCGCTGCCTGGCTTAATCTAGAAATAGCACCACGGGCCAACACCGAATATAAACGCTTGCTCATCGGATCAGCCCGAGAAAATCCCGCATCGATTATTACACCCGGTGAATTGAATCGTAAATTTAAAGGCCTGGTTATTCGGGCGGGTTCGCGCGATGACGATGTCTTGAAAGATTTTTGGCTATGGCGCTTAGATAACAACGGTAAGTTAGTTCAATCCATTCAGGCCAAGGAAGCGCGACTTGAACGCGTTGATAAACCCGATGGATCTGTTTTCCTCCGCGTCAGACTTAAAGAGGCGCGGATGGAAAGTCGTGTGGACGAAAAACTCAGCTTCGCTAAACCGTCATCATTTGCCGCAGCCACCGACTCAGTGATGGAATTTCCGGCGGATGCTATTTTTAAAGACTCCGGAACCGTTGAAAGAAAACTACGTTGGTTAACGACGAGTGAGCTCCTTGAAGCCATGGATAAAGGCTGGAAGGTTACTCCGCAGTCCACTCCCGACGAAATTACACAGAGCAAAATGGAAGCACGAAAACAGCTCATGGCTCACCTGGCCTCAGCCTTCTCGATCTTTGCACTCGCCCTCTTAGCCATTCCCTTGGCAATGCGTGTGGGCCGATCCGAAACCTTCGTCAACGCCGCCATCGCTCTTGGAATTTGCCTCAGTTATTATGTTCTCAGCTCAGCCGCAGC
>JBBAUX010000011.1:0-28638 GCA_040398005.1 Opitutales bacterium
TAACGGGTGCTGCTGGTAATATCGGCTACGCCGCCATATTCCGAATCGCTTCAGGTGCAGTGTTTGGTGCGGATCAGCCTGTTGCTTTAAACTTAATTGAAGTAGGTCCCGGTTTAAATGCTTTAGCGGGTGTGGTCATGGAACTACAAGATTGTGCGTTCCCTTTGCTTACCGACGTCGTTGCTACTGGAGATTTAGATGAAGGATTCAAGGACGCTGATTGGTGTCTCTTAATTGGTGCCGTTCCACGTAAAGACGGCATGGAGCGAAAAGACCTATTAGGTATCAACGGAAAAATTTTCATCGGACAAGGACAGGCCATTGCGCGTTCTGCAAAAAAGTGCGTAAAAGTTTTAGTCGTGGGCAACCCATGTAATACGAATGCCTTAATCGCTCTGCGTTCTGCTACTGGATTAAAAGAAGAAAACTTTTTTGCGATGACACGACTCGACGAGAACCGTGCGAAATCGCAGTTAGCTAATAAAGCAGGCGTGCATAACTCCGTGGTTAAGAATGTAGCTATTTGGGGAAATCACTCTTCGACGCAGTATCCCGACTTCACTAATGCCACCATCGCAGGTAAACCTGCCACTCATGTGATTTTGGATCACGCATGGTTAAAAGAAACTTTCGTCAATGACGTCCAAAAGCGTGGTGCCGCTGTGATTAAAGCACGTGGTGCTTCTTCGGCAGCTTCGGCAGCGAATGCCGCCCTTGATACTCTGCGTAATTTACATTTCGCAACGCTCGTTGGTGAATGGCATTCGGTAGCCGTTCTCTCCAAGGGAGATTATGGTATTACCCCAGGGATTATGTTCGGATATCCTATTCGCACTCTCGCCGATGGCTCTTGGGAGATTGTTAAAGGATTACCAGTCGACGAATTCTCGCGCGGCAAAATTTCGATTACCGAAAAAGAGTTACTAGAAGAGCGTGCCACCGCGTCGGAAGCGCTCGGTCTAAAACTCTAAGCAATTATTCGGCTTTCAGTTTTATCAGGGTGATGTCAGCTGGGCGACAGGTGCCCAGTTTAATTTCACCATTATTGGCGGCTGAGAAAATAGCGGGCTCAGGGCGAATTGGCTCTACATTGCGCTCGGTTCTTCCGCCATTAATTTTTTGAAGTCCAATGTAGTCCAAGATAACCGGATTAGCGCTGGCGAGAATCGTTTTTTCTGACTTACACCAACTCGCGTCAAAGCTCGGTCCACCCAGTACTTGAAAGTTTTCTAACGAAACAATATTAAGAATATTCTTTGTAGAAAGTTCGGGTATCGCGCAAACTTCAATGGCTACCTTAGAAGCATTCGCGGGGTTGTCGTTGAATCGCTCGCTATTAGCGATGCTCCCCAGTGAGGCAGAACCCATGACACCAAAAACCCCGAGCGCTTTGCTGTCGGATATCACGGGTAGATTAATCCAAAAATCGACTTCATCGAATAAGGTTTTGGGGAGAACGCTGATACGATTATCGCCCCAGGCCACGGTCGGAGAGCCCGGACGTGGCATGACCTGATTTTCATAACAAAGTTTTTTATCCTTTGCCCAGTTAGTTGCTTCCGCTTCAAAAGCGATTACTGGTAGACCTTCAAAAGTTTGTGGATCGGTGCGGAGCGCAGGAAGGAAGCCGCACTCACGTAAGCTTTGCAGATTGGCATCGCACAAAATAATTGAGTCTCGATTAAAGCCTCGTTTTTCGAGGGCCTGACTTAAGGCGCGTACGAGTGGTTTGGGTGTGGCTAAGCCAAGTCCCGACTGTGAAGAAATTTTTAATCCACATTTTCCGAGTTTACCTGGTTTAAGTCCGATGCCGGTTTGTTTTTCAAATTCCTCAAGGATGCTATCCACTGCATAGGTGTAATGTTTGTCGCTGAACCCCTGAAGCTTTTGCTCGATGAGTAGCAACTTCGGGTCGGTGATAGCGTCTAAACTTAACACTAGGCTGCAAAAAGCAAAGAGAGTGAACAAGTGACGCATCCCTAAATACTCTACTAAAAGTAGCATTTCGCAAGTTTGCTCTTTAGATTGCAGACTCACTGGGCAGTCTCTAGCCATTCAACATGCTCGAAGCCGCGCCCTTACCCCAACGTCGAATTTTGGGACTCATTTTTTTGACGGTCTTCATGGATATCATCGGGTTCAGTATCATTATCCCTCTTTTCCCGCATCTCTTAAATCATTATATAACAACCGAAGGCGCGCAGGGTAATTTGATTGGCATGTTGTCATCAGCGGCTGAATGGCTGGGCGGCACGACGACATTTCAGAAGACAGTCTTATTCGGTGGATTGTTGAGCACGTTATATTCTTTGCTCCAATTTATTTTTTCACCCATTTGGGGTTCGCTCTCGGATCGTTACGGTCGTCGCCAAATTTTAACCATCACCCTCGCGGGCAATGCACTCTCTTATTTTATCTGGATTTTTGCGGGGCAATTCTGGGTGGTCGTTTTAACCCGACTCATCTGCGGAATGATGGCAGGGAATATTGCCGTAGCGAGCGCAGCGGCTGCTGACGTTACTGATGAGAAGGAGCGTACTAAGGGCATGGCGATTGTCGGGGTGGCGATTGGGATGGGCTTTTTAGTTGGTCCAGTGATTGGCGGACTCTCCACGGTCTTAAAACCCATCTACGAAGCTAATCCGTTTTCCACTCCAGCCTTAATCGCCGCGTGTATGGCAGGCCTCAATTTTATTTTAGTACAGATGTATTTTCCGGAAACACTCGCGGAAAAGAACCGAGCGCAACACGACTCTAAACGTCCCTCGGTTTTTGACTTAGCCAATGTTGAATCGCGTGCCGTTCGCCGTACTTCACTCGCCAATCTCATTTACCAAGTCGCTTTCACGGGTATGGAAAACACCGTTGTCTTCCTGACATTCTTTTTATTCGCCTACAGTGCGCACGACAATGTTTACCTATTTTTATTTAATGGTACCTGCTTAATTGTCGCCCAGGGATTAGCGCGAGTGATTGTGAAAAAGATTGGTCAGCGCGGAGTCATTATGACTGGGATGATTTTAGCCATTATTGCTTTTAGTCTAGTAGCGTTCATTCCTAATCCGACGTCCGACTTGCCCATCGTGAGTTGGGGTAAGACAGTGTTTTATGTTGGCATGGGACTGCTTTCTTTCGCGACGGGTTTAATTCTCCCGAGCGTGTCTGCATTGGTCTCACTTTATTCAAGTCCGAGTGACCAGGGTCGGAATTTAGGAATTCTCCGTTCGGCCGGTTCGCTCGCTCGAGTCATCGGACCGCTCAGTGCGGCGTTTCTATATTTTAAAACTGGGTCACACCAATGGGTTTATATTGGTGCTGCCCTCTTAATGCTTCCCGCACTTTGGGTGGTCCGCGGCTTGCCCGATCCACATAAAGTTCAGAATACTAATTCTTAGAAATTTTCTGGGCGAGGGAGTGTCCGCTCCGAATCACTTGCATTAAAGAGATTCCACCGCGGAACGCTCCATGGAAATAGAGGCCAGCATTTTTTGATTCGACCAGTGCTAAACTATTTTCCCTCTCAGTCTGTCCCAGGGTGTATTGGGGAATAGATTTCTCCCAACGCTGAATCCATTCCTTTTCGGGTCGGGCCGTGATTCCGAGAGTCTCTTTGAATTCGCGATCTAAAATTTCGCCCAGTCCGATATCTGACTTAGCTGCCATGTGCGGTTGGCGGGCACCACCAATAAAACTGGTAAGAAGTATTTTTCCTGCGGGTGCTCGTGCTGGTAAAACCGATGAAGAGAAAAGCGTCCCTAAAATTTCACGTTTTTCGGATTGAGGAATTAAATAACCAAACCCGTTGAGCAAGTGTGGAGCGTCGGATTGATTATAGCCTCGCGCTATCACGGTAACACTCGGCGATGGAGCCAATTTCCAATCTTCTAAATCTTTTAAAATCTCGAAGGGTAGGGCCGAGGACCACTGCCAGTGAGGGATCGTAATAATTAAATTTTTAGCCCAACCCCCATGCTCTTCACCCCGAGTGTTACGCCAAGCCACCTGCCAGCCACCTTTACTCTTTTGCATTAAGGTTAAGTGACAGCCTAGTTCTATAGTGTTTTTAAGACTATCCGCCATTGCTTCGGCTAATTGTTGCATACCGTTTTTGAATCCGATGATGGAGCGTCCTTCTTTTTTGCTTTTGATAAGACCGAGTAAAATAGAGCGATGATTTTTTTCGAGTTCCGTTAAAAGTGGAAAACAATTTTCGACCATTAACTCGTGAGGATTGCCGGCATGGGTACCGGCGATGACTGGATCTATGAGTAGCTCGGCCGCGGCTGAACCAAATCTTCGCGAAATAAAATTAAAAACCGACTCGTTTTTTATTTTACTACGAGCGATAAATACTTCGGAGAGCAGGCGTAATTTTTCACTGAAAGACAGTAGGTCCGATTTTAAAAGAGAAGAAGGTTGAGCGTTGAGGGCATGAAGTTTGCCGCGCGAAAGGATGAAGCGGTTAGCGGCACTGCTATCGGCCCAAAGAATTTCTTTATCTAATCCGTAGCCGTGTAGGATTTTTAGATCACCCTCGCCGTTAATTTGTAAAGTGTTGGGTCCCGTTTCGACAATCCAGCCGCCCTGGTTGATGGTTCGGATGGAACCCCCGACGCGTTGTGAGGATTCTACGACCTTAACTTTAGCTCCCGATTTATTTAGTTCATGAGCTACAGCCAGGCCGGCTGGTCCAGCTCCTAGAATGATGGTATCAAGGCTCACTATTTCATCTTTCTCTAATTGGCTGATAAATAGAGACAAAAGTGAATCCACGCCAATGTCTAAAAATAGGCAGTAATGTCTAAAAATAGGCAATTGAGGTTGTGAATGTTTCTGGATTGTGCCGTGGCACACTGGGTGCTGATTAGAGGGGTATATTTCTAACATGAGTACCAACCCAGCCCGTCAAAGCGCAATTGCTTCAATTGCCTCTCAACCTCGTCTCGAAGGGACGTTCGACTTCCGTAATGAGAAGATCGATCTCATCTACGGACAAAATGTTTTCTCACTCGAGAAAATGGAAAAGCGTCTACCCAAAGATATTTTCAAATCTCTCAAGTCGAGCATCGAGACCGGTAGCAAACTGGATGGTACTGCTGCTGACATTGTTGCTTCAGCAATCAAGGATTGGGCGCTTGAGTGTGGTGCAACTCACTACGCACACGTCTTTTATCCTCTCACCGGTTTCACCGCTGAGAAGCACGATACTTTCTTCGAGCCCAATGGTACGGGTACCCTCGCTCAATTCTCTGGTAAGGCTTTAATCCAAGCTGAGCCAGACGCTTCATCGTTCCCTAACGGTGGTCTTCGCTCAACTTTCGAAGCTCGTGGTTACACGGCGTGGGACGTCACTTCACCTGCTTATATTTTTGACGGTGAAAACGGTTCAACCCTTTGCATTCCTACTGCGTTCGTTTCTTGGAAGGGTGAGGCGCTTGATAAAAAGACTCCCTTACTTCGCTCGATGCAGGCTGTGAATCGTGCTGCTCAGCGCGTGTTAGCACACTTCGGCAAGAAAGTTGGATTCATCAGCGCATCCTGTGGTCCAGAACAAGAATACTTCTTAATCGATTCTCGTTTATTCCATTTACGTCCTGACCTTTATACCTGTGGTCGTTCTCTCTTCGGTTCCAAGCCAGCTAAAGGACAAGAATTTGAAGACCAATACTTCGGTACTATTCCTGATCGCGTGCTCGCCTGCATGATGGAAACCGAACGCGAGTGTTTCAAACTCGGTATTCCAATTAAGACCCGTCACAATGAAGTGGCTCCTGCGCAGTACGAAGTAGCTCCGATTTATGAGTCTGCTAACGTAGCGCACGATCACCAAATGTTAACCATGACGCTGCTGCGTCGCGTTGCTACCAAACACGGCTTCGTTTGTCTTCTCGCTGAGAAGCCATTCGCAGGCGTGAACGGTTCCGGTAAGCACGTTAACTGGTCCATCGGTGGTCCGGGCGTAGGCAATCTTCTCGAGCCAGGCAATGATCCTCACACCAACGCACAGTTCCTTGCTTTCTGCTCCGCGGTGATTCGTGCCGTTGATTTACACCAAGGTTTACTCCGTGCGTCTGTTGCCTCTGCCGGTAACGATCACCGTCTCGGTGCGAACGAAGCTCCTCCCGCAATCATCTCGATTTACTTGGGCGATATGCTCAACGAAGTGATCGAACAAGTTAAAGCCAGTGGTGCCGCATCCAGCTCACGCAAAGGTGGCACGATGACTCTCGGTGTCGATACCTTACCCGTACTTCCCAAAGATGCTGGTGACCGTAACCGTACCAGTCCGTTCGCCTTCACTGGAAATAAATTCGAATTCCGCGCCGTAGGTTCTGCCTTCTCTGTAGCCGGTCCATTGACTGTATTAAATACAATCATGGCCGACTCACTCGATATGTTGGCCGACGAACTCGACGTCGAAATGAAGTCCACTAAGGATTTCAACATCGCTCTCCAGAAAGTTCTCAAAGCGATTCTTACCAAGCACGGTCGTATCATCTTCAATGGTAATGGATACTCTGAAGAGTGGCATAAAGAAGCGGAGAAGCGTGGACTCAAGAATCTCCGCACCACTCCTGAGGCGCTTCCTGAAATCGTTTCCAAAGCTGCTGTTGAATTATTCGAACGCCAAAAAGTTCTCAGCAAAGACGAGCTACACTCCCGCGAAGAAATCTACACTCACTCTTACGTCTTGTCGGTTAAGACTGAGGCGAAGTTAACTTCCGAGATTGCGCGCACGCTTCTGTTGCCGGCCGCATTTAAATACGCGATCGAACTCACCGCCGTGGCTGATAGCAAATCGGGTAAGAAACTACGCTCCGAAATCCTCGCACTCGCCGATCAACTATCTGACGCTATCGACGCTTTAGATAAAGAACGCGCAGTTGAGTCCGACACCCACAGCAATGCTAAGCACGCCTGCGCTAAGGTTCTGCCTGCCATGTTGAAGGTTCGTGCTGCCGCTGACGCCCTTGAGGAGTTAGTGTCCGACGAATATTGGCCATTACCATCCTACCAAGAGCTTCTCTTCCTCCGCTAAGCCTTCCCGGCCTAGCCGACATCATGGGTCGAGTCTTCACAGACTCGGCCTATTTTTTTACCTGGAAAGATCGGCTAACAAAAAACCCGCCAGAGTCGGCGGGTTTTGGGTTAGATAACCTAAGTCGGTCGACTTAGTTGTTATCCCACTTCTTACGTAGGTAGCTATTGAAGTTCTTTACCTTCGTCTTGCGACGACGACGTTCACAGGGCTTTTCATAGCCACGCTTAGCGCGGACGTCTTTGATTACGCCCTCGCGGTCGATTTTTTTCTTAAGGCGGCGGAGAGCCTTATCGATGGTCTCGCCTTTACGTATCTTGATTTCTACAGACATGATTAATCAGTTGGAGGGTTGAAAGAACAGAGTCTGGTCGGGGTCGTCAACCCAGAAACCACGACTTTTTAGGATGTGAAAAACTTATCAAGAAAGGCAGATATCACGCTTGCGGAGGGGGTAAAGCACGGCAATCGTGGCAAACAACCCTCGATGTACCTCAAGGAAATCGTAGCCAACGGATTCAAAAGCTTCGCCGATCGTACTCGAATTGAGTTACGCCCCGGAGTCACGGCTGTCGTCGGACCCAATGGCTGCGGAAAATCGAACATCGTGGATGCCATCCGTTGGGTACTCGGCGAGCAAAGTGCTAAGTCCCTCCGCGGACAGAGCATGCAAGACGTCATCTTCAGTGGTACGGATACTCGTAAGCCACTTCCCCAGTGTGAAGTAGAATTAGTTTTTGCGGATTGTGAAAAGGACCTAGGAACCGCTTTCGCAGAAGTATCTGTCATGCGTCGCTTGTATCGCGAAGGTACGAGTGATTATTTTTTAAATGGTAAGCCGGCTCGCCTAAAAGATATTCAACGTCTGTTCATGGATACGGGTATCGGCCGGATGTCTTACTCGTTCATGGTTCAAGGACAGATCGAACAAGTTCTTTCTTCTAACCCATCAGAGCGTCGTTATCTTTTTGAAGAAGCGGCCGGTATCACTCGCTATAAATCGCAACGCAAAGAGACGCTGAATAAATTATCGGGCGTTGATGCTAACTTAGCACGTGTCACCGATGTGATTGGTGAAGTGGGTCGACAAATTTCTAGTCTGCGTCGCCAAGCTGCTAAAGCTCTTCGTTACCGTCGCTTAAAACATCGCTACACTCATTTAGATTTAGCCTGGCAGACCAAACAGTTTATCGATCGTCGCCAACAAGTGGAAAAGCTGGAAGGTGAAGCCAAGGCCTGCCGGGCCCAAGTACAATCGTTGTCCGATAGTTTACAGACCCGCGAATCAGCCCTCGCCTCTACCCGGGCCGCCCGCATCGAATTAGCAGAACTCGTCCAACGCGCCCAGCAGGCTTTGTTTGATTTACGCACGGCTCGAGAAAATTCTGAAGCTGAAGCGCGTACCGCCGATTTAAGATCGGACGATTTAACGGCACGCTTGGCTGATATTAAACGCGAAGCTGCTGAAGCCGAACAAGCTATTACTGAATATGAAACACGCTTACGGGGCAGCACCGATGTTAAATCGGCCGCCGCGGGCGATGTTTCAGTTGCCGATGCCAGCTTCCGTGAAAAAACCGCCGAAGTAGATCAACTAGGACGATTAGTCACGGAGTCCGAAGTTCGCTTACGTATGGCGCGACAAGATATTTTAATTGCGGAAGGTGAAATGACACGAGCACGTGGAGACGTTACTAATTCAGAAATTGATTTACGCGGACACCAAACTCGCTTGGTGGATTTAAATGATTCCCTCACGCAAGCTAAAGCCGAACGTCACGGCCTAGAGCGTCGCGCTAACGAAAGCGCTACAGTCGTAAGCACCCGCCACCAAGATTTACAGACTGCGCGGAGCACCGAAAGTGCAGCGGCGGAAAAGGTGAAGGTATTCTATAATGATTTTCGTTCACTTCAGCTGACCATCTCGGAACAAGACCGGATTGTTGCTAAACTTTCAGCTCAGTTAGGTTTACTCGAACAAATGCAATCGCGCCTCGAAGGATTCTCCGATGCGGCGAAAGCCGTTTTACGCGGGGAACTTTCCGACGGTAAAGAAGCGGGTAAAGCATTAGCTGATCTCGTCAGTGTGACCGACGCCTCGGTCGCTGGTCCATTAGAGAGTATTCTCGGTGCAGCTTCTGAAGCGGTCGCTTTGGATAATATTGATTTCTTACCGGCTATCGTATCGCAGATGGGCGAACGCGAATTGGGTCGTGCGGTATTCCAAGTGGAAGCCCCTCAAACTCAAAAATCTTCAGTAAACGCGCCAACTTGGCTCCGCCAGGCATCCACCGCAGTTCAACCCAAGGCCGCCATTCACGCTCGCCTCATCTCTAACCTTTTCGATGGATGTTACATTTGTGATAGCTTGAGCGATTTCCTTAAATGGTGGCGCACTAACCCTGGCTTCGAATTCTTTTTAGTCGCAACCACGAGTGGTGATCTCATCGATCGTCGCGGTCTGGTCTTCACTGGTCGTCCGCGTAAAGCGTCTTCGGGTGCTGCTATGGGCGTATTTTCACGCGAGAGCGAAATTCGCTCCGTCCGCCAAAAACTGGAAGAAGAAAACGATAAACTTACCACGCTCAATGAGCAGGCAATCAGTTTACAAAGTCAGATTGATGAAGCGGAAGCTAATTTAGTTAATTTACGTTCGTCCACCGAAGCTGCAGCCGAAGAGCTTTCTGTGGCCCAAGCGGATGAACGTTCTGCGCGTGCTACTTTGGCGGCGATGGACGAAAGAATTTCTCGCGAGCAGCGTTTGTTAGATGAAACCGAAGTGGCTAAAGGTGAATCCATTATTCGCCGGAATCGCGCCCAAGATTTATTATCAGCCAAAGACGGCCAAGTCGCCGGTCTGCGTCAGGCCATTGTTGATGGCGAACAAGATGTTGAACGTCGTCGCAAAGATGCTGAAACCAGACGCTCTCTCTTGGGCGATGTGCGTTTAAGTTTAGCGGAACAACGTCAACGCCTCGAATTGGCAGGCCGTGAATTAGCCGATTTAGAATCACGCAAAATTGAAGCTACCGCCCGCTTGGTTGCTCGCCGCACGGAAGGGCAGAATAGTGAGCGTGCGATTGCCGAATTAAAAGCTCAGGCGCAAACGGCTCGCGAAAATTCTCAGCGTCTGGCTGGTGAAATTGAAACTTCAACTAACGCTCTTGCGGGTCTGCGTGATGAATTAAGTCAGAAAGATTCTATTTTAGAATCGGAAGACCGGGTATTATCCGTTGATCGCGAACGTCTCCGCCAAACCGAGAGCCAACTCAAGTCTTACGAAGTTTCCCTCGCGGAACAGAGTTCGCAGTGTAATTTTATTTCAGAAAAAGTTCTATCCGATCACCAGACTGATGTGACCAAGGTAGATTGGCGTATCGAATTATGGTGGGCGGATGGTGAGCCTGAAGGTGCTGCGGGCTTTGATGATTTAGAAGAGGCCGAGGAGGGTGAAGTCCAGCCGGTGAAGGAAGCTTCAGTCCAACGCGGCCAACCCACCGAGGATGACCTCAAAAATATTGAATCCGTGGATTGGCCACCCTTAGTCCGTGAAATTTCCCAACTGCGTGAGCGTATGGCCGGAATGGGCTCAATTAATTTGGTCGCTGTCGAAGAATATTCTTCTCTGCGCGACCGTCATGATTTCTTAACGAAGCAAAGTGACGATTTATGGAAGGCGAAAGAAGAACTCACCAAAGCCATTAACGAGCTCAATGAAACTTCGCTCCGCTTATTTACGGAAACCTTTGAGCAAATTCGCAAGAACTTCAAATTTACCTTCGACCGCTTATTCGTCGGCGGATTTGCCGACTTACAATTAGTGCAAGCGGAAGACCCCCTTGAAAGCGGTATCGAAATTATTGCTCAGCCTCCGGGTACAAAGTTAAGAGGCATTTCTTTACTCTCGGGTGGTCAACGCACGATGACCGCCGTGGCTTTACTCTTTGGTATCTACATGGTGAAGCCTTCACCGCTTTGCGTGTTGGACGAATTAGACGCTCCGCTCGACGACACCAATGTCGGTCGATTTACCGATATTTTAAGAGACTTCACTAAATTCTCCCAATTCTTAGTGATTACGCACAATAAGCGTACGGTCTCAGCGGCTGATACGATTTTTGGTGCGACGATGCAGGAACGTGGTGTGACGAAACTTTTCTCGATGCGCTTTAATAAAGAAAGCGATGAAGCAGAGCCCACCCCTCCGGGTGGTGGGTTTACGATGGCTCGTTGAGGTCGGCTTGCCTTGAATCCCTGAAGTCTTATCAATAGACGCATGAGCCGTCTGTTTGCCGCCATCTTATTATTGCCCGCATGCGTTTTTGCGGGGGTGTCTTTTGAAACCGACGCGCGCGATCTAAATCGTTCACGAGCTGGAGCAAGCTACGCCGACATGTTATCACATATAACTCCAGCGGTTGTGAGTATTCGAATCGCTAAAACTATTCCTACGGAAATTGTTCGTCGTTTGCGCGGTCGTTTAACCGCTGAAGATTTAAAACAGTTGAAAGTGGATTCGCAAACGGGCGAAGTGCAGGCCTTCGTGGGTTTGGGTTCTGGTACGATTGTGAACTCCAACGGTTATATTATTACCAATCGCCACGTTGTTTTAGTCAGCGATAATCGCACGGGCGCGACATCGATTGCGACGGCTGCCTATGTGACGCTCGCCGATAAAAGAGAATTTAAAGCACAGGTTATAGGTGTAGATGAGAAGACCGATATCGCTGTTTTAAAAATTAACGAAAAAAATCTTCCGTTCGCGCGATTTGCAGACAGCGAAAAATGTCGCGTCGGTGATGTCGTTTTTGCCATTGGGAATCCTTTGGGCGTTGGCATGACGGTGACATCGGGAATTGTTTCGGGGCTCAGTCGGTCAGACACTGGAGTGGGATTGGCTTATCAGGATTTTATTCAAACCGACGCAGCGATTAATGCCGGTAACTCGGGAGGCCCGCTGATTGATTTTGAGGGCAGAATTATTGGGATGAATACCATGATACGTACGGCCAGCGGGCAGGGCGGAAACATCGGTATCGGCTTTTCAATTCCGTCTAATTTAATTTCAGGGGTGGCTTTAGATTTAGCCAATACCGGTAAAGTAACTCGCGGATTTTTAGGATTATTTGGAGAAGATGTTGAGACGGTTGCGGCGAAGAAGCTGATGTTAAATAATGGTGCTGTCCGTATTACGGAAGTTGCCGAAGGCTCGCCGGCATTTCGTGGTGGCTTGCGTAAAGATGATATCATCACGGCTGTGGACGGTAAATCGTTTGAGAGTTGGAATGAATTGCGTATAATCATTGCCCGACGTAAACCTGGCGAAGTCATGCAACTATCCATGGTTAGAAACGGCGCGAACTCTCTCGTGAACATTACCGTGTCGGAGCGCGCTCCGGGTAATTAATGCGCTTACTCCGTTCCATTCGCGAATTAACCGGTGGTCAAGTGCCGCCGATCACCCGTCGTGCCACCCTTGTGGTTGGTATTTTATTTTTTATATCTCTTATTATTTTCAAACCGCAAGCGAAGGTCTACCCGCGTGCACAGTCGTTGGCTCACCCCGTTCAACTTTTACCTAAAGGAAGTGCGTTGGCTGAAAACGAGAGTTTGCTGGATGCTTCAGTGATTTATTTACCAGCGACCATGACAGAACGCCGGGTCACGTCTTCATCCGAGACCATTCAAGTGGAAGATGCTCCGCTCCCTGGCTTCGGCCCTCAATTTCGTTTTAATCCGAACCGTCCGCTCGATCTGCCTTTGGAGGCAGAAAAGTCTCAAGCTCCCAGTGCTTACCAGGCTATACCCCTCAAGGACACCCAACCGTTCGCTTCGATGGGCTCTGCCAATTTGTCCCAAAACTCCATGGAGCCTAGGAGTGGTTTATACGAAGTTTATCCTGTAAGTGGGGCAAATAAGCCAATTTTAAGCGGCAAATTACCGACTAAAATCAAATTATTAGGAAATAATCCCATAAAAAAGGATAAATCAGCCCCACTTTATACAAATTTAGAGCTTTTAATTGCCTTAGATTCGATGGGAATGCAGGGGCAAGCTCGATTATTGAGGTCTTCCGGGGATATTGAAGTGGATAATGAGGTAAAACAGTGGAGTTCTGGGATGGACTGGGGTCATCTCTTAGCTCCCGGCTTTTACCGTTTGGTGATCGGTCCGTGAGGTTGAAACCCTGGGGTAAAAGAAGCCAAAAAAACCGCTTGACGATGGGCAAATCGATTGGCATTCAAACCCTTCCCTTGACGTCCAAATCGCGTTGACGGTTCGCCCCTGTAGCTCAGTTGGCAGAGCGCGTCCTTGGTAAGGACGAGGTCGACGGTTCAAATCCGTTCGGGGGCTCCACCACTTTCCACAACCACCACCAACCACCTCCTCAACAAAAAATATTATGGCAAAAGAGAAGTTCAATCGCACTAAGCCTCACGTGAATGTCGGCACTATCGGTCACATTGACCATGGTAAGTCTACCACCACTGCTGCTATCGTTGCCGTTCAGGCACGTAAAGGTCTCGCTGAGACCAAGTCTTATGCCGAAATCACCAAGGGTGGTACGGTTCGTGACGCTACAAAAACTGTGACCATCTCCGTGTCGCACGTTGAGTACGAATCTACCAATCGTCACTACGCACACGTCGATTGCCCAGGCCACGCTGACTTCGTGAAGAACATGATCACCGGTGCTGCGCAAATGGATGGAGCGATTCTCGTTGTATCCGCTGCTGATGGTGTGATGCCACAAACCAAGGAGCACATCCTTCTCGCACGTCAGGTTGGCGTTCCTAAGATTGTTGTCTGGTTAAATAAAGTAGACCTTTCCGAGCCTGATCTTATCGATCTCGTTGAAATGGAAGTTCGCGACTTACTGAATAAATATCAGTACGATGGCGACAATGCTAAGATCGTTCGTGGTTCCGCTACGGCTGCTCTCGAAGGTACCCCCGAAGGCGAACAAGCGATTCAAAATCTTCTCGACGCTCTCGACGCAGAAATTCCTGAGCCTAAGCGCGAAACCGACAAACCTTTCATGATGTCTGTTGAAGACGTCTTCTCAATCACGGGTCGTGGTACTGTTGCCACTGGTCGTATTGAGCGTGGTGTTGTTAAGGTTGGCGAAGAAATTGAAATCGTCGGTCTCCGCGATACTCTCAAGACAACCGTTACGGGTGTTGAAATGTTCCGTAAGGAACTCGATCAAGGTCAAGCTGGCGACAACGTCGGTCTCCTTCTTCGTGGTGTTGAAAAAGCTCAAATCGAACGCGGACAAGTTCTCGCGAAGACTGGCTCAATCAAACCTCACACTCATGGTAAGGCACAAATCTACGTTCTGAAACAAGACGAAGGTGGCCGCCACACTTCCTTTACTAATAACTATCGTCCTCAGTTCTTCTTTGGAACTTGTGACGTTACCGGTACCGTCATCCTCCCTGAAGGAGTTGAAATGGTAATGCCTGGTGACAACGTCACAATCACCATCGAATTACAAAAACCAATCGCTATGGAAAAAGGCCAACGCTTCGCGCTTCGTGAAGGTGGTAAGACCATTGGCGCAGGTCAGATCCTTGATATCATCAAGTAATCTCTAACCAGACGCTTCGACAAGGTGCCGAGGTCCCCTAAAAAGGTACCCGGCATTTGTCACTTCTAACGAAATCATAGGACGGTAGCTCAATTGGCAGAGTAGCGGTCTCCAAAACCGTTGGTTGTGGGTTCGACTCCCTCCCGTCCTGCCACTCTCGCCTAAAAAAACACACACTCATCACCACCATGTTCGCCTTCCTCGGACGCCTTCGCACCTTCTGGAACGAAACCCTCAATGAGGTTTTTGTGAAGGCGACTTGGCCTACGGCGAAGGAACTCGTGGACTCTACACTCGTGGTGATCGCTGCTGTTTTTCTTTTGGGTACCGTGGTTTTCCTCTGTGATTTTTCACTCTCAAACTTTGTCCAATTCGCGACCCAACTGGTTCGCTAAATTAAATGTCTAACTCTCCTTCAGATTTCCGCTGGTACACCATTCAAACGCTCTCGAACAACGAGGGTAAGGTGAAGCGCACCATTGATCGCAATATCAGGGAAGAAGAAATGGGTGATTACATCGCCGAAATCTTAATGCCTGTAAAAACGGTCAAAGATTTCCGTAATGGAAAAAAGCGTGAGAGCGAAATGAAGTTGTACCCAACGTACCTCTTTGTGCGTGCCCGTTTATTCGACCAAGAAGGCACCCTGTTAGAAGGACCTTGGAACTTTATCAAAAAAACCGACGGCGTTACTGGTCTCATTGGTGGCATGAATCCAACTCCACTGCGCACCGAAGAAATCACCACCATCATTCAACAGATGGCTGATTCTGCTGATAAGGTCGTACCTAAACTCAGTTTCAATATCGGTGAACGCGTCAAAATCACGGACGGACCTTTCAAGAGCGTTTCTGGAACTATCGACACCATCGACAACGATCGTGGCCGCCTCCAAGTCTCCGTCGATATTTTTGGTCGCTCGGCTCCCGTGGAACTCGAGTTCTGGCAAGTTGAACGCGACGACCGCGAATAATTTTTACCAACCCTAAACTTTAACACACTACTATGGCAAAGAAAGTCATCGGCGAAATTAGGCTCCAGCTCCCTGCAGGTGCCGCTAATCCAGCTCCTCCCGTAGGTCCCGCTCTCGGGGCTAAGGGCGTGAACATCATGGCCTTTTGTAAAGAGTTCAATGCTCGTACCAAAGACCAAGCAGGTTTGATCCTGCCGGTAATCATTTCCGTTTTTCAAGATAAGTCTTTCACCTTCATCTTAAAATCTCCTCCCGCTTCCGTTTTACTGAAGAAGGCTGCGAAGATTGAGAGCGGTGCTGCTGTTCCTAACCGCGATAAAGTCGGTAAGGTTACCAAGAAGCAACTTCTCGAAATCGTCGAGTTGAAGAAAAAAGATTTAAACGCCACGAACCCTGAAAACGCTGCTCGCATGATTGCGGGTACGGCGCGCTCGATGGGTATCGAAGTTGTCGGCTAATTTTCACCCCCAATATCCAAACCAAAAAATTACTGCATCACGCAGGAGACCACAAGTCGCTATGAAAACCAAAAACAGCAAACGCTATCGCGCTGCATTACAAGTCGCCGACTTAAATGCAAAGTACGATATTAACCAAGCCACCGAAATCATTAAAAAGATGCCTGGTGCTAAATTCGACGAGACCGTCGAAATTTCCGCCTTCCTTGGCGTAGATCCTAAACAGTCCGACCAAATGGTTCGGGGTACTGTTTCTCTACCTAATGGCTCCGGTAAGAAAATTAAAGTTTTAGCTTTTACGGAAAACGCTAAAGAAGCTCTCGACGCGGGTGCCGACTATGCGGGTCTCGCCGATTTAATCGCGAAGGTTAACGGTGGTTTCCTCGACTTCGATGTCGCGATCTCCACTACCTCAGCGATGAAAGACGTGCGTCAAGTAGCCCGCGTTCTTGGTCCTAAGGGTTTAATGCCTAATCCTAAATCGGGAACCGTTTCCGACGATCTTCCAAAGACCATTAAGGAAGTTAAAGCCGGCCGTGTTGAATTCAAAATGGATAAGACCGGTAACATCGTCATCGTCGTGGGTAAGAAATCTTTCAGTGCTCAGCAGCTTTCTGAAAATGCTGCGGTAGCCTTATCCGCCTTAGTGAAATCTCAGCCTGCTGGTTTTACCGGTGGTCGTTTCATTAAATCACTTACCCTCAGTGCCTCCATGAGCCCTGGTGTGAGTATCGAACTCAAGCCCTACGCGGCTGCAGTCACGGCCTAATCACCCCAACTATAAACCTAAAAGCAAACTAACATGCGCGCTGAAAAAAAATTCCTCGTTGATGAAGTGGCCTCACAGTTGGCCAGTTCTAACTATCTTCTTATCGCTAACTTCACGGGCGTCACCGTGAAAGATGCTACTGCCGTTCGTGATCAACTCCGTGCTCACGGTGCGGAATACCACGTCGTTAAGAATAGCATTCTTAATATCGCTACCAAGGAAGCTAAACTTCCTGATCTCGCTCACTACTTATCGGGTCACACGGCCTTAGTCACTGGTGGAAATAATCCAACCGGAGTGGCTAAAGTTCTCGTAACTTTCTTTAAGGATTTCCAAAAACTTGAAGTTAAAGCAGGTGTTTTGGATTCTAAAGTTCTCTCGAAAGCCGAAGTCGAAGCCCTTTCCAAGTTGCCTTCGCTCGATGGTATTCGTGCGCAGCTCCTTTCGCTCTTCTCCACGCCAGCCTCTTCCTTTGTTCGTTTGCTCGACGCCAAACGTCAAAAAGAAGAAACGCCTGCCTAATCCCTTTCCTCGTGGAGGTTGGTCCGTGTGGACTGATCCGAACGGGGGGAAATCCAAACCCAAAAACAAAATACATATCCAAAGAACCCCGGTTAGGAGCCTCGTGCTCTCAAATGTCTTTCATCGGACGCTAACCATTCAAGGAACCAAACATCATGAGTAACATCACAAAAGATCAAGTAATCGAGTGGCTGAGCGCACAAAGCGTTCTCGAAGTCGCCACTCTCGTTAAAGACCTCGAAACTAAGTGGGGCGTTTCCGCCGCTGCTCCTGTCGCCGTCGCTGCCGCCGCTGGTGGTGCCGCTGCTGCTCCTGCAGAAGAGAAGACTACCTTCGACGTCATCCTCAAAGCTAAGGGTGCGACCCCAATCAACGTCATTAAAGAAGTGCGTGCGATTACTGGTCTCGGACTCAAGGAAGCCAAGGACCTTGTCGATACTGCGCCTAAGCCCGTCAAGGAAGGCGTCAGCAAAGACGAAGCCAAGGACATTGAGACTAAGCTCAAGGCCGCCGGTGCAGAAGTTGAAGTTAAATAATTTCATCTTCGCCTACGCGTAAGCAAATTTGAGCGGGGAGGGGGTTCGCCTCTAAGTTTTCTCCCCGCATTTTTAAAACGGCAGTCTGGGCCGCCCAAAACCAGACAACCCATTTTTTAAAAGCTAAAATAACCAGCCACTTCGACACTCTACACCCGCCATGCTACAAGTACGTAATAACTTCGGAAAACTCACTGAGGTAATCCCACCTCCTAATCTTATCGAGAATCAAATCTCTTCTTACCGAGAGTTTTTACAGCTCGATAAGAGTTCGGGTGCGCTCGACAAATTAGGTCTCAACGCGGTCTTCCACGAGGCTTTCCCCATCTCCAGCAACAACGGAAATTTCAGTCTCGAGTATCAAGGTTATAGCTTAATTTTCCCAAAGACCACGGAGTTAGAATGTATCCGCGAAGGCATCAGTTATGCCGTCACGGTAATGCTTAAATTACGTCTCTCCGAAAAGAGCACCTTTAAAGACGAAGAAATTATGATGGGCGAAATCCCTATGATCACCGAGCGTGGTTCCTTTATCGTGAATGGTGCTGAACGTGTCGTGGTTTCCCAATTACACCGCAGCCCTGGTATTTGCTTCGAAGAATCTCAGCACACCAGCGGAAAACAATTACACGCCTTCCGCATTATTCCTGATCGCGGAACCTGGATCGAAGTTCAATTCGACCAAAACGATTTACTTTGGGTTTACCTCGATCGCCGTCGCCGTCGCCGTAAATTCTTAGTCACCACTTTACTCCGCGCCTTTGGTTATAAAGACGACAAGGACATCCTGAGCCTCTTCTACGCCAGCAAGGAATACACTGCCGAGAGCGCACTTAAACTGGAGCCAGAGAGATTAGCTAATTTAGTTTATGCTGATCACATCGTGGATGTTGATACCAACACCAGCAAAGTGATCGCTAAACAATACGATAAACTTTCACGCGAAACTCTGAAAGAAATTCACAAGCAATTACCTAAACAAAAGTTTAGCGTCTTTGACACGAGCTTTGATGACGGTGCCGTGATTCTCTCACTCCGTAAGGACATCAGTGCCGTTCGTAACGAAGAAGAAGCTCTTAAAGAAATCTTCCGTAAGTTACGCCCCGGTGAGCCAGTGAACGTGAAGAACGCCCGTGCTCACATGCAACGCCTCTTCCAAGATCCTCTGCGTTATGATTTAGGTCGCGTCGGTCGTTATAAACTTAATCAGAAATTAAGTCTGAAAACTTCGATCGATACTCGTATCATCACCCCTGAAGACATTGTTGCCGCTACCAAACTCCTTTGCGAACTCCGCAAAAAAGATGGTCCAGTCGATGACATTGACCACTTGGGTAGCCGTCGTGTTCGTAACGTGGGTGAGTTACTAGCTAACCAATGCCGTGCCGGTCTGAAGAATGTGATCAAGACCGTCAAAGCTCGTATCAATGAATACGATCAGAGTGTTGATTCCATCACTCCTCAAAAATTAGTTAACCCCAAGCCTTTCGCTAATTTAATTCGCGAGTTCTTCCAACGTAGCCAACTCAGCCAGTTGATGGACCAAATCAATCCGCTGTCCGAGTTAACCCACAAGCGTCGACTTTCCGCCCTCGGTCCTGGAGGTTTAAATCGCGATCGTGCTGGTTTCGAAGTCCGCGACGTTCACCCTTCGCACTACGGTCGTATCTGTCCGATTGAGACCCCTGAAGGTCCCAATATCGGCTTAATTAATTCACTCTCCACCTACTCACGTATTAATGAGTTTGGTTTTATCGAAGCGCCTTATCGTAAGGTTGTTCGCGGTAAAGTGACCAACACCGTGGAATACATGACGGCTGACCAAGAAGAAAAATTCAAGGTAGCTCAAGCGAACTCTGAACTCGATGCCGCTGGAAATCTTAAAGGCAAAGTTACCGTTCGTTACCGTGATGACATTTTAGAAGAAGATCCGGACTCCGTGGATTACATGGACGTTTCTCCGCAGCAGGTTGTTTCGGTGGCTGCCGGATTAATTCCTTTCCTGGAGCACGATGACGCGAATCGCGCACTCATGGGTTCGAACATGCAACGCCAAGGTGTACCTTTGGTGATTACCGAATCTCCTTACGTAGGCACTGGTTTGGAACGCCGTGTGGCAATCGACTCGAAGACGGTTGTTGTTGCTGAAGGTGTTGGAATCGTGGCCGCCGCTGATGCACGTCGCATCGTGACGACCAAGGATGGCGAGATTTCTCCTGGCCAACTTGAAAGTAAAAAATTCAAGAGCGATCCTGCGAAAGGTCTCTTCGTTTACGATCTTCGTAAATTCTTAAAGACCAACGCATCGACCTGTTTCAATCAACGTCCGCTCGTTCGTCGTGGCGATAAGGTGAAAACCGGTGATATTATTGCCGATGGTGCTGCCACCGATAAAGGTGAGCTCGCCTTAGGTCGTAACGTCCTTGTCGGCTTCATGCCATGGAACGGTTACAACTTCGAAGATGCTATTCTTCTCTCTGAGCGTTTACTGAAAGACGACGTCTTTACTTCGATTCACATTGAAGAATTCGAAGTCACTGCTCGTGATACGAAACTCGGGCCTGAACAAATTACGCGCGATATTCCTAATCTTGGTGAAGATGCTTTACGCAATCTGAACCGCGATGGCGTTATCCGCATTGGTGCTGAAGTTAAACCGGACGATATTCTCGTCGGTAAAATCACTCCTAAGAGTGAAGGGGACTTAGCTCCGGAAGAAAAACTTCTCCGGGCAATCTTCGGTGAAAAAGCTCGTGATGTAAAAGATACTTCTCTCCGCGTACCTTCGGGTATTTCCGGTATCATCATGGACGTGAAGGTTTCTTCACGTACGGATAAGGATGATGGTCGCCTTTCGCCCAACGATCAGCGCCGCGCCCTGAAGAAAGTTAACGAAGAATACCGCACTCAAGAATCTCGTCTTCGCGAAGAGATGACCGAGTCGCTCTCCAATATTTTACTCGGCGAGAAAATTCCTCTCGACGTCAAAAATTCCGAAACGGGTGAAGCGATCATTCCTGCTAATCGCAAGATTACCAAGACTTTGCTCCGCCGCCTGGCTTCTGTTTCTCGCACCATCGAGATGAACGATTCTCCAGTGAAGCAGAAGATTCGCCAAATCGTTGATGGCTACCACCGCAAATTCGATGAGCTTGATCAAGAGCGTACCCGTAAAGTGGAATCGATTGAACAAGGTATCGACGAAGGTGGCGCGATTAAGAACGTCAAAGTTTTCATCGCGACCAAGCGTAAGATTCAAGTCGGTGACAAGATGGCCGGCCGTCACGGAAATAAAGGTGTCGTCGCCCGTATTGTTCCGGTTGAAGACATGCCCTTCTTATCTGACGGTACTCCCGTAGATATCTGTCTGAACCCTCTCGGCGTTCCTTCTCGTATGAACGTAGGTCAGGTTTTAGAAACTCACTTAGGTTGGGCCTGTTCCAAGCTAGGATTAAAAGTAGCTACTCCGATCTTCGACGGTATTCCCGAAAAACAAATTCGTGAATACTTGAAGCAAGCAAACCTTCCTGAGACCGGTAAAGCGATGTTGGTGAACGGTCACACCGGTGAAGCTTTCGACCAAGACGTCGTGGTTGGTCACATCTACATGATGAAACTTAATCACTTAGTCGCGGACAAGATTCACGCTCGTGCAACCGGTCCTTACAGCCTCATCACGCAACAGCCTCTCGGTGGTAAAGCCCAGTACGGTGGCCAACGTTTCGGTGAAATGGAAGTTTGGGCACTCGAAGCTTACGGTGCTGCTTACACTCTCCAAGAGCTTCTTACCGTTAAGTCTGACGACGTCGCAGGACGTACTAAGATTTATGAACAACTCGTTAAAGGTGACAACACCCTCGTCAGTGGTACTCCGCAATCTTTCAACGTTCTGATGAAAGAAATGCAGGCCCTCTGCTTGGATGTTCGCCTCGGATCCACCACTCCTACCGAGCGTAACTAATCACTAAAAACTCAAACAACCTTACCTACATGATTCACCCGGAACATTCCCCTGAGTTTACCGCCAACGAAGCCAAGGAGCAGTCCTTCGACTTCGTTTCTATCTCGATCGCTTCACCCGAAGAAATTGTCGCCTGGACCGGAGAGCAGTTCCTCGACGAACTGGACGAGCACGGAAATCGCAAAGTAAAAGGACTCAAAGAAGTTAAGAGCCCTGAAACGATTAACTATCGCTCATTCAAGCCTGAGCCTAACGGTCTTTTCTGTCAGCGTATTTTCGGACCTGTCCGTGACTACGAGTGCTATTGCGGAAAATACAAAAAAGTTAAATATAAAGACGTCGTTTGTGATAAGTGCGGCGTTGAAGTAACCGTCTCCCGCGTTCGTCGCGAACGCATGGGTTACATTCGCATGGCGATCCCTGTTTCGCACATTTGGTTCTTAAAGAGCATGCCTAGCCGTTTATCGCTGATGCTCGACATGACCACTCGTCAGTTAGAACAAGTCATCTACTACCAAAAATACTTAGTGGTCGATCCTGGTCAGACTGGCATGGTTGAAAAAGAATTATTAGATGAAGAAGGTTACCGTAAAGCGGTTGAGACTCACGGTCCTGACGCGTTCAAAGCGCGTATGGGTGCAGAAGCTCTCCAGCAATTACTGAAGAAGATGGATTTAGCGGCGACCGTTGAAGGTTTACGCGATCAACTTCGCTCCACTCGCTCGAAGCAAATCAAGAAGAAGATCGCTCGTCGTATGAAGATTATCCAAGGCTTCTTGGCCTCTGGAAAACGTCCTGAGCACATGATCTTAACGGTACTCCCCGTTATTCCTCCTGACTTACGTCCTTTAGTTCCTTTAGAAGGCGGTCGCTTTGCGACTTCTGACTTAAACGATCTCTATCGTCGCGTCATCAATCGTAACAACCGATTGAAGCAACTCATCCAGATGAAAACGCCTGACGTAATCATCCATAATGAAATGCGTATGTTACAAGAAGCCGTGGATGCACTCTTGGACAATGGTCGTCACGGTAAGCCCGTTAAAGATCGCGATCGTCAGCTCAAATCCATCAGCGACATGTTGAAGGGTAAGCATGGACGTTTCCGTCAAAATCTTTTAGGTAAGCGCGTCGATTACTCCGGTCGTTCCGTCATCGTGATCGGTCCTGAATTAAAACTCAATCAGTGCGGTCTTCCTAAGAAGATGGCGCTCGTTTTATTCGAACCTTTCATTATTCGCCGCCTCAAAGATCTTGGCTTTGCGCACACCGTTCGCGGTGCACGTAAGCATATTGAACAAAAGAAGCCTGAGGTTTGGGATATTTTAGAAGAAGTGACTAAAGGTCACCCTGTCTTCTTAAATCGTGCACCAACCCTGCACCGTCTTTCGATTCAGGCTTTCGAGCCTGTGCTCATCGAAGGTGATGCGATTCGTTTACACCCACTCGTTTGTACGGCGTACAATGCTGACTTCGACGGTGACCAAATGGCCGTTCACGTTCCGCTTTCACTGGAAGCTATCATGGAGTGTAAGCTCTTGATGATGTCCACGAACAACATCTTCTCACCTTCAAGCGGTAAGCCGATCTTAACTCCATCCCAAGATATTGTGTTGGGTGCTTATTACCTGACGCTTGAACCTGCGAATAAGCCTAAGAGCGAACAACACTTACCCGTGATTGGTTCAGTCGAAGAAGCTAA
Organism: Opitutales bacterium; assembly: GCA_040398005.1. Lineage (GTDB taxonomy): Bacteria > Verrucomicrobiota > Verrucomicrobiia > Opitutales > UBA953 > UBA953. The sequence goes on from JBBAUX010000011.1 coordinate 23,552, forward strand.
TTACGCCGAAGCCGAAGGTGCGCTGCACTTCCACGATTGGGTACGTTATGCGAATCCTGACTTAGGTCGCGACACGGTGCACGGCGACAAAAACGCTCGCACCATTGTGACGACAGTCGGTCGTATTATTTTTAATACCATTTGGCCTTCCGAACTCGGCTTCTTTAATGAGACCGTGAAGAAGGGTCAGTTGGGCGATTTAATTCTTAAGACATACAAGGCCGTTGGTAAGGAACTTTCTATTCCTGTTCTTGATGCTCTGAAGGACACAGGTTTCCGCGTCGCAACTAAAGCTGGTATTTCAATCGGTGTATCCGACATGATTTATCCGGCCGAAAAAGATGCCGTCGTGAAAGAAGCCACCATCAAGGTTCGCGAATACCAAAAGCAAAACGAAAGTGGTACCATCACCAATGATGAGCGCCGAAACAAGGTCGTTGATACCTGGTCTAGTGCGACTAACACGATTGCTCAGTCTGTTTATAACACCCTCGCCGAAGCTGCGAAAGTAGCAGGTGTTCGTAAGGGTGACCCTCGTCACACCCACCGGATGATCATTAATCCAGTTTACGCGATGATGGATTCTGGTGCGCGTGGTAATAAAGCCCAGGTTAAGCAGTTGTGCGGTGCGCGTGGTTTGATGGCTAAACCTTCCGGTGAAATTATCGAACGCCCAATCTTATCTTCATTCCGTGAAGGCCTCTCCGTTCTCGAGTACTTTATCTCGACGCACGGTGCGCGTAAGGGTCTTTCGGATACAGCGCTGAAAACCGCTGACGCCGGTTACATGACACGTAAGTTGTGTGACGTGGCGATGGATGTGATTGTCACCGACAATCGTAATCTTTCATCCGGTTCCGAAGTTATTCCATTAAGCGATGCGGCGATTGGCCGTCACGTTTCAATCGACGTTCCTAATCCATCCGGTGCAGTTAAGCCTTTAATTAAAGCTGATACAACACTGACGGAAGAGATGGTCGCGAAGTTGCGCGATGCGGGTGTTGATCGTGTAGCCGTGCGTCTCCCTAATGGTGTTTGGAAATCCACGATTTATGACGGTGACGAAATTCTCGTTCCTTTGGCTGACCGCATCATCGGTCGTTGCCCATCGGATGACGTCGTCAACCCTCTCAATCCTTCCGAAGTTATCGTAGCTGCGGGTGAACTCATCACTGAGGACATCGCTAAAGCTATCGAGAAGTCCGGTATCGATCGCGTTAAAGTTCTTTCGCCACTCACGCACATGCACGTGAATGCAATTCCGCCTAAGTCGTACGGTCTCGATCCATCGACTGGTCGCATCGTAGAACGTGGTACTGCGGTTGGAATTATTGCTGCACAATCCATCGGTGAACCAGGTACTCAGTTAACTATGCGTACTTTCCACATTGGTGGTGTTGCTCAGTTAAAGACTCCTGAAATCAAAACCGAAATCAATGGTCACATTGAATTCGTGGATCTTAACACGGTACCTCTGCATGATGCACTCGTTGCCGTTAACGGTACGGGCTTAATTCGAATCGTGGGTGAAGCTAATCAGCCCGCCAAAGAATATCGTATTCTCGCCGGTACGGTGATCAAGGTGAAGGACGGACAAGCAATCAAGAAAGACCAAATCATTGCTGCTTGGGATCCGAACAACACGCCGATTCTCGCTAACGCAATCGGTAAGATTCGTCTCATTGATATGATCAATGGTGTGACTTACAATGAAGAGCGCGATACCGCTGCGAATAAATTCATCAAGAGCATCATCGAACACTCCGATGAACAAAATCCGCAAATCCAAATCGTAAATGAGAAGGGTGATAACCTCGGAACATTTTCGATTCCGGCCGGTGCTCGTGTCGTCGTCGAAGAAGGCACCGAAGTTGAAGTAGGAACCTTGCTCGCAAGAATTCCACGTCAGGCTGCGAAGACTCAAGATATTACTGCTGGTTTACCGCGTATTTCCGAACTCTTTGAAGCTCGTCCTCCCAAGGATGCTGCTGAAATTGCGAAGATCGATGGCGAGGTTGAATTCCAACCTTCCGTTCGCGGTAAGAAGCGCTTGGTCATCAAAGATTCCATCGGTCGCGAAGAAGAACACTTAATTCCTCACGGTAAACACATCAACGTGGTTGCTGGCGAAAAAGTTAAGCAAGGCCAGCCGCTCACGGATGGTGCCGTCGACCCTCACGATATCTTGGATATTCTCGGTCAATCGCGTGTACAGGATTACCTCATCACCGAAATTCAAAAAGTTTACCGTTCACAGGGTGTTGTCATTAACGACAAGCACATTGAAATCATCGTAGCTCGAATGCTCCGCAAGGTACGCATTACCGAGCCGGGTGATTCTGATTACTTGTGGGGCGAACACGTCGATCGTAGCACGCTCGCAGCAGTGAATCGTTCGATTCATGAACGCGGTGGTCAGATCGCCGAATACGAACCCATCCTTCTGGGTATCACCAAAGCATCGCTTGAGACTGAGTCCTTCATCTCGGCCGCTTCTTTCCAAGAAACCACCCGTGTTCTGACCGATGCAGCTACCATGGCTCGTCGCGATCCATTGACTGGATTCAAGGAAAATGTGATTATGGGACACCTCGTCCCAGCGGGTACCGGACTACCTATGTATCGTAAGATTAAGGTAACCCCGACCGAACTCGCTGCTGAGTAGTAAGTAAGTAACTAATACACAGTTACTTATGTAAATAGGCGTACTTAAATGTACGCCTATTTTGTTTATCCCTTTCTTTGTTGAGATTAGCCTTTAAATTGGAATTATTCTGAACTTCTAACCTAGCCTAAATTTATGCCTAAAACGAAGTTTTTCTTAGCCGCCGCTACCTTGCTCGGCACTACTGCGTTCGTCAGTGCCGCAACTATTTTTCCGACCTCTCCCTTGATCCAGATTGGCGATGATACCGACATATTTTTCAACGGCGCCTTGTCTTTTGATTTTAAGGATAATTTGTACTCCGTTGTTGATAAAAAATCTGCGGCATTAATGACTTTTACGCCTGGGTTCGATTTGCTTTATGCCAAAGACAGCCCTCTCTCCGCAAATTTGAAGGCCTCACGATCTTTCTTACGTTACAATAAATCTGAATATAAAGATTTAGAACAAGGTCAGAGTAATATTAGCGCGAGTGCGAATTATGAGACTGGCGGACCCTTGGTTGTTGGAGTTTCTACCTCTTATAATGAGTCCGCCCGAAACGATAATTTGGCCAGTATTTTAGGGGCGGATAGCGGTAAAGTTCTCGGTGCTACTTTGGTGCGTCAGGCTAATTATTCTCACTCATTGAATATTGGGTATAAGCTCAGCGAAAAGTTGAACCTAAAAGTAGGCTTTATCAATTCCTACAATCACTACTTAAACCCCGTTAAGACTAGCACAACGACAGTAGCTCCAATCACCCTCATTGAAACTACGGACATTGCCTATAACACAAATACTCTGAGTGAAATTAACACCAAATCGATTCCAATCAGTATTACTTATAAGACCCCTAGCGAAAAATTGGAGTACGGATTGAATTTTACGCATGATTTAAGCAACTACTCGGCCGCACCTTACTTCCATACAAAGCAACAAACATTACCTCTGCTGCCAGGAGTTACGACTATACCCCGTCCACCTGGACAACAAAAATTTACCAAGGATTTCGTCGGCTTAACTGTAAACGGACAGCCTACTTCTTCCGGCAAGATTCGCATCACCACCAGTCTTGGTTATTTCAGTTCTGATTTAGATGGAGTGTCGAACAACGGTCTGTCGTACAATTTGACAGTTTCACATAACTTAACCGAAAAATTTACTCACGAACTTAATTTAGTTCATGATGTATCGGCTTCCGCAGCTGGTGGATCAATCAAGAACGACACTATCGGTTATACCGTGTCCTATGCCTTATTAGAAAATGTTGCGCTCAGTTTTCACGCATTAAAATCTAAGGCCGTCTCAGGTACCACCCAAGTTGACTCACTAGACTTTAACGCGGGTGTTAATTGGGAGTACAATAAATACATCAGATTTGCTGCCAAGGTTGATGCTCTAGATTCCAAAGTTAAGAACTCGCCCGCCTCCAATTTTAAAGCGAATTCCATCAATCTTTCGACCACTTTCCGTTATTAAAAAATCTTACGTAGGCCAACCCCTCAGCAGATTTTTTATGTTAGATTGTCCGACCCCTTTCATCCGAAAATACACTGCGTTAGTTTGTGTTTTTATTTTCGGACTGGGCGTGATTCGTCTTTCCGCTGAAATTTTAGAATTAGGTCGAGTGTCGAAGCCACCCGCACCGGAAGTTGCTAACGAAATTGTGGCAAGTTCACCCGTGGATACAGCTGCAAATGCCTCCGTGACTACCAAGCCGGCGGGCAAGGACGAGGTAAAAGCCGACCCCGCTCTTACTAAAACTTCCTACCGCCTACGTTCTCGCGATTTTATCCGTGTCGGCGTCATCAATGAAAACGACACCGTGATTGAGCGGCGAATCAATCCTGATGGTACCATCGACGTCCCTTTTTTAAAACAACTTGTGCCCGTGGCTGGTTTAACGATTACCGAGGCACAGGATTTACTAACGAAACGCTTTAGCCGCTATTTCAAACAACCTCAGCTAATTATTGCGATTGTCGGCTATGCAGAACGACGGGTTTATATTTCTGGTTATGTGGGTCGTGCGGGTCCCGTAACAATCCCGCCAGAAGAGAATCTTACTCTAGGTAAAGCTCTCTCTATTGCCGGTGGTATTCAGGCGCGTGGACGTCGATCCGATGTTGCGATTAAACGACTGAAACCCGACGGAGAGACTGAAGTCATCTTAAAAGATATGCGTAAAATTGATTCGGGCGACGAGCCCGATTTTATCCTTCAAGATGAAGACGCTATTTATGTAGAAGATAGTCGCTTTTAATTCATGAGTGAAGAAAACCCAAATACCGGTAGCACCAACAGTTCTTCCTCCAGTGGAAGCGCTAGCGGGACTAATAATACAAGCCGGGGTTCTCAACGTCGTGGTTACGGTGGTGCCGGCTATGGCGGAAACTATGGCGGAAACTATGGCGGAAACTATGGCGGAAACTATGGCGGA
>JBBAUX010000012.1:0-6741 GCA_040398005.1 Opitutales bacterium
TGGTACAGTTACCCTTTCGCAGGCCAACACCTATAACGGTCCAACCTTCGTCCAAGACACCGCGACCTTAATTGCTAATAATGCTTCTGCAACGGGTGCAGGTATCGTGAACGTTGCTAGTGGTGCTACTCTCCAAGTAGGCACCTCTACTAACTACGCTCTCACACTCAGCACAGGTGGCTTCGCGCTCACCAACGGTTCAACTATCCGAGTCTTCGTTGGTAGCGTCGATATCACTGGTCTGACTGTTAACTCGGGCTCTAACATCGACACCCGTTACACTCACTACGATCTGACTAATAAAGCGGGTGTTACTTACAGCACGCTCCTTACCTCGGGTTCCTTGGATCTTAGCGGCTTCGTTGCTGGCGGAGAGAAAATCACCATCGAGGTGGTCTCGGCTAACGCGAATACTCAAGGATTGCTCTTCGATCCGTTCTACGACTTCAAGTTCCTCCAAGCGGGTTCAGTAAATCTCGGTGCTAATGCCAACCTTACTGATCTCTTCACGATCGATACCACGGGTCTGAAGTATGCAACTGGTTCGAACTCTGTAGCTGCTCAGTATAACGGTCAGAGTCTCTCAGATCTCATCAAGGTATATACCGTCACCAACGGCGGTAACACTGTCTTGATGATGTCGATTCCTGAGCCTTCGACTTACGGTCTCGCCCTCGGCGCCCTCGCTCTCGCAGCAGTCGCCATCCGCCGCCGCAAGCAGAAGAAGTCAGTTGCTTAATCCGGACATCACCTGAGTAACTTCAGGATAAACAAAAAGGGGTCTCGCAAGAGACCCCTTTTTTATTGGGTGAAATATCTACGCTATAAAAAAGATCGAGTAATTATTCGGAGAGTCCGCCGCGCTTACCACCGAGAATTGCCGCACCAATTAACGCCACCGAAAGGAAGACCATCGACCACACTCCCAGCGCTGCTGCGAGTTGCGTACCGTTACCGAGTGAGCTCAGCAGTGCGAAGGTCGCTTTAGTAATCGGGAAGTGCTCCGCACGTTGCGCCAGAATTAAACTGTCGCTCACTTCGAGCATCGAAAACGCAAAAGCTAAAATCGTACCCGCCGCTAAGTGAGCCGCGAGGAGGGGAAGTGAAATGCGACGGAAGGTCGACCACAGCGTCGCACCCAGCGATCGCGCTGCTTGTTCTAACATCACATCGCTTTGTTGAAGTCCGGCAATCGCCGCACGCGTCACATAAGGTAGACGACGAATGGTATAAGCTAAGGTGAGTAGAAGGAAGGGACTGCCATTCGCACCAACCAGACACGCAAAAGGTTTTCCTTCTTGCGAGAGCGCTAAGTAACCAAAGGCCATCACGAGTCCAGGCACCGCTAAGGGCAACATGGTGAGCGTGTCTAAGAGGTGTCGCATTCTTAAATCAGAACGCACAATCACCCATGCCGCCGTTAAGCCCATAATCAAGGCCAAGAAAGAAGCACAACCCGCGTAGAGCAGACTGTTCTGAATCGATGGAACCACGAGCGCACTGCCGAGTGCTTCTTGCCAGTGACCTAAGGTAAACTCAGAAGGCAGAATGGTTCCGTGCCAGGCGTTCGATACGGAAAGGAAAATCACACCGAAGTGAGGGAGCGAGGCAACGAGCGTGGTACCTGCGAATAATCCCGCACAGCTCCAGCCGAGCCACGTGGGTAATGGCTTAGGTGTAGAACGTAAACTGGGTCGAGGAGCCGCTGCGTGCTTGGAACTGCCGAGGACGAGTTTTGAGATTAAAAATACCAGCGCGGCGATGACTAACACAATGCCCGTCAGAGCATAGGGCAGGGGATTGCGATCGAGGTTCTTGATGCCGTCGAGAATTTGCACCGGCGCCACGCGCGGAAAATCGAAAACAAGTGGTACACCGAGTTCAGTGAACGCCCAGATAAATACGAGGGAAGCTCCCGCAAATAATCCTGGAAGAATTAAAGGCAGCGTAATACGGAAGAATCGACGGGCGGGCGAGCAACCTAAATTGGAAGCCGCTTGTTCGAGGGCTGGATCCACTTGAGCGAGCGACGCTGCAGCATTGAGATATAAAATCGGATAAAGGTGCAACGCATTCATGAGCACGATGCCTAAGAAGCGATTTTCTGCTAACCAATCGCGTGGGTGTTCGGGGGACATCCAGCCGAGATTAAAGAGTAATCCATTGAGCGAACCTTCCGTGCCTAAAATACATTTAATGCCCACCGCTCCGATGAACGGAGGGAGAATCATGGGAATCAAAAGCGCTAAGGAGAGGAATTTTCGACCCGGAAAAGTATATTTATTATTAATCACTGCTAAAGGCACCGCAATCAACACTGCCAAGAGCGTGCTGACTAAACCTAAATTCAATGCATTGATAATTCCTTCTTGGTAAACGGGGTCGGTCAGCACCATTCCGAAATAACTCAGCGAGAAAGTATGATCATGAGGATTAATAAAAGCTTCCTGGAGGACGCTCACGGCCGGGTAAATAAATCCGACCGCCATGATGGCAGTTAAAGTAATTAAAAAAATCCAAGCAGTACGACGGTTCATGGCTTTTTAGAAGAGTGGGCGCGAGCAAGGGCTTCGGCTTGTTTATAATTTTTTCGGAAAATTATGCCGAGCTGCGACATGCGCTGTGCCGATACGAGTGGGTCTGGACTATCCAGTTCGGGGTCGCCCTTACCGCCATCACGATAAGGCAATGAGGAGAAGTCTTGGAGGGCCGCAATAGCATCGGCCGGCATGCCTGCTTCGATGATCGCCTCCCACGCTGATTTTAATTCTTCGTGATTATCAATGCACATCACGCGAACGAATCGACGCAGTGTACCGAAAGAAGCAGAAGTGAGTTCCGGACGATAGGTTTGGTATTCGCCAAACACATACGGCGAATCGGGTGCAGGCTTACCTGTGCCAATCGGGAAGGTGTCACGTCGGACGGGTGGACGATACAGCTCACGACGTTTGGGTCCGCCGGGAGTTCCCGGTGCTGAATTCCATAAGGCCTGTCCTGCCGGACTTAAAACATACTCCACAAAGGCCTGGGCGAGTTCGGGTTCAGTGGTTCCACGCAAGACAGCAATCGGATCGCCGCTGACGGTGGTGCCATTCACGGGTGCAATCCATTTGAGACGCACTTCCGTTTTGTTCACCTGATTCGCAAAAGCTTTTCCGTAATAATCGACACACATGCCAGCGACGGCATTACCATCGGCGATATCAAGAGGAATTTTTGTGGAAGCATCCGCAAAGTAACGCGCGTTGGCGGCCAGACCTTGTAAAACTTTAAGACCATTCTTCCATCCGATTGCTAAGCGTTCTTTTTCAGAAAGATTTTTTAGAGCGGGATCATCGAGCGACTTCTGCATCTCAGCCTGTACAATCAATTCGAACGCACGGGCTACTGAACCGCTCTTCGTCGGGTCGGCGAGAGCAATCATGCCGTAAAGTTTAGGATGCATTAACTCATTCCACGTTTTGGGCTCAGGTAAATCCAAGTACTTTAAACGAATCGGATTATAACAAATACCGAAACGAGAAAGGCATGAGCTGATCCAGGTTTTATCTTTCGCGTAAAGTCGTTCGCCGGTGTAAATTTCGGGAATCGCACCGTCTTTACCAAACCACTCAGGATGTTTATCAAATAATTTGAGCGGAACTAAGCGACCCTTCTTAGACTGATTAGCAAAATCCGGTTCACCGCCCCCAAAGAAAATATCCGCACCGATGCCTGGACGCTTTTCTTCGTCGGCCGCTTTATAGCTGGCATCGAGTACGAGACGAATTTCGGAAGTGCCTCCTGGACTTCTCCAATCGATATAAACTTTCTCGCGACGATTTTTTTCCCAGTACTCAGCGAAGGCTTCGGCAAACTCCCGGCGGATGGATTCGCTGTGCGGAGTGTAAATGACCAGGCGACGCGCATTCGTGTTGGGCATTTGATTGGTGTCTTCGCGTAATACTAAGGGTAGTACGACCAAGAAGACCATCAGGCCTAGAGTAATCCAAATAGTGCGGGCTTGGCTCATTCTTTCGGAACAATGATGACGTCTTCGTGGGTGGCGGTGAGGGTGAGTGAGTCACCGACGACTAAAGGCTTCTTGGGATTGAGCATGACAACCTGTAAATGGCCGAGCGGGCTCAATACTTCGACCTGTTGGCGCTGACCGAGATAAGTCTTTTCCAAAACTTTACCGCTGGTGGTATTGGCAGTTGCACTCGCGACTACTTCCCAAGCTTCAGGGCGAATGGATAATAAAACTTTCTCGCCGGTTGCAGGCTTCCAATTGGATTCACCGATGCGTCCAGTGAACTCACCGGCCGCAGTAGAAACTTTATAACTGTTTCCGTTTTGAGAAACTACGGTGGCTTCGATTAAATTCGTTTCACCGATAAATTTTGCCACGTGAGCGGAGGTAGGTCGGCGATAAATTTCTTCAGGGGTTCCCACTTGGGCGAGACGTCCTTTGTGCAACACAGCCATACGATCCGCCATCGCGAGGGCTTCTTCTTGGTCGTGTGTCACGTAGATGGCGGTGAGTCCATTAGCTTTGACGATGCGACGGATTTCACGACGCATTTCGATACGCAATTGGGCATCGAGATTGGAAAGCGGTTCATCGAGCAGTAAGCAACGTGGACGGACGACGAGGGCGCGAGCCAGGGCGACGCGTTGTTGTTGTCCGCCCGAAAGTTGATCGATGGCTCGGTCGTCGAGGTTATTGAGTCGAACGCCGGCTAGTGCTTCAGCGACGCGTTGTTTAATTTCTTCTTTTTTCACACCGCGCTCTTCGAGACCAAAGGCAACGTTTTGAGCGACGGACATGTGGGGCCAGAGGGCGTAACTTTGGAAGACCATGGCCGCTTCGCGGAGGTGAGGGGCGAGGCCGGTGACATCACGATCGCCGAAGAAGATTTTTCCAGAGGTGGGGTGTTCGAGTCCGGCGATGCAACGGAGTAGGGTGGTCTTGCCACAGCCCGAGGCGCCGAGGAGGAAAAAGAGCTCACCCTTTTGGATGGTGAGATCGATGCCTTGCAGGGCGATGTGTTCGCCGGTGCTCGGTGAGTTAAAAACTTTTACTACATTTTGTACGTTCAGTGCTTCCATGGGTTTTAAAATTAGATTTCTGATTTAGCTAACCAGCGGGCCGAAATAATTATGAATCGGCGGCCGAGGAGAGTGTTAATCGATTTGGAGACATTCGTAGTCTTGAGGTCTTCGACACGCTCGTGCGGTTGGGTTTTGTTGTCGATGTACTCAGGCGTTCTTTGTACCACGAGTTCAATCACGCAATTAGCGTTGGCGCCTGAATTATCGGTGGCTTCGCCGTAAGCACGGATGGTAAAGGTGTCGGAGCGAGTCGCTAAGCGAGGCCCGAGCGCCTGTAGTAAGTCGCCTTGGTATAAGCAGCCCGCGGCACCGAAACCATTGTGGGTGCGATTAGTATTATCTTCGGGGGTAAGGATTTCGATATTTCTCCAGAATAATCCTGGAGGCATACCCGTGCTGCCACCGTTGGTTGCGCCGTTGTTTTTCCAATTGTGACTGACGGCAGGATCGATGATGGCTCCATTGCTTGGAGTGGATGCTAAAGTAGCCGAACCTAAAGTTTTATCGGCACGAGCGATGGCCGATTCCAATACGCCTGAACGAATCATCCATTTATATTTATTAGGCGAGGCGGCGGCAGTGGATACGGTGGGGAAATTATCGGGATAAGCGGCACCCGTGTTCGAAGTTGCTGCGGTGGGCAATGGATAAAGTGAATACGTAATATCGGCGCTGAACTTTTTGGTTGGACCGAGGAAGCGATTAATAAATTCGCACATGCCTAAGAGCGGCGTGGCGGGTTCTTGACCAGCGGGGAAGCCGAGGAAGCGTCGAGTGAGTGGAGTGTAGTCTTGATCGCGTTCTGTACGGTAGAAGAATTTGGCGCGGGCTTTAACTTCAGCGACTGTAGCAACGGCGAGGGCTTTAATTTGAGTATCCGATAAATTAACGAATCCATTCCAGTAACTGGATTTTTTGAGATCGCTTTCGGATATAACTTGTCCGGTCGGTCCGATGATACGTGGAAAACGTGCATTGCTGGTGCTCGTAGCGCCCGTGCCGATGCCCAGACCTTTGAGCGATGCGTAGAGAGCGGTCCATGCTTCGATCGAAGTGGAATTCACATTAAAGGCCCCGTCGTTAAGAAGGTAAGACGACATTTTTTTCCAACCATCAGGTGTGGGGCTAGTAGCGGGCGGTGAAGCGGTATTAATAAACGCAGGACTTTTATCATCGCCCGTAAATCCAAATGCGTAGGGTGCATCACTGATACCAAACGGCTGATAAAGACGCATGGATGGATTCGCTAATTTTCCTGTGCCATTAGCGAAATTATTGAGCACGTCTTGTGCACTGAGACTACGCACCTTGTTATAGTTTTCGGTTACCGATTGTCCTTTATTCGCTTTTAGAACCGGGGCGGCGCCGGAGAAAAAGAAATTATCCCAGAGTGCATTGTTCATGAGATAACTCATGTCGGCAAAGGTAGCTCCACCTGTATATTGTGTAACCGTGTAGGGAGTACCGAAGGTCCAAGATTTATCGAGTGGTACCACGGTGTTGGGGAAAGAATTTCCAACCGTGCGGTAGGGGAATAGGTCGGAAGTGCTGACGTTCGCATGCATCAGTTGTCCGATGGATACAGGAGCCGTCTGTGGAATTTCGACTTCGATCACCGAGTTCGCTCCCTGCGCCTCGTGTGAA
>JBBAUX010000013.1:0-1628 GCA_040398005.1 Opitutales bacterium
TGCCTGACCCTTTTTTGGTTTATGCGGTGGGGGCTTTGATGCGGTACATGTTGGCGACGTGGAGGTGGCGGCTTTCCATGTCGTACCAGATATCACACGCTAACGCTTCGCTGTCGGCCTCGCGCCACACGGACACGCTTTGATCCACTCGCACCGGCATACCCATGTGTAAGCTGAAGTAAGGGTTCGAGATGGTCTCGAGCTTAACCTCAAACTCTTTTTTCTCCTCCGGCTTATTGATACCATCAACGCGACCACGGATTCGCGGCTTATTTGATTCAGGCTTCTTGGCTTCAGACTTGGGTACATGTTTCTCTAACTCGAAGAGGGTGCCGATCATGAGATTGATGAGGTCGGACGACATGCAAACTTCGCCTTCTCTCATCATCTTGTGGGGTGAGGTTCCTTTCAAGACACTCGGCTCAGGACGTCTGAAATCATTGGCCAACGTCAGCTTTCTCCACTTCAAAGTCGATGAGTTCGCTAGGGAGTGGTCCTTTTCAACGTAGTTGAGCACGTCTTTGCAAGTATCGGTTAAGAATCTCTGACGCTCTGCGATTTCTGGATCAACGATTTCGGTTGATACTTCATATCGCGAGCGCTTTCGCTCTGCCTCGAATTTTGCAGACTTCTCAGGAAACATAGCTCTTCCGACGAGACGATTCATGAGGCGTCCCGCGTCGCGGATACTGCGATTGTAGACCAGGTTACAAATTTCCCACGAGCAACCGACATCTGCGGTGTATTTGAACGAGCGAGGTATATCCTTAACGTTAAGCAACATTTCGTTCTCCTTGAGTTCTAGGCCGACTTGCTTTGCGGAAGCGAGGGTTAGGATATCTATATCGCATGAGTTCGCCAACTGGATGCAGTCCTTGCGTCGTGCGTCGCTGAGTTTTCCGTGGTCCGGCTTTACGATAACGCATCGGTACATGAAATCCGACATTCCTAGCGATTTGCCAATCTGGACTTTTTGAAGTGTGTCGCCCGAACCGATTTCGATTTCCTCGAGATACTCTTCCATTTCATGCAGCGCGCTCAATATTACAGTCAAACGCTCTAAAATATCTTTCGCTTCGATATTTCCCATGGCGACGAACTTGAATTCGGTTTCTTCATTGCCCATGACGAGGTGGATACGGGCTTTGCCTAGGTCCCAGCGTACGATAACGGGTGAGATTTTGTTATTACTATACATCGTCCAACTATGATCCTCGATGCCGGTGTCGCCTTTACCTTCTTTGAGGAGGGCAAGGTCGTACTTCCATTCTTTAGCGATGAGCTCAAGAACGGGTCCGGTATCGATGAGGACGGTTGCGAGGGGTTTGTTTTCGATCAGGCTGCTGTTTTCCAGCGAGCTAAGTTTCAATTCACGCATCGCTCGGTATTCGTCTGGTGAAAGAACAACTTCGGAAGAAAGGATGATACCCCGATAAGGGATAAAATCCTTGAGTACTGACAGGGTGGGGAAGGCTTGGAGTTGGTACATAGTTTTGATGCAGTGGCCTGCATATATAGGGCTGAGAATTGTCCCAAAACTGCGAGGGCGCCCCCAGGCACCTCAGAAATCCAAATATTTTTGGCCTCTAACTCACTTTCGACCTTAAAAATATTTTTTTATTACCCAA
>JBBAUX010000014.1:0-1072 GCA_040398005.1 Opitutales bacterium
TCATACCTGCGCAGGAAACCATCTTCGCAAACATCAAGCTGGCATATCTTTTGGACACACGGCGCACCCATCGACACCACGCCATAAATCTCTTCCTCGCCAAAAACTGGTTAGGAATGTTATAGATTTCTGTGAGATTCAAACGCATTTGGTAAGCTCGCGCCGTCGCCAGATTTTCCTTCTCCAGACTCCTGAATTTGATCTTCTGCTTATCGGTGAGGTTCTCGGGATTTTTGAGCCATACCCAACGGCTCTCCTTTAAAACATTGTGGGCACTCGCACTTTGGCGTGCTTCCGCTCGGCGAGTTTCATCCACGGCCTTGCTTGCTGTGGCCACGACATGAAACTTGTCAAAAACCACTTTTGCTTGGGAACCGATGTTTTCATTCACCCCAGCGATGTAGGCAGGACTCATATCCATCGACACCTCTTGTATTTGGCGTGGATGCCCATGGTGTTCCTCCAAACTCCGGGCAAAGGCCTCCCATACGCTCTTGTCTTTGCCTTTCGCGGCAAAGAGGACTTTCCTGCCTATCATGTCGCAAAATACGGTAATGTAACGATGTCCTTTGCTCACACTCATTTCATCACATCCCACGCACACCGCGTTGCTCCAGTCGGTTTGCGGATGAGCCGCTGCAACATGGGCTTTGAGCATGCGCCAAAGTCGCGTATCGCTTTCCTTCACAATGCGTGACACCGCCAGAACAGGCATTTCCCGCATCAATAAAAGCGCAAATGCCTCAAAAGCTTTCGTGAAATGCTTGCTCAATCCTTCCCACGGCGGCGTGATTCGATAAACCTTTCCGCTCTTGCTGCACTGTCCTCGCGGCAAGCGGCATCGAATCTCGCAACTGTGTTCAAACACATTGAGATGTCTCCAAACCAACTCTTCCGTATGGTCATAGAGCTTGGCTTTGGCTCCCTCTCCAGGACTGCGCTCCATTTCCCAGAGGTGCGCCGTCTCCGCGATCTTTATTCGAACCACTCCTTGAATATGGTCAAATTCACACTCCTGAACCTCCCAGTTCATTCCCAATCCCAGCAACTCGTGAAATAGCTTTTCGGTTTT